>CAZLQI010000001.1:0-237217 GCA_964561765.1 uncultured Chromatiales bacterium
AGGCCAATCGATATTATCTAAAAAGTAACTGTCTATATGAGGTTGACACGTTCCGTGACCATTCCCCACGCGCCTATCCTGATAAACCGTGTGAGCAGGGCATGCGGCGTATTATCGAGGCAGAGGGCAGGGATTATTTTCGATGTGTTGTATGCTGCATGTGGTGCGTTCGGTAAAGTGCGGGATCGATTCCATGAATATTGAGCTTCTGATGGACCGCACGCGGCGTAATTTTCATCAGCCGGGCCACAGCACTGACATTACCGGAAAGAGATCGCAGAGCATCGTGGAGCAACTGCTCTTCCAATTCCAGTGCTGCGGAACGCTTTAACTGTCTGAGTCCACGCCGTGCCTCTCCCGGGTCGTCGGACACCGCACCGTCCACACCGATGTCATCGATCACTGCGCCCTGTGCGAACAGGAACGTGCGTTCGAGGACGTTCTCCAGCTCCCGTACGTTCCCAGGCCAAGAATGGCCGATCACCTGTCCCCAAGCTCGTTCGCTCAACATCTTCCTGCGCCCACCGTACTTTTCCGATAGCAGTTCAAGAAAATGCTGCACCAGTGCAGGAAGCGCTTCCTTTTGCACACGCAGCGGTGGGATATGGATCGGCACAACATTCAGTCGGTAGAATAGATCTCGCCGGAAGCCTCCGGTTGCAGTGAGTTTCTCGATATCGTGATTGCAGGCGGCGATGATGCGCACGTCGGCCTTGAGCATTTGCTGCCCACCCACTCGTTCGAACTCGCCGTCCTGGAGGACTCGCAGCAAGCGCGGCTGGGCAAGCGCCGGGAGCGAATCGATCTCATCCAGAAACAGGGTTCCGCGATCGGCGCGTTCGAAGACTCCATGATGCGCCTCGTAGGCACCGGTGAAAGCGCCACGATCATGGCCGAAGAGCATGCTCTCGATCAGGTTCTCTGGAATCGCACCGCAATTAACCACCACGAACGGTCGATCCCAGCGGTCGCTGAGCGCATGCACGGCACGGGCTACCACCTCTTTTCCCACTCCAGTCTCGCCGGTTACCAGTACGGTCGCGGGTGTCGGTGCTACGATTTCGATCCGTTGCAGGATCTCGCGCATGGCGTTGGAGGCGACCACAATCAGGTGCTGCGCGCTGAACGGCGGGCGTTCCTTGCGTGCCGCGCGGCACCAAGCCTTGCGCATATGCTTCTCGACTCGCACCACGATATCCGTTGTTGCCGATTTCGATGTGATCACGTCTCCTTTGCTGCGATACTCATCTCCGGGTCGATCTATCGCTTGTTCCTCGTCCGTATAGACGCATACCTCGCAGATGCGATCATGGTTGGCGATGCGCTTGCACAGTTCGACCTTCGCATAGCCGAAGTTGCGCGCGGCGATGCCCCCGAACACGCTTGAGGTTATCCCGCACAGTTCCGGCGCTTCCTTCACCGCGTCACCAAAGGGGCAGCGGGTATTGATTACCCGTACTACACCGGCATCGCTGGTAGCACGTGAGAAATTACCGCCGATCTGGTTCTTGATCCGGACAATCATTTCCGCATACAGATCCCGGTCGATGGGGCTGAAGATCTCCATCTGGTGTCGGTAGATTTCCTCCAGACAACTGCTGGCTGCGAGTCCGAGGTGTTCGATATACGCCCCCTTGCCACTGGCGGACACGCCGCTGAGGTGTGTGGCGATTTGCACGCTCTGCGTGACGAAGGTCTGCAGGAAGGGAATGGGTGTAATCCTGAGTTTTTCAAGTTCACTCAATTGACTGACTCTGGTTCGCGGGAACTATCACAATGGAAAAACCCCGATCTAACGGGTTTCCCCCTTCTCGTTATCTTTAAAATGTTGGCGGTGACGGACCATCCAGCGAAGTTCGCCGAGTAACCGTTGCTATTGCTGGACACAGTGGCCCCGAATGAGGGTATCCAACCGATTGACTTTGGTTATGCGCACCGTACATCGATAAGTGCGTTCTTTCCTGCTACCTTGAGGACCTTAAGTTATCGCGGAACGGAACACCGTTAGGATGTTTGCAAATATCATACCAAATATAAATTCGTTGTTTTTAAGAAAGAAAAATTGGGTGTACGAAAGGGAACAGCCATTTGTCATGTCATCTCCAACATGACAGAGCATGACACACGGCATACCGTACGTCAGTAAGAGTTATTGAAAATATCTATAAGTTAGATGGTTATAAGTAAAGATAAATGGGGTTATTAGGTCTTGCATCGACACATTGGACAAGCCCGGCATTCGCTAATGTGTTAATGCAAGACTGACACTATGCTGTGTCATCGGCTGAGGGTGGTGGTGTCCGCTGCCAGTGCAGGTACATCGCGGGAATCAGGTTGGTACTCAGCATCGAACTCCAGACGATGCCGCCGAGAACGACAACCGCCAACCCTTGTTCCGGTGCAGCGCCCAGGCCCCAACCGAGGGCGGTGGGCAGCATGCCAAGCACGGCGGTCAGGGTAGTAAGCAGGATGGGCCGGAAGCGGACCTGTACGGCCTCGCGTATTGCCGCCTCGGGGGCCATGCCTTCTTTCTCGTGCAGGCGTGCCCGGTGCAGGAGGACGATGCCGTGATTCAGACTGATGCCGATAATGGTGAGGAATCCCACCAGCCCGGTGGCATTGAGCCCAACCCCACTCACGCCCAGCGCCAGCGCACCGCCGGTGAAGGCCAGAGGAATTTCCAGGATCAGGATGCCTGGGATCAGCAGGCCGTCGAATTGCAATACCAGGATGCCCAACAACAGCAATAGCGCACCAAGGGTGGCGATACCCAGGGTGATGGCTGCGTGTTCCAGGCGAGGGTAAAGACCGCCGAACACAAAACGGTACCCTGGTGGCAGGTGCAGGCCATGGAGCGCAGCCTTGGCTGCGGCAATCGTGCTGCCCAAGGGGCCTTGAGGGGTGGCGAGAATATCCAGCGCACGCCCCCCCTCGATATGGCGGATCTGGTTTGGGCCGGTCACCAGACGTACCTGTGCCAGTTGCCCCAGTGGGCTCCATCCCTGGGTGGTGCGGATCAGTAAGCGGCGCACCTGCTCCAGGCTCAAATTGGGCGCATGCGCCAGTCGCAGGTAAAGTGCCAGATGATAATTTCCCTGCGGAATCCGTGCCAGAACAACGCCGTCCAGCGCGGGTTTGATTTGAGCATAGAGGGCTTTAGGGGTAATGCCGTAGAGTGCCATGGCCGGTGCGCGTGGTTGGATACGCAACTGGGTGACCGGGTAGGCATCGTTGTTGAAGATGTCGGCCAAGGCGGGGACATGGCGCAGCCGACTGACCATTTGTTCGGAGATCTTGCGCAGGGTATCGAGACGGTTGCCGAATACGGTGATCACGAATGGTTGGGGCAGGCCGGAGAGACTCTCACCCAGTCGCTCGATGGTCGGGGTGTCATAACTCTGCTGCACCCCCTCCAGGGTGGCCATGCGGAGGAGATGTTTGGAAAGACGGTCCAGGTTTTGTACGGCGACGCCTGGTTTCAGGACCACCTGGATTTCTCCCGCAAAACTGTGCTCGGTATACGCGGTGTCCTGTGCCGAGCCGATGCGGGCAAAGGTATGAGCCACGGCGGGGTCCGATCTGATCTTCGCGGTAATGCGGGCGACAGTCTTGCGCGTTTGTGCCAGTGAGGTGCCGGGCGACAAGGTGAAACCGTCCAGTAGCGCCCCTTCGTTGGGTAGCGGCAGAAAATTTACCGGCACCAGGGACAACACGGCGATGCTCAGTGCCAACAGCAATGCACTTGTCGCCAGCGCGGCCCGCGGGTGGTGCAGGGTGACATTGAGTACCCGTTCGTTGCGGTGTTGGAGCCAGGTAACGAAACGCGCACCGGGTGCCGGCTGATGACGGGCGGAGGACGACATACGGGCGAGGAGGAGCGGGATGACACTGAGCGAAATGGCCAGTGAGGCCAGGAGTGAAAGACTCATGGCGAGCGCGAAGGGCAGGAAGAACAGGCCCGCCAGCCCACCCACCAGGAGCAGCGGCACATACACCGATACCGTGGTCAGGGTCCCGGTGATGTCCGGTGCGGCGATGTCCTTGACTCCGGCCCAAACGCCCTGGCTACCGGTGTCGCCTTGTTCCCATCGATGGTAGATGCTTTCGAGAACGATAATGCCGTCGTCGGCCAGTAGCCCCACTGCGACGGATAGGGCACCGAGCGTCAGGAGATTGAGGGATTGGCCAGTGGAGTAAAGGCCCGCTATGCCCATGAGCAAGGCCATGGGCACACTCAACGCGAGAACCCACACACCGCGATGCACGCCCATAATCAGGAATAACATAATCACTGCCAGCAGGCCGCCGACGATCAGATTGCGCCCAAGGTCGCTGCCGATGAGTCCGACGAGATGCCCCTGGTTGTAAATGCGCACCCATTTCGCTCCTGGCGGCAACTGGTTGGCCAACTGATGAAGGGTTTGGCTTACGGCCTGAGTCACCGGGATGGTGGAGGCGCCGGGTTGCTTGAACACCAGGAGTGCGATGGTGGGCCGTCCATCCAGGGCGACGGCGTAATGGATGGGCAGTGGTGCCCGCACGATGCGTGCAAGCTCGCCGAGAGGTACGTGTCCGCCCGCAGTCGGAATCAATATCCCGCGCAATGTATCCACCTGCTGCGGTAGATAGCGCGCTTCCAGCAACACGTCCTGGTGACCCAAAACCAGATGGCCTGCGGGCCCCAGTACGACTTGTTGGCGCAGCACGTTGGCGATGGTTGCCAGTGACACGCCGTAGTGGTGCAGTGCCTGCGTATTCGGTTGCACCCACAGAGACTCGTTACCACTACCGAAGACGTCTACCCGTTGCACACCGGGTAGCGCCCGCAGCGCGGGCAGGATACGCGTCTTAATGACCTTTTGTACCCGCATCGGTGCGATCCCGGGCGGAATGGTGACGGCATAGTCCGCCACCTCGTTAATGGCGCTGCCCATGATTTCCGCGTAGGGCTGAACCTCTGGGGGAAGTTGGTTGCGCGCGCGTGCGATGGCGCTGTAGATAATCTGGAGGTCTTGTTGCGCGCTGCTGGTGTTGCGAAAGCGTGCGGTGATCTGGACGCCGCCTTGCCCTATCACCGTATGCAGGCTGAGCAGATTTCGGGTTCCCAGAATCCGTCCTTCAATCGGTCGGGCAATCAGGTTTTCCATTTCCTCGGGTGTTGCCCCAGGATAATGGGCCACGATGCTGATCTGCGGGTAATTGAAGCGTGGCAGGATCTCCACCGGAATGCGCATCAGCGCATAAACACCATAGGTGAGCAGGGCGCCGTAAATCAGCAGCCACACTACGGGCCGGGAAAGAATCCTGGCGATGCCTGGTTCGCGCATCACGTTAATCCGGTGGCTGATAGTGGTGAGCGAACTCACGGTGAAAACGCAGGTACGCGTCGGTTACGATCACCTGCTGGCCTGCCTTGAGGCCCTTCGCGATCAAGGTGACAGGGCCGATGGTCGGACCTGGCTGCACGACTTGTCGATGCGTGCCCATGGTGGTGTGTATCAGGACCCACCAGCGTCCTTCATCCAGAATCAAGGCGCGTGTTGGCACCGTCGTCCACGTGCGTTTGGGGCCATCCAGGTGCAACGTGCCCGCCTCGCCGCTGTACCAGGCTGGCGCGTTCTTCGTCGGAACACAGGCGATGCCCCGCCCACCATCCGGGCGCAACGGGTCGATCACGCTGCGCACCCTTATGGGAATCGGTTTACCACCCGCAGCGGGTTGAAACACGCCGTGCATGCCGGGGTGCAGGCGCCCGATGTCTTTCCCGTAAAATACTGCCCGCAACCACAGTGCGTGGCGCGGCAGCATGCGCACCAGTGGAGCGCCGGTTGCGACCCGTTCGCCGTTGTTCACGAATATCGCCAGCACGGAGGCCTCGGTGGGCGCTCTTACCTGGTGTCCCGCGCGCAGGTAGTCGAGCTGGGCACGGGTGGCTTGCAGGTGGGCGCGGGCATCGGCCACAGCAGCGTGCGCCTGATCCAGCTGCTGGTGCGTACTCAGATCGGGATAGGTGCGCGCCACGCCAAGGGCGGTTTTTTGTGCCAGTTTGAAGGCCGTTTGGGCGCGCATCCGCTTAGAGCGCGCACTCTGGAACGCTGCCGTATATTCCGCTCCGGCCAGTTTGACGAGCACCTGCCCCTTGTGCACCGCCATGCCCGGTACTACTCGAAGCCCCGTGACCGTGCCAGCTACCATGGCATGGAGCGTGAGGGTATGGATTGCCTCGACGTGCGCGTAGGCGGTCAATGGGCTTGCCAGAGTGCGCGTTTCCACTGTCGCCAATCCGCCAGCCGCATTGACCGGTAGTGCCAGGAAAAAGAGACAGGCAAAGATAAAGGCCTTCATTGTGTATTGTCCGTGGGCAGTTGTCCCGTTAGGAGTCGCAATCGGACCAGTGCGAGACGCAAACGTGCCGCGTTCGCCAGTTCCGCCTGTTGACCGTGGACCCAGTCCCGTTGCGCCAGAAGTAGATCCAGGCTGGAGAGGCGCCCGGCGCGATACCCTTCTCGGCTGATTTGCCAAATCTGCTGCTTTGTCTGTGCAAGCCCCCTGCTGGTCCGATAGGCATCGAGCGCCGCTCTGGCATTCCCCCAAACCGTATTGATGGACGCCCGCAGATCGAGACGGATTTGCAGCGCGTGTGCCCTGGCCGCGCTTAGCCTCAGCCGGGCGGCACCTGCCCGGTCGCGCAGCTCGCCGGCGTTGAACAGGGGCATGGATACGCTGACGCCCGCGCTCCATCCGGCCGGGATGGCGCCTGGCGCGTTGAGGGTATCCCAGCCATAGGCCGCTTGCAGTTGCGCGCGAGGCCAGCGCGCCGCGCGTGCGCCGGCCAGCAAGGCGGCGGCGCGCCGCCGCTGGCTCCGGGCCATGGCCAGCGCGGGTTGTCTGTGTAATGCCGCCCTCTGGATGCGTGTCAACGAGGGCAGCGTAAAGGTGGTGCGGATCGGTAGCGGGGTGGCCAACGCTGGCAAGGTAGACAGTCCGGTCATCAGCATCAGGAGGCGTGCAGAGGTCGAGTGTTGCAGCCGGACCTGGGTCAATTCCTGCCGTGCCTGGCGCAAGGCGGTTTGGAGGCGTAACAGATCCAAGCGGGTGCGGACCCCGGCCCGCAGCCCCTGTCGCGCGGCGTCCAGATCTGCCCGACTCTGCGTCGTGGCCAGCTTCCAGATGGCGATTGCCGCGTGTTGGCGCTGCAGTGTGTAGTAGGTTCTGGCCACCATAGCGGCCACGGCAAAGCGATCGTGCAACACCCGGTAATGGGCGAATTCGGCCCCGGCCTGTGCCGCCGCAATGGCGGCCGTTGCCCGGGGATCGAAAAGCGCCTGGTCCAGTACTACTTGTGCGGTGATTTCCCGCCGCCCGTTGGCGGTCGTAAAATCAGGAATGTCGTTCTTCATACCGCTCACCATCACGCCTGCATGCAGCCCCAGATGAGGAAAGAATACGGCCTTGCTGGCCTGTGCCAGACGTAATGCTGCGCTCGCCTCGTCGCGCCGGGCGGCCAGCCCCGGTTGGTGGGCCAGCGCCAGCGCCAGCGCCCGGGTGAAACTCAGAGCGCCGGGCGGTGTGGGTGTAGCCCCGTAGCTGGCCACAGACAATCCCAGGAGTGCCCCTCCCACTACGCCAAGCCAGCCAGGGCGCATGCGCATGACCCGATTGTGTGTGTCTTTGTGTGCTATCAATGCTTGTCCTCGGCCGTCACCCGTCGTTTGGCGAGTATATAAAACCAGGATGACGGGAGGCTTATCCTTACATTGCTTTTTGGTAATCTAGGAGACTGTTGCGCTATGAGGGGGCAGCCACAGGTTTACTGCGTTGCGACATGCGGGCTGGTGAGTGGGATAGAGATATTAAACGCACTGCCCTTTCCAGGCGTACTCGTGGCGCGGATGTCGCCGCCGTGAGCGCGGGCGATGGCGAGGGCAAGGCTCAAGCCTAGGCCACTGCCGGGCGTCGAACGGCTTTTATCACCGCGGTGGAAACGGGCGAAGATGTGGGAGAGTTCTTTTTCGTCGATACCAAAACCGGTATCGGTAATTTCAATTCTGACGCCAAGCGTATTCGCGCGCGCAGAAATAGCGACATTGCCATTGGAGGGGGTGTATTTAATGGCGTTATCCAGGAGGTTTGCCACCATCCTTTGGAGCATGGCCTTATCACCCATGACGAAAAGCGGCTCAGGGGGAAGATGCAGCTCGATATGCACGTCGCGATCGTCGCCTACGGGCTGGAATAATTCTTTGGCCTCATCAATTATGTCGCGCATATCCAGGCGTTTCATGGACATTTCTGCCACGCCCGAGTCCGTCCTGGCGATGTCCAGCATCGTATTTATCATCCCGACAAGTCGGTCGCTTTCCTCAACAACGGTCGCTGCCATCTCCCGGTATGCCTCGGCATCCTGTTCGCCGGTCAAGGTGATTTCGGCAATGCCCCGAATGCGGGTAATGGGGCTGCGCAGATCATGGGCCACATTGTCGGTGACCTCTCGCAGTTCATTCACCAGTGCCTGAATGCGCTCCAGCATGGCGTTGAAGGCCCTTGCCAGGGCATCGATCTCCTGGCCTTCGTTGCCGGGTGCAACCCGTTGGGTAAGGTCGCCCTTGCCAATCCGGGATGCCGCCTGGGTTACCCTTTCCACCCCTGACATGGCCCGTCTGGCTATAAGCCATCCCACCAAACCACCGCTGAGGAGCAGCACCACCAGGGTGGTGCCGAAGGTTTCCCGATACTTTTCCATCACGCCCTCGCTCTCCATGAGCGTGACACCCATTTGTATAATGTGACCATCGCCGGTTCGCCTGCGGATGAGCCGCACCCGGTGTCTGTGGCCAGGTACCGATATCGTGGAGATACTCACTGCCCCCTTGCTTGGCGCCTGGGTGCGCAGATGCAGTCTCCTCAGCCCGCGCCATGCCCGCATATTAGATGCGGCGAGGACCTTGCCTGACGTGGATAAAAACCGGATAAACTCGCGCCGGGTACCCCGCGCCTCGGTTTCTCGTTGAAACTCGGGGCGAAGTGCCTTGATGCCGCGGCTGGCGTAAAGCAACTCGAACTCCCTGGCCTTGCCCGACAGGCCATTGTCCATTTGTTTTTCGAGATTGGAAGCCAATGAAATATAGACGACTGCAAAAAGGGCGATCGACAATGCACCGAACAGGGCGGCATACAAGAAGGTCAGGCGAAACGTTACCGAGCGGAACAGCCTAGGGTTTTTCTTCAAGAACATAGCCCACGCCCCTTATGGTGTGAATAAGCTTGGCGTTGAATGCGCGGTCTATCTTGTCTCGCAGGCGGCAAATCCGCGCCTCGACGACATTGGTCTGAGGGTCGAAGTTATAATCCCATACATGTTCCATAATCATCGTCTTGGAGACCACTCTTCCCTGGTTGCGCATCAGGTATTCAAGCAGTGCGAGCTCCTTGGGTTGCAGCTCTATTTGCCTGCCAGCTCGAAAGACATTTTTTTTGATCAGGTCCATCCTGAGATCGCTGACGGTGAGAGTGCTGGCCTCCGCTATGGAGGTCGCCCGGCGAATCAGCGCCTGTATCCTCGCGATCAGTTCTGAGAAGGCGAACGGTTTGACGAGGTAATCGTCGCCGCCTGCATGAAGCCCCTTGACGCGGTCGCTGACGGAATTCTTGGCGCTCAGCACGATAACGGGGATCAAGATCCTTTTGCGGCGCAGATTCTCAATCAGGCTCAGTCCGTCCAGTCTTGGCAACATGATATCCACCACGGCGACATCATAGGGTTCACTCGTTGCCAACTGCAGTCCCTCCTCGCCGTTTGCGGCATGGCCTACAGCGAAGCCCTCCTGTTTTAATCCCTTCGTAATAAACGCAGCCGTCTGCACATCATCCTCTACAACAAGCACCCGCATTCGTCCATCCTCCCTCGTCATGCCCGCAAAGCCAGGTCCCGGTAAATTTTGTTACATCCCCCCGTCTTGTAGTATGCGGAGATCGGTGATGTCGATGAAAATAGGGGGGCGTTGCCCCAGTGGGGTCATTGTAACCGAAGTCAAAGTGGGTGGTAGGGCGCGGGGCGTTAGTCAACAACAAATAACGCATTGGTGGCCCGATGATGATGGTCTACTCGTAGCGCAGTGCATCGATGGGTTTGAGCCGGGATGCCTTGCGTGCAGGATACAGACCGAAAAAGATGCCGATGCCGGCCGCGACGAAAAAGGCGAGGCCGATTGACCACAACGTGACAACCACCGTCATGGGTACGAAGCGTGTTACCAGCCAGGCAAAACCGACGCCGAGCAGGACGCCCACGACACTGCCTAGAATCGAAAGGCTCAGTGCCTCGAGCAGGAATTGCAGCAACACGTCGCGCGGGCGTGCACCGATCGCCATGCGGATGCCAATCTCGCGGGTGCGCTCGGTCACCGACACCAGCATGATGTTCATGATGCCGATACCTCCCACCAGCAATGAGATGGAGGCGATCGCCCCTAGGGTAAATGACAGCGCACTGGCCGCGCGCGCTGCGGTCTTTGCCAGGGCGGTGAGGTTGCGAATGGAGAAATCATTGTTCTGTCCGCCACCGATGTGATGGCGTTGGCGCAGCAATGCCGTCATCTCCTGTTGGGCGCGCTTCATCTGTGCAGGACCGCGTCCCTGGGCCATCATGAAGCGCACAGTGCCTGGAAAGCGGTCACCAAACAATTTGCGCTGCGCTGTGGTCACCGGTACCAGCAAGGTATCATCCTGATCGCGTCCATCCAGACTCTGACCCTTGGGGGTAAGCACACCGATTACCAGAAAAGGCGATTGGGCGATACGGATGGTTTTGCCCACTGGATTGACCCCCGCGCCGAACAGGTTCTGTACTACCGTCTGACCGAGTACCGCTACCCGCGCCGCGCTGCGCACGTCCTCGTTGGTGAGAGGCCGGCCCTTGGCCACGCGCCAATTGCGGATCCGGAAATAGCTGGGTGTGGTGCCCTTGGCCATGGTGCTCCAGTTGTTGGGACCGTACACGACCTGAGTGGTGCCCAGTACAATCGGCGCTACGGCCGCCACAGCAGGCAGCCTGGCAATGGCCTTGGCATCGTTCAATGTCAACGTTGGCATGCTGCCAGCACCAAATCGCAGCCCCCCCGAGGTGGTTGCGCCGGAGAGCACGATAAAGAGGTTGCTGCCCATGGAGGCGATGGACTGGTTGATCATGAACTGCGCGCCCCGACCGATGGCCATCATCAGCACCACGGCGCCCACGCCGATGATCATGCCCAGCATGGTCAGCGCGCTGCGCATGCGGTTGGCCCCCATCGCCCGCCAGGCCTCGAGGATGAGATCAGTCAGGATCATATCGGTGTGCCTGCGAGCAGGGTCTCGGTGGGGCCATCGTCCTCTATGGTGCCATCGAGAAAGCGCACCAGGCGATGCGTATAGCGCGCCACATTCGCCTCATGGGTTACCAGCACGATTGTAATGCCGCGCGTGCGGTTCAATGCCGTGAACAAATCCATGATTTCGCTGCTGGTGTGGGTATCGAGGTTGCCGGTGGGCTCGTCGGCCAGAATCAATCGTGGCTCGTTGATCATGGCGCGCGCAATTGCGATGCGCTGCTGCTGGCCGCCCGAGAGCTGGTTGGGCATATGGTGTGAGAATTGGGCCAGTCCGACCTGTTCTAACAGTGCCAGCGCGCGTTGGCGCCTCTCGGCGTGACGCACGCCCGCATATAACAGCGGCAGCGCCACATTGTCCTCCGCGCTTGCACGTGCCAGGAGATTAAAACCCTGGAAGACAAAGCCGATGGCGCGGTTACGCACCTCGGCCAGACGGTTGACATCGAGCCCGGCAACGTCCTGGCCATCGAGCCAGTAGTGTCCCGATGTTGGACTGTCCAGGCAACCGACGATGTTCATGAAAGTGGATTTTCCGGAGCCGGACGGCCCCATGATCGCCAGGAATTCACCGCGTTCCACGCTCAGGTCGATACCCTTGAGAACCGGTACCGGACCGGCACCGGTCTGGTAGTTCTTATAGAAATTCTCGATACGAATCAGTGCGACGCTCATCAGAATGCACGAAACTGCAGGTGACCGGGCGCCTTGCCGCTGCCCGGTGGCGCGAGGTCTTCCACCACCACGTGATCGCCGGCCTTGAGGGCACCGTGGCGGATTGCCGTATAGCGGTTGTTGGCGAGACCGATGGTCACTGGCACGGGCACCAGTTTTTCACCCTGGATACGATACAGTGTGCGTGCGTGCGGTGCCTTTGCGGTGGGCAGGGGCTCGGCGGCACCCGCAGGCCGGAACCGCAAGGCGGCATTGGGCACCCGCAGCACGTTGTCGCGTTTTGCTATCAACACGTTGACATAGGCGGTCATTCCCGGCAGCAATAGGCGTTCGGGATTGGCGACGTTGACGACGACATCATAGGTCACAACATTTTGCCGGATGGTCGGATTGAGGCGGATCTGGCGAACGACACCGTGAAAGGTCCGATCAGGAAAAGCGTCTACCGTGAAACTGACTTTCTGTCCGACCCTGATGCCACCGACATTGGCCTCGGCCATGGAGGTATCGATTTGCATGCGCGTGAGATCTTTTGCGATCCGGAACAAGGTCGGTGTCTGAAAGCTTGCGGCTACGGTTTGGCCGACATTGATGTTGCGTGACACCACGACGCCGGAAACAGGTGAGCGAATCACCGTGTAGCCAAGGGTGGTCCGAATGCGCTCGATTTGCGCCCGTGCGCCATCCACGGTGGCCTGCGCGCTGGCCAGGGCCTGGTTGGCGGTATCCAGACTGGATTGCGCCACATAGCCCTTGGCGAACAGTGCGCGTGCGCGCGAGGCATTGGCCCGTGCCAGCGTGAGACTTGCCTCGCCGCTGGCCAGTGCCGCCTGGTCCTGTTGTAGCTGTGCCTGGTAGAGCGAGGGGTCCAGTTTGGCGAGGATCTGATGGGCTTCGACATGGTCGTTGAAATCGGCGTACAGTTTTATGACTGTGCCTGAGACTTGTGTGCCGACATTGACCAACGTGACCGGATTCAAGGTTCCGTTGGCAGACACGGTCTTGGCAATATCGCCGTGGTTTAGCACCACCGTGCGAAACCGTGCGCTGAACGGTTGGGCCGAATCGGAGCGCCAGTAATGCACGCTCCCTGCGCCTACGCCGATCACCACCAGCCAGAGGGCGATCGTGCGCCCGATGTGCGGCCGAAATGTCATAACCCGGTGTGTCCTCTCATGGTTGTCCCGCATTAGCGGTGTCGTCGCTGCCGGGTCGCAGCCGGCCGACGGCCTGTGCCAGTGCTGCGCGGCTGGTGTACCAGTCATATTGGGCCTGGATTCGTTGCCGGCGCGCGTTGGCAAGACTGGCTTGTGCGCTGAGCAGGTTCAGCATGGTGTTGGCGCCTGCCTTGTAACTGCCTAGCGCCACTTTCTCCGCTTCCGTGGCACTGGCGAGCACGTCCGCGCTGCTGCGGTAGGTGTCGCGTGCGGTCTGCAGATGCTGGTAAGCGGTCCAGACATCGAGCGCCACTTGTTGGGTGAGCTTCTCCCGTTGCGCCTGCCGGGATTCAAGTTGCGCCTGGGCCACATGCACCTTGTAGGTATCGTTGTAGCCAGTGAACAGGGGCAGGCTGAATGACACGCCGAGGGACCAGTTGCGGCTATTGGGAAATACGCTGGAATGGGTGTAGGCGGTATTGGCGAACAGGTTGAACGTCGGCAGACCGGCTGTGCGCGCGCGGCGCAGGTTTTGCTGTGCCGCGTTGACCTGTGCCTTGGCGGCGGCAAGATCCGGTCGCGCCGCCTTTGCCGCCGCAATCAGGGTGCGCACATTGCGGGTCTGCGTCGCATTGGGCGCACTCACGGCCGGTGGCGCCAGCGTGATGGGTGTGTCGGCCTCCAGACCCAGTGCATTGGCCAGATTGCCCTGGGCGATCTTTGCCTGCCCTTCGGCCTTTTGTCGGTTTAGCTGTGCCTGCGACCATGCGGTGCGGGCCTGCAGCACGTCGGCCAGCGCACTGGCCCCGATCTGGCGGCGATATCGGGCTGCTTGGTAGGCGGCGTACGCGGATTTCTCCGAGGTGACCGTGGCTTGCGCCGCCTGCCGCGTGGCGAAGGTCTGGTAATACGCCTGCAGGGCATTCAACATAACGCCCTGCAGTGTAGCGTTTTGCGTCCAGTCCGCCGCCAGCAGACTGTCGCGTGCACTGGCGACGGCGGCGCTGCGCGCGCCGAAGTCGAACAACAAATAGTTAAGGCTGAGCCCGGGATTGAACTGGTTTTGTATCGGTGCCTGAAAACCGCTGATCGATGAGGTGCTGTGGCTGCGTGAGACAGTGCCAGTAATGCTGAGGGTGGGCAAGTAGGCGGATCTGCTCATGCCCCATCGTGCGGCCTGCGCCCGGGCAGTGGCCCAGGCCGCACGCGTTTGAGGATTGGCGCACAGCGCCCGATTGACCACCGCCGTCAAGGTCCAGCGTGTACCTGGGCGCGGTTGTGCCGCGCAGGGTGAGTGGCCCGCCGGCGTATGCCATGCGCTGGCTTGATCGGCGCTTGTCAGTGCGTGCGTGGCGAACGGATCGCCACCATAGCGCATACCGGCCAGCGCCAGCCCAGGCAGGCTCAAAAACAGCACCCACCCGAGCGCATAGGTGTGGCAGCGACGAGGACACCGATGTAGGGTCCGCATTTTGGTCTTGGGGGTTACGCTATTCACGCCGTGATTGGATTGCCCGTTGTCGGAAAGGTTCAGGTCGCGGGGTATAGCGCACTATTGCGCGCCGCAGCGCCCGCGATCCGAACCCCGAATGATACGCTATCCGCGCAACAAGTATAAATACTCGGTACGCGTGTGGTTATGGTCGGCGCGGTGACACCGGATGTGTTAAGCGGGTCGATGTATCCCGGGTTGCCGGTGTCAACGGAGGTGGTAATCGTGGTGTGCTTGGGTACAAAATAAGCCCGGCAGGGTCGTGTACACTCCATCTCTGATACACAGAGTACACCACGATCCTGATGTCAGCGGGGCTGCGCCCGATGGGCGCGCAGCGGCGGTCAAGATGACTATCAACTTTATGGCAGGTTCTGAGAGTATGCAGTCTATCGCTTTGTTTCGTATCGGTTTACGCCCATTTTTTCTGTTCGGTACCGTGTTTTCCGTCGTTGCGGTGCTGATTTGGTTCGCTCTGTATCAGGACGCCCTGCCAGCGGTGGGTGGGAGTCATGTGCCAGCGATCCTCTGGCATGCTCATGCCATGATCTACGGTTATGCCATGGCGATTATCGTTGGCTTCCTGCTGGCCGCCGTGGGTAACTGGACTGGACTCAGGACATTGCATGGCCCTGGACTGATGTGGTTGGCAGGCTTCTGGCTGCTGGCACGGATCATGCCCTTTTTTCCACAGCCGGGGGCGTTGAAGGCGATGGCCCTATTTGATCTGCTGTTCGCCGCCATGGCCTGTGTGGTGATCCTGCAGCCGATTATCAAGGCGCGGCAATGGATACAATTGGGCGTCTGGGTAAAGATAGTATTGTTGTTTGCGGGTAATACGTTTTTTTATCTTGGACTATTCGGCGTGCTGAAGGAGGGCGTGCGCCTGGGTATATTCACGGGACTGTATGTCGTGGTATCGATGCTCCTGATGATGGCCCGACGAGTGTTGCCCTTTTTTATCGAGAAAGGCGTGGGTTATCCCGTCAGGTTAGTGAATCGGCGCTGGCTGGATGGCGCCAGTCTGGTGCTGATGCTGCTGTTCACCGTGCTGGCAGTATGGTGGCCTATGCCGGCGTTGGCGGCCTGGGCGGCGGCGGCCCTGTGTGGTGTGCATGCCTGGCGGCTGGCTGGTTGGTATACGCCGGGTATCTGGCGGGTACCGTTGTTATGGAGTTTGTACCTCGCCTACGGCTGGCTGGTGTTGGGTTTTGCCCTGTTTGCCGCGGCACAGTGGTTTGGTATCGACCCGATGCTGTCGGTTCACGCTTTTGCCTATGGGGGGGTTGGCATGATGACGTTGGGCATGATGGCACGGGTCTCGCTAGGGCATACGGGGCGTAGCGTGTTCAGCCCGCCCAAGCAGGTTCCCTGGATGCTGGGTGTGCTGATGGTCGGTGCAATTGTGCGGGTGTTTATGCCCTTAGTGGCGCCGGCGCTCTACGGGTGGTGGATCGTTGTTTCCCAGATACTCTGGGTGATCGCCTTTAGCATGTTCATCTGGATATACGCCCCCATGCTGGTGCGCCCACGCGTCGATGGACGTCCCGGTTAAGTTGAACACAATCATTGCCCCTTGCCCATCCGCTGCGCGGTTTTTGAGACCTGTGCCAACAGGGCTTTGCGCAGGGCCGTGAGCCGGAGTTTGACCCGTGCGGCGTTGTCGGGACCCATACGGATGAGGATCTTTTGCCCGGCGGAGAGGGCCTCCAGAGCGGGATCGGCAAATTTGTACACGACATTGGGGCGCACCAGCGGGACCGGTTGCTTGACCTCGGGTGTGGCGAGCAGATTGTCGATGGCCGCGATCAGCCGGTCATTAAAGTAGCGTTTGGGGTAGCCGAGTTCCACGTAGGCCTGCTGAAACAAGGGATAGTAGTGGACGTAGGCGGTGACCAGATCCTTGAGATTGACGACCTCCAGCAGGTGGATGTAGGGGGCGTAGCGCGCATAGTTCGCGGGGCTGATGTGGGGGTGGTCATCGGGGCCGGTGACGAGGAATTGTCCGGCCACTGGTTGTGTGGGCATATCGCGTTGCGGCAACTGGGTCCGTGGCAGGTTATCGACGATGACGACCACGTGGCGAACGAAGGATTTCGTTCTGAACAGGGTATCGAGGGTGGGCTGGCCGACCAGCAGGCCGAGGACCTCACTCATCGCCGCGTCGCTGTGGTCAAGGGTCGGCAGGGCGGGGGCTGCGGCTGGCGCCGATGCGCTTGACGAGGCAGGGGTGCGGATGCTCGCCCGCGGCGGGACGTTGAGCGGATAGCGGACTGGTGGCGGTGCGTGGGCTTTGGATGCCTCGGCCTGCGGTGCAGAGGCCGTGGCCGGTGTGGCCGTGTGTGGCGGGCTCTCACCGAGTCGGCGATGGTAGAAGAAGGCGGCGATGCCGACCAGTAAGACGATGACAATGATGCGCGAGAGATGTTTGTTCACGGAGACTCCGCCAAACGGTGTAGACAGTTGATGCCGGGAGCACCGTCCCAGGCGGGATCTTCGGCTGCGTGGTGGGTACATCAGGTCAAGCCGGTGCGCTGAGTGGTGGCCTGACGGGCCGTTGCCCTCAAGGTACGATGATTACTGTAAGGCATCTGCAGCGAAAGCGGAAGCGTTAGCCGGTACAGGGAGACCCTCAGACAGAACGAGGAGGCCGCCGCCGTCTGGATAACTCAATGAGGACGCTGATGCGATGGCGACACGGCAGCACGTGGAGGTTATGCTATGGACCATGTCCAGTTCGTTGCCCGAGCTATCCAGGCGGTCACCGTCGCGTTGTGCGCTGCCCACACTGGAGGTGACCATCGAGGTGCCGCGTGGGAGTTTTCTCAAACGCGGCCTCAACGGGCATATTGACTTTGTCTCACCCCTGCCCTGCCCCTTCAACTACGGCGCCGTCGAGTCCTATGTAGGCCTGGAAGGTGACCTGCTCGATGCGGTGGTGCTCGGCCCGCGCTTGCGCCATGGCACCCGTGTCAGCGTGCAGGTCTTTGGTGCGGTCGGGCTGACCGATCGGGGCCTGTATGACGATAAACTGATTTGTAGTCCGTATCCGTTGGGGCCGCAACAGCGCCGCCAGGTCCTTGCCTTTTTCAGCTTTTATGCGCGCTGCAAGGGGTTATTGAATTTTCTACGCCACCGGCCCGGGCGCAACGCCTGCGAGGGCTGGGGCGACGCCATAGCGGCGATTGCCCGGGCGCAGCCGCGCCGCGTGCAGGACCAGGCGGGACCCATTGCCCCGTTCTGAGACGTTGTGGCCTGGAATAGGCACCCACCCGGATGTATCTACCCAGATGTAGGCCAAAAACGACGGCCAGGGCCAGAGCACGGCGTTCTGGCACGGAAAACGGTGATAAATTTCCACTAAAGTGGCAGAATCTTATCCCCCTTATATAGGGTCCTAATTTCGCCAAAGCGGTCGGGGTGTCGGATGGTTGGCACAGACCACGTCCATGCCCGTTTTGTGGCACCGTTGTCCCGGCGTTGACTCAACACAGCACTGAGAGTGCCCTGCGGACCAATCCGGAAGATATCCACTATGCAAGATTTTGTCGTTGCCTGGCGCGCGCTGCAGTTCGGCGGACCGATGGTCTATCCGTTGTTATTCCTGGCCATCATCATGGTCGCTATTTTACTCGACAAGAGTTACGTCTATTGGCGCTATGCACGCATGCCAAAAGGACTGCTGCTCCTGGTACATGGTTATAGTGTCCGCTGGGCGGACATCGAACGCCAGCGTACTCTGCTCAATCCACACCACCATATCGCCCGTTTCCTGGCGGTCATCCTGGAACATCACCAGTCACCACCGTGGTGGGTGGAGTCGCGGGCGGGCGATGAGGCGCAGATCATCGAGAAAGACCTTGGACGTGGGCTCTGGGTACTGGAGACGATCGTGACCGCGGCACCCCTGCTGGGCCTGTTGGGCACCATTACCGGCATGATGCGCGCCTTCAATCTGATCGGCAGCAAGGGGCTCGTGGATCCGCAGGGGGTTACCGCGGGCGTCGCCGAGGCGTTGATTGCGACGGCCCTGGGTCTGTTTATCGCCCTGATCGCACTGTTTGGTTATAATTTCTTTTCCCGGTTGCAGTCGCGGGTGCTCGATGAGATGGAGCGTATCGGTACCCGGCTGGTGGATCAGGTGCGTCTCGATGGTGTCGCCACCGACCCGGTTGCAGAGGCAGACCATGAAGCTGCGTAGGGCGCGCGCCTATCGCCGCGGACGCATCGAGATCATTCCGATGATTGATGTGATGTTTTTCCTGCTGGCTACCTTTATGCTGGCGTCGTTGTCGATGCAGAATCTGCACGCCCTGGGTATCAATCTGCCCAAGGGCCAGGCGGTTGCGGCGCATCCGCAAAAACCGGTGACCCTGAGCGTTACGCGCCAGGGACATTTGTTACTGGACAGCACGCCGGTGACCCTGGCCACCCTGGCCGCGACTCTCAAGCCCATGCTCAAGACTCATGGTAGCGTGGTGGTGGTAGCGGCGGACCGGGCGGTGCGCAATGGCGTAGTGGTGCGCGCAATGCTGGCGGCGAGTCAGGCCGGAGCCACGCGTCTGTTGATTGCCGTCAAGCACGAATGATCCACCCTGCGGCGTCAGGGCACCTTTACCGGGACCTGTCGGTATGGCGTTTGTCCTGGACCTTGCCTCTTGCTGTGGCGCTGGTGCTGCTGGGTGTTGTGACGCTTGGTCAGATCGTCGCCCGCTCGCCTCGTCCCCCGATACCACCCAAACCCTTGTCCGCACAGATCTACGAGTTACCCTCCTCACGGGGTGCAACGCCGTCGCGGCCTGCGCGTTTCGCGGCACAACCGGCCCGCCGTGCTACGCCGCCGCCGCGCCTGCCTCCCGCACCCCGGCGCCCGCCCTTGCAGATGCAGAAAACGCCCAACAGGCCGGGTATCGCTCCCCCCCCGCGCCAGCTCGACTGGTCGGCATTGAATAATCAGATCAAGGCGGCCGTCAATCAGGAAACCCGCCAGGAGACGCTGCGCCTGAGCGTGGCCGAGGAGGCGGCGCTGGCGCATAAACGCGATCCGCACACCCTGGTCGCGCGTTATTACATCGCCTCCGTCCTGGAGAAGCTGCAACGCATCGGGGACATGAATTACCCGACCAATCTGACAGGCACACCCGTACTGAAACTGGTGATAGGTGCCGATGGACGGCTTATCGGGCTGAAACTGTTGCGTTCTTCCGGGGATCCCCGCCTTGACCAGACCGCACAACGTATCGCACGTGAGTCTGCCCCCTTCGCACCATTTCCGGATAAACTTCGGCGCCAGACCGCTCACATCGAATTTATCTGCTACATGAGCTTTGTTGGCTACCGACAGATATACACAAACTAACGAGCCCGGCCCAGGTACCGCTCTTTCACCGTTGCCGAGACGCAATGAAATCACTGTCAGAACAGACTATGGGCCTGGCGGCCGCGCTGAGTGCATTTGGACTCTGGGGGTTCATGCCCCTGTATTTTTACGCCATCGGTCCACAGGTAAGCGTGTGGGAGGTCGTCGCGCACCGTATCATCTGGGCCGCCGTACTCCTCGGTGGCTTTGCCCTGTTGACGGGGCGCTGGTCACGCGTGTTCGCGGTATTTGCCCGCCCGCGCATACTGTGGGCGCTCATGGCCAGCGCGGCCTGCATTGCCCTGAACTGGGTGATCTTCATTTGGGCGGTGACGCACAATCATGTGCTCGACAGCAGCCTGGGTTACTACATTACGCCGCTGCTGAACGTCTTTATGGGGAGGGTGTTTCTGGGCGAGCGTTTGCGCCGCCTGCAGGCGTTGGCCGTGGGTGTGGCCGTCGTGGGCGTGCTGGTCGTGGTCATCGCCTACGGCAAGATACCCTGGGTGGCATTGACACTGGCGATGGCCTTCGCCCTCTACGGGCTCATCCGCAAGCAGGTTCCGGTCGATAGCCCCACCGGGCTGTTGGTGGAGACCGTGTTGCTGATGCCGGGCGCCTTGTTGCTGATGGGCTGGTTGTACCTCCACCACGAGGCGGTGTTCCTGCATACGTCGGTGCGCATGGATCTGCTGCTCATCGGCGCGGGTATCGTGACCGTCATCCCGCTGCTGCTGTTTGCCGTTGGCGCACGACGGTTGCGTCTGGGCACGGTGGGTCTGTTGCAATACATTACGCCCACGATGCAGTTTTTTACCGGCGTGTATCTGTTCGGGGAACCGTTCACGCACATCGATGGCATCACCTTTGCGTGTATCTGGGCAAGTCTTGCGATCTTCAGCTTCGACACCCTGCGCCAGCGCCGGGGTGCCATGACCTGACAGGACACTCAGAATGTCGGCATTGACCCCCACGGCACGTTGTCTCATTGGGGCCCGCACGGCTCGCAGTGTGGGCCAGGGGGCGCTGGTGGCGGATTTTGCTCTGTACCTCCATGCCCTGGGTTGGTCGGCCGTGGCCATTGGGGGTGTGTTCATGGCGGGTTTACTGACCAGCTCGGTGTTTACCCTGTTGCTTGGACCCTTGTCGGATCGCTTTGGGCGGCGTAGTTTTCTGCTCGGCTACGAGGTCTCGCAGGTGATTGCCGCATTGGCGGCATTGCTCACGGCCAATGGTGCCGTGCTGGTGGCGGCAACGGTATTGGGTGGCTTTGGTCGCGGAGCACAGGGCAGTCCCGGACCCTTTGCACCGGTCGAGCAGGCCTGGCTTGCGGGTGAGGTGGCGCCACAACAGCGCGGCGCGGTGTTTAGTCTCAATGCGGGTCTGGGTTTTTTCGGCATGGCGGGTGGTGCGTTGCTGGCGATGCTGCCGGAGGTCTTTGGTGGCACCCCCGTGCCGGGCGATGCGTATCGCCTGTTGTTCGGGATTGTGCTACTCGGTTCCCTGGTGAGCATGGCACTGCTGCGCCGTGCGCGGGATACTGTGCCGGGTCCCGACACGGACAGCGCGTCGGAGGCGGTGTCGGTCCCGCCGGGGCAGGCGGTGCGCACGTTGCAGGTGCAGGCCCGGGAAAATGCGCTGTTGCTGCGGCTGATGGGGATCAACGCACTCAGTGGCCTGGCCATCGGACTGATCGGGCCGATGCTGGCCTACTGGTTTTTGCGGCGTTTCGGTGTCGGGCCTGCGGCCATCGCGCCGATGATGAGCCTGGCGTTTGTCGCCACCGGCGTGGCCTCCCTGGTCTCTGCGCGGTTGACCCGTCATCTGGGTGTCGTGGGCGTCGTGGTCTGGTTGCGGGTGATCGCCTTGTTGTTGCTGGTACCGATGGCGCTGGCACCGAGTTTTATCTGGGCGGCGGTGTTGTATGTGATCCGCTCGGCACTCAACCGCGGCACCATCGGTGCGCGTCAGGCGTTGGGCGTGAGCCTGGTACGCGCGCGTCGTCGTGGACTGGCGGTGAGTCTGAATAATGTCTCGCTGCTGCTGCCGCTTGCGTTTGGTCCGTTGGTGGCCGGCCTATTATTTCAGGCCGGTTTATTGCTGGCGCCGTTTTTGCTAGCCGCTGGTTTGCAGGGGGTTAATCTGTATCTCTACCAGCGGCTGTTTCGCGGCCATGATCCGGCGCGCAGGCCTAAACCATGAACCGATGTAATCGGATTGTGAGTACACGACTTGGGTGGCGTTCGGTGGCGCGGTCGTTTTGTATCGGCCAGCCAGCGCAGGGAATGACCGCATAAATATAAGGGATTATGTGCGGGTAGCGCTTTCTCCGGCGGGCCATCGTGGATACACCCACGCTGTCACACCGCCCTTGCTGTAAGGCGTGTGTGCGGTTATCCTCACTCGTCCCGGCATGGTCCGGCAATCTCTAATCGTCAGCGGCGAGACACAATGGCGTTATCCATCCACGGACTACGAGTGAACAGGGTGTACCGGCGTGCGCTGGTGTTCCTCGTCGTGGTGTTGTTCGTACTCGGCAAGGCGGCACCGCTCATGGCCTTGCCAGTGGCCAGTGCAGCTATGGCCGGTGTGGTGGTGGCCGATGGGAGTTCACCCTGTCTGTCGATGGCCGTGCATGCGGGTATGTCATCGGCTGCGGCGCAGGGTGCGCCCGCGGACTTCAATACCCCCACCTGTTGCGGTGGTAACGGTGATGTGTGCGATGCGCATTGCACGCCTCTGCTTGCGCATTCGCCGCCTGTCGGTCGGGTTTTACCTCTCCTTGTCAGACTTGCCCTCCCTACTCTGATTACCCCCGCGTTGCGTGTCATCGAACCGCCGCGGCGTCCTCCCCGGATCTGAAATCTCCTCTGCGTACACAACCGGCACCCGTGCCGGTGTGTATCGATTCGCCCGTCTTTTTGTATTACTGCATTCATTGCGGGACCGGTTATCCGCTGTGGCAACGATGTCCGTCAGGTATCGCGAGACCATGGCCGGGTGATCCGTGTTCCGGGGAGAGATAGCGTTATGAAGAAAACCCGTCACATCACGACTCTGACAAACCCTGTCAATCCGGCGCGTCGCCGGTTTGTACAAGGGTTGGCTGCCGGTGGCGCGCTGGCCAGTTTCGGCTTTATGGAAAAACCGCTGTGGGCCATGAATGCCCCCGGCAAGGTGCCTGAACTGCGGGGTACGGAGTTTGATCTTGTCATTGACCGCACACCGGTCAATTTCACCGGCCGTACCGCTGTGGGTATCTCGATCAACGGTTCCGTGCCTGCCCCGGTGTTGCGCTGGCGTGAAGGCGATACCGTGACTCTGCGGGTCACCAATCGTCTCAAGACATGGAGTTCCATACACTGGCATGGGATCATCCTGCCCTTTCTGATGGATGGCGTGCCCGGGTTTTCCTATCCGGGTATCGCCCCGGGCGAGACCTTTACCTACCGCTTCAAGGTCGGTCAGAGCGGGACCTACTGGTACCACAGTCACTCCGGTTTTCAGGAGCAGGAGGGCCACTACGGGGCCCTGGTCATCGAACCCCGTGGGCCAGAGCCCTTTCACTATGACCGCGACCATGTCGTGCTGTTCTCCGACTGGACCGACTCCGATCCCGCGTTCGTCTTCTCGCGGCTCAAGGAGATGGATGGTTACTACAACTATTCCCGATTGACGCTGGATGATTTCATCGCCCGGGCGAAAAAGGAAGGTCTGGGCAACGCAGTGGATTTCCGTCTCATGTGGGACAAGATGCGCATGAGCCCGCGCGATCTGTCCGATGTCAGCGGTGCGACCTATACCTACCTGATGAACGGGACGACACCCAATGGCAACTGGAACGGGATGTTTCGCCGGGGCGAGAAGGTGCGCCTGCGCTTCATCAATGGCTCAGCCATGACCTATTTCGACGTGCGCATCCCCGGCATGAAGATGACGGTGGTCGCCGCAGATGGTCAGAATGTGCATCCAGTGCCTATTGATGAGTTTCGTATCGGTGTGGCCGAGACCTATGACGTGATCGTCGAACCCAGGGACGATCGTGCCTACACGATCTTTGCGCAGTCCATCGACCGTTCTGGTTTTGCTCGCGGTACCCTGGTGCCGCGCCTGGGGATGTCGGCCGAGGTGCCGGCGATGGACCCGGTGCCCACCCTGACCATGGCCGACATGGGCATGTCGATGGCCGGCATGAAAATGGGCGGTATGGGCATGTCGGCCATGAACCATGGCAAGGATGGTATGGACATGTCGGCTATGAAAGCAAAATCGGCTGGCGGTGGCATGATGAAAGTGACGCACCACCCGGCAAGCGAATACGGTCCTGGCACGGGCATGCATGTCGAGGAGGTCTCCACGCGACTCGACGATCCGGGGGCAGGTCTGCGCAACAACGGCCGTCGTGTGCTGACCTATGCTGACCTGCGGACTATTGGCGCTCCCCTGAGCCGGGGTGAACCGAGTCGCACTATTGAGATGCACCTGACCGGCAATATGGATCGCTACATGTGGTCGTTTGACGGCGTGAAGTTCTCCGATGCCGGTCCTATCAATCTCAAGTACGGCGAGCATGTGCGCATTCTTCTGGTCAATGACACGATGATGAACCATCCGATCCATCTCCATGGTTTGTGGAGCGAGATAGAAAGCCCTGACGGCGGTTTCCAAGTGCGCAAGCACACGGTGAGTGTCGCCCCCGGGCATGCGGTGCGTTATCGCGTCTATGCCGATGCAATAGGCCGTTGGGCCTATCACTGTCACCTGTTGTACCACATGAAGGCGGGTATGTTCCGCGAGGTACGGGTGTCTTGAGGCAGGTTACGGATCGAGGAGAATATGTAATGAAGAAACAACTGATAACCCTGAGCGTTGCAGCACTGGGGTTGGGATACGCGTCGTTGGCACTGGCCGAGACGCCGAACATGAGCCCGGCCTATGTCCAGGGACAAAAACAGGCACTGGAGAAGGTGCTCAAGGAGAAAAAGACCTGGCCTCTGGCCATTCATGACAACAGCGTGCAGAGCAAACTCATGCTGGATCGTCTGGAGCGTGTCGATACCGGCACTGGGTCGTTGACCTATCTGGAAGGGCAGGCCTGGGTCGGCACCGACCTCAACAAGCTCTGGATAAAGGGCGAAGGGGCACGTGCAAACGGTAGCACCGAGGATGCCAGTCTGGAGGTCTACTACAGCCGTGCGTTGGCCGCGTACTGGGATGCACAGATTGGCTTGCGCCATGACTTTTCCACCGATGGCGGTCCGACACGCGACTGGTTGGGTTTCGGCTTCGAGGGTCTCGCACCCTATAAGTTCGAAACCGATGCCACGATCTATGTCGGTTCGCGGGGGCGTACCGCAGCTCGCCTGCGGGGTGAGTATGATATCTACCTGACCCAGCGTCTCGTCTTCTGGCCGGAAGCGGAGCTCAACCTCTATGGCAAGGACGATCCGCAACGGGCGCTGGGTTCGGGGCTGTCGAGTTCCAGCCTGACGATACGCCTGCGCTATGAGATACGGCGTGAGTTTGCACCCTATATCGGCGTGCAGTGGGTGCGAAAATACGGTACCACCGCAGACTATGCCCGTCAGGCTGGGGTGGCTGTCAGTGATACGCAGTACATGGTTGGTGTACGACTCTGGTGGTAACCGCGGTCTACGTGCCAAGGCGTTAAGTTTTGGCGGTGATGCTATCGTGCATCACCGCTTTTTTTTAGTCAGTTTTGTTGTGAGACATTCAGACCGGTGCATGCCTGTGTCGGGGCCTATTTCCGGCAGGCGTAGATAAAGGCCGGTGGCAGGTTGTGCCAGATGATTCTCGAACGTGAGACCGATGCGAAGGTGCTGGGTAGCAGCCGGTTGTAATGGCGCCCCGCAGGAAGCAGAGCGCCACTGATGTAGCTGAACGTGACGAAGATCCCGCCGGGATTCAGCGCATCGAAGATGACCTGCAGGAGTTCTTCCTGTAGCGCCTTGTCAAAGACACTCCAGGGCAGCCCAGAAATAATGCAGTCGCAGCCACTGTGGCCGTGCTCGGCGAGATAGCGATGCACGTTGGTGGCGGAGTCCTGGTAGACACGGGCATCCGGGCAGCGTTCCTGGGTTTTCTTGACAAAAATGGGGTTGATTTCCAGGCCGAAGAACTCTGAGTCGACGCGCTTTGATCGCAGTATTTGCTCGGTGAAGACCCCTGTGCCGGTGCCAAACTCGACGATCATTTTCGCGCAGGTCAGATCGGCGGCGGCCGTCATGCTCTGGGCCAGTTCGCGAGACGACGCGATCAGGGCGCCGGTGGATTTTGGGGCGCGGACGAATTCTTTGACGAAACACAACATGCGAATAAACCTGCGGTCCGGTTGTCTGTCCTGGCCTCTACGGTAGTCGATATCTGTGCCGTCTGTGGCTATGAGGTTATACCACGGGTATATTCTACGCCGGAACAGAGACACAATCCTATCTTGTTTCTTCGCGATTTGCTAAGTCCATGCCGAAAAGTGGACGGAATGTAATTTGCCGGCTCGGGGCCAGGGCCTGGAACTTGTAAGATCAGGACTGACAACGCGTAGCAAAGAAAGTGGCACCGGTTCACGAATTGAGTGCGGGACGGGCAGGGATGGATGGCTTTGTGACAGCGGTCATGTCGATTCATGAGATGAGTGGGTAGAACTATGCTAATGAACAGCGCACGTGTGTTTTTAGGGTTGGGCGGAATCAATGTCATGCTGGCGGTGATGTTCGGGGCGTTTGGTGCACATGCCGTCCGGTCGCATCTGTCGGCGCAGATGATGTTGGTTTACCATACCGGCAACCAGTACCATTTTTATCATGCACTGGGTCTGCTGATCGTTGGGGTGACTGCCTTGCACCTGCCAGGGTCGGTTCTGCTCAAATGGTCCGGTTGGTTGATGTTTTTTGGCATCGTGGTTTTTTCCGGCAGTCTGTATGCACTGAGTTTATCCGGCCTGCGCTGGCTGGGTGCCGTCACGCCGATCGGGGGGCTGGCGTTCATTGTGGCCTGGCTGCTGTTTGTGTTGGCGGTCTGGCGGGCTGGTTGAGGGCGTTACTGTCGGTTCGACAGTTCAGTGCGGGGGCTTGTTCTAGCAGGGTGTTGTAGGCGCTTTATCAAGATGGTGTGGTTTACGTTTCGTTCGGGTCATTGGCCCCGTTTCTCTCGTGGCACAGGAGAGCTATGATGCGCGATACTGATTTGCATATGGTGGATGAGCAGTGGGTAGCCAAAGGAAAAGAGGTGCGTGGGTGGCCGGAGCGCGTGTTCATGACCAGCGTGGTGCTCGTCTGGGGCACGTATCTGCTGGGCCTGCTGGCCCTCGCCGTCTATGCCTTGCACCATTAGTGGATTGTGTGGTCAACACATTGCGTTGCTTACCCCGCTGGCGGGACGCGATTATATCAAGGAGTCCGTGGTGCGAGTTTTAACGCTGATATCGGCGCTGGGCCTGTGGGTGCCACTTGTCCTGCTGGGGGGGTGCAGCACACAACAGGTGTATGAAAATGCCTACCATGGTCTGCACGCCCGCGAGCGGCTGTTGCATCCGGCACCGCCCGGTGAGACGCCGCCCCGTACGCTGTCGTATCGGGACTACGAAAAGGCGCGCAAGGCAGTGATCGGGGGACAGGGGCAGTAATTTTACAGCCTGGGGTGTCAACCGTTGAGGCAGAGGCGCGTTAAAGAGGATGTAGACCCCAAATAATACTGAGGAGAGCCCAGATGAAATTACCCGGCACGTTGACCCTTGCCACCGTCCTTGTCCTTAGTGGTGCGGTAGTACTGCCCGCCGCCCATGCCGATAGTACCCGCAGAGATATGCGCGGGGACCGCCACGAGATGCGCCATGATACCCGTGATATCCGCCAGGATCGGCGCGGGATGCGCACTGATCGCCGCGAGCAGCGCCAGCAGGTACACCAGTACCGTGGGGCACGTCGTGAGGGCAATCGCTCGGGGATGCATGAGGCGCGGCGTAACCTGCGCCAGGGCGCACACGATATGCGCTATGATCGTCGTGATCTGCGCCGCGACCGGCATGAGCGTCGTTATGATGCACGTGATCTGCGCCATGATCGATACCAAAATCGGCGCCATGCGCAACGTCGGCATATGCGGACGCGCTGAAGCGGAGAGTGTTACGCCCCCCCAGCCCGGTGTTGCTGGGGGGGCTTTTTCATATTTGCCCCGCATCTCTTGACCCGACAACCTTCTGGACGATATTCCCCGCGGGTCCTCCCCTCCCCGCTTTGATTGTCGGGTGTCTCCAGTGATGTCCGGCGGTCCCCTTCCGTTTTGTCTCACCAGTGGCATTGTTGCTATGCTTCGTACGGGGCATCGGCCTGTTGTCGCCGCTCATGCGTTGGGCAACATGTACTGAAAGGGGGGCGTCGGGCATGAAATGGGTTAAGATCGTGTTGGCTGCCGGGCTGAGCGCCGGCTGGTTGGTGCCCTTGTTTCTTGCAGCGCATTTTTGCCTCATCTGGCTGAACCTGCAGGTGGCACCGCGGGTGTTTGGGCTGCCACCGCAGGACTTGGGCTATGCACCGCTGGCGCGGGCGGATACGGCATTCTGGACCGGTTTCATCTGGCTGTCGGTGGTGGTCGTGATATGGTCTGCCTTGCTCAGCTACCGCTATGTGGGCCGTGATGTGCGCCATGGCCCTCCTGGGTAATGGCCCTATCCTGCACAGGTCGTCGAAGATACCGATGAGGCAGGCAGAGGGGATGGTTCTGTCTGGCGCTGGCCGTGTCGGCGTGCGTATCGAGGTAATGAACCCGGTCCATCAATTTTTGTGTCTATATATCTAGGGGTATTTGATGAGTGAGACAGTGGATGACCTGACGGTCAATTTTGAAGAAGACGGTGTGGTGGTCACCAAGGAACTGGACAAGGTGATCCTGACGAAGGGTGCCTGGTCGACGTTGCTGTTCCGCTACCAGGACTGGGACCGGCAGAAGGAGCAATACGGTCCGGACAAGTACACCATTCGTCGCTATCAGAAGCGCTATGGTGAGTACAAGCAGAAGTCCAAATTCAATATCTCCAGCCGTGAGCAGGCCCAGAAGATCATCACGGCCTTGCAAGTCTGGGTGCAGGACTAGGCGATGGCGGACATCTCGGCGCCGTTCTGGGAGACTACCGCTTTGGCGCAGTTGAGCCACGCGCAGTGGGAGGCGCTGTGTGATGGCTGCGGGCGCTGTTGTCTAGTTAAATATCAGGACGTGGACAGTGCGCAGGTATGCTATACGGATGTCGCCTGTCGTTTGCTGGATACACGCACGTGTCGTTGCCGGACGTATGCGCAGCGCAGCGCGCGCGTGGGCGACTGCGTAGTGTTTGATGCCGCGAGTCTCGCGACGGTGCTGCCTGTCCTGCCAGCGAGCTGCGCCTACCGTCGATTGAGCGAGGGACGCGGACTGGCGCAGTGGCACCCGCTGGTGTCGGGCAGTGCACAGAGCGTACATCGGGCCGGCATGTCGGTGCGTGATCAGGTGTTTCCGGAACAGGCCATACATCCCGAGGAGCTGTTCGAGCACATTGTGGCCTGGCCGGAGGCCGCGGCGCGGTGAGCCCGTCAGGTGCGCACCAGTATGTTCGACGGGGACCTGGTTGCCTTTGGTCTCCGGCCCGGCGGGTGTGGGCCGGGTGGCTGTGCAGCGTGTCTCTGCTCACCGTGCTCCCAGCCCGGGCCGAAGCGCGGGTGGCGTTGCTGTCGCCTCCGTCCATCGTCTTCCTGACGGGGGAGGCTGCCCACCCAGCGTGCACTCATCACCCATGCCTTGTTGCCCGTGCGTAACTGGGTGCGGCGTGCGCTGGGTGGCGCAGCCGCCCATCCGCTACCCATTCTAAAAGGAGAAGACTGATGCCATCGTTTGACATTATCTCGGAGGTCGAGATGCATGAGGTGGGCAATGCGGTTGATCAGGCCAACCGTGAAGTGAAAACCCGTTTTGACTTCAAGGGCAGCGATTCGAATTATGCACAGGAAGAAGCGGTGATTACCCTGCACAGCGGTTCGGAGTTTCAACTCCAGCAGATGCGCGACATCCTGGAGAGCAAACTGATCAAACGCGGCGTGGACATTGCTTGTCTCAAGGTTGACGACCCCGAGACAACCGGGCAGCGCGCGCGCCAGACCGTGACCCTGCGCCAGGGACTGGAGCCCCCGTTGGCCAGGCAGATTGTCAAACTTGTTAAGGAGAGCAAACTCAAGGTACAGGTGGCGATCCAGGGCGAGAAGATCAGGGTGACGGGCAAGAAACGCGACGACCTGCAGCAGGTCATGGCCCGGTTGCGTGGGGCGGAACTGGATATGCCGTTGCAGTTCGATAATTTTCGTGACTGAGTGTCGCGGTGCCGACATTGGATAGGGTGCAGATAATCGCGTGGGTCCAGATGTGACCAGACCCGGGTGCTTGCACAGGAGGCGAATGGGATGCGGATAGGTGCATGGTTGGGTAGTGGCTGGGCCGTGGGGCTCTTGTTGTGCAGCGCCCCGGCGATGGCACTGGAGATATCAGGCATCGCATTGCCGCAGACGGTGCACTTTATGATGCATACACCCGCGCCAGCGGGTAGCGGTACGACGCAGTCCGCGGCGCGCTTGCCTGCAGAGACGACACTGGTACTCAATGGTGCGGGTATCCGCAGTAAGTTTATTTTTGATATCTATGTCGGCGCGCTATATCTGCCCAGGCTGGCGCGCACGGCGCAGGCCGTTCTGGCCATGCCCGGGCCCAAGCGTGTGGTTGATGTACATGCTCTATCATGAAGTCTCGCAACAGGAGATGCGCTCGGCCTGGGAGGAGGGGTTCGCGGACAATCTCAGCCTGGTCCGACGCCAGGCGATGGCACCACAACTGTCAGCCTTCGAGGCCTTGTTTCCCACGCTCAGGAAAGGTGATGTGACGACGGTGGACTTTATGCCCGATGGAAGTATGCGCGTGAGCGTCAATGGCACACTGCGCGGCACGGTGTCAGGCAGCGGGCTGGGCGCTGCTGTGCTCAGTGTCTGGCTGGGCAGGTACCCCGCCGATGCGGACCTCAAGGTCGGCATGCTGGGGGTGGAGGACTGAGGGCCAAGTTCCAAGTCCTATATTGAGAGGTGAAACATGGGCAAGGTTTATCGCCCTGAACTGGCAGATTATTTCGATCTGCTCGAACACCAACATGGTGAGGGTTTTTCCTTCGACGTCTTGAGTGATGATGCACTCCTTACTCTGGAGCGCCTTGGGCGTCATGCCATCGAGCGGGACCCCCGGGTCACGGCTCAGGAGAAGCAGGCCTTGCAGCCCTTGCTGGTGTTGATTGGCCACCAGCGTATGCAGCGTGGGCTCGGCGATTGAGTCTGCACCGGCCATGAACGGGGTGCACGGTACGACATCCGACGGACTGTCGAGCGAGATATCGGCGGCGCTGGAAAGGCTCCAGACCCTGTTGCCGCTGGTGGCCCGTCAGGTGGTCTTGCCCGCGGACTGGCGAGCGGTACATCGGGCGATCCTGCGGGGTTTTATCCTGCAGGCGCAGCCACCGTGCCACGATGAACTCCGGCAGCACTTCCCCTCACTCGACATCACAGCCGTACTTGCGCGTCTGGTCGCAGAGGATCTCATCGTGTGTGAGCGCGCCGGACAGGCCACGGCGGTAACGATACGCGGTGCCTATCCGTTTACCCTGGAGATGACTCCCCACCGTGTCCGGCTGGGTGGACGACAGGTGCAGGCAATGTGTGCTGTTGATGCCCTGGCGGTAGCCCCCCTGTGCGGGGCCGAGACCGAGCTTGTGTCCCACTGCGCGCAAAGTGCTCAGCCCGTGAGGGTGCACCAGGTGGGCGAGACGCTGCTCAAGGTGGTCCCCGCGACGCTGCGGGTCGGGATTGCGTGGCAGGCGACCGGGGGGTGTGCGGCGCATAGCCTGTGTCGGGACATGGTTTTCCTCGCCGATGCCGTGGCGGCGCGGGACTGGCGCCACGATCGGGCGACACATGAGGTGTTGTCGCTGGACGCGGCCGTGAGTCTGGGCGCGGCATTCTTTGGGCCACTGCTGGCCTGAGCGCGCACGGGAAACCGCATCGGCTGACACTACCCGTCCAGCACGAGACAGCAACCCCGGCCTCACTCGAGTGATCTCCGTACCGTGCGACCGTGCTGTGGGCTCAGTCGCGGCGCAGTTTGTCGGAGACGGCAATGGGTGTCGGGTAGCGCAGCACCACGAGATAGGACGAGGCGATGAAAGTCAGCAGGGTGGTGACCTCGATAAGATAGGCGCTCTTGTGACCGATGACGCCGAGATCCATCGCCAGTACGGCGATGAGGAAGGAGAATTCGCTGGTCTGACCCAGGCGCATCCCGATCTCCCCGGCCCGTTCCGGGGTTTCACCGGAGTGGCTGAGCAGCCACTTGAACACCTGTGGTTTGATACTCATGATCGCGGCGGCCAGGAGGCTTGCGGGAAGCAATACCTCGCGTAGCATGCCGAGATTGAAGCCGGCGCCGAGCGAGAAGAAGAACAACACCAGAAAAAAATCGCGTAGCGGTTTTAGACTTTCGGTGACGAACAGCGCAATGGGGCTGGTGGCGAACATGACGCCGGCGATGAAGGCGCCGATTTCATGGGACAGACCCAGCCAGGCCGCAAGCTGGGCCATGCCCAGGCACCAACCGATGGCCATCAGAAAGATGTATTCCTGAATCTTGCCGAAGCGGCGAATGAGTTTGAACAGGATGAAGCGGTCGAACAGCCAGGCAAACAGAATCAGTCCCGGCAGGCTCAGTATCAGTAACCCGATCTCGCCGAAGGGTAGCTGGGCGCGCCCGAGACCCTGTAGCAGCAACAGGACCACGATGGCAATCAGGTCCTGCAACAGCAGGATACTGATAATGATCTCGCCGGTACGCTGGTGATGCAACACGGTGGTGGGCAACAGCTTCAGGCCGATGATGGTGCTGGAGAACATCATTGAGGCGCCTACCAGCAATTGTTCGACGAGGTTCAGCCCGAGTAGCCAGCCGGCGCCGATGCCCACCAGGGCGAAGACCAATGCACTCAGACCAGTGACTACCGTGGTCTTGCGCACCAGTTGCAGCAGCTTTTGCGGCGCCAGGCTCATACCGAGCAGAAACAGCAGAAAGATAATGCCGATGTTGGCGATGTGTTTGACCACGCCGGGATCGGCGATCAGTCCCAGCGCGGATGGCCCGAGCAGGATCCCCAGGCCGATGTAGGCAACCAGCAGAGCCTGGCGGGCATACAAGGCCACGGTGGCCAGTGCGGCGGCACCGGTGAAGATCAGGAAAATGGCGAAGAAGAGAGTGCTGCTGTGCATGGCCGCCCGCGTGGTAGTGCCAATGTCCCTCTATCATGACCAAAGTGGGTGCGGGCGGCAACCGTGCCGGGCACCACCGAGGCAGGATGGCCTCGACCTGCCTCGGGTGGAGCCATGGAACTACTGGCTGCGGGATGGCATGTTTTGGGTCAAGGTGGCGGCGTTGCCCGGTGGATCCTCCAGCAGCGGTGGATGGGTGTGCCCCGTTCGAAGTCCCTGGGCAGGGTGGCCCGGGTCAGATCCTCGATGTGCAGATCGGTCTGTCCCAGTCTTGCAGTCATGGCCGGGTCGAGTTTGAACTGGCGCCGGTTGGTCGAGAAGATCAACACCCCGTCTGGGGTGAGCAGCCGCAGGGCCTGGTCGAGCACCGTGGCCTGATCGCGCTGGATGTCGAAGCTGGTCTCCATGCGCTTGGAATTGGAGAAGCTCGGTGGGTCGAGGAAGATCAGACCGTAGCGCTGCGGCTGTGTGTGCGCCTGTTCGAGCCATTGCAGGCAGTCGGTCTGGATACGTCGGTGTTCGGGGCCGGTGAAATGGTTGAGCAGAAGGTTGCGCTGGGTCCAATCGAGATAGGTCCGTGACAGATCGATGCTGGTGGTGGAACGCGCGCCGCCAGCAGCGGCATGGACCGTGGCCGAGCCGGTGTAGCAGAACAGATTGAGTACGTCGTGCCCGGGTGCGAGTTCACCGATGAGCACCCGGGTCGGGCGATGGTCAAGGAACAGGCCGGTGTCGAGATAATCACCGAAGTTCACCAGGAAGCGCAGCGCGCCCTCGTGCACAATGTGAAAGACGCGCTGCGTGCCCTGACGGGTGTATTGGGCCGCGCCCTTCTGGCGTTTGCGGACCTTGAAATAGATCTGCGCCAGGGGGATCGCCAGTTCCTCGGCCAGGATGGCCAGAGCCTCGCTCAGTCGGGCCTCGGCACGGGCGGGATCGATGCTGGCGGGGGCCTGGTATTCCTGTACATGCAGCCAGCGCCCGGGGGCGGTGTCCGGGGCACTCTGACGGGGCGGCTCACCCTGATACAGATCGACGGCCAGGGCGTAGTCGGGCAGATCGGCGTCATAGACCCGGTAGCATGTCACGCCCTGGCGGCGTGCCCAGCGGCCGAGGTGGCGCAGGTTCTTGCGCAGGCGGTTGGCGAACATGGCCGCGCCTTCACTGCGGTGAGCCGCTGGCGGAGGACTCGATGCTCTGGTGCCTGCGGGAGCGGCTGGGGACGGGTTGGGGGCCATGCCGCTTGGCTGTGTGGGTACTACAGTGGTCGGCCAGGGAGAGGGGGGCGCAGGTGGTGGTGCGTAGGTGGTCTCCAGGGCGATGGCCTTGTACTCGTCCGACGTGCTGGGCATGGCCGTGCGTTTCGCAGTGTGTGCCACGGTGGTGTCCAGCCGGGAGGGGATGTCCGTTGGCACTGCGTGCGTGGAGAGGCGGCAGGCCAGGGTACCGTTGTAGAGCGTGAACTGGCGTTTGACGGGCATCCCGAGGCCGCGAGTGGCCTCGGGATTGGCGGTGAACACGGCCGCGCGCCAGCCACCGAAATGTGTGTGCAGAACCTGTCCGAGCAGGGCGTAGAGGGGAGTGAGACGGGCGGCCTCGCCCATGCGTTCGCCGTAAGGCGGATTGACGATGAGCAGACCCCGTGCAGCGATTGGACGCGCCTCACTCAGGTCGCCGACCTCAAAGTGCAGGTGTTCGGCAAGCCCGGCGCGGGCGGCATTGGCACGGGCGATGTCCACCGCATGCGGGTCGTGATCCCGCCCGGCAATGGGTGGCAGGTGGGCGAGACCTGCGCTACGCCGTGCCTGTGCCTCCTCGCGCAGCCTGTGCCAGTGTGCCGGAACATGGCCCAGCCAGCCGGTAAAGCCGAAATACGACCGGTTCAGACCAGGGGCCCAGTCGGCGGCGATCAGGGCGGCCTCGATGGGCAAGGTGCCGGAGCCGCACAGGGGATCGATCAAGGCGCCGTCCTCGGTGGCCAGTGTGGGCCAGCCGGCGGCGATGAGGAGGGCGGCGGCGAGGTTTTCTTTCAGTGGTGCCCCCGTGTCCTGGGTGCGGTAACCGCGTCGGTGCAGGCTCTCGCCGGAGAGGTCGAGGCTGAGCGTAGCGCGGTTGGACTGGATGTAGATATTGATGCGCACATCGGGGTGGTAGCGCTCGACCGAGGGGCGCCGGCCGAAGCGCGTACGCAGGCGGTCGACGATGGCGTCCTTCGCCTTTTGTGCGGCATACTGATTGTGGGTGATCGCCGAGTCGGCAACGTGGCAGTCTACCGCCAAGGTGGCATCGGGGGAGAGGTGGTCCTCCCATTCCAGTGCGTGGATGTGGTCGTAGAGCGCCTCCGGGTCGGGTGCCGGAAAATGGGCCAGGGTCAGTAGCACGCGATTGGCCAGCCGGGACCAGAGACAGATGCGGTAGGCAAGCGCCAGCGGCGCATCGAGGCCGATGCCCGCTCGGGCCGGTTTCAGGGCCGTGGCGCCGAACGTGCGCAGTTCCTTGGCGAGCAGGGGTTCCATACCCTTGGGCGTGGTGACGAAGAGACGCAAATCTGTGCTCATGGGGCGATTGCCTTAACCGGATGGAAGCAAAACGATCATTCTACACCTGCCCGCTGCCGGGATAACTACTGTGGCTGTATTGCTCCGCGGCCGAGTGCCGGCGGGATGAGGTTAACGTGGTCCGGGGGGTGAGTGCCATTATCCTGATTTGGATGGGACTTTTCGGTGCGGAATCGGTCATAGTCATAGGGTCGCCCGCACGGCCACGCATCCGGCAAGCCGATGTGGCAGGATAGTCAGGTCGGTCCGCCGACACCCCAGGGCGCTGTGATTGCCGCCGTGCCTTTGCCGGAGCCACCTGATTCAGACAGTTTGCCATGCCAGCGCATTCACACTTGGTTTCTACCCACCCGGGTCCACAGCGGCGCCTGGTTAGCAAGCCCGTGCTGCTGGTGCTGGCCCTGTGTCTGGGCGGGCTGGGAGCGCATCGCTACTACCTGCGCCGGTATCTGTCTGGACTGTGTTATAGCCTGCTGTTCTGGACTCCGCTGCCGTGGTTGCTGGGTTGGGGCGATGCGTTGCGCTACGCACGACACAGCGAGATAGCATTGCAGCGCCACTACCGGGAGCGGCTGGGTGGGGGGAAACTGTGCCTGGTGCAGGCTGCTGGGTTGTTGCCGGCCTTTGCGTTGGGGGCGGTGCTGGTGGGTATCGGTCTGCCGGCCTACCGCATGGCCCTGGATCGGGCACGGGTGGGTACGGTGATCACCGCGTTGGCGCCAGTGCGCCACGCCATCGTCACCTATCGGCAGCGCCATGGCGTCTATCCCCCGGGGTTGTCCGCACTGGGCGAGGTGCTGCCCGGTGACAATGCCTATCTCGGCAGCCTGGCGGTCTTGCCTATGGGCCGCCTGGAGATGGTGTTTAATGACCGTGCGGCCTCATTGGCAGGGCAGACGCTGGTGTTCACGCCGCACGCCATGGCGCACGATCAGCGTGGTCTGGACTGGGACTGCGTGGGGGGCACGCTGGATGCCCGCTATCGCCCCCCGGCCTGTCAGTTGCCGGAAGGTGGGGTCTTTCGTCCTGGGGGGCACGCGGGGTGTTGTCTGCGCTGAGGTTCGGCGTCGAGAGATGGCGTTTGGGCTTCATTATGGGGGCGTTATATAGTGTGTGCCTGATGTAGCGAAATGGGTGGAATCGAGGAGGAGATGGTATGGCGTGGTTGCCCTATGTGCTTGGCGCCATCGCGGTGTTGTGGGTGTTGATGCAGATGCGGCCGGTGTTGGCGGGTCGGCGTATGCGAGGCAAGCTGGCCGCGGACTTTAGCCTCCTGCTCGAAGCCGGGCAGGCGGGCCACGCGCGATATCTGTTGTATTTCTACAATGAATATTGTGGTCCGTGTCGCTCGATGTACCCCAACATCGAAGCCTTGGCCGCGCGTTTCCCCGGTCAGGTGCTCAAGGTCGATGTGCAACAGAGTTCCGAACTGGCCCGCGCCTTTGGTGTGATGGTCACGCCTACCAGCTTGCTGGTAAATGACGGGCGCATCGCCCAGGTGTTGTTGGGTGTGAAGGGTGTGCGCCGACTGGAGCGTCTGCTCAAGGGCTAAGTGTATGGCCCTGGGGGGGGACAGTCTCGATGAATACGGATGCCCTCGGGCGGGGAGGCGTATGAATGCACGCTGGACCCGGGGATGTCCTGTTCCATTCTGTATCACTATTATCCAGGTCGGCTTGCGTGGGGTTTGGTGAGGGGATAACCTCGGCCGCTGGCCGCTGATGGGGGCAGCTACAGAGCCAGGGCCCACGTCCAGATTCAGGGATGTTTTACAACAACACACGAGCGACGCGACACCACCAAACATGGCACAGATTAGCTGTAAATACCATCCTGGCGTACCTGCACGTTGGATCTGTCGTCAGTGTCAGATCGATTTTTGTGCCGCATGCGTGACGCGGACACATCCGCGTGCCGCCCCGCAGTGTCCGATTTGCAAGACGCAGGTCGAGAGCCTCGGTGTGGGTAATGTCATCACGCCATTCTGGCAGCGCCTGTCACGGTTCTTCGCCTATCCAGCGCATCCGGGCGCCTTGGCATTCCTGCTGTTGCTGAGTCTGTTCAGCGCGTTCGGCGTGTTCGTCTTCATTGGCATCATTGTCCAGATCCTGGTCGGTATCGTGTTTATGAAATACGCCTACCGCGCACTGGAGCAGACCGCGCTCGGCTATCTCGACCCGCCCGCGATTGGCGCAGGCGACGATCTGGTGGTGCCCTTCAAACAGGTATTGCTGCTGTTTTGTTTTGCGGTGGCGAATTTCGCCGTCTTTAATCTGTTCGGGCGATTTGCCTACAACCTGGCCTATCTGCTGACGACCCTGGCCTTGCCAGCCAGCACAATGGTGCTGGCAGTCAATCGCAGTTTTTTCAGTGCGCTCAACCCGCTCATGCTCGGTAGCATGATTCGTCGCATCGGGTTGCCTTATTTTATTTTGTTTGCTTTTTTATTCGCCCTGTCCAAGGGCGCCGAGATCGCCATGGGTATGCTCTACGGCGTGATCCCGGAGTGGGCCTTTTTACCGACGTTGAACTTTATCGCCATGTACTTCGGGCTCATCATGTTTACGATGATGGGCTATGTGATCTACCAGTATCATGAGGTGTTGGGCTTTGGCATCGCCGTCGAGCCGGAGACACAGGCCGAGGTCGAGGCGGAAGAGACTGTGGTGCTACACCCAGCCTTGCAGGAAAGCAAAATTCTCATTCAAGAAGGCCGCTTCGAACAGGCTGTTGACCTGTTGCGCCAACAGATCAAGGCCAGCCCCGCCGATCTTGGCCTGCGCCAGCGTTATCACCGCTTGTTGATGGGCAGCCGGGACATCGAGGCATTGTTATGCCACGGCGAGGAGTATCTCGCCCGGCTGGTGCGTGCGCGACGCATGCCCGAGGCCATGGCGCTATACCGTGAACTCGTGACCTTGGTGCCGGATTGTAAGCCGCGTGATCCGGGCTATGTCAGTCTGCTCGCCCATGCTTTCATCGCCAGTGGTCAGGCGAAGCTGGCACTGGCGGTGCTAAACAATTTTCACACCCTGTTTCCCACCCACCGCGATGTGGTGGCCAACTATTTTCTCGCCGCACGCATCATGGCCGAGAAGCTCAACCAGGATGACAACGCGCGCAAATTGTTGCGTTACCTGCTCAAGCAGTATCCGCAGCATGCATTGGCCGGTGAGATCCAGGCCTATCTGGCCGTGCTCGACACGGCTCGGGTCTAAATATGCGATCCAAATACCCGTCCACGTAGAACCGGCGGCATCGAATGCCGGTTTTGATTGCGGGAAGAAATGAGGCTACCGTGCGTCAAGACACGCCGTAAATATGTCCCTGTAGGCTCGACCGCCACCTAAGCCGAAGGGTCTGTTACCGGGGAACCCGGTGGTGCATCGGGTGGGCCATCGCTCGCCGCCGCGTGGCGGCGTAGGTGCTGCGCCTGTGTGCTGCTCGGGTAATGCGTGAGCAGCAGTGCGAGGTACTTGCGGCTGGCGTCGGTCTGGCCGTGGCGGCGCAGGCCATTGGCCAGTGCCATCACGCCCTCCGGATTGCGCGGGAAGTCCGGTTTGTGATGCACCATATGCATCACCATCTTCTCGGCATCCTCCAGCCAGCCAGCCGAGGCGAAACGAATGGCCAGGGTCATCAGCAGCTCGGACTGGAAGCGCGGTGTGGGGCGAGCCTGCTGTGTGTATTCATGGTAGGTGGTATGCACCAGGTTCAGGGTGTCCGCGTCCGTGCCCGACAACGTCATCAACTCGTGGGCGCGGGCATGGTAGGCCGTACCGCCCGGATCGAGCCGGGCGATGTGATACAGCTGAATGAGTGGGGCACGGTCCTGCGGGTATTGTGTGTGCAGTTGTCCAAATGCGGCGCTTGCCGCATCCAGTTCCATGGCGCCGAGGTGTTGCATCCCTTTTTTATACATGTCCTGCTGGCGTTGCTGGCGATCGGTTTCGTCGATATAGGCGTGGTTGACCGTCGGTGAGTAGCGTTTGGCGACCAGCGCGATCAGAGCGCCGCCGAGCAGACCGCCGATGTGGGCCATACGGTTGATGTTGCTCGGGTCGAAGAGCTGGTAGTACAACTGGTAGCCCAGCCACAGTGGCAGCAGGATGATAGCGGGTGCACGTACATAGTCGAAATAAAACACCACCCAGTAAAAGAAACGGATGCGGCGCAGACCAAACAGGACGGTATACATGCCGACCAGCCCGGCGATTGCACCGGAGGCGCCGATGGCGGGTATCAGACTGTTGGGGTAAAAGGCGATATAGAGCATATCGGAACTCAGCCCGGCCAGCAGATAGGCGAACAGGTACAGGGGGCGACCGATGGCAATTTCAACGACAAAGCCGAACAGGAACAGAAACACCATGTTACCGAACAGGTGTCCCAAGTCGGCATGCAGAAACAGGTTGGTCAGCAGGGTCAGGGTGGTGGGTGCACCGGCTTTGAGCCCGAAGTGGTAGCTGACCGAGCGGTTGAGGCGCTCATCGAACATGTCGCGTTGCAGGCGCCATCTGCGAAACACGGGGTTGTCGGGGCGGATGATGCGGTTTTGTTCCAGGGCATCGATGAAACGGCCCTGTTTGAGCATGTTGAGGAGGATATCCCCGCGGGCCTGTGCCGTGTGCCTGTCCAGCAGTAGGGTGATGCGCCTGGCATGCACCGCCTGCCCCTGCTCACGCAGGTAGTGGACATAGCGCGGGAATTCTTGTGCCGGCAGACTCGATTGCAGATAGTAGTCGAAGGCCGACGCCATGTAATCATTGTCGTGGGATTGCAGGGCGAAGTAGACAAAGAGGTTGATGAAGATCAGCAGCAGGGTCAGGTAGGGCGGATTTTTCCAATCCGGTTTTCTGTCCAGAGGAATGAACATGACCTGCCTTGTCCTGCTGTGTGTGGAACGTCTGGGTATGGTCGCCGCCAGACTGCCGGGTGTGTACCGATGGTAGCTCGGTGGCGCGACAGGATAAAGTCATACGTTCGCATACCGTCTGCATGGAGCGCGGGCGGGAGGAAATGTAACCGGCCGGTGAGCCCCCCCTGGGATGCAGTATAGGGCATTGCAGAACAGTCTGCGGTGTGCGCATTCTCACGGTAAAGCGCGCAGTTATTTCCGCTTGTACCTTATCGGACGGACGTCGTGGAAGTCTTCTCTGCGGCCTGTTTCCTCTCTGTAAGGACCGTTCATTGCCCCATCGCGATCACTGGCGGGCCAGTGAGGAGAGCGCAAACTGTGAAGCATGCCCTTTATTTCCCCCGGTGTACTGAAAGACTCTGAGCGTTGAATCAGAGACAGCCACATTTACGTGTGTGCCCGGGGCAGAGTGCGTTGGCGGGAGGGGTCCAGGAGAGGCGATATGGAACAGCAAACAGACATGACGGATGCGCTTCGTCGAGTGGCGAAGACGGCCTTTGGCCGTCTCCTCTCATCGGCGCAGCGCCAGTATCTGGTCGATCACGCCCAGGTGCACCATGTCCAGCCGGGCGAGGTGTTGTGCCGCCAGCACCAGCGTGATGAGCGCAGCTTTATCCTCGTACTGGGCGAGGTCGAGGTCAGCGAATATGTCGATAACGTGGAAGTGCATCTGGCGACCCTGCGCCAGGGTGAGCTGTTCGGTGAGATCGCGGCCCTGTCACACAGTCCGCGTGTGTCGAATGTCACGGTCAGCAAGCCCGCCGTGGTGCTGGAGCTCTCCAGCGCCTTGCTGCAACACCTTATCGACTCACAACCCGCCGTATGCCATGCGGTGATGGCGCGCTACCGCCAGCGGATGACGGCCTGCGCCTTGCATGCGGTGTCTTTGTTTGCCCACCTCGATGCGAGCGCGTTTGCCGAACTGGAGGAACAGTCCACGTTGCTTAGTATCCCGTCCGGGCAGGTGATCGTCGAGGAGGGTGAGCCGGGGCGGGCCCTGTTTGTCATGGTGCAGGGCATGGCACGGGTACAGCAGCGTGAAGCAGGTCGTGTGCGCAACCTGGCGGTGCTGCGAAAAGGCGATTACTTTGGGGAATGGTCCCTGCTGACCGGTGCCCCACGCGGCGCCACGGTACTCGCCCTGACGTCGGTGCAGGTGCTGTCGATCGATGTCCAGCCCTTTCTGGCATTCATTCAGAACTATCCACAGGTGCGCGACCGACTCGATCAGGTGGCACATAATCGGCGTGCCCAGGACCAGAGTGCCCCTGGTGCTGCCGTGCAGCGGCCCCCGGTTTTGTCCGAACTGCGGGGGATTTCCCGCCATGAGACGGGGTTGGCCGCACCGCCTGTCAAACCCCCACGGTAATGTTTCCAGAGGGTCTGAACCGGTTGCTTATATCGGTTTGCGCTAGCGCACCCCGACTGCGCCTGCACTGAGCAACCTGGTACAGACGCTGGCTGATATGGGACGGCTGCCCGGTGGCTCTGGACTATGCCCGGCATGCACTGAGGGGTACGCCCGGTGTCCTGCGCTTTGCTCTCGTAAACGTTCGCCAATCTGCGTAAACTATCCGCACATCGGTTGCGGGGCTCCCCGCACATAATCTCTCATCAGGAGGACGGGCATGTATTCAAGAACTCTGATCGCGGGCGCGCTGCTATTGGCCAGTAACAACTTGTTCGCCCAGAATATCGATATTCAGTTGAGCAACCAGAGTGCACGTTTCAACTATGCAACCGCAATCTGGGGTAAACAATACGGGCGTGCCGAATTAGAGGCGGGTGCGCTGTACAATGATAAGAACACGACTAATAATTACGCGGCACATGTTGGCTTGCGTGTCTACAATAATTCCTATGAAAGTCCGCTGGAACTGGGCGTCGGTGCACGATTGTACTATGCCTATGTCGCGCATTCCACGGCGCTGGCACTGGCATTGGGTGGCACGTTCCGTTACGCGCCGCAGCCCCTGCACGGGTTTGGTCTGCGTGGCGATTTCTACTATGCACCGAAGGTGGTGTCGTTCAACGACGCGAACGGGTTTACCGAGTACGGCTTCGGCGTCGACTATCAGCTCATGCCGCAGGCCACCGTCTACCTGGCCTATCGTAACGTGAAGGCAGATATCAAGAATCGCGGTCACCTTGTTGTCGACAAGAGTACCTACGTGGGTGTGCAGATGCGGTTTTGAACCCTGCGCTGGTTCCCGGGTGGATAGCATGAGTGCCGGCGCGAAGCCGACAGAGGAAAAATCGATGCGCCCAGATCGCCTCTGATCGGGGCGCTCTCCCACCGGTACGGTACACATCCTGCCTCCAATCAAAACCGGAATTCGATTCCGCCGATTCTAAGTGGATTGGTATTTGGAACGCGTATTTAGGCGACCAGTGCCGCTTCCAGTTCGGCGAAGGTCTTGGCGATTCTCGCCGTTGTGATCCCGGTGCCGAGTTGGCGGCTCAGTTGTGAAGCAGAGAAGATGCCACGGATTTTCTCATGCATGCATTCTTCGTCGATATCTACGACGAGAGCGTGCTGGCGGCCTTCGCGTTGCAGTGTGGCGACAATATCACCGACCTGCGCCTTGTCGACATCGACCACCTGCAGTACCTCGAGTCGGGCCTGTGGGGTCATGATGTCGCGCACCAATACCTCGTTCAGATTTTTCTCACCCACCTGCTGCATGTACAGCAGGGGTTTCTCACCCAACAGATCGGTGGCGGTAATCAGACCGATGACGAAATCGTGAGTATCGGTGACCAGCAGCATGCGCACTTTGTTGCTGATCATTTTCCTGTTTGCCTCCTTGATGGGGACGTCAGGCGTGATGGTGATGGCGCTGACTCTGGTCAAGTCAGTCATGACGCTGATGGCGGGATCATCCAGTGTCACCCGTTCATGCAGGGTTTGTGGCGGTTTGTGATAATGACTCTGGGTGGCGAGCGTGGTTGCCGGCAGGGCATGATAGGCGCTGGTCATCAGATATGTTCTCCTCGAGTGATGCGCCGTCAGGCGTGTGCGGATGAGCGATTACTCATTAGATAGCCTATGGCATGATTTTTTTCCAATTAGCAAATTCTTTAGCGCCATAGAAATGAGGTTTTCCTTACACTTAACACGTGCCGCACCCGGATGGGAGGATCCGGACAAGCGATGCAGAGAGCGGTTATAACGTCGATGCGACTGGCCCTTTGGCAGTGATGCCGGCAGTCGATCGGCAGGTACTCACACGATGCAGTGTGTCGGCCGGGACTTGTCTGCTTTGCGCTTCGATGGTCGTCGCGCGTGGTGAATGCCAAGACGGGGTGTAGTGGCTGGCCGTGTAGAGGGCGATCATGCCGAAGCCAGAGGGGGAGGGATAAAACCACCGGGGCATTGTTCCCCCGGTGGTATGGCAAGCGGCCTTGCCTACTTGACCATTTCCTTGAGTGCCTTGAGAGGTAGCACCTTGACCACATTACGTGCGGGCTTGGCCTTGAACACGGTGGGTTCACCGGTGAAGGGGTTGATGCCCTTGCGGGCCCGGGTCGCGGGTTTGCGCACGACCTTGAGTTTCATCATGCCGGGTACGGTAAATACACCGATGCCATTGCGTTTGACGTGACCGTTGATGATGCTGGCCAGTTCACCAAACACTGCATCAACCTCTTTTCTCTTTAGGCCGGTACGCTCGGCGATGGTGCTGTACAGAGTGGCTTTGGTGTAAGCCTCTTTGATGGCCCGGATGGTGGGGGTAGTGGCCGCAGTCTTTTTCCTCACCGTCACTTTCTTTCTGGCCGTGGTTTTCTTCGCCGTCTTTTTCTTCGTCGCCATGCGTGTGCTCCTGAATAGTGTAGGGTCGGGGAAACAAGTTGCTAATAAAATAGCATAATATAGCGAATTGTGGAGTCCAGCATGGCTGTTTTTAAGGCAAATAACACCGGACGACACATGCCGTCAGGCAGTCTGCTTGCCGATGCGCGCAGTGTCTGGTGGTGGATCAATAAATCAGGTTTGCTCGCGCTGTCGCCCGGGCGGGCCGACTGTTGGCGGACAACCGCGAATCCTCGGGGCACACGCTGTGCAGTGATGTGCAGTCCACCGCATGGCCTTGGTGTCTTGTCAGGTATTCACCCGGGGGGGTTATCGACCTCTGGCTAATGCAGGATTTTTCCCCCACGCCGGGGTGTGGCCTCCGGGGGATGTGCGGTAGGTCTACGTGGGTCCGGCTGCGCTCTGGGGGCGGGTGATGCGTGGTGCAGGGCAAGGTGCCAGCCGTGTGGGGTAAGTTGATAGATGTTGGTGCTCAGGATGCGGTTTTCATGAGCGTGGTCATGCTCGCGCAGGCTGAGGTATTCGTTTACTGTATGGATGGAGGTCTGGGTGTCGCGGGTATAGTGTTGTTCACCGATGCGGATGTGCAAACCGGCGACTTGGTCGAGTATCTGGCGCCAGCTGTCCAGTACGGTCGCATAGCCCTGGAGGCGTGCCCCCAGCGGATGGATGCAGATCACGCCATCGTCTTCGAGCCACACGTGGCGCATGGTCTCCAGATCAGCCGCCTCAAAGGCGGCGTAGAAGGCGGCTTCGGCCTCTTCCGGTGTGGCGTAGACGGTGTGTGCCATAGTGGACCACCCGTGGGGATAAAGTGTGGAACGGTATCAGGTCGTCAGTATACGCCACACCGGTCAGTGCAGGCAGCACCACGGGGACAGAGTCGCCGATGAAGGCGTATAGTCTGTGTCGTCGCCAGCCCCGGGCACACGCGGACTCGGGATACCGGTCGACGGGTGCGAGATGGCGATCATTGCTGTGGACCACTCACCGGCTATCTCAACGCCTGCCCCCATACCGGCGTGGAACTGAACTGGTTGAAGGACCCGTTCTTTGACGGTGGCGCGACCTTTCTGCAATGTGGAATGCATGGTGGCCCTGTTTCGCACCGAAGATGGCTATTGCGTGCACTGATCCGACGTGAGGTGGCCGTGTACGAGGGTGTGAAGTGTGGGACCGGCGTACAGCCCCAGCGGGAGGACGGGTGCCGTACTGAATCGCACCGGGTGGACTCAGTGAAGTGAACAGGAACGCCCTGATTGCTAAAGCATTATGCCTTGGGTGCCGATACTAACGAGACAGCCCACCAGACCGGGTAAACGCGGATTTTGTAACGCCATGGTGGCACGCTACCCATTTACAGGCTCAAGTCAACGACGCATGTCAGTCCAATTGCACGCTCGGGTGCACCCTCTCCTGTTGCTTCTCCTGGCACTTTGTCTGTTGCCGGTATCCGGTGTGGCGGCACCCGCCGCCGGCAACGGTGGCGCAGTGAAACCTAACAAAGGGCACGACATCCTCTATGTCGGCGACACCCTGCGTGTGGGTGTGCGCGCCACTCCGGGCTCTGAGGGGCCACCGTTGGCGGTTGTGCTCACTGGCACCGCACTGGAGGTTATGGCGCGCCAGGGACGCTATGTGCGCATACGTACGCCAGCAGGCCGGGTGGGATGGGTGAATGCGGCCTATCTCAGCGCGGCGCGACCAGCGGCCAGCGTGTTACCCCGGGTGCGCCAGCGCAATGCCGCCTTGCGGGCGCAACGCCAGGCCCTGCGGGCGGCATTGGTCCGTTCGCAGCAGGCCAGGCAGCACCTGGAACAGGCTCGCTTACGGCTACGGGTGGCACAGCGCCGCTTGCAGGCACAACTTGTCGTACTGCAGCGCCAGATGGCGACACCCGTGTGGTTGTACTGGTTGTTGGTGATTCTGGCGGTGGCGGGGGGCTGTTTCGCTGTCGGTGCGCTGTGGCACCGTGGGCGTGTCGCCCGGCGCCTGGGTGGTCTGCGTTTGTAGCCGTTGGTGCGCCCGGTATCTCCTCAATACAGTGACCGGCCATGGCCCGTCATCGAGGATGAGGAGGTGCAGGACAGAGGTGCGTAGGCGGTATCGATCGGGGTAAGGTGAGTGTGCGCTCAGGCGATAAGCTGAGTGGCCATGGCTTCGAGGATGTCACGGTCCTCGTCCAGTGACGCGAGCGTAGCCAGGGCCTGCTTTTCGCTCAGACCGAGCTGGGAGAGTAGCCGGGGAGGGAGGTCCTCGCTGTTGGCATCGGAATAGCCTTCCCGCGCGAGCAGGCGTTCGCTGAGATCGACAAGACGCGGGTAGACCGCAAATTCACCCTCGTAGGCCTCATTATGGTGTTCGGCCGCCGCTACAGTGATGGGCTCCGGCATTTGCCAGCCTTGCATGAGCATGCGCCCCAACTCGGTGTGACCGGTACCCAGCAACTGGCGCTCCAGGTGTACCACCGAGGTATCCTGGCGCGCGGCGAGCAGCTTGCCCAGCCAGAAGTACTCTGGTGCAAACAGTTGTCCCATGGCCAGAAAACCGATGTCGTGCAACAGCCCGGCCAGATGGGCGGTAGCGGGTTGGGGATGATCCTCGTGTCGCGCAACCCGGGTGGCCAGCATCTGTGCCAGGCTGGCCGTGTGTAGCGCATGCTGCCATTGCTGGCGCAGCCCGAGCGGCCCGTCATGCGGGAGGTGAAAGGCACGGGCGGTGGCCACACCCAGCGCCAGGTTGAGCACATTGTCGAAGCCGAGTACACGAAAGATCGCATCCTCAACCGTTGCCACCTTGCCTTTCTGACCGAACAGGGCCGAGTTGGCGTGGCGCATAATCTGCGCTGTCAGCGCCATATCCTGATCCACCACGCGGGCCAGAGCGTCGATCGTCGTCTTCGGGTCATTGCGCATGATGAGCAGGCGATGGGCCATGTCGGGCAAGGCGGGCAGGGTGTCGATATGGCGAATCCGCTCGCGCAGGTCGAGCCGGGGTTGTTGCTGAGCATCCGCATCGCTGGGTGGTCGGCGCGCGTCACAAAAGGCACTGCCAATAAGGGTCGTGTCACTCATGAGTGGCAGATCCTGCGCATTGATGCGGATAAAGACCGCGTGTTCGTTATCCTCGAGGTACAAGGTATCTTCGCTGCTCAGTTCGGCATCGAGAATCAATTGTATGTCCGGCAAAGCAGATGCGCGCTGAGCGGGCGGAGGGTCGACCTGTTGCAGTAACAGGGCAATTTCGTCACGGTGGAGCAGGCGCAGATGATGGCGTTTGATCGATTGCAGTGCCGTGAGATTAATGCGGTGTGTGGCGGGGTAGATGGCGAGCAGTAATCCGTGGTCTTCCTTGAAGATGGCGCATTTCGCCTGGTTTTTCAATGCGGGGGCTATCGTGTCCTGCGCATCAAGGACCTTGTAATCGATGGCTTGCTTGTCCAACAAGCTGCGTATGAGTCGTGAAATGCCCATCAGTATCATCTGCTGTGCGCGTTTTATGTTTCCGTATTCACAGTATGTGCGGCGCACATGAAAGAAACTTTAGCAGGTTTGTCGGAAAAAGCGGGAACATGCCCGGCAACCCAGGCAGAATAGACTGGTGATTGTCAGACCACGGGGCACCTGTCGGGCCCCTATGCGCGCTGGTGGCCGGTTGACCAGCAGTCAGGCGCGGTGGCCCGCAATGGTGGGTCGGTACGACACTAGAAGCGGAGATTGAATGATGCATGTATTGCTCCAGGTGCCGGGGCGCACTATCTATCGGTTACCCACCCCGACGGGCACCCCGGCGGTGTACTACATTGTTGACCGCGAAGTGGGTGGGATACTGGTTAATACGCCGGAATATGATGCCGGCCTCGAGGCGGTGCTTGATGCGTGTGGTGGCGTGAGCTATATTTTTCTGCCCAGTCGCCTGGGTGCGCGGGCGGTGGATGCTTGGCGTGCGGCGAGCGGTGCCGAGGTGTTGGCCTATGACATGGAGTGTGAGGCTATCATCGGCACGGTGGACATCCCTCTTGACAACAAAGTTAAACTGACCCGTACCATTGATTTTCTGCCCATGGCAGGGCGCACCGAGGGCAGTTGTGCGCTACGCCTGAAGAATAAGCCTGGCGTGGTGTTTTTCGGCCCCATTCTTGCCCCTGGCGACCAGGGCTGGCCCACATTGTTGCCCCATGCAGACGATCACAGTTTCGAATCGCGCGTGTTTGGAGCGCTGGGTTTGCAGGATGTGAAATACGAGTATGCCTTCACGGATCAGTTTGACCCCGATACTACCCGTTTCGGACCCGGTGCCGGTCAGGCCATCCGCGCGGAGATCGATCGCGTATTGGGTGTGTAACGATATTGACGCGCCCAAAGTGCGGGCTGTGTCACTGTTTCAGGGCGGTTTTTTTCAGCAACGGCATTATAGTAGTTGCATGCTGATCGCACTGCGACAGTGCCTGACGGCATGCCCACAACGGGCAAGACGGGCTATGTTGCAACCACCAACGACAAACAGCCAAAGACATGACCACGAAAATAGGACAGGATACGGATAGGGTTATAGACAAGTTGCGCCCACTGGAACCCATGGCGTCACTCTCACCGCCCCGGCTCGCCGAACTGGCTTCATTGTCATACATCGAAAAACTCGGTGTAGGAGTGTGTCTGTTTCGCGTCGGCGATGTCGATAACCAGAGTATTTATCTGCTGCAAGGCGATGTGCAACTCACCACCGCCGAGGGTGATGAACGGGTGATTACCAGCGGCAGTGATGTGGCACGGTTTTCCCTTGATGACAAGCAGCCGCGCCAGCGGACGGTGGTAACGCTCAGTCAGGTTGAGGTCCTGCGCGTGGACAACAGCGTGCTTGACTACATGGTGACCTGGGATCAGCTGACGGTGCTCGATACCCCTGCAGCGACCGCTGATGGGCAGGAGGCGCTCAGGCCCGATGACGCCGCGCCGCTACCCCCGGCGCGGGCGCACCCTGCCTCCTCGCCTGGTCGAGAGACTGCAGGTGGCGCTGCGCCGGACCCGGCGAGCGCCATTGTACCTGAGGTTTTATCGACAGCGACACCTTCGACGTTGCCGACAACGCCAGTGGTGAGAGGGGAGCCACAACGCCACCTGCTGGACACGGAGTCCGGGTCCGGCGTGGCGGTGGCTGGTGAAACGGCGCATGCATCTACTTCGTCCAGTCCGCCACGGCGTGACTGGGCGGCGCGCATGCGCCATATCATGGCGCTGAAGAACCTGCCGCCGGCCAACGTCAAGGCGTTATTGGCGCACATGGAGAAGATTCGGCTCAGGGCCGGCGAGGTCGTGGTGCGCCAGGGGGAAGCGGGTGATTATTACTATGTCCTGACCGAGGGCAAGGCCCGGGTGACGCATACAGTGGAGCTGGCCGTACTCAATGCAGGCGCCACCTTTGGTGAAGAGGCTTTGATTTCCGATGCCTTGCGCAATGCCACCGTGACCATGATCACCGACGGGACGCTTATGCGCTTGTCCAAGGTGGATTTCAATGCCTTGATGCGCGAGCCGCTTATCCATTGGTTGTCACCGGACGAGGCGCGCACGCGTATCAAGCAGGGGGCGGCATGGCTTGATGTGCGCCATGCCAATGAGCACACGCATCAGCATCTGTCCGGTGCGCACAATCTGCCGCTGCACGAACTGCGGGCGCACATCGGTGAACTCGACAAGACCCGACACTATATCTGTTACTGTCAGACCGGCCGACGCAGTTCAGCGGCGGCCTTCCTGCTTTCCCAGCGGGGTTTTCGTGCGAGCGTGCTGCGCGGCGGCCTGCAGGTTCTGCCGCTCAATCCCCGGGTGGACTAGCCTGGTGGCCACTGCATCGCGCGTCCGGCGAGCAGATGCAGATGAATGTGAAACACGGTCTGCCCGGCCAGGTGGTTACAGTTCATCACCAGACGGTAGCCGTCATGCGCCACCCCGAGTTCCTGCGCGATGTGCCGGGCGGCCAGGAACAATCCGCCTACCAGTTCGCCATCCCCGGTCTCCAGGTCGTTGGTGGTGGCGATGTGGCGCCGGGGGATGATCAGGATGTGTTGCGGCGCCTGTGGGTTGAGGTCACGAAAGGCCAGGATAGCGTCATCCTGATAGACGATATCCGCGTTGATCTCTCCCTGCACTATTTTGCAAAAAATGCAGTCCATGTATTTGCCTCCTTGAGTTGCTGTGTCGGATGGTCCCTAGGGACTGGGGTTGGGTATCGCGAGGTGAATGGCCTCGATGCCTTCGATCACGGCAGTGGGCAGCGTGAGGTCGATACTGGCGATATTGGCCTGTAATTGTTCCATGTTAGTCGCACCGATAATAGTGCTGGTCAGAAATGGCCGGGTGTTGACGTAGGCCAGTGCCATCTGTGCTGGGTCGAGGCCGTGTTCATGTGCCAGGGCGGTATAGTGTCGTGTGGCCTCGCCTGCCTCCGCGCTGCTATAGCGTTGGTAGTCAGGGAACAGGGTGAGCCGGGCATCGGCCGGTTGCCGGCCTTCAAGGTATTTGCCTGACAACGCGCCGAAAGCCAGGGGTGAGTAGGCTAAAAGCCCCGCCTGTTCGCGCATGGATATCTCAGCCAGGCCGATCTCATAGCTGCGGTTGAGCAGGTTGTAGGGGTTTTGTACGCTGATCACGCGAGGCAGACCCAGGTGGTCAGCGGCAGCGAGAAAACGCATCACCCCCCAGGGGGTCTCGTTGGACAGTCCGATGTGACGAATCTTGCCGGCCGTGACCAGTTCACCGAGGACCGCCAGCGTCTCCTCGATGGGGACCGGTTTGTCCTGAGGATCGTGTTCATATCCGAGTTTGCCAAAGAAGTTGGTTGCACGATCGGGCCAGTGCAGCTGATAGAGGTCGAGGTAGTCAGTGCGCAAGCGGCGCAGACTGCCTTCCAGTGCGCGAGTGATGTGCGTGCGATTCAGGCGGGCCTCGCCATTGCGAATGTGATCAACCCAGTCGCTGGAGGGGCCGATGACCTTGCTGGCGAGGATGAGGGCATCGCGCTGACCGCGCTGGTGTAGCCAGTTGCCGATGTACTCCTCGGTGCGGCCATAGGTCTGTGCCTTGGGTGGGATGGCATAGAGTTCCGCGGTATCAATGAAATTCACCCCTTGAGTGAGGGCATAGTCGAGTTGTGCATGTGCCTCGGTCTCGGTGTTTTGTTCGCCGAAGGTCATCGTGCCTAGACAGATGATGCTGACGTCGATGTCGGTATTTGCGAGGCGGTGGTAGAACATGTGTTTCTCCTTTCTCCTTGAATACGACGCGGTGGTGTCTGTGGGAGTGTGATCGGAGGTGCGACGGTGGATTATGGAGCGCAAGATGCAGAGCGGCGTTTACTATACCGTGCCCAGGTGTGGGTGGCATCCCTGGTGTTTTCGTGCCGTGCGGTGATTTGCACGGCGGGCAATCCTGTCTTACTGTGGACCGCGCCAGTGGTGCGGTAACCTGGATACGGTGTGAGTCGGATGTCTGGCCTCTTGTGGGCAATGGGCCACTGTGCACCAGGTGTCGTCATTCATCACGAAGGAGTTGAAGATGCGCATAGTGAACACGCACAGTTGTACGCTGTTATTGGCTATCAGCCTGATTTTTCCCGTTTTCCCCGTCCAGCCAGATCAGCTATCTGGTGACCTTCGGTCGACATTGGTGAGGCGGATAACAGTCGGTGGGGCATGAAGCGATAGATTACCGGGATGTGCTCTACGGTACGGTACACCTTGTCGAGCCGGTATTGTGCGCGTTGGTGCGCAGCACCGCACTGCAACGCCTCAAGGGTATTCACCAGCATGGTGTGACCGCTATCATCGGTCTGACCCCGCCGTTCACCCGCTATGCGCATAGCGTGGGGACGATGTTGCTGGTGCGCCGACTCGGTGGCGGGTTGGACGAACAGATTGGCGCCCTGTTGCACGATGTCAGCCACACCGCCTTCAGTCACGTCATCGACTATGTCGTTCACGATCACCATGAACAGGGCTACCACGAACGCAACAAACTCGACTATGTGGCCACGACCGACATCCCGGCGATCCTGGCAGCGCACCGACGTGACTGGCATGCCTATATGCGCGAGGAGGCGTTCCCGCTGCTCGAACAGCCCGCCCCCGCCCTGTGTGCCGATCGGTTGGATTATTTCTTGCGCGATATCGTGCCCATGGGATTGGGCACGGCGCAGGATGTGAGCGCGGTGTTAGAGGCACTGCGCGTGTGTGAAGGGCGTATTGTCATCGAAGGTCAGGTCCTTGCCTGTTGGCTGGCACAGACCTATATGGCCGCCGATCGCGAGAGCTGGGCCAATCCGCGTGAAGTCGGGCTCTATGAGCTGGCGGCGCAGGCCATCCGTGCCGCGCTGGAACTTGGCTGGATCAGTGAGGCGCAACTGTGGGGTGAGGACATGGCCCTGTGGCACTGTTTGCAGGCTTGCGTGCATCCTGCGGTACGCACACCCCTGGCACAGGTGTCATCCACCACACAGTTTATTGAAGACCCGCAGGCCCCCGACTTGTGTGTGAGCAGCAAGCGGCGCACGCTCGATCCGGCGGTATGGCAGGATGGCATGGCACGGCCATTGTCGGAACTGGATGCCGCATTTGCGCGGATGCGCCAGGCGTATTGCGGCGCAGGTTTCGGGCGCTGGACATTGCGGGTGCAGGCGCCGAGTTGATACGAGTTCAAGATAAAGGGCACTGAATGCAAACGGCGCTTACTCAATGAGGCAGGCGCATGGCATGATCCCCAGTGTTTTCGACCGCTAAATATGCGCTCCAAATACCCGTCCACGTAGAACCGGCGGCATCGAATGTCAGTTTTAATTGCGGAAAGGAATGCGGCGGTCGTGCGTCAAGACACACCGTAAATACGTCCCTGTAGGCTCGAGGGCCGCGTCCATGCGGCGCACGGTGGCCACATGCCTGCCTGATAGTCGGGTATTTGGAACCGCTATTTAGACCGGCCATTATGCCGGCACCTGATTTGATCAGGTTCCGGGGCCCTGGTTCAGATGAGGAGAAGTCTCATGGCGCATCCTGAGACCATGTGGGCGATGGTGTTTGAAAAACCGGGCCAGCCCTTACAGTTAAAACGGGTTCATGTGCCCGCGCCGGCACCGCAACAGGTGCTCATCAAGGTCCATGCCTGTGGGGTGTGTCATACCGATCTGCACATCGTGGACAATGAACTATCCCACCCGAAATTACCCTTGATTCTGGGCCATGAGATCGTCGGAACCGTGGTGCAGTCTGGCAGTGAGGTCAGCCAATTCAAGTGGGGCGAGCGTGTTGGGGTGCCCTGGTTAGGCTATACCTGCGGTTGGTGTCGGTATTGTCGCAGCGGGCGGGAGAATTTGTGTGATCAACCCCTGTTTACCGGTTACACCCTCGACGGGGGCTATGCGCAATACACCGTTGCCGATGCCCGGTACTGTTTTCCCATTCCCGACGTCTACGACAGCGCCGAGGCGGCACCGTTATTGTGTGCGGGGCTCATTGGCTATCGCACCTACCGCATGGCAGGTGACGACGTGCAGAATCTGGGGATCTATGGGTTTGGGGCGGCGGCCCACATCCTTGCCCAGATTGCCGTGCATCAGCGCAAGCGGGTCTTTGCCTTTACCCGACCGGGTGACGTGGCGGCCCAGGCGTTCGCTCGAAAGTGGGGGGCGTACTGGGCGGGAGATTCCTGCGTCGCGCCGCCCGAGAAGCTGGATGCCGCCCTGATCTTTGCTCCCATTGGGGCACTCATTCCGGAAGCGCTACGGCATACGAACAAAGGTGCCACCGTTGTCAGTGGTGGTATCCACATGAGTGCTATCACGGACTTTCCCTATCGACTCCTGTGGGAAGAGCGCGTTATTCGCTCGGTCGCCAATTTGACCCGACAAGATGGAGAAGCCTTCTTTCAAATCGCCCCACAAGTGCCGGTAAAAACAACCGTTCACCGTTATCCGTTGCGCGAGGCCAATCAGGCCCTGAATGATCTGCGTACCGGGCGTTTCGAAGGCGCGGCCGTTTTGCTGATCGGGGAAACCCCGGAATCGGAGGTGCCCAGCGGATGATAAAAAATCATCTGCTGGGCACCACAAACCGCCATTCACCGACTGGAGGCGAATTGCCCATGGTCATGCGCTCAAGGGACTGTTTCCAGGCTGTGATCACTACAGTGATAGTACCTCTGCGACAAAATCCGCATCCTTGTCGCCACGCCCGGACAGGTTGATCAATATACTTTTGTCTGTCGGCATATCCTTGGCGATCTTCATGGCATAGGCGACAGCATGGGCGCTCTCCAGCGCGGGTATGATGCCTTCAGTGCGCGACAAGATCATAAACGCCTCCAGGCATTCCTTGTCATCGATGGTCTCATAGCGTACCCGTTTGATGTCTTTCAGGTAACAATGTTGTGGACCAACACCAGGATAATCGAGGCCGGAGGCGATCGAATACACTGGCAGGGGATTGCCTTTTTCATCCTGTAGGTTGTAACACTCAAAGCCATGAATTGCGCCTTTAGTACCCAGGGTCAGGGTCGCTGCATGTTCAGTGGTGTCCAGACCCTTTCCGGCCGGTTCTACACCGATGAGCTCTACTGATGCATCAGCAATAAAGGCCGTGAACAATCCAATGGCATTTGAACCGCCGCCGACGCAGGCCATGGCGATGTCCGGCAGTCTGCCCTGCATGTCCATGAACTGTTGGCGCGCCTCGTTGCCTACGACGCATTGAAAGTCCCGAACCATTTTCGGAAATGGATGTGGTCCCACGACAGAACCTATGGCGTAGAAATAATTTTTCGGGTCTTGCAGATATTTTTCGAAGGCGCTATCCACCGCATCTTTTAACGTGCGCGTGCCCCGGTCTACCGGTACCAGCTTGCATCCCAGGATTTTCATTTTGGTGACATTGGGGTGTTCTTTGACGATATCGATTTCGCCCATATGGATTTCACACTCGATACCAATCAACGCACAGGCCGTCGCCAGAGCCACACCGTGTTGACCCGCCCCTGTTTCTGCCAGTACCTTGGATTTTCCCATGTGTTTTGCAAGCAGCGCTTCACCCAGACAGTGATTTATTTTATGGGCGCCAGTGTGATTTAAATCCTCACGTTTGAGAAAAATCTGGGCACCGCCTATCTTGTCGCTCAGTCGCCTGGCGTGAAAAATAGGGCTGGGGCGACCGACGTAATGAGTGTAGAGATCATTGAGTTCATTTGTGAACGCTTCGGTGCCACGGATTTCTTCATAGGCATCATTAATGTCGTCCATCACCGCCTTGAGCTCGGGAGGAATAATCTGGCCGCCATATTCGCCGAAATAACCGTTCTCATCGGGCATGGGTAGAAATTCTTGGGTCATGATGCGCTCCTAATGAAATACGCGATCGTTTTGTCGCCGATAGGTTCGATTCTGCAAGACTCTCTGCGCGCTTTCAAGTCAATAGAGAAATTTGCAGGTTGGTTCGTTATAGACTCATTCTTGTTGCGCCGTGTCTGCTACTTCTCTGGCGTATCGTCTGTAGGGTCATTAGACGCCGCGGCGTTTGCGGAACCGAAAATACCGCCCAGGATGTTTGCGCCTTTCAATTGGTGTAATACTGCAAAAGTGATATGGCCGATGAAATAGGCCCAGAACAGTTCCCCAAGAAATTTGTGGTACAACGACATGTTGGTAAATTCGATTGCGTTTGCGGGAATCGCGTGTGAACCAAGTGGTGTGAGGGTGAAGAGGATAAGACCGCTGGCGCTGCTCCCCGTCAATGCGAGCAATCCAAGGCCGTGAACGAAACTGGATAATCCTACTTTGTCCCCCATCATCGGTAGCCGGCCCCGCAACAGGCCCCGCAGATCGCGCATGATGGCAGTATGGCCAGCCCGGTTCCAGGGGAGCAGGATACCGAGATCACCGTTCGCAAAGGCATGGATCCAGAAGATGAGAGTGAATGTTCCGGCGATCAGACCGACCACCGTATGAACAGGATACAAAAACTGTGTTGGCGTATCAGCCATAATCAGGCTGCTAAATAACTGAAAGGTCACCGTGATGGCGAGCACCCAGTGGAGAACCCGCGTCATGGTGTCCCATCCGGTATCCTCTGGTGATAAGGTGCTTTGCTGCATGTTGGACTCCTGGCTGATGGTGTTCTAGTCCCGCTCCAGGCGGACTTGAAATCTGTGGTGGGTGTGAATGCTGCGCTGGATAGTGTACAAGACACTATACTAACGCAGAAGTTTCGCAGATACTCGAAACCCGTGGTTCAATCTGCGCGTTAGGGTCGTATTCACAAAGGGTGTGCCGAAGAAGAACTTGCCGGGAAAGGGGCCGTTTTAAATATGTGCTCCAAATACCCGTCCACGTAGAATCGAATTGCGGTTTTGATTGCGGCGGTCGTGCGTCAGGACACGTTGACTATGGTGAAGCGGATGTTTACTGCGAGGGCAGTATAGTTGGCCGTCAGCTCGACTGCATCGGTGTCTGTTGCTGCAGGGCGACGGGGAAAATAAAGCGATGGTGGGGATGACGAAGTCTGTGACTATGAAAAAATCAAAGGCGATAATGGACCGCAGCTCAATGAGCTGCGTTCGGGCGAAATAGGCTTCGCCTACGTTGAATTTAGAAGTATGCAAAGTGGATTTTCGTGGCCCCTGTCTGTGTGGTTACGTCGCGTGGATTTCTGTCCGAAGTGCGCTTCAATCCACCTGCCCCCCTCCCTGGCGGTCGGCGCACCGGTAAACGAGTATGCGCTGCGCGCCTGTCCCCCGGGTGCAAAATACCTTGCCCCGGACAGGGGCTATAATGGTGGTTGGAACAAAGAAAACAGGCTGTTAAAGTCGTTCATGTGTTTCGTTGTCGGTGTTTGCAGCACATTATATGGGGTATTGCCCCCCGCAAGAGACTGAGTGAGGGATGAACATTCGCCGCCAACTCACCTGGATGATCGTCGCTGTGGCGTTGATTGCCGCGGTTACGGTGGGTTTTTCTGCATGGCGCGAGTACGTTGCGCTACGCGCGGGTGCCGAGAAAACGGCCCTGCGTGCTGCCCACGCGGTGGGCCTGAATTACACCAGGGATCTGCGCCGGCTCCGGCTTTGGGCCACACACCTCGCCACAATGCCCGTTGTGTACGCGCCCTCCCCTGGGCGTTGCACCGCTATTCTTGCTCGTGTGGTGGAGGCCAATCCGCTAGTGGTCGGGATTGCGGTGATGGGGCCACACGGACACGAGCGCTGTGGTGCCGGCTCGCTCGCACAGATCACCGGGGCCGCGTCATTGCCCCTGCTGCGACGCGAGCACAACGCGCTCCCCCCCTGGTTGCTAAATACACCCCTGCCGGACGGGGGACGTCTTCTCCTTGATGGGCGTCCCGGGCGATCGGCTTGGCGGGTCGCCCGGGATCTCCTGCCGCGCGGCTCGAGCCTCGTCGTAGTGGGGCCGAAGGGGCGTATTCACGCCCGCTGGCCGAAGGCACAACAGGTGCTGGGCAGGCCGTTGCCCCCTTCGTTGAGTGTGGTCTGGGCACGGCGACGCGCCCCCGGACTTCACATGCTCGCTGCTGCGGGTGTGGACGGCGTACGCCGTCTGTATGTGAGCAATGCCCTGCGGCGCGATACGGGATCGAGCGACTACCTGCTCGTGGGGATCCCCGAGGCGCATCTGCTCGCACCGGTACGCCATATCCTGCTTGAAACCCTGGGCCTGGGCTTGGCGATCGTGATGGCATTGCTGGCGGTTTTTGTCCTGGTGGGGCACCTCTGGGTGGGGCGTCCGGTGCGGGAACTGCTCGATTGCATCGAGCGATTCGGTTCCGGTGATGAAGCGGCGCGCAGCACACTCAGCACCCGTCGTGACGAATTTGGCGCGCTTGCCCGTGGCTTCAACCGGCTGGCAGAACGTATCAACCACAGTCACCAGGTGTTGAGCGAACAGCTCGAACACACCGAGCGGCTGAACCGTGCCTACCACACATTGAGCGGCATCAATCAGGTACTCTTGCGGATGCGTGACCGGGCCGAATTTTTGCAGATGGCCTGCCGCATTGCCGTCGAGCAGGGTGGGTTGTGTATGGCCTGGATTGGCGAGGTGGAACCCGCTACCGGGCGGGTGCGGGTCGTGGGCCAGGCGGGCCCAGGTCGCGAGATGATCGAGGGCCTGAACGTCTCGGCCGTTGACACCCTCCCCGAGGGTTGCGGCACCGTTGGTCCGGCACTGCGCTCGGGGACCCCGCAAGTGGTGCAGGATATTGCGACCGACCCGCGGATGGTGCCCTGGCGCGAGGCGCTCCTTGGCCTGGGCTATGGCGCGGTGCTGACTTTTCCGCTGACCTACGGCGAGCAGGTTTTCGGCAATCTGACCTTGTATGCAACGACGACAAAGGCCTTCGACGAGGCATCGATTGTCGTGTACCAGGAACTGGCCGGTGATATTGCCTTTGGGATGCGTTTCCTGCTGATCGAGGGCCAGCGCAACTGGCTACTGGACCACGATGCCGCCACAAATCTGGCGAATCATCGCCGGTTTCTCCAATGGTTCACCGATATGAGCGCCACCCTCGATGCGGGCGAGAACCTCGCGGTGGGTGTGCTCCAGGTGGACCAGTTAGCCGAGTTGCGCACGCGCCATGGGCGTGAGGCCGTTGATGCCCTGCGGCGGAGGGTTGGCGCGCGTTTTGTTGCACGACTGGACGCCGATGATCTGCTTGGCGTGTTGAGCGAGGATGATTTTCTCATTGCCTGGTATCTCCACTCGGGGCGGGATGTTACCGCCGCCGCCTTGGAACTGCTCTCGGTGTTTCCCCTCGAATTGTCGATCGCGGGCGAGTCCATTCGCCTGACTATGCGCCTGGGTATCGAGCCTTTGAGCCTCGGGCTTGATGTCAACACCTTGATCCGGCGCGCCACCCTTGCCGTGTGTTCGCTGACATCGGCGGATGAACGCCGGCTGGCCTTTTATTCCGCCACGCTCGAGGCACAGGAAAAATATCGTTTTGAACTCTTGCGGGCCCTGGAACGGGCGAATCTCGATGAGGAATTGCGTTTAGTGTACCAACCGCATGTCGAACTAGTGAGTGGGCGGGTACTTGGGGCAGAGGCCCTGCTGCGCTGGCGCAGTCCAACGCTCGGTGACGTGCCGCCGGGGGAGTTCATTCCGGCGGCCGAGCAGTCCGGGCAGATCCGGCGCATCAGCCAATGGGTCCTGGGAACGGCGTTTGCGCAGTTACATGCCTGGCAGGTGGCGCGGGTCGAGCCCGGCGTCATCTCGATTAATTTGTCTGCCCAGGATTGTGCCGATGCCAAATTGGTGGACTTGATACGCACACAACTGGGGCAATTCGGGCTCGACCCGCAGCGGACCGGCATTGCCGTGGAACTCACAGAAACGGATGCAGTCACGGATCTGGAAAACACTGTGGGCGTATTGAAGGCGCTCAAGTCACTCGGATTTTCGCTCTACCTCGATGACTTCGGCACCGGGTTTGCCACCATGAGCCATCTGGTGGACCTGCCGCTGAATGCGATCAAGATAGACCTCAGCTTCGTCCAGACGATGTTCGAGAAGACCGCGGCGCGCGGTGTGATCGAGGCCTCGATCGCCCTCGGACATGGGCTTGGACTCCAGGTGATCGCAGAAGGTGTGGAGACCGAGGCACAGTTTGAGGCGTTGAGGGCACTGGGTTGTGATGCGGCTCAGGGCTATTTCATCAACCGGCCGCTTGAGGTCGCGGCGTTCGAGGCGTGGCTACTGAACAATCCGCGTGCACATGCAATCATCGACACGGCCTCTGCGCTCGACGCGTCCGCAGAGGAACAACCGCGCATCGATGATCAACCCTAAAATAGTGGTTCCAAATACCCGATCATTTTGCAAAAAACAGACTATCAGGCAGGGATGAGGCGACCGCGCGCCGCATGGACGCGACCCTCAAGCTTACAGGGATGTATTTACGGCGTGTCTTGACGCACGGCCACCTCATTCCTTCCCGCAATAAAAACCGTAATTCGATGCCGCCGGTTCTACGTGGGCGGGTATTTGGAGCGCGTATTTAGATGACGCATCACGCTGTTTGAATGGCCTCCAGGATGCGGTGCCGGGTGCCACACCCTGGATATCCCTGCTTGTCAGGGCGTTAAAAATCTGCAGTTATCGTTGTCATTAGTCGTTGTAATCCGACTCAGCCCATGGACCACCCATGACTGACCAGGAGCGACTGTCCGGTCAGCGCCGCACTGGGAAATGCCGCCAGGAACAGTGCCAGGTTGGCGACGTCCTCGACGGTGGTGAACTGTGCGTCTACGGTGTCCTTGAGCATCACGTCGCGGATGACCTCCTCCTCGCTGATATTCAGCGCCGCGGCCTGCTCGGGGATCTGTTTTTCCACCAGGGGTGTGCGCACGAATCCGGGACAGATGACATGCGCGCGTACCCCCTTCGGTCCACCCTCTTTGGCCAACACCCGCGCCAGGCCAAGCAGGCCGTGCTTGGCCGTGACATAGGCGCTTTTCAGCCTGGAGGCCTCATGTGAGTGCACCGAGCCCATATAGATGATGACGCCGCCGCGCTGGTCCGCATACATGCTGCGCAGTGCGGCCTTGGTCGTGAGGAATGCGCCGTCCAGGTGGATCGCGAGCAGCTTCTTCCAGTCGTCAAAGGGGAAACGGTCAATCGGGTTGACGATCTGGATACCGGCATTGGACACCAGCACATCGATCGGACCAAAGGTCTTGATCACGACATCCATGGCGGCATTGACCCCCGCTTCGTCGGTGACATCCATGCACACCCCCATGGCCTGCCCCCCCGCAGCCTGAATGGCCTCGGCGGTGGCTTGTGCCCCTTCCGGGTCCAGATCGGCAACGGCCACGCGGGCACCGGCCCGGGCATAAGCCTCAGCGATTGCCCGACCGATGCCGCTGGCGGCGCCAGTGATGATCGCGGTTTTGCCGATCAGGCGGAGCTTCATATTCTCACTCATCACATCTCCTCATGGATGTCACTGCTGTCAACACCGTCCAGGCCGTCAGGCGGTGAAAAGGGTGTGCTCCATGCGGGTCGATGCCCAGGGTCCGATTGGTGAGGGTGCGCTCATCCGGGATCACGTCCAGAACAGGCAGATCGGCTGCCGGTGCCCGGGGAGAGGATATGGCGCCAGTGCCGCAGGCCCTGGTGGATATCCTTCAGTCCAGCCCCTCCCGTTTACAGCCAATACGTTCGCAGATTTGCAGTGATTAGTCTACACCGGGGAGGGTACTGAGCCGGTATCAATCCTGTCCCGGAGGATGTCTGGCGTGTCGCTTGCTGGTATCGTGTTCGCTTAAGGTCGGGGTATGCTACGCGGCATAATCAGAATATTCCATGAGGACGGGCTAATCCGATGAGCGCGCCAATCTGGGTACCGAGTCAGGAACGCGCCGAGGGCTCCAATATGGCGCGATTCATACGTTTCGTGCGCGAGACCACCGGCAACGATGACATCCGGTGCTATGCGCCGTTGTGGGCGTTCTCGGTACACCAGCCGCAGAAGTTCTGGCCGCTGGTGTGGGAATTTTGTGCTATTCAGGCGTCGGGCTCGTTTGAACCGGTGTTGCTCGAAGGCGAAAAGATGCCCGGTGCGCAGTGGTTTCCGGGGGTATGTCTCAACTTTGCCGAAAATCTCCTGCGCCACCGGGATGACCGACCGGCATTGCTGTTTCGCAACGAATGGGGCCATGCGCGTGCGCTCAGTCATGCCCAACTGTACGCCGAGGTGGCACGTTGCGCGCAGGCATTGCGTCGGGTCGGCGTGCGCCCCGGCGACCGTGTGGTCGGTTACCTGCCGAACCTGCCCGAGACGGTGATCGCTATGCTGGCCACGACGGCCCTGGGTGCCATCTGGTCGTCCACGTCACCCGATTTCGGCATCAAGGGCGTGGTCGACCGTTTTGGACAGATCACGCCCAAGGTGTTGATTGCGGTGGATGCGTATCCTTACGGGGGTAAAACGCACGATTGCCTCGAAAAACTGCGTGGTGTGCTGGACGCGATCCCGAAAATCGAACATACTGTCGTCATCCCGTACTCCGGGCGCGCATTGAATCTAGCGAATCAGCGTGCCGCGCAAAGCTGGGCGGATTTTCTCGGTGATGCGCCTTGCGATACCGTCCCCTGCGTAGCGATGCCTTTTGCACATCCCCTGTACATCCTGTACTCCTCGGGTACGACCGGTGTACCCAAGTGCATCGTGCATGGTGCCGGTGGCACCTTGTTGCAGCATCTCAAGGAACTGGTGCTGCATACCGATCTGAGCCGCAACGATCGCATCTTTTATTACACCACCTGTGGTTGGATGATGTGGAACTGGTTGGTATCCAGCCTGGCCGTGGGTGCCTGCGTGGTGCTCTATGACGGCTCGCCCGCGTACCCGAACGGCAATATCCTGTGGGACCTGGCCGATGAACTGGGGATCAGTATTTTCGGCACCAGTGCCAAATGGCTGGCAGCCGGTGAAAAATCCGCTGTGAAGCCGCGCGTAACACATGTGCTGGGTCCCCTGCGCACGATCCTCTCGACCGGCTCGCCCCTGCCGCCAGAGAGCTTCGACTACGTCTATCGTGATGTGAAAGCGAACGTGTTGCTGGCGTCGATATCGGGGGGTACCGATATCATTTCGTGTTTTGCGCTGGGTAACCCCCTGCTGCCTGTCTACCGTGGTGAGCTGCAATGCCGCGGGCTGGGGATGAAAGTCGAGGCTTACGACGACGCGGGCCGGCCGGTACGCGGACAACCGGGAGAACTGGTTTGTGAAGCCGCCTTTCCCTCCATGCCGGTTGCCTTCTGGGGTGATCCCGGCGGTCGACGTTACCGCAGTGCCTATTTTCAGCGCTTCCCTGGTGTCTGGGCCCATGGCGATTTTATTCAGATAACAGAACACAACGGTGTGATCATCCACGGCCGTTCAGATACGACACTCAATCCGGGCGGTGTGCGTATCGGTACCGCAGAGATCTACCGCCAGGTCGAACAGATTCCGGATGTCCTCGAGTCGATCGCCATTGGTCAGCAGTGGCGTGGTGATGAGCGTATCGTGTTGTTCGTTCGCCTGCGCCAGGGTCTGCAATTGAATGAAGACCTGCGACAACGCATCAGGGCGATCATTCGGACCAACGCCACGCCCCGGCATGTCCCTGCGCGCATCGAACAGGTGCCCGATGTGCCGCGCACCCTCTCTGGCAAGATCACCGAGGTGGCCGTTCGCGAGGTCATGCATGGTCGCCCGGTCACGAACACCGATGCCCTGGCGAATCCGCAGTCGCTGGAGGCCTTTGCTGCCCTGCGCCCGGCACTGGAAGACCTCCGGAGAACCTCTGACTGATTCGCTGTAGGACCCGGCACACAGTCAGTGCGTAGCCGATGCCGGGCGGCAGCGAACGGCATTGGATAATGCGCCATGCCGGGTGTCACCCTGGTTAGGATATGCGTTCTAACCAGGTACATACAATGATTAAAAAGATGCAAATAGGGTCGCTGTATCACCCGTGAACGGATCGTTGCCGAGGCGCACGGTGCGCCAGACTATGGATTCAACTTTTCGGATCCGGGGCAAATAGATTACGGTGATCGGGACAGATCAGATAAGATAGGTGAGGAGCGCTACCCGGTGCAGCAAACGGAGTGTGCCGTCGATTCTCGACATACCCTGTGTGCCCGTCCTCTGCTGGCTACAGTCAAGGCAACGAAAGGAACCCATGACGCCATCGTCTACCGCTTCGGCCATGTCCACGGCCACCACACCCACCCGACAACCCCGACACCTCGGCGTCGTCACCCTCACGTTGATGACTGCGGCCCTTTTTTTGACCCTGCGCAATATGCCGATGATGGCTGCGACCGGGTTGCAGATGGTGTTTTTCAATCTGATTACGGTGTTTGCCTTTCTCATACCCATCGCTTTGGTTTCGGCGGAACTAGCGACCGCGTGGCCCAAGAACGGCGTGTTTCATTGGGTCGAGGAGGCCTTCGGCACGCCTTGGGGATTGACCGCCGTATGGCTGCAATGGGTACAGAGCCTGTTCGGCATTACCTCCATTTTGTCCTATGTCGCCGCCAGCCTGGCCTACGCCTTTGCCCCGCGGCTGGCCAGCGATCGTTACTTTATCGTTGCCGTGATTCTTGCCGTGTATTGGGCGGCAACCTATGCGAATCTGCGCGGCACCCGCGCCTCTGGTTTGATCTCCAGCGTCTGTCTTGGCGCCGGCGTGTTGCTGCCGAGCCTGGTGTTGATCGCGCTGGCCGCGCTGTACGTGGTACAGGGTCGAGCGGTGCATCTCGACCTCGCGCCCACGCTGGCCAACTGGTTGCCGCTTTCCCATCCGCAGCAGAGCCTGGTGTTGTTTCTCAGCTTCATCTTTGGTGTGGTCGGCATCGAGGTCTCTGCCAGCCATGCACGTGAGGTAAAAAACGTACGCCGCAATTACCCTATTGCCGTATTCGCCGCCGCTGTGCTCGGTTTTGTGGTCACCTTGCTGGGCGGGCTCGCGGTCGCCGTGGTGGTGCCCCAAAGCCAGCTCAGTCTCGTTTCCGGCAGTGTGCAGGCCCTGCAGACACTGTTCGGTGTCTGGCATCTCTCCGCGCTTGTCCCGATCGCGGCCCTGCTTGTCGCGCTGGGTGCGGCCGGTCAGGTGAGTACCTGGGTTGTCGGTCCGGTCAAGGGTCTGTGGGCGGCGGGGTGTACGGGTAATTTGCCGCCGGCGTTACAGGAGGTAAACGCGCAAGGCGTCCCGCGTAATCTGCTGATTGTGCAGGCCCTGGCGATGAGCACCGTCGCGCTGGTGTTTCTCATCGTGCCCTCGGTGAATACCGCCTTTTTGCTGCTCACCTCGGCAGCGGTGATACTCTATAGTGCGATGTATCTCCTGCTGTTCGCCGCTGCCATCCGCTTGCGCTACAGTGAACCTGACACGCCGCGGCCCTACCGCGTGCCTGGCGGGCGGGTGTGGGGCCTGTGGCTGGTCGCCGGCACGGGTTTTCTTACGACCCTTGCCTGTCTGTGTATCGGTCTTCTGCCACCGGGTGATGGTGTGGATGAGCGCGTGTATGCCCCGAGCATGCTCGCTACCCTGGCGCTGATGATTGTTCTGCCGCTGTTACTTTACCGTTGGCGTCGAGGCACCTGGGTCCCCGTCGCCAAACCGAAAACGGATTAAAATGAGGCCGTGAGGTTCACGCAATCGTCGCGGCGCGGATAGGATTCCGGCGTCCTGGGATCCCGGAATTTAGGATCGGTTTAAACTCATAACGGACATTTTCTGTCAGAGATGCCCGGGTGGCTGCGACGTGTGTGATCAGGGCCTGTGCCGAAAGGGGATAGGGTGCGGCCACATCTCCGGCGGCATGGCGTTGCGTTCGGATTTTTTTAACCTATTGTTACCTGCGCGCGGGTTACTATCCCGCTGGAGTGAATTATGGTCAATAAACTGTGTTCTGATGCTGAACTTGCCCCCACCTACGGTTCCCGTGTCATGTCCGAGCCGGTGCCGAAATACCGTCTTCCCGACGGTGAAATGAACCCGCAGATGGCCTACCAGTTGATCCATGATGAACTCATGCTCGACGGCAACGCACGCCTGAACCTGGCCACCTTCGTCACCACCTGGATGGAGCCCGAGGCCGAAAAATTGATGGCCGAGACCTTCGATAAGAACATGATCGACAAGGACGAGTACCCGCAGACTGCGGAGATTGAGGCGCGTTGTGTGAATATGATTGCACGCCTGTTTAACGCCCCGGATGATGCCGACCCCGTGGGCGTGTCCGCGATCGGTTCCAGTGAGGCCGTGATGCTCGCCGGCATGGCACTCAAGTGGCGCTGGCGGGCACGCCGTGAGGCCGCTGGTCTGCCCACGACCCGGCCCAATCTGATTCTCGGTGCCAACGTGCAGGTCGTGTGGGAGAAGTTCTGTCGCTACTGGGAAGTCGAACCACGCTACATCCCCCTGCGCGAGGGCCGTTACGTTATCACCCCCGAGGAGGTCGTGGGTCGCATCGACGAGAACACCATCGGTGTGGTCGCTATCCTCGGTACCACCTTCACCGGCGAATTCGAGCCCATCGAGGCCATCCACGATGCGGTGGTTGCGCACAACGCTGCGCACAACCTTGCGGTGGCGTTGCACATCGACGCCGCCAGCGGTGGCTTCGTCGCCCCCTTTATTCATCCTGGGTTGCGCTGGGACTTTCGCCTGCCCAACGTCGTCTCCATCAATGCTTCGGGGCACAAATACGGTCTGGTCTATCCGGGTGTCGGCTGGGCCGTGTGGCGCGACAAGGAGCACCTGCCCGAAGATCTCGTCTTTCACGTCAACTACCTGGGCGGTGACATGCCCACCTTCACGCTGAACTTCTCCCGCCCCGGCAACCAGATCGTCGGCCAGTACTACAACTTTTTGCGCCTCGGTCGTGCGGGGTATACCCGCATCATGAGTGTACTGCGCAACATCGCTACCGAACTCGCCGCGCGCATTGCCGCACTCGGTCCTTTTGCGCTCCTGAGCGATGGCAGCACCATCCCTGTGTTTGCCTTCCGCCTCAAGGACGCCTCGCGTTACTCCGTGTACGACGTCTCCGAGCGCCTGCGCATTTGCGGTTGGCAGGTGCCCGCCTACACCTTGCCGCCAAAAGCCGAAAGTATCGCGGTGCTGCGTGTTGTGGTGCGCGAAGGTTTCTCTCGCGATATGGCCGATCTGCTCATGGCCGATCTGGCTCATGTCGTTGGCGAACTCGACATCTCGCCACCTGCTCAGCCCAAGCAGGCGGATGGACGGTTCCATCATGGTTGACCCCTCCCCGCGTCGATGGACCGCCGGTTGCGCCGGGTGTGAGACGGGAGGCACAATGCGGGTTAAACATAAAGGCTATAACAGAAAACGCTGCCTTTGATCGTCTTTTTATTTTTGAAGATTCATCCGATTTACCTTTGAGATATGAAGAGATCCGACGAGATCCGATAAAAAGATAGGGGAGAGAATGCAGAAACTCACTGATGAAGAATTCGGGCAACTGACACGGAGTTCCCTGTTGCGCGGACTCGATCACCGTGCCTTGCGAGAGATCGCCTCGGCACTGTCTGTGGAGCACTGGCCAGCACGCCAGATTGTCATGACCCCCGAGGCGACCTGCAAACGGTTCTATTTGTTGTTGCAGGGCCGGATCACGGCCAGTCGTCAGAATCCGGAGACCGGTCGTGAGCTCACTGTTTTTTTTCTGGGTCCCGATGATGGCTTTAATGTTATCAGTCTGCTGGATGGTAACAAGCATGAATTGACCGCTGAAACCCTCGACCCGGTGACTGCTGTGTCTGCGCCCATCAAACTCTGGTATGCCTGGCTGGATCGCTACCCGTCCTTACAGCATACCCTGCGTTGTTATATCGACAAGCAGTTGCGGCAGTTGAGCGAACTGGCCACCGATCTTGCCCTGCACGACACCATGGCACGTCTGTCGCATCTCATTTTACGAAACTACGAGGCCAGTCAGGAGAATCCCCGACGGGATCTGTTGCAGGGTCTGTCCAATCAGGAACTGGCCCATCTCATCGGCACCGTCAGGGTCGTGGTCAATCGCCTGCTCAGGGAACTGAAAAAGGAGGGCGTTATCGAGTATCGGGTGGGTGAATTGCATGTCCTTGATTTACAGAAATTGTTATGCAAAGCCGAACAGGCGCTGGTGCCGATGGATTCTGTCTAAGGTCTCCTTGCGGTTATGCCGTCCGCATTTGGCATACGCAGTTCCAAGTCCCAAGTCTTCATCTACTCCACTGGCGACAACGCGATACACGCCGTAATGGATCTTGACTGTAACCTGGGTGACTGCGAGAGTCCGACAGGGATGATAGTAATGAGCTGGCCGGACCATTATGCGAATGTGCCGGAGAGCAAGGGAGTCCGCTATGACAGCAACACGTGGTGCAGGTGGTTTGAGAGGCGGGGCGTCGAAAAAATTCGTTCCAAAGAATGCTGATGGCATAAGAACGGCAAACCGGAAAGGCGTGCGCCGTGAGCAGACAGCCCCACCGAGCGGTGATCCTGTCCGTATCCAGATGATTGCCGAGGTGGCCTATTTCATTGCGAAAGACAGGGGGTTTACCGGGGGATCCCCGTTGGAAGACTGGTTGACTGCGGAAACGCAGGTCGACCGGTTACTGCGCATGCGAGGACATTGAACCATGGAACATCGCCACTTCCCACGCTCGATGATGGACTTTGAGGTTATTTTGCACCGTAAAACGGGGGAGGAGATCGCCGCCCGTGTGCTGGATATCAGCCGGGAAGGTATGCGGGTCCGTACGAATGGCGGGGTGATCCCTGCGGGTACCCTCATCAATATCAAGGTGCCGAAAGATAAGCGGGATCTGTTTGGTGCGCGTTACCTGAGCGGCTTTGTGACTTATGCAACGCGTGATGCCATCGGGTTGTGGCTGAAGATGGGGCCGAATAGCTGATACCCTGTGGCCCAATGAACGGCATTCGCTGGCGTCGGTGTCGTCAAGCAGCCTGTCCCCTCTGTCAGACGGGTTTGTTCTGGTTTGCCGGGCGCTGCCTTGGTGGGCTGTTCCGGTTCACAGCCCAGGAATAGATGCCAGGCCACCATAGACGCCCAGCGCTGAAGTGAGAAGACAGACGCCGATAACCAGCCACATATAGCCGCCGCGCAGCCGATGATCTTTCGGCAGTGCTTTGATGGCCAGTATGACCAGAAATCCGAGTACCAGTGGTAGGAGCAGGGCGTTCATTACTTCGACTGCGAGGCTCAGTGTCACCAGATCGGGGATAAAAATGACCGCCACAGCGCCCGCCAGCAGTCCCACCGTATAGATGGCGTAAAACCAGGGTGCCTCGCGGGGGTGGTCTGCCAGCGAATGCCGGTAACCGGTCACTTCGCCGAACCCCCAGGCGGCCGCCAGAGACACGACGATGGCGGCAACCATCCCAGCGCCAAGTATACCGATACTGAAAATGATGGCCCCCCAGGTCTCGCCGATGAGGGGGGTCAACGCATGGGCGATTTGTCCCACCGTGTCCAGGCTGGTATCGGGGTGGGTTTGCCCCAGCGTCGCCGCAGCCGATATTAAAACGGCGGCCATGATCGCTTGGGTCACCAGGGCGCCAAAGGCGGTGTCCCAGCGGGCATGACGGTAGTGTTCCGGGCGCAGGTGCTTGTCGGCAACGGCGGATTGTTGGTAGAAAATCATCCACGGCATGATGACCGCACCAATATTGGCAGCGACCAGGAACAGGTAGTGCGGATTGTTGATCGGGGCGTGCATCAAACCGTCAAGCAGCGCGTTCGGATCGGGACGCGCAACGATGGCCACGGCGAAGAACACCAGCTCGAACAGTCCCAGAAAAATGGCGACTCGTTCCACCCGCCGGTAGGATCCCGTGATCACCACCAGCCACAAGAAGATGGCGGCAAGGGCGACCCCCACGAATCTGGGTAAACCGAATAATTCAGAAATACCAGCGACGCCGGAAAACTCGGTCAGCAGGGCACCTACCGTCGCGATACCCAGCCCGGTGACGGATAGCCAGGCCCAATGGGCACCGAAGGTCTCCCGAATCAGTTCACCATGGCCCTTGCCGGTAAAGATACCCAGGCGCACGGTCAATTCCTGCACAATATAAAGGATGGGAATGAGGACAATTTGCAGAAGCAGCAGTTTGTAGCCCCATTGGGCCCCGCTCTGGGCGGCGGTGATGATACTGCCGACATCGGTATCGGCCAGCATGACCACCAATCCCGGCCCCATGACAGAAAGAAACACCTTCCAGCGGATTATCGAAGATGCAGAGTCGGTCTGTATATCCATTATGGATACCCATATAAATGATAATTATTCGCGTTTGGCGAAAGAATAGTACGTTTACTGGTACGCCATTGTCAATGCGATTCCCCGCCATTGGGGGGTCATGGCCCGCTTCTGATCCAGGTCCTTGAGCGCTGTGGAGTCACCCCGTAGCGCCTGTTATCTCCACATGGAAGTCTTTACCCTGCCACTGATCGCTGTCGTGCCAGTAGAGGGTGAACTGGATGCTCGCACTGGTTTGCAGGTGTTGACGGGGGATAATCGCCATGTGGCCCAGTCCCCAGTCTTCGGAGACGCTGTCCCGCACCTGTTGCCAGCCGTCGAGGCCCCAATGCAGAGTGAAGGGGGCAGGGAGCAGCACGCGCAATTCCTGGCCGACTTCGATGGTGCGGGGGCGTTGGTGCAGGCGCCAGAGGCGATAGTCGAGCTGCGGGCGCTTGCCCTGATAGCGTTTCCAGGTGGCGGTGGGCCGGTCCACGGGATAGCCCAGGACATCGCTGTGACAGAGCTTGATGAATTCGCTATGGGCCCAGACCAGCGGCATGGCCGAGCCACTGGGTTTGCCAGGGAAAAGTCCCCTTGCGGCGATGGGATTACTGTCCCAGACCTGTTCGGGCAGGAGCCCGCTACGTCCCGTCATGTTGCTCATGGTCTCGATATAGGGGAGGGCATCCTCGCCTGCCAGGAGGGCGTAATGGCCCCGTTCTCCAACCAGCAAGGGCCAGCCGCGGCCCCGACCTACACCGTCGAAGGGGGCGCCATCGGCGTGTTCGCCGTAGCCGTCGCCATTGTAGCGGTGCCAGACGGGGCCACTTGGTGTGTCGGTCTTGAGCAGGCCATCTATGACCTTGACGGAGGCGACGATGTGCGGGTCGTGCGCCGCACGCAGGCCGTAGCGCACGAGTTGCAGAAAGTCTGTTGACACCTGTTCGCTGGCCGGTAGATGGGGATCATGGGCACGGTTCTTGATCAACAGCCATTCTTCCTTGGCACCCTCATGGAGCAGAACGTCTTCCGGGGCAATGCGCAGATAGTAGCCGGGTACCTTGAATCGGTTTGCCAGATGGGTGTCATGCACGAAGGTCCACTCTTCCAGGTGGGCGTTCCAGTAGTCTGCTACCATCAGTGCGCAGTCCCGGGCCTTGCCTTCCAGGAACCCAGCACCGTCCACCAGGGCGGCAATGGCCACCGCCAGGGTAAAGGGATTGACGCCGCTGTCCTCTTCCCATCGATCCTGGCCGGTGACCGGCCCCTCCTGGACGATGAAACGCGCGGCGCGCAAGACCATATCGCCAACGGCGATAGCGTCCAGGGCCTGATGGTCGCGTAGTGCGGCGGCGAGCAGGATGGGAAAGGCGGTCTCATCGAGCTGGATACCCTGCCAGAAGGGTTTGCCGCCCAACCACTGGTTTTGCAGCCAATGGCCATCTGCCCGCTGGGTGCTGATGAGATAGCTCAGGACGTGGCGGGCTTCACGGTGGGCACCCATGGCCAGGAGCGCACCGGCGCTCTCGACCAGATCCCGTGACCAGACCAGGTGGTAGCCGCCGCGGCTGTCACTGGTCTCGCCCCAGGGTACGGAGAGACTTGCCACCAGCGCACCGGGAAAGGTGTGATCCTCATGAGTGCGCAGAACACTGGTGGAGCGTTGATACAACCTTCTGGCCGGCGCCGGCAAGCGGTGTTGCAGGGATGCGGGCAGGGGATGTTGGTGGTGCCACTGTTGCCAACCGTCGTGATAGGCGGTGCTTACGGCGGCGAAGCCTTCGGCCAGGGACGACCAGGCGAGGGTCGCCGCGGTCTCCTTGCTGGTGCCCAGCCCCAGGGCCAGTGTCCCGCTTCGGGGAAGCTGAGCGCTCAACGCGACTTCGCCGGGGCCGGCCTCCTGGTGGGTCCAGCACATCCGGTCATGTTGGCGAAAATCCTGCCAGAGATCATCGGCATCGACCTCGCCCACTGAACACCGGCCCAGTGCGGAGAATCCTTGCGGGTCACGGCAGGCGAGGGCGAGACCAAAGGGGCCTTGTTCCGCCCACAGCATGGTTCTCCCCTCCCATTGTCCCACCCAAGCCCGATTGCGTTCGGCATCTCCGCCCAAGCGTGCGGCGCACCCTAGATAAGGTCGCAGACCGTCATCGCCTTCCAGGGAGAAATCCAGTAACAGGACATCGCGTTGTGGATCGACACACACATGCAGCGTAAAACTGAAGCGTTCGTGACGGTGGCGCAGGGTGGGTAACGGAATGTCGGCATCAGCCAGTTCAATAGTGTATTCCGGCAGCGTCTTGAGCGTCTGCCAGAAACCCTTGTCATCAGCAATGATGAAGCCCAGATCACGGATTTGGGGAATATCGATGCGTGGGTAGAAGACCTCGGTGAGGATGCCCTTGCCAACGGTGAACCAGAGTCGCGAGGTACCGAGTGCCGTGCCGACGCAGTCTTTTTGTGCCGTGGACCAGACGGGGTGACGTTGCGGGGGGCGGGAAGGCGTGGCAGACATGATCTTATTCAAATAATGCGCAGAGACACGCATATTCGGAGAATATCAGGCTTATGATGTTGTCTAATAAACATATTTTCTAGCAAGAGGCTGGGGCCATGCGACATGGTTTTGAGAAACAAAAAGACAACCCTGAAATAACCGGACATGATTCAATGAATATACGGCGTATCGTGCTCGATGTGGACAAAAGTTTTTCCCTACCCTCACTTCTGGAGGTCGCCGGGAGTATAGATAAGGTCGCTGGAGTAGAGGCCTTTAATATCACGGTGACAGAGATAGATATGGAAACAGTGGGTACCGTCACCACGGTCGAGGGAAACAATATCGATTACGGCGCTCTGGTAAAGGCTATCGAGACAACGGGGGCAGTAGTACACTCAGTTGATGAGCTGGTCGTTGGAAGTCATATAGTCGAATTTGTCAGACGCCGCAGATGAAAAGAAACCTGTTATTCCCTGTAGTGGTGGGACTCACAGATGGCATTATTACCGCGCTGATATTTACTGCGGGAAAGATCCTCCATGTCGGGGAGAATATCAGTCCTGGTCTGGCAATGCGCATCGCCGTTGGCGTGGCCCTGCCGAGCGTGTTTACCTTCTACGTCGCCGAGTACGCCAGGCTTCGTCGTGAACTGGTAGAGGCATCGAGGGAACTCAATCTAAGCTCTCCCGCGCACTTGATAAACAGCCATCTGGGGCGTGTCATCGTCCGCGAGGCACTTGTGGTGACTGCAATCGGAACGATCGCCGGCCTTGCCGGGGCCCTGTTGCCACTCCTTGTCAGCGTCATGATACCTCATTCCACGTGGCTTCCGATTGCCATAGCCCTCCTGGCACTGGGCGCCTTCGGCGTGGGCCTTGCGATCGTTGTACGAGGAAACCCCCTGTACTGGATGGTGGCCCTGGTAGCGGTAGGCGTCGTGGTGACACTGATTGGTCGCGTCCTGCACATTGTGGGATAGGTTTGCGGTCAGAGAAACCTGCCAGTCACCGATACCGGGAAAACCTTTGCCGATGACGCCCCTCTTTTTTTCACCACCCCTCTGAAGAGCGCAGGTGGTATCTGGACACGCTACGCATAAAACCGTGTGCAGCGTGATCAGTCGCTCAGGGTCACCTGCAGACAGCGCAGGGCCTGGGCGCGGTGGCTGAGGCGGCTTTTGGTCTCAGCGGTGAGTTCGGCGGCGCTGCAGGCCTGGCTGGGGACGAAAAAGATCGGATCATAGCCAAAGCCGTTCTCGCCACATGGGGTGATCAGAATACGCCCTTCCCAGGTACCCAAACAGATGAGCGGGGTCGGGTCTTCGCCATGGCGCAGGTAGACCATGGCGCAGCGAAAGCGGGCGCTGCGCCGGTTTTCGGCGACGTCCTGGAGCGCAGCGAGCAACGTGGTGACGTTGTCGGCATCGGTGGCGTTGGGTCCGGCGTAGCGCGCGGAGTAGATGCCGGGTGCGCCGTTGAGGGCGTCGACCTCCAGTCCGGAGTCATCGGCGATGGCGGGTAGACCGGTGTGCTGTGCGGCATTACGGGCCTTGAGTAAGGCGTTTTCGACGAAACTCAAACCGGTCTCATCGACTTCCGGCACGGCGTAGTCCGATTGTGGGTATACGCGCAGCCCGCAGTCGCTCAGGATCTGGTTGATTTCGCGCACCTTGCCGGTGTTGCCACTGGCGAGCACAATACGATTCTCTCCGGCGGTTGCGGGCATCGCTTCAGTCCGCCAGCGCACCACGTTGTGTCTCGATGATCTGGCTGATGCCGTGGCCGGCGAGGTCGAGCATCTGGTCGAACTCCTCACGGCGAAAGGCATGACCCTCGGCGGTGCCTTGTACCTCGATAAAGGCCCCGGCCTCGTTCATGACCACGTTCATGTCGGTCTCGGCATTGCAATCCTCGTCATAGTCGAGATCGAGTACCGCTATGCCCTTGAATATCCCGACCGAGACCGAGGCGACCTGGCCGTGGATGGGGTCGCGTTTGATCTGTTTTTGCTTGAGCAGGTGACGGGTGGCATCGACCAGGGCGACATAGCCGCCAGTGATAGAGGCGGTGCGGGTGCCACCGTCGGCCTGGATGACGTCGCAGTCGAGGGTGATGACGCGCTCGCCCAGGGCCTCCAGATTGACTGCGGCGCGCAGGGAACGGCCGATGAGTCGCTGGATTTCCATGGTGCGCCCACCCTGCTTGCCGCGGGCGGCCTCACGGCCCATGCGTGAACCGGTGGAGCGCGGTAGCATGCCGTATTCGGCGGTGACCCAGCCGCGACCTTTGCCGCGCAGCCAGCCCGGTACGCGATCTTCAATCGAGGCCGTGCAGATGACCTTGGTGTCGCCAAACTCGATCAGTACCGAGCCTTCGGCATGTTTGGTATAGCGGCGGGTGATATGGACGGGACGCAACTGATCGGTGGCTCTGCCGCTGGGGCGCATGCGGATTTCCTTGTAGGTGGTGGTTGAGAATGCAATGAGGCGCGAGTATAGCGCGCGCAGCGGGGGAGGGGCAGTCCGGCGAGCGTGGTGGCGGGATTCAGTCGTCCATCTCGTGGCGGTATTGGTCCAGCGCCTTTTCGATTTCCTCGATGGCAGAGGCCAAACTGTCGGTGGGGGCGGGTATGTTGGCCGAGGACTGCGGGAGTGTGCCGCTGCGGTGCGCCTCCAGGGAGGTCACTCGCAGGGCCAGGGCGCTGATATTGTCGCTCTGGGGATAGCTTTGCTCTTCCGCGATTTCAGCCATGCGGTCGAGGGCGTTGTCGAGCTTGCGCTCCATAAGCAACACCCCCATCTGGGCCTCGCTCAGAGGTTCCCACAAACCATCGGAACACAGCATGATAATGTCACCGGTCTGCAATTGCGTACGTTTGCTCAATGCGATCTTGGGTTGGGCGTCCTTGAGGCCGAGGCACTGGGTGACGTAGTTGCGCAGGGGATGGCCTTGGCACTTCTCGTGGCTCAGTTGGCCGGACTGGTAGAGGTGTTCAACGTAGGAATGGTCGCGGGTGCGATACAGGGCCACGCCGTTGCGAAACAGATAGAACCGGCTGTCACCGACATGGGCCCACCAGGTGTGTTTGCCCTGGATCAGACACAACACCACGGTGGTGCCCGGAGTGACGGGCGGTTCCACGTGGCGTCCGGTCTCCATCACCGCGGCATGGGCTCCTTGTAGCAGTGTGGTGAGGAGACTCTGTGGGTAGGGGGCCGGCAGGGTGTGGTGGTTGAGTTCATGACCGATGTAGTTGACCACGGTATCGGCGGCGATCTCACCCCCTTCTTGCCCACCCAGGCCATCGGCGAGCACGAGCAGGACGCCCCCCTCGGTCTCAAAGGTCGCGAAACGGTCCTGGTTGGTGCTGCGGTTACCGATGCGACTGGCGCGGCCGATTTCATACTGCATATCCGCCCCCTATTTCGACCACGACAATGGGTTGTGCGCGCTTGCGGATATTTGTGCCGCCCCCGGGGATTGGTTCCCTCCCAAGGCCTCGAGGAAGGTCTCGACGTTTTGCGGGCGATGCAGGGGATCAACCTCCATGGCCCAGTCGATGGCCTCCAGCAGGGCGGCGGAATACCGTCGCCGGTAGGCACTGGACGCTGGGCGCAGGCTCTCCTGCTCGCGTCGCTGTATGGAGGGTGGGGGCGGCTTGCCATCGATGCAGGTACGCATGGTTGCGCCGATGGCGTAGATATCGGTCCAGGGTCCGACATAGCCACCGGGGTCGAGCTGCTCGATGGGCGAGAAACCGGGGGTGACCACCTGGGTGGGTTGAAATTGGCGGGTGTGCATCATTTCATGCACGGCCCCGAAGTCGAGCAGCAGAGGATGAGCGCCTTGGCACAGATGAATATTGCTGGGTTTGATATCCAGGTGCAGCAGGCCGCGCGAATGGATCAGATGCAGACCGTCGAGCAGGGCGAGGAAGACCGCGCTCAGGAAGGCCTCGCTGAGATTGCCGCGGTGGCGCTTGATATAGGTCTGCAGGTTTATCCCTTCGTGGTATTCCATTACCATGTAGACCGTGCCATTGGCACGGAAAAAATTGATAACGTTGACGATGTTGGGATGTTTGAGGGTAGCGAGGGTGCTGGCTTCCTGAAAGAACAGACGTCGGCCATGGGCGAAATGCTCGGCCTGGCCTTCGTCGGTGGCGGACACCGTCATGCCATCCGGGCGGGTTGCGAGTCGGATAGGCATGTATTCCTTGAGTACGACGGATTGCCCGGTGCGGTATTCGCGGGCCAGGTAGACGATACTGAAGCCGCCGCCGCCCAACGGTCTGCCAATTTCGTAGGCGTCGACGCGGGTACCCTGTGGCAATGTGTTATTGTTGTAATTCATGAGGTTAAAAGACGACATTGGATGTATTTCCTGGCAAGACTAGCATAATTTATCAGGTTTTCAGACAAAAATGATGACCCTGTCGTCGGTATGGATGTCGGCATGAGCGTTATCGGCAGGCGGACAGATGGGGTTTAGTCCTGCGGCGACAACCAGTACCATGGTGTTGCCGGATTGATGACTGGTCGCTCCGGCCTGATGCGGGATGCGCGCCTTCAACCCCTTGTACGTGAGATCTAAGGAACTACCGACATGATACGCAGTATGACGGCCTTTACCCACCAGGAGCGTGAGGGTGAGTGGGGGGCGGTGGCACTGGAGCTGCGCTCCGTCAATCACCGCTTTCTGGACATGGCTCTGCGCCTGCCCGAGGGGTTGCGCGTGCTGGAGCCCCGCTTGCGCGAGCGCATCAGTGAACGACTGGGGCGTGGCAAGGTTGATTGCACGCTACGCTATGAGGCCCCGGACCTGCGGAGCGGCGAGATGGTGATCAACACCGAGTTTACGACCCGGCTGACACGTGCCTGCCGTGAGGTCGATGGCCTGTTGTATAACTCGGCGCCCATCAGTTCGCTGGAGGTGTTGAAATGGCCGGGGGTACTGCAGGCACGTGAGGCCGACATCAAGCAGGTGGGGGAGCAAGTGCTGGCCCTGCTTGAACAGGGCCTCGATGACCTCATTACGGTGCGTGGGCGTGAGGGTGAGAAGCTCAAGGCACTCGTCGAGCAACGCTGCGCGGGAATGGACGAGATCGTGGCCCGGGTCCGAGAACGCCTGCCGGCGGTGCGACAGCGGATGCACGAGAAATTGCACACGCGTCTTGCCGAGCTCAAGGCAGACATCGACACTCAGCGCCTTGAGCAGGAGCTGGTTTACCTGGCCCAGCGCCTGGATGTGGACGAGGAACTCGATCGTCTGCAGGCGCATCTGGGCGAAATTCGCCGGGTGCTCGGGCAGGACAAGCCCGTGGGTCGGCGCATGGACTTTCTCATGCAGGAGCTTAACCGCGAGGCCAATACCCTGGGATCGAAATCCGCAGATACCGAGACCACGCGGGCCTCGGTGGATATGAAGGTGTTCATCGAACAGATGCGTGAGCAGATCCAGAATATTGAGTGATACGGGCCTTGTAGGCCGGCGCGCTACAACCGCAAAATATAGGGTCCAGCACCACTCGAAGGAGTCACTCTTGTCAGCACAGAGCACAGGCGTCGATCGAACCAGGGAGACGATCGGCACGCTTTATATCATTTCCGCCCCCTCCGGCGCGGGCAAGACCAGCCTGCTCGAGGCCTTGGTCGAGGTCGTGCCGGATATTGCCGTTTCGGTCTCGCACACGACCCGGACGCGCCGGAGCGGCGAACGCGATGGCGTGGCCTACCATTTCGTGACCCCCGAGGCCTTTCAGGAACAGGTACGGCGTGGGGATTTTCTTGAGTATGCCGAGGTGTTCGGCAATTTTTATGGCACCGCGCGCAGCAGTGTGGTGACACGGTTGGCGGCTGGCGAGGATGTTATTCTGGAGATCGACTGGCAGGGTGCGCGGCAGGTGCGTGCGGCGATGCCGGATGCACTGAGTGTGTTCATTGTGCCGCCCTCGCGTGCGGCCCTGGAGACCCGCCTGCGCGCACGGGGCCAGGACAGCGATGCGGTGATTGCACGGCGCATGCGCGAGGCCGTCAGCGAGATGTCGCGCTACGCCGAATTTGACTACCTGGTGGTCAACGACGTGTTCGAGACTGCGCTGGGTGAACTGGGTGCGCTGATGACCGCCCGGCGCTTGCGCCAGTGCGCGCAGAGCGCCCGCCTGTCCGGTCTGCTGGCCGGGTTGGTGGCGTAGGTGCTCATCATCCAGTACAATACAGGGTCATTTCCCGAAATAATTCTGCTGGAGCATTCAACATGGCACGTGTGACTGTCGAAGACTGTCTTGATAATGTAGACAACCGTTTCCAGCTGGTGCTGGTCGCCACCAAACGCTCGCGCCAACTTGAGGGTGGCAAGGATGCGCTGATCGAATGGGAAAACGACAAGCCGACGGTCGTTGCTCTGCGCGAGATTGCCGAGGGCCTGGTCGGGCGTGAAGTGCTCAACGAGGTCATCGAACCCCGGGTGTCCTTCGATGAGAATGCTGAACTGCAGGCGGTCCTGCGCGAGGAGATTGCCAATGCGACCGGGGCAGGTCGCTCTGCCAGTGATGTCGAGGTCGGCAGCGATACCGAGGTCAGTAGCGATGCCGAGGTCAGTAGCGATGCCGAGGTCAGTAGCGATGCCAGTGATGTCGAGGCCAGCAGCGATACCAGGGCCGATAGTGACGCCACTGCCGAGTTGCCAGCGCCATCCCCTGAAGTGGCCGATGACGCGGAGGAGATGTAAATCTCCCGTCCGCTCACGGACGCCCCGACAGGGCGTCCGTCGCCGTTTCTGATCAGCGATCTGTGCGCCATGCTCGAACAGTATCTTGAGCCAGCACAGGTCGCTGAGGTCTATCGAGCTTATCTGTTCAGCGCCGAGGCCCACGAGGGTCAGCAGCGGATGAGCGGTGAGCCCTATATCTTTCACCCTCTCGAAGTGGCACGCATCCTGGCCGGGATGCGCATGGACTACCAGAGCATCATGGCGGCCATCCTGCATGATGTCATCGAGGACACCCCCACCGCCAAGGACCAGCTCGTCGTGCAATTCGGCGGGGAGATTGCCGAACTGGTCGACGGGGTCAGCAAACTGAACCACATCACGTTCGAAAGTCGTGCCGAGGCCCAGGCAGAAAACTTTCGCAAGATGCTGTTGGCCATGGTGCGGGATCTGCGCGTCATCCTGGTCAAACTTGCCGATCGTCTGCACAACATGCGTACCCTGGGCATCATGCCGCTGGACAAGCGCCGACGTATTGCCCGGGAAACACTCGATATTTATGCCCCGATCGCCAATCGCCTGGGCATGAACAGTGTACGCTTGGAACTGGAAGACCTGGGTTTCGCCACCTTGTATCCGGGGCGCTATCGGGTGATTAACGAGGCCATCCGCAAGGCACGTGGCAATCGCAAGGAGATCGTCCAGCGCATCGAAAGTGCACTCATGGAACGCTTGCGCCAGGAGGAGCTGGTGGGGCGGGTTATCGGGCGGGAAAAACACCTCTACAGCATCTACAAGAAGATGCGCACCAAAGGGGTGTCGTTCTTCGATGTCATGGATATCTACGCCTTTCGCATCATTGTCGATTCGGTCGATACCTGTTACCGCGTGCTGGGCGGGGTGCACAACCTCTACAAACCTGTGCCGGGGCGGTTCAAGGACTACATTGCTATTCCCAAGGCCAACGGCTACCAGTCTCTGCACACGGTGTTGTTCGCGCCCTATGGTGTGCCTATTGAGGTCCAGATACGCACCGAGGACATGGATAAGGTCGCGGCAGCGGGGATTGCCGCGCACTGGCTGTACAAGAGTGGTAGTGACAGTGGCAACAGTGCCCAGGCACGTGCCCGTGAATGGTTGAGCGGTCTGCTGGAGATGCAGCAAAACGCGGGCAACTCCATGGAGTTTCTCGAAAACGTCAAGATCGACCTGTTTCCGGACGAGGTCTACGTTTTTACGCCCAAGGGCGAGATCATGGCCCTGCCGCGCGGCGCCACGGCGGTAGATTTCGCCTATGCCGTGCATACCGATGTCGGCAAGGCCTGTGTGGCGGTCAAGATCGACCGGCGTCTGATGCCGCTGCGCACGGAGTTGCACAATGGCCAGACCGTGGAGATCATCTCCGCGCCCGGCGCCCGTCCCAATCCGGCCTGGCTCAATTTCGTGCACACGGCCAAGGCGCGATCAAATCTGCGTGCCTACCTGAAAAACCTCAAGCACGATGAGGCGGTGGCCCTTGGCGCACGCATGCTCGACAAGGTGCTGGCCTCCTACGGCACGGCGTTTGAACAACTGGAGCCGGCGCATCTCAAATGCATGCTCAAGGCATTTAGCCTGGAGACGAAGGAGGCCCTGCTCGAGGAAATTGGCCTGGGCAACCGCATGCCCCTGGTCGTGGGGCGAGCACTGATGCATCGTGTTGAAGACCCTGCTGCGGACAGCGGGGCGACGCCTGTTGCGGAGCCGATCTCGCAACGGCCGCTGGCGATCAAGGGAACGGAAGGCGCGGTGGTCACCTTCGCCAAGTGTTGTCGTCCCATCCCGGGTGATGCAATTCTGGGTTTTGTCACCACGGGGCGTGGCATCGTCATCCATGCACAGGACTGCAAGAATGTCGGTGAGTACCGCAAGAAGCCGGAGAAGTGGATCGATGTGCAGTGGGGGCCGCAGGTCGATGGCGAGTTTCCGGTTGATGTGCGTATGGTGGTCGCCAATCAGCGCGGGGTGTTGGCGACCGTGGCCGCGGCCATTGCCAAGATGGAAGCCAACATCGAGAACGTCAACATGGATGAGCGGGATGGTTTGTATACGACCTTGACCTTTACCGTGATGGTGACGCATCGTCGGCATCTGGCGCGCATCATGCGCCACTTGCGTACCCTGAAGATGGTGGTGCGGATTACCCGCATGAAAGGCTGATCCGGTTATTCGGGGATGTGACCGCGACGGGTGTGGTACGCGGGCGTCGCTGCGGGTTTCATACCGGGTCCAATTCCAACTGGTTTGTCGAAGGAGAGTAGTGGTGGCGAGAGAGATCATCCATACCGATAAGGCCCCTCAGGCGATTGGGACATACTCGCAGGCGGTCAAGGTGGGCGAGACAGTCTATCTGTCTGGGCAGATTGCCTTGGTGCCGGCGACGATGACGCTGGTTGCGGGCGATGTGCAGGCGCAGATTCGGTGCGTATTTGACAACCTTGTGGCGGTGGCTCGCGCCGCCGGGGGCACGCTCCGGGACACCGTCAAGCTCACTGTCTTTCTCACCGATCTGGCACACTTCCCGCAGGTCAACGCCATCATGAGCGAGTATTTCAGTGAGCCCTATCCAGCGCGTGCGGCAATCGGGGTGGCCTCTTTGCCCAAGGGGGCCGCGGTCGAGATGGATGCCGTACTCGTGCTCGATCACTGAACGCGATGGGCGGGTCCCGGGTAGCGCACTCCTGCATCGACCCGGTGGTGGTGCGTTGTTGGCCTTGAGTTTGTGGTACGGCGCCGTGCTTTGCACACTGAGCGGGCAGATCGGGTCGTAGGCTATGACGTCGTCACGCATCGATACCTTGCCGGTTGACACCCTCAAGGGCGTCGGCCCCCGGCTGGCCACCTGTCTGGCCCGGCTGGGTATGTCGACGGTGGCCGATATCCTGTTCCACTTGCCGTTGCGCTATCAGGATCGCACCCGAGTCTTACCGATCGGCACCCTGCGCCCGGGCAGGGAGGTGGTGGTCGAGGGCAGTATCGATCTCACCGAGGTCAGGTTTGGCAGGCGCCGCATGTTGCTGTCGCGTCTGAGTGACGGTACGGGCAGCCTGACTCTGCGGTTTTTCCATTTCTCTGCCGCTCAGCAGGCCACGTTGGCGCGAGGGATACGGCTGCGCTGTTTCGGTGAAGTGCGCGCCGGCGCCGTCACCCTGGAGATGGTGCATCCGGAGTACCGGCGCATCGACGCCGATACCGGTGCCGGGAAGGTAGAGGATCATCTGACGCCCATCTATCCCGTGACCGAGGGACTGCAACAGCCTCGTCTGCGCAGGCTCACCGACCAGGCGCTGGCGCTACTGGATGCCCCGCAGGCCCTGCCCGATTTCCTCCCGCCCGCACTCTATCCACAGGATGCCGCGGGCGCGGGGTTGTCGCTGGTCGAGGCTCTGCGCTATGTGCACCGTCCGCCGCCCGATGCCGATCTGATCCGTCTTGCTGCGGGTTGCCACCCCGCGCAACAGCGCCTGGCGTTCGAGGAGTTGTTGGCGCATCATCTCAGCCTGCGTCGTCTGCGCACGCGGGCACAGCGCCTGAGCGCGCCCCCACTGCGCCCGTCAGGCACCTTGGCGCAGCGTTTTCTCGTCGACCTGCCCTTTGCCCTGACCGCAGCGCAGTGTCGTGTGCTGGCAGATATTCGCCAGGACCTGGCACAGTCCCACCCGATGCAGCGGTTGGTTCAGGGTGATGTCGGCTCAGGCAAGACTGTGGTGGCAGCCCTGGCGGCCCTGCACGCCATTGAGGCCGGTTTTCAGGTGGCGGTGATGGCGCCGACCGAATTGCTGGCCGAGCAACACCGGTGCAGTTTCATGCAGTGGTTTGCGCCGCTGGGCATCCCCGTCGCCTGGCTGGCGGGACGTGTGCGGGTGAGCACGCGCAACGCGGTCCTGGAGGCACTGGCCAGCGGACACACGCGGATTGTCGTGGGCACGCACGCCCTGTTCCAGAGCGGGATCGATTTCCACGATCTGGGCCTGGTGATCATCGATGAACAGCACCGTTTCGGTGTGCATCAGCGCCTGGCACTGCGTGAGAAAGGCCGGCGTGACGGCGACTATCCGCACCAGTTAATCATGACCGCGACACCGATTCCGCGCACCCTGGCCATGACGGCCTACGCCGATCTGGACTGTTCGGTGATCGATGCATTGCCTCCCGGACGCATGCCGGTGGAGACCGTGGTGTTGCCCGACAATCGTCGTGAGGCCGTGGTGGCACGGGTGCGCCATGCCTGTGAGGAGGGTCGGCAGGTGTACTGGGTGTGCACTCTGATCGAGGAGTCCGAGGTGTTACAGTGCCAGGCCGCGCAGGACACGGCCCAACTGTTGGCTGAGGCCCTGCCGGAGACCCGGGTGGGTTTGGTGCATGGACGCATGAAGGGCGAGGAGAAGGCGCGCATTATGGCCGGCTTCAAGGCCGGGGAGTGTGATCTGCTGGTGGCCACCACGGTTATCGAGGTCGGGGTGGATGTCCCCAACGCCTCGTTGATGATCATTGAAAATGCGGAACGGCTCGGTCTGGCGCAGTTGCACCAGTTACGCGGGCGGGTCGGGCGCGGGACGCGGGCCAGTGTCTGTCTGCTCATGTATCATGGCCCGCTTTCCGTCCAGGCAAAGGCGCGTTTGGCCGCGATGCGCGAGACCACCGACGGTTTCGAGATCGCCCGCCGGGACCTGGCGTTGCGTGGTCCGGGTGAGGTGTTGGGCACACGCCAGACCGGGGTGCAGAGCCTGCGTATCGCCGATGTGCAACGTGACGAGGCGCTGTTGCCTGCGGTTTTTGCGGCCGCAGACACACTACTGGCCACGGTGCCCGAAGCGGCGACCGGGCTGGTACGACGCTGGGTGGGTGAGGCCACGCGCTTCGGTGAGGTATGAGCAGGAGAGGACAAATTGGGCACCGATCAGGAGCGACATGGCTGAGATGAACAGGCAGGGTTGTCAACAGTGTTTTGAGCCGGTCTGGCGACCGCGTCGACAGTGGCACCGGAGTCGTTTGCCCGCCCCCTTGCGTGACTGGTTATTCTATGCGGGCTCACTGACTCGGCGGGTGCAGCGTGCCTGCCCGGGGCCGTTTCGCGTCGAGGTCCTGAGCCAGAGTTGGGAGCGTCCGATGCACAATGAGGCATGCCGACTGGGTCTGCGCCACGCACGCCTGGCGCTGGTTCGCCAGGTCTATCTGCTGTGCGATGAGCAGCCCTGGGTATTTGCCCGCACGGTGATCCCGCGCACGACGCTGCGCGGTCGATGTCGGGTGCTGGCCCGGCTTGGGACGCGGCCCCTGGGGGCGGTCCTGTTTGCCGACCCGGGGCTGCAGCGCGATGAGATGGAGGTGTGCAGCATTCGCCGTGGGCAGGCGCTGTTCGACCTGGCGACCCGCCGGAGCGGGACTCGGTGCGAGACCCTGTGGGGACGGCGCTCGGTGTTCTATCTCCGGGGCAAACCGCTACTGGTCGGAGAGGTGTTCATGCCGGTGGATGGCCTCTGGGCGCACGCCCGCGAGGCGTAACGACGCCGTCGGCATCATGGTCGGTCACTTGCCCGGGGCGGTGGCTGTTACAATGCCGGTATTTGCCGTGTGGACATTGAGTCATGAACTGGGTCTACCTGAAAGATCGCCTCACGCAGTACTATCGTCTGACCCGTCTGAACCGTCCCATCGGTATGTTTCTCCTGCTCTGGCCGATGTTGTGGGCGTTGTGGGTGGTCAGTGACGGAAAACCCGATATCGGTGTCCTGCTCGTCTTTTTGTTCGGCGTGGTGCTGATGCGCTCGGCGGGTTGTGTGATCAATGATTTTGCCGATCGCGACTACGACCCCCATGTGCTGCGCACGTGCCAGCGTCCCATCGCTGCGGGTCGGGTGCGCCCACGTGAGGCCCTGGTCGTTTTTGCTGTCTTGTGTCTGCTCGCGTTTGCGCTGGTACTGACGATGAACCGGCTGACCGTCTATCTGTCCTTCGGTGGTGTGGGACTGGCGGCGATCTATCCTTTCCTCAAACGCTATACCTATCTGCCTCAGGTCGGACTGGGCTTGACCTTTGGCTGGGCCGTTCCTATGGTTGATGCGGCGCAGACTGGTGGTGTGTCCAATACGGCCTGGTTGATCTATGTCATCACGGTGGTGTGGGCGGTGATTTATGACACTTTTTATGCGATGGCGGATCGGGAGGATGATCTGAAGATAGGGGTGAAATCCACGGCCATCCTGTTTGGAGACGCGGACCGGATCATTCTGGCTATTTTACAGGTGGTGATGCTGCTGGGGCTGGTGTTGCTGGGCCAGCAGGCGCAACTCGGGTTGAGCTACTATCTCGGCCTAGGCGGGGCCTGTGTCCTCGGGCTCTATCAGCAGTTCCTGATACGCCATCGCGATCGGGACGCCTGTTTCCGGGCCTTTCTCAATAACAACTGGCTGGGCGGGGTGGTGTTTGCCGGTATTGTGATCCATTACCTGCTGCGGTGAGAGGAGACCAGCCCGCCATTGTCGATGGACGATCTTTTTGTAGAGTTCGTCTCAAGGAAACGGTCCCTGGACCGATAACAAGTTTAACGACAATTTTCCATTGACTACAATATGTTACTGTGAAAACCTTAGATAGATTGTTAGGATGGGCCTGTCACTTGCGTATGAGGAACCGATGTAGGGTGTCGCGTCGCCCACTGCAGGTGATGTAACAACGGCACAGTCTTGTCATTGATAACGGGGGATGCAACACTGTTTTCCTTCCTGAAGCGTACACAAAAGACGGAAGGCCTGATCGGTGTCGGTATACAGGATGCGGCGATCAGCTTGGCACAAGTGGTGCGGACCACGGGTTCACCGCCACGCCTGCTGCTGTGCGAACACCAGATATGCGCTGAGAGTGCGTCCGTGCGGAGTGCATTGGAGGCCATGCTCAAGGACCATCACCTGCAACAGGCGCGTGCCGTGACGGTCATGGCGCCCGGCAGCTTTAGCCTGTTGCTGGTCGAGGCCCCGGAGGTGGACCCGACAGAGCTGAAGGCAGCTGTGCGCTGGCGTATCAAGGATATGCTGGATTTTCATATCGATGATGCGGTGATTGACGTGTTTGATATCCCCGGCCAGAAAGAACGGGGTCGGACGCACATGATGTATGTGGTCGCGGCACGGGCCAATCTCGTGCAGTCGCGCATTGATCTGCTGGAACAAAGCAGCCTCGCGCTCGACGTGATCGATATTCCCGAATTGACTCAGCGCAATGTCGCCGCCCTGTTGCCCGAAGATGGCGCTGGCGTGGCCTTGCTGTCGTTCAGTGATGGCGCCGGGTTGATTACGCTCAGCCAGCACGCCACCCTGTATCTGGCGCGCGGCATCGATGTGGGTCTGGACGCCCTGGTACCAGGGCCTGCCGACAATGATGTCGTGTCTACCCCCGCAGGTTTGACCCTCGATACTCCCTTTGCCCCAGCCAGTGAGGGCCTCTCATTCGGGGACATCACGCTGGAGCACCGGCGCGCCTTTGACAGTATCGTGCTCGAGATCCAGCGCTCGTTCGACTACTACGAGAGCCATTTCTCTCAACCGCCCATCAGCGCATTGGTGATCAGTCCACTCGAACGCGAGGTGCCCGGTATCGTGGAATACCTGGCGACCAATCTGGGTGTGGCGGTACGTATGCTCGACCTCAATGCCGTACTGGAATCCGCACAGGTGCTGGATAGCGCCATGCAGGCACGTTGTTTGCCGGCCATCGGTGCCGCGTTGCGCCACGAGGAGAAGGTGCTGTGAGGGGGGGGGGATGAATCAGCAGGTCAACCTCTACCAGCCGATCTTTCGCAAGGAGAAGAAAATTTTCTCCGCGTGGACGATGTTTCAGGCCTGCCTGATTTTGCTCGTGGGGCTGGGGTTGATCTACGGCTATGGTCGCTGGCAGGTGCATGAGTTGGCCATGCAACTCAATCAAACGCGGGCACAAGCGAAACAGATGCGCCAACGGGTCGTGGAAATAGAACGGATCGCCCCGGTGCGTACTAAAGACCCACGCCTGGTTGCGCGCAATCGGCGGTTGCAGGCAGAACTCGATCTCAAACAACGGGTCATGGCGACGCTGGCGGATCGCCGCTTGGGCAATACGGCAGGGTTTGCGGCGTATTTCGCCGGTCTGGCCCGCCAGCACATCAATGGACTGTGGCTCACCGGTCTGACCGTAGCCGCTGGCGGGGCGCAGCTTGAGCTGCGCGGCAGCACACTCCGACCGGCATTGGTGCCGCGTTATCTGCGCCGCCTGGCTCAGGAGCCTCCCTTCAAGGGGATGGTCTTTCAGACCTTCGAGATGACACGTCCCAAGAAACATCGACATCAGGTCGATTTCCTGCTCCGAACGGCCAATACCAGAGCGCTTGATGTGGCCGGTGCGCAGGGGGGACATCACCATGAGTGAGTGGTTGAAAAAATGGGTGATCCGCTTCGATGCCTTGACCCTGCGCGAGCGCGGGTTGATTGGTCTGGTGGTGTTCGCAGTGATTGTGGTGATCTGGCAAACCCTGCTGCTTGCGCCGCTCGATGTACGCAGCCGGCATATCAACGACGCGCTCAATCACCAGCAAAAGTTACTCAATGGCCTCAACCTGCAGATTCAGGCATTACTGGCCAGGCAGAGCCGGGACCCGAACAAGCCGCTGCGCGAACAACAGCTCCGGCTTGAGGCACAGATCGCGCGGGTGAACCGTCAACTGCGCGAGAAGATGCAAGGATTGATTGCCCCGGCACAGATGGCCCAGGTGTTGGAGCAGGTGCTGGCGCACGACACCCACCTCACACTGGTGCGGGTCAAGAGTCTGCCGGCACGCCCGCTGCTGGCACCGGCCCAACGGGTGGCGACCCGGCCGGAAACGGTGAGCCACCCGGTCAGTCGGTCGGCCTCGTCATCATCATCAACGGGCGTGCCGGCTGGCCAGGAGATCGGGGTGTATCGTCACGGGCTGGTGATCGAATTTCGCGGCAGCTACCTGGATACATTGGCTTACCTGCGTGCCTTGCAGGCCCTGCCCTGGGCGTTTTATTGGGACAGCGTGCAACTCGATGTGGTGCACTACCCGCAGGCCCGGGTGGTGATCACCGTCCATACCCTCAGTCTGAACAAGGGGTGGATCGGTGTCTAGGACAAAGGGAGGGTATGGGCGCGTGCGCAAGCTGGGGCTCGCCGGCGTGGTGATCCTGTTGGCGCTAGGGGCGTCAGGCGCGGGAGGCTGGGCGGCACCCGCAGTCCATGCCCAGGCGCATCGCCCGGTGGCAGGCCCGGCATTGCCGGACCCCACACGCCCGCCCGGCAAGTCACTGGCGGGGCATGGCACAGGCGCGCGGGGGGTAGCCCGTTGGGTGCTGAGTTCGACCCTGATCTCGCCGGACCGGCGACTAGCCACCATCAATGGACGTATCGTCGCGGTCGGGCAACGGGTCGTGGGCGGCGCCGTGGTCGAGGAGATTCAGCCCGCGCAAGTCAGGCTCCGGCTCAGGTCACGGCATTTTTATGTGAAACTGCTACCGGGCGGTGTGAAGTGGCCAGTACATTGAAGTGGAATACACCATGAGAAAAGCCGTGTCGATGCTCAAATTCATCCCCCTGTTCATCCTGCTGGCCGGGTTGAATGCCTGTGCCCTGACACCCGACACGGCTACCCAGCAGGCCATTGATGCGGCGCTGAGTCCGCAGCCCGCCAAGGCCTCGGCCGTGGTGCCTTCGCCACCGGTACCCCCTGCCGCGGTCAATGCGGCGCTGTTGCCGCCGATCAATATCCAGGTGCCAGGCAGCAGCCAGGCCGGGATCGAGCCGCATTTCGATATCAAGGTCAACCGCGCCGTGGCGCGCGAATTCTTCATGGGCCTGGTGGCCGGCACACCCTATAACATGGTGGTGCATGCGGGTGTGCGCGGGCACATTACCCTGGACCTGAAGAATGTAACTATCCCGCAGGTGTTGCGGGTGGTGCGCAATGTCTACGGCTACGCGATCGAGCGCACGGGCAATGTGTACGAGGTCTTTCCCAATGCGCTGCGCACGCGCATCTACAAGATCAATTACCTGGATATCACCCGCAAGGGCGAGTCCCAGGTGCGGGTCAGCTCCGGTCAGGTCACGCAGAGTCCGGCGGCATACCGGGGACGCAATGGCGCCACAATGACGGGTAGCGCTTCTGGCGAGGCGATGGCAGGCAGCAAAATCGTAACCCATTCAGACTCGGATTTCTGGAAAGGCCTGCGCCAGTCGCTGAGCAGTATCGTGGGGACCAAGGATGGTCGCAAGGTGGTGGTCAGTCCGCAGTCCGGCGTGGTGGTGGTACGGGCGATGCCCGATGAATTGCGCCTGGTGACCCGTTATCTGAGGAGCACCCAGGCGATCGCCGATCGGGAGGTCATCCTGGAGGCGAAGATCATTGAGGTGGAACTCAGCAAGGGCTTCCAGACCGGTATCAACTGGGCGGCACTGGGTCAGCCGGGGGCGAACAAGACGGTGACGTTGAGCCAGATCGGTGGCGGCAGCATCTTCAGTAACGGCGTCAACAACAGTGGCGGCAACCCGACAGGGATCAAGGGTAACAGCGGCAACCTGAACCCCGCCAGTTACAGCCCAATCAACAATACGGCGGTACAGGCCTTCGGTGGCATGTTCAGCATGGCGCTGAATCTCCACGACTTCACCGCCTTCCTGGAGTTGCTGCAGACACAAGGCAAGGTCCATGTCTTGTCCAGCCCGCGGATCGCCACCATCAACAATCAGAAGGCAGTGATCAAGGTCGGTACCGATGAGTTCTTTGTCACCGGCGTTAACAGTAACACCAGCGCGACCTCCGGGGCGTTGGCAACCCAGAGCAATGTTACGCTCACACCGTTTTTCTCGGGCGTGGCGCTGGATGTGACCCCGCAGATCGATGCTCATGGTGATGTCATTTTGCATATCCACCCGACGGTCAGCAATGTTACGCAACAGATCAAGAACATCAGTACGTCGACGAGCAACCAGATTACCGTGCCGCTGGCGAATAGCACGATTCGTGAGTCCGATACCATTATCCGGGCAAAGAGTGGCCAGGTGGTGGTCATCGGCGGGTTGATGCAAAATGTCACCCATGACGAGGTGGCCTCGGTACCGGTGCTCGGCGATCTGCCGCTGATCGGGGGCTTGTTCCGGCACACCAAGCAGGTGACCAGCAAGAGCGAACTGGTCATCCTGCTCCGCCCGGTGGTGGTCGAGGGAAGCAATACCTGGTCGGATGCCCTTGGTCAGGCGCGCGACCGTATTCACACTCTGATGCCTACGCAGTGGAAGACCCCGGTGGGACAGGGTGCGGGTGGTTCGCCGTGAGGCCTGCCCAGCCGACACGCCGGACCTGAGCGCGATGTATCTGGCGCACTTTGGCCTGCGGGAGTTACCATTTAATCTTACGCCTGACACTGGATTTTTTTTCTCCTACGGGCATTATGCCGATGCCTTGAACACCTTGCTGGTTGCGCTGCGTATCGGTGAGGGCTTTATCAAGGTCACGGGCGAGGTCGGCACGGGCAAGACCCTGTTGTGCCGCAAGTTGCTCAACAGTCTGGGTGAGGACACGGTCACAGCCTATCTGCCTAACCCGCTGTTGACACCGAGTGCACTGAGCCAGGCGCTGGCCGATGAGCTGGGTGTGCGTGTTGCGCGGAATCTGGGTCAGCACCATGTGCTCAAGCGCGTCGCTGCGCAATTGATCGCGATCAGCCAGAGCGGGCGCCGTGTCGTGTTGTGTCTCGACGAGGCGCAGGCGATGCCGCTGGAGACACTGGAGGCGCTGCGTCTGTTGACCAATATCGAAACAGAAAAGCGCAAACTCCTGCAAGTCGTGATGTTCGGTCAGCCCGAACTGGAGGCGCGTCTCGACTGTGCCTCGACCCGCCAGTTGCGCCAGCGCATCACCTTTACCTATACCCTGAGACCGATCGACCGCGCCGGATTGCGGGCCTATCTGAACCACCGTTTGCATGTCGCCGGCTATCGTGGCCCGGAACTGTTCCCGCCCGGTGTGCAGCGATTGTTGCACAAGGCCAGTCGGGGCATTCCGCGGCTGATTAACATCCTCTGCCACAAGGCGTTGATGGTGGCCTATGGTCGGGGGGATACCGCGATCACCCGGGTGCATATACGCCTGGCGGTGCGCGATACCCGGGACGCCCAGCAGGCGCCGTGTGCACGGTCGCGGTACTGGGCGGCCTCTGGTGGCGTGGTGCTCGTGTTGGTGGCGCTGTTTGCCCTCTATGCGGGATGGCATTGAGAGGGTGGGATTGGGACGCACAACACGATGAAAGGAACAGTGTCATGAGTCTGATCAACCAGATGCTCAAGGACCTGGAGGCGCGTCGCGGAATTGCCGCGGGTGATCACCTGCTGGATGCTTTGTCGACGCAGGGCCGGGGGGCTGTGCACGTCGGGCGTGTACGCCTGTCCTGGTTACTGGCCAGCACGGGGATGATTGTGTTGCTGCTCGGGTTGGTGGCGTATCTGTTGTGGTTGCGCCCAGTTGGTCTGCCAGTGCTTGGCACGGTGGCAGCTGCGGGGCAGACTGGGGGGGCTGCGCGGGTCGGCACACGGAGGGCCGTCGCCGGGACTGCACAGGCCTCCGCGCGGCGGATGTCCCGGCATCCGGGGTCGACTGAGACGTCACTATTGACGGATGCCGGCAGCGGGCAGGTGACGCCGGGGCGTAGCGCGCCTGGACACACACCGGCGCCCGCCGTGGTACCGATACCCGCGCCTCCCCCCGCGCCCCCCCCGGCACCATCGACCGGGCGGGCGATGGCAGAGCGCAGGGTAGCAGTGGATGCCCGTTTGCCGGCATTGCCAAGTTCGAGCACGCATCGAACCCGGGTGCAACCCCGGCGCCGGGTGGGCACCGCACCGCCACACCCGCTGGTGTCGAGACCCGCACACCGTGTCCCGGTGATGCCCACTTTGCCCGGGCGAGGGGTGAATGGTGGCGTCGTGGCGGGCGGGGTGGACAAGCGACAGCGGCCGTTGACGCCGGCGCAACAGGCGGCACTACACTACCGACGCGCCCTCGTCGAGTTCGGGCAGGGGCGAACAGCACACGGGGAAACACTGTTGCGCCAGGCCTTGCAACGGGACCCGGATTACGTCGCGGCACGTGGCGTGCTGGCGGGCATGTTGTTGCGTGCAGGCCGACTGGTCGAGGCCGGCGAAGTCCTGCGTGAGGGGCTGCGTCGCACGCCCAATCATATCCTGTTCGTGCGGCTCTATGCCCGCGTGCTGCTGGCCCAGGGGCAGGGAGCGGCGGCGGTGCGGTTGCTGGAACAACATCGTCCGTCTGCGGGTCAGGCGCTGGATTATGATGCTCTGCTGGCCGCGCTCTATCAACGTACCGGACGCTATCAGCAGGCGGTCGACCTCTACCGCAGGCTGGTTGCAACCCGACCCCGCAGGGGGGCCTGGTGGCTGGGGCTGGGGCTGGCCCTGGAAGGGACAGGTCAGCCAGCGCAGGCCAGGGAGGCCTACACCGAGGCGGTCCGGACAGGGACACTGGATGCGGCCTCGCGGGCCTATGTACAACGCCGCCTTGGCGTGCTGGGTGCGTCGTGAGTACCGCAGCGCACGGGTCATCCGCTGTTATTTTTGTCAGAATTTCAGTGTACACTTATATGTGTCACGAAAGTGACGCGGATCACGGTAAGGGGTATCGATACACCCTATAACATCCTGCAGGCAGGTCGCTATAGTGACAGGACCTTTGCGCAGAGCAGCCGAGGGTGGCCCGTATTCCCAACCCACAGGCCTTGGCAGAACAACGACGCGGGAGTCATACGGAGTTATCATCATGCAACGTACAGCCCTCATCATCGCCGGTGTGTTGTGCCTCGCTCCCCTGGTGCAGGCAGACACGGCTGGTGCGTATATCGGTACCGGATTCTGGCACCATGAGGCGCAGGGTTCACTGCGTTATCAGGGCAGCACCATGGACCTGAACCGCGACCTCGGCATGGGCACCAAGAACAACGACTTTGTCTGGGTCAGCATTGAACATCCCCTCCCGTTGTTGCCCAATTTCCGCTTCCAATACAACAAGCTGTCTCTGTCTGGCAATGCCAATACCAGCGTGACCTTTGGCAACACCCCCTTCAACGGTCAGGTCAACAGCGATACCACGCTCAACCAGTATGACGCGACCATGTACTACCAGGTACTCGACAACTGGGTCAACCTTGACCTTGGCATCAACCTGCGTTACCTGGATGGCACGGTCACACTGACTGACAGCGGGAATCGGGTATCCAAGCGGTTTTCGGCGACGCTGCCCATGTTGTATGCCTCGGCGCTGTTTAATTTGCCTTTCACCGGTTTGTCGATCGGCTTCGAGGGTAGCCGCCTCCAGTATGACAACAACCTGGCATCCGACTACAAGGCCAAGTTGCGCTATGAGTGGGGCAGCGGCCTGGGTATGGAGGGCGGCTGGCGCCACCAGCAGTACAGGTTGAACAATACCTCCTCCGTACACTCCGATATCAATCTCAAGGGTCCGTTCCTGGATCTCTTCTACCATTTCTGACGCGGATTCCTGCCCCGTTGTGTCCTGACCAAGCCGCCGGGGTCTTGTGGACCCTAGCGCCTGATCGTTGCGCGTGCCACGCTCCACACCTCAACATACTCGGCGCCCGCGCGTTTGAGTACCCGGCTCAACTCATCGGCCGTGTGACCGGTGGTGAGCACGTCATCGAGCAGAGCGACATGGCGCCAGGGGCAGCGTGTCGTGACCTCAAAGGCACCGCGTACGTTGACCTTGCGCTGCGGTAACGTGAGCGTGCTCTGGGCGGCGGTCATGCGGGTGCGCCTGCACAGCGTACGCTCCACCGCCAGACTGAGGCGCTGTCCCAGTGGGCGGGCGAGTTCCAGTGCCTGGTTGAAGCCGCGCTCGCGCAGCCGTGCGGGGTGCAAGGGGATCGGCAGGATGGCCTCGGGCCACACGGTGCGTGGTTGGGCCCGCAGGGTGGCCAACAGTCCTTCGACCAAGGGGTGGATCAGGTGCAGGCCACGCCGAAATTTGAGTGTGGTCACGAGATGTGGCACCGCGCCAGCGTACTGCCAGGCGCTGATGGCACGGTCGAAGTGCGGCGGGTGGTGCAGACAGGTGCCACACAGCAGGGGTGGATGGGTGCCGGGGTCATGGGTCGGCATGACCTGGGCACAACGGGGGCAGGCCGGTCGGTTGAGCGGTAATTCATCCGTACACGGCTGGCAGAGCATCGTGCGCGACGGTGCCGCGTGGCCACAGAGGATGCAGCGACCGGGGAAGAGGCCGGCAGCCAGGGTTGATTGTATGAATTTTATCCACGTGTAAACCATAGAAATCCTTTTCCATTGACAACAGGTCGGTACGGGCTATTATGCCTGCACGCAGTTTGGCCGAAATTCTACCCTGCCCCATGCCCGAAACCAGCCCTCCCGACAGCACTTCCTCAGACGTAATGCCACCCTGTCCGCGCGTGATCAGCGCACGCAGTGCGCGGTTTGCGGCACGGTTGTTCAACTACGGCAATATCATCGCCATGGTGTTGCCCCTGCCACTGGGTATCTTCTGGATGGGTGCCTCGATGCTGGTGTATGCCCTGAATCGCCACCATCCCAATTCGCGAGTGGGTGACTACACCCAGGCGGCGGCGCACCGCCTTTACGGGATCATGGGGTTTGCACTCATCATTGCGGTCTTCTTCGGCACCAATGTCAACTACTGGTTGGCGACCTGGGCCATCTCGGCATTGATTCTCGTGCCCTGGTCGATTCTCGACCTGTGGCGTATCCACAAAGAAGACTGGCAAGATGTCCAGTGGGAGGAGGAATAACAGTATGTCTGCACTTCTGCAAGCGGCACCGGTCACACTAACACTACGCCATGACTGGTGTCTGGAGGAGATTGAATCCCTGTTCGGCCTACCGTTCAGCGATCTGATGTATCGTGCACAGACCCTCCATCGCGCCCATTTTGACCCCGATGCAGTACAGATCAGCACCTTGCTCAGCATCAAGACCGGCCAGTGCCCGGAGGACTGCGCGTATTGTCCGCAAAGCGTGCGCCATGACACAGATATCGAGGATGCGCCTCTGCTGGCACTCGATGCGGTGGTGGCTGCCGCGCGCCGTGCCAAGGAAAACGGGGCCAGTCGCTTTTGCATGGGGGCGGCCTGGCGCAGTCCGAAGGAGCGCGATCTCGAGCGCGTCATCGAGATGGTCGAGGCCGTCAAGGCGATGGGGCTGGAGACCTGTGTGACCTTGGGGATGTTGCGTGAGGAGCAGGCACATCGACTCAAGGCGGCCGGGCTGGATTACTACAACCACAATCTTGATACCTCACCCGAGTTCTATGGCGAGATCATTTCCACGCGCAGCTATCAGGACCGCCTGGATACCCTGGAGCATGTGCGCGAGGCGGGTATCAATGTCTGTTGCGGCGGTATCCTGGGGATGGGCGAGTCGGCACGCGATCGTGCGTGCCTGCTCCAGCAACTGGCCAATCAGCCGCAACATCCCGAGAGTGTACCCATCAATCAGCTGGTCCGCGTCGAAGGTACGCCGCTGGCCGACAGTGAGGCACTGGACCCGCTGGAGTTTGTGCGCACGATCGCCTGTGCCCGGATCCTGATGCCGACCTCCCACGTGCGACTCTCGGCCGGGCGCGAGGAAATGAGTGATGTCACTCAGGCCCTGTGTTTTCTCGCTGGCGCCAATTCTATTTTTTATGGTGAACGCCTGTTGACTACCGAGAATCCCACGACCGACCATGACCGGGCATTGTTTTCCCGGTTGGGCATTCGGCCGGTTTGAGCCACGGCGCGGTGCGACAGTGATGAAATTCAGTGTAACTACGATCGCACTCGCAGGTCATCCATGGACCTGAATACCCGCCTGGCCAATCTGCTGGCTGAGCGTTGGCAGGCACAATTGTATCGTCGCCGGCGTGTAGTGGATGGGGCGCAAGGTCCCGAATTGCAACTCGATGGGCGCCGCTACCTGAATTTTTGCAGCAATGATTATCTGGGCTTGGCCGCGCACCCTGATCTGGTGGCCGCCTTGCGGGCCGCCAGCAAACACAGTGGTGTTGGCAGCGGCTCTGCCCATCTGGTGTGCGGTCACCATCGCGCACATCACCAGCTCGAGGAGGCGTTGGCGGCCTTCACTGGTCGGCCGCGCGCCTTGTTGTTTTCTACGGGCTACATGGCCAACCTGGGTGCCATCAGTGCCCTGATGAGGGCCGGGGATGGCGTGTTCGAGGATCGACTCAATCATGCCTCGCTGCTCGATGCTGCGGTGCTTTCCCGGGCACGTTTGCAGCGCTATGCTCATGCCGACGCCCCCGCCCTGGAGGCACGATTGAGTGCCGCCCGATCACAGTGTAAGTTAGTGGTCACCGACGGGGTGTTCAGCATGGACGGTGATGTGGCACCACTGGCCTCCCTGTCCGCGGTCTGCCAGCGGCAGGGCGCCTGGTTGATGGTGGATGATGCGCACGGGCTGGGCGTGCTGGGGCCGGGGGGGCGTGGGAGTGTTGTGGCAGCAGGTCTGAGCGTGGAGCAGGTGCCGATCCTGATGGGTACACTCGGCAAGGCCCTGGGGAGCTTCGGGGCCTTTGTTGCGGGCAGTGAACTAGTGATCGAGGCACTCATCCAGCAGGCGCGCAGCTATATCTATACCACGGCCATGCCACCGGCCTTGGCCGAGGCGACCCAGGCCAGCCTGCAGTTGGTGGCTGAGGAAGGGCGACGCACGCACTTGCAGGGCCTGATCACGCGGTTTCGCACTGCGGCCCAGCGGTTGGGTCTGCCGCTGCTGGACAGCACCACGCCGATCCAGCCCCTGTTGCTGGGTGAGGCCGGTACGGCCCTAGCCGTCAGCGAGGCACTGGCACGGACGGGTTTGCTGGTCAGCGCCATGCGCCCGCCCACCGTACCTGAGGGTACGGCGCGTTTGCGCATTACCCTCACCGCGGCCCATACGACGAGCCAGGTCGATCAGCTTCTGGGCGCGCTGGATGGCGCCGTGCCGCAGGAGGTGCGTGGGCCATGAAGGGCCTGCGGGCGTTGCCCGATCACGCCTGGACGGGTCGCCTGCATGTCGAGGTGCAGGGTCGAGGTCCCGATCTGGTCTTGCTACACGGCTGGGGTCTGCACAGCGGGGTGTGGGACGAGGTTGTGCCCCCCCTGGCAAAGACATACCGGGTCTGGCGCGTGGACCTGCCTGGACATGGACGCAGTGCGGCGTGTCCTGGGGACTATACGCTTGAGAGCATGGCCGATGCGGTACGTGCGGCCTTACCGGGTGAGGTTCAGACCGCGTCCTGGGTAGGCTGGTCGCTAGGTGGGTTGGTGGCCTTGCAGTTGGCGCTGGCCGCCCCACTGCAGTCCACCGCCCTGGTGATGGTCGCCGCCTCACCGCGCTTTGTCCGCGCACCGGACTGGCCGGTGGCCCTGGCGCCCGCAGTGCTGGACGATTTTGCCCGTTCACTGGACGAGGACTATCCGGCGACCCTGCAGCGTTTCCTGGCCCTGCAGATCAGGGGCAGCGAACACGCACGGGCGGATCTCCGGCGCCTGCGCGCGCGCCTGCTGATACATGGCGCGCCCGATCCACACGCCTTGCGCTCAGGGCTGCATATCCTGGCACACACCGATCTGCGTGCCCGGCTCGGTGCATTGCGGTGTCCCCTCGGCCTGATGGCCGGTGAACGCGACACCCTCATGCCCGCTGCGGCACTGGAACCCATTATGCACTATTATTGCCAACGCCCGTCACCGGATGAAACCGTGCCACGGATGGCGATGGCGGTCATTGCCGGGGCGGGACATGCACCATTTCTCTCACATCCGGATGCGTTCATCGACACTCTGAAGCGGTTGCTCCATGGCGGATAATCAGGAATATCAGCTCGATAAACGCCAGACACGGCGGGCCTTCGAACGCTCGGCATTAGTCTATGATGAGGCGGCCGTGCTGCAGCGTGAGGTGGCCGAGCGAGTGCTGGCGCGTCTTGATCTGATAAAAGTGCTGCCGCGGTGCATCCTCGATGTCGGTGCCGGGACTGGCTATTGTACTCGCGCGTTGGCGCAGCGCTATGCGAAGGCGCGGGTGGTGGCCCTGGACATCGCCGAGGCCATGTTGCAGGTGGCGCGTGGCAAGCAGCGTTGGCTGAATCGTCTGCGCGCTCGACAAGGTTTTGTGTGCGGCGACGCCGAGGCATTGCCCCTGGCCGATGCCAGCGTCGATATGCTGTTTTCAAACCTGGCCCTGCAGTGGTGCAGTGAGCCCGAGCGTGTTTTTGCCGAGTTTCGCCGGGTGTTGGCACCGGGGGGGATGTTGCTGTTTACTACTTTTGGGCCCGACACACTGAGAGAATTGCGTGAAAGTTGGCGTGCGGTGGATGGGTACACCCACGTCAATGCCTTTATCGACATGCACGATATCGGCGATGCCTTGCTGCGCGGATGTTTTGAGAATCCGGTCATGGACATGGAATACCTGACTCTGACCTATGCCGATGTGCGGGGCCTGATGCGTGATCTGAAACGCATCGGTGCGCACAACGTGACGCTGGGACGTGGGCGTGGATTGACAGGACCGCGCCACCTGCAGGCAATGGAACAGGCCTATGAGCGGCATCGATGCCAGGAAGTGTTGCCCGCGACGTATGAGATCATTTATGGACATGCCTGGGTGCCCGCGGGGCGCGCCCATCACAAACAGCCACACCCACCACCCCCGACGAGGGTGGTAACGGTGTCGCTGGAGAGCGTGCAGGCAGGCCTGAAGGTCAGAGGGCGCTAGTATGCGCGGTGTGTTTGTGACCGGCACCGATACGGGTATTGGCAAGACCCGCGTTGCGCAGGCCCTGGTGGCCGGCCTGCACAATGCGGGACAACGCTGCGTGGGCATGAAACCAGTGGCCACGGGGGCGATCGAGACACCACAGGGGCTGCGCAGTGAGGATGCGTTGGCACTGATGGCGCAGGCCAGTGTGCGGGCGCCTTATGCATTGATTAATCCGTATCTATTCATGCCCCCGATTGCACCGCATATTGCCGCGCGTGAAGCCGGGATCGCTGTGTGCTTTGCACACATCGGTGCGGCCTATGCGGCGTTATGTGACCTGGCCGATACAGTGGTGGTCGAAGGCGTGGGTGGCTGGCGTGCCCCCCTGAGTGAAGAGGGAGGGGTGGCCGAGCTGGTCAACTATCTGGAACTGCCGGTGATTCTGGTCGTGGGTATCCGACTTGGCTGCATCAATCATGCCCTGTTGACGGCGGAGTCCATTGTGCGCAGCGTTGGGGTGTTGACGGGTTGGGTGGCGAATATCGTGGAACCTGGATTGGCTCACGAAGAGGACAACATTGCCACGTTGTGCGAGGCGTTGCCGGCGACATGCCTGGGTGTCCTGCCCTACGCGCCGGAGGCAAACGCACAGGTGTGCGCCGCAGCATTGTCCGTGCTGCCGGTGTTCGCTGGCTAACGCAGTTCAGGTCGGGCGTATCTGCGCCTCCTTTCCGGGATATCTAGGCCATCTACGGCGCTACGATGACCGCGCTGAATGGACCAGCCACCGATGTCGTTTGCGCCAGCCGCTCTGCCCAACTCAGAGTGTGCACACCGGTCCCTCCGGTGGTCCCGCTCGCCTTGCCACTGCTTGAACATCTCCGTCATCCCTAGTATTTCAGATATTACTCGATTCTCAGTCAGACCGTTGTCTACTCCGGCCTCTTTTAGATTAAGTCTTAATTTATCCCGTATTTATAATGAGTTACTCGTCCTGCAGGGATGAACAGGGATGCGTGCCTGATAGTGGGTGGCCATTTAGGCTTGCACTGCGTATTGTCTATAAATTACCATACGTAAAAATTTGATTAGTTTTGTCTGAATTTCTTTAGTCAAAATATATTTTGTTGCGACTTGAATGTGCAGAGCGAGGCGACGCAATGGCGCACACAACGATACAAACCGCAGAACAATACAATTACGAGATCGTGCGCAAGTTCGCGATTATGGCAGCCGTTTGGGGCGTATTGGGGATGTTGACGGGGGTATATATCGCCTCTGAGCTGGCCTACCCGATCATGAACTGGAATATTCCCGAAATTACCTTCGGGCGTCTGCGTCCAGTGCATACAACGCTGGTCATCTTTGGTTTTGGCGGCAGCGCCTTGTTTGCTACCTCATACTACGTGGTCCAGCGCACTTGCCAGACCCGGTTGTACAGCGCCACGCTGGCCGCCTTCACCTTCTGGGGCTGGCAGATAATCATCGCCTCGTCGGCCATCTCCTACATGCTGGGTTACACGCAGTCGCGCGAATATGCAGAGATGGAATGGCCCATCGATATCCTGATCGCCGTCGTATGGGTGACCTACCTGTGGGTTTACGTGCAGACACTGCGCCGGCGCAGCCAACCACACATCTACGTCGCCAACTGGTTTTACATGGCCTTTATTCTGGCCACAGCGATATTGCATATTTTTAACAACCTGGCAATGCCCATCGATCTGTTCAGTATGAAGTCCTACAGCCTGCAGGGTGGTGTGCAGGATGCAATGACGCAATGGTGGTATGGACACAATGCCGTAGGTTTCTTCCTGACCGCAGCCTTCCTCGGTATGATGTACTACTTTGTGCCCAAGCAGGCAGGGCGGCCGGTTTACTCTTATCGTTTATCCATTATTCACTTCTGGGCGTTGATTTTCCTCTACATGTGGGTGGGTACTCATCACCTGCACTGGACGGCGATTCCGGATTGGTCCTCTTCACTGGCAGCGACCTTCTCGATCATGCTGTTACTGCCATCCTGGGGCGGCATGATCAACGGCATCATGACCCTGTCGGGTGCCTGGGAGAAGCTGCGCACCGACCCGATCATGTTGTTTATGATCGCGTCGCTATCTTTCTATGGCATGTCCACCTTCGAGGGACCGTTGATGGCACTCAAGAGTGTCAATGCGCTGTCCCACTATACAGATTGGACGATCGGTCATGTTCACTCCGGTGCGTTGGGCTGGGTGGCGATGGTGACCTTTGGCAGCTTTTACCACATGATTCCACGCCTGTGGAATACCACGATCTATAGCGTGCGTTTGATCTATGTACATTTCTTCCTGGCGACAATTGGTATCGTGCTCTACATCAGTGCCATGTGGGTGGCCGGCATTGGTCAGGGCCTGATGCTACGGGCCTTTGATGAGTACGGCAATCTGGCCTACAGCTTCATCGAAACGGTCGCTTTCCTGCACAAGCCGTATGTGGTGCGTCTCATCGGCGGTATATTCTTCGTGTCCGGCATGATACTGCTGGCCTATAACTTCATTATGACAGTGATACAGTCACGTCGTGAGAAGGCGGTGCTCGATGCCAAGCTGGTACGTGCTTAATCAGGGGATTCGAACAAGATGAAACACGAACGCATTGAAACAAACGCCGGATTGCTGATTATCTTCACGTTGCTGGTGATCAGTATCGGTGGTCTGGTCGAAATTATTCCGATGTACTTCATCAAGGGGACGGTTGAAACCGTCAAGACTGCGGATGGGTATGATGCGGTTCGCCCCTATACTCCACTGGAGTTGCGTGGCCGCGATATTTACCAGCGTGAGGGATGCTACCTGTGTCATTCGCAGATGATTCGTCCCTTCCGTGATGAAATGCTGCGCTACGGGCACTACTCGTTGGCGGCCGAGTCCCAGTTCGATCACCCCTTTCAGTGGGGCTCAAAACGTACCGGGCCGGATTTGGCCCGTGTCGGCGGAAAATACTCCAATGCCTGGTTGGTGCAACACACGATCGCACCGCGTTCGGTAGTGCCGGAATCCATTATGCCCAATTTCCCATGGCTGCTGAAAGACAAGTTGCATTATACCGACATCGCCGAACGCATGATTGCGCTCAAGAGGGTCGGTGTGCCGTATTCCATAACGCAATCGGAATATGCTGCCAACGTAAAACGCTTCGGGGAAAAAGTGGCAAAAATGCTGGATATCAACCATGCTCGTAAAAATCTGGTCGCGCAGGCGGATGCCTACAATTACGATAATGACAAGTCCCGCCTGACCGAGATGGACGCGCTGGTGTCGTATCTGCAGATGTTAGGCACAATGGTTGATTTCAGCCAGTACAACGTAGGCTACTTTGCGAAGTTTCGTTGAGGCTGGTGGAGTAAACAGATATGTTTGGGTGGCTGAGTTGGTTCGCGAATGAAGGTAACCTGAAGGCTTTTATCCTGTTATTTTTGTTCGTGGCGTTTGTATTGGTAATCGCCTACGTATTTACGGATAAAAGGCGTGCCAAAAGACTGGAATCATATCGATATATTCCTTTAAAGGACGACGATAGTGTCGCCAGCGGCAAGGAACAGAAAAAATGAGTACAGACACAGACAGGACCAAACAGACCGTCCAGACGACGGGTCACTCCTGGGACGACGGTGATCTGCAGGAACTCAACAATCCGCTACCACGCTGGTGGCTGTGGGGATTCTATGCCACGGTCGTTTTCGCGCTGATCTATTGGGTCATCTACCCCGCATGGCCGATCGGCAAGACCTACACCAAGGGCTGGTTCAATACCATTACCTACAAGGGTGCGAATGGGCAGGCGGTGACGACGCACTGGAACACCCGCGCCCTGTTCATTAAGAACATGCAGGCCGCCGATGCACGGCAGAAGAAATATCTCGGTGCGTTGATGAACGCCAGCTTCGAGCAGATTGCGCACAGCCAGACGGACAGTGCCTTTGCCTATTCGATGGCCAAGGTTCTGTTTGCGGACAACTGTGCTGTGTGCCACCAGGCGGGGGGGGCAGGCAAGGTCGGTCTGTATCCGAATCTGGCGGATGATAGCTGGTTGTGGGGTGGAACCTACAAGTATATTCAGCAGACCATCACCTATGGCCGCCATGGCTTTATGCCCTCATTTCGCCCCACCTTCAACAAGGAACAGCTTGGTGACGTGGCCAACTATGTACTCAGCCTGTCCGGTCACAAGGTCGATGAGGCCAAGGTCAGAAAGGGTGATAAGATATTCAACGGTCAGACCGGCGGCTGTTATTACTGTCATACCCATGCGGGTACGGGGTTGAGGTCACAAGGTTCGGCCAATCTAACCGATGATATCTGGACTATCGCCAATGTGAACGGTGAGCCGACCCTCAAGGGCAAGCTGGCGGCGGTGGAACATGTCATCATCAATGGCGTGTCGCGCACCATGCCAGCATGGAAGCGTCGCCTGTCGCCGGCTGACATCAAGGTGCTGGCTTTCTATGTCCACGAGTTAGGTGGTGGTCAGTAATTCGGCTGATCTAAGTGCTGGATTTGCTGATGCGCCTTGCTTGCCAACGGCGGCGAGCGGGTTCAGTTGTCACACACGGGAGGCACGTACATCCGCATCTCGGATGTGCGTGCCTCCCGATCTGCATTCAAGGGTGCAGGATATTCGTATCTGACACATGACCGCCACACAATGAAGCGGCGGAATGAGGGCGCCGTAACCGCTCGAGGTGTAGTTTTCCATGTCCGACGCAGCACAATCCGACCCTGGCCAGTCTGAAACCATGCAAGCTACCATGGCGCAACCCCCCGAACCTCTCTTTCAGGCACGAATCGCCATCTATCCGCGCTCCGTAAAGGGGCGTTACCGCAATCTCAAGTACGGCATTCTGGCGTTGGCTTATGGTATCTATTTTTTGCTGCCCTGGTTGCGCTGGGCGCGCACGACCGGCTCTGATCAGGCGGTGTTGTTTGATCTGACCACGCGCAAGTTCTACCTGTTTAACCTGGTCGTCTATCCGCAGGACATATTCTGGCTGGCGGGTATACTGGTTATCGCTGCCATGTTGTTGTTTTTCGTCACCGGGCTGGCGGGCCGGGTGTTTTGTGGGTATTTCTGTTTTCAGACCTTGTGGACAGATGCATTCATGCTCATTGAACACTTGGTTCAGGGACAGCGTAACAAACGTCTGCGTCTAGCCAAACAGGCATGGGGTGCCGAGAAGGTGGCCAAGATCGGCCTGACTCATGTGTTATGGCTGCTGTTGGGCCTGTTGACGGGGCTGAGCTTTACCCTGTATTGGGACAATGCACCCACGCTCACGGTACAATTTTTTACTGGTACGGCGCCGTTCGCCGCCTATGCGACGACCCTGTTCATCATGGTCACGACCTACGTGATGGCCGGCATGGCACGTGAGCAGGTCTGTACCTATATGTGTCCGTATGCCCGTTTTCAAAGTACGATGTTTGACAAGGACACACTGATCGTTGCCTATGATGCAGCCCGTGGAGAGGGTATGCAGGGTCGGCACAAGCCCACAGTGGCCTTGAAGACGCACGCACAGCGACAGAGTCAGGGATACGGAGACTGTATTGATTGTGGTTATTGTGTGCAGGTTTGTCCGACGGGTATTGATATACGCAATGGCCTGCAGATTGAGTGTATTACCTGCGCGTTGTGTATTGATGCCTGTAACACCATTATGGACTCGATCGGCTATCCGCGAGGGCTGATCCGTTACTCATCCGAACGCAGTCAGGAAACCGGTAAGACGCAGTGGCTGAAAGCAAAGACTATAGGCTACGCGTTGGTTCTGGCGGTTACAACAGGGCTGCTGATCAGTAGCATTATGGACCGTTCAACGGTAGAGATGACGGTGAGGCAGATCCGTAGCCCGTTGTCGGTGACGCTCTCCAACGGTGAAATACAGAATCGTTATGAAATCAAGGTGTCGAATAAAACCGAATATCCCATGCACTATGAGCTGGATATTCACGGCCTGAAGATGGCCAAACTCGATATGGGTAACTTTGCCCGGTTCGAGTTACAACCGGAATCCAGTGCACATTTCATCGCGCTGATACGCCAGTATCCGAAATACGCGAACCGCATGAAGCAGGCGTTTTATTTTGTGGCCAAACCAATCAGTGGCAAACAAACCGAGCAGATTAGGTTCAAGTCCATGTTCTATGTTCCTGACGTACAATTGAGAGGTGCTGACAAATGATTACATTACTGAGTGACGTGTTTATCGGTATTGGGATCATACTGGTGTTGTTCCTTGCTATGTATCGCTGGACTTCGCTGACGGCGAAGGAGGGGTCCATGGTGACAGCCATTGCCATATTGATATTGTACGTGCCCTATGCACTATGGCGTTGGCCGGGCGCTGACGTCATGACGATGCACCTGGCGCTGTATCTGGTCACCGCCTATATTCTGGGCATCATGGGCTCGGCCTGGGAGGAGCGCAAGAAGGAGGGTACGGAACAGCGCCACTGGTTCCAGTGGGGACCGGCGGTCATCGTGCTGTTCTTTGTCGTCGTCGTCAGCGTCGATTCGGTGTTTCTCATCATTGCTCAAAACGGTCTGGGGTCGAAGGTGACGAGGTTAATTTTGCCAAAACCAAAAAATGCAGATTTCGCTGGTGTGCATTCGTTTTTCCCCGGCACGGTAGTTCATAGCTACCAGCACGATGAGGACAAATATAATGCCTATCAGCTACAAGGGGTACGGCAACGCCAGCGTGGTTGGACGGTGAGTAATGGCTGGGTACATGCCCCCGTGGTCGGGCGTCCTGCACAATTTCGCATAGAGGTGAAGGACAAGCGCGGTGTCCCGATTGAGGGCGCCGACGTCAAGGGCGTGTTTATGCGTATGGCGGATAGCCGCAAGGACCAGGCCTTTGCCATGAAGGAAAAGGGAGACGGTGTCTATCAGGTCGACATTGCATTGCCGGAACCGGGTCTGTGGGAACTCAATCTTGAAGTGCGCCTGGGCAAGGAAATCGAGGAATTACGCGGCAAAACGCGGGTAGATGTGCCGACCAAGAGCTGATGACCGGGGAGACGCCGCGCAGTTGCTATCATTGCGGACTGCCGGTACCGGCAGGTAGTAGCTATGTTGTCAATATCGAGGGCGAGGACCGCGCGATGTGTTGCCCCGGTTGCCGTGCGGTCGCGCAGGCCATCGTCGGCAGCGGTCTAACGGACTATTATCGCTTCCGCACAGACAACCCGCGCAATCCGACCACTGTGGTGCCGGATGTTCTCAAAGAACTCGATCTCTATGACCGGCCTGAGTTACAGCGCAGTTTTGTCCGCGCCGAAGAAGGTCACCTGCGCGAAGCCGCCCTGATCCTCGAAGGCATCGTGTGTGCCGCCTGCGTGTGGCTCAACGAGCGCCATATCGGCAACCTGCCCGGTGTCGAGGAATTCCGTATCAACTATACAACCCATCGGGCACGCCTCGTTTGGGACGATAGCCGCATCCACCTCAGCGATATCCTCAAGGCCGTTAGAGCCATTGGGTATGTGGCGCACCCCTTCGATCCCGGCCGTCAGGAAGAGGTGTCCCGACGGGAGCGCAAACAGGCCTTGCGCCGCATTGCCGTGGCCGGTCTCGGTGCCATGCAGGTCATGATGCTGGCCGTGGCGATGTATGCCGGTGCTTATCAGGGCATGGCGGCGGACACCCGCAGTTTCATGCGCTGGGTCAGTCTGATCATTGCCACGCCGGTCCTGTTCTATGCGGGTAAGCCCTTTTTTGTCGCCGCCTGGCGCGATCTGCGCCGCCGACAGCTGGGCATGGATGTGCCGGTGGCCTTGGCGATGGGGGCAGGCTTTCTGGCCAGCGTATGGGCGACCGTGGTCAATCGGGGTGAGGTGTACTACGACTCGGTGACCATGTTCATCTTCTTTCTCCTGAGTGGTCGCTATCTGGAGATGATGGCCCGCCACCGTGCCGGACAGGCCGTTGAGACATTGGTGCAGTTGTTGCCCGCTGTAGCGACCCGCTTGTTGGCAAAGGGGGAGGAAGAGGTCATCGCAGTTGCGGATCTGGTGCCCGGTGATCGGGTGTTGGTGCGCCCCGGTGACACCCTGCCCGGTGACGGCTATATCGAGGCGGGGATGAGCCGCATCGATGAGTCACTGTTGACCGGTGAGAGCGAGGCGTTGCACAAGAACGTGGGTGATGCGGTCGTGGGGGGCAGCGTGAATGTCGAGAGCCCACTCACCGTGCATATCAGCAAGGTCGGTGCAGAGACGGTATTGTCCGCGATTGTGCGCCTACTCGATCGGGCACAATCGGAGAAACCCAGCCTGGCTAGATTGGCCGATCGGGCCGCCGGCTGGTTCGTTGCGGCCCTGCTTATCACCGCGGCGTTAGTTGCGTGGTGGTGGTGGCGGCATGAACCGGATGCGGCCTTCCGGGTGACGCTCTCGGTACTGGTGGTGACGTGCCCCTGTGCGTTGTCACTCGCCACGCCCGCTGCGGTAACGGCCGCGACCGGTGCACTGACACGCCTGGGGGTGTTGACGACACGTGGTCATGCGCTGGAGACCCTGGCGCGTGCCACCCACATGATTTTGGACAAGACCGGGACTCTGACACTGGGCCGGTTGCAACTGGCTGAGGTGGAGACCGAACGCGGTCTGAGCCGCGAACGAGCTCTGGAACTGGCGGCGGCCCTTGAGCGTGGATCAGAACATCCGGTGGGCCGGGTGTTGGTGCGCGAAGGTGCGAGCGCTCTGCAAGCGATGGCCGTGCAGGCCATACCGGGGTTGGGTGTGTGTGGCGAAATAGACGGCGTGGCCTATCGCGTTGGCAGCCCCCGTTTTGTTGCAGACCGGCATACTGGTTTTCCGGCGGTGACGCGTGATGGGACACAGACCGAGGTGTGGTTGGGCGATCCACAGGGTCGACTTGCGCGGTTCGTGCTTGCCGATGCGCTGCGCCCGGAGGCTGCCAGTGCCATGGATGCCTTGCGGCGGGAAGGTCTGGTGCTGGAACTGCTCAGTGGGGACGCGCCGGGGGTGGCGGAAAAAGTGGCCACCGAACTCGGTATGGAGACGAGTTGGGGTGGTCAGCGCCCGGAGGAGAAACTTGCCAGAATCCGGCGACTGCAACAGGAAGGTGCCGTCGTGGCCATGGTGGGTGACGGGATCAACGACGCACCGGTGCTTGCCGGGGCCCAGGTGTCACTGGCGATGGGTAGCGGTACCCCATTGGCTCAGGCCAGTGCCGATATGATCCTGCTGTCGGGGGATCTCACGCACCTGCCGATGGCGGTACATACGGCCAGGCGCACACTGGCGATTATCCGCCAGAATCTGGCCTGGGCGATCATCTACAATCTGGTGGCCATCCCTCTGGCGGCAACGGGTCATGTGGCGCCGTGGATGGCGGCGATCGGTATGTCTCTGAGTTCACTGCTGGTGGTACTCAATGCGTTGCGCTTGACGCGGTGAGAGGTGTCGTTGCGCCTGATGGGCGCTGGATCGGCAATGATTCGATCTCTATGGCATTATGCTGCCAGGGTAGGCACAGCGGCATGGGTGGTTCAAAACCGACAAGGTAGTATTGTTATATGGCTTGTATATTAGTATGTTAGGATAAAATTTTTGTTTCTTGAGTGTACGCCATGAAGATTCTGTTTCTACTGATTCCGCTGGGCATGGCGATATTGGCCGTAGCGATTATTGGTCTGATCTGGGCCATCAGAAATGGTCAGTACGATGACCTGGAAGGTCCCGCACACCGAATACTGATGGATGACGATGACCCCCGCATTCCAGGTCACAGGGACAAAGATGGCTTGAAGGGTGGGGAGTAAATATATTAGAATTGGTTCAGGCGCTAGGCTTCAGAGGACGGCAGGCTCATGAAAGACATGTTCACTTTCGAGAATTTCCCGATGGTCATCGTGATCACCCTGGTCGTTGTGGCCTGGCTCAGCTTCCTGAGCGTCATTATCGCCGCTTGAGTTGGCTCCGGTGGAATGGACGCGGTCCATGGATCGTATTCACTTCATGGTTGACCCCCCTTTTTCCGATTAAAGTATTCCTGCAACATTTCCGCTAGTTACCCTGAGAGGGTGCCGTTCGCGTCCGAATAGGGAGAGTGGAAATATGCCTTTTATCAGACTGCGTAGCCAGGGGCTGCTGTTCTTGTGCTGCGTGCTGATGCTCGGACCGCTATGGGCCGCCGTGCCGAATCCCGCCAATGCCCCGGTGACGGATTTGCGGATATTGATCGATATCTCCGGCAGCATGAAGCACAACGATCCACACAACCTGCGCGCCCCTGCCCTGCGCCTGCTGGTCGGGTTGATGCCCGACGGCATGCGGGCTGGGGTCTGGACCTTCGGGCAGTATGTCAACATGCTGGTGCCGTTGGGCACGGTGACGCCGGCCTGGAAACGCCGCGCCCTGGCCGCAGCGGCCAGGATCAACTCCCGGGGGTTGTTCACGAATATCGGCGGGGCGCTGGACCGCGCGACCGTCGGCTGGTCTCGAGCCGACCCGCGTTATCGGCGCCAGGTGTTACTGCTGACCGATGGTATGGTGGACATTGCCAAGTCCGCGCAGAAGAACCGGGAGGAGCAGGCGCGCATACTGCACCAGATCGTGCCCCGTCTCAAGCGCGCGGGTGCGCGGGTGCATACCATCGCTCTATCGTCGAACGCCGACCGGGCGTTCTTGCGGACACTGGCGCTACAGACGGGGGGCGGGTTTGTGCAGGTGGACAATGCCCGCGATCTGGAGCGGGTCTTTTTGCACTTGTTCGAGCAGGTTGTGCCGGCCGAAACTCTGCCATTGCACAATAACCGGTTCAAGGTGGATGCGCAGGTCAAGGACATGACCGTGCTGGTCTTTCGCAAGTCTGTCGACAGACAGGTACGGCTGGACGGTCCGGACGGGAGCACGTATGGGTACGGCCACACGGTGGCCGGTATGACATGGCGCCATGAAGCGGACTACGACATGGTCACCGTGAATCATCCCGCACCGGGCGAATGGAATCTGGAGGCGGCGATCGATCCGGACAACCGCGTCCTGGTGGCAACCAATCTTAAATTGGTTGCGACTCCTTTACCTAATCATCTTCTAGTGAGCCATAAGCTGTTGCTGCGCTGTCGATTGCTGGAGGCGGGAAAACCGGTCGTGGACACACGGTTGCTGAACCTGACCCGGTTCGTGGCGAAGATAGGGGTGGGTGATGCTCAGGTACGCACGCTGGTCTTGCACGACAATGGTCAGGCCGGCGATGCCCAGGCTGGCGATGGTATTTACAGTGCAGAACTGGCGATGTTGGTGGCGGGCGACAAGTCGATCACGCTAGAGGCTCTGGCGCCGAGTTTTGAGCGCGCCTATCACCAGACGGTAAAGGTGTACAGCGCACCGTTCAAGCTGGATATCGACGCGCCCACGCCAGTGCATCCAATGAGTTACCGGATAAAGATCATTCCCGAGCCGACATTGGTGGCCCTCGATGGTTTGCAATTGAAGGTCGAGGTCGAGGGCAAGACATATCGTCCGGGGCGCATGATCAGCATTGATACCCCGACATGGGGCATGGAATTGCCCGCTGACCTAGCTGGCCAGACAATGAGTCTGAGGTTACAAGGCATGCAGACCAATGGCACCCCTGTGGATATCGTGATCAAGCGTGTCTTGCCCGCGGTAGTAAAGGTGCCGGGTCCGCCACGCGTCCCTAAGGCGACAGCACCTGCCACACCGCCAGCGACACAGCGTGGTGATAGAGCACACTGGCTGGGGCCGACGTTGTGGGTGTTGGGGGCCAATCTGTCGGTGTTGGCGGTGATATTCGCGTGGATCTGGTGGCGCCGTCGCCAGATGGCTCGCCGAGTGGGTGTCTCCGAGCTGGAGGCCAAAACCGATGCTGGCTAGATATCCTGTGTCAATGTGCTGCGCAAAACCGGATGCCGGATATATTCGCCAGTCAGAAAAAACAGCTCTGGAGCGTCGCGTGACAAGTTGATGCCTATCGCCAGATCATCCGATGGACAATGATACCATCGCACCGCCACCCTTGGCTGTTTTACCCACTCTCTGGTTCGACAACCGCGGGTGCGAGGTGCCGATTCAGGCCTCGAGCAAGGCCAGCTTGAGTTTTTTCATTGCGCTGTTCTCAACCTGCCGGATACGCTCGGCCGAGACTTGGTAGTGATCGGCCAGATCCTGCAAGGTGGTTTTGGACTCGCTCAGCCAGCGCCGTGAGACGATGTCACGGCTCCGTGCGTCCAGCTCGCTCAGTGCGGCATGCAGACGGGCCTGATTATGGGCCGCCCAGTCGGCCTGTTCGAGTTCACTGGCCGGATCGGCGCGCAGGCCTTCGAGATAGGCGGCGGGTGCCGGTGGGCTGTGGTGGTTGCCGTCATCGGCATCGTCGCGGCCATCAAAGGCCACGTCACGACCACTGAGACGTGATTCCATTTCCAGCACTGTCTCGCGGGGAACCCCCAGGTCACGCGCAACCGCATCGACCTCCGCGCTGTTAAACCAGCCCAGGCGCTTCTTGGAGCGACGCAGATTGAAGAACAGCTTACGTTGAGCCTTGGTCGTGGCAACCTTGACGATGCGCCAGTTGCGCAGGATGTACTCATGGATCTCAGCGCGGATCCAGTGCACAGCGAAGGAAACGAGGCGGACACCGACCGCAGGGTCGAAACGCTTCACCGCCTTCATTAAGCCGATGTTGCCTTCCTGGATGAGATCGGCCTGGGCCAGACCGTAGCCACTGTACCCACGCGCGATATGCACGACAAAGCGCAATTGCGAGAGGACCAGGCGTCGTGCCGCCGACAAATCGTTGTCGTCATGCAGGCGTACGGCGAGCGCGCGTTCTTCCTCAGCGCTGAGCATGGGGATGGCAGTGACCGCACGCGTATAGGCATCCAGGCTGCCTGTCGGGACGGCCAGTTGGAGTTCAGATACATGTCGCATAGTCAGTATTCCCCCAGAGCAGAACAGTTGGTAAATTTTAGCACTCGTTATCTTTGAGTGCCAGAAGGATACATGGTTCCCTACCGACAGAAAGAATAAATGCGTTAGATATCAATAAGCTGTTGATATGATATGGCTATGAAGATGCGAGCGGAGAGGGCTGCAGGCCGAGCAGTGTGCTGATATAGACCCGGTTGCGTCCATTTTCTTTTGCGCCGTACAGGGCCTTGTCGGCGAGTGAAATGAGTGGGTTGAGGCGTATCTGAGGGTGATCCTCGGTACAGGCCAGACCAATACTGATCGTGATGGTGGTGTCCACCGGGTGCAGGTCGGCGACCGCGCCGCGCAATGCCTCAGCGCGCTCCAGCGCCTGCTGGCTCGTGCACCGGGGGATGAGTACACAGAATTCCTCGCCGCCAAAGCGTACCACCATGCTGTGGGGAAAGGTGCGGTTGAGGAGATCGCCCAGCGCGGCCAGCACATGGTCACCGGTAATGTGGCCGAGGTTATCATTGATGTGTTTGAAGAAATCGATATCGATGATCATGGCCCATACCGGCTGCTTGTCGAGCGCACCGATGAAGGCCTCGCCGTTGTCCACCAGGTAGCGTTTGCTGCGCACCCCGGTCAGGCTGTCAGTGGCCGCTACCCAGCGCATGGCCTCAGCCTGGTGCTTTAGGGCATCATACTGGTGTTTGATCAGAAGCAGGGAATGCACGCGCGCCATGATGATTTCCTCGACCAGCGGTTTGCTCACGAAGTCATTGGCACCGGCATGAAACACCTCCACCTGTTTGCGTATTTCCTCGGTCCCGGTCATGACCAGTACGGGGAATTCCTGTTGGGACAAATGCAGTTTGGCACGAATGGCATGGAGCAGATCACCACCGGTTAATCGGCCCTTGAGGTAAAAGTCGGTGATGAGGATGTCGAAACGATCTTTCGCCCCTGTCGTCAGACTTTCCTCAAGCAGTTCAAGCGCGAGTTCGGCGGTGACGGTATGGGTGACGTGCAGCCCGTGCTTTTCCAGGATACGGCGAGTGACGGCGGCATCGGTGCGACTGTCTTCGACATACAGGACCCGCCCGACCAGGCCGGAGTTGCGCTGGATAAAGGCCTTGATGAAACCGCCGAAGGCCTTGTAGCCGAGGGATTTGTCGAAATAATCCGTGACGCCAGCCTCGAAGCCTTCGCGCAGCAGACGTGAATCGGCATCACCGGAGACGATAATGATGGGGGTGTAGTGATGCGTGCCGGTGCGGCGTATCTCGCGACTCAGGTCGAGCCCGTCACGATCAGGCAACAACAATGAGGTGGTGACGAGATCGTATTTGTCCTTGTCCAGCATCGCGATTGCCTCCGCAGCGGAACCGCAGGGTTGGATGATGGCATTGTTGATTTCATCGGTCAGAATGCGGGTCAGAATGGCTCGCGATACCGATGAACCATCCACGACCATAATGCGTGTTGTTTTATTTCCCATGGTGCTCAATTGCGCCGCAAAGGAGTGGATCTCCAAGGAGGGTGTCGGCACGCCCGCCCGGATCTTTATTTTCCATGGTGCGTTTCAGGCCGGGTTTGCCGCAGTGGTACGGTGCTGTCCAGGGGGCGGGCGAATCGTGTAATGCAGTTGATGAGTGTGGAGTGGGTGTCATGTCGTCTGGGAAGCGTCTCCCGTGGGCGTGTTTTGCGAAATACTCAGCACGGCTCGATGGCGCGCAGGTGGCGGCCCACGGCGATCCACGAGCCAAGCAGGCCAAGCAGGATACTGCCGCTCAGCAGTGTCATGCTGGCCCCGGCACCGAGGGCATGGAGCTGGAAACCGCTGCCATAGAGTCCGGCAAGCTGGCGAACCGGTTCATCGAGTGTCAGCAGGGCCAGGGCGATGAGCACGTAGGCGATCATACCGCCAAACAGTCCGTACCAGAAACCGGTATACAGGAAGGGCCTGCGGATAAAGGCATCGGTGCCACCGATGAGCTTAATCACCACGATCTCCTCACGTCGGCTCTGGATGGCGAGACGAATGGTATTGCCCACGATCAGGACGACCGCCAGGGCGAGCAGAGTGGCCAGCAACAGCACGCCGCGGTGGACGATGTCGAGAATGGCGTAGAGACGCTTGACCCATCGCATGTCCAATTGTGCGATATCGACCTGGGGGAGGCGGCGCAGGCGCGCAAGCAGGGCCCGGGTGGAGTGGATACCCGTGGTGCTCGATGGCGAGGAGGACAGGGTGGGATGTATCACCAGCACGGCCGGCAGGGGATTGCTGTCCAGGGCGGTGAGGGCGGCGCCAAAGCCGGACAGACGTTTGAATTCCGCCAGTGCCTCGGCCTTGGAGATGTACTGGACATTGGTCACGTTGGTGCGCTGGCGTAGCTGGCGGGCGAGGGCGCGGGCCTGCCTGGCATTGACCCCAGACTTGAGGAACAGGGATATCTGCGCGGCACCGTTCCAACCCTGGCTGAGGTGTTGGGCATTGTTCAGCAACACCTGCAGACCGGTCGGCAGGGACAGTGCAATGCCGATGACGGCAGCGGTCATCAGGGTCGAGAGGGGCGTGCGCCAAAGTTGTCCAAGGCTGTAGAAGAAGACCTGGATGTGGCGCAGCAGGTAGACCGTCAGGCGACCGCGCGGACGTATCTGATGCCGTGACGAGGTCGGTTTGGGGGCGATGGCGGAGGTACGGGGCATGCTCAGTGACCCTCTGTGCGTGGTACGCCGTCGGCAATGAGTTGCCCCGCACGTAGTACCAGAGTCCGGCGCTGCAGACGCTCGATAAGCGCAAGGTCGTGGCTGGCGATGAGTACGCTGACGCCAACCTGATTGAATTGTTCGAACAGAGCCATGATCTCGCGCGAGAGGTCCGGGTCCAGGTTTCCGGTGGGTTCATCGGCCAGCAGGACGGGCGGTTTGTTGATCACGGCGCGGGCGATGCCCACACGCTGTTGCTCACCACCTGAGAGGGTGATGGGATAGAGCTTTTCCTTGTCCAGCAGGCCGACCTTGTCCAAGGCGGCGCGCACGCGCCGGGTGATGTCCAGGTGGCGATAGCCGGCGATGACCAGTGGCAGTGCGACATTGTCGAACACGGTGCGGTCAAACAGCAGTCGGTGGTCCTGAAAGATGATGCCGATATGGCGGCGCAGGTAAGGGATGCCGCGGTGTCCGACCTTGGCGAGGTTCTGGCCGTTGATGAGCACCTGGCCGCGGGTGCTACGTTCGAGCAGGGCAATGAGTTTGAGCAGAGTACTCTTGCCCGCACCGGAGTGGCCGGTCAGAAATGCGAACTCGCCAGGGGCGAGATGAAAGTTGATCTGACTGAGTGCCTCGTACCCGCCGGGGTAGCGTTTGGTGACATCAGAAAAGCGGATCATACCCTTGCAGCCAGGGCGTTGGTGGGCCTGTGCCCTGTCGGTATCCAGACCGGTCTCATGGCTACGCCTCGTCTTCAAACAGCGCCGAGACAAAATCTGCAGCGTTGAATTCGCGTAAATCATCAATGCCTTCACCGACACCGACGAACCGGATTGGCAGTTGCAGGCTGTCGGCAATGGCGAAGATGATACCGCCCTTGGCCGTGCCGTCCAGCTTGGTTAGTGTAATGCCTGTCAACCCCACGGCCTGATGGAACTGCTGAGCCTGGGTCAGGGCGTTTTGCCCGGTGCCGGCATCGACCACCAGCATGACCTCGTGCGGGGCCCCCGCATCGAGTTTACCCAGCACGCGTTTGACCTTCTTCAGTTCCTCCATGAGATGGGCCTGGGTATGCAGGCGCCCAGCCGTGTCGGCGATCAATACGTCCGTGCCACGTGCCTGGGCCGCCTGTAGTCCGTCGTAGATGACTGAGGCACTGTCGGCGCCGGTATGCTGGGCGATGACCGTGATCTGGTTGCGCTCGCCCCATATCTGGAGCTGCTCGACAGCAGCAGCGCGAAAGGTATCGCCCGCGGCGAGCATCACGGAGTGTCCTTGCGTGTGCAGGCGCCTGGCCAGTTTGCCGATGGTGGTGGTCTTGCCGGCCCCGTTGATGCCGACCACCAGGATGACGTAGGGGCGTGTGGTCTCCGGGATGTGCAATGGCTGGTTGCAGGGGGCGAGAATGGCCTGCATGCCCTCGCGCAGGGCCTGCAGCAGAGCCTGTGCATTAGCGAGTTCGTGTCGGGACAGGCGCGCGGTGAGGTCGGCAATGATGCGCGTGGTGACCTCGACCCCGACATCGGCGGTGAGCAATCGGGTCTCGAGGTCCTCGAGCAGCGCGTCGTCAATGTCCTTTTTGCCGAGAATCAGGTTGGCCAGGCCGCCGGTGAACGTGTCACGCGTGCGTGCCAGGCCGTGTTTGAGCCGGACGAAAAGCCCGGGCCGGGTCGCGGCAGGAGCGGGGTGCGGTGGCCCACCCGTTGCGCCGTCCTGCTGCGACTCGGCCGACGCCTCTACGTCTGCCTCCACACCCACGGGACCGGTGTCCGTGGGGTCGGATTCGGGCCCGGATTTTGTGGTGGCTGATTTGGGTTTGTGGAAACCGAACATCGTCTTGTGTGAGTGTGACCGCAGTTAAGAGTGTGTGTCTTGGCGTGGGCGTGGCGCCGGACAGCGCCGCCACAGATGCGCTATCCTACCATTCACGCCCGTGGCGGGTAAGTGAGCAAATGCGGATCGACTGGATTGTAAGGAGAGGTGTTGATATGCAGACACGCGGCGCGAGGCCGGGTTGGCGGTGGGTGGCCTGGCTGGTCCTGGCCCTGTTCGCAGTGGGTGCCCGGGCCGGGGTGAGTGAATATCACCTCGACAATGGCATGAGAATCATCGTCAAGCCCGATCACAGGGCACCTGTGGTGGTCTCTCAGGTGTGGTACAAGGTCGGTGCCAGCTATGAAAACGATGGTCTGACCGGTATTTCACACGTCCTAGAACATATGATGTTCGAGGGCACGCCGAGGCATCCTGGCGGTGCGTTCTCGCGCATCATCGCCCGCAACGGCGGCCAGGAAAACGCCTTTACCGGGCGCGATTACACGGCATATTTTCAGACCCTGGCCAAGGCCAAGCTGGAGGTCAGCCTGGCGCTGGAGTCCGATCGCATGCATAACCTGGCCCTGCCGCCCAAGGCGTTTCGCAAGGAGTTGCAGGTGGTGATGGAGGAGCGGCGCATGCGTATCGAGGACAAACCGCGGGCGCTGACCCGCGAGGCGCTCTACGCCACGGCCTTTATGAACAACCCCTATCATCACCCGATCATCGGCTGGCACACTGATCTGGAGAACATGACCGATGCCGATGTGCGTCACTGGTACCAGCGCTGGTATGCGCCCAACAATGCCACCCTGGTGGTGGTGGGCGATGTCGATCCCGCAGTGGTGTACCGGTTGGCCAAACACTATTTCGGCCCTATCCCGGCGGCAAGAATCAGTGCGCCCAAGCCCCGGCGCGAGACGGCCCAGAGTGGGCTGCGGCGGGTCACTGTGAGGGCGCCGGCGCAATTGCCGTACCTACTGATGGGCTACAAGGTGCCGGTACTGAAGACCGTGGCCCAGGATCACGCACAGGCGTGGACACCATACGCCTTGTCGGTGCTGGGCGGGATTCTGGACGGTGGGGATAGTGCCCGCTTTGCCCGTGACCTCGTTCGGGGTCGCCAGGTCGCCGCGCAGGCGGATACCGACTATGACCTTTATGCCCTGCACAACGATCTTTTTGTCATCGACGCCACGCCGGCGCAAGGACACAGTGTGGCCGCGGTGGAGCGGGCGATCCGCGGGGAGATCCACCGGCTCAAGACCCAACTGGTCAGCAAGGCTGAACTGGAGCGGGTGAAGGCGCAGGTCGTTGCCGGTAACGTCTACCAACGCGACTCCATGTTTTATCAGGGTATGCAGATAGGCCTGCTGGAAACCGTGGGCCTGAGCTGGCGGCGTATGGACGAGTACGTCAAGCACGTCGAGGCTGTTACCCCGGAACAGATACGTGTGGTGGCACGCACGTATTTGAAGGATGACGGATTGACCCTGGCCATACTCAAGCCCTTGCCCCTGGGCAGGGCGCGGGCGGCGCCGTCATCCGGTCGCTACACCATGATGCGTTGATGCTGGTCGTTGTGGCCTACGGTGGCGGCAGGTTATAGCGGCGCCGAGACTGGATGCGGTCTGCGCCGGTGGTGCGATTTTGCAGAGGAAGGACTGAGGATGTTCAAAAGCTATTTTACACACCGTTTCCCCCTGTGGTGGGTCCGCGCTCTGGTCGTGCCCGCGCTACTGTTGGGTTTGAGTGCGTGCGGCACGCTGAGTGGTGACCGCGTTCCTGTTTCCGTGGCGAGAGGCGAGATCACCCGTGCGCCTGTCGTGCCTCCGGTGAGAGTCAACCCGGGTCCCCACATCCAGACCTGGACCACAACGAACGGTGCCAAGGTGTTGTTCATCGCCTCACCCGGCCTGCCCATGGTCGATGTGCGGGTGGTGTTCGATGCGGGCAGCGCCCGCGATGGCAGGTTGCCGGGTCTGGCCGCCATGACCAATACCCTGTTGGCGCAGGGCGCGGGCGGCAGGAATGCCGATGCCATCGCCGCCCGTTTCGACAGTCTGGGGGCCGAATTCGGCCTCAGTGCCGAGCGCGACATGGCCCTGCTCAGCCTGCGTACCCTGACCACTGTGAGAATACTCAAGCCGGCTATCGCCCAGTTGACGGCCATCCTGCAACGGCCGGATTTCCCCGCCAGGGCGCTGGCGCGTGAACGCCGCCAGGCCCTGATTGCCTTGCGCGAGCAACGCCAGTCGCCGGGTGCGATTGCCATCAAGGCCTTCTATCGCGCGATCTATGGACGCTATCCCTATGCCTCACCGGTGCTGGGGACTGCGGCGAGTGTGCGTCATCTGACACGGGCACGGCTTGAGGCCTTCTACCACCGCTACTATGTCGGGCGTAACGCCATTGTTGCTATTGTCGGTGATGTCTCTCGTGCCCGGGCGCAGCGCTTGGCGCAACAGGTGGTCGGCGGACTGCCGGGCGGCGCACATGCCCCGGCCCTGCCGCCGGTGCCCCCCCTCAAAGCGGCGGTGAGTGTGGCGCGCCACTACCCCTCGACCCAGACTCATATCCTCATGGGTCAGCCAGGTGTCCGCCGGGGTAGCGCGGATTATTTTGCCCTCTATCTGGGTAACTACATCCTGGGTGGCAGCGGGTTGGGTTCGCGTATCATGAAAAACATCCGCGAGAAGCGTGGGTTGGCCTACAGTGCCTATAGTTACTTTCTACCCATGCGCCAGGACGGTCCCTTCCTGATGGGGGTGCAGACGCGCACCGACAAGGCCGGTGCGTCACGGCGTCTGCTGCGCCAGACCTTGGTGCGGTTTATCGAGCAGGGGCCGAGCAAGGCGGAGATGGTCCAGGCCAAGGCGGGGATCACCGGAGGGTTCCCTCTGCGTATCGACAGTAACCGCAAACTGGTGGGCTATATCGCAATGATCGGGTTCTATGGTCTGCCGCTGGATTACCTGCAGCAGTTCAACCAACGCATCGCGGCTGTGACCCGGGCGCAGATCATGCGCGCCTTCAAACAGCGGATCCATCCAGATCGATTGGTGACCGTAGTGGTCGGTGCCAATGTGAAATCGACGCCGTGAGTGGTCGCCGCCCTGGCGGTCAGCGGCCGGGGCAAGTGCGTCTCATCGCCGGGCGTTGGCGCGGACGGCGCCTGGTGGTAGCGTGCGTCCCCGGTCTGCGCCCGACGCCGGATCGCGTGCGCGAGACCGTCTTTAACTGGTTGGCACCCGTGCTGGCGGGGGCACACTGCCTGGACCTGTTCGCCGGCACCGGTGCCCTTGGGCTGGAGGCGCTCTCGCGCGGCGCGCGGCGGGTGGTCTTTGTCGAGCAGCACCCACAGGCCGTGGCGCAGTTGCGCGCCCAGTTCATCACCCTGGGTATGGCAGCGGCGGGCGAGCCCGTGGCGCCCGACACCCTCCAGCAGATCGATGCCCTGGCCTATCTCGCCCGCAACCCGACGCCTTTCGACATCGTGTTTCTCGACCCGCCGTTTCGCCAGGGCTTGCTGCGTCCCTGTTGCGAGCGGCTGGCGCAGGGCTGGTTGCGCGCTGGTGCGCGAGTCTACCTGGAGGCCGAGCGGGAGGCGGATCCCCTTGAACTGCCGGCTGGATTCACACTCACCCATAACAAGGTGGCCGGCGAGGTGGGTTATCATCTGGCGCTTTGGCACGCGACCGGCGTCTAGTACAGGGTGGGCGTGGGCAGAGGGGCGGCGCCTCATTATCCCGCGGCACTCGCCATCGCTCAGAGTTCCCTGGCCAGTAGAGACGGGCTATCATGTGCACCACGCGTGAACAGTATCACCGGTTTTATGAGGGCAAGGCATGCACACCACCGCAGTGTATCCCGGTACCTTCGACCCTATTACCAATGGGCACAGCGACCTGATCCAGCGTGCCACCCGCCTGTTCGACCGGGTAGTCGTGGGGGTGGCGGCGAACCCGACCAAGCGCCCGGTGTTCGATCTTGCCGAGCGGGTTGCCATGGCCGAGGAGGTGTTGCGTGATCTGCCCAATGTCGAGGTGCAGGGTTTCGATTGTCTGTTGATCGACTTTGTGCACGCACAGGGCGCGGGCATTATTTTGCGCGGCCTGCGCGCGGTGTCGGACTTTGAATACGAGTTCCAGCTGGCCGGCATGAATCGTCGGCTGGCCCCAGCGATTGAGACCCTGTTTTTGACGCCGGCAGAACAGTTTGCCTATATTTCCTCCAGCCTGGTGCGGGAAATTGCGCAATTTGGTGGTGATATTTCACCCTTCGTCCATGAGTCGGTCCAGGCTGCACTGAATAATAGATTGCGCTAATATAGTCTGAACGATGACGAATTATGGTTGCCGGGCGCAGAGGATTTTTCAACAATGTCACTATTGATCAACGATGAATGCATCAACTGCGATGTGTGCGAACCCGAATGTCCGAATGGCGCGATCACGCAGGGCGAGGAGATCTACGTTATCGACCCCATACTGTGCACCGAGTGCGTGGGGCACTATGACGAGCAGCAGTGTGTCGAGGTGTGCCCGGTCGACTGCATCATCAAGGACGTGGGCAACGTCGAGACCGAGGCGCAGTTGCTGGGTAAATATCACCGTCTGATGAGTAAGTCGGCCTGAGTCCGAACCTCAGACACGCACGGATGAGTGCCCGGTCAGACCAAACGATACGCCGTCATAGAACCCCGCACGGGATTTGAGTGCTCACCGCGTGGTGCGGGTAGGTCTCGGCCTCTGCTCCTATGTGACTGGCGAGGGTGTGCGCGCCGGGGCTGCTCAGAAGGTCTTCAGGCTTATAGGTCGCCGTGTCTGTCATTCAGGCTGTCGAGCATACCCTTCTCGCGCTGGAAGACCAGGATTGAGCCGATGCGCAGCGCACCAAGGACGAACAGCAGGGCGCTGAGGGCGTAGATATCTGCGGGGACGAGTTTGCCCTCGAACAGCTTGATCATGACCTCGCGCAGGACAAACACGATGCCGGCATCGACGATGAAGGTCATGCGCAGGCGGTGGGTGCTGAAATAGTCGACCAGTGAGCGCGACAGTTCGATGAGGATGAACAGTGTCAGCACGTCAGAGACGATACGTAGGTAATTGGCGGTCTTGCCGATGTCGGCGATCAGACTGCCCACGTTCAGGAACAGGTGGGCGACACCGATGATGATGCCCAGAGTGATGAAGAGCAGCATCACACTGAAGACCACACCGATGACGCGATTGAACAATGTCATGAAGTTGATGTGCATGGCGACAGACTGCGCTCCGCAGATGACAGGGTGATGAATCATAGCAGGATGTTTCTCACCCCTCACCCCGCCAGGAGACTCAGTGCTGGCAATGGGGGCAATAAAAGGTCGAACGCTGGGCCAGCCTGAGCTGACGAATGGGTTGGGCACACTGCGGGCAGGCCTGACCTTCGCGACCGTAGACCTGGAGTGCGGCGCGAAAATGGCCCGGTGTGCCGTCGGTGGAGGTGAAGTCGCGTAGGGTGGTTCCTCCGGCGCGGATGGCGGCGCTCAGTACGGTCTTGATCGCATCGGCCAGGTGGTCGCAACGGGCGCGGCTTACGCACCCGGCGGCACGGATGGGATGGACTCCGGCCATGAACAGGGCCTCATTGGCGTAGATGTTGCCCACGCCCACGACCACATGACTGTCCATCAGCAGCGCCTTGATCGCACGCTTGCGCCCGGTGGCGCAGCGGTGAAGCTGGGCACCGTCGAATGCTGCCGACAGGGGTTCGGGGCCGAGTCTGGCGAGCAGTGGGTGGCGGGCGGGGTCTTCGCGCGTCCACAGGACGGCGCCGAAGCGGCGCGGATCACGCAGTCGCAGGCAACGTCCGTCGTCGAAGACCAGATCGAGGTGATCGTGTTTCTCCGGCGGGGTGGTGGCTGCGAGCACGCGCAGACTGCCGGACATGCCCAGGTGCAGGATCAGGGTGCCGTTGGGGAAGTGCAGCAAGAGGTATTTGGCGCGCCGGCTGACTGCACTGAGGCGCTGACCGTGCAGCAGGGCGTTGAGCTTGCGGGGCACGGGCCAGCGCAGGTGGCGTTCGCGCACCACGGCGGCCGTGACGGTGTGTCCGCGGATGTGGGCGCTGATACCGCGCCGGGTGGTTTCGACCTCGGGGAGTTCGGGCATCGTGTGTGCCTGTTTGTCGTGTCGGGTAGCCGTGAATGTCAGTGGCCGAAGGCCGGGACTTCGGCTGCCGGATCAGGAACGCCTTGCTGGCGTGGTGGTGGTCACAGGTGTGCGCAGTTGCAACAATTGGCGCACGGCGGCCTTGGGGAACAGCCAGGCCAGGCCGAGATCACGCCGACCAAAGAGCACGCCATCGGCGCTGTGGACGATATCGAACCGCAACGGTTGACTGACCCCGGCCAGGGTAATGCTGATCTGCTGTGTGATCTGTGCCCCCGGGGTGTAGGGGCGGACCTCCAGGGCTTGGCTATGGCGCCAGGCATTGACCAGAGTGGTCACCTCATCCGCTGAGTGCAGTGCCCCCGCAGGAGTGGCCTGCCAGCGGCCGTGGACCTGTCGCAGCCGCAACCCGGGCAAATCGAAGGCCACGGGATCAGCTTGCGGCGTTAGCAGGGCCAGATCGATGAAGGCATCGGGGCGGGCGAGCAGATAATAGCTCATGCTGTCGGTGATCAGCGACACCGTATTACCCTGGCGGACATAGCGTTGATGACTGATGGGCTCATCGCCCCCGAAGGTCAGCGTGGTGTGATTGAACTGCACGGTGGCGAACGGAGGGGTGAGTCCATAGGCCGCCAGCTTGTGGCGGTTCAGCGGGAACTGCTCATGCACGGGAGTCGTGAGCAGGCGCAACAGGGCGTTGATTCGCCCCGCATCAGCACTGATATGCAATGGGGCGATGAGTAACCAGCGACCGTGTTGTCTGGACAGATCAATGACCGGTCCCTGTCGTGGGCTGATGCGGATGCTGTCCACCGTCGCCGGGTCGAGCGTGGTCAGCAGATGTGGCGCAGGCGGCGGTGTCTTGCCGGGTTCGTAGACGGCCAGCATGACCAGGACGCCGAGCAGGACCAGCAGAGCGAGATTGAGCCGTGTGCGTGTACCCATGATATAGCCTCTGCCTTGTGGAGGCACGTCAGTTGCGGTCAGCGTTTGCGTCGTCGCGTCCACACGGTGAAGCCCGCCCCCAGCAACACCAGTGGTAGTACGACCAGGAAAAACAGGCCCACCACGGCCCAGGTGCGCCGGTTGAGTGTCAGCTTGATGTCCGGTGCGGTCCGGGTCGGAATGGCAATGAACTGATCATCATGTGTCAGCCAGTTGACGATACGCACGCCCAGGGCACGGTTACCCTGGTTGCCGAGGATCGCATTGGACAGAAAGGTGCCATTACCCAGGACCACTACACGCTGCAGGGCGGTGTGTGCCCCCGTATCTTTAGCTGTCTTCTTTGTCGCCGTTGTCTGAGCGTGGCCTTGCAGGTCCAGAGGGCGGGTCAGGGCGATACCGATGTCGAGCGGGCCGCGGGTGTCATGGCCCGGGTCAAATCGGAGGGTGCCGGTCAACGCACCGGTCTCGGCCCAGCTATCGCCTGAGGTCTGGAGGAAGGCGGTGGCCTGCCAGCCCTTCGGGGGGGCGGCGCGCAGGCCGTCGGCCTGGGGGAACAGGGTAATGTAGCGAAAGCCCTTGACGATGGCCTGAGTATCGTAGCCTGTGACGATCGCGTAGTCGGCGCGCGGGATACCGAGGCGCTCCGCGCTCGGATCGACAATGACGCCGGGGACGAAGGTGATACCCAGTGCGGTGGCCAGTGGGCCGAGACCGTGCAGCGGCCCCGGGTCGTGCAGCCAGAGCAGGTTGCCGCCACGACGCACATAGTCACGGATCAGCATGGCTTCACCGGGCAGAAAACTCACCTGGGGACCGGCAATGACCAATACATTGGTATCGCTTGGGATGACAGGGTGTCTCGCAAGATTGACCGTGTCTGCGGTTATGCCCTGTTGTGCCAGGTCGTGGGTCCACAGTCCATAGTCGAAATTGGCCTTGCCCCCTGGGGCACGCTCGCCATGGCCGGTGGTGAAGACCAGATGGCGCTGGCCACCGCGCAACAGGCGTTGCAGGGTGTTGGTCAGACTTTGTTCGTCAAGGCGTACGATATGTTCACTGCGCCCCTGGTAGCCGACCACCAGTTCACCCTCACTGCGCACCCCGAGCGCGCGGACTTCCTGTGGCTGACGGGCGGGGTCGATAAAACTCAAATGGATATCTGCCTTGTGGCGCTGGTAGCGTCGGATCAGGGTGTGGATCGCCTGGCGCAGCGGTGCCAAGCCGTGTTTGCGCGCCACGGCAGTGATGGTGATCGGACCGGGCATGTGTTTGAGCAGGACGATGCTGGCCGCTGAGAGGCTGTTGCGCCCGGTGGCGGTCCAATCGGCGCGGTAGTCATAGCGTGTCGATAGCCAGGCCAGCAGTCCGACCACCGCCAGCAGCAGAACCACGAAGACCGTATGTTGTGCGCGCAGGAACAGGCGGGTCGTGTTATCGGTCTTCATGTGAATTCCGGTACGGTGTCAGTGGCATGGCATATATCATTGTTCGCAGGCGTGGTTCCGGCAAGGGATCAATGGGCACGGGGTCAACGGATCAGGCGGTCATTGTCCAGGCGGCGCACCGCCAGGGTCAGGCACAGTACGATGCTTAGCAGGTAGTAAGCAATGTCACTGGTGCGAAATACACCACGGGCCAAGGTGGCGAAATGGCTTGGCATCGACAGATAGCCCAGTAGTGAACCACTGGCACCGGCGTGTGCCGCCTGGGGGGCGGCGAGGGCGATGAGCCAGAGAAACAGCAGTATTCCTATGGCGCTGATGGCCGCCACGGCGGGGTGGGCCGTCAGTGAGGACATGTACAGGCCGACGGCCGCGAAGCTGGCAACCAACAGCAGAAAACCCAGAAGGATAGCGGCGAGCTGGCCATAGTCGAGTGTGCCGCCGAGCAGCAGGGACAGTGGCATGAGGGTGAGCAGCAATACCATCAGCACCAGAAAGCCGAGCAGACCCAGGTATTTGCCGAGGATGATCTCGCTCATCGATATTGGTGCGCAGAATAGCAGGGGCAGGGTGCGGTTGCGGCGTTCCTCGCTGATCAGACGCATCGACAGCAGCGGGACCACCAGCATGAAGACAAAGGTGGCCAGATTGGTGAACAGGGGGGCGACCACCAGGGCGGTGACGCCCGGTGCGTTGTTGATCAGGCTGAGCTGGGGTTGCAGGCTGAGGTACTGATCGAGCAGCACGAGAAAGAAGTAGGCGAAGATGAATTGCACGACGCCCAGGATGGCCCAGGCCAGGGGGGAGAGAAACAGGCTGCGCAGTTCGCGCCAGGCGATGACGGCGATCATGTGGCCTGCTCCGGGGCGGCCTGTTCGGCGCTGATGATAGTGAGAAAGATGTGCTCCAGTGAGCGCCGTTCGGGGCGCAGTTCAAACAGCCCCCAGCCTTGCGCGACGGCCTGTTCGAGCAGTACGTCGGTTGGGTCGGTGTCGCTGGCAGGGTACACGCGCCAGTGGGTCGCGGTGGCGTGGAGTGTATCGCCAGAGGGTTGGTTGCCGGTGGCGGGGTGGGTCGTGGCAATATCAAGGAGGGTCTCGATACGGTCGACACCGGGCAGGGCGCGCAATGCCGCCTCACCGGGAGGGTGGTGCAGACCGACGATCAGGCAGGGCGCGTCGTGAGCCTGACCTAATGTTGCGAGGGACTCGCTGAAGACCAGACGACCGCGATGCAGTATCTGCACCCGGTCGCAGATCTCCTGTACCTCGGGCAGAATGTGGGTGGACAGGATCACGCCATGGTCCTGCGCGAGGTCGCGGATCAGGGTGCGGATTTCGCGGATCTGCAGCGGGTCGAGACCGACCGTAGGTTCATCGAGGATGACCACCGCGGGTTCGTGCAGGATGGCCTGGGCGATACCGACACGCTGCTGGTAGCCTTTGGACAGGTTGCCGATGAGACGAAGACTGACGTCCTTCAGCCCGCAGCGCATCTGTGCCCGCGCGCAAGCACGGGTGGCCACGGCGCGGCGCAGGCCGTGCAAGTGGGCGCAGTAGAGGAGGTATTCACTGACCGTCAGATCGTGGTACAGCGGTGGGTACTCGGGGAGATAACCGAGGGAGGCCTTGGCGTGGCGCGGATCATCGAGCAGGTCAACGCCGGCGATACGCACCTCACCCCGACTGGGGGCGAGATTGCCGGTGATCATCTGCAAGGTGGTGGACTTGCCGGCGCCGTTGGGGCCGAGCAGGCCCAGGACCTCGCCGCGTGCGAGGTCGAAGCTGACGTCCTCCACGACGTGGAGGGCGCCGTAGTGGCGTGTCAGGTGGCGGGCCTCAAGGAGCGTGTCCCGCGCTGCTTGAGGCGGGAGGGGGAGGGTACTCGTCGTCCGGTCTTGTGGTGTTGCGCGTGCGCTCACAGTGCGTTGCTGTCCGTCATGGGGGTTACTCCACTCCTAGAGACCTGTTTCGCTGGGTTTGGTTCTATAATCAGGCGCATAACCTTGAGGGAGGGACCTGCTGCAAAGGTGGAGATTGGGCGTGATGATAACAGTATGCAGGTAATGACCGTAGTGTGCGGGGCCAGTGGCGGTGTATGCGCGTAATGCATTGGTATCCGGACAGAGGATAACCGGCCCGGTTCTGCTGAGTGAAACCAACGCGACAACCTAATCTCGCACCGAACTGGGTAGCCGAGAAAGAGGTGCACGGCAATGTGTTGCACCACCACCTTGTCTGATCGCCCCTGTCGTTGCAGCTCAGTCGCCCGGTGTCTGGGCGACGATCTCGTCCGCCCAGACAATGGCCTCCAGATAGATCTCACGCAAACGCTCGGCATCGATCGTACAGTCGACCTTTGACCAGTCTCCCTGATCACAGGCCACCGTACAGCGCAGTACCCGGCCCAGTTCGCCTTCATGGTGCAACAGCGCGGCCTTGATCTCATTGGCCAGCGGCAGGGCGTCGAGGATGTCGTCCATGCTCAGGTCGAGCAAGGCATCGAGGATCGAGAACAACCCGGTAGTGAAATAGCGATCGAGTTGCGGCTCGCCGAGGTGTTTTGCCAGTTGTTCACACAGGCGTGCCCGTACCAGCGCGGTGGTGACCAGCTCCGAGGGTTTGTCGTCGACGCGTGACATGACGACCAGGCTGGCCAGGCTGCGCAGGGTTTTGAGGCCAAGCATGAGCAGGGCCTTGCGAACGGAGTCGATGTTGCGATTAGTGGTGAATTGTGCGGAATTGATGTAGCGCAGCAGACGGTAGGTCAGGGCCACATCCTGGATGATCAGGGCCTCGAGTTCTTCGATGGGAATGTCGGGGTTGTTGAGCTTGCTCAACAGTCGCAGCATGGCCAGTTGATTGGTGGGGGTGCGGCGGCCCTTGATAATGTTGGGTTTACAGAAGAAATAGCCCTGAAAATAGTCGAAGCCGAGTTCTTTGCAGAATGCGAAGTCGTCCTGGGTCTCGACTTTTTCTGCGAGCAGTTTGAGCGGTTGTCGGCGCAGCAGTTCGACATGTTCGCGTACGGTTTGCCGATCCATGTCCAGCACATCGAGTTTGATATAGTCGGCCACATCAACTAAGGGTTGCAGATCGGGGTGGTAGATGAAGTCATCCAGAGCGATGGCAAAGCCGTTCTTCGCCAGGCCGCGCACCGCCGCGATGATCTCGTCATCGATACGGATATCTTCGAGGATCTCGAGGACGACGCGCTCACTGGACAGGGGCAGGGGGTATTCGCCAAGCAGAAAGCCGCGAGTCAGATTGATGAAGGCGCGGTGCTGGCCGACGATACGCTCCAGACCGAATTCCGTGAAGGTGTTGAGAATGACCGCGGAGGTGGCCTGGTCGCCATCATGAAACGAGGCGCGGTTGCTTTCGCTGTCTCGGAACAGGAGTTCGTAGGCCATGAGCTGCAGTTTTTTGTCATAGATGGGTTGGCGCCCGATGAAGATATCCTGCATGCGCGTGTCCTTTTAAGTTTTAATTCGTACGACATGGGTATTCGTAGCTGGTCGCGGCCCTATCCTCAGGGGGCTCCGTGTGCGAAGGCTGTGCCGGGTCCATGAGTCTGTATCGGCACCTGACGCGTGCAGTTTAGTCCGTGTATGGGTACGCCAGTGTACTTGGCGTACCGGTCCCGGGTCCGGGGGCTGTCACCGTGATACGGTGAAGGGCGTATGGCGCATTATTGGCGCTCTGCTGGTCAAGTATCGGTTAAGAAATGTGCTGTGCAGGTACATTGATCAGGGCGTGTCGCGTGTCGGCCAACGGTACAGGACCATAAGGTAGGCGAAAATCAGCATATAGATCACCGCCGTCCCGAACATGTTGCCGGGCATGCCGGTCTGGCCATTGCTGTAAGGCCCACCGAAACCCTCCGCCGTTGACCAGATCATGAATGAGAAGGCCATTCCGATCGGTAACAGGTAACGCAGGAGTCTTCCGGAAAGCAGGCCCCAGGCAACGATCGCCTCCGTAGCGGCCGCAAGCAATCCGAAAAGCAAGGGGTTGGTGTGCATGATGACATCAATAAAGGCCTGAATATACTGCACCAGCCAGGCGGGTTGGCCTTGTTGGGCATCGACCAGATAGCCGACGAAGTGCGTCAGGAAATAGGGATGCCACTTAAACAGCGCATCCCAGGCCCACAGGAAACCGAAGAGATTGCGGGCGGCATGGATCCAGAGCAGCGTCTGATCGTGCGTGACGGGTGTCGACGATGTCGAGAGGGGTTGGCTGATGTGCCAGCAGGCATAGGTGAGGATCATGGCGATGATGTAGGGTGGTGCAATGCCGGCATCGGTCCCACCGGCGGCAGGATTGAAATCGCCACCATGCTCGACGACGATCCACATTCCCAGCAGATACACGATGCTGATCCACCAGGCCGATCGCATGCCCTTCCCCGACAGCAGTACCAGTGCGATGTAGAGATCCACCAGGACGATGCCGGTGCCGGCGAGATGTACGAGCCAGGAAGACAATGGCAGGCCGAGGAAATGGGCGACGGCCAGTTTGTTGGCCCCTGACGAGGCGGTCCAGGTGTCGTACAACCAGATAAGACCAAAGAGGATACGCAGTAGACGAAACAGTTGCGCCTGTACAGGCGTGGTCGCAGGGCGCAGATACCGGGGAGGGCGATGATCGAAGCCTAACCAACGCAAAACGGCTTGTGTCTGTTCAGACATGAAAGAACCTCGTGTAACTGGTGCGCGGTCGATATGCTGGGGTGCGTGCATCGGCACGGTGGGTGAGTGGAAGGTAGCACATGGGCCTGTTTGTGATTCCCGGTTGCTCAGGAAATCGAACTGTACCAGAAAACCCATGGTTGCGGTCATTCCCTCGCTGCGTGTCTCCTGTGCGGGGAGGAAACAGGGTCGTCTTACCCCGGAGTCCGGTGGTGGCCCATCGTTGTTGGGAACGGTGTATAGGTTTGAGTGGGTAAAATTGGGAGCGAGGTACGTCGGAAGGAGAAGAAGCCCTCAGGCCCGGGTGGGCCTGAGGTTGCACTGCGGTGTCGGCAGGGCACGTGGCCTGGCTTTTCCCCGTTCTTCGTGAGTGCAGTCCAGGCGTTGCGTATCATGCACAACCGTTGGTCTCGCCGCCTGTGCGGCGGGCAACAATCGCCCAGGTCTGCAGACACTTTATTTACTTGATCTTGGCCTCTTTATAGACCACGTGTTTGCGGACCACCGGATCAAATTTGCGCACTTCCATCTTCTCTGGATGCAGGCGCTTGTTCTTGGTGATGGTGTAGTAGTGACCGGTATTGGCCGACGAGACGAGTTTGATCTTGTCGCGCATGATCTGCCTCCTTAGACCTTCTCACCGCGTGCGCGGATGTCCGCCAGGACCTTCTCGATTCCTAGCTTATCGATGGTGCGCATGCCATTGGCCGTGATGCGCAGGCGCACCCAGCGGTTCTCACTTTCGACCCAGAAACGGTGGGAGTGGAGATTGGGCAGAAAACGGCGCTTGGTCTTGTTGTGGGCGTGGGAAACATTGTTACCGCTTACCGGGCGTTTCCCCGTCACCTGACACACCTTGGACATTGCACTGGCCTCCAAATATGAATGCGTTCCCTGCCCGATCACCATCGGCGCGTTCCGCACCCAGTGGCGTTGGCGAGATCCCGGATCACCCGGGACGCAGCAAAGAGCCGGGGATTTTACGCAAACATTGCCCGAGTTACAAGCCAATTTCAGTCAATGTAGGCCGGTATCGCGGACGAGACGAGTCCGTTGCTACAGCCAGCCGCGTTCCGCGAAGGAGACAGCCTCGCCGTCGCCGATGACGAAGTGGTCCAGTATGCGCACGTCAATCAGGGCCATGGCGTCGCTCAGGCGCCGGGTGAGCTGACGATCGGTCTGACTGGGTTCGGCGATGCCCGAGGGATGGTTGTGGGCCAGAATCAGGGCGGCGGCATTGTGGACCAGGACGCGGCGTACGACCTCGCGGGGGTGGACGCTGGCGCCGTTGATGGTGCCGGTGAACAGGGTTTCGTAGGCAATCACCCGGTGGTGGTTGTCCAGGAACAGGCAGGCAAACACCTCGTGGGGGAGATCGCGCAGGTGGGCCATGAGATAGCGCTGGGTTGCGCTGGGATCGGACAGAGGCTCGCCGCGCAGGAGGGTCTCGTGCAGATGACGTCGTCCCATTTCCAGAGTGGCCTGGAGTTGGGCGAATTTGGCCGCACCCAGCCCGGGGCGCGCGCAGAAGGTGGCCTGGTTGGCGTCGAGCAACGGGCGCAGGCCGCCGAAGTCGACGAGCAGTTCGCGGGCCAGGTCAACGGCGCTTTTGCCGCGCACCCCGGTACGCAGGAAAATGGCCAGTAGTTCAGCATCGGATAGTGTGTCCGGGCCGCGGTTCAGCAGTTTCTCGCGCGGGCGCTCGGCCGCAGGCCAGTCGCGGATGGACATGTCGACCTCCTTGTCGGATGGTATGTGCGCGTCGGCGATCCTCATCCGGGGTACCGGGTGCACGGTTGCCATGGTATAGCAATACGGTCCATACAGTACAGGTCAGTGGCGGTCGCGTCTGATACACTAAAACCATGCTGTTGAGTCTGACCAACAAACGTATCCTGCTCGGGGTGAGCGGCAGTATTGCCGCCTACAAGGCGGCGGAGCTGGTGCGCAGGTTGCGCGAAGCCGGCGCCGAGGTGCGTGTGGTGATGACGCGTGCAGCCGTCGAGTTCGTCACCCCGCTGACCTTCCAGGCCCTGTCTGGATGGCCGGTGCACCAGGACTTGCTCGATACCGGTGCCGAGGCGGGGATGGGTCACATCGAACTGGCCCGCTGGGCGGATGCCCTTCTCGTTGCACCGGCCAGTGCGGATTTTCTGGCCCGCCTGGCACAGGGACGGGCCGATGACTTGCTCTCGGCCGTGTGCCTGGCCAGCACGGCCCCCCTGGTCCTGGCGCCGGCGATGAACACCGCTATGTGGCTGCATGCGGCGACCCAGGACAATGTGCGCCTGCTGCGTGGCCGTGGCGTGCTTTTTTGTGGTCCCGAAACGGGGGGGCAGGCCTGTGGCGATGTGGGACCAGGGCGCCTGCTGGCCCCCGCGTTGCTGGCCAGCGAGCTGGCCGCACTGTTCGAGACTGGCGCGCTGGCCGGGTGCGCGGTCCTGGTGACCGCCGGACCGACGCGCGAGGCGCTCGATCCGGTGCGTTACCTGAGCAATCACAGTTCCGGGCGCATGGGTTTTGCCATTGCCGCCGCGGCGGCCGAGGCCGGTGCCCGGGTCACGCTGGTGGCTGGCCCGGTCAGCCTGATTACCCCGCCAAGGGTGGCCCGGATCGATGTGATGTCTGCCCAGGATATGCTTGAAGCGGTGGTCCCGCGGGTCCCCGACAGTGATATCTTCATCGCTTGTGCCGCCGTGGCCGACTATCGTCCCCGACAGGTTGCCGCGGAGAAGATCAAAAAGCGTGGACAGGCCGACGAGGTCCTGAGACTGGAACTCGAGCCCTGCCCGGACATCCTGGCCACGGTCTGTGGGGCGCCACTGCGACCGTTTTGTGTCGGTTTCGCGGCCGAGACCCAGGATCTGGAGATCAATGCGCTGGCCAAACTGCATCACAAGGGTGCCGATATGATCGCCGCCAACTGGGTGGGCCCCGCCGCCGGGGAGACGCAGGGCGGGTTTGGCAGCGAGACCAATGCCCTGCAACTGGTCTGGGCCGGTGGCAGTCTGGCCCTGGACCCCACCGATAAGGCCAGGCTGGCCCGGCAGTTCATTGCCATCGTCGCGCAGCGCTACCGGCGGTACACTGATCGCGGCACTGGCGTCGCCCACACGGTGGTTAAACTGAAGCAATAGGCACAAGGCCCTGACCCGGAGTATAACCCCACGCCGTTCGTCTTCCTGATGCCTGGCGCGACCCATGCCGGGTGCAGGCTCCGGCTGGATCGGCTGTGCACCGTGTGTTCATCTTTGCGAGGACATGAAAACGCCCATGACACCGATACAGATCAAGATTCTTGATGCCCGCCTGGGCACCGAGATCCCCCTGCCGGAGTATGCCACGGCCGGGTCGGCCGGCCTCGACATGCGGGCCTGCCTGGATGCCCCGCTGGCGCTCGCGCCGGGCGAGACCGCGCTTATTCCGACGGGACTGGCACTGCATATCGCGGATGCGGGACTGGCCGCTGTCTTGTTGCCGCGTTCCGGGCTCGGGCACAAACATGGTATCGTTCTGGGCAATCTGGTGGGGCTCATTGACTCGGACTACCAGGGCCAGGTGTTTGTCTCTTGCTGGAATCGAGGTAATGAATCTTTTACCATCCAGATTGGAGAGCGTATTGCACAGATGGTCTTCGTACCGGTGGTCCAGGCCGCGTTGACGGTGGTCAACGCATTCGAGGAGAGTCCCCGGTCCACAGGAGGATTCGGTTCCACTGGTAGGCGTTGACTCCCGAGTCGCTCATCGTCAGGATCACTGCGACGCCACAACAACAAGGATAAGTACTCGTCGTGAAAAAGCTCTCGTCCAGCCGGGACAACGCCGGTACCACTCAGACGCCCCGGGGTGATGGTCCCTCGCCGCCGCCCCGCGCCGTGTCAGGCACCAGTGTCGGGCGTTTCGGACTGGCCAGTTTCCTGGTCTTTGCCCTCGTGTTGATCGGTGCGTTGTACATGATTCAATACGAGCTCAATGAGCAGTTCTATGCCCGGCGCCACCTGGTGGCCAGCAGCATCGCCCGACAGGAGGCGGCACGGATCGCCGCGCTGGTGTCGGCCTATCAGCAGAGTCTTGGCAGCCTTGCCAGCAATCCGGCCGTGCATGCGGCCCTGCGCAGTGGAGACCGTACGCGATTGACGGCGCTGACGGCCGAATACCGCTACCTGTTTCCGGATGTTGCCCAGGTGCGGATGTTGCCCGCTGACCTGGATAATGTGCTGGACACCCTGCAACCAGCACTGAGTTTTGCTGGCCAGGACCTGGTCCGCCAGACCCTGACCGGGTCGAAGCCACCCCCTGCCGAGGCCCATGTCATGGGGCCGAGCGATCAGCATTTTGACCTTGCCCATGCCGTGCGTAGTGCCGACGGCAAACAGGTGTTGGGGATAATACTGGTCAGCATGAATGACCGTCTGTTGCGGACCTGGCTGGAGGGTGTGCAGTCACATCAGGGCTATTACGGCCTGTCTCAGGTGGTCCCGGGTAGTAAGGCGCTGCTGCTTGCCGAGATAGGGACACGCCCCAAAGATGGCAACAAGTTTGCGACACCCGTGCCGGGTACACGCTGGAGACTGGCGGTGGATCTGCCAACACCGGGCGCCTTTAGTCCCAATCTGCGTTTCTGGATCGTCTATATCGTGGCCGTGGCCCTGGCCGGTGTGCTGATCTTCTTGCTGTTTCGCACTGTGTCACGTCTGATCAAGGCCGATACCCTGAGCCTGATGCGCCTGATCCGCGATGTGTTGCAGGACAGCAAACGCTATGAACAACCCCTGCGACTCAAGGAATTCCGCTCCGCGGCCCTGATGGTGAAACGGATGCCGAAGTCAACCACGCTGGATCGGGAACGCGATGATCTGACGATGATGGACCCCCTCGGCCTCGGCGCTACAACAGGGCCGGGGGCATCGTCGGCAGGTCCCGCTTCGCTCTACCTGAGCAGTACCGGGATGTCCGTTGAGGAAGTCGATGGTGAGGAATTTCGTGTGGCCGCAGCGGCCCAGCAGATGGCCGGGCATGCGCCCACTAAGGGCACCACGGCGCCGAGGGTGTCCGCATCGGCACCAGCGCCAGCGTCCGTGGCCGGTGGCGATCCGGACGCACCTCCCCCGCCCGAGATCTTCAAGGCCTATGATATCCGGGGCATCGTGGGTCAAAGCTTGACGACCGAGAATATCTATCTCATTGGCCGTGCCCTGGGTAGTCAGGCGGCAGAGGCCGGTGTCGAGACCCTGGCCTTTGGGCGTGACGGGCGTTTGTCCGGGCCGGAGTTGGGCGGGGCTCTGGTGCGGGGTTTGCGCGATTCCGGGCGGCGCGTCATCGATGTCGGTCAGGTGCCGACGCCCCTGCTGTACTACACCGCAGTGGAGTTGGCTGGGGGGAGCGGTGTGATGTTGACCGGCAGTCACAATCCGCCCGACTACAACGGATTGAAGATGATGCTGGCCGGGGACACCCTGGCCGGTGAGCGCATCCAGGCCCTGCGCGAGCGGATCGTGGCCCGTACGTTCACCACCGGCAAGGGCGAGTATCAGACGGCGAAGGTCATCGAACCCTATATCAAACGCGTTGTGACCGATGTGAAACTGAAACGACCGCTGAAGGTGGTGGTCGATTGCGGCAATGGTGTGGCCGGTGTGGTGGCGCCCCGGTTGCTCAAGGCGCTGGGGTGTGATGTCACTGAGCTGTTCTGCGATGTCGATGGCCGGTTTCCCAACCATCATCCTGATCCCAGTCAGCCACAAAACCTGCGGGATCTGATCCGCACGGTGGGCGACAGGCAGGCCGATCTCGGACTCGCCTTCGATGGTGATGGTGATCGCCTGGGTGTGATCAGCAGCGATGGCAGCATCATCTGGCCGGATCGGCAGATGATGCTCTACGCCACTGATGTGCTGGCGCGCAATCCGGGTGCAACGATCCTCTTCGATGTGAAGTGTTCGACCAATCTCGCCCGCGTCATTAGCGAGCACGGTGGCCGAGCGCTGATGTGGAAGACGGGCCACTCGTTGGTCAAGGCGAAGATGAAAGAGATCGGAGCGCCGCTGGGCGGAGAGATGAGCGGGCACATCTTCTTCAAGGAGCGGTGGTACGGTTTTGACGATGCTCTGTACACCGCGGCGCGGTTGCTGGAGATCCTGACCGCCGAAACACGCTCCCCGCAGGCGGTGTTCGCCGCGCTGCCGGATGCGCTCAACACGCCCGAGTTGCACCTGGATATGGTCGAGGGTGAACACCATGCCTTCATGGAGCGTATGCTGCTCAATGCGGACTTTGGCCAGGGCCTGGTCAATGCCATCGACGGGTTGCGGGTGGACTATGAGGACGGCTGGGGGTTGGTACGTGCATCCAATACGACACCCTGTCTGGTGTTGCGTTTCGAAGGGGTCGATGAGGCCGCACTGAAACGGGTTCAGGATGTATTTCGTACTCAAATGCTGGCCCTGGAGCCGGGACTGAAACTGCCCTTCTGACACGGTGCTGTGCCTCTGTGGGTATATGGATCGGGCGGGGATCCCCCGATTTTTTTCCGCATGAATTTTTTTGGCATATTGACGAGCTGCATATGAGCCTGGATTCCTCCTCTGCGATGAATGTCGCACGGGTCCTCAGCGAGGCCCTGCCCTATATCCGTCGCTTTCAAGGCAAGACCCTGGTCGTCAAGTACGGGGGGAATGCCATGGTTGACGAGACCCTCAAACAGGGCTTCGCGCGCGACATCGTGTTGATGAAACTCGTCGGGATGAACCCGGTGGTAGTACATGGGGGCGGGCCGCAGATCGGGCGTGTGCTCAAGCAGTTGGGCAAGGAAAGCCACTTCGTCGAAGGGATGCGGGTCACGGACAGCGAGACCATGGATGTGGTCGAGATGGTGCTTGGCGGGTTAGTCAACAAGGAGATCGTCAGCCTCATCAACAGCCAGGGCGGCCGGGCAGTGGGGTTGACCGGCAAGGACGGCAATGTTGTTCGTGCCCGCAAACTGACCTTTACGCGCACCGCGCCGGAGATGGCGGTCCCGGAGATCCTCGATATCGGTCATGTTGGCGAGGTGGCGAGTATCGATCCGGCAGTCATCAACCTGCTGATGCAAAGTGATTTCATCCCGGTGATTGCACCCATCGGGATCGGCGATGACGGCCAGTCCTATAATATCAACGCCGATCTGGTCGCTGGCCGACTGGCCGAGACGCTGTCTGCCGAGAAACTGATCCTGTTGACCAATACCCACGGTGTCCTCGACCCGTCAGGTCGGCTGTTGACGGGTCTGAGTGCCGGGCAGGTCGAGGCGCTGATCGTTGACGGCACCATCCATGGCGGCATGCTGCCGAAGGTGCGCTGTGCGATCGAGGCGGTGAAAAGCGGGGTACGCAGTGCCCAGATTATTGATGGCCGTGTCGAACATGCGGTGTTACTGGAAATATTCACTGATCAGGGCGTGGGTACCCTGATCCACGGCTAGATGAGGCACGATGAGCGCACGACAGCACCAATCCTCGCGACGCCAGCAGATCCTCGAGGCGCTCGCGCATGAGCTTGAAACCAGTCCCGGTGAGCGCATCACCACGGCCGGGCTGGCACGTGCAGTCGGGGTCTCGGAGGCCGCCCTGTACCGGCATTTTCCCAGCAAGGCGCGGATGTTCGAGGGACTCATCGAGTTTATCGAGGAGACGCTCTTTGGCCTGATCAATCGGATCCTCGCCGAAGAAAGTGAGGCGGTGCGCCGTTGTGAGAAGATCCTGATGTTGTTGCTTGGCTTTGCTGATCGCAATGCCGGGATGAGCCGTATCCTCATGGGGGATGCCCTGATTGGGGAACAGGATCGCTTGCGCGTGCGCATCGCCCAGCTCTATGAGCGCCTGGAGATGCAGCTCAAGCAGGTGCTGCGTGAAGGCGAGCTCAAGGGAGAGCTGCGTCTGGGCGATCGGGTCGCCCCCCTGGCCGGTCTGTTGCTGGCCGTCGCCGTTGGCCGTATCCACCAGTTCGTGCGCAGTGGTTTTACACACTCCCCGCTGCAGCACTGGGAGACACAGTGGTGGACCCTGCGTGATGGATTGCTGGCGCAGGGCGGGGCGTGACGACGCTCAGTGTGGTTGACTGGTGAGGGTCTTGAAGCGCCTGATGTAGCCTGCGTATTCCGTGCGGATGGCGGTCTGCTCGGCCTGTTGTTTCGCGATGTGGGCCCGTTTTTCCTGAATCTGGTGTTTGATCATCGCCATGTCCTTGAGCAGAGACCGGGGTACGGGGCGGCCGGCGCGTTGCCGATTGGCAGCCCGGCGTACATACAGATCCAGCTTGTGTTCCAGGAGGGCGATATTGCTGCGGGTGACGTTGATCAGGCTTTGGATAGTCGCGATTTTCTGCTTCCGGACCAAAGTAATGTCGTTGACGCTGCCAAAGGTGTCCAGCAGGTTGCGATCACGGCGGGCCTGTTCTTCGGCGCGCGCCTTCGCCTCACGCACTGCGGCGGCGCGTCGTGCCGCTTCACGAAGCTGTGCCTTGGTCTTGGCCGGTTCGCGCACCTGAATCACGATGCCCTGGTCGTTGATGACCTCGATGCGCTGCTGGGCGTACTCTGGTGGCACACTGTCGCCACATTCCTGCACGCCCTCGTGGCTTTTCCAACACTCAATGGATCGGGCGTGCGCGACGCTCTGGGCGAACAGTGTCACCAGCGCCAGCAGCACAGCGCCAAGCAGTACGGCGCTCAACGGGGTGGGATGAGATGAGTACATCTGCGTGCGATCTCCCTGACGTCCGGTGACAGTTCCTCGAATTATTAAACCATAGACCCATGCCCGAGTGCACGGCCTGGGCGCCGTCACGTGCTGGGACAAGGGTTCTCCTGGCGGCGGTTATTGGAGACCATATTCGTCCCGGTAGGCACGGATACGGTCCAGTTCGGCATCCCGCCCGGTCTGCGCCTCCAGGTATGCGATCAGGTGGTCCAGGGTGACGATACTGGCGACCGGAATGCCGTAGCGCTGTTCGACTTCCTGAATGGCCGAGTGTGTACCGTGCCCGCGCTCCTGGCGATCCAGGGCAATGAGCACACCGGCTGGTTGGGCGCCAGCGGCCGCGATGAGGTGCATGGTCTCGCTCACGGCGGTGCCCGCAGTGATAACGTCATCGATGATCAGGATACGCCCGACCAGCGGCGCCCCGACGATGTTGCCTCCCTCGCCGTGATCCTTGACCTCCTTGCGATTAAAGCTGTAGGGCATGTCGCGTTGATGGTGTTCGGCCAGCGCAATGGCACAGGCGGCGGCCAGCGCAATGCCCTTGTAGGCGGGGCCGAACAGGACGTCGAAGTCGATACCGCTGTGTTGGAGTGCGGCGGCATAGAACTGGCCGAGCCGTGCCAGGGCGCCACCGGTATTGAACAGGCCTGCATTGAAGAAGTAGGGACTGAGGCGACCGGATTTGAGGGTGAATTCGCCAAAACGCAGTACGTCGGTGGTGATGGCGAAATCGAGAAAATCACGTTGATAGTCGTGCAGGGTCACTGTATGGGCAGTTCATATCGAGGGGAAGGTAGTGTACCCCATTTTGCCGCCCTTCTCTGCAGTGCCGGGCGGATCGATGGCGCCGGCGGGTCAGTGATGAGCGAAGGCCCGGAGACACGGGGTGCCAAGGCCGGGGAGATGCTTTATCCTTAGGGGCCTTGTGCCCGCGACTACATTGCCCATGCGAATCATTTCCGCCAATGTCAACGGCATCCGCGCCGCCGCCAGAAAAGGTTTTTTCGACTGGCTGGACAAGGTGCAGGCCGATGTCGTCTGTATTCAGGAAACCAAGGCCCAGGAGCACCAGTTGGCCGCCGATGTCTTTCATCCCTCAGGCTATCACTGTTACTACTTCGATGCGCAGAAGAAGGGCTACAGCGGGGTGGCCATTTATGCGCGCCGTGAACCCGACAAGGTCAGCCGGGGACTGGGCTGGGATCACGCCGATCACGAGGGGCGTTATATCCAGGCGGACTTTGGCCCACTCAGTGTGGCCTCCCTGTACCTCCCCTCGGGTTCCTCCAGCCCCGAGCGTCACACCCACAAGCTGGATTTCATGGTGCGGTTGCGTGAAGAACTCGCGCACATGCGGCGTCGCCGCCGTGACTATGTGATTTGTGGTGACTGGAATACGGTACACCAGGCCATCGACATCAAAAATTTCAAGGGCAATCAGAAGAACTCGGGTTGCACGCCCGAGGAGCGGGCCTGGATGGAGGTCTTGTTCACCCAAGGGGGATGGGTGGATGCGTTCCGGGTGGTGGACCCGCGCCCCGAGCAGTATACGTGGTGGTCCAACCGGGGGCAGGCCTGGGCAAAGAATGTCGGTTGGCGTATCGACTATCAGGTGATCACGCCGGGTCTGCGCGCACACGTGTGCGCCGCAGCGATCTACAAGGACGAACGCTTCTCGGACCACGCACCACTGATCCTCGATTACGATGAACCGCTCTAGTTCGCCTCGCCCCGTGTCCTGGCGCAGTGCGCTGAGTCCGCACATGCTGGTCGCATTATTGATGGGTTTTTCCAGTGGCTTGCCCCTGATGCTCACCGGCTCGGTGTTACAGGCCTGGATGACCCGCGCGGGCGTGAACCTGGGGGTCATCGGGCTCTATGCCCTGGTCGGACTGCCCTACACGCTGAAGTTTCTGTGGGCGCCACTGGTTGATCGCTTTACCTTGCGTTGGCTGGGACGCCGGCGCGGCTGGTTGCTCACCGCCCAGTTACTGCTGATGATGGCCATTGCCGCGCTGGGTTTCAGTCACCCGTCCACGCAACCCTGGCTGGTCGCCGCCGTGGCCGCGTTGGTGACGTTCTTTTCCGCCTCGCAGGATATCGTTGTCGATGCCTACCGGCGCGAGGATCTCACCGACGAGGAACTGGGGCTGGGTTCCTCGCTGTACATTGGTGGTTACCGTGCCGGCATGTTGCTGGCGGGTGGCGGTGGCCTCATTCTGGCCGATCACATCAGTTTCAAGGTGATCTACCTGCTGATGGCGGCCGCCATGCTGGTGGGGGTGCTGACCACCCTGTTTGCCCGTGAGCCGGAAGCGGCACACGGTGTGCCACGGACCCTGCGTGAGGCGGTGATCGCCCCCTTTGCCGATTATTTCCACCGCCCGGAGGCGTTGTGGATACTGCTCTTTATCCTGCTCTACAAGATCGGTGACACCATGGCCAGCGCCATGACCACGCCGTTTTATCTTGGGCTGGGTTTTACCACTACCGAGATCGGTACGGTGGTGAAATTCTTCGGTACCGGGGCGGTAGTTGCCGGTGGGTTGATCGGCGGCATGGCGATGCTGCGCCTGGGGATCAATCGCGCGCTGTGGGTGTTTGGTGCGTTGCAGGCCGTGTCCACTGCGGGGTTTGCCTGGCTGGCGGTGGTGGGCCATAGTCTGATCGGGCTGGCGGGTGTCATCGCCTTCGAGAATCTCAGTGGGGGCATGGGCACGGCGGCCTATATGGCCTATATGGCCCAGCTTACCAACAAGAAGTTTACCGCTACCCAATACGCTCTGTTGAGCAGTCTGATGGGGGTGCCCCGGGTCGTGGCCTCGGCGCCGACCGGTTACCTTGCCGAAGGCTTGGGTTGGGTCGGGTTTTTCCTCCTGTGCGCGCTGATGGCTCTGCCGGGCCTGTGGTTGTTGCGTCGTCTCGCGCCCTGGCGCAGCCAGGCCGGCGTGCAGGGTGCGCGGGGATGATGCGATGGTGCTGAGTCGCACTGCCGTGGTGGGCGGGTGCATGGCCGGTGTCCAGGTCTGATGGACGCGATGAGCACGGGTTATCTGGCCGCCTTTATCGTGGGCCTGTTGGGCGGGGTGCATTGTGTCGGGATGTGCGGCGGGATTGTCGGGGCGCTGGGCCTGGGCCTGCCGCACCAGGTACGGGGACGAACGCGCACCCTGTTGCCCTATCTGCTGGCCTACAATGTCGGGCGGATTGCGAGTTATACCGTGGCGGGCAGTCTGCTGGGCGGCATCGGCTGGTTGGCGGCGCACACGCTTGCGGTGCATCAGGCGCAGCTTGTGTTACAGGTCATCGCCGGCCTGTTCATGCTGGCGTTGGGCCTGTATCTCGCCGGGGTGTGGCGAGGTGTGATGCAACTCGAACGGGTGGGGGCGCATCTGTGGCGGCATCTGGAACCGTTGGGTCGGCGCTTTTTGCCGGTACGACGCCCGTGGCAGGCCTTTGTCCTTGGGTTGATCTGGGGCTGGCTGCCCTGCGGGTTGGTTTACAGCGTCCTGATCTGGACCCTGAGTGCCGGTGGGGCGCTCAAGGGCGGGCTGCTGATGCTCAGCTTCGGCCTGGGCACTCTGCCCAATCTGCTGGCCATGGGGGTGTTCGCCGCGACCCTTTCCGCGTTGGTGCGCCGGCCCTGGGTGCGGCGTGTCGCTGGTCTGCTGGTGAGTGCCTTCGGCGTGTGGATGATCATCAGGTCTGTGGTATGACCCCGTCCAGAAAATAAGGTTGGGGTCGGCCCAGATGAAAACCCTGGCCCAGTTCGATATGCAGTTCACGCAGGGCCGTGACGATGTCGGCGTTTTCCACAAATTCGGCAACCGTGATGATGTTCAGCTCCTGGGCAAGGTCGGCCATGGCCCGGATGAAGATGCGATCGAAGTGGTCTTTGTCCAGATTGCGCACGAAACTGCCATCGATCTTGAGCATATCCACCGGCAGGTGTTTGAGGTAGTGGAAGTCGGAGAAGCCGACACCAAAGTCGTCCAGAGCGATATGGCAACCCAAATCATGCAGTAAGTCGATGAACGCCCGTGCCTGGGCGAGGTTCTCGAGGGCGGCGGTTTCGGTTAGCTCAAAAATGAGTCGTTGCGGTTCGGCACCGTGTTCCTCGATGGCGGCGTTGATGAGTTGCATAATCTCCGGGTTGCCGAAGTGCCGGCCGGAGATGTTGATGGCCAGTGTTATCGGCGAGTCAGTGCGCTCGCTCTCTCCCTGCACCTGGATGCTGTGGCGTAGTACCCAGTGGTCGATGTCGCGGATCAGGCCGAAACGCTCGGCGGTGTCAAGAAAGGCATTGGGCGGGATCAGCGTGTCGTCTTCATCGAGCATGCGCAGCAGCACTTCATAGTGGGAAATGGTCTGCGTGTCGAGGTAAACCACTGGCTGATAGTGGAGGATGAAACGGTCTTGTTCCAGGGCCTGGTGAATACGGTCCTCCCACTTCAGTTTGGCATGCATGGCCAGCAGGCCCTCGTCGCCTTCGCTGTAGGTATGGGCACGGTTGCGGCCACGGTCCTTGGCGGTGTACATCGCGGCATCGGCCTTGGCGAGCAGGTCGCTGGAGAGGTCGCCGTGTGTGGGGAACATGACAATGCCGATACTGGCGCTGACCGACGTGAAATGGCGTCCGAGTTCGACGGGTAGACTGGACAGGGTGGTGAGCAGGTTGGCAGCGACACGCTGTGCATTATCCAGATGGGAGCGTGGCAGGATGACGCCAAACTCATCGCCCCCGAGCCGGCCGATGATATCGGTCTCACGCAGGGCATTGACCAGCGCGCAGGAGACATTGTACAGGTATTCGTCACCGGCCTGATGCCCCAGAGTGTCGTTGACGTATTTGAATTGATCCAAGTCGATGAACAGCAGGGCACCCTGGTCACCGAAGCGCTGGACGTCGTTGATGCGGTGTTCCAGTTCCTCCTGGAAGCGGCGGCGGTTGAACAGCCCGGTCAGGTAGTCGTGATTGGCCAGATAGATGATGCGTTCCTCGTTTTGTTTTTGTTCGGTGATATCGAACAGGATGCCGTGGTAGGACGCAGTACCGTCCTGCCCGATATCGTAGGCATTGATGCTGCGCACCCATACCGGGTGGTTGTCGCGGTGCACCATGCGATAGTCGAGGGTATAGGAGCCTGGTCGGGTCTGGTACTTTTCGACCTGGGGTTTGAGCCAACGCAGGTCGGCAGGAAGGATATGCGCCTCCCAGAATCCGGGGGTGAGCCAATCTTCGACCGGGTAGCCCAGCAGACTCTGCGCTTCCTGGCTGACGTAGGTGAAGCGCTGGCTATCCGGGGCCGCCTCGACGATCACCGCGTCGATGCTGTTGAGTATGTTGCTCAGATGTGCGGTCTCGCGTGTCAGTGCCTGGTGTTCCTGCTCCAGGGCAACACGGGTCGTGCCCAGGTGCTCGGCCAGTCGATTAAAGGCGCGGGCGACATCGCCGACTTCGTCCCTGGAGTTGATGGCGATGCGGTAGGCATGATCGCCGCGGCTCAGGGCCTTGGCGCCTTCTTCGAGCTGGCGCAATGTCTTGGTCAGGAACAGTCCGAGCAATACGGTAATGCCAATGGACAGTGTTAATCCCAGCACGGCGATAAAGGTGTCCTGTTGCCGGGTCTTGGCTGTAATGGCCTGTACGCCCTTGATCGAGTAGCCGACATGGAGCTGTCCCAGGTATTGGCCATACAAGACGATGGGCTGGGCCAGGTCAAATACGCCGTCGCGGGTAGCGTCGGCATAGTCCTGGTCTGCCTTGAAGGACGTGGGTATCGTGCCTCGGTGCGACATGAGTTGATTGTTGCGATCATAGACTCCGATGTAGACCAGGTCGTGTTTTTCCTGGAGCAGGGACAAGGCGTCCTTGAGCATCGCCCGATCATTGGCCGCCAGACCCGGGGCCAGCGAATAGGCGAGCAACCTGCTTTCCTCATGGGTATAGCGGACCAGCAGTTCGGCATTACTGGAGTTGATTAGGCGTACGCTGTTCCAGACCAGCACCGAGAGCATGAGGACCTCGACCAGGACAACGCTGAGTATGAGACGGGTGGAGAGTCTGAGGTGCATTCAATGAACAGGCAAGGGTGGGGATTGCAATTGCAGATAGGCCTTGAGATAGGGACGGGCCGCTTCGAAGTCTTTTGCCGTGGCGGGCTTGTAGCCTGGGTAGGCCATGGTCTTGAGTACATGGCGTCCCGCGGGGGTATTGAGCATGTTGACCAGGGTGGATTGAAACGCGTTGCGCACCGATCGGGGCAGATTGGTGGCCATCAGTACCCCCATCCCCGGGACGTCGGGCGTGCGGGCAATCAGGCGCAGGGCGGCACCCTGTTGTCTGGCCCGGCGATAGACATTGATGGACACGATGGCGGCAGCGACCTGTTTGCCGAGTGCGGCCTGATCGCTGGCATTGTGGGTGCGAAAGGTGAGGTAGCGGGGCGCGCGCGGTCCGTACAGTCCGTGGGTCTTCAGATAGTGTTTGCCGATGAGCGTGATGATGGCGCTTCTGGGAGGGGTGGCGATGCGTTTTCCGGCCAGTTGTTCGATAGTATGCACCGGGCTGTCGTCGCGTACCACGATGTCGGCGGCCAATGGGGCTGTATAGGTGCAGCACAGCGTGTAGTAGCCGCTGTCGAGCGCGAGCAGGGTGAAGTGTGGTGCGGTGATGACCATATCGTAACTGCGTGCCTGGGTGCGCTGAATGAATTCGGAAAAATTCCGCGCTGTTTGCAATAGCACCGGGCGTTTCAACTGCTGGCTCAGATATTCGCGCAGTGGCGCGAAGAGTTTGAACAGGGCAATCGCGCTCTCGAAGGGCAAGACGCCCAGGATAAGCGGCGTTTGTGGTGGTGGTGGCGTCGTGGCGGGTGCCAGGCGTGGCAGGCACAGAAATAACAGCAGCAGAGCCTGGAATAGCCAGCGTGACATGATGGTCGCTACGTCGTCCGTGGATGAGTGTTGATTAGCCTGCCAGGCCGGGTCGGCAAACGCAAGCGCTTGCATTTGCCGACCGCATAATGCCTATCGGGTATAGAATTGATGGCGGAACGTGACGCTGAAGTTCTGTCCGGACCCCGTCGGTTTGACCTGGAATGAAAAATTCAGGGTCTCCATGTCGGCGATCGGCGATAGGCCGATGTAGTAGAGTGCGTTGCCATCCCGAATCTTGCGCAGCGACATGACCCTGATCTGGTCGTTAAGATTGGTCGCGGTGCCCGTGATTTGTGCCGTGACCGGCTGGCCAGTGGTGCCCATGACTTTTTTCTGTACAGACAGGACGACCATGGCGCGATGTTTGCTGCGGGTGATGCCATAGGACTTGGCAACGGCAGGCTGGAGAAAGCTGGTGGTGAAGGCGTTGTAGTAGACCACATAGTCACCGTGGCTTTGACTGTTCTGGGTCAAGGCCAGAGCGCCAAGCGGGGCACAGAGTAGGAGAGTGAGCAAAGTCAGTTGGCGTATCAGCACTGTGTTCATCGCATTTCTCCGGTTTGTGGTATCAAGGTCACTGTACTGAATACTATAGACCCTCAATGGGCGATACGCTTATGTGGTGCGATGTGATAAACAGAAAAACATAAGACGACGCCAGGGAAGGCGGAGGTAGAGCAACGCAGGAGCAGTTGCCGACGACGCCAGGGAAGGCGGAGGTAGAGCAACGCAGGAGCAGTTGCCGACGACGCCAGGGAAGGCGGATCACTGCTGCGGAATACGTATTTAGATGGCGACGCGAGCCGTGGCAGCCGTTGCCGGCGGTTCGATGAACGAGTCCAGGGGCTTGTTGATGGTCTTGAGCAGACTGTCGATGTCGGCGAGTTGGTGTTCGAGTGCCGCGGCGTTCTCCTGAATCGTCTCGATGCGGTCTTTCAGGGTGTCGCGGGACTCATTGATGCGGCGCAGGCTCTCCAGGCGCTTTTCGATCTGATCCTTATGTTCTCGTATCTGTGCGACCAGTGCGGCGAGCGCCGCCTTTCCCCAGGTCTCGACATCATGGTTGGCGTTGAAAAAGATGTTGCGCGCATGGCTGACCATGGAGATAAAGAATTTTTTCACCACGAAACCCTGCTCGGTCATGGTTGAAACCGGGCTGGTGCGGTAGGCCTCGGCCTCATGATAAAGCCGCTCAAGATCACGGTTGTAGCGGGTGATGCTGAACAGTCGCGGTTTGATGCCGTTCATGCCGTGGTCTTTCTGGAACTGGCGATAGATGGTCTGCACCAGCATGTTGGTCTGGTTGACCTGTTGGCTGACTTGCTTCATGCGTGCGGTTATCCCGTCAAAAAAGGACTTCATGCCTTGTTTCATACCCATGGTGGTCCAGCTGTTGGTCATGGATCGACGGGTCTGGGTGACATGCTTGTCGAGTTCTGTGACACTGAGGAGGTTGAGCAGGTTTTTGTGCTGTTCGGTGAACAGACGTTTGTTGCCCTGGAAGCTCTCCACACTCTTGTGGTAGGCCACCTGTTCATCGCGGGTCTTTTTCATCAAATGCTGGATGACATTCTCGTTTTTGCCACTGAGTCCTTCCAGCTCGCGCAGTTGTTTGCGTGCGGATTCCAGGCGTGATGACACCAGATTGCGCGAATCCATGGCCATGGCGCCGATTTCAGACACCACGTTGTCGCGAACGATGAGTTGCCGGTTGGGCAGTATCTCGTTGGAGAAAATGCTTTCCAGAGACAGGATGTTGCTGCGTTCAAGTAACCCCTGGTCGTGGCGGATCTTGGCCAACAGCCCCTTTTGCGCCGACACCGGGAACACGCTGTCGATAGTGACACCCAGCAGTTCGGCGGTGGTACGGCACTGGGCGGCGATGGTGTTGTCAATCGCGGCAGGTTCCTTGAGTTCGTCCCACAGGGTATCGATCTTGTTCAGCACGACGATTCGTCCATGCGTGTTGTCGCGCCCCAGAACCTTGACGTGGTGTTGCCACATACTGAGGTCGGAGCGGGTCACCCCGGTGTCGGCAGCCAGTACGAAGACCACGGCCTGGGCGCTGGGTAACATGTTCAGCGTCAGTTCGGGTTCGCTGCCCAGGGCATTGAGTCCCGGGGTGTCGAGGATCTTCAGGCCATCCTTGAGCAGGGGATGGGGGAAACTGATCAGGGCATGGCGCCACATGGGGATGTCGATGTGCGTGGACTCGCCGGACATGTCCTCGTGGAGTCCGAGCCGTTGGGCCTCCTCGAGGCTGACGGATTTGGTCCGGATCACTTCGCGAAAGGCATCGGCCATGCTTTCCGCTGAGTTGGTATTGAGAATGATGGTGGTCCAGTCGATGGGGTTGAGTTTGTGTTCGGCGATACTCATGTCCTCCAGCCGGGTCTCGATTGGCAACAGGCGGATATAGGACTGGTCGGTGCCGGCGTCGTAGAACAATTCGGTCGGACACATGGTGGTGCGACCGGCCTCGGAAGGCAGCAGGCGGCGATCGTATTCCGAGAAGAAGATGGCATTGATAAGTTCGGTCTTGCCGCGTGCGAACTCGGCGACAAAGGCGATGGCGAGGTGATCGTCGCGCAGTGTGTTCAGCAGTTCGATGATGCGCAGTTCGGTCTCGGCCTCGCTGAGACCATTGGCCTCCAGCCACTTCTGATATTGGCCGATGGTCTGGATCAGCTTGTGTTTCCAGCGGCCATAGGCCTGCATCTGGTCAGTAAAGCGGTCTTTTGCCATGATGGGTTCTCATTGACTAACTGGGTAATTTATATAGTTAATATAGTCGGGTTCGGGGGGGCTTGGTGGTCTGATGCGTCCCTGTCGGGGCGTCATTTTCCGTTGTCCGCCCACGTGCCATCGACCCGGCTGGGCATCCCCTTGAGCGTGATAACGGCAGAATACACTAAAAGTTTAATGAAATTGCTGATTTAGGCCAGTTTCTTTGTGTGATCTGCGTCACGTCATGGACCCTCTATGCCCTGCGGGAGTTGTCGGGGGGCGTGAATGGCAAAGCACTTCTGCCGTGCGTTGTGACCGCTGATGAGCTCGACGCGTGAGGCGCAGACGCGAAAGGTCTTGGCCAGAAAACGGCGCAGGTGCCGGTTGGCCGCCCCTTCGACCGGGGGTGCGGTGATGCGGATCTTGAGCCGATCACCGTGTGGAGCGCTGATAGCGTCACGGCTGGCGCGAGGCTGGGCGAGGATGCGCAGGATGAGCGTGTCGCCCTCCCAGCGGTACCAGGGATGATCAGACACCAACCCCCGTTCCGCTCAACCCAGGCGCTGGGCCAGCGCCATCAGCGGGGCCACCAGCAGGATGCTCGCGAGCTGGAGAGCGATGAGCACGACGACGGGCGAGAGGTCTAGCCCGCCCATCGGGGGAATAAGCCGCTGGGCCGGGTTGAGCAGGGGGGCGTTGAGCTGATAGAGCACGGTGGTGATTGGATTGTGATGGCCCGGATTCACCCAGCTCAGGATGGCCTGGATCAGGATCGAGAAAAAATAGACGTTGATCAGCAGATCCAGCAGTTGTGCGAGGGCCAGGACGACCAGCCCGGCGGGGCCGGGCAGACCGGCACGGTATAGTGTCGCCAGCAGCCAGATCTCGAGCAACTTCAGTGCCAGCAGCAACACGATCGAGGCCAGATCAATGCCGCCCAGCCCGGGGATGAGGCGGCGCAGTGGTTTGAGCGGCGGGTTGGTGATCTTGACCAGGAACTGGGAGAGTGGGTTGTAGAAGTCAGCCCGCACCAGTTGCAGCAAAAAACGCAGCATGACCGCCAGGATATACATGCTGAACAGGGTGCTGATCAAAAAGGCACCGGCATTATTGACATAATTTCCCATGCTTATTTCCCCAGTGCGTCGGCGAGTTCCACGGCGCGATCCCGTGCCGCACGCAGTGCGTCGGCAAATACCGTTTCGAGGCCACCGGCCTGTAGCCGCTGCACGGCACATTCTGTGGTCCCGCCCGGCGAGGTGACACGGCGGCGCAGTTCGGTGGCCGGCTCCGTACTCTCCAGTGCCATCTTGGCGGCACCGAAGGCCGTCTGTAGGGTGAGCAGATGTGCCACCTCGCGTGGCAGGCCCAGTGTGTGGCCCGCTTGCTCCATGGCCTCCATGACCAGGAAGAAGTAGGCGGGGCCGCTGCCGGACAGGGCGGTGACGGTGTCCATCAGGGACTCATCATCGAGCCACAACGCCAAGCCCACGGCACGCATGAGCGATTCAGCGCGATCCCGCTGCGCCGCACTGACGCGAGGGCTGGCGAACAGGGCGGTGGCACCACTTTGCACGAGGGCGGGGGTGTTGGGCATGGTCCGCACGATGGCGCACTCGCCCCCGAGCCAGCGATCGATATCAGTGCTGCGGATGCCCGCGGCAATCGAGATGAACAGGGTATCAGGCCCCTGACGGGTGTCCAGGGCGCTACAGACCGGTTTGATGACCTGGGGTTTGACCGCCAGCACGATCAGCTTACAGTGCACCAGCAGGGTCTGGTTGTCCGGGCTGATCTGGATGCCGTGTTCGTGAGCCAGGGTGTCGGTGGTCGAGGTGTGCGGATCGGCAACATAGAGCCGAGTTGCGGGATACCCGCCGCTGAGCAGGCCGCCGATCAGACTGCGGGCCATATTTCCGCCGCCGATAAAACCGATGTCAATGTCTTGCATGCCGATTCCAGATAGGAGGAATGAGGGGATAAAGATACATGAAAAGGCGGGGTGCTGGCTAACCCTGTGAGGGTGTGTGCGGCGTGTTATGCTCGGGCGCAACCGCTGGGCGTGGGCCAAACAGGTCCGTGCCGATCCGCACCAGGGTCGAGCCTGCCGCGATGGCCGCCTCCAGGTCTCCCGACATGCCCATCGACAGGGTATCGAGCGTCAGCCCGACGCCATTCAGGTGTTCGAACAGGGTATGCATCGCCTGGAACGGGCACTCCCGTCCCGTTGCCCCCGTGTCGCGTGCGGGCAGGGCCATGAGTCCGCGCAGGCGCAAGCCGGGGAGGGCGGCAATCGCCTGGCACAGGGCCAATGCCTGCGCGGGAGTGGTGCCGGCCTTGGTTTCCTCGGCGCTGATGTTGATCTGCAGACAGACATTGAGTGCGGGCAGGTCGGCGGGGCGTTGCGCGCTGAGGCGCTGGGCGATCTTCAGACGATCGATACTGTGAACCCAGTCAAAGTACTGGGCGATGGATTTTGTTTTGTTTGACTGGATGGGGCCGATGAAGTGCCATTCGATGGCCTGCGCATGCAGGGCGTCGATCTTCACCAGCGCCTCCTGCAGATAACTCTCGCCGAAGCAGTGCTGACCCTGTGCGTACAGGCTGGCCAGCTCAGTGGCGGGGCGTGTCTTGCTCACGGCGAGTAGCCGGACCGCGCCTTCGGGCCGGCCCGCCGCGTGCTCGGCACCACGGATGCGCGCGCGTACGGTGTGCAGACGTTGGCTGAGGGGAGGCATTAGTTTATCGCGACGGGGTAGCGATTGGGCATCAAGAAAATCATCAAACGGCCGAAAACACAGAAGTTACCATCCACACAGCTAGTTCAGTTTTAGTGTAAGGAGTCTCATGGATATCACTGAGTTGCTTGCGTTTAGCGTGAAAAACCGTGCCTCGGACCTGCATGTCTCGGCCGGCCTGCCGCCAATGATCCGCGTCGATGGCGATATCCGGCGTATCAATATACCGGCGTTGGATCACAAGACCGTGATCGGCCTCATCTACGACATTATGAATGATAAGCAGCGCAAGGACTATGAGGAGTTCCTTGAGACCGACTTTTCGTTCGAGATCCAGGGCATGGCGCGTTTTCGCGTCAACGCCTTCAACCAGAATCGTGGTGCCTGTGCGGTTTTTCGTACCATTCCCTCGCAGATCCTGAGTCTGGAGGAGCTGGGGTGTCCCCCCGTGTTCAAGGAGGTCTCCGATAATCCCCGCGGCATCGTGCTGGTAACGGGGCCAACCGGTTCGGGCAAATCGACCACCCTGGCGGCGATGGTCGATTACAAGAACAACACCGAGTACGCCCACATCCTCACTATCGAGGACCCCATCGAATTCGTGCATGAATCCAAGAAGTGCCTGGTCAACCAGCGCGAGGTGCATCGCGACACGCACGGATTCAGCGAGGCGCTGCGCTCGGCGCTACGCGAGGACCCGGACATCATTTTGGTCGGCGAGTTGCGCGACCTGGAGACCATTCGCCTGGCCCTGACCGCTGCGGAGACCGGCCACCTCGTCTTTGGGACCCTGCACACCAGTTCAGCGGCCAAGACCATCGACCGTATCATCGACGTCTTCCCTGCTGCAGAGAAGGATATGGTGCGCTCGATGCTGTCTGAATCGCTGCGCGCGGTGATTGCTCAGACCCTGCTCAAGAAGATTGGTGGTGGACGTATCGCGGCCCATGAGATCATGGTTGGCAGTCCGGCCATCCGTAACCTCATCCGCGAGGACAAGGTCGCGCAGATGTATTCCGCCATCCAGACCGGACAGGCCCTGGGTATGCAGACCCTGGATCAGTGTCTGCACGATCTGGTCGCGCGGGGCTTGATCAGCAAGCAGGATGCCCGGCATCGTGCGACCAACAAGGATGCCTTCAACTGAACCACCGGGCCCGTCGGGTCACGGCCAAACCAGTAAGGGAACACAGTATGGATTTTCAGTCATTGCTCAAGCTGATGGTACACAAGAACGCCTCGGACATGTTTATCACTGCCGGCATCGCGCCCAGTATGAAGGTCAACGGCAAGATCGCCCCCGTCACCCAGGCCACGCTGACACCCGGTCAGGCTCAGGAGCTGGTTTTTGGAATCATGACCCAGGCGCAGAAGGAGGAGTTTGAGCATAACCACGAATGCAACTTTGCCATCTCCGCCTCGGGCATCGGGCGTTTCCGCGTCAGCGCCTTCTATCAGCGTAACCATCCCGGCATGGTGCTGCGTAAGATTGAGACACAAATCCCCAGGATTGATGCACTGGGCCTGCCACCAGTGCTCAAGGACCTGGCCATGACCAAGCGCGGCATGGTGCTCTTCGTGGGGGCCACCGGTTCGGGTAAGTCCACCTCACTGGCCGCGATGTTGGGCTATCGCAACCACAACAGTACCGGGCACATCATCACCATCGAGGATCCCATTGAGTTCGTCCACCAGCATGAGGGCTGTGTGGTGACCCAGCGTGAGGTGGGCATCGATACCGAGTCCTTTGAAACGGCGCTGAGGAACACCCTGCGCCAGGCGCCGGATGTCATCCTCATCGGTGAGATCCGCACCCGCGAGACCATGAATCACGCCATTACCTTTGCCGAGACCGGTCACTTGTGCCTGGCCACGCTGCATGCCAACAATGCCAACCAGGCGCTGGATCGCATCATCAACTTCTTCCCCGATGATCGACGCAACCAGCTACTGATGGACCTGTCGCTCAATCTCAAGGCGATGGTGGCTCAGCAGTTGATCCCCATCCCTGATGGCACAGGTCGGGCGATGGCCGCTGAGATACTCATCAATACGCCCCTGGCCGCAGACATGATCCGCAAGGGTGAGGTGCATACCCTTAAGCAGCTCATGGCCAAGTCGCGTAACCTGGGCATGCAGACCTTCGATCAGGCGCTGTATGCGCTGCATACCCAGGGTAAGATTGCCTATGAGGACGCGATAAACTACGCCGATTCTGCCAATGAGTTGCGCCTGATGATCAAGCTGGGAACGACCAGTGGTGACGTCGACAGTATGTCTGCCTCGCTCGACGGTGTAACTATCCAGCAAACTGATTGAGTCTCTCCCGGCGCTCCACCGTACCGTCTTGTCCTGTCGCTACTGCCTGGGTGTCTCAGGCGCAGCCGTAGCGTGTGTCTGCGTGACGGGACGCGCTAAGGCGCCGGTGGGTCGGTGGCAGGGAAGACCGTGCGCGCCTCGAAGACCGGGCCGTCGACACAGACCCGCTTTGGGGTGATTCCGGCTGCGGTCACGACGTCCACCACGCAGCCGGCGCAGCCACCGACGGCACAGGCCATGAACTCCTCCAGCGAGACCTGACAGGGCAGATCATAGTCCTGCGCCAGACGGGCGACGGCCTCGAGCATGGGGTGCGGGCCACAGGCGAAGACCGCCACCTCGGTGCGCTGAGTGGCATCCAGGGCATCGAGCCAGGCATGGGCGAGATCGGTGACATAGCCCTCGAAACATCCGGGATATCCCTGCAGGCTGGCCAGCCTGCTCGGTACGCCCCAGTCCTCGAACAGGGGCATGGCGCCAATCACGCCTTGCGGCATGCCGGGCACCAGAATCTGTGACGGCCGGCTGGTAAACGGGAAAGGGACCTCGGAGCCCATGATGACGAAGGGCTGCCAGATTGGTGAGCGGTGCAGCCGGTCGGCCAGGAACACCATGGGCGGGATGCCGACGCCACCGCCGATGAGCAGGGTGCGCGGGCGCTCGGGATGTGCCTGGAAGGGGACGCCGATGGGGCCGAGCAGGGAGAGCCGCTCGCCGGGCCGGCGTTGCGCGAGCAGGTGGGTCCCCTCACCAAAGACCTTGTAGAGAAACTCCACCCAGCCGGCCTCGGGGTCGGCGCGCATGAGGGACAGTGGTCGGCGCAGGGGGCGTTGCGGATCGACCTGCAGGTGCACGAAATTCCCCGGCTCGGCATGGGCAGCGGTCTTCGGTGCCTGGACGCGGAGCAGGTATTGGTCTGCCGCATAGCCTTGGTGGGTCAAGACTTCGGCGTCTTCGAGATAGAGGGTGTTGCGGTGTGATTTCATCGTTGCATGGCGTGATGCTGTGGTCATGGTCTCACCAAATCGTGGGTTTAGATCGGTGCTGTGGCCAGGGTATGGACGAGCCTGCCGTCGAGCAGCGTGTGGGTGACACGTCCTTGCATATCCCAGCCCAGGCAGGGGCTGTTGTGGCCATGGCTGTGCAGGTTTGCCGCCTCGACACGCCAGTGGCATTCGGGGTCGAGAATGCAGACATCGGCGCCGACGCCGACGGCCAGGGTGCCGGCCGCGATACCGAGGATGCGTGCAGGGCCCAGAGTGAGTCGTTCGATGAGGGCGGACAGTGACAACACCCCGTCTTCCACCAGCTGCAGGCCTAGCGGCAGCAAGGTCTCCAGTGCGCTGGCACCCGGTTCCGAGGTGGTAAATGGGACCAGTTTGGCGTCCGGTTCATGCGGTTGGTGATCCGAGCACAGGGCGCCCAGGATGCCTTGTGCCAGCCCGGTGCGCAGGCCGTCACGATCGCGCTGCGTGCGCAGGGGTGGGCGGATATGGCACTGGCTGTTGAAGTAGCCCACGTCCATTTCGCTCAGATGGAGGTGGTGGGCCGTGACATCCGCCGTGATCGGCAGACCGTCATACTGGGCGCGGGCGATCATCTGTACGGCCCGGGCCGATGACAACTGGCAGAAGTGGGCGCGAACACCGGTCTGCTCGATGAGTATGAGTTCGCGTGCCACGGCCACGGTTTCGGCGGCCTCCGGAATACCGGGTAGCCCAAGCCGGGTGCTGATCATGCCCTCATGGACACAGCCCTGATTGCGCAGCCAGGGGTCTTCGGCATGCACAAAGACGCTCAGGCCGTGATTGGCAGCGTATTCCATGGCACGGCGCATCACCAGGGTGTTGGTGATCGGCACCAGCGCATTGCTGACACCGATGCAGCCCGCCTGTTTCAGGGCGTACATTTCCGACAACTGTTTGCCTTCCAGACCGGCGGTCAGCGCCCCCAGGGGCAGGACGCGGGCGAAGCCGGCGGCCTGGGCCTGGCGGTGGATGAGCTCGATGACTGCCGGGGTGTCGATGACCGGCTGGGTATCCGGTGGGCAGCACAGGGTGGTGACGCCGCCCGCCGCTGCGGCACGGGTCTCGCTGGCGATGGTGCCCTTGTGTTCCTGGCCCGGTTCGCGCAGGCGGGCGCTCAGATCGACCAGACCGGGTAGCACCCACTGGCGGGTCGCATCGATGTGCTGATCGGCGCTGAAGCCATCGGGTGGCGCACCGCGCGCCACGATCTTGCCCGCGGCGATGTGCAGGTCACAGGTTGCATCGTACTGGCTGGCCGGGTCGATGAGGCGCCCGCCACGGATAGTGATACGCATCAACCTGTCTCCTGTCCGCTGGCATCGCCGGTCGGTGCGCGGCCCAGGGTCAGCGAGATGATCGCCATGCGCACGGCGATACCGTGGGTGACCTGTTCGAGGATCACCGAATGTGGGCCATCGGCCACCTCGGAGGCCATTTCCACCCCGCGGTTGATAGGCCCCGGATGCATGACGATAGCGTCGGGTCTGGCGAGGGCGAGTTTGTCCTCAGTCAGTCCATAGCAGGTGAAGTATTCGTGTTCGCTCGGTAGCAGGGCCCCTTGCATGCGCTCGCGTTGCAGGCGCAGCATGATGATCACATCGACGTCGCGCAAGCCCGCGTTCATATCGTGGTAGACATGTACGCCCAGGGTGTCCACTGCGGCCGGGATGAGGGTGCGCGGGGCGATAACGCGCACCTCGGCCACGCCCAGGGTGGTCAGGGCATGGATCTCCGCGCGCGCCACCCGTGAGTGCATGATGTCACCGACGATGGCCACGCGCAGTGCACCGAACTCCCCCTTGTGACGGCGGATGGTAAACATATCAAGCATGGCCTGGGTGGGGTGGGCGTGGCTGCCGTCACCGGCGTTGATCACGCTGATGTGCGGGGCCGCATGGCAGGCAATGAAATGGGCCGCACCACTCTCGCCATGGCGCACGATGAACATGTCACAGTGCATGGCCTCGAGATTGCGCAGCATGTCGAGCAGGCTCTCGCCCTTGACAGTCGAGGAGGTGCTGACATTGATGTTGAGTACATCAGCCGAGAGCCGCTTGGCCGCCAGCTCGAAGGTGGTGCGCGTGCGCGTGCTGGCCTCAAAAAACAGGTTGATGATGGTCTTGCCGCGCAGCAGCGGCACCTTTTTTACGCTCTGCTGGCCGACGCTGGCGAAGGACTCGGCGGTGTCGAGTATCTCTGCCAGATGGCTGCGTTTGAGTCCCTCGATGGTGAGGAAGTGCCGCAGTCGGCCCTGAGTGTCGAGCTGAAGGGAGTCCTGACTCATATGCTTTCCTGCACTGTGAGCGTCAGCGGTGCCGGACCGTTGAGTTTGACGTGCTCGTGGGCGTCGAGACGCAGCCGGGTGCCCACCACGTCGGCCTGTACTGGCAGTTCGCGCCCGCTGCGCTCGACCAGTACGGCGAGGCTGACGCTGGCCGGGCGGCCATAGTCGAAGATTTCATTGAGTGCTGCGCGCAGGGTACGCCCGGTATGCAGGACATCGTCGACCAGGATGATATGGTGATCATCGACCGAGAATGGCAGGTGGGACGGTTTGACTTGCGGGTGCATACCGATGCGGGTGAAGTCATCGCGGTAGAAACTGATGTCGAGCTGGCCCAGGGCCGAGGACAGTCCCAGGGCACGGTGCAGGTGTCCGGCGACCCACACGCCACCGGTGTGGATGCCGATCATCAGGGGATCGCTGCGCCGCTGTGAAGACAGGTGCTCACGCAAGCTGGTGGTCATGGCGCCAAGTAGCGTGGGGACATCGATGTCGTCATGCCTGGACATACTCAGGACGGTACTCTGGGGTGCGTGGGCGGTGTCGTGCGCCCGGTTTGTTGTGCCTCGAGCCAGGATTGCAAAATGAGTTGCGCGGCGATCCGGTCCACCCTGCCACGTTCCTGTTTCTTGCGCCGGGACAAGGTGGAGGCCTCGATGTGGCGTCCGGCATCCACCGAACTCAGGCGCTCGTCGTGTAAATGGACGGGTAGATTGTACCGTCCCCGAAGCTGATTCCCAAAACGGCGTGCGGCGACGGTCATGGCCTGGTCGCTGCCATCCATGTTATAGGGCAGGCCGACGACCAGCGCCTGCGGCTGCCAGGTCTCGATCAAGGTGCTGATCCGGGACCAATCGGGTCGCCCGTCCTGGGCCGTGAGGGTGACCAGGGCGGTTGCCGTCGCAGTCAGATCCTGGCCCACGGCCACGCCGATGCGGCGCGTGCCGTAGTCAAATCCAAGCAGGGTACGGGGCTTGGTAGGCGCTGCGGGAGGGGCGGGGACACCACTCACGCGTGGCCTATGTCGTTGGAGAGCAGGCCCAGGTCCACGCCAAGCAGGGCAGCGGCGGCGTCCCACCGTTGTTCTGCGGGATGCTCGAAGAGGACTGAGGCGTTGGCCGGACCGTTGAGCCAGGCGTTGGCGGCCATCTCACCTTCGAGTTGTCGTGCCCCCCAGCCGGCATAGCCCAGAGTGATCAGGTAGTGGTGTGGGCCGTGGCCCTGGGCGATGGCCTCCAGGATGTCGCGCGACATGGTTACACCGATGTCCTCGCTGACGCTCAGTGTCGCTTCCCACTCGCCCAACGGCTGGTGCAGCACAAAGCCGCGTTCATTTTGTACCGGTCCGCCCTGATAGACAGGCACGGCATTCAGCGCGGGGTCATCACTGGTGAGTTCGAGTTGGCCCAGCAGTTCACCCAGACGGATAGTGAGCGGGCGGTTGATCACCAGCCCCATGGTGCCCGCGTCGCTGTGATCGCAGAGGTAGGTGACGGTACGCGAGAAATGCGGATCCGCCAGGCGGGGCATGGCGATGAGAAAGTGGTTGATCAGCGTGTCGGGAGTGGTCGCGGGCATAGCCCTAGTATCGGGCAGAGACCAGGGCCAGGCAAGGCGACAATGTTCAATGTCCGGAAGTGGAAAAGCCCTGGCTCTCGAATTGCCAGGTGCGGATGATGTGCAGTACATCGGTGTCCTTGCGGATATTTGCGCTCAGCGGGGCGAAGGGGGCAGCGAGGTGTACGATACGCAGGGCCCCCTGGTCGAGGATGGGTGAGCCGGAGGAGCGCAGTACCTTGACGCTGCGCAGGCTGCCATCGGTATTGATGGCGACATCGAGTAGCAGACTGCCGGAGAGATGGCGCCGGCGCGCGGCACTCGGGTAGTTGAGGTTACCGATGCGCTCCACCTTGACGCGCCAGGCGTCCATATAGGCGGCGAACCGGTACGCACGGGCATTGGCGCTGGAAATGTAGGTCACGCGCGGGCGCCGTGCATAGGCCTCCTGCTGTTGGCGGATCTCCGCACTGAGACGGGCGATCTGCTGGCTGCGTTCGATGAGTCGCGCGGCGCTGAATGCCCGCTCGCGCGGCGTGATGGGTGTCGGGCGTTTCTCGGCCTGGACCGAGCGGGGCGAGCGGGGAGCGGTCAGTATCTCGTGGCGCCGTGGGTGTCGGGGGCGGGGTGGTGGGGCGCTGGTCGGCCGGCTGTTCGGGGCGATGCCCTGTTCGTGGGTCGGGTTCGGGTTGGCGTTGGAGAAGGGGGCACCGGGGCGCACCTTGTACGTGACATTGCCGCCGCCGCGCTGGTTCACCTGGGCCAGATAATCGGCATGTTTCGGGGCCTTGTTGCTGCGGTTGTGGACCAGCGTGACCTCCATGGTTGGCAAGGCGTTCGTCGAGGTGTCAAGGAAATTGAAACTGACACCGAAGATGATGATGGCATGCAGGGCCAGGGCGAGAAACAGCGTCATGCCGAAGCGATCGGTGGAACTGACGGGAGTGGCTTGACGGCGCATGACGAGCGTGCTCAAGGCGATGCGTGAGAAGGAGTGAATCGGTTCAACCTGTTGCGGCGGATTATACTGTTGAGCAGGCCGAGTAGTAACGCCATGGTCTTGTGCCGGTGCCGTGTCGTATTCATGACGGGCGCTTCCCCGCGCGGGGTTGGTTGAGCGTGGCCTCGATGCAGTTCATCACTCGGGTGCTGATGTTCAGTCCGTACTGGGCGTCGAGTTCGCGGATACAGGTCGGGCTGGTGACATTGATCTCGGTGAGGTAGTCACCAATGACGTCGAGCCCGACGAACATGAGTCCACGTTCGCGCAGCGTCGGCCCGACCTGGGTACAAATCCACAGATCACGCTCGCTCAGGCCGACACCGACGCCATGGCCACCGGCGGCCAGGTTGCCGCGGGTCTCGCCTGCAGCGGGGATGCGTGCGAGGGCGTAGGGGACCGGCTCACCGTTTATCAGCAGGATGCGCTTGTCGCCGTCGCGGATCGCGGGCAGGAAACGCTGGGCCATGATGTGGCGTTGTCCTTGATGGGTGAGGGTCTCGATGATAACCGCGATATTGGGGTCATCGCTACGGACCCGGAAGACTGAGGCGCCACCCATGCTGTCCAGGGGTTTGAGAATGATATCGTCCTGCGCGTCCAGAAAACCACGCAGCAGGTCGGCGCGGCAGGTTACCAACGTGGGTGGCATGCAGTCTGCAAACCAGGCGGTGAACAGCTTTTCGTTGGCATCGCGCAGGCTGCGCGCGCGATTGATGATTAGCACGCCGCTCCGCTCGGCCTGTTCCAGGAGGTAGGTCAGGGTGAGATATTCGATATCGAACGGCGGGTCTTTGCGCATCAATACGACGTCGAGGTGGCCCAGACTGCGGTCCTGTGGCTCGCCCAGGCGATACCAGTCCTGGGGGTCGTCAATGACCTCCAAAGGGTGCATCTGCGCCCGGCAGGTCTCGCCGCGCAGGTACAGATCAGTGGGTTCCATATAATACAGCGACCAGCCACGCGCCTGAGCCTCGAACAGCATGGCCAGGGTGGAGTCTTTTTTGAACTGGATGGACCCGATAGGGTCCATGACGACGCCGAGGGTAATCATGGAATGAGTGTGAACTCCGTGTGCATATCAGAAACAGGTCCCGCCCGCCCGGGTCGGGTGCAGTCCGGGCGGCGCAGATGTAGACTCATGGTGCCATGCAAGGTTCCGCCTGGCGGTAGTCCGGGTGCAGTCTGGCCTTGTCGAGGTGTAAACTTGTCAAGTTTATAGGCCATGGTGCCGATATCCACTCGCAGAGGCCCGGACATCCGGGGCAGGATATCGGTAGCATGATATCGGAAATATTGTCTAAAATATGATGACTTATGGATTATTCCTAGAGACTGTGTTAAATATTTATCTCAACCAGTGAGCCGTCATCCAACGCGATGATTGGTGGCCGGTGTCGGCAGAAACAGGCCATCCCGAGTCCTATTTATGCTATTGACCCGATGCGACGGGGTCAGCGGCAGGCAGACAGGCCGGGTTCAGGTTCGATAATAAGCAAAAATGCAGTCTGATACATAAACACATTTTGACACACAGGATATTTGGACGGGGATGGCAAGCGAAAACGGATTCGACAGTCTCAAAGTCATGATTATCGATGATAGCAAGACTATCCGTCGCACGGCGGAGACGTTGTTGACAAAAGCCGGCTGTACGGTGATTACGGCCAATGACGGTTTCGAGGCGCTTTCCAAGATCGCCGACAGTCACCCTGACATCGTATTTGTAGATATTATGATGCCGCGCCTGGATGGTTATCAGACGACGGCGCTGATAAAGAACAATAAGCAGTTCAAACGCACCCCGGTCATCATGCTCTCGAGTAAGGACGGGTTGTTTGATCGTGCGCGTGGCCGCATTGTCGGCTCTGAACAGTACCTGACCAAACCCTTTACCAAGGACGAATTACTGGGGGCGATTCGCCGCCATGTACTTGCCGAGGAACACTGAGTCGGCGTGGCGTCACACCGTGTGCTACGCTGGCAATTTGAATTCCACGGGGTTGGCCCCGGGAGCTGAATTCTGATTACACACACTCTCAGTCTGAGGAGAAACCGATGGCGCGCATCCTGATTGTTGACGACTCACCCACAGAGGTACACGTACTCCAGGGCATGCTAGAGAAGAACAAGTTTGAGGTATTGACCGCCGCAACCGGTGAAGAGGGTATCGCACGCGCGCGACAGGAAAAGCCCGATCTGATCCTGATGGATGTCGTGATGCCGGGTTTGAACGGTTTTCAGGCCACCCGTTCGCTGGCCAAGGATGCGGAAACACAGCACATCCCGATTATTATCGTGACGACCAAGGATCAGGAGACGGACCGTGTCTGGGGACTGCGCCAGGGCGCCAAGGACTATATTACCAAGCCGGTTGAGGAAGTGGCCCTGATCGGGAAGATTAACGCCCTGCTGTGAAAGGGCCATCAGAGGGGAGTGTCGGCGCAGGAACCATGGAGCCATTCCATCTATTGCTGGATATCGAGGCGCGTTGCCATCGTAATGCGCTGGGTATCCCTCAGCAGATCGAGGTACGCCGTACCTGGTCGGGTATCGGGTTTCGCGTCGGCGCCAATTTGCTGGTATCGCAGCTGGGCGAGGTGCGCGAGATACTGGAATACCCGCCGTTGACGCGGGTGCCCGGCGCGCAGGCCTGGGTCAAGGGCATTGCCAATGTGCGTGGCAATCTGCTGCCGATCATGGACTTTCAGGGTTTCCTGAGCGGCATTCCGGCCGAGCGTGATCATCGCACCCGGGTACTGGTTATCCGCCACGGTGATCTCTCGGCTGGACTGATAGTCGACGAAGTGCTTGGTCTCAGGCACTTCTTCGAGGAGGAGTGGCAAGAGGCGGGCCCCGATGCGCCGGGCCTGGACGGATACCTCAAAGGGGGTTACCGGCAGGCGGGCGCACTGTGGGGAGTGTTCAGCATGCGCACCCTGGCTGAGAGCCAGGAATTTTTGCGTGTGGCGCGTGCGCAGTAGGGACGAGAAACAAGAGGTTGCGGTGACACTGGTGGCCCTCAACAGTCTGCTAAAGCCAGACCGGTAGCAGCGCAACCACGACAATACGCATTCTGCGGGTCAGGAGCAAAGAACGATGAAGGCACAATCAAAAGTTGAGATGTCTGGCGTGACATCGGGGCGTGGTTTGCTGGCCATGATCGCCTTGTTGATTATTTTCGTGTTGGCCATGGCGATCACCTACGGTCTGTCTGCCATCCAGGACGGGCATGACAAACAATTCAGCAATCTCATCGGTGCGCAGCGGGTGCTCTCGCAGGAGATCGCCAAGAACGCCGCGCAGGCCGCTACCGGCCATCTGGGGGCCTTCCCGTTACTCAAGGCCGCGCGCGATAAGTTTGCCGCCACCCTGCAACTGCAGAGCAGGGGTGACCGGAAGACCGGTATGTCGCCTTCGCCACCTGCGACCAGACGGCAACTGGGCGATTTGCAGACGATCTGGAACGGGTACAGCCGTGACATCGGCATCATCCTGAAGCGGCAAAAGGTGATAGCGACGGCACGCCAGCATGTGCAATCCATCAACGAGAAGATCCCGACCTTGCTGGCCATGACCGATGAAGTGGCGACCTCAATGATCACCCAAGGCAGTTCCCCGGAGCAGATCTATATCGCCACCCGCCAGTTGATGCTGATTCAGCGCATCGCCAGCAATGTGGGCCGTATGCTGGGTGGTGGCGAGGGCGCTGAGATTGCCGCCGACCGTTTCGGTCGTGATGCCGCGCTGTTTGGCCACGTCATCGATGGCATGCTCCAGGGCAACAAGAGTATGGGCATCAGGGCGGTGAACGAGCCCTCCGCGCGCGCCAGGCTAGTGGCGGTCAAGAAGCTCTTTGGTTCTGTCAGTGCCCAGATCGGTGCCATCCTCGATCATGCCCCCGAGATATTTCAGGCCGCTGCGGCAAGCGGCGATGTGTTGTCTCATTCCGACACCTTGTTGCAGAAGATTCAGGCCTTGTCCAACGCCTATAACACGGCGATCGGGGAACGCTTGGTGACCTCGAGCCTGGGTGACGTCTTCGGCATTATTGCCCTCGTTTTACTGGTCCTGCTCGGTTATCTGTATCAGCGCGATTCGACATTGCGTCTGACCGTAACCGAACAGCAGCGGCGTGTGATCGAGGGGCAGAACAATCGCAACCAACAGGCCATTTTGCGCCTGCTCGATGAAATGGGCGACCTGGCCGATGGTGATTTGACCGTGACCGCGACCGTGACCGAAGACGTCACCGGCGCCATCGCCGACTCTATCAACTACGCGATTGACGCCCTGCGCAATCTGGTCACCGCGATTAACGAGACCACGGTGCAGGTGTCCTCGGCCGCCCAGCAGACACAGGCCACTGCCATGCACCTGGCCGAGGCCTCCGATCACCAGGCTCAGCAGATCCTGGCCGCCAGTACGGCCATCAACGAAATGGCCGTGTCCATCGAGGGTGTTTCCAGTAATGCCGGTGAGTTGGCTGACGAGGCCACCAAATCAGTCGGTATCGCCGTCAAGGGGGCCGATGCAGTGCAAAAGACCATCAACGGCATGGATAGCATTCGTGAGCAGATTCAGGAAACCTCGAAGCGTATCAAACGACTGGGCGAATCTTCGCAGGAGATTGGCGATATCGTTGAGCTCATCAATGACATTGCCGAGCAGACCAACATTCTGGCCTTGAACGCCGCGATTCAGGCCGCCATGGCCGGTGAGGCAGGGCGCGGTTTCGCGGTGGTGGCCGATGAAGTACAACGCCTCGCAGAACGCTCAGCGGATGCAACCCGCCAAATCGAGGCGCTGGTCAAGACCATTCAAACCGATACCAACGAGGCCGTCTCTTCCATGGAGCAGAGTACCACCGGGGTGGTGGCGGGTGCGCAGCTTGCGCAGGATGCGGGTGAGTCGTTGGAAGAGATCGAGAACGTGTCCAAGCGTCTGGCCAACCTGATTCAGGATATTTCGCGCTCCGCATCGCAACAGGCATCGGCGGCGACCGATATTTCCGACACCATGAACGTGATTCAGGAAATTACTACCCAGACCTCCGCGGGCACCAATGAGACGGCGGCCTCGGTCGGTAACCTAGCCGAGTTGGCCAATGAATTGCGCCATTCAGTCTCCGGCTTCAAGTTGCCGGGGTAACTGGTTTCGCTAACGGGGATCAGTATTGAGAACCCAGCCTCACAACGGTGTAGCTATACCCGCTTGGCGCTATCGTTCCTTGCCTGCCATGGACGACGATCAGTTTCGGCTCTGGGCGCAGTTGCTGGAGCAGCGTATGGGAATTGCGTTACCGCAGAGCCGTCGCTCCTTCCTGGTGACCAGTCTGGGACCGCGCATGCATGAGCTGGGTATCGTTGATTATCAGTCATTCTATGACTACATCACGGCAGGTCGCCAGGGCACATTCGAGTGGGAGTGCCTCGTCGATCGGCTCACCGTCCACGAGACGTGGTTTTTCCGCAACGAAGACACGCTGCGGTTGTTGCGTGAGGTGTATCTTCCGCCCCGCTTGGCGCAGACCGGTGAGGCATTGCGACTGGATGTGTGGAGCGTGGGTTGTGCAACCGGTGAAGAGCCTTACTCGCTGGCCATGGTGCTGGATCAGGCCCTGCTGGCGAGTAACCGTGATTATTATCTCGGCGTGACGGCGACCGACGTCAGCCTGCCTTCCCTGTCCATCGGCCGGCGCGCGGTCTACCCGCGGGCAAAGCTCAAGCACGTACCGGCAGCGTTGCTGATGCGCTATTTCACCCCGATGGATGAACAGCATTTCCAGATCAACGCCCGCCTGCGCCAGCGCGTCTGTTTTACCCGCCTCAATGTTATCGATGCTGACTATGGCCCGGTTGGACTCATGGATGTGATTGTTTGCCAGAATCTGCTCATCTATTTCCGGCGCGAGCAGCGGATCACGGCACTGAACCGCATGGTTGAACACCTTCGTCCGGGAGGGATGTTGATCCTGGGCGCGGGTGAAATCCGGGGATGGGCGCATGCGGCGCTGGAGCCGGTGGTGGGTGACGATACGCTGGCTTTTAGGCGTATCGCGTCGTCCGGGGGCGAGGAATAGTCATGGCCTACGATTTTGATTATGGCACCCTGAACTGGGTCAAGTCCGAGATAGACGAGACCCTCAAGCAGGCGCGTACCTCGCTGGAAGTGTATGTCGACAATACCGATGATGAAACCCAGCTGCGCTTTTGCATCAATTACCTGCACCAGGTCAACGGCACCCTGCAAATGGTCGAACTGTATGGTGCCAGCCTGGTCGCAGAGGAAATGGAGGTACTTGCCCAGGAGTTGGTTGAGGGCAAGATAGGCCAGCGCGAGGATGCCTATGAGGCGCTGATGCGTGGCATTATCCAGTTGCCGGATTATCTGGATCGCCTGCAGGCCGGGCAGCGTGACATGCCGATTGTCCTGCTGCCCCTGCTCAATGATTTGCGTGCCGCGCGAGGTGCCGCGCTGCTGTCCGAAAATGCCCTGTTCAACCCTGATTTGGCAGTGGAGGTCCCGCTCGGGACCCCGGTGGATGGCGCCGGGCCGGACACCGGTGACATGCGCCAACTCGCCCGTCGCCTGCGCCATGACTACCACCTTGGTCTGCTCGGTTGGTTTCGTGACCGTGACCGGGAGGCCAGTCTGCAGAAGATCCGCGATGTCATCGATCGCTTACGTGAGGCCGCCGGCGAACAGGACAGTGCACGGCTGCTCTGGGTGGCAGGTGGCGTCATTGAGGCCTTGCACGATGGCGGACTGGAGTCCAGCGTTGCCGTCAAGCGTCTGGTCGGGCAGGTCGATCGCCAGATCAAGCAGATTATCGACGCCGGCGAGTCCTCGATGGTCGAGGCACCGCCGCGCGAGCTGTTGAAGAACCTGCTCTATTATGTCGCCCAGGCGGATTCCACCGGCGAACGGGTCACGGCATTGAAGCAGGACTTTCAGCTGGCCTCCCTGCTTCCCGATGCCGGTGTGGTGGACCAGAGCCGGGATCAACTCAGTGGTCCCAACAGTGCGCTGCTCGACACCGTTTCCAAGGTTATTATCGAGGATCTTACCCAGGTCAAGGACAATCTGGATCTGTTTGTGCGGGGCACCGCGCGCGAAGTGAAGCAACTTAAACCCCTGAGCGACACGTTGGCCCAGATGGCCGATACCCTTGCCATGCTGGGGCTCGGTGTTCAGCGTAAGACGATTCAAGACCAGGTCAGTGTGCTCGACCAGATGCACCGTGGCGAGCGCGCACCTGATGATGACGCCCTCATGGATGTCGCCGGCGCATTACTCGGCATCGAGGCCTCGTTGCACAACATGGGCAACATCGCGCCCACCGACACGATCCCGGAGTTTCGCCAGGTGATGGGCCAGACCATCGTCGAGATCAAGGCGGAGCTGAGTCGTATCAAGGAGTCTGTGGCGCAATACAGCACGGGCACAGGCGCAGCGCAAGACCTGGAGGAGGTTCCCGGTCTGCTGAACAATATTCGTGGCAGTCTGACTCTGCTGGACATGGCGCGCGCCGCCGAACTGGTGGACAACTGCCGGGTTTATGTAGAACGTGAATTACTGAGCGCTGACAATGCGCCCGAGCCGGCCGAGTTGGACAGCCTGGCCGATGCCATCACCAGCATCGAGTATTATCTCGAATCGATCGATGAGCGTTGGGGGAACCCCAGTGCAATCCTTGAGGTTGCAGCGCAGAGTCTGGAACAGCTTGCCAAAGCGGGCAGTCTGGACCCGGTGCAGGTGGCATCGACGCGTTCATCGACCGTGACGGGCTCGCCAGACACGCCCTCTGTAGACGATACGCAGACCCTGGTGATGGCAGATTTGCCGGATAGCGCTCCGGTACCGGAGGGTGCTGCGCCCAGCGCTGAAGAGGCTTCGCCTTACGCTGACGCGCCGACCGAGGAGATACAGATCCTTGCGTTTGAGGATGTGCCAGTCGATACCTGGGACGATGACATATCGACCGGACATGTGGCGCAGCGTTTGCGCGCAGCGCTGGAAGCCTGGTTCGGTCGGCCTACCGATGACGGTGCGACACAGGTCTTGCGTGAGGCCATCGGTGCTATTGTCCAGGCCACCGATACCGGGGATAGCACACAGGCAGGCAAGATTGGTAACGACATGGACGCCATGGTGGTGCACATCGCGGCAGGGCAGGATGTCCTCAATGAGGACGTACGCAATACCTTGACCTGGGCACAGGACAGTCTTATTCAGCAACATGCGACTGTGTCGGGTCGGGACCTCGACCCGGTGACCGCGGGACCACAGGCACCGGGCGAAGACGTGGAACGTATGCCCACCAACGCGGTGTACAGTCCCACAGTACCCGCAACAGAGACCCATATCGAGGGCGCATCGGATGTGTCTGAGCCTGGAGCGCAAACGGGTCTCGCCGACGTGCCGTCCACGGCTGAGGTAGTGCCCGCGCCCGTTGCCCCTACCCCCCAGTCTGGTACGCGCGCGCGCCACCCCGTCCCGGAGGAAATAGACGATGAGATTATCGCCATCTTCATGGAAGAGGCGGAAGAGGAGCTGGCCAATATCGGGCGTTTGTACCCGCATTGGCGTGACAATGTGCAGGATACCGAGAGTTTGCGTGACCTGCGCCGTTCCTTCCACACGCTCAAGGGGAGTGGGCGTCTGGTGGGTGCCGTTGATGTTGGCGAATTTGCCTGGGCCTTCGAGAGCCTGCTCAACCGCGTTATCGATACGCTGATTGAACCGACCGATCGGCTAATGAATTTGCTGCAACGGGCCTATGAAACCTTGCCTGGTTTACTCGTGTTGTTCACGCAGGGGGGTTCTCCCGGCGCGGAGGTCTTCGCACTCATGGAGCAGGCTGAGGCACTCAGTCAGGGGCGTGAACCCGCAGGGATGGGCGGTGATCCTCAGGAAGAGATGCAGGGTGATGCGACGCCGGCAGTGCCTGTTGATGCCAGTGTCGCGAGTGACGCTCAAGGCGTGGCAGACAATGGACAGATCACAGATCCCGAGTCGATTGTTGGGACAACGGCTGAGATGTCTAGCAAGTCGCCGGTCCAGGTGGCGGATGAGGTGGGGCAACGGGTTCCCGAGATCGATCCGGTGTTGCTCGACATCTATCGCAATGAGGTGAACGGGCATAGGGATACGGTCCGTGCGTTTATTGCGGGCTGTCGTAAAGAGCAGGCCGCCTGCCAGGCCAGCGATGAACTGATCCGCGCCTTGCATACCTTGTGTGGCAGCTCACGTACAGCGGATATTGCACCGTTGGCTGAGCTTGGGCGTGCCCTGGAATATTTTTCCCGCTTACTACAGGAAAAGGGCCTCAACATCGGGGCGGAGGGTCTGTCGGTACTTGAGGCGGGCATGGCCTATATCGACGAGGTCATGGCCATGCTCGATGAGCCGGGTGGGTTGTTACCGGATCAGACGGCGCTGTGTCAACGCATCGCCGCCTTGCACGCCGAAGCACAGGCCGAATCCGCACCGGCGCACACTGATGCCGGACCAGGCGTGTCGAGCGAACCGGGTGGTTCGGCCCCGAGTGGCGACACCGTCAGCGTGCCGGAGTACGACGAGGAACTCCTGGAGATATTCCTGGAAGAAGGGGAGGAAATCCTCGATACCAGTGACAACCTGTTGCAGCAATGGATAGCCTCACCGGACCAATCGGGTTTGGTCGAGAATATGCAACGCGAGTTGCATACCTTGAAAGGGGGTGCGCGCATGGTCGGGATCATCGAGATCGGTGACCTCAGCCACAAACTCGAATCTCTGCTGACGGCGGTGGCCGATGGCCATGTCGCTACCTCCAAACGGATGTTCGATGTCTTGCAACTGGCACAGGATCGTCTGGCGCACATGCTGGAAGATGTCCGCGATCACGCCGTCAGTGCGCGCGCCGATGATCTGATTGTCGCCATCGATGAACTGCTGCCGGGGGGCGCACGGGCCCGCGTGGCGCAAGGGCGTATTGTCGCCCCCGATGCAGTCGATACGATTGCGGAACCGCCTTCGTCGCCACCGGTACCCACGGTGGATGTCAGCACTAGCAGCGTGGCACCGCTCACCGAGGAGAAAGATCCCGCCACGGATGGGCAGGGCAGTGCGTGGCAAGATCCGGCGGCGGGATACGTACCCGGCACGGGAATGGGCCAGACCCCGACTCCGACCCCGCCAGATGATCAGCCTGTCGGGGACCACCATGAGACGCCCGTCGCCGCTACACCGCTGCCCACCGAGGTGGAGGACACCCAGCCGCCTGGAGCACAAGACCACGAGCTGGCGAGCCGGCACAGCGACACTCCAGTGGTTGCCGCTCCGCTTGCAATGCGCGACGATACGGTGCTGTCCGAACTGAGCGAAGAAGAGGAACAGGCCCGTGAACGGCGCAAGGGACCGCGCATCCAGCAGGAGCAGATCCGTGTGCGTGCGGACCTGCTGGATAATCTGGTCAACTTCGCGGGCGAAGTGAGTATTTACCGCTCGCGTCTGGAGCAACAGGTCAACAGTTTTCGCTATAACCTCACGGAGTTCGATGACACAGTGGCCCGCCTGCGTGAGCAGTTGCGTCAGTTCGAGATCGCCACCGAGGCCCAGATCCAGTACCGCTATGAGGAGGCCAGCGCCCGCGGCACGGAGGACTTCGATCCCCTGGAGTTCGATCGCTTCACCCACATGCAGCAGCTCTCACGCGGCATGATGGAGAGCCTCGGCGATCTGGACAGCCTCAAGGCCTTGCTGGGAAATCTGACACGTGAATCCGAAACCCTGCTGGTGCAGCAGTCACGGGTGAATACCGAATTGCAGGAAGGACTCATGCGCAGCCGCATGGTGCCCTTTTCCAGACAGGCAGCGCGCCTGCGCCGCATTGTGCGCCAGGTTGCCCATGAGCTGGGCAAGGAGGTCGAACTGGTGTTGACCGGCGCTGAACATGAGTTGGATCGCACCGTGCTCGACCGGGTCATGGCCCCCATTGAGCACATGTTGCGCAATGCCGTTGCACACGGCATCGAGATGCCGGACGCGCGCCATGACAGTGGCAAGCGCGCGCTGGGCCAGATTACCATTTCCCTGACGCGTGAAGGCTCCGAGGTGGTCATCCGGGTGGCAGATGATGGTGCCGGTATCGACTTGGACGCGGTCCGGCGCAAGGCACTCGAACGCGGCCGTATTCAGGCCGACAGCGTACTCAGTGAGGAAGATCTGCTGGATCTGATCCTGGAGTCCGGCTTCAGTACCGCCGATGTGGTCACTCAGATCTCCGGGCGTGGCGTCGGCATGGATGTCGTCAGCAGCGAAATCAAACAGCTCGGGGGCAGTCTCGCTATTGATACCCGCAAGGGCAAGGGGACGTTGTTTTCGGTGCGCCTGCCGCTCACCCTGTCGGTGACCCGGGCGCTGATGGTGACGGCGGGCGAGGAGACCTATGCGGTCCCACTGCTCAGTATCGAGGGCATCGAGCGGGTATCTCATGAGGAATTGCAGCGCCTCTATGCCGCAGACAAACCGGTCTATCAGTGGCTGGGACAAGACTATGCATTCCTGCACATGGGCCAGACCCTGAGCGGCGGTGAACCCACCCTGCCGGGTGCAGGTCGCAAGGCGCCCGTACTTATTACCCGCAGCGGCGATCACCTTGCCGCCTTGCATGTCGATGGTCTGATTGGCAGCCGTGAGGTGGTGGTCAAACCGGTGGGTCCGCAACTCAGCCACCTACGCGGCGTGTCCGGGGCCACTATCATGGGTGATGGCACTGTGGCCCTGATCCTGGACCTGGGCGTACTGATACGCCTGGGTACGGTCTATGAGGAAACGCCGCAGGTGACGGCGACCGCGCAGTTGCCAACGGTCATGGTTGTTGATGATTCGATTACTGTGCGCAAGGTCACATCGCGGTTACTGGAACGGCATAATATTCAGGTGCTGACGGCCAAGGACGGCGTTGATGCCTTGGCTTTGTTACAGGAACAGGTGCCGGACGTGCTGCTTTTGGACATTGAAATGCCACGTATGGACGGCTATGAATTGGCCACCAACATGCGCAACGATGAACGACTCAAGCATATCCCGATCATCATGATCACCTCACGTACGGGTGAGAAACACCGCGATCGGGCCATGCTTATCGGGGTAAACCGGTATATGGGAAAACCGTTCCAGGAACACGATTTGCTGGCCAACATTCAGGCCCTGCTGGCAGGTGACGCCTGAGGTGGGCATGCCTGTACATCAGGGGCAGGCGGCATCGGGCCGGGGGGCCGTACTCACGGGCGTGAATATGCAATCACGGGCCTTACAGTCGAGAGAATTGCGTGGGATTCGGGTCGCTATCGCCTCGACGGCTGCACGTGAGCGTTTGCAGCTACAGCGCGCCCTCGCGCAGTATGGCATGAGGGTGGTGATGAGTGAGCCGCCCAGTGAGCTGTTCGCTGGCCGGCTGGCGAATCGGCCTGCCGATATCCTGGTCATGGATATGCACGCTGATCTGGCCGAGCCCGAAGTGGCGTGTCTTGAGCACCTGCTCGACACGACTACGTTGCCCATGGTCTTCAATGACATGTCCGTGCTGAGACACAGTACGAGTGCCGAGCGGGCGCTGTGGTATGGCAAACTGTTGCGTAAGATTGCCGATATACATGGCCGGTTTCTCGATGCGGCCAGCCTGGACCACGTCGCTTGTCTCCCCAACCGGGATTCCGCCAGTGCCCCGTTGCATCGGGTGCGGGGGTTGGCCGAAAATGTGTGGGTGCTGGGCGCATCGCTGGGTGGGCCGGAGGCCGTAAAACGGTTTTTGCGTGTCATTCCCGCCGATCTGCCGGTGGCCTTTGTATTAGCCCAGCATTTGGGCAGCAATTTTGTCGAATTACTGGCGGAGCAACTCGGACGTGACATTGCCTTGCGGGTATGTGCCCCGCTGCCAGGGCACGTATTGCGCCATGGCGAGGTGCTTATTGCACCGGTCGATGAGCGCCTGATCATCAATACCATTGGCGCCCTTGAGCTGCATGCGCCCGTGACCGGTGATGGCTATCGACCATCGATCACGCGGGTGATTCGCGATATCACCACACGTTATGGGTCGAGTGCCGGCACCATCATCTTCAGTGGCCTGGGTAATGATGGCGCGCAGGGTTGCGGGGATCTGGCTGCCGAGGGTGGGCAGATCTGGGTACAGAATGCGCAAAGTTGTGTGATCAGCAGCATGCCGGATGAAGTCCGTAAACGGGGTGTCGCCGGTTTTGAGGGCACGCCGGAGGCGTTGGCACAGCAACTCATCGAACGCTATAGCCGATAAGCGGTGATAGGAAAGCAAGCATGGCGGATATTACCTATCTTCATTCACCCCACAGCGCGGACATGTTGCCCGTCGATGTGTTGGCCTCCTCGGTGCCCTGCCTGCGCCTGGCCCTCAAGGACCTCACTGTGCTGCTGCCCAATGTGGCCGTGGCCGAAGTGGTGGGGTTTACCGCGCCTGAGCCGCTGGCGGATGCGCCTGCCTGGTTGCTCGGCCTCTTTACCTGGCGGGAGCATCGTGTACCGCTGATCTCGTTTGAGGCTGCCAGCGGTGGTGAGCCGCCGCCCCCCCCTGTCAAGGAGAGTCGTATTGCGGTGCTGAATACACTCAACGGGAGCGCTACGGTGCCGTATATTGCTCTGCTGACCCAGGGTATTCCGCGGCTACAAGTCGTCAAGGATGAGGCCATTCAGGCCGCCGAGTCTACGGCACTGGTGTCGGTGGCCGGTGCGGCCGAGGTAGCAGGAGAAATTCTGTTGATCCCCGATATCGATGATCTGGAACGGCGATTATCACAATTGAGTTGATGCCCCGTGTGCCCATCCAAGGGACACTCGCTTTCTCCGCACAGATCGCCCCACAGGGTCCGCAGTGTTGTCAGGCCGCCGGGCTCGACGGCCTTTCGGATCACGTAGTCCATGTGCTCGCCACGGGATACCCTTGGGTCAGGTGCACACGCAAAGGCGATGCCGTCTCCCGTCCCTGGCAGTGCTCAGATTTTTCTGCTAACCGTTTTTATCGTGTTGCGAGATCAATGCCTTCAATGGCGACATCGACCATGAGGCGAATTTCGTCCGGGGTGATGATGTACGGTGGCATGAAATACACGACGTTGCCGAGGGGGCGTAGCAGTACACCGCGGGTGAGGGCGTGTTGGTAGACGCGCAGGCCGCGGCGCTGCTGCCAGGGATAGGCCTCACGAGTGTGTCGGTCGCGGACCATCTCGATGGCGAGCACCATGCCGGTCTGGCGTATCTCACCGATATGGGGATGGTCGGTGAGGGGGGCGGCGAGTTCACCCATCAGGCGGGCGCGTTCCCGGTTATCCTCCAGTACCTGGTCCTGTTCGAAGATGTCGAGGCTGGCCAGGGCGGCGCTGCAACCGAGGGGGTTGCCGGTGTAGCTGTGTGAGTGCAGAAAGGCCTTGAGCGTGGCGTAGTCGGCGTAGAATGCATCATAGATGGCATCGCGGGTAAGCACCACGGACAGCGGCAGGTAGCCAGCGGTCAGTCCCTTGGACAGGCAGAGGAAATCCGGTGTGATGTGGGCCTGCTCACAGGCAAACAGTGTGCCGGTGCGCCCGAAGCCGACGGCGATCTCATCGGCAATCAGGTGTACGCCGTGACGATCGCAGGCCTCGCGCAGCAAGGTGAGGTAGACGGGGTCGTACATCCGCATCTGCCCGGCGCACTGGATGAGGGGTTCGACAATCACGGCGCAGACCTCATGGGCGTGGCGCTCCAAGGCGGCGTCCATGTGTTCGAACATCTTGCGGCTATGCGCGGCGCAGGATTGACCAGGTTCGCGTTGGTAGCAATCGGGCGAGGCGACCGTGATCACGTCCATGAGCAGCGCAGCGTACGTCTCCTTATACAGGGCGACGTCACCGACGGCCAGTGCACCGAGGGTCTCACCGTGATAGCTGTTCGACAGGGTGATGAAACGGGTCTTGTCCGCTTGGCCGCAGTTGCGCCAATAGTGGTAACTCATCTTCAGCGCCACTTCGACCGCAGAGGAGCCGTTGTCGGCATAAAAGCAGCGACTCAGGCCGGGTGGTGCAAGTGCGACCAGGCGCTCGGAGAGGCGTACCACCGGTTCGTGGCTGAAACCCGCCAGGATGACGTGTTCGAGGGTGTCGAGTTGGGCGCGGAGGGCGGCATTGATGCGCGGATTGGCGTGGCCGAAGAGGTTGACCCACCAGGAACTGACGGCATCGAGATAGCGTTTGCCCTCGAAGTCTTCGAGCCACACACCTTCGCCACGCCGAATGGGTACGGGCGGGAGGGTCTCGTGATCCTTCATCTGGGTGCAGGGGTGCCAGAGTACGGCGAGGTCGCGTTGAATGATATCCTGATTATTCATGGTGGCGGGTTTGGCCCTCACCCATTACCTCTGTGGGCGCGCAACGAGGGTAATGCCGGGTCTGTTACAGGCCAAGATTGTGCCACAGTGCCAGGGTCGGACCGGCCGTGTTCATGGTATAGAAATGCAGACCCGGCGCACCAGCATCGAGTAGTTGCCGACACAGGCGGGTGACCACCTCTTCACCGAAGGCACGCAGGGACGCCTTGTCATCGCTGTAGTCCTCCAGGCGTTTGCGAATCCAGCGTGGGATCTCGGCACCACAGGTGTCGGAGAAACGCGCCAGTTGCGTGTGGTTGATGATGGGCATGATGCCGGGCACGATGGCCAGGCTGAGGCCACGTTGCTCACAGTCATCAACGAAACGCAAGTAGGCATCGGGGTTGTAGAAATATTGCGTGATAGCGCTGTCCGCACCGGCCTCCACCTTGCGTTTGAAGTGGGCCAGGTCGGCCTCGGCACCGACCGCCTGGGGGTGTATCTCCGGGTAGGCGGCGACTTCGATGTGAAAGTGATCGGCGGTCTCGCTGCGGATAAAGGCCACCAGTTCATTGGCGTAGCGGAACTCGCCAGCCTCATGCATACCCGAGGGCATATCGCCGCGCAGGGCAACGATGTGGCGCACACCTTGGTTGCGGTAGGTATCCAGTATCTGGCGGATATTCTCCCGCGTCGAACCGATGCATGACAGGTGCGGTGCCGCGTCGTAACCCGCAGCGCTGATGGCCTTTACCGTGTCCAGCGTACCTTGTTGGGTGCTGCCACCGGCGCCGAAGGTGACCGAGAAATAGCGCGGTGAGAGCGGGCCAAGTGCGTCACGGGCCGCATGCAGCTTCTCCACACCCGCTGGTGTTTTTGGCGGATAGAATTCAAAGCTGAAAACGGGATCGAATTTTTTTTGGGAGTGCATCGACGCTGGGGCTCCGTGTTAGGCGTAAAGGTGCTAAGCGTTAGGAGTGGGGCGTGCGGTGTTAGGTGTGTGTTACTCCTCACCCTGCACGCCCCACCTCTCACTTAATACCGATAATGCCCGGGTTTGTACGGACCTTCCACCGGCACGCCAATATAGTCGGCCTGTTCCTGGGTCAGGGTGGTCAGTGTGACACCGATCTTTTCCAGGTGCAGGCGGGCGACCTCTTCATCCAGTTTCTTGGGCAAGATGTACACGCCCACCGGGTATTCGTCGGTGGTCTTGGTGAACAACTCGATCTGCGCCAACACCTGATTGGTAAATGAGTTGGACATGACGAAACTGGGGTGACCGGTGGCACAGCCCAGATTCACCAGCCGACCTTCGGCCAGCATGATGATGCGCTTCTCCGGCTTGCCGTTTATGGGCGGGAAGATGATGTGATCCACCTGCGGTTTGATGTTCTCCCAGCGGTATTTCTTCACCCCGGCAATGTCGATCTCGTTGTCGAAGTGCCCGATGTTGCATACGATGGCCTGGTTCTTCATGGCCGCCATGTGATCGTGGGTAATGATGTTGAAATTGCCGGTGGTGGTGACGAAGATGTCGCCTTGCGAGGCGGCGTCATCCATAGTAACCACGCGGAAACCCTCCATGGCCGCCTGCAGGGCGCAGATGGGATCGATCTCGGTGACCCATACGATGGCCCCCAGACCCTTGAGTGACTGAGCGCAACCCTTGCCGACGTCGCCGTAGCCAGCAACCACCGCGATCTTGCCGGCGATCATCACGTCGGTGGCGCGCTTGATACCATCGACCAGGGACTCGCGGCAGCCATAGAGGTTATCGAACTTGGACTTGGTGACCGAGTCGTTGACGTTCATGGCGGGGAACAGCAGTTCGCCCTGTTTCATCATTTCGTAGAGACGGTGCACACCGGTGGTGGTCTCCTCGGTGACGCCGCGGATGCGGGCGGCCATCTTGGTCCACTTGTTCCGGTGTTGTTCCAGATTGCGGGCCAGCACGCCGAGGATGACCTTCATCTCTTCATTGTCGGTGCTGTCAGGAGCATCGACGTGCCCGGTCTTTTCAGCACTCACGCCCTTGTGCACGAGCAGGGTGGCGTCGCCGCCATCGTCGAGGATCATGTTAGGGCCGTCACCGTCGGGCCAGTTGAGCACCTGCTCGGTGCACCACCAGTACTCTTCCAGACTCTCGCCCTTCCAGGCGTAGACCGGGATGCCAGTGGCTGCGATGGCCGCAGCGGCATGGTCCTGGGTAGAGAAGATGTTGCACGAACACCAGCGCACCTCGGCGCCGAGGACCACCAGGGTCTCGATGAGCATCGCAGTCTGAATGGTCATGTGCAGGGAGCCGGTGATCCTGGCACCCTTGAGCGGCTTGTCTCTGGCGTATTTTTCGCGCAAGGCCATCAGTCCGGGCATCTCGGTTTCGGCAATGCGAATTTCCTTGCGGCCCCAGTCGGCCAGGTTGATATCGGCAATCTTGTAATCGGTAAAGTCGTGATCGACAACAGCGTTCATTAACATACTCTCCGGTTTGAGATGAGCGCCGTTAATCATGAACGATATCCCCGAGCCTCGCGGGTCGGTTCCCGCTGCAGCGCCCCTCAGGGTACACCGTGGTGGTATGGACGGACGTGGGATCAGCGGCTGACACCCCGGTATCGAGGCGCCGTCCAGCGGTCACCCAACCGGGCCGTGCGTTGTGCCTTCATCGCGGGCCTTGGTATGCCTAGGCCATCATATGTTTACAATCCGGCTGCGACACGCAGGGTCTCGGCCTTGTCGGTATGCTCCCAGGTGAAGTCGGCATCGGTGCGGCCGAAGTGACCATAGACCGCGGTGTTCTTGTAGATCGGGCGCAGCAGATCGAGCATCTTCACCAGTCCGCATGGACGCAGGTCGAAGTGTTCGCGGATCAGTTCGACGATACGGCCATCGGTGATGCGCCCGGTCCCAAAGGTCTCCACACTGATGGAGGTGGGTTCGGCTACGCCGATGGCGTAGGAGACCTGGATCTCGCAACGCTCGGCCAGGTTGGCGGCGACAATGTTTTTGGCCACGTAGCGCCCGGCGTAGGCCGCCGAGCGGTCGACCTTGGATGGGTCCTTGCCGGAGAAGGCGCCGCCGCCGTGACGGGCCATGCCGCCGTAGGTATCGACAATGATCTTGCGCCCGGTCAGGCCGCAGTCACCCACCGGTCCGCCGATGACAAAGCGACCGGTCGGATTGATGAAAAATTGGGTGTGCTTATCGATCCACTGTGCCGGCAGCACCGGGCGGATGATCTCGTCCATCACGGCGTCTTGCAGGGTCTTCAGATCGACGTCTGGGTCGTGCTGGGTCGAGAGGACAACGGCATCCACCCCGGTGGGCTTGTGATCTTCGTAACGGAAGGTGATCTGGCTCTTGGCGTCCGGGCGCAACCAAGGCAGGGTGCCGTTTTTGCGCACCTCGGCCTGGCGTTTGACCAGGCGATGGGCATAGGTAATGGGTGCCGGCATCAACACATCGGTCTCGTTGCTGGCATAGCCGAACATCAGACCCTGATCACCTGCACCTTGTTCGTGATTTTCGTTTTCGTCCACGCCCAGTGCAATATCGGGAGACTGTTTGCCGATGGCATTGATGACGGCACACGACGCCCAGTCGAATCCCATATCGGAGCTGTTATAGCCGATTTCACGCAGGGTTTCGCGTACCAGACCTTCCAGATCGATCCAGGCGTGGGTGGTGACTTCGCCGGCGACGAGCACCATTCCCGTCTTGATCAGGGTCTCGCAGGCGACGCGGGCACCGGTGTCCTGACTCAGCAGGGCATCCAGAACGGCATCGGAAATCTGATCAGCCACCTTGTCGGGGTGACCTTCGGAGACCGACTCCGAGGTAAACAGGTATGTCTCGGCCATGAAGTGGTATTCCTTACGATTAAGGTGTGAGTATAGGCACAGGATGGCGCCAAGGTGCGCCTTGAACTCATGGACAACGGGTGTGGGATTTCCCGGTACGCCCACGTCCCCGGCACCGGTTGAATGGGCCTAGTTTAGCGGTTTTCCCGGGGTGTTCACAAGTGATACACGCGCCAGGGACGCAAGTTTCCCCCCCGGGACCACCGCGAGCAGGTGTCGATCAAGGCGTCCATGTGTGAGGCACCTTCCGCCCTGGACGGTAGAGGACACCGGGCATGGTATTCCCTCGTCTGGTGTCGTGCCCTGGCACCATCCCGCTAGCAGGGCTTGTTTGCCGGGGCGAATCCGGGCAGTCTGAGTACCTTGTTGCGCACCGCTCGGCGTGTCGGTACACCGGTTGGGTCGATCCAGGACGGCGCCCTGGGGCGCCCGGACGCGGGAGCACGTGAGGAGATCACAATTGAGAGTCAGTGAGACCTTCTATCGCCCCGACACCCCACTGGACAGGGAGGACCATACCCTGCCCGCTCCACTGTATCACCTGCTGCGTCGCCTCTTACAGCACAGTGGCGAGTCCTGTGTGTTCATTCCGATTCGCACCCTGCAGTATCTGGCGGTGATGGATGTCGCGGAGGTCATCTTTGTCGACAGTCATAACCGACCCTATATCGAGCTGGCATGGCAGCGATTTCGCCCCCAGACCCGTTCGGGGCTGGATGAGCCGGTGGCCTACGAGGTGGTCTACTATCTCGACAAGGGACGCCAGACCATGCACCGTCTGAGCCAGGAATTCCACCTTGCCTTGCAGGCCCTGGACGCACGCCAGGTCCAGGACGAGGAGGCTGTGGTGTTACCCCTGCCAACGTCCCGGCGTTAGGTCTGTGGGTCTGCCACCAAAGTTTACTACCGGGGTCCGGTGCGATTTCTCTGCTTTCCTGGCGCAGGACATATTTATAACGCCTTGATTTATCATGTCTATATGAATGACTTTGGCGACTGGCTATTGCCCATTGCGTCCATATGAGAGAGAATCCCGCGTTCTAATTGGGCGCCGGGCGGCCATTCGCGGCGACGCACCAGGTCTCAGACCGGTAGCGAGTGATGCGGCAATAACTACGCCACACGGGTCGTGTAGCGAACCTGCGCGGGGAGTGTCTGGTGCAGCTCAGGCGGTCAGAAAAACGAATTCATGTCACTGTCCCGGCGTGGTGGTCAAACGAATTTCTCAAGATCCGCAACATCATCTTTAAATTGTATTTCCCCTTTGATTAGGTAAGGAGGCAAGTATGCCAAAGCGTATAGAACTCGCCAATGCCATCCGTGCTCTGAGCATGGATGCGGTGCAAAAGGCCAAATCCGGTCACCCGGGTGCCCCGATGGGTATGGCGGACATCGCCGAGGTGTTGTGGAATGATTACATGTGCCACAACCCGACCAATCCCAAGTGGGCGGATCGTGACCGGTTTGTGCTCTCCAATGGTCACGGTTCGATGCTGATCTACTCCCTGTTGCACCTGACGGGTTATGCGCTGTCTATCGATGATCTCAAACAGTTCCGCCAGCTGCATTCCAAGACCCCCGGCCACCCCGAGTACGGTTATGCACCGGGTGTGGAGACCACGACCGGTCCGCTGGGACAGGGTATTACCAATGCGGTGGGCATGGCGATTGCCGAACGTGCACTGGCGGCGCACTTTAACCGTCCCGAGCATGACATCATCGATCACCATACCTATGTCTTCCTCGGTGACGGCTGCATGATGGAGGGCATTTCGCACGAGTCCTGCTCACTGGCCGGTACCCTGGGTCTGGGCAAGCTCATCGCCTTCTATGATGACAACGGCATCTCCATCGATGGCGAGGTCGAGGGCTGGTTTACCGACGATACACCCAAGCGTTTCGAGGCCTATGGCTGGCACGTGGTGCGTGACGTCGATGGCCACAACGCCGAGGCGATCAAGCAGGCTATCGAGACCGCGCGGGCGGTGACGGACAAGCCGACGATGATCTGTTGCAAGACGATTATCGGCTTTGGTTCGCCCAACAAACAGGGAAAAGAGACCTGCCACGGTGCCCCGCTGGGGGAGGAGGAAATCGTCCTGACCCGGGAAAATCTGGGCTGGAAGTATGGACCTTTCGAGATCCCCGAGGATATCTACGCTGGCTGGAATGCATGCGACAAGGGCGCCAGGGCCGAGGCCGCCTGGAACGACAGGATGGCCGCCTACCGCCAGGCCTTCCCCGAGCTGGCCGCTGAACTGGAGCGTCGTCTGAACAATGAACTGGTCGCGGACTTCGACAGCCAGGCCGATGCCTTCATCCAGGCCGTGGTTGCCAAAGGCGAGACCATCGCCTCGCGCAAGGCCTCGCAAAATGCCATCAAGGGCTTTGCCGCCTTCACCGACTTCATGGGTGGCTCCGCCGATCTGGCCGGTTCCAATCTGACCCTGTGGCCGCAGGCACGGCCCCTGAGCGCGGCCACGCCTGATGCCAACTACATCCACTACGGTGTGCGTGAGTTCGGCATGACGGCGATCATCAACGGTATCACCCTGCACGGTGGTTTCGTGCCCTACGGGGCGACCTTCCTGATGTTCTCTGAATATGCCCGTAATGCGTTGCGTATGGCCGCACTGATGAAGGCACGTAACATCGAGGTCTTCACCCACGATTCCATTGGTCTGGGCGAGGATGGTCCGACCCATCAGCCGGTGGAGCAGACTGCCACCCTGCGGATGATGCCCAACATGTCGGTATGGCGCCCCTGTGACGCGGTCGAGACCGCCGTGGCCTGGAAGATGGCCATCAAGCGCATGGACGGTCCCACCTCGCTTATCCTGTCACGCCAGAACCTGGCACATCAGTCGCGTGGTGAGGCCCAGATCCGTGACATTGAAAAGGGGGGCTACATCCTCAAGGACTGCACGGGCACGCCGGACGCCATCCTGATCGCCACTGGTTCTGAAATGGGACTCGCCATGGATGCCGTCGCAGTGCTGACGGATAAGGGCAGGCAGGTGCGTGTGGTGTCCATGCCCGCCGCTGATGTCTTTGATGCACAGGACGCGGCCTATCGCAACCGCGTTCTGCCGCCCGAGGTGCGTGCCCGCGTGGCCGTCGAGGCCGGTGTCACCGGTTATTGGCGCAAGTATGTCGGTCTGGACGGTGCGGTCATCGGTATTGATACCTTCGGTGAGTCGGCGCCCGCCCAGGCGGTGTTCGCGGACTTCGGTTTTAGCGTGGACAACGTCGTCAAGGCCGTCGAGGGCACGCTCTGAATGGCCACCGGTTTTAACTTGAACTGCATGGCCCGGCATCTGCCGGGCGGTGAGCATTTTTGAAACTATAAAACCTGTAAGGAGATGTTAAATGGCGATTAAAGTCGGTATTAACGGATTTGGCCGTATCGGGCGCATGGCGTTTCGTGCCGTGGCGCGCGATTTTAGCGACGCCATCGAGATCGTGGGTATCAATGACCTGCTGGACCCGGACTACCTGGCGTATATGTTGCAATATGATTCTGTGCATGGTCGTTTCGATGGTGATGTCTCGGTCGAAGGCAATAACCTGATCGTCAACGGTAAGAGGATTCGCCTCACCGCCGAGCGTGATCCGGCCAATCTGAAGTGGAACGAAATCGGCGCTGAGTTGATCATCGAATCCACCGGTCTGTTCCTGACCGAGGAGAGTTGCCAGAAGCACATCACTGCCGGTGCCAACAAGGTCGTACAAAGCGCCCCGTCCAAGGATGCCACGCCCATGTTCGTCTACGGCGTCAACCACCAGACCTATGCCGGTCAGAAAATTGTCTCTGCCGCATCGTGCACCACCAACTGTCTCGCGCCCATCGCCAAGGTACTCAATGACAATTGGGGCATCAAGCGCGGCCTGATGTCCACTGTGCATGCCTCCACTGCGACCCAGAAGACTGTCGATGGTCCGTCCACGAAGGACTGGCGTGGTGGGCGTGGCATCCTGGAGAACATCATCCCGTCCTCCACCGGTGCGGCCAAGGCGGTGGGCAAGGTGTTGCCCGAGCTCAACGGCAAGCTCACCGGCATGGCCTTCCGGGTGCCGACCTCCGATGTGTCCGTGGTTGATCTCACGGTGGAGCTGGACAAGGGTGCAAGCTACGCGGAGATCTGCGCGACCATGAAGGCGGCCTCCGAGGGCGAGCTGAAGGGTGTGCTGGGTTACACTGAGGAAAAAGTGGTGTCCACCGATTTCCGTGGCATGAACAAGCCGTCGATCTTCGACGCCGGTGCCGGTATCGCCCTGGACGACACCTTCATCAAGGTCGTGTCCTGGTATGACAATGAGTATGGTTACACCTGTAACATGTTGCGCGTGGTGTGCCACGTCGCCAAGTAGGCGGTGAGTGAGGTGCGGGGGAGATGAAGGGTGAGGTGAATCGGCCCCGGTGAGTGTACACCTCACCCTTCATCTCCCCCGCACCCCACGCCCCACCCGTTTCAAGAGCCATTAGCCAAGGCCGTCGCCTTCGCTAATCGTTCTTCAGAAAACTTTTCAAGGAGTGTTCCATGTCCGTACTGAAAATGATCGATCAGGATCTGCGCGGCAAACGCGTGCTGATCCGTGAGGATCTGAACGTGCCCGTCAAGGAGGGCACAGTGACCTCCGATGCGCGTATCCGTGCCTCGCTGCCGAGCATCGAATACGCCATGAAGGCCGGTGCCCGGGTGATGCTGATGTCACACCTTGGGCGTCCCGAAGAGGGCGTCTACGCCGAGGAATTCTCCCTGCAACCGGTCGCCGAGCGCTTGAGTGGTTTGCTGGGCAAGGCGGTCCGGGTGGTCAAGGATTATCTCGATACCGCACCGACATTGAGCGATGGTGACGTGGTTATCCTCGAGAACGTGCGTTTCAACCCGGGCGAGAAGAAAAACGACGAAGGCCTGTCCAGACAATATGCCGCGTTGTGTGATGTCTACGTCATGGACGCCTTCGGCACTGCACACCGCGCGCAGGCCTCGACCCATGGTGTGGCGCAATTCGCGACCATTTCCTGTGCCGGTCCGTTGCTCGCCGCCGAGCTTGAGGCGTTGGGCAAGGCACTGCACGAGCCCAGGCGCCCGATGGTGGCCATCGTCGGCGGCTCCAAGGTGTCCACCAAGCTGACCGTGTTGGCCTCCCTGTCCAAGATTGTCGATCAGCTCATCGTCGGTGGCGGTATCGCCAATACCTTCATCGCCGCTGCCGGGCACAATGTCGGCAAGTCGCTCTATGAAGCCGACCTGGTCGACACGGCGAAGCAACTCAGCGAACAGGCCAAGGCACGCGGTGGCGATATTCCGGTGCCGGTCGATGTGGTCTGTGGCAAGGTATTCTCCGAGACGGCCACGGCCGAATTAAAACAGGCCGCCGAGGTGACCGATGATGACATGATCTTCGATGTCGGTCCCGAGACCTCCGCACAATTCGCCGAGATCCTGAAACAGGCGGGCACTATTGTCTGGAACGGTCCGCTCGGGGTGTTCGAGTTCGATCAGTTCGGTGAAGGCACCAAGGCCCTGTCGCTGGCGATCGCCGAGAGTCCGGCCTTCTCGATTGCCGGTGGCGGTGACACCCTGGCCGCAGTCGACAAGTATGGGATTGCCGACAAGGTGTCGTACATCTCGACCGGTGGCGGCGCGTTCCTTGAGTTTCTCGAAGGCAAGACCCTGCCGGCCGTGGCCATACTTGAGGCGCGCGCTCAAGACCGCTGACCCGCGTCTGTTCAAGGTGTCTCCGGGCAGACTGATTCCACCCGGTTCGATGAGGTTCAAGTCTCTGGCAGTTTGTCACCAAGGTTCTTAAATATCATGCAAAGACGTACCAAGATAGTAGCCACCCTCGGGCCGGCGACCGATGATCCCAAGATGATAGACAGGATCATCGAGGCCGGTGTCGATGTCGTGCGGGTGAACTTCTCCCACGGCACTGCCGAGGAACACCTGGGACGCGCTGAGCGGGTGCGTAATCGCGCGCGTGCGCACGGACGCCAAGTCGGCGTGCTGGCCGACCTGCAAGGCCCGAAGATCCGCATAGAGTGTTTCCGCAATACCAGGATCGAACTTGTCGAAGACGCGACATTCGTCCTCGATACCCGACACGACCGGGAGGCGGGCACCCAGGAACGTGTCGGTATCAGCTACCAGGCGTTACCGAACGATGTGACTCGCGGCGACACCCTGTTGCTCGATGACGGTCGTGTCGTGCTGTGGGTCGAAGAGGTGCGTGATGGTACCGAGATTGTCTGCCGCGTCGTGGTCGGTGGCACACTGTCCGATCGCAAGGGCATCAACCGTCAGGGGGGTGGCCTGTCCGCGCCGGCGCTCACGGACAAGGATCGCGATGACATCAAGACCGCAGCCAAAATGCAGGCCGATTATCTGGCGGTATCGTTCCCGCGTACCGCCGAGGATATCCACGAGGCACGCCGCCTGCTCGAGGCGGCGGGTGGCCGCTGCGCCATTGTCGCCAAAATTGAGCGTGCTGAGGCGCTGGACGTGATCGAGGAGATCATCGCCGCCTCTGATGCCATCATGATCGCACGTGGCGACCTGGGGGTGGAAATCGGTGATGCGGCGCTGCCACCGGTACAAAAACGCCTGATTCAGCTGGCGCGAACCATGAACCGCGTGGTCATTACGGCAACCCAGATGATGGAGTCGATGATCGAAAACCAGATCCCCACGCGGGCCGAGGTGTTTGACGTAGCCAATGCCGTGCTCGATGGTACCGACGCGGTAATGCTCTCGGCCGAGACGGCCGCCGGTAAATACCCGGACAAGGCCATCGAAGCCATGGACCGTGTCTGCCGCGAGGCGGAGAAACAGTACCTGGCCATGCACTCCGATCACCGTATCGACAGCCATTTTGGCAGTGCTGACGAGGCCATTGCCATGGCGGCCATGTACACGGCCAATCACCTGAGTGTGAAGGCCATTGCCGCGCTGACCGAGTCTGGATCCACGCCGCTGTGGATGTCGCGCATCAGTTCAGGCATCCCTATCTATGCCTTGACGGGTCATGTGGACACGCGTAGAAAAGTGACTCTCTACCGAGGGGTCTATCCGGTCAGTTTTGATGTGACCAGCAATGATCATGCCGAGGTCAACAAAGAGGCCATCGATGAATTGCTGCGCCGTGGTGCGGTGCGTGACGGCGAATTGGTCATCATCACCAAAGGTGATCTGATGGGGGTGATGGGCGGGACCAATGCGATGAAGATCGTCACGGTCGGTGAATTGGTCCCGACCGCAACCTGAAGCGGCTGTCGAGTGCACCTGCAATGCCGTCAACGCACATTTCCTGCACTATAGTTTTGTTGATTGTTTATCGACGATTGTTTGATTTAATCACCTACCGAGGAGGACCGTTATGGCCCTGATTACACTTCGCCAGTTGTTGGACCATGCCGCTGAGCACGGTTATGGCATGCCGGCTTTTAATGTCAACAACATGGAGCAGGTGCATGCCATCATGCAGGCTGCCGACGAGACCAACAGCCCGGTCATCATGCAGGGTTCCGCCGGTGCCCGCTCCTACGCCGGCGAGCCGTTCCTGCGCCGCCTGATCGAGGCCGCCGTCGAGATGTATCCGCACATCCCCGTGTGTATGCACCAGGACCACGGTTCCGCCCCGGGCGTGTGCCTGCGTTCCATTCAGTCGGGCTTTACCTCGGTGATGATGGACGGTTCCTTGCGGGAAGACATGAAGACCCCGTCGAGCTACGAGTACAATGTGGATGTCACCCGCAAGGTGGCCGAGACGGCCCATGCGGGCGGTGTCTCTGTAGAAGGTGAACTGGGTTGTCTGGGTTCACTGGAAACCGGCATGGCGGGCGAGGAAGACGGTTCCGGTGCCGAGGGTGTGCTGGACCATTCCCAGCTGCTGACCGATCCCGAACAGGCACTGGACTTCGTGGCCAAGACCGGTGTGGATGCCCTGGCCATCGCCATTGGCACCTCGCACGGTGCCTACAAGTTCACTCGCCCGCCGACCGGGGATATCCTCGCCATCGCGCGCATCAAGGAGATCCATGCGCGCCTCCCCAACACCCATCTGGTGATGCATGGTTCGTCCTCGGTGCCGCAGGACTGGTTGGAGATCATCAACACCCATGGGGGTGACATGGGCCAGACCTATGGTGTGCCGGTCGCGGAGATCCAGGAAGGCATCAAGCATGGCGTGCGCAAGGTCAATATCGATACCGACCTGCGCATGGCCTCCACGGGTGCCGTTCGCAAACACCTGCAGGACAATCCGAGCAACTTCGATCCGCGTAAATTCCTCAAGGCTGCGACCGCCGCCATGAGGGATATTTGCAAGGCGCGTTACGAAGCCTTCGGTGCCGCTGGCATGGCCTCGAAAATCACGGCGTTGAGCCTCGATACGATGGTCAAACGTTATGCCTCCGGTGAACTGAACCCGAAAGTGTGAAGCACTGTCGGGGTTAAGAAAACGGTTCGAGAGCGTTTCACAGCAAGATGCAAAAGGCGGGGACACCCCCGCCTTTTGCTTTACGGTCGCCCGGAGGGGTCAGGCGAGGGGCGTATGATGTCGACATCGGTACTGGATGAGGTGGTCGCGCTGGTCGAGGCCGATCCACGCTCGGGACAGGCGTTGTTGTTTTACGCGCTGTTCAAGACGCTGGATGTTGGCCAGGGTGGCCATATGTACATGCTGAAAAAACTCCGCGAATTCACTCTGGAGAACCGGCCGCGAGCCTATGCGCTGATGGACCTGATGGCCAACCTGAAAAATCGTGGCGAGGCGTGGAAGGATGCACTGGCGCGGGTGGACAGCGCCATTCGCCAGCGACAGTTTCAGTAATCCTTAACCCGATGAGGGTCATGCCGATTCACTATGACGAGGCCGTGCAACTGGCGCTGCTACAGAGCGATGCCCGGCGCGGTATTGCCCGTGCGCAGCGTCATCTCGCCAACCGTTATCTGCGTGGGCGCGGTGTGTCACGCGACGTGCAACGGGGTGCGGAGTGGATGCAACGGGCGGCTGAACAGGGTTTGCCGATGGCGCAACGTGACCTGGCGGGGTTGTACGAACAGGGCCTGGGACGGGAACAGGATGTGTCGCAGGCCCGTGCCTGGTATGCCCGTGCGGCTGCCCAGGGCGATGTGCTCGCCCGCAGCGCGCTGGTGCGTATCGTGGGGGAGGTTAAAGGCGGGTGATTGGTGACTGAGGGGGGCTAGTCCTTGCGTCCTCAGTCCTGATCTTGAGTGCGAGGGCCGTGATGGTCATGTCTGGTTTGACAAAGGATATCTAAGCGATGACGGTACAACCGCGGGTTGGCGTAGTGATGGGTTCGGACAGTGACTGGCCAGTGATGCGCTGTGCCGTGGAGCAACTCGAGGCCTTCGGCGTAGCGCACGAGTACCGTGTGGTCTCGGCACATCGCACACCGGAGTTGCTGTTTGAATATGCACAGATGGCTCGGGATCGGGGTCTGCGTGCCATTATTGCGGGAGCAGGGGGCGCGGCCCATTTGCCGGGTATGCTGGCGGCCAAAACCACGGTGCCGGTCCTGGGTGTGCCGGTGCCGTCGCGTCATCTCCAGGGGCAGGACTCGTTGCTGTCCATCGTGCAGATGCCCAAGGGTGTGCCGGTGGCCACCTTTGCCATCGGCGAGGCCGGTGCGGCCAATGCAGCCTTGTTTGCCATCGCAATGTTGGCGGGCAATGATGCCGCCCTGGCACAACGTCTGGATGTCTTTCGCCGTACACAGCGCGATGCCGTGTTGGCGCAGCGTTTGCCGCCCGAGGTATGAGCGCGATCGATCCCGTTCTACCCGGTGCGACACTGGGCATACTCGGTGGCGGTCAGCTCGGGCGCATGTTTACCGTTGCTGCCCACACCCTGGGCTACCGGGTCATCGTGTTCGACCCGGATCCGGACAGTCCCGCCGGGCGCCTGGCAGACAGGCATGTGTGCGCCGGTTACGACGACGCAGAGGCACTCGACGAATTGGCACGGCATTGCGCTGGCATTACCACCGAGTTTGAAAATATCCCCGTGGCCGCGCTGGAACGCCTTGCCGCCCATGTGCCGGTGCGGCCTGCGGTCACTGCACTGCTGACTACCCAGGACCGGATCAGGGAAAAGGCCTTCATTCAGCGTACCGGGTTGGCCACTGTGCCTTTTCGTGTGGTGGCATCCACGCCAGATCTGGAACCGGCATGGCATGCACTCGGTGGACCCGCCATTCTCAAGCGCGCGGTCCTGGGCTATGACGGCAAGGGTCAGATCGCGATTGACAGTCTGGAGGCGTTGCGCCAGGGGTTTGCCCGCCTGGGCGCGGCCCCGGCCGTACTGGAGCGGCGGGTGGAACTGGAGATGGAGATATCGGTCGTGCTCGCGCGCAACCCTCAGGGGCAATCGTGTGGCTACCCGGTGGCTGAGAATCGCCACGTGGGCGGCATACTGCATACCAGCATCGTGCCCGCGCGTATCCCCGAGGCCCTGGCGCGCACGGCCCAGGAACAGGCATGGCGTCTGGCCGACGCCCTGGCGTACTGCGGAGTGCTGGCGGTGGAGTTCTTTGTCCTGCGTGGCGGTGAGTTACTGGTCAATGAGATTGCCCCCCGCCCGCACAACAGCGGGCACTATACGCTGGATGCCTGTGTGACATCGCAGTTTGAACAGCAGGTGCGTATGCTCTGCGGGTTGCCGTTTGGCGATGTCCGGCTGTTGTCGCCCGTGGTCATGGTCAACCTGCTGGGCGACCTCTGGGGTCTGTCCCGGCCGGACTGGCTGGCGGTGTTTACAGACCCCTGTGCCAAGCTGCACCTCTATGGCAAACGCGAAGTGCGTGTGGGTCGCAAGATGGGCCATTACTGCCTGCTCGGGCTGGATATCGAGGAGGCCCTGGCGCGGGCCGAAGCTCTGTATGCCCGGCTCACCGATGGCAGGCGACTGAATTCAGGGTAAATGCGCACAATAGTGCCCTTGAACGTGGAGAGACGATAGTCGCTATCGGGTAAAATCAATGGCTTTTATGTATCAGTAAATGCTTATGATAGTTATTACGATATTTGATTGTTAATTATACTTCAAGAAACCTATTCTGGTTCTCCCGAGAAAGAGCCGTCATGCAATGACGTGCAGCCGTGAATGTTGTCAGTCTGTGGCGTGGTGCACACAGAATGACCAACCTTAAGTTGAGGAGACGCACATGTCCGTCAAGACATACAGCGCTGGTGTAAAGGAATATCGCCAGACTTACTGGACGCCGGAATACACACCGAAAGAAACGGATCTTCTGGCTTGTTTCAAGATTATCGCCCAGGCGGGTGTGGACCGCGAAGAGGCTGCCGCTGCGGTGGCGGCCGAGTCCTCCACCGGGACCTGGACCACGGTCTGGACCGATCTGCTGACCGACATGGACTATTACAAGGGTCGTGCCTACCACATTGAAGATGTCCCGGGTGACGACGCCGCCTTCTATGCCTTCATCGCCTATCCCATCGATTTGTTCGAAGAGGGCTCGGTCGTCAACGTCTTTACCTCGCTGGTCGGCAACGTGTTTGGTTTCAAGGCCGTGCGTGCCCTGCGCCTCGAGGACGTGCGCTTCCCCATTGCCTATGTCATGACCTGCAATGGTCCGCCGCACGGCATCCAGGTCGAACGCGACATCATGAACAAGTATGGCCGCCCAATGCTGGGTTGCACCATCAAACCCAAGCTGGGCCTGTCCGCTAAAAACTATGGCCGTGCCGTGTATGAGTGCCTGCGTGGCGGTCTGGATTTCACCAAGGACGACGAGAACGTCAACTCTCAGCCCTTCATGCGTTGGCGCCAGCGTTTCGATTTCGTCATGGAGGCCATCCATAAGGCCGAGGCCGAGACCGGTGAGCGCAAGGGTCACTATCTGAATGTGACCGCGCCAACTCCGCACGAGATGTTCAAGCGCGCAGAGTATGCCAAGGAGATTGGTGCTCCCATCATTATGCACGACTACATTACCGGTGGTCTCTGCGCCAACACGGGTCTGGCCCAGTGGTGTCAGGACAATGGCCTCCTGTTGCACATTCATCGCGCCATGCATGCCGTGATCGATCGCAATCCTAACCACGGCATCCATTTCCGCGTGTTGACCAAGATCCTGCGCCTGTCCGGTGGCGATCACCTGCACACGGGTACCGTGGTCGGCAAGCTCGAGGGTGACCGTGAGGCCACTCTTGGCTGGATTGATCTGCTGCGCGAACGCTACATCAAGGAAGACCGCTCGCGCGGTATCTTCTTCGATCAGGACTGGGGCTCCATGCCCGGTGTCTTTGCGGTGGCCTCCGGGGGTATCCACGTCTGGCATATGCCGGCGCTGGTCTCCATTTTCGGTGACGATGCAGTGCTGCAATTCGGCGGCGGTACATTGGGTCATCCTTGGGGTAACGCCGCTGGCGCCGCCGCCAACCGCGTGGCGTTGGAATCCTGCGTCGAGGCCCGCAATGAGGGACGTGAACTTGAGAAGGAAGGTAAGGAGATCCTCACCAAGGCCGCCAAGTCCAGCCCCGAGCTGAAGGCCGCGATGGAGACCTGGAAGGAAATCAAGTTTGAGTTCGATACCGTCGACAAACTCGACGCGGCTCACAAGTAAACGTTTCAGGATATGCCGGGCGCGGGGCATGGCCCATCGCTTCGCCACGCGACCCGCAGCCCTGAACAGGACCCGGAACGAATATATCGTGCCCGTTTTCGGGCGCCGCATTAGGAGTTGAAGACATGAGCGAATTGCAAGACTACAAATCCAGCCTGTCGGATCCGAGCAGTCGCAAGTTCGAGACCTTCTCGTACCTGCCGGAGATGGACAAGAAGCAGATCAGCAAGCAGGTGGCCTACATTGTCAGCAAGGGCTGGAATCCGGCCATCGAGCACGTCGAGACAAAAAACGCCTTCGATCACTACTGGTACATGTGGAAGCTGCCTATGTTCGGTGAGACCGACGTGGAGCACATCCTGACCGAGGCCGATGCCTGCCACAAGGCCCATCCCGCGCACCACGTGCGCCTGGTGGGTTACGACAACTATGCCCAGTCGCAGGGTGCCTCGATGGTCATCTACCGCGGTCCCATCAAGACCTGATACGCCTGATCCGTTTGGCGGTTTGTGCCTGAGAAAGAGCCCCTGTCGGGTCCGCTGGGCAGGGGTTCTTTTTTTACAAACCCACTACTATCTTTACGCCGTGCCGTGAGTCGGTCACTCGCCGAGTGACCCGCCCAAAGTATGCCTTGCAGGAGAACGTACGATGAGTGACAGCGACATCTCGCAGTACCAGATCGTCGAAGAGCCTTACTACCGTCTGGTGGGCGACGAGGTCTCTTTGTACGAGGCCGCCTACGCGGCCCGCATGCCCATCATGCTCAAGGGTCCGACCGGCTGCGGTAAATCACGTTTTATCGAGCACATGGCCTGGAAACTCCAGCGCCCGCTAATTACCGTGGCCTGTAACGAGGACATGACCGCCTCGGACCTCATCGGTCGCTTTTTGCTTGATGCCAACGGCACGCGCTGGCAGGACGGTCCACTCACCACGGCTGCGCGCAGCGGCGGTATTTGTTATCTGGACGAGGTGGTCGAGGCGCGCCAGGACACCACGGTGGTCATTCACCCTCTGACCGATCACCGTCGTACCTTGCCGCTGGACAAAAAAGGCGAACTTGTCCATGCCCATCCGGACTTCCAACTGGTCATCTCCTACAATCCGGGGTACCAGAGCCTGATGAAAGACCTCAAGCAGTCGACCAAGCAGCGCTTCGGTGCGCTCGATTTCGACTACCCGAATACAACTGTCGAGGCGGAGATCATTAGCCACGAGACCGGGGTGGACAGCGAGACGGCCGACAAGCTGGTGCAGGTCGCGCAGCGTGCCCGTAACCTCAAGGGACACGGTCTGGATGAGGGCATCTCCACGCGCCTGCTGGTCTACGCCGCGCAGCTCATCGCCAAGGGTGTCGAGGCCAAGGCCGCCTGCACGATGACGCTGGTGCGCCCACTCACCGATGATCCCGACATGCGCGATACGCTGGACAGCGCCGTCGGCACGTATTTCTGATCCCGGCTCCGGGGGCGATTGTGATGAGCGTGGACTTAGACGAATACCGTGCGTGCCTCGACCAGGCCGATGCCCGCGTCAAAGACAGCTTCGAGGAGAGTTACCACGAGGCCACGCGGGCCATGTCGCCCCAAGGTCTGCACAACTTCCTGGAAGGCGCACGGGTGCTGTGTGAGCTGGGTCGTGGTTCCGACATGGTGATCTCGTATCTGCATGCCATGCCGAGCGTGGCCAGGGAGGTTGGCGACGAGGTCATCAAGGACTGCATCATGCAGTCCATGAAACTCTCCTCCATGGTTAGCGGCCAGATTATCGCCCTGCTGTTCTCTACCCTGCCCACGGCATCCCGCCGCCTGGGCGATGCCGAACTACTGCGTGGTTATCTGGGCCTCATCCACGCCCTGTCGGCCAAAGTGCCGCGGGGGTTGCGCCCGATGCTTGCCCATCTCGATGAGCTGTTCAGCAAGCTCACCCTCGGTGGCTTGCGTCGTTGGGCCAATTGGGGTGCCCAGGCACACGGGCGTGACTTCCAGGCGCAGATCGCCTACTTCAACCTGGAGTCTGCCGACAGCAAGGCCGTGTTGCAACGTGAGCGGCGCGGCATCCTGTTTGTCGATGTGCAGCGCAAGCTCAACTTCTACTTGCGCGCCTTGTGGGGGAGGGACTTCTTCATGCGCCCCACCTCGGGTGATTACGAGACCCGTGAAGGTTACAAACCACATATCGAAAATCGTATCATTCACTTGCCGGATGCCTTCGATGACTATGCCGGTGTGCCCGGTGGCGAACTCTATCGCGCTACCGTGGCGCACGCCGCTGCGCACATCGCCTATGCGACGGCAGCGATTTCGGCTGAGGCCCTGAGTCCGGCACAGATGTTCCTCATCGGAATATTCGAGGATGCACGCATCGAGTATCTCGCCGTGCGCGAATTTCCGGGGCTGAAAAAACTCTGGAGCAGCATTCACGAAGGTGTACGCGAAGTCAGCTGTCCCACCGATGAGGCGGTGACGCTCATCGAACGCCTCTCCCATGCCCTGCTCGATGAGCGCTATGCCGATGAGCACCCCTGGATCCGCAGCGCTGCTGCTGCCTTTCGCGAGGAAGTCGCAAAACGCGCCGGGGACAACCAGTTGAGTTGGGACCTGGGCGTGACCTTCATCAACAAACTGACCGAGTATGTCGACCTGCCCGGTCTGCGTGTGCTGGAGTCGATCGCCATCCCCTACCGCGATGACAATCGGTTCGTCTGGCAGTATGCAGAAGACATCTGGAGCGATGTCGAGTATGTGCCGGCCAGCCAGCGCCAGGTGCGCAAGACCGTGAGCGTCATGGAAATGGTCAATGAACTGGACTGCGAACTCGCCGGTGACGATGCTCAGGAGGTTTGGCGCCTGGAGACGCCGTTCTTCCTGGATCAGGAAGGCTGCACTATCAATGAACTGGAGGGCACCGAGGCGGTGAGTGAACCCTACCACTACGCGGAATGGGACTATCAGGTGCAATTGCATCGTCCCGACTGGGTCACCGTACTGGAAAAGCGCCAACCCAAGGGGGATGCGCAGACTATCGATGACATCCTGACCGAGTACAAGCCAATCGCCAGCCAGCTCAAACAGATCATGGATGCCCTGCAGCCGCGCGGTATCGTGCGCCAGCGCCATCAGGAAGACGGCGACGAGATCGACATCAATGCCGCCATTCGCGCCATGATCGATCTGCGCATGGGTGAGACCCCCGACCCGCGCATCAATATTCGCTATATCCGCAAGATGCGTGACCTCGCGGTGGTCGTGCTGCTCGATCTCTCCGAGTCCACCAACGAGATCCTGGGCGACGCCGACCGGCCCGTCATCCAGCTTGCCCGCGAGGCCACCAGCCTGCTGTCCTGGGCCATCGACGGTATCGGCGATCCCTTCGCCATCCATGGCTTCGCCTCCGACGGTCGCCATGACGTGCAGTACTATCGATTCAAAGATTTCGACCAGCCCTTCGACGATGAGGTCAAGGCGCGCCTGGCCGGTATGCAGGGTGGGTTGTCCACGCGCATGGGCGGGGCACTGCGCCATGCCGGGCACTTCCTGCAACAACAACCGCAACAGAAGAAACTTATCCTGCTCGTCACCGACGGTGAACCGGCCGACATCGACGAACACGATCCGCAGTACCTGCGCCATGACACCAAAAAGGCCACCGAAGAGTTGAGTACCTGTGGTGTCATGACCTACTGTCTCACGCTCGATCCACAGGCCGATGCCTATGTGGAACGCATCTTCGGCACACGCAACTTCATGGTATTGGACAACATCGCGCGGCTGCCGGAAAAACTGCCGACGCTGTATGCGAGGCTGACCCGCTAAGAAAGCGGGTCAACCCTGGCTGTCTCACCGCCGATCGTGTGGGTCTGCGCTGCCTTTCCGTTTGGGTTTTTCGAACTGACTCAGTGTTGTGTGTCGGTGCGTGACGCCAGCCGCGTTTTTGTGCAGCAGTCCCGTCAGTGAATCCGGACCGGCAAAACGATCGATACGCGAAGGCCGCGTATGTCTAATAGGTTGTTTTTGATGAAATATACAATATTCAAAGACAAATTCTCCCTGTTGAGAAACGCGAATATAACCGGAGATCGGTGATTATCTACTAAAGTAGTGCGTACTTTCTGCCGACAGATAGACACAGGTATCGCATGTGCACCAAACCCGCTCGATGGGGGGGCAGCGCTGGATGAGGGAGGATCGACTCTGATGAAGTGGTTTCGACGACTGAGCATTCGGGCACGCATTTACGTTATGGCGGCCATGGCGTCAATTCTGCTGGTAACGATAGCCACGGGGGGATATCTGGGCGTTCACCGGGCCGAGGTCGGTCTGAACATGGTGTACGCACACCATATCCAGCCAACCGAACGCCTGGTCGCAATGGTCTCCACACTCAAGGAGGTGCGCTTTCGCATGGCCGCCTACCTGAGCGATGTCATGCCGGCAGTGGGATCACGCAATCAACTCAAGGGTGCTCAACAAAGCCTGCCGTCCGATTGGCGGGCCTTCAAAAAGAGCGCCATGTCTATGTTTTCTCCCCGGAGCCGGAAAGAACACACGCTCATCACCGACGTCGATACCCATATGGGTGTGCTCAGCGGCATCCTGCAAAAGCTCAATCAGGCCTACGCCCAGGACAACAAGGACGGTGTCAGCATGATTCTGCAAGAGGACTGGGTGCCGGTCGAGTTGCACATATCGAACAATCTCGACAAGCTGATGCCGATAGAAAACCAGGCCATCTATGCGGAATACCTGCACCTGCGCGGACAGGGGCGCCGGGATGCGCTGTTGATGTGGTCGGCTACCGCGCTCGCCTTGTTGTTGTTGATCGGCGTTTCGGCACACATCGGTAATGCGCTGGGACGCGATGCAGCGGTTATCCGCACAGCGCTCGAGCAGGCAGCGTCGGGCGATCTGAGTGTATCTGTTGCGCTACGGGGGGGCGATGAACTCGCCAGGATGGGCGAGAGTTTGAATCGCATGCTCGGTCAATTGGCCCACACGGTCACCGATGCCAAGTGCGCGGCCGAAGAGGTTGCCACGGGTGCACGTGATATTCAGCACCTGGTTGCGAGCACGACGGACAACACCGCCCATCAGGCCGACCAGATACTCCAGGTCAACGTGGCGATGGAGGAGATGTCCAACACGATCACCGCGGTGGCCCAGAGTGCCGAATCTGCCGCAAACGATGCCAATTCGGCCAAGGACGTGGTGGAAGAAGGCCAGTCCATCGTCAGTCAAACGGCACAGGCCCTGGCGGACATTGAACAAGCGGTGCAAACCAGTTCCGAGGCAGTGGGGCGCCTTGGTGGCGCGACCGAGAATATCGAACAGGTCATCGGCATTATTAAGGCCATTGCCAATCAAACCAACCTGCTGGCGCTCAACGCGGCCATCGAGGCGGCTCGCGCCGGTGAGTACGGACGTGGATTCGCGGTGGTGGCCGACGAGGTGCGTTCGCTCTCGCAGCGCACCGCCGAGTCGATCACCGAGATTGAGGGCACTATTCACAACGTGTCAAACGAGAGTCAGACCGTCAATGAGGTCATGGACAAGGTGGCAGAGCATGTCAAGCGCGGAGTCGAGATGGGTGGGCAATCGAGTGAGGCCCTGCGCAAGATCCATGAGACGGTGGAAGCGGTTCGGGACATGATGACCCAGATTGCGACAGCGACCGAAGAACAGTCTGCCGTCACAGAGGAGATCGTGCGCAATGTGTCCAGCGTACATACACTTTCCGAGGAGTCGAAACAGCACATGGACGGCACCACAGATGCGATTAGTACATTGACGGCAACGGCCGAAAAACTCGAAGCGGCCGTCAGCGTGTTTCGCATTCAAAGTTGAGGCGCTCATATCGGGCGCCTTGAACCGGTCAACACAAGTTGATAACCAACAGGAGTCAAAGTGATATGAAGAAATTACTACTGGTGATGGGGGCTTCGCTGTATCTGCTGGCAGGGGCCGCTTTCGGCGCCAACACACCGACCTCGCTGAAGGGGACCACGGTGGTGACGGCGGCCCAGGTCAAGACATTCGCTAGTCAGGGGATGTTGATTGTCGATGCCAGGGTACCTCTGGAATATGCCGAGGGGCATATCCCCCATGCGATCAGCGAACCTTATTTCGAACGTAGCGCGCATAGCGTCAAGTTCGATGCCAGCAAGGATCATTTCAATCTGGACAAGCTACCGAAGAACAAAAGCACAGCACTGGTCATCTACTGCAACGGGCCCGAGTGTTGGAAGTCCTTCAAGGAGTCCACGGCGGCGGTGAAGGCCGGGTATACTCATCTGTACTGGTTCCGTGGCGGGCTCCCGGCATGGAAGGCGGCCGGTTACAAGGTGGCGACCTCGGGCTGAAGCGCATTGCCCCGACCCGCGGGGCATGCAAAACGGGGTGCAAGGCGGGCCCCCTGGCAAGAGGTGTAGAAAAAGCGAACGCAGCCTGGACGCTTAGCGGATAAGCCGAAGGGCTGCGTAGCGTGCGTTGTGTGCCCCGCCATAGCGCTCCATTTAACCGGTACTCCAGGCCCGCGGGCGCTGCATTCCGGCAATCTTGCAGGTTTGTTTTACATACCCATAGGGATACAGTTTGAAGAGGTGCTGTTTGGCACTTTTTTTCTCATAACCCTGGGTGTCAACCAGATACTTGGTCACATGGCGCACATCCGGTGCCACCTTGTGTTCTTGCCAATAATCGCGCATGAAATGCAATATCGGCCAATGGGCCTCGGTGAGTTGCACGTTCTCCTCGGCGGCCAGTTCCTGGGCGAATTCCTCGTTCCAGTCCTCGGGATCAACCATATAGCCTTCTACATCACGTGCATACTGAGTGTCACTGCGCATGTCCTGGGCCTCACCTAAACGGATTGTCTTTCCACTATATCGTTTAAATCTAATGTTAGTAAAACAACATTTTTTGGTATCTAATATCGTTATATTCGATATAAAGTAGAAATTGAGCAATATCCCGATGTGGACATAGAACAGGCACGGACATTTCTGACCATTGCGGCAAGCGGCAGCTTTATCGAGGCGGCCCGGCAGCTACATCTGACCCAATCGACGGTCAGTGCCCGGGTGCAACGTCTCGAGGAGGAGCTGACGGTACGCCTTTTCGTGCGTAACCGCTCCGGGGCCACGCTAACGCAGGGGGGGCGGCGTTTTCTCGAACATGCAAAACGCCTGGTACTGACAGCGGAACAGGCTCGCCACGACATCGGTTTACCGAGTCGCTATCGCGCCACCCTTCGCATCGGTGGACGTATCGCATTGTGGGAAGGATTGCTGCCGCAATGGGTTGGCAGGATGCGCCATGTCGCGCCGGATATTGCGATTCGCAGTGAAATCGGTTTCGAAGAGGATCTGATGCGCCACCTGATCGAAGGCACACTGGATATCGGTTTGATGTATACCCCAAGCCACAGCCAGGGGCTCGTCGTGGAACACCTCTTTGATGAGGTGCTGGTGTTGATTAGCAGCCAACCCGGTGAGGTGAGATCGGAAGATTATATTTATATCGACTGGGGACCGGGCTTCTACGCCCAGCATGCACAGAGTTATCCCGATCTGGAACGCCCGTCCCAGGTCGTGAATATCGGCTGGCTTGGGGTGCAGCTCATTTTGTGCAATGGTGGTAGTTGTTTTCTGCCCGTCAGAATGGCGAAATCCTTCATCGCAGCCGGCACCCTGTTTCAGGTCAAGGATTCACCGGAGTTTATGCATCCCGCCTATCTGGTTTATCAGCGTGGAACAGATCCCACAGTGATGGAACCGGCCTTACAGCTATTGCGTGAACTGGTATGAAATTTGTACGCGGAGTGTGCACCGGGCAGGATGGGGCAGGTTCGTTCGTGTGGCCCACTGCGTGAACGCAGGGCGCCAGTGGGCCGTGTTCGTTGCGCCATGTTGATGTGCTGAATATACTTTCGAGTAGAATATTTATAGAGGCTGGAGTCAGTATGCACGTTACCCTGCGCCAGTTAACGGTCTTCGAGGCGGTTGCCCGGCACCTCAATTTCACCCGCGCTGCCGAGGCGCTGTGTCTGACCCAACCGGCCGTTTCCATGCAGATAAAGCAACTGGAGGAGAGTGTTGGTCTGCCGTTGTTTGAGCAGCTGGGTAAAAAGATCTATCTGACCGAGGCGGGCCAGGAAATGTACACCTACAGTCGCGCTGTTGGACAGTTGCTGGATGAGGTGGGTGAGGTTATGGAACACCTCAAAGGGGTACAGCGCGGGCACCTGAACGTGTCGGTAGCGAGTACTGCGAATTATTTTGCCACGCAACTTCTGGCCACTTTCGTGCGCCGTTTTCCTAATGTCACGTTCAGTCTGGATGTGACCAATCGCAAGACACTGTTGCACCAGCTCGAAGCCAATGAATGTGATCTGGTTGTCATGGGGCGCCCACCCGAGGGACTGGATCTGGAGGCGAGCGCCTTCATGGTAAATCCTCTGGTCATCATTGCGCCTTTCAGTCATCCCCTCGTGCAAGAATCGAACATCGTTTTGTCGCGCCTGGAGACGGAGACCTTCGTGGTGCGTGAGCGGGGTTCAGGGACACGCATCGCCATGGAACGTTTTTTTAGCGAGCGGGGTGTGCATCTGCGCAGCGATATGGAAATGAGTAGTAACGAGGCCATCAAGCAGGCTGTCGAGGCTGGCCTGGGGTTGGGGATTGTTTCCATTCATACGCTGGCGGCAGAGCTGGAAACCGGGCGTTTGCATGTCCTCGATGTCGAGGGCTTTCCTATTTTGCGCCACTGGTATGTGGTACATCGCAAGGGTAAACGCCTTTCTCCGGTGGGTGCAACGTTCAAGACCATGGTGCTGCAGGAGGCGGAGGCGGTGCTGCGGGGTTCAAATAAATCACATTGATATCATGGTGTCGTGGGGCAAATAGCATCAAGTGCGAGTTCCTCTCAGGTCTTCTCGGTGATCGCGTAGCGGTCAGATGAGACGGTCGGACTGGCGGTTTAGGCATTCGACACTACGGTGCGTGAAGGCATAATCAGGGGCTATAGCACCTCGATACAGATCCATGATGTCCAGATCCAGGAGTGCTGTCATTGTGTACGTCGATCAAGGAGATACTATGCGAATTTCAACCTGGTTCGTGGCGGGTTTTGCCACTTCGGTACTGTTGTTGAGCGTAACCGCGTGTAATAAAGATAAAAAGACGGCCACCGCATCTGTTGCTGCGACGAGTGCGTCGGGCTCTGCGGCGGTGGCAAAACCGGTCGAACGGAATATGGACTTTGGCGAAATTGCCCGGGGTGGGCAGATCTTCGAGAAGAACTGCGCGGTATGTCATGGGACCCGGGCACAGGGAGCGATAAATTGGCGCTTTCGTGGTCCCGATGGCAAGTTTCCGGCCCCGCCCCTAAATGGCACGGGCCATGCCTGGCATCATCCGCTGGTCGCGCTGCAGTATGTCATCAACAACGGTAGTCCCGGCGGCCAGGGAAATATGCCTGCCTGGAAGGGAAAACTCTCGAATCGGGATATCAGCGAGGTGATTGCCTGGCTACAGTCGAAGTGGCCGGATCAGGTCTATCAGGTCTGGGCCAAAAACGATCAGCGCAGCCGGGCGCGCGGACAATAGCCGCGCCTGGACGCCATGTCGCGCGCAGGCAGAGGCAGCAGGGCCTGATGAATGAAATGCGGCAACTGACCCGGTCCCATGGGTCGGTGGTCGTTAGCGCAATACAGGGTGTCCGGGACAGTGTCCCGGACTCGTCGTGGTTAGTGTGCCGCCTGATGGGCATGTCCGGAGGCGTGTTCGTCGCTGGCAGGCGTCTGGCGGGTGGCTTCCTGCAGGGCCTTGTAGTGGGCGGGTGTCATGTCGGGAAGGGTCTTTATGAAGGCCACCATGGCCCAGATATCAGCATTCGAGTGTGTGGGCCCCCAGGCCGGCATGCCGGTCATCTTTATGCCGTTCTTGATGACCCAGAACAACTCGCCGGGTGACATCTCTCTGGCATGCTCGGCCAGGGCGGGAGGTTCGGGATTGAGTCCCGCATGTGCCTCGCCGGGTTTGACGCCGGGGGCGCCGTGACAGAGGATGCACATCTCATTGTAGTGGCGAAAGCCGGTGTTGATGGTTGCGGGGTTCGACAAGACGCTATCGGCCGGCGGTTTTATAGCATCCGCACGCCGTTCCACGGACCGCTCCATCGTGGTATGCAGGGCCCAGCGTAACAGGGCGGGGTCCTTGCTGGTGGCGGCAATGTTGTAGACACCGGAGTAGATGAAGACAAGCCCGCCGAGAAGGACAAACACGATGAGTATCAGGAGGGTCTTGAGGACGGTTTTCATAATGTATCGCTTCGCGTTGAGGGGCCGTATCAGTGGCAGTATCGGTTGCCCCTGTGTCTGCGGGCCATCGAGTTTAATGCGTACCATTAGCAATGGAACGGATGCTAAATCTACCCAAATTTTTCCTGTTTGCCAATACGGTGAGACACATTATTCCACTGAGACCAATGTATCGGGGGGGGCCGCAGGCAGACACAGGGGCGGGGGAGCGTGACCTCCCCGGTAAGCCAGTTGCCGCATGGGTCCGAGCGGCGTGGCAGGTCGGCGCTGTATGTCTGCGCCCGTGAGGAATACAATGTGACCCATGGTGACGTGGAAGGCACAGGCCATTCACGCTGTGTTGATAGATGAAGGAATGAACCTATAAGAGGTGGTCGATATGTCCGGGTATGGTTTTAGTGCGCAAGTCAGCGGTGGATTCGATGATGCGGTGGCAAAAGTGACTGCGGCGCTCAAAGAGGAAGGTTTTGGTGTCCTGACGGAGATTGATGTCAAGGCGGTGATGAAAAAGAAGCTCGATATCGACAAACGGCCCTACAAGATCCTGGGTGCCTGCAATCCGGTGCTGGCCAATACGGCCCTGAGTGCGGAGCCCGACATCGGTCTGCTGCTACCCTGCAATGTGGTGGTCAGCGAGGATGAGGTGGGCGCCATCAAGGTGGCCTTCATGGACCCCAGTGCGGTGTTACAACTGGTCGGAAGCGATGCGATTGCGCAACTGGCCAGTGAGGTGCGCCAACGCCTGGAGCGGGTGCGTGACGCCATTGCCGCGTGACACCGCGTGCGACTCGGGAGCACTGGCCAGCGCTCGTAGCCGTGGGTCTGGCCACCGGGTCTCTCTGCCATTTGTTAAAGTATCGGAAACTGCCGGCATCGGCTTGAATCATACAGTGTGACGGCATTCAAAAAATTGAGACACGATTCGCGTTTTGTGATGAGTCGACATCGGGGACCAGGCATGAGAGTGCGATGAGCTGGTGGGGAAAAATCATCGGCGGGGCGTTCGGCTTTGCCTGGGGAGGGCCGTTGGGCGCGGCGTTGGGTGCGGCCATCGGTCACCAGTTCGACCACGGACTGAAACGCACGGTCGAGCATGATCCGACGGTCACATTTCGCGGCGCGGAGCGTACGCAGGCGGCCTTTTTTACCGCAGTTTTTTCTGTCATGGGGCACCTGGCCAAGGCGGATGGCCGGGTGTCCGCAGACGAGATCGCCACCGCCCGGGCGGTAATGGAGCAGATGCACCTGCGTGCGGAACAACGCCGGGTGGCGATCAGATTGTTTGATGAGGGCAAGCAGCCCGATTTTCAGCTCGACGAGGTGATTGCCCAGTTTCGTCGTGAGGCGGGGCGCCAGCGTACGCTCATTTTGATGTTCATCGAGATCCTTGTGCATGCGGCCTATGCCGATAATCGGGTACACAGCGCCGAGCGGGTAGTGCTCCAGCGGGTATGCAACGGGCTGGGAGTGCAGGCGGTGGAATTGGCCCAGATCGAGGCCATGGTGCAGGCCCAGTATCGTTTCGCGGCCGGTGGCAGGGCGGGTGGGCCGCGCGGTGCAGACACCTCCCGTCCTGCCTTGTCCGATGCCTATGCCATACTCGGTGTGACACCCGAGAGCAGCGATGTGCAGGTCAAACAGGCCTATCGTCGCCTGATGAACCGTCATCATCCCGATAAATTGGTGGGCAAGGGCATGCCCGAGGAGATGATTAAACTGGCCACACAAAAATCCCAGGAGATCAAGGCGGCCTACGAATGTATTCGCGACGCCCGACGCGACTGAGGCCGGGCGCGTGTGCGCATTCAGCCGCCGATGTACAGGCGTCCCACCCCGGCGATGGCGATCACCAGCAGACCCAATAGAGTATTGATACCAACCAACAGGCGTATCTGGCTCAGGGCCCGGGCGCCGGTCGGCCAGTCCTGTGCCGCTACGGCGCGCTTGAGGCGGCGGTAGGGTGCGAAGAAGACATGCAGGTAGATCAGGATCATCACGATGCCGAGCCCCTGCATGATATTCACATAGAACGGGAAATGGGCCATGGCGTGCCAGAAATGGAAGGCCAGGCCATAGCCGGTGACGGGCAGAAGCACGATGGCCACCCAGACCCAGGGAAAGAAGTGGCCAAAGGTGTGCACCCACAGCGCCAACCGCTGTGGTGGTTCCAGCACGGCAGCGGCGGCCGGGCGCAGGGCCATGTAGGCGAAGAACATACCCCCCACCCACACGACGGCGGACAGCAGGTGCAAGGCAAGGGCGAGGGACAGGAGCATGGGTTGATTCCTTGTGGTGAGGGGGAGGGGTGAATGACGGTGTCTTTGCGTGTTCCTGATGAAACGCGCTCAAGGGCGTTTGCCCGGCAGGCGGGACGGGCCAAGTACCCTGCCAGGCGCATTATGTTTGAGCCAGCCGCGCACCCAACGCACCAGACTGGGGCCGGTATTCGCGAAGCTGTGTCTGGCCCCTGGCAGGCGCACCTGAGTGTACACGATGGGTGGGTGTATCGCGTTCGCCGCCTGTGCCCGGGCCGGTGCGCTGGCGAGGACCGCAGGATCGTCACGTCCCCCATAGATGTCGAGTATCGGCACCGTGATCTTGCCGATCTGGGCGGGCAGATTGAGCCGCGAGTCGCCCCTGGGGGCCAGAAAGGGGGGGGTCCCCATGCCGATGCCGACAAAGGCCTGGATACCGGCCTGTTTCCCCTTTCGCACCAGATAGTCGGCCCCCATCGCGGCCCCCAGGCCATGACCGATGAGGATCAGATTGCGCAAGCCCAGTTGGTGCAGGTGGGCAATGGCCGCCTGAATGCGCGCCGGTGCGGCATTGAGCAGGGCCTTGATATTCACCGGACCCGGCCCGGGGGCAGGGACGGGGAGCTGGATGGACAGCGTTGCCCAGCCATGGTGCGGCAGACCACGGCGCAGTGTGGCGATGACGCCGGGCCAGTCCGGATGGGCGCCGATGCCGGGCAACAGGATTGCCGCCCCCTGTTTGGTCGGTCCCGCGGCCGGCAGGTACAGGCCCAGGAAGGTCTGGCCCGCCGCCTTTAGCTCCACCGCCTGGCCGGGTATCCGACCGTGCTGGACGAGGGTGATCAACTGGCGATCGATGGCGACCTCGGTGTTGGGGGCGGCGGTCGGGGATGGCGTGAGTGAGCGATTGGGCGGCGTGGCCGTGGTGGCGATCCGGGCGGGGGCCGTGCCTGGTGCAGCGTTGGCCATGCCGCCCAGGATGAGGCTCATGGGCGTGAACCACACGAGAAAGGTCAGGGTGAGTGCGTGTTGTCGCATGCGCAGGGTTGTCCAGGGGGTTGCCAGAGTGGGCCGGTATTCAGGGGGCGAGTATAGCCCGGTGAATGGCCAGGGCCAAAATGGCTGAAAAATCTCGCCTGATCGGGTACAGTTGGCCGTTCATTTTTTCATGCCCGGCGGTGTGGCTGCTGCGGATGAGCTCAAAATCGGGTGCGCGTGGTCACTGTACGGCGCCCGGGACACCAGACTAGGGGAGCAGACATGGCTGATTTTCAGATCGCGCCTTCCATCCTGTCGGCGGATTTTGCCCGCCTCGGTGAGGAAGTGGACAACGTACTCAAGGCCGGTGCCGGCATCGTCCATTTCGACGTGATGGACAACCATTATGTGCCCAACCTGACCATTGGTCCGCTGGTCTGCGACGCCCTGCGCAAGCACGGCGTAACGGCGCCCATCGATGTGCATCTCATGGTCAAGCCAGTGGATCGCATCGTGCCGGATTTCGCCCGGGCCGGTGCCACTTATATCACCTTTCATCCCGAGGCCTCGGAACATATCGACCGCACCCTGCAACTGATCCACGGCGAAGGCTGCAAGGCCGGTCTGGTATTCAATCCCGCCACCTCGCTGGAGTACCTGCGCTATGTCATCGACAAGATCGACATGGTGTTGCTGATGTCAGTCAACCCCGGCTTTGGGGGTCAGAGTTTCATCCCCGGCGCGCTCGACAAACTGCGTGAGGCGCGCAAGATTATCGACGCGAGTGGCCGCGACATCCGCCTGGAGATCGACGGCGGCGTCAAGGTGGACAACATTGGCGAGATCGCCGCGGCCGGTGCCGACACCTTTGTCTCTGGCTCCGGCATCTTCAGTAACGCCCGGGACAGCGACCCCCACCACTATGACAGCATCATCAAGGCCATGCGGGCCGAGCTGGCCAGAGCGTAAGTGTGTCGGGGCACCCGTGTCTCGGATGATGTGTTCAAACCTGCGGTGCGGGCTTGCGCGATCATGTTGAGAAGACCGCAGCTGGTGTTGATCGATATCGACGGTACGCTGGTCGACAGCGTGCCCGATCTGGCCTATTGCGTGGATGCGCTGATGGACCGCCTGGGCCTGCCCCGGCGTGGCGTGGCCAAGGTGCGTGACTGGGTGGGCAACGGCGTCGAGCGCCTGGTGCGCCGGGCGCTGGTCGATGGGGTTGATGATGAGCCGGACGAGGTCCTGTTCGAGCGTGCCTATCCGATCTATCTTGCCCTCTACGCCGCGAACATCAGTCGGCGCAGCAGGTTGTATCCTGGCGTGGCACAGGGGCTGGCCTACCTGCGCGAAGCGGGGTATAAATTGGGCTGCGTGACCAACAAGGCCGAGGCCTTCACCCTGCCGTTGCTCCGGGAACTGGGTCTGTTCGAGCACTTCGGCATCGTACTCAGTGGTGATACGCTGGCGAAGAAGAAACCCGATCCCCTGCCGTTGCTGCATGCGGCGGCGTATTTTGGTGTGGCGCCTGGCGAGGCGATGATGCTGGGGGATTCGCTCAGCGACGTGCAGGCCGCGCGGGCGGCGGGCTTGCAGATCGTGTGCATGAGCTACGGATATAATCATGGCCGGGACATTCGTGAGGCCGCACCCGATGCGGTGATCGATTCCATGGCCGAACTTGAAGGGTTGCTGGGCAGTGCTGCCTGAATCGGGGCATGTGCGCCATACCTTCCCTGGAGATGCGGACAATGCGTATGACAACGCAGAGACAGAGCGGGCGATGGTGGCGTTGAGCGACCCTGCGCAGGCGTCGTTGTCTGTACCCGTATAGTCTGGCGCGATCTGAGTCCGACGTGATCCGCTTCTCCCGGTGAGTCAAACATGAATGAAGCACAGTTCCACGCCCTGGCAGCACAGGGCTATAATCGCATACCCTTCATGCGCGAGGTTCTTGCCGACCTCGACACCCCCCTGAGCACCTATCTCAAGCTGGCCGACGGCCCGTATTCCTATCTGTTCGAATCCGTTCAGGGCGGTGAGAAATGGGGGCGTTATTCCATCATCGGCCTGCCCTGTCGCACTGTGGTGCGTATTCACGGGCGGCGCATTGAGGTGCAGACCGACACCAGGGTGGTGGAGTCCGTCGAGGTCGCCGACCCCCTGGTGTGGATCGCCGCTTTTCAGGCCCGTTATCGGGTGGCCGAACCGGCCGATCTGCCGCGGTTCACTGGTGGACTGGTGGGGTATTTCGGCTACGATACGGTGCGCTATATCGAGCCACGCCTGGGCACGTGTCCGAACCCCGATCCCCTGGGTGTGCCGGACATCCTGCTGATGGTCTCCGACGAGGTAGTGGTGTTCGATAATCTCGGCGGCAAGCTCTTCGTGATTGTCCATGCCGATCCCGCCCAACCCGATGCCGTGAGTGTCGCCCAGGCGCGCCTGGACCACCTGGTCATGCAGTTGCGCCGCGAGACGCCGGTGCCTGTCCACCAGCACAGTATCCGGGTGCGGGAGGACGACTTTGTCTCCGGCTTCACGCAGGACGGCTTCGAGCATGCAGTGCGCCGCGCCAAGGACTATATCGTTGCGGGCGATGTCATGCAGGTAGTGCTCTCGCAGCGCATGTCCATTCCCTTTGCCGCCCGGGCGCTGGACCTGTACCGGGCATTGCGCAGTCTCAACCCCTCGCCGTACATGTACTACATGGATCTCGGCGATTTTCATGTGGTCGGTTCCTCGCCGGAGATCCTGGTCAGGCTCGATGGCCAAGCCGTGGCCGTGCGCCCGATTGCCGGTACCCGTCCACGCGGGGCGAACGAGGCGGAGGATCAGGCACTGGAACGCGAGCTTCTCGCCGATCCCAAGGAACGGGCCGAACATCTGATGCTCATCGATCTGGGGCGCAACGACACCGGGCGCATCGCGGCGATCGGCACGGTCAGGGTGACCGAGGAGATGCTCATCGAACGCTACTCACACGTCATGCACATCGTCTCCAATGTCGTGGGCGAGCTCAAAGACGGCATGCACGCTATCGACGTGCTGCGGGCGACCTTCCCCGCGGGCACGGTGAGTGGTGCGCCCAAGGTGCGGGCGATGGAGATCATCGACGAACTGGAGCCGGTCAAACGCGGAGTGTACTCGGGTGCGGTTGGTTATCTCTCCTGGTCCGGTAACATGGATACAGCGATCGCCATTCGCACTGCGGTGATCAAGGACGGCACACTGCACATCCAGGCTGGTGCCGGTATCGTGCATGACTCTGTCCCGCGCAATGAATGGGACGAGACCATGAGCAAGGGGCGCGCCGTTTTTCGCGCCGTGGCCATGGCCGAGGCGGGACTGGACCATGTACATCAATGACGGGGCGGCGTGCGCAGTGTGTATGATGCAGCGCTTGGCCCGGACCGGTCGTAACCGCTGTCGACGCAGGGCCGGGATGATCACCGGGATGGTAGCGCCATGCTATTGATGATCGACAATTACGACTCTTTTACCTACAACCTTGTCCAGTACTTTGGTGAACTGGGTGCGGATGTCGATGTGTATCGCAACGACCAGATCACGCTCGGCGACATCGAACGCCTGGCCCCCTCGCAGCTGGTGATCTCGCCGGGACCGTGTACGCCGGACGTGGCGGGTATCTCGGTGGCAGCGATACGCCACTTTGCGGGCAGGCTGCCCATCCTCGGCGTGTGTCTGGGGCACCAGAGTATCGGCCAGGCCTTCGGCGGGCACATTGTCCACGCCAGCGCCATCATGCACGGCAAGACCTCGATGATTCGCCACGAGGGTGTCGGCGTGTTCCGCGCACTGGCCAATCCCTTCGAGGCGACACGGTATCACTCGCTGGTCATCGACAAGGCCACGTTGCCCGCCTGTCTGGAAGTGACGGCCTGGACCGAGAATGAGGGCGGTGGGATAGATGAGATCATGGGCGTGCGCCACCGTGAGTACGCCATCGAGGGCGTGCAGTTTCATCCCGAGTCGATTCTGACGCAACACGGTCACGACCTGTTGCGCAACTTTTTGCAGCAGTCTCCGGCCCGAGCCGGAATAGCGGCGAAATAAAATCAGGCGCAAACGAGAAAGGGGGACACTATGGATATGCAACAGGCCATCCGCGCGATGACCGAGCGCCGCGACCTGGATACGGCACAGATGAGCGGTGTCATGCGCATGATCATGACTGGCGAGGCCACATCGGCACAGATCGGCGGTTTCCTGATGGGGCTGCGCATGAAGGGGGAGACGGTAGCGGAGATCGCCGCCGCCGCCAGCGTCATGCGTGAACTGGCCAGTGCGGTCAAGGTCAGTGGCGCGCACCTCGTCGACACCTGCGGGACCGGTGGTGACAGCCTCAGTACCTTCAATATTTCTACCACCAGCGCCTTTGTCGTGGCCGCCGCCGGTGGCCAGGTCGCCAAGCACGGTAATCGCTCGGCCTCCGGTAGTTGCGGCAGTGCCGATGTGCTGGAAGCCCTCGGCGCGGTCCTCGAACTCGATGCCGGGCAGGTGGCGACCTGCATCGTGCGTACCGGTGTGGGTTTCATGTTTGCCCCCCGGCATCACGGAGCGATGAAACACGCCATCGGTCCGCGCCGCGAGTTGGGTGTGCGCACCCTGTTCAATATGCTGGGCCCGCTGACCAATCCGGCGGGAGCACCGAATCAGGTCATCGGCGTCTATGATGCGGCGCTGCTTGCGCCCATTGCGCAGGTGTTGGCGAGGCTGGGCAGTGAACATGTGCTGGTGGTGCATGCCGCAGACGGTATGGACGAGATCAGCATCAACACGCCGACCTCGGTGGCCGAGCTGCACCGGGGAGCGGTGCGCTGTTACACGGTGACGCCCGAGGAATTCGGCTTCGCCCGTGCCGGGCTTGCGGCGCTGGTCATCGACACGCCCGAGGCCTCCTGCGCCATGTTGCTGGGGGTACTCGACAACCAGTCGGGTCCGGCACGCGACATCATTGCGTTGAATGCCGGGGCGGCGATCTATGCCGCGAATCTGGTTGACAGCCTGGCAGCGGGCGTCGTGCGCGCGCTCGATGTGATCGCCAGCGGTGCGGCACGGCGCAAACTCGATGCGTTTATCGACTGTACCCGCACGCTGGCATCGGTTGCCTGATGTGGTGACGTGCGCCGGGCGCATGAATCGCCCGCGTAGTGGGTACAAGAAGATCGGAGCCCATGAACACATTGCCTGACATTTTGCAGAAGATCCTGGCGCGCAAGCGCGAGGAGATCGCCGAGCGTAGCCGACAGCGCCCATTGCAGCGCGTGCGTGAGCAGGCCACGGCCGCCTCGCCGGTACGGGGTTTTGTCGCCGCCATGGCGGCACGCATCCAGTCGGGCGGTGATGCCGTCATCGCCGAGGTGAAGAAGGCCTCACCGAGCAAGGGAGTGATGCGCGCCGATTTCCGCCCGGCCGACATTGCCGCCAGCTATGCCGCCGCTGGGGCAAGCTGTCTGTCGGTGTTGACCGATGTGGATTTTTTCCAGGGTAGCGACGCCTGTTTACAGGGCGCACGCGCGGCCTGTGCGTTGCCGGTGCTGCGCAAAGATTTTATCATCGACGCCTATCAAGTGTATGAGGCGCGGGCGATCGGTGCCGACTGCATCCTGCTCATCGTGGCCGCCCTGGACGATGCCCGGATGCAGGCGCTGTCGGCGCTGGCGCACGAGCTGGGCATGGATGTGCTGGTTGAGGTCCATGACGCCCGGGAACTGGAACGGGCACTGGCGCTCGATGTCCCCTTGCTGGGTATCAATAACCGCAATCTGCACACCTTCGAGACCCGCCTGGAGACCACGCTTGAACTGCTGTGCCTGATCCCGCCTGAGCGCATCGTGGTGAGCGAGAGCGGTATTCACCTGCCGGGCGATGTGGCGCACATGCGTGACCATGGCGTGCATGCGTTTTTGGTCGGTGAGGCCTTCATGAGCGCCAGTGATCCCGGCGCCAAACTGGCCGCACTGTTCCAGTCGGTTTCAGCAAGACACGGATAATGTCCCGCAGGTGCTGATACCCCCCCTTGTGCACGCGGGAGGGGGACTTGGGGCCTGGGACCTGGGACTGAGGGGGTGTCAACGGGTACCGAATACCACGATGGTCTTGCCCTTGACCGCAATGAGCCCGGACTCTTCCATGGTCTTGAGCACCCGGCCCACCATTTCACGCGAACAACCGACGATACGGCCGATCTCCTGGCGGGTGATGCGGATCTGCATGCCGTCGGGGTGGGTCATGGCGTCGGGCTGTTTGCACAGATCGAGCAGGGTGCGGGCCACGCGGCCGGTGACATCGATGAAGGCCAGGTCGCTGACCTTGCGACTGGTGGTGCGCAGACGCGAGGCCATCTGGGTGGTGAGGGCAAACAGGACATCGGGGTGTGTGTGGTAGATCTGGCGGAATTTGGCATAACTGATTTCAGCGACCTCACACTCGGTGCGGGCGCGGACCCAGGCGCTGCGCACCGGCTCCTTGCCGAACAGACCCATCTCGCCGAAGAAATCACCCTTGTTCAGATAGGCGAGGACGATCTCGCGGCCCTCCTCATCCTCGATCAGTACACTGACTGACCCGTTGGTGATGTAATAGAGGACTTCCGGTGTGGCGCCGGCGTAGATGATGATGCTCTTGCTCGGATACTTGCGTCGGTGGCTGTGTTCGAGGAACGCATCCAGGGACGAGGTGCCGGTTTGTTGTGGAAATTTTTGGGGCATTGGGGTTCCTTGAAGTACGCTGGCCTCACGTTACGTCTTCACCTATGGTATACCAATGCGCCCCCGTATAGGCAAGGGCTTGGTTGTTTTGCGGCATTCGTCAGATTTCCAGGAGTTTTTTTGTATGCGCGCACGTATCAAATGGGTTCAGGATACCCTGTTCATTGCCGAGTCGGGCAGTGGCCATGGTGTCGTCATCGATGGGCCACCGGAGGCCGGTGGCCGTAACCTCGGTCTGCGTCCGATGGAAATGGTGTTGATGGGCATGGGGGGATGCACGGCCTTTGATGTCGTACTCATCCTGCGCCGGGGCCACCATGATGTGCGCGATTGCGTGGCGGAGTTGAATGCGGAGCGCGCCGAGACCGAACCCAAGGTCTTTACCCACATCCACGTGCACTTTATCGTCAGCGGTCGAGGCCTGAAAGCGGCTGCCGTCAAACGTGCCATCGACTTGTCTGCGCAGAAATACTGTTCGGCCTCCATTATGTTGAGTAAATCAGTCAATATTACCCATGACTTCGAGATTCAACCCGTTGAGTGAGTCACGGGACACGGCGGTGGCGCAAAGACGGGGCGAAGGGGAGAGGCATGAGTGAGCAGGAGAGCACCGCGGAGGCACGCTTTGAGTCTCTTGTCAGTGCTTTTTATAAGGCCTGGTTTCATTTTCACCCGGAGGCGGCGGTCGATGCCCGGTTTCTCGACAGTGACCTGGCGCCCCATGCGGGCGGTGTGCTGGCGTGCGGGCGCGAGCATTTCGAACGCCTGCTGCGCCCAGCGCCATTTCCTCGATGTCGATGCCGACAGTCTGTATGCGTTGGGTGAGCGCCTGTTCAACCAGACCCTGGACGAGCTGAGGTCCGTGACCCGTGCGTTGCGTGGGGATGAGGACATTGGCGCCCTGCGCCACCAGATCCCCTTCGCCGCCTATGTGGAACCCACCCCGGGCGATCCCGCCCAGCACGGGCTCTATTATGTCACCCCCCCCGCTGATGACGCCGCGCGGGCCGAGCACAACGCCTGCAACGCGAACTGGGCTTCACGCCGGCACAGGCGCGTGGGGAGATCACCTGGTACAGTCAAGCCCCCACCGTGCCCATGGGCTATGCCACCGGCTGGGCGCTGATCACCGCGGCGCGCGCGCGACTGGACAAACTGGAGCCCGAGACCTCGCGGTGCGACTTCCACGACCGGCTGCTGAGTGTGGGCTCGATCGCCTTGCCCCTGGTGCTGGGGCGTGCCTTTGGTGCGTCGTTGCGGCGGGAGATCCTGCGCGAGGTCTTCCAGGTCGACGGTGTGACCGACCGACCCTCTGCGCCGCGTTGAGCCCCGGCAGAAAAAACGCACCGATATTCTTGTCCGAATCGGTTAAAATAACTGCGGCCGCACCCAAATGAAATTCCGGCCGGGAGATACGCGTTTGATGAATCGACCCCGTCCCACCTCCGGCTTGCGCCATGTGGCTCTGTGCGTACAGGCGTTTGCGGCCTGTGAGCGATTCTATGTCGAACTGCTGGGGATGCAGATCGAATGGCGCCCCGATCCGGACAATGTCTACCTGAGTTCTGGCAACGACAACCTGGCCCTGCACCGTGCGCATGAGGCGTTCGGGGGCAAGCAGCATCTGGACCACATCGGCTTCATCCTCGATACCCCGGACGATGTCGATGCGTGGTATGGCTTTCTGCGCGCACACGCCGTCGTCACGCAGACTGAACCGCGCACCCACCGCGACGGCGCGCGCAGCTTTTATTGTGCCGATCCGGATGGCAATACCGTGCAGATGATCTACCATCCGCCGCTGGCGCCGCTCAGCTGATCCTCCGGGTCGCGTAGCAGACGACCCAGCCGCCGCCGCACATGCCCCGTCCCGGTCCGAAACGCGAGACACACATACCCAGTTATCGAGGAGGGTGATACGCCGATGAGGCCACTGAGCAGGAAACTCAAGTTGCACGGGTTCAACAACCTGTCCAAGACACTGAGTTTCTATATCTATGACATCTGTTACGCGGAGACACCGGCGCAGCAGCACGCCTACATCGAGTATATCGACGAGGAATACAACGCCGAGCGACTGACCTACATCCTGACGGATGTCACCGACATCATCGGCGCGAATATCCTCAACATCGCCCATCAGGACTACAATCCACAGGGCGCCAGTGTGACCATGCTGATCTCGGAAGAACCGGTGGTCTCCGAGTCACTGTCCAACCAGGAGGCGCCGGGTCCCCTGCCCGAGGCCGTGGTCGGGCACCTCGACAAGAGTCACATCACGGTGCATACCTATCCGGAGAGTCACCCGCACTACGGCATCAGCACGTTCCGCGCCGATATCGACGTCTCGACCTGCGGGCGCATCTCACCGTTGCGCGCCCTGAATTACCTGATCCACCGCTTCGAGTCGGATATCGTCATTATGGACTACCGGGTGCGTGGTTTTACCCGCGATGTGCGCGGCAAGAAGCTCTACATTGATCACAAGATCAACTCCATCCAGAATTTTATCGCCAGGGATACGCGCGAGCACTATCAGCTGATCGACGTCAACGTCTACCAGGAGAACATCTTCCACACCAAGATGATGCTCAATGAATTTGACCTGGACAACTACCTGTTCGGCATCAAGGAGAAGGACCTGGAGCCGAAATTGTGCAAGTCCATCCGCAAACGCCTGCACCACGAGATGCTGGAGATCTTCTATGGCCGCAATCTTACCGGGTCACCTGCGGATTAGATGTGTGGTGTGTCGTCTAAAACCAGTAAGCGGTGCGGGTCATGATCCGGGAGGTCAGGCCCATGAAGGCCTTGATCGGTGCGGGCAGAGGGGCACCGCCGGCACTCAGGGCGAGGGTGGCATGGTGGGTCTCGTCGATTTTCATCTGCGCCAGGATGGCGCGGGACTGGTTGTCCCGGACTGAGAGGCGCCCCAGGTGGGCGTCCAGATGGCGCACGACCTGACGTTCGGTCTCGACGACAAAGCCGAGACTCCATTTATCGCCGGCCAGACCGGCCAGGGTGCCGAGGGCGAGAGAGCCTGAGTACCACAACGGGCCCAGGTAGCTGACATGGGTTCCCAGTTCGTGCACCCGCTGTTCACACCAGGCCAGGTGATCGTTTTCCTCCTGCGCGGCGCGGCGCATCTTGTCACGCACGTTCGGTAGTTTGGCGGTGAGCGACTGGCCTTCATACAGTCCTTGTGCGGCGACCTCCCCGGCATGATTGATACGCATCAGCCGTCCCGACAAGCGGCGCTCGGCCGGGGTGAGTGTCGTATCCGCGACGGCGGTGGCCGGATTGGCGCGCCCGGTGAGCACCGGGCGCCCGCACAGGGTACGCAGGCCGGTGTCGAAGTGCATCAGCAGACGGTCGAAGGGGGTGTAGCGGTGTTCATTGTGTACACTCATAGTGGCAAAGATACCGCGCTCGCGTGGCCAGGGCAAAGACAAAAGAAAATACCGGGATGGAGATACCTTACCCCCTCGTGACGCCGTGCCCCGTCGTGTGAACTTATTCCCTGCACGCCGTGATCCCCCCCGGCAGAGTGCTTGCAAAGGGGGGCTTACGTCACGCCTCCCCTTTCGTGGTGCGCCCGGAGGCTTCTGCGGTGCGACACTGGCGGTCCAGCAGCACCACAGGGTGGACAATCTCCACCGCGCTGGCGCGCTGGCGCAGCCCGGCGGCGAGGTGCAGGGCGCAGCCGGTATTGGTGGTGACCAGCAGCGTCGTTGTGCTGGTCTCGATGGCCTTGAGTTTGTCCGCACGCAGGGCATCGGCCATGTCAGGCTCGGTGAGCATATAGCTGCCGGCGGCCCCGCAGCAGCTGCGGTTTCCGGCCAGGGCCTCGATGCGCGCGCCGGGTATGCGGGCCAGGAGCCGATCGGCGGCGGTGGTGTCACGCAATACATGTACCTGGCTGCAGGGCGTATGCACGGTGATCCGCCGGGACAGCGCCGCGATCGGGAGATCCTCTGGCCAGGGGGCCTGGGCGAGAAAGGCACAGATCTCCCACGCCCGTGCGGCGAGGCGCTCGGCCTGCGCGCGTTCGGTGGCATTCGCCCAGGGCAGCCCGGCATAGTCGGCGAGTTGGGCGCCACAGCCCGTGGCGGTGTAGATCACGGCCTGTACCTCCTCATCGAGCAGGGCGCGCACATTGCGCCGGGCCAGCGCCAGTGCGCTGTCGGGTTCGCCATTGTGCTGGTGCAGCGCGCCACAGCAGCCTTGTGCGCGTGGCACCACGACAGCGTACCCGAGGCGGTTGAGCATGCGCACGCTCGCCTGTAGCGTGGAGGTGTCCATGGTCTCGCTCACGCAACCGAGAAACAGCGCGACAGTGCCGCGTACCCTGCCTCGCGGGGGAGAGCGGGTCGGCCAGCGTGTGGGCGCGGGCAAGGTGGGCAGCGCACGACTGAGGCCCATCAGTAGGGGGAACCGGCGCCGCAGTCCGTCGCGGCGTCCCAACCAGTCTTGCAGGCCACTGCGCTGGTACAGGCGCAGCCAGTATGCCACGACATGGCGTGTACGGCGCTGGCGGATGAGCGCGAAACCGATGCGGCGCAGCAGGCGTTGCGGTGCGTGCCGGGGCTGGCGCACCTGTTCGAGCAGTGCGCGTGATGCGTCCATGAGTTCACCGTAGGCCACGCCGGAGGGGCAGATCGATTCGCAGGCGCGGCAGCCCAGGCAACGCTCAAGATGGCCGATGAGCCGAGGTTCCGGTTTGAGTGCACCCTGGGCGAGGCCCTGTATCAGGGCAATGCGCCCGCGCGGCGACTCGTTTTCATCGCCGCTCAGGCCATAGGTGGGGCAATGCGGCAGGCAAAGCCCACATTTCACGCAACGATCTGCCAGCTGGAGTATGTGTTGTGTGTCTGTCACGGGATCGGATCAGGAATGTGGGTAAGGCACTTATGGGTTGGACAAGGGACAGAAGCGCCTGCGTGCGCCCGGCAGGAAACAGCTTTCCCTGGCTGATTCCGATATACTTGTCCGACCGTACGTGATTATCATCCAATGTGCCGCGTAGCGCACGCAGGTATTGATCTTCAATGGGCCGCGCTAGGCCGGTGATTTGGGGATGGGTCACCCACAAACCAGTCGATTGCATTTTCTAAAGGTGGCCTTAAATGTATTACCGGCGCCATTTGTTTTTCTGCACTAACCATCGTGAAAACGCCGCCTGTTGCGCCAATCACGGTGCCGCGCAGATGCGCAAGTACGCCAAGGAGCGTAGCAAGGTGCTGGGTATCGCCGGTCAGGGTGGGGTGCGCGTCAATATCGCTGGCTGTTTTGGGCGTTGCGATGAGGGTCCGGTCGCGGTCGTGTACCCCGATGGGGTGTGGTACACCTATGTCGATCAGGACGATGTAGAGGAGATCATCGAGGAACACCTGGTCCACGGCCGGGTCGTCGAGCGCCTGAAGATCTAAGCCAGCGTTGAGACGGGTGCTCGGGTCGTGCGGGGCGCAAAATCAGCCACGGCGCACTTGCATCACCCTCGTAATCCCCGCCACCTTAGGGTCCCTGAACCGTCTTGCAGGGTACCGGGTCCACCCGAAGTCGTATATCAGTACGTATTTTCCCACTCTGAAAGGACCCACCGGGAACGCCATATCATGAGTAACGATTTTGATGTCTCCTCATTGCGTGCGCAGCACCTCTATGATGGCCTGGAAGAGTCGCCTTGCAGTGGTGAGCAGTTGCAGGTGCCTGGGCCGAGCGGTGCGCTGGAAGTCTTGACGGCGTACCCGGGCGGGTGTGTGGACGACGCGCCGGTGGCCGTGTTGTGCCATCCCCATCCCCTCTACGGCGGCAGCATGGTCAACAAGGTCGTGCATATCCTGGCCGCTACCTTCAACGATCTCGGCGCGCCCACGGTGCGCTTCAACTTTCGCGGTGTGGGGGCCTCGCCCGGGCGCTACGACAAGGGCGTGGGCGAGACCGATGATCTGCTCGCCATCCTGGCCTGGGTGCGGGCACGCCACCCCGCTTCCCGTGTCTGGCTGGCCGGGTTTTCCTTCGGTGCGTATGTGGCGCTGCGTGCGCTGGCGCGTGTCGATGACATCGACGCCCTGTTGCTGATTGCCCCCCCGGTGGGGCTGTTCGATTTTGCGGCCCTGCCCGAGGTCGACGTACCCTGGATGGTCATACAGGGCGGCAAGGATGAGGTCATTTCCCCCCATGCCGTGTCGAGCTGGGCGCAGGGCCAGACCGCTGCGCCGCGTTTCCTCTGGATGGCCGAGGCGGATCACTTTTTCCACGGCCGGCTCAATCGCCTGCGCACCGCGCTCAGGCAGGATTGGCCACGCGTGGTGGAGCGCAGCGGGGATGGACCGTGCCGGGTGACGTGTGATGGTTGAATAGGCCGGCCAACGGCGGGAGAGAAAAAAAGTGTAAAAGTGTAAAAGTAGTTGACAGTACATTAGAAAGTAATTATATTCTCACCCACTGGCCCGTCTCATTTATGAAGCAGGCTATTTGACTCCTCCATCCTCCTTTGGTGGTAATGTTAGCGCGGCATTCCCCCTTTTGCCGCGCTTTTTTTTGGCCTTTTTTCGTGATTTCAGTCTCTGAGCTACCCGATTTCCCCTGTGACGCCAGCGCGGTGTGCGCCGAGCGGCAACTTGTCACACCCCGCCCTTCTCTGGTACCATTCCGCTTCTTTTTCACGGCCCCTGCTTCGGAGCTTGTTTAATGAAGACCTTTAGTGCAAAACCCGAAACCGTCAAGCGCGACTGGTTCGTGATCGACGCCACCGACAAGATCCTGGGCCGTCTCTGCACCGAGATCGCCCGGCGTTTGCGTGGCAAGCACAAGCCGGAATTTACGCCGCACGTGGACACGGGCGACTATATTATAGTGATCAATGCCGAGAAAGTCCGTGTCACCGGCAAGAAGGAGACGGACAAGGTCTACTACCACCACACCGGTTATCCGGGTGGTATCAAGTCGATCACGCTCGACAAGCTCCGCGCCAAGGCGGCGGAGCGTATCATCGAGACCGCGGTCAAGGGCATGTTGCCCAAAAACTCGCTGGGACATGCCATGTACCGCAAGCTCAAGGTATATACTGGCGCCGACCACAAGCATGCGGCCCAACAGCCCATCGCGCTGGATGTCTGATTTGACACCGCACAGACGGATATAGATAAAGTTATGGCAGAGCAACAGATTTACAGTACCGGTCGTCGCAAGAGCAGTGCGGCGCGCGTTTATCTCCAGTCTGGCAGTGGCCGAATTGTCGTCAATCGCCGCCCGTTAGAACAGTATTTCGGTCGCCAGACGGCGCGCATGGTCGTGCGCCAACCGCTGGACACGGTGGCGATGGCAGACAAATTCGATATCACCATCTTCGTGACCGGAGGGGGCAATACCGGCCAGGCCGGCGCGATTCGCCACGGCATCGCCCGTGCGCTGATCGCCTACGACGAGGGATTGCGCCCCCCCCTGCGCAAGGCTGGTTTCGTCACCCGCGACGCCCGTGAGGTCGAGCGCAAGAAAGTGGGTCTGCACAAGGCCCGCAAGCGTCCGCAATACTCCAAGCGTTAATGGCCATCCGCTCATCTCGTGCACACGTCTGTGTGCCGGGATGAGCGCAGGGTAGGTCGGCGGGGGGCCTGCGTAACCCATTGTCGACTGCCTTGATCCTGTTAGCCCGCACCCGATTTATTTGGGGGATCGTCTAACGGCAGGACAGAGGACTCTGACTCCTCTAATCTAGGTTCGAATCCTAGTCCCCCAGCCAATATCAAGGCCCGCCATATGACGGGCTTTTTTTGTGACCAGGGAATCACGAGAAAGGGGGGTCAGGTCTCGTATTGTAACATCGCAAAAATGAACCAGGCTCGTCACTATGCCAAGATCACTATGAACTAAATTCTCTGGTTCCTTATTATTGCGCAACGGGGTAAAGGTGATCGACGGGGAGTGATCTGAGGTGGCGCATACTCTTTGATGCAACAATTCGAGACCTGACCCCGCATACTTTCAATCATTCAATGTTCAACGAATAGCTAGTGCTGCGCCCGCCGCCGGAATCTTTTTGTAATGCGTCGCGCTCGATCAGATCGAGTATGTCGCGGTAGGCCGTGTCTTGTGAGCACTTTGCGATCTTTGCCCATTTCGACGTTGTGAGCTTACCTTCAAAGCCATCCAGCAACCTGTTAAGAATTTTGATCTGTCGTTCATTCAGGGGTTCTTTGGCAAAGCGTTCCCAGAACCGCGCCTTTTGTAGTACGGCGCTTAATGTCTCCTGCGCCCCCTCGATGGCGTGGAGCAGGCAGTTCAGAAACCAGTCCTGCCACTGCGTCACATTGAGTTCGCCTTTCTGTGTCCATTCCAGCGTATCGTAATACTCTTTGTGCTCGCGGCGAATTTGTGCAGACATACTGTAGAAACGCTGGCCTGTTTTTTCCGAACGGGCAAGCGCCATATCCGCAATCGCACGGGCGATACGGCCATTGCCATCATCGAATGGGTGAATGGTGACAAACCAAAGATGCACCAGTCCCGCGATGAGCAATGGGTCCGTATCTTCAAACTGTTCGAACCAGCGTAGGAATTTTGCCATTTCATCGGGTACACGGTCTGCCGGTGGTGCTTCATAGTAGACTTTTTCCCTGCCAATCGGGCCTGAAACAACCTGCATGGGGGCGTCATTATCGTCGCGCCAGTTACCCGCCCGGATTTTGGTCATTCCGCTTCGACCCGTTGGAAACAGTGAGGCATGCCAAGCGAACAATCTCTCCTCGCTCAGGGCTTTTGCATAGTTTCCCGTCGCATCCAGCATCATCTCGACCACGCCCTCGACATCACGCTCAGCAGGGACAAGCCCGCCAACATCTAGGCCAAGTCGGCGTGCGATGGATGATCTGACCTGATCGGGTTCCAGCTTCTCACCTTCGATTTCGCCGGATTTGACCACGTCCTCGGTCAAGATGCGAAGATGGGCTTCATTGCGCAGGTTAAAGCCCAGCGCCTCCATTTTACCCAGCAGCCGACCCTGTTCTCTTGATACGTGTGCGAGCAGCTTGGAGAGGCTTGTTTCGTCCCAGGTGAAATTCGGCCAATCCGGTTTTTCCCATATATACATCTTTTAAACTCCGCAATATATGCGGATATTATGCTTGCTATTCTCCGCAAAGACAAGAGATAACTCCGCATCATGTGCGGAGAATAGTGTCGTTATTCTCCGCGAAGTCCTTTTCCATGTTCGTTTTATTATTTGACGCCCTTCAATGTATTCAGTTTGTTATGAGGATAAAAGCATCAGCGACATAAAGGGATCTCGTATGATAAACATCACAAAAATGAACCAGGCTCGTCGCCATGCCAAGATCACTATGAACTAAATTCCCTGGTTCCTTATTATTGCGCAACGGGGTAAAGGTGATCGACGGGGGGTGAGCTGAGGTGGCGCATACTCTTTGATGCAACAATTCGAGACCTGACCCCGCATAGTGCGTTGTTATGCCAAGATCACTATGAACTAAATTCCCTGGTTCCTTATTATTGCGCAACGGGGTAAAGGTGATCGACGGGGAGTGATCTGAGGTGGCGCATGCTCTTTGATGCAACAATTCGAGACCTGACCCCGCATAGTGTGTGACCCCGCATAGTGTTTCGCGCATAGTGTGCTGACCCCGCATAGTGACCCCCGAGACCTGACCCCGCATAGTGTTTCGCATGCTCTTTGATGCAACAATTCGAGACCTGACCCCGCATAGTGTTTCTACTCACCCATTACCGGACTATGTTGTGTGTGCACAACATGGTCTCATCCGAACGGTTAAATCAGCATATATTGATATTGGAATCTGCTGAATCATTGGTCGATCTACAGGCGATTTCTCTTGACAAGAAGCAACGCCAAGCGATTGATTTGTTTTATTTATCGGGAGGTCATTGTGGTCCAGAGTGTCGTATGAAAACAACAAATGAGAATGGTGTGGCATTTTTGTAAAAACCGGTTGCTTTCAGTAGTCCGCTTGGGTATAACAGCACACTGTCAATACCCCACCATTCATAGTTCCACTGTAGGAGACGCGAGTATGAACAAAAAACTGATTGCGCTGGCCGTCGCCGCCGCCCTGGCCGCCCCGCTGGTCGCCCAGGCGGGTGTCACCGTCTACGGCCGGGCCCAGGTTGAACTGCAAAACACAAAGACCGAAACGCCTACGACAAGCACCACTGTCCGTAATCTGAAAGACAACAAGATGGCCCGCATCGGCGTGCATGCCACCGAGGACCTGGGTAATGGCATGACCGGCATTGCCCACTTTGGTTACATCGCGACCAGTTCACCTCAGGGGACTGCGTCGGGTGCCCTTACTACCGCCCGCCAGGCCTATATCGGTCTGAAGGGTGGTTTCGGCACCGTGATGTTCGGTCGCGTGGCCGGTGTCTACAAGGGCACTAACCTCGACCCCTTCATCGCCACCGGCCTGCAGGCTCGTGGCACAGGGGGCAACTCCGCCGGTAATTTCGGTCACAATGGCTTCATCAACGACGCCATCAAGTACGTCAACCAGTTTGGCCTGGTGAAGATCTCGGCGCTGATAACGGCGGGTAATAACAACAACCATGACAAATATATCGTAAGTATTCCGTCGGCCCCCCCCGCCTCCCCCACAGTAACAAAACCCTTTGCAGCCGATAACGGTAGCTACCAGTTTGCGGTCGACTACAAGGGTGGTCCGATGCGGGTGATCGTGGCCTACTCCAGGCACAAGAATGCCACTGGTATTCCTGGTTCCAAGACCGAGAAGCGCACTCAACTTGCGGGTCAGTACAAGATGGGCCCGAACCTGTTCTCCGGCACTTACGAGTCGGTCAAGGACTACACACCGAAACCCACTAAAGTACCGTCATCTTCCCCCACCATCCTCTATATTCCATCCACATCAGCGGGTGACCTGGGTGACGTGGACTTCTACATGCTGTCTTACCAGCGCTCCATGGCGAACCATAACACGCTGTATGTGCGTTATGGTCATGAGAATTACAAGAAGGCGTCTTCTTACAAGATCAAGAGCTATGCGGTTGGCTTCACCCACATGATGTCCCGGACCTTCCGGGTCTTTGCGGGCGCCATGCAGACCAAGGACAGTGGTAGCAAGAGCGACAAGGTCACCACCCTCACCGCCGGGATGCGTATGGACTTCTAATAACAACGCAGTCTGCAACGCTTGAAACGGGGCCTTCGGGTCCCGTTTTTTTATGTGCAGAGCCCGTCCGGTGGCATCGGGCACCGGTGCGGTTAAGGGAGGCGCGGGCCGCGCCGGGGTGTTACCCTTGCGGGCCTGCGGGGACGACTCAACCCTCCTGCACTTTTTTTTATCCCCGCGCGGCGCCGAGCCTGCGCGCCGGGGCCTGTCCTTGACGGCAAAGGAGAACACGATGCACAAAACCCCGATGGCGCTTACCGCGGCGCTGGTGACGATGCTGGCGCCGCTGCTGGCGCTCCCGCTGAGCGCCCGGGCCGGGGTTACGGTGACCGGTTCGGCGCAGGTGGAGCTGCACAACACGAAGGTTGCGGATAGCACTGCGGTGAGTACCCGTAGCCTGGTGGATCAGGGCCGGGGGCGGCTCGGCGTGCGGGCCTCCGAGGCGTTGGGCGGCGGGTGGGTCGGGTTGGCGAAGTTTGGCTTCCAGACCAATACGGTGACCGGCACGCTCACTGGCACTGCGCTGGCGTCACGCGCGGCCTATATCGGTCTGAAGGGCGGCTTTGGCGCGCTGTTGTTCGGGCGCAATGCCGGTCCGTACAAGGACACCAATCTCGACCCGTGGAGTGCCACCACCCTGGCGGCGCGCGGCTATGGCGGCGAGTCAAGCGGTGCCTATGGCCACAACGGGTTCATCAATGATTCCATCAAGTATGTGGACTGGTGGGGTGGGTGGCGTGTCGAGGCCCTGGTGACGGCGGGGAGCACCAACAATGGTGCCACCCCGAGCGCCACCCCGCCGACAACGGGCGACGGGGGCAGCTACCAGTGGGCGCTGGACTACCACCGCGGGGCGTGGCGCACGGTGTGGGCCTATTCCCGGCACCGGGCGGCCACCGGCATCGCCGGTTCGCCGAACGAGACCCGTGCCAAACTGGCGGCCCAATACCGCCTGGGCGCCAGTACCCTGACCCTGCAATACGAGGCGATCACACACTACACCCCGGGCCGCTATAATGCGCCGATCGGCGCGGCTGCGGTGCCCGCGATGACCGCAGTGGGCGCCTATCCGGGCGACCTGGGACGCGCGCGCTTGTGGTATCTCAGTTACAGTTTCAGGTTTGGCAACCACAGTAGTCTCTGGCTGCGCTATGGCCGGGAGCAGTATAAGGACCAAAATGATCTCCAGGACAAGGTGCAGATGCTGGCCTTTCGCCATTTCCTGTCACGCACCACGATGTTCTGGGTGGGGTATCAAGAGCAGGCGTGGACGAATACCACCCGCAACAAGATGACCAACCTGGCGTTTGGTCTGCGCCAGGATTTTTGAGCACAATGAACGCTGGGTGACGGAGGACCCGATCACCTTGCCCCTGGGCACTCGGCCCCAAAGACTGGAGACTCAGTCCCCTCGGCCCTCCCCGCCCTCAGTCCTTCCCTACCCCCCCCCCGGTTCCTACAACCCGGGACCGGGGGGGGCGGGCCCAAACCCCGGGTTTCAAATTCTGGATTGCGGGTCGCCATTATTCATAATATGAAAAGAAATCTGGTTTTCGCAACGGGTACTTAAGTGTATGGTCGTTACTGCCTGTAGGTAAACACGGCACACTGATCACCGGGTGCCGCGGTGTGTTTGCCTCCATGCCGACGGCGTCGGCACTGGGCAGGGCCGTGTAAGACCACGGACACGTTCGCCCCCCCCCGTGGGGCGATGGCAAAGAGGGTATGCGGCATTGACTGGAAACCCCAGGGGGCGTGTAGGACACCCCGGTGTGCGACGTTCACTTCAGGCGCGTTTTGCTGTGGACGCGGTATGCGGCCATCGCCACGCACGGGCCTGTATCTTTTTCTCCCTTCCACATACGTTGTACCGTATCCCTGCGGGTATGGCCGCAGTGTCGCCGCGCGTGCGTGTGCAGGGTTTTGCTTGCGCAGGGCGAGACGGAGGGAGGCGGGCGACGTTGTCCCGTCGCGCTGCTCGTGGTAGGAACCGATATTTTCTGAACCGCCAGCTCGGCATAGAGGTGGCACATTCACGCAGAGGAGTGAGACGATGAACGATGAAAATAAAGATAAACTGAGTATCAGCCGCAGAAATCTGCTCAAGGCAGGTGCGCTGCTGGGCGTGGGAAGTGCCATGGCGCCGGTGCTGGCCTTTGGCAAAAGCGCCGACCCGATACGCATCGGTGTGCTGGACCCGTTGACGGGGACCTATGCGGCACTGGGTGGTAATCAGACCAAGGGTGCGAGGCTTGCAGAGCAGGAAATCAATGCCAAAGGCGGGGTGCTTGGACGTCCGTTCCAGCTGCACGTGGAAGACACCAACGCCAATGTCGGCACGGCGGTGCAAAAGGCGCGCAAGCTCCTGGAGCGCGAGAAGGTCGATTTCCTCATGGGTACCGTCTCTTCTGCGGTAACGCTCGCTGTTGCCCAGGTGGCCAATGAGAAAGGCAAGGTCTTTATGGTCTCGGGGGGGCATACCGACTCGGTGACCGGAACGGCGTGCAAGTGGAATGTCTTTCGCGTGTGTACCACGACCTACATGCTGGCGGCGGGTATCGCCAAGACACTCGCCGACAAGTTCGGCAAACGCTGGTATTTCCTGACCCCCGATTATGCCTTCGGTCACACCGAGCAGCAGGCGTTTGCCCGGTTGTTGCATGGCATGGGTGGTACGGTGCTGGGTAATGCGCTGGCCCCCCTGGGGACGACGGACTTTTCCTCGTACCTGATCAAGGCCAAGGCAGCCAAGCCGGATGTGTTGATTGTCCTGCAAGCGGGTAATGACCTGGTCAATGCGCTCAAACAGGCCAGCCAGTTTGGTTTGAACAAGGACATGGCGATTGCCGGTGGCATGATGGAACTCGAAGCGCTTGCCGCATTGCCGCCGGAGGCCCGACAGGGATGGTGGACGTTCGAGTGGTGGTGGGATCAGCCCGGGGTGGCACATGTCAAGGAATTCGTGGCCAAGTATCGTACCTTGCACGGTTCAATGCCCACGGCGCGCAGCTGGTTCGGTTATGTCAGCGCGCACGCGCTGGCGCTGGGCATGGAGAAGGCCGGTACGGTTGATTCGGTCAAGGTCGCCAAGGCGATGGAAGGCATGCGCCTGCCACCCGCGGTGGCGCTGGAGCCGAATGCGCCGTATTTTCGTGCCGGTGATCATCAGTTGATGGCGGATCTCTTCCCGGGTGAGGTGAACAGTCACGGGACCTACCCGAACCTGTTCAACGTTGCACGTGTCGTGCCGGGTGCCAGTATCGCGCTGTCGGTCGAAGAGAAGGGCTGTAAACTGAGCTATTCCTGAGCAAGCCGATCAACGGGCGAGGGTCCACCGGTCCTCGCCCGTTTTTCTGTTCCACCTCCCCGCTGGCAGGGAGGATTACTGGTAATCGGGTGTTCATCTGCACGGCGATGGTGGTGGCGGCGTTGCGTACGTCGGTCAGTGGCATTGCGGGCAGAGAAATCTTATCTGAGGAAACTCCACGTGGAACTGCTGTATTTTAATATCTTTAACGGTTTGATCATCGGTGTGTTTTACGCCTTGATGGCCCTGGGTCTGTCGCTGATCCTCGGGTTGAACGGCGTTATCAACTTTGCGCATGGTGGTTTTCTGGCACTGGGGGCCTACTTTGCCTACACCCTGAGTGCGTACCTCGGATTCTGGGGGGCGTTGCTCGTGGCACCTATGCTGACGGCCGTGGTGGGCATCGTCATTGAGCGTACCATTATTCGCCCGGTCTATGGCCGTGACCCGCTGTTCAGTCTGTTGGTGACCTTTGGCCTGGCCATGGTGATGGAAGACCTGATACGCACCATCTGGGGGGCACAGGGTTTGCCCTATGCCGTACCGCAGATGTTAAACCATCCATTGAGTTCAACCTTTTTCTTTATCACCGGCTATCGGTTGTTGCTGGTGGGCATTGCGCTACTGGCCACGATCGGCCTGTTTGTCGTCCTGCGCTATACCCGTTTGGGGGTGCGTATCCGTGCGGGAACCAGCGATCTCGAAACTATTGCCGCCCTCGGTGTGAACATCTATCGTCTGCGTGCCGCGAACTTCGGACTGGGCATCCTGCTGGCGGGGCTGGCCGGTGCCCTTGCGGCCGGGCGCCTCGGGCTTGAACCCACCATGGGGACGGCGCTGATCATGCCGAGTTTCGTGGCCATCATTGTCGGCGGTGTCGGCAGCCTGGCCGGTAGTCTGCTCGGTGGCATCATTATCGGTGTCGCCGCAGGGGTCACGACGACCTATTATCCGGCAGCGAGTGAAGTGGTGATCTACGCCATCATGGCGCTGGTGTTGATTGTGCGCCCACGCGGTTTGCTGGGACAAGAGGGCCTGCTGGAATGAAAGTTTCTTATACAACCATTATTATCTGGGCGCTGTTGCTCACGGCCCCGTTGTGGATGCCCTGGGTGGGCGGCTACACGGCGCTGGGTTCACGGGTCCTGGTGATGGGACTGGCGGCCATGGCCCTGAATCTGTTGTTGGGTCATACCGGGGGATTGTCCTTTGGCCATGCGGCCTACTTTGGCCTTGGCACTTATGGCACGGGCCTGTTGTTGCGCTACATGACGCACAGCACCCTGCTTGCCTTGCTGGGCGGTGTGATGTTGGCAGGCCTGGTGGCTACGCTGGTGGGTCCGGTCCTGGTGCGGCGGCGGGGCATTTATTTTTCGATGATCACCATCGCCATTGGACAGATGTTTTATTTTGTTGCTGTGCGCTGGAATTCCCTGACGGGCGGTGAAGACGGCCTGGCCGGGTTCTCCCGCCAGCCGCTGAATTTTGGCGGTCACATACTGGTGTTGCAGGGAGTGAGTTTCTACTACTTTACCCTGCTATGGTTTGCCGTTGGGATCGGCATCCTTGCTGTGGTCTTGCGCTCACCGCTCGGACATACTTTCGTGGCCGTGCGTGATAATGAGCGCAGGTTGCGTTTCCTGGGTGTGTCGATCGAAAAATATATCTGGATATCCTTTTCCATATCAGGGTTCGTTGCCGGTTTGGCGGGGGGGCTGAATGCCTTGTTGAATAATTTTGCCGCACCTAGCGACCTGTATTGGACCATGTCCGGTGATCTTGTCATCATGTGCGTATTGGGGGGAATGCGCAGTTTCTGGGGCCCTCTGATCGGGGCGACGATATTTGTAGTGGTGCAGGATTATTTGAGCAGTATCACGCAGAACTGGATGACCTTTATCGGCCTGTTGTTTATTGCCGTGGTGTTGTTGTTCCCGCAAGGGTTGCTCGGATTCCTGAAGAGAAGGGTCAATGCATGAGTCTCCTGACATTAACGAATATCTCGCGCGATTTTGGCAAGCTGCGTGCATTGAACGATATTTCCCTGGACGTCGAGCAGGGCGAACTCCGGGCCGTGATCGGTCCCAACGGTGCGGGTAAGACCACCTTGTTCAATCTCATCAGCGGTTTGTTCGGACCCAGCAGTGGGCAGATATCCTTTGAGGGCAGGGATATTAGCAAGCAGTCACCGGAGCGCCGCGTGCGTAGTGGTATCATCCGCACGTTTCAGATCACCGAGGTGTTTCACGAATTGACGGTGTTTGAGAATATACGCATCGCCGTGGAAACCGCCATGAGGCTTAACCTCTTTCCCTGGCTGAGCCGCTCGCGCAGGGCGCAGGTTTGTCACCGCATTGATGAACTCATCACGTCCACCGGGCTTAATGGGAAGGAACGCCGCTTTGTCGGTGAACTGGCCCACGGCGATCAGCGTGTCGTGGAGGTAGCAGTCGCACTGAGCCAGGAGCCGAAGTTGTTGTTGCTCGATGAACCCACGGCGGGTATGGGCGACAAGGAAACCGAACACATGGTTGGCCTGATTCGTTTTCTGCACAAGGAACGCGGTATGACGATGTTGTTTATCGAACACGATATGGACCTCATTTTTGGTGTGGCCGATCGCATTACGGTGCTGGATAACGGCCATTTTCTTGCCGAGGGGACGCCGGATGCTATCGCCGCGAATGAACAGGTGCAAGCCGCGTATCTGGGGGCTACGGCATGACGCCTATCCTCGATGTGGATGAAATAAGCACCTTCTACGCCAAGAGTCATATTTTGCATGAGGTCTCCCTGCATGTCTGCGAGGGTGAAGTCGTGACGCTGTTGGGACGCAACGGCGCTGGCAAGACGACCACCTTGCGCAGCGCCATGGGGTTGACACCACCGCGCGAGGGCAAGATTTTTTTGTTCGGTAATGACGTCACCGGGTATCCGGCGCACAAGATAGCCCAACTTGGCGTGGGCTATGTGCCGGAAGGGCGCAAGATATTTGGCCACCTGAGTGTGTTGGAGAACCTGCAGGTCCCTGCTGTTCGGCCCGGGCGCTGGAGCATCGAGAGTGTTTTTACCCTGTTTCCCCGTCTCGCGGAGCGGCGCACCAGCCTGGGCCGACAGTTGTCCGGCGGTGAGCAGGAGATGCTGGCGATCGGCCGCGCGTTACTGCTCAATCCGCGCTTACTGTTGATGGATGAACCCTCACAGGGGCTGGCGCCCCTGATCGTGCAGGAAGTGCTGGAGGTCGTGCGCAATATGCGTGAGGAGGGGATCGCCATCCTGCTGGTTGAGCAAAACGCCTGGATGGCCCTGTCTGTCGCAGACCGTGTCTACGTGCTGGATGACGGTCGTGTGGTGCATAAAGGTTCAGCCAGTGAACTCGCCAAGGACAAGGACCGTGTCAAGGCGCTCGCCGGCGCGGGCACTCAGGAGGCGGACACTGCCTGAATAGTCGTTCAAAATACCCGATCATCTTGAAAAAAACCAGACCATCAGGAAGGCCACTGTGACCGGCGTGCGCCAGGGCACGCCGTAACTACGTCCCTGTAGGCTCGAGGGCCGCGTCCATGCGGCCCACGGTCTTGCCGCACGCCGGTCACAGTTCTTCCGCCAATCAAAACCGCAATCCGATTCCGCTGCTTCTACATGGACGGGTATGTGGAACGCCATGTTTCACCCGGTATGAGGTGGATAAATTTAGTGCGATCAACTCCCCTGCGCGGGTGACGGCTTGCCTGCGCACACGGGTGGCGTGGTATTATTGCGGTCTTACCCCCGTCGCTGATCTGTTGACCGCTATGGCTATTGCTCCCCCCGTTCGTATCCGCGAAATCCCCTACAATTACACCTCGTTTTCCGATCGTGAGATCGTTATCCGTCTCCTCGGCGAGCAGGCGTGGACGGTACTCGATACGTTGCGTACGGAGCGGGTGACCGGGCGCTCCGCGCGTATGTTGTTCGAGGTGCTGGGCGATATCTGGGCGGTAACGCGCAACCCCTTTATCCAGGATGATCTGCTGGCGGGAAAGAAGCGTCGCGCGGCGTTGGGCGCGGCGTTGTGGCATCGTCTGGAACAGATCGAGGCCCGCGCCGAGGGTAATACCCGGGTGCTGGACCTGTTGGTGAAGGCGCGCAACGCCGTGAGTGAGTTCGAGGCCTGGTTCACGCACCAACGTGCCCTGCGCCAGCAGGTCGTGCGACGTATCTCCCGGGTCACACGGCGTGACAATATCGATTTCTCGGGTTTGGCACGTGTCTCGCACGTGACCGATGCCTCTGATTGGCGCGTTGAATACCCCCTGGTCGTGATCGCGCCGGATTGCGAGGACGAAGTGCTGCACGTGGTCGCGGCCTGTGTGGAACTGGGCCTGGCGATCATAGCGCGTGGTGGTGGTACGGGATATACCGGTGGCGTGGTGCCGCTGGTGCCGGACGTGGTCGTGATCAATACGGAGAAGCTCGATGTCCTGGGCCGCGTCGAGCTGCGCAATCTGCCTGGCGTGAGTGAACCGATAGCGACCCTTCACACCGGTGCCGGGGTGGTGACCCGGCGTGTGGCCGAGGTGGCCGAGGCGCAGGGTTATGTATTCGCCGTCGATCCTACCTCGCAGGATGCCTCTTGCATCGGTGGCAACATCGCCATGAATGCCGGTGGCAAGAAGGCGGTGCTGTGGGGCACCACGCTGGATAATCTGGTGTCCTGGCGCATGATTACGCCGGACGCGCACTGGCTGGAGGTCGAGCGCCTCAACCACAACCGGGCCAAGATCCACGAACAACCGATGGTCGAGTTCCGTGTCAGTCGCTATTGCGCCGATGGCAAGACGCTGGTGGGTGAGCCGGTGGTGTTGCGCATCCCGGGCAAGGAGCTGCGCAAGGCGGGCCTGGGTAAAGATGTCACCAACAAGTTCCTGGGTGGCCTTCCGGGTATTCAGAAGGAAGGTTGCGATGGATTGATTACCTCGGCGCGTTTTATCCTGCACCGTATGCCGGACTTTCAGCGCACCGTGTGTCTGGAGTTCTTCGGTGCTGATTTGCGCCGGGCGGTACCGGGCATCGTCGAGATTAAAGATTTTCTCGCTACCCTGTCGGGGGTACAGCTGGCTGGCATGGAACACCTGGATGAGCGCTATGTGCGGGCGGTGAAATACACCACCAAGGCACCACGCCCGGACCTGCCCAAGATGGTATTGCTCATTGATATCACCGGTGATGCGCAGGCGGCGGTGGCGCAGGCCGCATCGGCCGTGGTGCGCCTAGCCAATGCGCGTGATGGTGAGGGTTTCATTGCGGTGAGTCCCGAGGCGCGGCGTCGGTTCTGGGCCGATCGTGCGCGCACCGCCGCCATTGCCGCGCACACCAATGCCTTCAAGATCAATGAGGACGTGGTGATACCGCTACCGCGCCTGGCGCAGTACAACGATGGCATCGAGCGCATCAATATTGAACTGTCGACGCGCAACAAACTGCGCATGATCGAGGCCGTGTACGTCTACCTCACCGGTGAACTGCCTGAACTGCACACGGTCGTGGCCGGACAGGCGCCGGATTTCGAGGACAGTGAGGAGGTGCGTCGTATCGGCGATGCGAAGATGACCGCCGCGCGCCAGGTCCTGGACCAGGCGCGCTCACGCTGGCAGTGTCTCCTTGAGCACATGGATGACAAGGCTCGCGTCCATGGTGCATTACTCGATGACACGGTGCGGGCTGCGCTGGACGGGGATGAATCGCTGTTTCGCCTGTTGCAACGCCGCGCCCTGCGTATCTCCTACCGGCGCAGTGTGGAGCGCCCGCTCAAGGAGATATTCTCCGGTCAGGAGTTCGCCGGTGTGCGCGCACGCCTCGATGTCCTGCATGCCGAACAGCGTTCCGCCCGCCTGTTTGTCGCCACCCATATGCATGCTGGCGACGGCAATGTACATACCAATATTCCCGTCAACTCCAACGACTACCAGATGTTGCAGGAGGCCGATGCGGTGGTGGCGCGGATCATGGCCCTGGCCGGGTCGCTGGGTGGAGTGATCTCCGGTGAACACGGTATTGGTATTACCAAGATGCGCTATCTGGATCAGGGCGCCGTTGAGGCCTTCGCCGATTACAAGCACCAGGTCGATCCGCGCGGGGTGTTCAACCCCGGCAAACTGCTGGCCGGTTCCGGGTTGCACAATGCCTACACGCCCTCATTGCGCCTGGTCGAACAGGAAGCCCTGTTGCTGGAGGCCAGTGAACTGGGCGCTCTCAATCGTGAGATCAAGGACTGTCTGCGCTGCGGCAAGTGCAAGCCGGTGTGTAATACGCATATCCCGCAGGCGAATCTGCTCTACTCCCCGCGCGACAAGATCCTGGCCACGGGCCTCCTTATAGAGGCCTTCCTCTATGAAGAGCAGACCCGGCGTGGCATCTCCATCCATCATTTCGATGAGATGAACGACGTGGCCGATCACTGTACGGTGTGTCACAAGTGTCTTAGCCCTTGCCCGGTGGATATCGATTTTGGCGATGTGTCGATTCACATGCGCACCATCCTCAAGGCACAGGGTAAGAAGCGAGCCAATCTGGGCACGCGCGCCTCGATGGCCTTTCTCAATGTCACCGACCCGACCACTATCAGGTTGATGCGCAAGGCCATGCTCGAATGGGGCTACAAGGCACAGCGTATCGCCTATCGGTTGGCCCGGACTTTCAAGGTCGTCAGTGACAAGCGCCGGCCGGCTTCCACGCATGGCAAGACTGCGGCGTACGCTCAGGTGATCAATTTTGTGAAAAAACCGATGCCGGGCAATCTGCCGACACGGACCACCCGCGCCATGCTCGGTATCGAAGATGCCAAGACGGTGCCCATCCTGCGTGATGCTGCCAGGGTGAACGAGGAGTCGGATGCGGTCTTCTACTTCCCGGGTTGTGGCTCGGAGCGTCTGTTCAGCCAGGTGGGACTGGCGACCCTGGCCATGCTCTATCATGTGGGCGCTCAGACCGTGTTGCCCCCCGGTTACCTGTGCTGCGGGTATCCGCAGATCGCCAGTGGTGATGCCCGCAAGGGCAAGGCGATCTCGGTGGACAACCAGGTGTTGTTCCACCGCGTGGCCAACACGCTCAATTACATGGATATAAAAACGGTGCTGGTTTCCTGCGGGACCTGCATGGATCAGCTCCAGCAATACCAGTTCGAGCGTATCTTTCCGGGTTGCCGTCTGCTTGATATCCACGAATATCTGCTGGAAAAGGGGGTCAGTCTGCCGGGAAACGACGGGGTGCGCTATTTGTATCACGACCCCTGTCACACGCCGATGAAGCAGTATAATCCGATAAAGGTTGCCTCCACCCTGATGGGGCAGGAAGTCATGCTCTCCGATCGGTGTTGTGGTGAGGCAGGGACCCTGGCCATCGCGCGCCCGGATATCGCCACCCAGCTGCGTTTTCGCAAGGAAGAGGAATTGCACCGGGGTATCGCCCTGCTCAGTGGTGAGGACAGGGTACGCAATGGTAACGTCAAGATGCTCACCGTCTGCCCGGCTTGCCAGCAGGGTTTGTCGCGCTATGCCGATGCCACCGGTCTGGAGACAGACTATATTGTAATAGAGCTGGCCAACGCGCTGCTGGGCGCAGACTGGCAGCGGCGTTTCATCGAACAGGCACGCAAGGGCGGGATTGAACGGGTCTTGCTCTAGGAGAGTTCGGACTCAAAACCCAGGGCCTGGGGCTTAGGACTTGGGATCCGGACCCAGCCCCTGGTCCTGAGTCTTCAATCCCGGGTTTGGTGATTGGGAGGATGGCTATGAAGACATTGAAGCGTGTGCCGGGCCTGTTGGTGATGGTGCTCATGGGTATCGGTAGCGGACAGGCAGTGGCTGGGCAGCCGGTGGTGGTCAATATCAAACGCATGGGTCTGGACACGGCGTTGCAGATCGCCCGTGCGGCGATTGCGCAGTGTCGCAAGGAGGGGGTGCAGGTGGCGGTAACGGTGGTGGACCGCAGTGGCCGGACGCAGGTGGTCCTGCGCGATGTGCTGGCTATGCCTCTGACCCTGAGCATCAGCTACCAAAAGGCCTATACCGCGATGTCGTTCAATGCCCCGACCTCGACGCTGGCGGCACGGTTCACGTCTGCGGTGTCGATTGCGAAAGTAAAAAACGTTCTGTTCAGTGCGGGGGGTGTACCGGTGAGGGCGGCTGGCAGTATCCTCGGTGGTGTTGGTGTCAGTGGCGCTCCGTCCGGACTGACGGATGAGAAGTGTGCGCGAGCGGGTGTGGCGGCCGTCCAGGAGGATCTGGATATGGTGGGCATGTAGCAACTCAGGACGGATGATTGGTGACCGGGGTCAAGACCCGGTCCAGCCCCACGTCACCGGTGAGTAAGGCGCACGTCTGCCGGTCCGTTTCCAGGGCGTGTGCGATCCATTCAACGCAGTGTCTCGACTCCGGCCGAGGTGCCCATCAGCAGCACATCGGCGGGTCGTCGGGCGAACAGTCCGTTGGTGACTGCGCCCGTGATGTGGTTCAGGCGCTCTTCGAGTTCGACCGGTTCCATGATCTCCAGACCATGTACATCGAGGATAATGTTGGCGTTGTCGGTGGTGAAGCCTTCGCGCAAGACCGGTTCACCGCCCAGTTTGACGATTTCCCTGGCCACATAGCTGCGCGCCATGGGGATGACCTCCACCGGCAGCGGGAATTTTCCCAGGATATCGACCCGTTTGCTCGCGTCTACGATACAGATAAATTTTTTACTTACTGCGGCGACGATCTTCTCGCGCGTCAGGGCACCGCCGCCACCCTTGATGAGGTGCAAATAGTGATTGGTCTCATCCGCCCCGTCGATATAGACGGCGATCTCATCGACGCCATTGAGATCGTAGACCGGGATGCCGTGGCTCTTGAGACGCTCGGTGCTGGCGAGGGAACTGGCGACCGTGCCTTCTATCTTGTGTTTGATCCGGGCCAGTTCATCGATGAAATAATTGGCCGTTGAGCCGGTGCCGATGCCGATGATGGTGCCGGCCTCGACATAGTCCAGTGCCGCTTTGGCCACGGCGCGTTTCATTTCGTCCTGCGTCATCCGTTGTCTCCTGCACGATTGCGGCAAAGTTGCGGTATTTTACCGCGAATTATTAGAGTATTGTCAGACAATTCTATTAATATTAGTGCTTTCGCCATCGGCTTGCCCCGGTTTTCCAGAGTTGACCGATGGCGCATTGTGAATGATTTGTCAGGGATACGTCTATATGCCCACTCGTTATCTGGAAAGAATCCTCAAGGCGCGCGTCTACGATGTGGCCGAAGAGACACCGCTGGATCCGGCCCCGGGCCTGTCCCTGCGTCTTGGCAATACGGTGTTGCTCAAACGCGAGGATCTCCAACCCGTCTTCTCTTTCAAGCTGAGGGGCGCCTACAACAAGATGATCACTCTGCCAGAGGCCGTGCGTGCGCGCGGTGTGATTGCCGCCTCGGCGGGCAACCATGCGCAGGGTGTGGCGTTGGCGGCGGGCAAACTGGGTATCCATGCCAAGATTGTCATGCCCAAGACCACACCGGATATCAAGGTCAGGTCGGTACGGACGTTGGGTGCGGCCATTGTGCTGCATGGCAATACCTATGACGATGCCTATCTGCATGCCCGGGCGCTGGCCGAACGCGAAGATCTGGCCTTTATCCCACCCTATGATGATCCGGATGTGATCGCTGGCCAGGGAACGGTGGCCATGGAAATCCTGCGCCAGCACCCGGGAAAGATACATGCGGTCTTCGTGCCGGTAGGTGGGGGTGGGCTCATTGCCGGGGTCAGTGCCTATATCAAGCACCTCTATCCGGAGGTGCGAATTATCGGCGTGGAACCCGATGATGCCCCGAGCATGTATGCCGCCCTCAAGGCAGGGGAACGCGTTATCCTCGATCAGGTCGGACTGTTCGCCGATGGGGTGGCGGTGCGCCAGGTTGGGGAGGAACCCTTTCGCATCGCCCAGTGTTGTGTCGACGAGATGTTGCTGGTCAGTGCCGATGCGATTTGTGCCGCTATAAAGGATATCTTCGACGATACCCGCTCCATTGTTGAACCCGCCGGTGCGCTGGCTGTTGCCGGGCTGAAACAGTACACGAAGCGGGAGGGGCTGCGGGATCAGACGCTGATTGCCATCAACAGCGGCGCCAATATGAATTTTGACCGTTTGCGTCACGTTGCTGAGCGCGCCGAACTGGGCGAGCGTCGCGAGGTGCTGCTGGCGGTGACGATCCCTGAGCAACCGGGGAGTTTTCGGCGGTTTTGCGAAATATTGGGGCTGCATGGCGTGACGGAGTTCAACTACCGCTATGCCGAACCGAGCCAGGCACATGTGTTCGCCGGTATCCAGATGCGTGACGGGGAAGGAGACAAGGATGCAATTATCGCCAAGTTACGCAAGATCGGTTATCAGGTTGTCGATATGACCGACAATGAGATTGCCAAGCTGCATGTCCGGTATATGGTCGGTGGACGGGCCCCCCAGGTCGACAATGAGCGTCTGTTTCGTTTTGAGTTTCCAGAGCGCCCCGGCGCCTTGCTACGGTTTCTCGGCCGGATGGGCGAGAACTGGAATATCAGCCTGTTTCATTATCGCAACCACGGTGCGGATTATGGGCGGGTGCTCGTGGGTATGCAGGTGCCACCGGATGATGAAGCCCGTCTACAGACTTTCTTGAGCGAGGTGGGCTATAGCTACCTGGATGAGTCCCGCAATCCGGCCTACACGCTGTTTTTGGGCGCAGGTTGACGCTGTTGAGTCCTTTATGCGTGAAAGAGAGGAGACCGATGTGGTTCTGGTGATACCCGGACCCTGCTGATCGGGTCTCGACAGGAGGGTGGCGTGTTCTGTGTAGAATAAAAAAAGGCCTGCTCGCACAGGCCTTTTTTGTTCGGAAAGGCACCGGAACACCCTTTGTCACGGCCGAACGGGGTGTTCAATCAGCGCTTTTTCTTCGTCGTGGTGCGTTTTTTGGCGACCTTCTTCTTGGTAGCCCCTTTCTTCGCTACGCGTTTTTTGGCGACCTTCTTC
>CAZLQI010000001.1:237317-568629 GCA_964561765.1 uncultured Chromatiales bacterium
TTGGTAGCCCCTTTCTTTGCTACGCGTTTTTTGGCGACCTTCTTCTTGGTAGCCCCTTTCTTTGCTACGCGTTTTTTGGCGACCTTCTTCTTGGTAGCCCTTTTCTTCGCTATGCGTTTTTTGGTGACCTTCTTCTTGGTAGCCTTTTTCTTCGCTATGCGTTTTTTGGTGACCTTCTTCTTGGTAGCCCCTTTCTTTGCTACACGCTTCTTGGTGGCTACTTTCTTCCGGGTGGTGACCTTTTTCTTTGCGGTCACCCGTTTTTTAGCCGTTGTTTTCTTCCTTGTAGTCGTTTTCTTTTTTGTTGCCATGTAGCAGTCCTCCAGGTTTGTAAAAGAATGCTCGCGGTTGAGTATAGTCAAATTACATTAAATTTCTAGCCAGTTTAATCATTATTTAAACATGATGCATCATTTGTGCGGACTTGTACTTAGTCGGACACGCATACAGATACTTTAATTATGCAGGTCTGCATGATGTATTTGAACGCGGCAGACAGTCCATGACGGTGGTTTGAGTCTGTGAATAACGGCGTGATGCCGGGAGTGGGTGTGACCAGAGGGGGGGCGGTGGGGATCAATGACCGTTAAGCAGAAAAAAAGGCGGACAGTGCACGTTGTCCGCCTTGGATCGTCGCTGCGGGCGTTTATGGCGTGAGTCAGCGCACTGGTCTGGCGCGCAGAGCCTCATCGTTGAAGGCGCCATCGATGGTCCTGATGATGTTTTCAACGGCACGAAACCCGTCCACGGGTGCGTCGTCGGCCATATATTTGAGCCGGGTGGCCCCCAGTGCACTGACGGCCTCGGCACGATCCAGTGTGCATTTGGCGTCCTCGCAGTCTTTTACCTTGATGATGGGGAGCAGGATCTCCCTCATCAAAACATCCTGATGCGTACCCGCGAGCACCTTGTGGACAGTTTCTACGACAGTGCCATCGAGTATGGTGAGCGTGGTATGTGTGTTCAGGTAGTCAAACAGTTCTTCAAGTGTCATAGCGGCTTACCTCGTACACTAATAATATTGCAACATGCAATGGTTGGTCGGGTTAGGGTGGGCTGATCAGGCCCTCGTCGAGTCGTATGTGACTGTGCTGTTCTACATGCGTGAAGTAATACATGAGATCCAGTGGAAAACTCACGCCATCGAGCAGTTGCAGGGGGTAGAGATCAGCGGTCAATAACATATCGGCGATCGATATCTCCTCCAGGTAAAAACGCTGTCGGGACAGGTGTTGCGATAGTGCCTGCAATTGGGTCATGCGTTCGAGTTGTGCATAGCCGGTGTAGCGATCATTGGCCAACTCCTCGACGCTCATGCCGAAGTGGTGCATGACTTCCAGTTTATAGGCCTGGAGGGTGTGCGCTTCTGCACCGATGTCCCGATAGGCCGGTTTGAGCGGGGCATAGAGCCGGCGCAGGATAGCGTCGCTTTTCTTCCGCCACGCGAGCAAGGCATCCCAGGCGGCATCGTTGATGCGATTGGTGACGAGGGGAGGGGTGTCCGGGAACAGGGTGTCGAGTTGATGGAGAATGGTGATGCTGTCGGTCAACATCGTGCCATCATCGAGCCGAAGTATCGGCACGCCGCGCTGCGTACCGAGCGCAAAAAAAGTCTCATCGTCATCGTAGCGCAGGGGATGGTCTTCGTAGTCGATGCCCTTGCAGGCGAGCGCGAGGCGCACTCGCTGTGATTCGGGGGAGGACCAGAAGTGGTACAGGACAGGCATACGTCTACACCAGGCCGAGGATGTAGTGCCACTGTGCATCGGTAACCGGCATCACCGACAGCCGATTACCCCGGCGCACCAGGGCCATGTCAGCAAGGCGTGTATCCTGTTTGATCTCTTCGAGTGTGATGGTGCGTGCGAACTTGCGCGCGAACTGGACATCGACCATGTACCACCGGGGGTTGCTGGGGTCACTTTTCGGATCATAGTATTTCTGTGAGGGTTCCAGGGCGGTGAAGTCGGGATACCCTTCACGGACAACCTCGGCGATACCGACGATACCCGGTTCCTTGCAGTTGGAGTGGTAGAAAAAGACTTGATCACCCCGTTTCATCTGATCGCGCATCATATTACGGGCCTGGTAATTACGCACCCCGTCCCAGTGCTCGGTACGCTGTGGCAGGGCAGCCAGATCATTGATACCAAAGACATCGGGTTCGGATTTCATTATCCAGTAATTCATGGACGAGACCTCAGCGTGAGCTAAATCCGTGTTCCGCCGATGGCGATTCGGGATCTGGCGAACGCGCATCGGCGCGATGATAGCGGTCATCGGTGGCGGACTGGAACTCCGGCACCGGGGCTGTTGTGGCGTTGGTCGGAGGGCAGGGTGCCGGTAAAAAGTGATTTAGCCCACAAAAAACAGGTGTATTGTATTGCATGAACAAGCATTTGAGTTTATACCTGACAAGCTGAATATCAACGGCGGATGACATAATAATACGATCAAGGGCGGCCGGGGGCATAACGGGATGTGCCAACTGGTGCCTAATTATAATAAAGAGGTCAATAATGAAGAGACGTAAACCCGATTTGATGATCATCCTGGTGATACTGATTGGTCTCGGTGTGCTGGTGACCGGTTTCACCCAGGAGGTGTCGCATTCCTCTGCGCGCTATGTCCACACTGTACAGCAGTGACGTAATTACACCCCGCGATTACCCGGTTCCGTGTCCGCCAGGCTCCCGGTCGTGGCCGCGCGCGAGTGTGGTGTCAGCGTTGTTTCCCGAACTGGCGGATGCCGTTCGGCGTGAGGATGGCGTCGAGAGGCACATCCCAGGGGGCTGCGGACAGGGTCTCGACTTCCTGGAAGATGTGGGCGGTACCGATGAGGTGGGGTTTGCGCCAGTGCTTGCGGTGGTGCAAATAGGCCAAGGTTCGATCATAGTATCCCCCGCCCATGCCAAGCCGGTGGCCCTGGCGGTCAAATGCGACCAGTGGTGCGAGTATTAGGTCCAGCAGCCAGGGGGGTCGTGCGTGGTGCGGGCCGCGTGCCCGGGGTTGCGGAATGCCGAACCGATTGCGTTGCAGCGGGGTCTGCGCATCGTAGGGAAGAAACCATAGCCGGTTGCTATGTGCGGGGTGCAAGACGGGCAAATAGCAGTGTTTGTGCCTGGATTGCGCCATGCGCAGCAGAGGCGTGAGATCGAGTTCGCCGTCGTTGGGCAGATACAGTGCGATGTGTTGGCTTGCCTGAAACAAGGGACACTGGACCAGTGCGCTAGAGGCGGCCAGGGCGGCCTGTTGGTGTGCGGATGGACTCAAGGCATTGCGCAGGCGGCGCATGTGCCGGCGAATGGCGTTGCGATCAGTGCGCTGGTCTGTCATCGAAGGGGAGTTGCATGGGTGAGTCGGGCCGCGGGTGCCGGAGTAAGTCGGTGTCTGGGTGGCGCAAAGGGCACATGAACAGGGGATGTATAAGAAAAGCGCCCCCCGCCTGTGCCGGTGTAACCTTCGTCCTTGAACCGGTGGTTCAAGTGGGAGCGGAAGAGCAGCAAATCAGGCTTTCCGCACGAGGCGGACATGCACACAATGCCGTGTTTCGCTCCCTGGGTACGCATTAGGCTCAAGAAAATACCCAGCCACTGTCGCACACTGCAGGGGACGTTTGTTCACTGTAGGGCTGATCGTGGGTGGGTGCAAGGGGAGATTCACAACTCGAGCTGGTGGTGTCCGTTCAACACCTCGTCGATCTTGTGCTGAATGCCTTTGATGCGCAGGTTGGCCGCCTCGTTCGGTGTGTCGCTGTGGTCTTGTGTCTGCAGTAGTTCATGGGCGATATTCAGTGCCGCCATCACGGCGATACGATCTATACCGATCACCTTGCCGCCACTGCGAATTTCGCGCATCTTCTTATCCAGAAAACGGGCTGATGTGAGCAGGGCCTCGTGTTCCTCCTCGGGGCAGGCGACCAGGTATTCCTTGTCGAGGAGGTGGATCGTGACCGCCGTGTTATTGCCTGTATCGCTCATTGGAGGCTACTCGGTTTCCATGGCCTTGAGGCGGGTAATCATGGCCTCGACGCGGGTGCGTGCCAGTTCGGTTTTTTCGATCAGTCGGGCGCGTTCGGTAATCAGACCGGCCTGGTTTTCGCGCAATGATGTATTTTCACTCTGCAGACGTTTGATTGCCCCAATAAGGTCATCGACACGCTGTTCGAGTTTGTTGATGTCCAGTTCGTCCATTGCCCTATCTGTCGTTGTCTTCGATACGTTATGGTTTTTATTCCCGGGGGATTCGCTCATCCCGGCAGGATGTACTGCCGCCAATACTAGAGTGGCTGACCCGCAGGGTCAATGTCGGTGGTTGGGCAATAGCCAAGGAAGTGCTACGATCACACAGATGATGTTTCGCTAAATCAGCGCGCTAGGTCTGCACATGTCCGATACCCCCCATTTCATTGATCTTGAACAATCATGTCCGGAACCCGGCGCGATCGGGCCCGATGCCACCATTATCCCAGGGGTGGCACACAACGGCAAACCGTGCCGGATCGTCGACAATACCGCTAGCGTGGCTTTAGCCGAGCTGCAGGCCCTGTTCGATGAGCTGATTGCCCAGAAACGCTTTGGCCTGCAGGGTCTGTCCGTCGCGGGCAGCAATTGCATCGCCATCGATCAGCCCCTCGGGACCCATATTCAGCTTGGAGATGCGATTTACCGGATATTGATGTATCCCTATGAAGCACGTATCGAGAAATTTTGATGGATCATGAGCCGCTAACGGGCGGGCAGGCAACGCGCGAGGCGCCTGATTTTGATGCCATCACCACGGCGTTGCGCCAGCTTGGTAGCCCTGCCGAGGCCGCCGAATGCCAGGGCCAGCTCTGCGGCATGCTGTGCACCAAGGGCGAAGAGGAGAGCGCACAGTGGTTGGCACGGAGTTTCCCGGATTCGGCCACGGGTGATCTGCTTGCGTGTGAAGCCCGTGATGTATTGCGCGTGCTCTATGACACCACGCGGGGCACCCTGAACGACAGCATGCTGGATTTCCAACTCCTCCTGCCCGCAGATGATGCCAGTATGACGCTGCGCGCAGGCGCGCTGGGTGAATGGTGCCAGGGGTTTCTCTGCGGTCTGGCCGAAGGTGGCGTGCACGACATCGATGCCCTGCCAGGTGAGGCGGCGGAAATGGTCCGTGACCTGGCTGGAATCGCCCGGGCGGGCAGTTTCGACATAAAGGGCGATGAGGAGGACGAGGCCGCCTATGCCGAACTGGTCGAGTATGTCCGGATTGGTGTACTGCTGGTGCAGGAGGAGTTACACCCGCGCCGAACCCTGCCGGAACAGGATGCCACGCTGCACTGACCCCGGTGCATACCGACAGCGCACATTTCTGGCATAATACCTGTCATGAATCGTAAGGAATTCGAGCGCCGCCGCAAGCGACTGATGCAGATGATGGGCGATGACGCCATTGCCATCCTTCCCGCGGCCCCGATACATCTGCGCAACCGGGACGTGGAGTATTCCTATCGCCCGGACAGCGATTTTTACTATCTTACCGGTTTTCCCGAACCCGAGGCCGTGATGGTGTTGGCGCCAGGGCGTACGCACGGGGAGTTCATCCTGTTTTGTCGCGAGCGTAATCTTGAACAGGAGACCTGGAATGGTCGCCGTGCCGGACAGGAAGGTGCGGTAGCACGCTACGGTGCGGATGACTCCTTTCCGATCACCGATATCGACGACATTCTTCCCGGTCTGCTGGAACACCGTGAGCGGGTATTTTACACGATGGGCATTCATGCCGATTTCGACCAGCGCGTCATCGGTTGGGTCAATCGCCTGCGCACACAGGCCCGTGCGGGTATCCATGCGCCGGGTGAATTTGTCGCACTGGAACATGTGCTCCACGATATGCGTTTGTATAAGAGTCGCGATGAGATCAAGGCCATGCGCAAAGCGGCCGAAATCTCGGTCGAGGCACATCGCCGTGCCATGCGGACGTGCCGTGCGGGTATGAGGGAGTACCAGATCGAGGCACTGCTCATCCAGACCTTCATGGAGCACGGTTGTCGTCATGCGGCCTATCCTTCCATCGTCGGCGGGGGTGTCAATGGTTGTATTCTGCACTACACCGAGAATGCCGATGCGCTCAACGAGGGTGATTTGCTGCTTGTCGATGCCGGTGCCGAACAGGAGTGCTATGCCGCGGATATCACCCGCACCTATCCCGTCAACGGGCACTACAGCAAGGCGCAACGTGCGCTGTATGCACTGGTGCTGGCTTCACAGTATGCCGCTATCGATGCGGTACAACCGGGTCACCACTGGAATGAGCCGCACATGGCGGCGGTACAAGTGCTCACCGAGGGCCTGGTCGAACTCGGTTTGCTCAAGGGTCGCGTGTCGACCTTGATCAAGAAAGGGACCTACCGGCGTTTCTACATGCATCGCACCGGTCACTGGCTCGGTATGGATGTCCACGATGTCGGTGATTACAAGATCGACGACGAGTGGCGCATCCTGGAACCGGGTATGGTGCTGACGGTGGAGCCGGGACTTTATATTCCGGCGGGTAGCAAGGGTGTCGCTAAAAAATGGTGGAATACCGGTATCCGCATCGAGGACGATGTGCTGGTGACCCGCAGCGGTCATGACGTGTTGAGCGGTGAACTGGAAAAAGAGCCGGATGACATCGAAGCCCTGATGGTGCAGTCTGGATGAATACCCGCACGCCACGCGCCGGTGCTGATCACGATACCGCGATCACCGCCCAGCCCGATACCGCCATGCTGGATGTGCTGATCGTTGGCGGCGGGCTGGTTGGCATGAGCCTAGCCTGTGCCTTGGAGGATCAGGCGCTGCGCGTCGGTGTGCTGGAGGCCCGGCCCTGGCGCCCGCCCGCCACTGCGACCAAAGCGGCGGCCGCTGCCGACATGCGACAGGTACCGGATTTTGATGCTCGCACGGTGGCCCTGTCCTATGGTTCGCGGCGTATCTTCGAGACCCTGGGGGTGTGGCCAGCGATCGAGGCAGGTGGGGTGATGCCCATACGTCGTATTCATGTTTCGGATCGCGGCCACCTGGGCGTTACGCGTCTCGACAGCGTGGCGCAGGGCGTCGATGCGCTGGGTTACGTGGCGCAAAACCGGGTGCTGGGTACCGCCCTGGCCGAGACCCTGCGGACCCTGCCGAATACGGACTCGCAGGGCGGTACGGATACCTCAAACGTCACGCTCATCTGTCCGGCCGAGGTCGATGCCCTGACGTTTGAACCGGATGCCGTGCAGGTGTGCTACCGTCAGGGTACTGCGGAGCATACCCTGCGCACGCGTCTGCTGGTGGCGGCCGATGGGGACGACTCCACCGTGCGCGCATTGATCGGTGCACGCACGCGGAGGGTGCCCTACGGGCAGAGCGCCATCATCGCCAATGTGATCACCGAACGCCCGCATGCGCAGGTGGCCTATGAACGTTTTACCGATACCGGTCCGCTTGCGCTGTTGCCCACCTGCGGTATGGCCGGTGCCGAGGAGCGTACCTGTGCCCTGGTCTGGACGGTAGGCGATGCCCAGTGCGAGACAATCATGGCACTGGACGAGGCGAGCTTCCTGGCGCGCCTGTGCACCCGTTTTGGGCCACGGTTGGGGCGCTTCGAACAGGTCAGTCGCCGCCATGCCTATGCGTTATCGCTGTTGCGTGTCCACGCGCCGAGCGCACCACGGCTCGTGTTCATCGGCAATGCTGCGCATACCCTGCACCCGGTGGCCGGGCAGGGTTTTAATCTCGGACTGCGTGATGTGGCCGCCCTGGCTGAGGTGCTGGTCGATGCCGTCTCGCAGGGGCGCGACCCCGGCGCGGTGAGTACGGTGCAGGCCTATCTGCGCTGGCGCCGGCGCGATCAATGGCAGGTCAGTACCTTCACCGACCTGCTCGTGCGCACCTTCTCCACCCGGCTGCCACCGTTGGTCCTGGCCCGTAACCTGGGGCTGGTGGTCCTGGATACCGTGCCGTTGGCCCAGCGCGCGCTGGCTCGCCAGGCGATGGGGCTGGCCGGACCGCTGCCCCGCCTGGCGCGAGGCTTACCCCTGTGAAGCCCGCCCATGCCCTTTATGACATCCTCCTCGTCGGTGGCGGTCTGGTGGGGGCCACTCTGGCCTGTGCCCTGGCACCAAGCGGCGTGCGCATCGCCCTGGCCGAGGCGCGCGCGCCGGCACTGGACTGGTCGCCGGCACAGTTCGATATCCGGGTCAGTGCGATCACCCATGGCTCGCAGCGTATCTTCGAAACCCTTGGCGTGTGGGACGGAATCGCTCGGCGGCGCATCAGCCCCTTCCGGCAGATGCACGTATGGGACAGTAGCGGTAACGGCAAGATCCATTTCGATAGCGCCGCGTTGGGTGAGGGCACACTCGGTCACATTATCGAAAACGGTGTAATGGTGGCTGCGCTGTATGAGCGCCTCGCACAGTTGGATAATGTCGAACTGGTGTGTCCGGTACGACTCAAGCGCCTCGTCGAAGGCACCGAGGACATGGTTCTGGAATGCGAAGATGGCCGCATCCTTGCCTCCCGCTTGCTGATCGGTGCCGATGGCAGTCGTTCCTGGGTGCGCCAGCAGGCGGGTATCGACACCACGGGCCGAGACTATCGGCAATGTGCGCTGGTGACGACGATCAAGACCGCCAGACCCCATCAGGAAACGGCCTGGCAACGGTTCTTGCCGGAGGGGCCGCTCGCCTTTTTGCCCCTGACAGAGGGGTACAGTTCCCTCGTCTGGTCCACCACACCGGCACAGGCCGAATCGTTGCTGGCCCTGCCGCTAGCGCGTTTTGCCGACACCCTGCGCGTGGCCTTCGATGACACCTTGGGCGAGATCGTCGAGGTCGGTGCACGGGCATCCTTCCCCTTGCGGTTTTTACAGACCAAGGCCTATGTGCGTCCCCGGCTGGCCCTGGTCGGGGACGCCGCCCATACCGTGCATCCGCTGGCCGGGCAGGGGGTGAATCTTGGCCTGGCCGATGCCGCCGCCCTGGCTGAAGTCCTGTCCGAGGCCATCGTGGCGCGTAAGGATCTGGGCTCGATCGCGGTCCTGCGTCGCTACGAACGCTGGCGCCATGCCGATAACCTCGCCATGTTGGCGGCCATGGATGGTTTCCAGCGTCTGTTCAGCAGCGAGTTGAGTGTGGTGCGCTGGGTACGTAATCTCGGCCTGAACCTCACCCACAGCATGCCACCCATCAAAAATAGCCTCATGCGTTATGCCATGGGCATGGGCGGCGATCTGCCCAAACTGGCGCGCGGCGTGAGCTTATGGAAAAGACACTGATTGGTAAGACCCTGTCCTAGTAGGGGGCAGGGGCAGATTTTAACTACCAACTAATAACTGGTTTTATACCATGACTGCGCTCAATATCGCTGCGATCCTGATTACGCTTGCTGCCTTGTTCAGCTTTATTAATCACCGCTATATCCGCTTGCCGACGACGATAGGGCTGATGTTGATTTCGTTGCTGATGTCGCTGGGTCTTATCGTTATTGGTGAGCTGGGTGGTGGTGGTTTGCGCATCCACGCACTGGTGCTGTTGCGCAGTATCGATTTTCACGAGACGCTCATGAACGGCATGCTCAGTTTTTTGCTGTTTGCCGGTGCCTTGCATGTCAATCTTGATGACTTGAGGCAGCAGAAGTGGACGATTGCGGTGCTGGCGACCGCTGGCGTGTTGATCTCCACCTTCATCATCGGCGGATTGGTCTGGGCGGTGTTGAGTGCGTTGGGGCTGGGTGTGCCACTGATTTACTGCCTGGTGTTCGGAGCATTGATCTCGCCGACCGATCCGATCGCGGTACTCGGTATCATCAAGACGCTTGGTGTGCCCCGGAGTCTGGAGACCAAGATTGCGGGCGAGTCGCTGTTCAACGATGGTGTCGGCGTGGTGGTGTTCCTGGTGCTGCTGGGCATTGCGACCGGCGGGCACACGGTGACGGCCACCGAGATCGGCATGCTGTTCCTGCAAGAGGCGGTCGGTGGGGCCGTGTTTGGCCTGATGCTGGGTGGGGGCGTGTATCTGCTATTGCGCCAGGTGGACAACTACCAGGTGGAGATCCTGCTCACCCTGGCCCTGGTGATGGGGGGCTATGCGTTGGCCACGGCACTGCATCTGTCCGGGCCGATAGCCGTGGTGGTGGCCGGTCTGCTGATCGGCAATCAGGGCCGCATGCTGGCCATGTCGGACACCACACGGGTGCATCTTGACACCTTCTGGGAACTGGTCGATGAGGTACTCAATGCCGTGCTGTTCGTGCTCATCGGCCTGGAGGTGCTGGCGTTGAACTTCGATGTGGAATACTTGCTCGCCGCATTGGTGGTGATCCCGGTGGTGTTGCTGGCGCGCTTCGTCAGCGTGGGTGCACCGATTTATCTGTTGCGCCGTTATCGCACATTCTCACCCCGGGTGGTGCAGATCCTCACCTGGGGTGGTTTGCGTGGTGGTATCTCCGTGGCCCTGGCACTGTCGTTGCCCTACGGGGCGCCACGCGAGGTGATCCTGGCCATTACCTATGCGGTCGTGGTGTTCTCCATCCTGGTGCAGGGGTTGACCATCGGTTCCCTGATCAATCGCCACTGAGTATGTGAGGTGAGCAGGGGAACCGATGGCAGCGGGCCGCATCTGATTAGGTGAATCTAAACGTACTCGGGAGAGATAAATTATGGGCCCTGAATTCTGGAATCAACGCTACGGTGAGAGTGGCTACGCCTACGGCACCGAACCCAATACCTTTCTGAGCGAACAGGCCAGCTTGTTCCAACCCGGCACGCGGGTGCTTGCTGTGGGTGATGGCGAGGGCCGTAATGGCGTGTGGCTGGCCCGGCAGGGCAGCGCCGTCTTGTCAGTGGATGCCTCTGCGGTGGGTCTGACCAAGGCCCGTGCCCTGGCGAAGGAGGCGGGACTGGTGCTCGACACGGTCTGTGTGGACCTCAATACCTGGGACTGGCCGGTGGCACGGTTCGATGTGGTGGTCGCGATCTTCGTGCACTTTCCACCGGAGCAGCGGTCGGGCCTGCACCGTGCCATGTTGTCGGCGCTCAAGCCCGGTGGCCGGGTGATCATGGAGGCCTTTACCCCGGCCCAGCTTGGTCGTGGCTCCGGGGGGCCGCCCGTCGCCGAGATGCTCTACACACCGGCACAGATGCGCAGTGATTTTGCCACGGCGGACATTGAACTGCTGGAGGAGCGTGAAGTGGTCCTCGCAGAGGGGGCCTACCACTGCGGACCTGCCGCAGTGTTGCGCTTGCTTGCACGCCAGGGCCAAGGGTAGCGCCTGCGGATTTGCCCTTCGCCTGTTGCCCCCGGCATTTCCGGCGCAGCGGCGATGCCGGGGCATGCCCGGTCGATACCCGCGCGATGAAAGCACCGTAACGGACCGCAGGGCGCTTGTTTTATGCCCGACAATGGGTAAACTGGGTGGCCTCAACAGGGGTACTGTGGGAGAGTGCGCGGGAATGGCCGCGCCGCCGAAGGCGCAACCCGCCCGGAATCGCTCAGGCATCAAGGACCGCAGTTACCAGGTTGACTCTGGAGAGAGACCGCACCCGTTTGGCGCAGCGGTCCACCGAAGGGGCTCAAGCTCTCAGGTAGAAGGACAGAGGGGCGACACGAGACCAGCGTCCGTGTCGCCCCGTATGTTTTGCTACCGTCACACAGAGCAGGCCCAGCACATGCCTAAAGTCATTCCTGTTTTTGATCATTCCCGATGGCCGAATGTCAGCCGAATGCCCGCGTGGATTCGCCAGCCCCTGAGTCAGGGTGTGGCCTATGGCCGCACTGCGCAGGCCGTTCACACCCATACCCTGCACACCGTTTGCGAGGAGGCCTGTTGCCCCAACCGCGGCGAGTGCTGGAGTCGTGGCACGGCGACCTTCATGTTGCTGGGCAACACCTGTACCCGTGCCTGCGGTTTTTGTGCGGTCAAGACCGGCCGCCCCGATGGGCACGATGCCGATGAGCCGCGCCGCGTCGCCGAAGCAGCGCTGGCCATGGGTTTGGACTATGTCGTGTTGACCTCGGTCAACCGCGATGATCTGCCCGATGGTGGGGCTGGCGTGTTTGCCGACACGGTGCGTGCCCTGCGCGCCCGCCGCTCCGGTATCGGGGTTGAGTTGCTGACCCCGGATTTCAAACGCCAGCAGACGGAGGCGTTGGCGATCATTCATGCCAGCATCAATAATGGTGTGGACACCGGTATGCCTGCGGCACCTGAAACGCGGAGCCCGACAGAGGTGCGATTGGTCTGGGGGCACAATGTGGAGACGGTGCCGTCGCTGTACCGTACGGTGCGCAAGGGTGCGGACTACTCCCGCTCTCTGTCCCTGCTGGCGCAGGCCGCGCGGCTCGATGGCGTGGAGACCAAGTCTGCCCTTATGCTCGGGCTTGGCGAGCGCCGCGACGAGGTGTTGGCGGTGTTGGGCGATCTGCGTGCGGCGGGCGTGCAACGCCTGTCTCTGGGGCAGTATCTGCGCCCGACCCGTTACCACCTTCCGGTGCAGGCGTACCTGCCGTGCGCGGCCTTCGAGGACTATGCGGCCGAGGCGCGTGCGCTGGGTTTCACCTGGGTGAAGGCCGGTCCGCTGGTGCGTTCTTCCTACCATGCCGAAGAGGAACAGGACACGATATCGGCGTGACGTCGGGACCGTGCCGTTTTTATATGAACGCCAACATCGACACGAGTGAGGAGTGATGGGAAACAAGACGCCGCTGTATCAACAGCACCTGAACATGGGCGCCAGGATCGTCGACTTCGGTGGTTGGGATATGCCCCTGCACTACGGTTCACAGCTGGAGGAACACCATCAGGTGCGCCAGGACGCGGGCATGTTCGATGTCTCGCACATGACGGTCGTCGATCTGCGTGGTGAGCGGGTGCGCGTGTTTTTACAACACCTGCTGGCCAATGATGTTGCCCGGCTCAAGCAACCGGGCAAGGCGCTGTATTCCTGCATGCTCAATGAGCATGGCGGGGTCATTGATGATCTGATTGTCTATTATATGGACGCGGGCTGGTTTCGCATGGTGGTCAATGCCGCGACCCGCGACAAGGATCTGGCCTGGATCGGGAAGCAGGCCGGTGTCTTTGGTGTCGAGGTGGTGGAGCGTGCCGAGCTGGCCATGATCGCGGTGCAGGGGCCCCATGCCCGTGAGCGCGTCCATACGGTGTTGGGCGCGCGGGCCAGGGAAGCCGCAACGTTGTCGGCGTTTTTTGCCACCGTGCAGGGTGAGTTGTTCATCGCGCGCACGGGCTATACCGGTGAGGATGGCTACGAAATCATTGTGCCGCAGACCCGCGCCGCCGAGTTGTGGGAGGCACTGGCCGGTGCCGGGGTGCACCCTATTGGTCTCGGTGCCCGCGATACCCTGCGCCTGGAGGCCGGTATGAATCTCTACGGTACCGACATGAGCGAGGAGACCACACCGTTGGTCTCCGGTCTGGGCTGGACCGTGGCCTGGGAGCCGGCTGGGCGTGCATTCATCGGCCAGGGTGTGTTGGCGGCACAGCGCGAAGCCGGGGTGGTGGAAAAACTGGTGGGACTGGTGCTGGAAGACCGTGGTATGTTGCGCAACCATCAGAAGGTCATCGTTGATGGTTTGTTCGACGGCGAGATCACCAGTGGCAGTTTCTCGCCGACCCTGGGTAGTGCAATTGCCCTGGCCCGTGTGCCGGTGGGTGTGGGTGCCACGTGTCAGGTAGAGATACGCGGCAAGCGTTTGCGTGCTCGCGTGGTTAAACCACCGTTCGTGCACCATGGCAAGGTGTGTGTCTGAAATAAAACAATAAGGCATGAGGGGTGGGGAGAAAGGGGTAACTCTGTTCCCCCTGCACGCCTCACCCCTGACTCCTCACATAAATGCTGGGAGAGAAATGATGAGCAATGTACCCGGAGAACTGAAATACACCAGGAGTCACGAGTGGGTGCGCATCGAGGATGATGGCACGTTGAGCGTGGGTATCACCGAGCACGCACAGGCGTTGCTGGGCGACATGGTCTTTGTGGAGCCACCGGAGGTGGGGCGTACCGTAGAGGCTGGTGCGGACTGTGCCGTGGTCGAGTCGGTGAAGGCCGCCTCCGATGTCTACAGCCCGGTCGCTGGCGAGGTCGTGGCGATCAACGCGGCCGTGGCCGACAATCCCGAGACACTCAACCGCGATCCCTTTGGTGAGGGCTGGTTATTCAGACTCAAGCCCGTCGACACGGGCGCAGTGAGTGGCCTGCTCGATGCGACTGCCTACACGGCGTTGGTCGAGGCCGAAGAACACTGATCGAGCCGATTGCATGGTTTGCGTATCACCCCAGGTGAACTGATGCCTTTTATTCCACACACTGAAGACGATGTTCGCGCCATGCTCGATGTCATTGGCGTGGCGCACATCGATGATCTGTTTGATGAGATCCCCGCTGAACTGCTTGCCGGTCGCCTGGAAAAGGTGTCGCAGGGCATGAGCGAGATGGCGGTTTCGCGGTTGCTGCACGCGCGTGCCGAGGAGGATGGGTGTCCACTGTGCTTTGCCGGCGCTGGCGCCTACGAACATCACATCCCGGCGGCGGTCTGGGAGATCACTACCCGCGGTGAATTCTACACCGCGTACACGCCCTATCAGGCCGAGGCCAGCCAGGGTACCCTGCAAGTGCTCTACGAGTTCCAGAGCATGATGGCGGGGATTACGGCCATGGCGGTGTCCAATGCCTCGCTCTACGACGGTGCCTCGGCGCTGGCCGAAGCCGTACTTATGGCGGTACGCGCCAACCGTCAGTCCAAATCCAAACGCATTCTCATCCCCCGCACGGTCAACCCGACCTACCGTAAGGTGGTGCATACGATCGTACACAATCAGGGCCTGGTGGTTGAGGAGATCGACTATGATCGCGAGGGTGGCCATATCGATCCCGCCAGCCTGCCAGTCGCTCCCGGCGATTTTGCTGCGTTGGTCATCCCGCAGCCCAACTTTTTCGGTGTGCTTGAAGAGGTCGATGCACTGACCGATTGGGCGCATGGTCACCAGGCACTGGTGATCGGTGTGGTGAATCCGATTGCCATGGCGCTGCTCAGTCCCCCCGGTGAATGGGGTCAGACGGGCGCGGACATTGCCTGTGGCGAAGGTCAGCCCCTCGGTGCCCCCTTGTCCTCCGGGGGGCCCTACTTCGGTTTCATGTGTTGCCGACAGGAGCACGTGCGCCAGATGCCGGGGCGTATTATCGGGCGCACGGTGGATCTGGATGGCAAACCCGGATATACGCTCACGTTGCAGGCGCGTGAACAACACATCCGCCGCTCCAAGGCAACCTCGAATATTTGCACCAACCAGGGTCTGTTGACCACTGCGGCCACTATTTATATGGCCTTGCTGGGTCCCACAGGGCTGGAGCAGGTTGCCGCCCAGTGTCATGCCAATACCCGCGCGTTGAGTGAGCGCCTGTGCGCGGTGCATGGCGTGCATGCGGTATTCAACCGGCCCGTGTTTCATGAGACGGTGTTGCGTTTCGATCTGCCGGTGGCGGATCTGGTGCGCACCTTGTCGGTGCAAAACATCGTGCCGGGCGTGGGCCTGGTGGAGGAGTATCCCGAGTTGGGCAATTGTATGCTGGTCTGCGCGACCGAGACCCGGACACAAGACGACATCGATGTCTATGGTGGGCACCTGGAGCGTATCTCCCGGCGTCTGCGGGCACCGGCTTGTCCCACGACACCGAAGCTGTAACATCCATCTGGAACGACAAACAACGGAGGCAAAACATGGCCACGATCACACACCGGGGCGATACGATCCACACTAATGCCGAACTGCCTGCCGTGGGTGGCGCAGCGCCGGATTTTCGCCTCACACGCGGTGACTTGAGCGAGGCCACCCTGGCAGACTTCAAAGGCAAGAAGAAACTGCTCAACATCGTGCCGAGTCTGGACACACCGACGTGTGCGCTCTCGACGAAGAAGTTCAATGACTATGCCAAGGGCCGTGACGATGTTGCGCTGTTGATCATTTCCGCCGATCTGCCGTTTGCGCAGGGTCGTTTTTGTATCGGTGAGAAGCTCAACAATGTCATTCCCCTGGCGATGATGCGCAACCGCAATTTTGCCAAGGACTACGGTGTGCTCATCACCGACGGTCTGCTGGCCGGCATTACCGCCCGCGCCGTGGTCGTCATCGACGAGAGTGACACGGTGATCTACACCGAGATGGTGGCGGAGATCGCCCAGGAACCTGACTACGATAAAGCGCTTGCCGCCCTGTAACAGTACAGGGTGTGCGTATCGCGTATGCAGGCTACCGGGGTGCGGATGGGGACACAGTGAACCGGCTGCAATGAATGGGTTGTACAAGAGAGATGCACGGATATGTTGATTTTTGAACACTCGAAACCGGGACGAATGAACCGGGCGCAGGTGCCGGGTGCGGTCGATGTCCAGGATATCCCGGCGCAGTTCCGGCGTATACACCGCGTGCCCCTGCCCGAGGTCTCCGAGATGCAGGTGGTGCGCCACTACACCCGCTTGTCGCAGAAGAACTTCTCTATCGACACGCATTTCTACCCGTTGGGCTCCTGCACCATGAAGTACAACCCGCGCGGCTGTAATTCACTGGCCATGTTGCCGGGGTTGCTGGCGCGCCATCCACTGAGCACGGCGTCGATGGGGCAGGGCTACCTGGCCTGTATGTTTGCGTTGCAGGAGATGCTCAAGGACGTGACCGGTATGCAGGCGGTGTCCCTGACGCCGATGGCGGGTGCCCAGGGCGAGTTTGCCGGTGTAGCCATGATCCGTGCCTATCACGATACGCGCGGTGATACGATGCGCACCGAGATACTGGTGCCTGATGCGGCTCATGGCACCAACCCGGCCTCCGCGACCATGTGTGGGTACACGGCGCGCGAGATCCCCACCAACAAGCAGGGTGATGTCGACCTCGACACCCTCAAGGCGGCGGTGGGAGCACAGACCGCCGGCATCATGCTGACCAATCCCTCCACACTCGGTGTCTTCGAGCGGCGTATCACCGAGATTGCGCACATCGTGCACGAGGCTGGTGGGCTGGTGTACTACGATGGCGCCAACCTCAACGCGATCCTGGGTAAGGTCAAACCGGGGGACATGGGTTTTGACGTTATCCACATGAATCTGCACAAGACTTTTTCCACACCACACGGTGGTGGTGGACCGGGGGCTGGCCCGGTGGGGGTGGGTGAACGCCTGTTGCCTTTCCTGCCGATACCGATGGTCGCCGAGGAAGACGGGGTGTATCGCTGGTTGACGGAGAAGAATTGTCCACAGAGCATCGGTCGCCTGTCGGCCTTCATGGGTAATGCCGGGGTATTGCTGCGCGCCTATATCTATGCCTGCATGCTGGGCCGCGAGGGGATGGAGCGGGTCGCCGAGTATGCGACGCTCAACGCCAATTATCTCATGTCCCGCCTGCGCCAGGCCGGTTTTCAGCTGGCCTTTCCCGAGCGTCGTGCCACGCACGAGTTTATTGTCACGCTCAGGAAGCAGGCCAAGGTGCTGGATATCACGGCGATGGATTTCGCCAAGCGCCTGCTCGATCTGGGTTTCCATGCACCCACGACGTACTTCCCGTTACTGGTGTCGGAGTGTTTGTTAATCGAGCCGACCGAGACCGAGGCCAGGGAGGCGATGGATGCCTTTGTCGATGCGATGGTGCGTATCCAGCATGAGGCCGAGACCTCCCCCGAGGTGGTCTCGGGTGCCCCGCACACCTTGCCGGTGCGCCGTCTCGATGATGTCAAGGCTGTACGCGAACTCGATCTGACCTGGCAGTCTTGACGTTAGACGCCGGGGTTCGTCTTGTTATGATTGTGTCGGGCCTCATCGTGTGGTTCACGCTGCGGTGTCGCGAGGTGAAGGGAGGATGCACTACCATGGTCAAACCCGGTAAGGTTGGCATCACCCGTATCATTTACGCCTGCGGCTATTCCATGCGGGGTCTGCGGGCGGCGGTTCACCACGAATCGGCGTTTCGCCAGGAATTACTGCTGTGCGTGGTGCTTGTCCCCCTTGCACTGTGGCTGGGTTATGATGGCGTTGCCCGTGCCTTGCTTGTGGGGAGCCTGTTCCTGGTGCTGATCGTCGAGCTGCTCAATTCGGCCGTGGAGGCCATCGTGGATCGGGTCGATAGTGACTGGAACACGCTTTCCGGTCGTGCCAAGGACCTCGGCTCGGCAGCGGTGTTTTTGGCGTTGATCGATGTTGTCGTTGTCTGGGGGCTCGTTCTGGGTGAGTATTATTTCTAGCCCGCCCACCGCCACCAGTTGAGTGCCTCGATAGGTGTAATGTCTTCAAGCCGGGCCCTGTGCTGATCGGGTCCGCCTCACTGATAGGGAAGAAAAATCATGTCTGCACTGATTTGTGGCTCTTTTGCCTATGACACCATCATGGTGTTCAACGACAAGTTTAAACACCATATTCTGCCGGACAAGGTCCACATGCTGAATGTCTCCTTCCAGGTACCGGAGATGCGCCGGGAGTTTGGTGGCTGCGCGGGCAATATCGCCTATAATCTCAACCTGCTGGGTGGTGAGGCCTGGCCGATGGCCACGGTGGGCAGGGATTTCGCGCCCTATGCCGAGTGGATGGATTGTAACGCCATCACGCGCAGGTATCTCAAAGTCATTGACGCGGCCTATACCGCGCAGGCCTTTATTACCACGGATATGGACGATAACCAGATCACGGCCTTTCATCCCGGGTCGATGAATTTCTGCCATGAGGTCAACGTGAATGATGCGCAAGGTGTGCGCATCGGTATCGTCGCACCGGACGGTCGCCAGGGGATGATCGAACATGCGCGCCAGTTTGCCGAGGCCAATATTCCCTTTATCTTTGATCCGGGCCAGGGTTTGATCCTGTTCGACGGTGATGATCTGCTGACCTTCATTGAGCAGGCGACCTGGGTCGTGGTCAACGACTACGAAGCCGAGGTGATCCAGGACCGCACCAGCACGTCGATACACGAACTGGCCGCACGCGTCGATGCCCTCATTGTGACCCGTGGTGCCAAAGGCTCCAGCGTCTACACGCCAGAGCACCGCCTCGAGATCCCGCCTGCGGTACCTGCGGTGGCCAACGATCCCACCGGCTGTGGCGATGCCTACCGCGGTGGTCTGCTCTATGGCCTGCTCAATGATATGGACTGGGAGACCACCGGTCGCATCGCCTCGCTGATGGGTACGATCAAGGTCGAGACTCATGGCACCCAGAATCACCGGTTCGACATGGATGCGTTCGAGACGCGGTTCAAGGCGAGTTTTGGGCGCAGTATCGGGTGAGGCCGACGTGGGGCGCACCGATTTGCCCAAGGGCTGGCCTTGTCCAGGGTGCGCCGCCTGACCTCAGGCCACAGCACGCATAGAGGTGATGACATGAGTGAGGCGCTACATATCGTTTGTCCACATTGTGAGGCGGTCAACCGTATCCCCGAAGAACGCATGGCCGAGGGTCCGAAATGCGGTAAATGTCATCGACCCTTGTTTGTTGGTGAGCCGCTCACATTGAGCGCGGCGAATTTCCAGCAGCACATTGGTCGGGGCGATATTCCGGTGCTGGTGGATTTCTGGGCGCCCTGGTGTGGTCCCTGCAAGATGATGGCTCCGCAATTTGCCCAGGCGGCGGCCCTGCTGGAACCCGCTGTGCGCTTGGCCAAGGTCGACACCGAGGCTGAACAGGGGTTGGGTGCGCAGTTCGCTATTCGCAGCATTCCGACGCTGGCGCTGTTTCGTGGCGGGCGTGAACTGGCGCGCCAGCCGGGGGCCATGGGCACGGATGATATCGTGCGTTGGGCGCGAAGCCATGTGTAAGACACTGCGGACCGTGCCGTGTTGTCTGGCCAGCGCTGGTCATTCTTTCATTGCAGCGACATTGAATGGAACGGGCCATGCCAGATCCGGTCTACGTTTAGCTGACGCTGTTTAAATACGGGCAAACAATGGAGAGAATGGGATGCGAACACGGTTAATAAAACGTGAAACAGGGGTCTTTCTGGGTGGCTGTGTGCTCGTTGCACTCCTGTCCCTGGCCGTGGTGGCGAACGTGCATGCCGCCATCACCGGACCGCTGGCAAAATCGGTTGAAAAGGGCAGAAATCTTTTTATCCATAACACCTTTGGCGGGCAGGGACTGACCTGTCAAAGCTGCCATACTGCGGCTGGAACAGGCCCCACCGTATTGCCGAACGGGATGCAATTGCCGAGCATCGCACCGGCGGCGACGCGGTTTCCACACTACAAGGCACGGCTGGGCAGGGTGATTACGTTGGAAGACCAGGTCCATGGTTGTATCGCCGGTGCGCTGGGAGGCAAGGCCCCCGCGTATGACAGTAGCGCCATGCGTGCGCTGATCAGCTACCTGACCTCACTGTCGCAGGGGAAACGCATCAATATGGGCGCCCGCCTTCAATAAGTGCCGGGGGCTCCGGTGGAGGGTTAAGCATATATTGCGATCCTGGTGTATGCCCCGGCCTACCGTGAACATGGAGTGGCGACCCCGCCGTTGCGACCTTTATCCCTTCCGGGAGGAGGGGATCTCGTGTGCTTGTCGTAGTTTAACTGATTGATATTATTGATTTTAAAATGGATGTCAGACTTGCCGTTTTAACACTGCTCCACAATTGATCCAGATCAAGGAAGGAGAGATCCACGCGCGTATATTTGGCCGCGAGAAGTGTAAATCGGGTACCCCTCCCCATGACTGATACCACCGTTGCTCCCGTGCATGCCTATGGCTTGCACGGTAACTGCTATTTGAATCTTACGAACCGCTGTACCTTACGCTGTCGCTTCTGTCCGAAATTCAATGGCCTGTGGCAAGTGCAGGGGTACCCCTTGCGCTTGCACAGCGAACCCGATGTGGACACCCTGGTTGCGGCGGTGGGCGATCCCTGTGCCTGGAAGGAAGTCGTGTTCTGCGGGCTGGGTGAGTCTACATTGCGATTGGATACCCTGCTGGAAACGGCCCGCCGGTTGCGAGAGAGTGGTGTGCGCTTGCGTCTTAACACCGATGGTCTGGCGAATCAGGTGCATGGCCGTGATGTGATACCGCAACTGGCGACCGTGTTTGATGCACTGTCTGTGTCGCTCAATGCCCAGAATGCGGCGGTATATGCCCTCCATTGCCGGCCCCAGAGCGAGGACGCCTATCCCGCGGTGATTGATTTTCTGCGCCGTGCGGCAGACCACATTCCCAGCGTGACAGCAACGGCCATTGACGGCCTTGCCGGTGTGGATGTGGATGCGTGCGCGGACATCGCCGCTGGCATTGGCGTTGCGTTTCGCCGCCGCGAGCTGGATCAGGTGGGTTAATGACACTGGCAGACTATGTGAATACCTTTGGCCAGTCGATGTTGCGCACCTATGGAGAGCGCGTCCACAAACTGGCGATACATGCGGGCTTCACGTGTCCCAACCGGGATGGTAGCAAGGGGCGCGGTGGTTGTACCTTTTGCAATAATCGCTCATTCAGTCCACAGCGCGAGTTTGCAGCGGTTGCAACACAGATCGAAGCCGGTCGACAGGTGCTGGCACGGCGCACCGGTGCTCGGCGTTTCATCGCCTATTTCCAGGCATATACCAATACCTATGCCGATGTGGATGACTTGCGTGTGTTGTATGACCAGGCACTGGCAGAGCCGGATGTGTTGGGACTGGCGGTGGGTACGCGGCCTGATTGTGTGCCGACACCGGTACTGGATCTGCTGGCCGACTATCAGGACAAGGGCCATGAGGTGTGGTTGGAGCTGGGTTTGCAAAGCAGTTTCGATGCCACCCTGGAACGGGTTAACCGCGGGCATGGTTACGCGGAATACCAGCAGGCAGTTGTTGCGGCGCGGGCGCGCGGTTTGAAGGTATGCACTCATCTCATTGTGGGATTGCCGGGCGAGGGTGCCACCCATGTGCGCAAAACGCTGGCGCGGGTACTCGCGGAAGGCGTAGATGGACTCAAGCTCCATCCGCTGCATGTCGTCAAGGGGACCGCTTTGGCCAACAGCCTGCGCCATGGCGAGTACCAACCTTGGTCGATGGCGGACTATGTGTCTACGGCATGCGACCTTGTTCAAGCCACTCCTGAGCATGTGGTGTTCCATCGCCTGACGGCTACGGCCAAACGCTCTTTATTGCTTGCCCCGGACTGGTGTGCGGGACGCTGGCGGGTTCTCAACGCCATCGAAGCGGAAATGGCGCGCCGTGGGCGCCGCCAAGGGAGCGTTAGTCCAGATTATTTGGGGAGTGACTTGTAATGAGTACATTGAAAATACCGGAACTGGTGTGTCCAGCCGGTAGCTTACCGGCGTTACGGGCGGCCGTAGACGGTGGTGCCGATGCCGTCTACCTGGGGCTCCAGGATGACACCAACGCGCGTAACTTCCCGGGATTGAATTTCTCCCAGGCGGAGATTCAACGTGGTGTCGAGTATGCACACCGCCACGGTGCGCAGGTGTTTATGGCGCTCAATACCTACCCGCAGGCAGTGGGGTGGAAGCGTTGGACGGATGCCGTGGATACGGCTGCTGACTTGGATATGGACGCGGTGATCCTGGCGGATCCCGGCACGATGGGCTATGCGGTCAAACATCATCCATCATTGCGTCTGCATCTCTCGGTACAGGGCTCTGCCACAAATCGGCATGCACTGGCCTTCTACAAGGAGCACTTCGGTGTGCGCCGGGCAGTGTTGCCGAGGGTGTTGTCGTTGCCACAGGTGCGGGCGGTGGTGAAGAGTGCGCCGCTGGAAATAGAGGTGTTTGGTTTTGGGAGCCTGTGCGTGATGGTGGAGGGGCGCTGCGCCCTGTCCTCCTATGTGACGGGAGAGTCGCCCAATACCTGTGGTGTGTGCTCTCCGGCACATGCCGTGCGTTGGGAGGAGACAACGGCGGGGCGTCAGGTGCGTCTCAACGGTGTGCTGGTGGACCGCTATGCCCCGGGTGAACCCGCGGGATATCCCACCTTGTGCAAGGGACGTTATCGGGTGACGGAAGGCCCCGATTACGCTATCGAAGAACCCACCAGCCTGAGTGTACTGGATATCCTGCCAGAGTTACTGGCCGCCGGGGTGTCTGCCATCAAGGTGGAGGGACGCCAGCGCAGCCCGGCGTATGTCGCACAGGTGACCCGGGTGTTAAGGGCGGCCCTGGACCACTGTGCCCGGAATAGGCAGGACTATCGGCCGGATCCGGCGTGGCAGAGCACGCTGGATAAATTATCAGAAGGCCAGAGCCATACCCTGGGGGCGTTGGATCGCCCATGGCAGTGATATCTGAAATGGGAGGTGTGATGAAACTGGCATTGGGGCCCCTGGCATATTGCTGGTCACGGGAGGAGGTGGAGGCATTCTATGTACGCGCCGAACACTGGCCTGTGGACATCGTTTATCTCGGTGAGGTGGTGTGCGCCAAACGGCGATACCTGAATTTGAGCGACTGGCTGAGCATTGCCGATCGCCTGGCGGCGGCCGGTAAGGAGGTCGTATTGTCTTCTCTGGCGCTGGTGGAGGCCGAGTCGGAGGTGTCGGGTCTGGAGCGGGTGTGTGGAAATGGTCGTTATAGCGTGGAAGCCAATGACATGGCTGCGGTGCAGTTATCGGCCGGAAAGGTGGCCTTCGTGGCTGGCCCACATCTGAACTGTTATAACCCGCAGACCTTGGCGTTGTGGGCGGAACTGGGCGCGCAGCGCTGGGTGCCTCCTGTAGAGATATCAGGAGCGGCGCTGGCGGAGTTGCAGGCGACAAGGCCCGAGGGGCTGGAGACGGAAGTGCTGGCCTACGGGCGTTTGCCGTTGGCCTACTCGGCGCGGTGTTTTACGGCGCGAGACGCGGGGATCCCCAAAGATAAGTGCGAAATACGCTGCGGCGATTACCCGGACGGGCTGCAACTGTCAACGCAAGAGGGAAAGTCGCTGTTTAACGTCAATGGGGTGCAGTTACAGTCCGGGTTGCCCTGCAACTTACTCGGTGATCTGGGCGCATTGCGCGACTGTGGCGTGGATGTATTGCGTTTAATGCCCCAAATGGAGCATATGGATACGGTGATAAATGCCTTTCACGGCGCACTACAGGGCGATGTCAGTGCGGCGATCGCCTGCGCGTCGCTCGCCCCGCTCAGTCCAATGGGGCACTGCAATGGCTATTGGCATGGCATGCCCGGAATGGACTGGCGTTCACAGGTACAAGTCGACTGACACAGGTGCATGAGTATGCTGAGCATTGCCGATAGTGGGGTCATGGCCGGGCGGGACAATGTTGCGCTGGATAGCGCGCAGCACGCATCGACCGTACAAGGGGAAGGTCCCTGGTTGCGCTTTTGTCGCTACCACCCTACGGCAAGTCTGGGCAGTGAAGATCATCCCTTGTATGCAGTGCGGGTGACGTATTGCACAGATCATGGGGTGGAAATTGTACGGCGTATGAGTACCGGTGGTGCCCTCTATCTGGACAGTGCACAGTTGTGCTGGACCTTGACGGTGGCGCGTGATGACTTGCCGGGCGAACTTGCCGAAGTCCTGGAGGTGCTGGGGCAAGGCGTATGTGCGGGTTTGGCGCTAATCGGGATCAAGGCACGATTTCGCGCACCAAATGATCTGGAACTGGCCGGAAAAAAGATCGGCAGCGTGTTTCTGGGCGAAACACAGGGTGTATGGATCGCCCAGGGTGTCGTGCTTGAAGACGTGGATGTGGCCACCCAACTCAAGGTGTTGCGGGTACCCAAGGAAAAGTTGAATCCAGACGGCATTCAATTGGCCGCAGAGCGTTTCACTACTGTGGCTGAGCAGTTGGATGATCGGGACGATGTGGACCTGGCGCCATCACTGGCGTGGGGACTGGCGCAGGTAATGGGCATAGCGATGCGGCAGATGCCAGTCATCGCATCGACGCCCCCCGTCGCGCCGTTACAGGTTCCGATGGTGCTGGGAGAGGACGCCGACAGTGCCTTTCTAGCCACACCGGGAGGTGTATTGCGTGCGGCCTTGTCGCTGAGCCCGGAGGGTGAGGGTACGCGTATACTGGGTTGTACGCTCCATGGCAACATGTTGATGCGACCGAGTGGCCTGTTTTCAAGACTCTGCGGTGTCCTGACGGGACGGCATGTGGGCGAAATGGAACAGCTGGTCAGGGCATTCTTTCTGGAACAGGACTGGGACATGCTTGCGTGTGGCCCGGATGATCTGGTACGGGTGTTCCAGATGGCGGCGGCGCGTAGGATACAGCAGAAAATGCTGGCGATGACGCCAGCTCAGACCAACGATTTAATGGTACACGACCCGAAGGGCGGCGGTGATGCGTTGGCTATTCTGGCGCAAGTGGATGCCGTGTTGGTGCCTTATTGTGCGAAGCCGGTTTGGTGCAAGTTCAGACACAGGGATGCCTGTCCGGAGTGTGGAAAATGTTCGGTAGGTGAGGCCTACACGCTGGCGCGCGAGCGTGGGCTGCCGGTGACAACGGTGCGGGATTTTGAACACCTCGAGAGTGTGCTTTCGGATTTGCGTGACACGGGCGCACGGGCTTATCTTGGGATGTGTTGCAGCAACTTTTTTCTCAAACGCCATCATGCCTTTGAAAATGCGATGCTGCCGGCAGTATTGATGGATATCAGCGGGTCGAATTGTTACGAACTGGGGCAGGAAGACTTGGCGTATGCCGGGAAGTTTGAAGCCCAGGCGGAGATTGACGGGGATATGCTGGAAAAGGTGATGGCCGTCGTGCCCGGCAAGAAGCGCATCTAAGTCGCCTCAGGTAGAGGGTGTCAGCATGCGCTCCAGTATCCGGTGTGCCCGTTGGGGTGCGCCGCTGCGCGTAACCAGATCGGACAGCCGTCCCGTCAGCGTGGGACCAAGCACAGTGCTTAACCGGTCCTGCCAATCGAACTCCAGGCTGTCGAGCAGATTTTTTATGGCCAGGCCGGTCTCGGTCGCGCCTTCGATGATCAGACGGCGATGGAAGAACAGCGTGTCCGGATCCTCGATGCGTGTTGCCAGGCGCATAAAATCCGCCAATGTACCGCGGATGCGCACCTCACATTGACTGATATCACCCTGGATGGAACGCAGGCGATCTTCGACGATCAGGAAGCACCATTGATTACCGGTGTCGGTCACGACGATGCCGATACGACGACCTTGCAATGCCTCGGTGCGACCAGCCAGTGCCTTTGCTCCCACCAGAAGGTTAAATAATTGCGCAGCAACCATGCCGTGTAAGGCATTAGGTGTTGTTTTTAATAATAAAAACAACGGAAACAGCGCCCTCGGACGCGTCGTTAGAGGGAGTTTCTGGTCGGTCTGTGCCATGCCGTGCTCCACTGCTATATGCGCATTACAGGATATACTGGTTGGCCGCTGCACCGATTGACCTGGATCAATAATATTGTACACACGTCCCCGTGGGCACAGAGGCGTACACAGCGGATGAGGTCGCTCTGAGGTGCGTCAGGAAAATGTGCGTGTGAGTTGGTGGTACAACAGTGCGAGCCTTGTCGGGAGTTCAGATGGGTTGCGGATCACAATAAAATTGTTTTTACCAAAAATATGCGGCATATACCCGTTTGCTTCCTGATCGATGGTCACGCAAAATATACGCATACCCAGTTTTTTTGCTTCAATTAATGACATACGGGTATCTTCGATTCCATAACGTCCTTCATAGTGGTCCGTATCATTGGGCTTCCCATCCGTAATAATCAGCAACAAATGATCTCGTGCGGGTTTTTGTGACAGTAGTGCAGTTGCCTTGCGGATAGCCGCACCCATACGTGTATAGGCGGTTGGTTCGATAGAGTTGATACGGCGTCGCACGGTGTCAGTATAGGACTCATCAAATGATTTTATCGAGTAAAGGCGTGTGGCCGTGCGCCGTATAGAGCTGAACCCATAAAGTGCAAAAGGGTCTTTGGTTTCATACAATGATTCTGCAAAAAGAAACATGCTGTCTCGAATAGCGTCGATTACGCGCTGTGAGTTTCCAATCCATGCGTCAGTTGAAAGAGACAGATCGGCAAGTAGAAGCGTTGCGATATTGCGTTCCCGTTTCCTGGAGTCAATATAAAGACGATATTCTGAATGGTTTTTATTCGTACAGTGTTTTATGTACGCATCCAGATCAAGTTCGTTACCATCGCGCTGTTCCTTTAGTCGCGAGTGATGGGGGTTGAGTGCGATTAAAGACCGCTTCAATCTGCGTTGGATCTGAGTTAGATGTGCGGGAAGCATCCCCGATGTGGACTCCTGAATATTAACGGGGAGTGTCTTTGTACGGCACTGATCCGGTACCAATTTTTGAGTGTGATAATCCCATTCAGGTAGCAATTCATCTCCCTCAACGGGGGTAGCAGCGTTACCGGAATTGATGATGTCAAGTTCCATGCGGAGTCTTTTCGCAATACTTGCACCATCTCTGGAAATGCTGATTACATCGAGATCATCGGCAGCTTGTGTAAATGAATCATCCTCATTTTCGCTTGTTTCATGCTCTGTCTTCGCATACTCCGTCCAACTTAGAATCGTTTCTGGTCGAAATAACAGCATGGCATTATTTCGTTCCTGCAATTGTGTGTACTCTGCTGCGCGACGACGCTGTTCTGTAGGTAGGGCGGCGGATTGCTGCGATGTTTGTTGATGAGCAGCATCAGGGTACAGGGTGGAGCCTGAGGTCGCCTTGCCATAACGAATCCACAGCGGTACGTGCTGATGCGGGGTGCATGAAGGCGGAAGATCGCCGACCGTGCCAGGATGTCGGAGCGCCTTTTGTATGGCACGTTCTTGCCTGGCCTCATCGGCGGGGAGTGTGTCTGGAGAAGGCCGGCGCGCTATCTCTGCCGCTACCAGCCTAAAGTAGAGGCAGCGTAGACCAGGAAATTTTTTAATGATTTGCAGCGTTACAATTTGGTTCTTTGAGAATGTCGTAAGTCCGTGTTGCAGGTCTTGTGCGCACAATGCGGTGAGCCAGAAATATAAATCCCGATTAAGTTTTGCGTCAGGGTATACATTCAATAGCGGCGGTAGGTGTAAGGCTTCATTATTGACCCATGCTGTATCGATCTTCTTATGAGTGCCAGCGAGTTTTTGCACGAGAGTGCGTCTTGCCCCGTGTTTGACCATAGCGCCGGCACGCACTTTTATGCCATGATCACCGCCTAATGCCCGGAACATAATTGCGATGCTGTGGGAAACGGACGAGAGTTCCACACCGGTACCGGCAAATGATTTGTCAGCAAGACGGGTCGCCAATCTATGCCACAATATGCCTACCCGTTCTTCCATAATTCAGTTTCCCTGGAGGATTGACGCTTTAATCTTGGAAGTGCTGTCTACAGAAATTCTCACGATCGTTTTATTGCCGTAATGCTAGTGACTATGCGTTATTTGTCATCGAATACGGCCAGCACAACCTCCATAAATGCCTCGTTGATATCCACGTCATCTGATAAACACTCCACGATCGCTGCCCGACAGGCATCGATTTCATTACAGCCGCTGTTAATAAGCCTGGCGGCATCAACAACCAGACGTGTCCCTGGTGCTTCGTCGATATCATGTTCAGCCGTTGCACGAATAGCGCTAACCAGCGTTACCAGTCTCCGTGCCGTCTCGGAATCAACCCCGGATTCTTTGGAAACAATGTCGATTTCACGAGACTTTTCTGGGAAGTCAAAGGTAAGCGATATAAATCGCTGACGTGTACTTGGTTTTAGACCTTTGAAAATATTTTGATATCCGGGGTTGTATGAAACAACCAGCATGAATTCAGGTGGTGCCTTGAGTGTTTCACCTGTTCTGTCGATCGGTAGGATCCTTCTGTCATCGGAGAGGGAGTGGAGTACTACCGTTGTATCTTTTCTGGCCTCCACTATTTCATCAAGATAACATATGCCACCATTGCGTACCGCCTGCGTTAGCGGTCCATCCATCCAGTATGTTCCCTCAGTGCCTATCAGGTGGCGACCTATTAAATCGGAAGCGGACAGATCGTCGTGACATGAAACCGTGTATAGAGGAAGTCCAAGAACCGATGACATATGTTCTACGAAGCGTGTTTTTCCGCATCCCGTGGGTCCTTTAATGAGAACGGGAAGACGATTTTTATACGCAAGCCTGAATATATCAAGCTCGTTTCCATGTGCAAAATAGGTTGGGGCGTCGGCCCCTGATAGCCCCTGACGTTCAATAGTAGTGACAGGCATTATGGCTTCCCTGGTTAATGTGAGAAGTAAGCAAGTCCGATAATGGCGCCAATAGTGACAAGGTATGCACTCATGATGTTTCGCCATAAAGGACGGACATGTCGAAGCCCCATAAAATACCGAGTAATGAGTTGCCCTTTGAACACGGTAATGATTAACAGGGATGTAATGAAGGCTGTCCCGGTCTTGTCGTAACCCAGGATATACGTTGCTGTGCTAAGAGAAAGCAACGTCAACCATGCTGCTGTACATGGTCTTACATGAATGTGATTTTGGATCGCCATGGATTATTCCTAGTGCAGAATGTACACGAGAGAAAAAAGTATGATCCAGATGAGGTCTACCATGTGCCAGTAGGCGCTGCCAGTCTCTACGCCGGTATAGTTATTCTCGTTGTAGCATCCGGCATAAGATTTGTATGTGACAACGGATAGTATTGTCATGCCCATGATGACGTGCATGAAGTGAAAAAAAGTCAATGATATATAAAACATGTAGAATAGATTTGAAGATATTGTGATGCCGTTTATGTAGTCATGATGAAACTCATTTCCTTTGATAACAATAAATAGTGCGCCAAGGATAAGTGCATACGTAAGCCATCTGGCACATGAAATGTTTTTACCTTCTTTTATGTGCCTGTTCGCACGTGCTACGCAGTAGCTGCTGGTTAAAAGTACGATGGTATTTATATAACCGTATATTTTGTCAATGTGTTGCTGTGACGCATTAAACAGTGCCAGATGAGTATTGCGGGTGATAGCGTAAGCGGCAAATAGTATGGCGAATACGGTTAGCTCTGCAAAAATAAATATCCATATAGCCAGATCCCCAGGCAAGGGCTGGTCTGCATCATTGTAATACTTTACGGCCATTACGTTTGTTTCTGTAAGGCGGGGTTTGAACCCCGCCTTCTCAGGTTAGGATTTTAATGCCATTTTTACTTCATCGTTGTATTCATATTCTCCAGGAATGAAAAAACTTCTCAGGTACGCAAGCAGGCCTATGGAGAACACAACACCGGAATATTCTCGGATCCAGAAAAATACTCTTGCCTTGTGATCTGTTTGCATGAAGCTCAAGGGGTTTTCGGCGGCGCGTTGCAGGAATATAGTGACAATTCCTGCACCTGTTAATGCCAGTGCCATAGCAATCATACCCAATACCATAAACCAGAACCCGGTCATCTCCCAACGCTGTGCGGCCATGCAATTTGCCTCTCTGCCACGCAATAGGGGCATGGCATAGGAAATGATGGCCAGAGAGATCATCGCGTAGGCACCAAAAAATGCCAGATGACCATGTGCGGCCGTGAGATTTGTGCCATGTGCATAATACTGTACGGGCGCCAAAGTGATTATTAAGCCCCATACACCCGCGCCTAGCAAGGCCATAATAGGTGTTCCCATGGCCCATAACATTGCCGCTTTGTTAGGGTGATCTCGTCTGCGTTGCTTGAATATCTTGAATGCAAAAAATACGAGCAATATGAACGGGAGCGGTTCCAGGACAGAAAAAATGGAGCCAATCCAGATCCAGTACTCCGGGGCGCCGATGTAGTAATAGTGATGACCTATGCCCAGGATGCCGGAAATAAGTGTAAGTGCGATGATAATATACAGCCACTTCTCGACGATCTCACGATCAACACCCGTCATTTTGATCAGGATAAATCCCAGCAAGGCACCCAGGATCAGTTCCCAGTCGCCCTCGACCCAGCCATGGACGACCCACCACCATGAGTAGCTGGCCTTTACCGTGTCATGGGGAAAGTAGAAGGCGGGAAGGAAAAGCAGGGCAAGTCCCCAGAGAGCCCCAATAAGCATATAATTAAGCGACGTCTTTCTTCCCTTTATGAGCGTCATGGTGAGGTTGAACAGCAGCGATAGGAAGACTAATACTATCCCGATCTTTGTCGGTAGCGGTTGTTCCAGATAACCCCGGCCCATAGTGGGTAACAAGGCATTTCCAGTGACGCGTGCAAGTTCGGAATATGGCACAAACAGGTAACCCAGTATAGTAAGCACCGCTGCGATTAAAAATACCCAGAACGTAATGATTGCAAGTTTTGGACTATAAAGTTCCGTTTGTGCCTCTTCGGGGACTATGTAATAAGCGGCCCCCATAAAGGCCATAAGAAGCCAGATTATCAATAAGTTTGTATGGCTCATATGTACTACGTTAAACGGCAGTATGGTTGATAGAAAGGTACCATCGACGTATTGCAGACCACCTATGAGGCCAAAAACGATCTGACCAAGGAACAGGGCGAGCGCGGCGATAAAATAGGGCTTTGCTACTAATTGAGATTGGTACTTCATGATCCCTCCTGGTTTGTAGGGAGACTAGGACTGTATTAACCCTGAATGTTCGGTGGCCAACCATTGGTATTGATATTCGAGATCCATTTCAGGTAGGCGATGATGTTCGTAAGCTGTTTCTGGGTGAAATGAAAATTTGGCATCTGTCTCCTGCCTGGTATGCCTGTCGGTTGGGAAAGTATCCAGCCGCGAATAAACGCGGGACCTCTACGTTTATAGACATTTCCGAGTTCGGGCGCGTAATACGAACCTTCACCGTTGATGGTGTGACAGCCGATGCAATCATTGGTGTCTACCAGGTATTTACCCCGGATGACAGATGCTGTCATCAGCTTGGCATGATCCCGTTGTGGGATCTGTTGCCAAGTGTTATAGGTCAGGATCAGGTAGATAATAAGAAAGAAAACAGACCCGCCTAAAAATATGTTGCGGGCCATAGCTTTGGTGAATATCTGTTGCATATTTGCGTTCCCACACAGAGTTGGATTCGTGACCCTGTAAAACTAATATAGTTCGTCTTATGAAAACCTTGATCTTGATCAATTTTATCTGATATAGCTGAATTGAGGGATCATCGAGACGATTATTGCCTGGCAGGTGCCTGTAGAGGGTTCTCAGGGTGCTTACTCCGGCCTGCGTGGCCGCATCAACGCCTGTCGTCAATGGAGGGGAAGGGCATAGAACGTGGTGTGTCCCGTGGGTGAGCGGGTGCCATTCGAGGGCAGGCGTTATTTCTCTACCGATCAGAGTGCGTTGGTCGAAGGGCGGGATAACAGTGAGTGCGACCTGCCGTTACCGGGATGGCGCATTCTTTAACAAGCCTGCAAAGTCTTGAATGTGCCCGGATGAGTTTCGGTATGGTCTGAGGTCAGTCGATGTGTTGGCCCTGATGAGGACGCGCGGATAGTTTGGTGTGCGGCGTACGCTACGCATGAGCGTGTGGTTGCGACGCTGGAACATGTCCGGACTGTTCAGCGGGGCTCTGAAGAGTTCCAGCGTCACACCTACGCTGTTGAAAATTGACGCAATATACCCCTACTATCACGGCAAATTTCGCTGTTACGCTATGGCGTGCCCTGCTTGGCCTGTGTCGTCGGTGTGTGCAATAGCCTGTTAGTCGTTTTGCAACACGAAGGCCTTTTCGACTGTGAAGTTGCCGATACCCTTGTGGTTGGTGCTGGTCCAGCCCTGTTTTTTCAGGTACACAGACATTTCCTTGTTCATGTTTGGATTACCGCAGAGCATGACCCGGTCGTATTCAGGGTCGGCGGCAGGCAAGCCGCAGTGGGTAAACAGTTCGCCCGAACGGAACAGATCGGCGCCACGCTGTGGTGTGTCGAACGGCTCCTGGGTGACGGTGGGGACATAGCACAGTTTGTCTGCGCCGATTTTTTCCAGTTCTTCACGGTAGGCTAGTTCGCGGGCTGTGCGCACGGTATGGACAAGAATGCACCGTTCGAAGTGCTCCCAGGTCTCGCTGGCGCGTACCAGACTCATGAAGGGGGCGAGCCCGGTGCCGGTGGCCAGCATGTAGAGGTTGCGACCAGGCTGGACGTATTTGAGCGTGAGTGAGCCAGTGGTCTTGCTGTTGATCCAGACGCCGTCGCCTTCGTGGATGTGTGCGAGGTGGCTGGTGAGTGGTCCGTCGGGGACGTAGATACTGAGAAATTCGAGGTGTTCGGTGTCCCTGGTTGAAACGATCGAGTAGGCGCGGGCGATGAGCTTGCCCTCGGGGCGCAGCCCCAGGGTGACAAATTCGCCATTCTCGAACTCGAAGCCTTCCGGTCGGGTAGTGGTGAAGCTGAATGTCTTGTCTGACCACTGGCGTTTCGAGGTGACTTGCTGTTCGGTATACGGCATGGTGATACGTCCTGTCTTGTCAGATACGACTCATGAGTGTTTCGATGTGACGTGGAGTTGAGTGAGCAAATGGTGTCAGCGGTTATGCACCGGGGTGGTGTGGGTATACGGGATGCCCTCGTCGCCCGCAGTGATGTCTGTCGCTAAAAACCTCTGGTGCGTAAGGTTTTTATGTCGGCAAGGCCGCACAAGCGATGTGGCGCGAGGTTCGCAGATACCTAATGGGAGCAAATAGGCCGAGCGCGCAGGCCGTGATGCCCCGGGACTCGTCACGCCGGGGGCTATGATAGCGCTGATCACGTGTGTCTGCACGTGATCAGCGGTACGGGGACGGATGATTGTGCGTCGACGTGGCAGCCCGATCGTTCGTTCAACGGTATTGGGACGTACTCTGGCTCAGAGTGTATGGCGTTTGTAGATATCAATCCGGAATGCCACTTCAGTGTGCAGCGTGTCCCGTGTTGCAATGGCGCGTTGTGTTTTCTCGTCGGCCTGCCAGTAGTAGGGTGTCATGGCCAGCAAGTGGGCCACATTGTCTGCGCCCGTGACGGTCATCGTAGAGTCAATCGTGCTGCGTTGCACATGCTCCAATCCGTCAAGGGGCTGGACACGGGCATCATGTTCGCGTGGATTGTCATAGATCAGTTGCCGCAGGGCATAGAGATGGCGTGGTCCAGGGGTGGCGCAGATGAAATGTCCGCCGGGTCTGAGTACGCGCCTGAGTTCGGTGGAATGGCCAGGGGCGAAGATACGCAGGACGGCATCGAGACTAGCGTTCGCGACGGGTAGCCCAGCGGTACTGGCGACGGCGAAGGCGATGTCCGGATGGCGTTTTGCGGCCATGCGTACGGCCTCTTTGGCGATGTCGATGCCGCCGAGCCAATAGGGTGTGTGTGGGTCGATAGCGGCGAGGGTGCGCGCGATAAAACCGGTGTAATAGCCCTCGCCGCAACCGGTATCGAGGAGGGCGAAGGGTTCGCCAGGAGGGCGGGTCCCGGCGGTGCTGAGCAGGGGGGTCACCTGTGCGGCCAGAAGCTCGGCCAGGCGTTGGTAATAACCCTGGTCGAGAAATGCACGACGGCTGCGCAGCATCGGCGTGTCATCGCCGGGGTGCGCGCTGTGTGTGCGATGGGCGGGCAGCAGGTTGACGTAACCTTCTCTGGCCTGATCAAAGGCATGACCGTGGGCACATCGAAACGTGCGTTCCTCCGCCTGCAGGGGTGTATGACAAAGTGGGCAGTGCCAGTACATGGATGCGAGGGCAAGTTACTGTGGCGATGTCATGTGCCAGTGTAGCCGATGCGCCGGGGGTCTGCGCTGGCCGGGACTCGAACCCGCCGGTGGTGTTCGATTTGGGGTATGCTTGGCCGCCTTGTGGCTGAAGGTGTTTCTTGCCTATGCAGTTCGATGTCATCATCCTCGGCGCCGGTGCCGCCGGCATGATGTGTGCCGCCCAGGCTGGGCAGCGTGGTCGACGGGTGTTGCTTGTCGATCACGGCGCTAAACTTGGTGAGCGCATTCGCATTTCCGGTGGTGGCCGGTGTAATTTTACCAACCGCAATGTTAGCGCGGACAACTACCTGTCGCAAAATCTCCATTTTTGCCGTTCTGCCCTGGCGCGTTTCAGCCAATGGGATTTCATCGCCATGGTGGAGGCGCAGGGCATTGCCTACCATGAGCGCCAGCATGGCCAGCTGTTCTGCGACGTCTCGGCGAGCGACATCATTGATATGCTGCGAGACAATTGCAATGCCGCCGGTGTGCAGTGGGCGCAGCCGTGCAGGGTGAAGGCTATCCAGCGGGTGCAGACGGCCCAGTATCGTTTCTCGCTGGCGAGTGATCGCGGGAGCCTGCGTTGTCATTCGCTGGTCATTGCCACTGGCGGGCTGGCAGTACCGAAACTGGGCGCGACACCGTTCGGTTATCAGGTGGCCGCCCAGTTCGGCCTAGGCGTCGTGGCACCCAAACCGGCACTGGTGCCACTGGCCCTGCCCCCCGGGTTGCTCGTGCGTTTGCGCCCCCTGGCGGGGGTGTCGGTCGATGCGACGGTGCAATGCGCGGTGCTCCAGGACAGTGATACGCACAACAGCGAGGCCCACAACAACGGGATTGGCCGGGGCAGACAAAATCGGGTTACGGCAAAGGCCAAGGCCGCATTGCCGAGCATCCGCTTCAGGGAGGGCGTACTCATCACTCACCGGGGCCTGTCAGGCCCGGCCATTTTGCAGGCATCGAGTTACTGGCAGGCACAGCATTCTGCGACGCTGCAGACAAGGGGGGGCAGCGCGGTGTGCATCGACCTGTTGCCCTCGCTGAATGCCGAGGCCTGGTTACTGGAACAGCGTGCCAGCAAGACCCTGTTGTCCAATGTGCTGGCGAGGCACCTGCCGCGGCGTTTCGCCCAGGCATGGTGTGCTCTGTCGGGTGAGGACAAACCGGTGAACACGTATTCGAACCGGACGCTGGCAGCGGTTGCCCACGCACTGCAAAACTGGACGCTGGTGCCCGCCGGTACCTTGGGCTACGCCAAGGCAGAGGTGACGCTGGGGGGAGTGGATACGACGGCCCTGTCATCGAAGACACTGGAAGCAAGCGCCGTACCGGGTCTGTATTTTATCGGTGAGGTGGTGGATGTGACCGGTTGGCTCGGCGGTTACAATTTTCAGTGGGCCTGGTCTTCGGGTTGGGTGGCGGGACAAAGTGTCTGAGGGGGGGAGGGTGGTTGGGCATGGTTTTCCCAGCGCATAAAAAAAGCACCTCGCCGCAGCGAGATGCTTTCCATTCAGTCCGTAACGGACCAGCAAACAGAGTGTCGCTTAGCGCGGCATCACATTGCTGGCCTGTGGACCCTTGGGACCCTGCTGAACTTCGAAGCTGACAGCCTGACCTTCAGCCAGGGTCTTGAAGCCTGAGCCCTGAATGGCACTGAAGTGCACAAATACGTCATCCCCACCATCGTCCTGGGCAATAAAACCAAAACCCTTGGACTCGTTAAACCATTTCACTGTGCCTGTAGCCATAATAATATTTACCTTTAAAGAAAGAGATTAAACAGTTCGTGATAGCTGGCAGGTTTGTGAAATGCGATGTTCAGGAGGTAACGCAGAGGGAAACGACCAAAACTGCTTATGCCAAATCTGCAGCTAAAATCGACTATACGCGGTTTCTTTGCAGGATGCTATCTTTCAATGGGCACGCCATCGAGGTGATTTCCGGGTCCCGATCCCGGAGCCGGGATGGCTTGCACGCTGGGGCGAGCTGAAACAAGACGGTAATGCTATACTGCGCCGGTATCGGGTCGGTGCGGATTACATGCATCATTATCGTGCCATCCCGACGCGTATTCCACCTCGATTTTCCAGCGTTTGTCCGCAAAGGTCTCGCATGTCCACAGATACTGTTCCGCGTTTCTCCGAGCTGGCGCTTGCCGCTCCCCTGCTTCAGGCCATCGATGAGGTTGGCTATGAGGCGCCTTCACCAATTCAGGCGCAGAGTATCCCCCCGCTGTTGGCGGGACGTGATCTATTGGGTATGGCGCAGACGGGTACGGGCAAGACGGCCGCGTTTGCCCTGCCGCTGTTGAGCCGACTGGATCTGGCCTTGCGCCAGCCCCAGATCCTGGTGCTGGCCCCGACCCGTGAACTGGCCATACAGGTTGCAGAGGCGATACAGACCTATGCTCGCCACCTGCCCGGGTTTCATATCTTGCCGATCTATGGCGGCCAGGGCATGGATGTGCAGTTGCGCCAGTTGCGCCGCGGCGTGCATGTCGTCGTGGGAACACCGGGGCGGGTCCAGGACCACCTGCGCCGCGGTACGCTGGTGCTGGACCGCCTTGCGGCTGTCGTTCTCGACGAGGCGGACGAGATGTTGCGCATGGGTTTTATCGACGATGTGGAACAGATACTGGAACACACGCCACCGCAGCGACAGGTGGCACTGTTCTCCGCCACCATGCCAGCGGTCATTCGCCGGGTCGCACAGCGACACCTCAATGACCCGGTGGAGATCCGCATCAAGACCCAGACCACGACGCTCAAGACCACTCACCAGCGCTATTGGCAGGTTAGTGGCCTGCACAAGCTCGATGCCCTGACCCGCATCCTGGAGGTGGAGGAGTTCAACGCCTTGCTCATTTTTGTGCGCACCAAGGTGGCCACCCAGGAACTGGCCGAGAAACTCGGCGCACGCGGCTATGCCAGTTCGGCGCTCAATGGTGACATGAACCAGACCTTGCGCGAGAAGACCATCGAGCGGCTGAAGAACGGCGGGCTCGATATCGTAGTGGCAACGGACGTGGCCGCCCGCGGCCTTGATGTGGGGCGTATCAGTCATGTCATCAACTATGACATCCCGTACGATACCGAGGCCTATGTGCACCGCATCGGGCGCACCGGGCGGGCCGGACGCAAGGGCGAGGCCATTTTGTTTGTCTCACCACGTGAACGACGCATGTTGCGTGCCATCGAGAAGGCGACCGGTCAGCCGATTACGCCGATGCAACTGCCCAGTCGCGAGGACATCGCTGACCACCGGGTAGTGCAATTCAAACAGAAGATCACCGATATCCTCGAGGCCGAGGATCTGGGTTTTTTCGAGGAACTCATCGCGGGTTATCAAGCGGAACACGACATCGGTATGAGCGAGATCGCGGCGGCCCTGGCCTTTCAAGTGCAGCGTGAACGGCCGCTGAAGCCAGTACTGCGCGAGGATACGCCACCGTCACGTCGGGCGCATGAACCGCGGGCGCAACGTGCCCCCGGGGAGCAGGGTACCCGTCATGGTGCAGCGCGCGGGTTTGAGCCGCGACAGCCGCGCCCGGGCACGGAGAATAGGGACGCTCGGGCCGAGGCGGGCATGGTTCGTTACCGTATCGAGGTGGGCCGTGAGCAGGGCGTGCAGCCAAAGAATATTGTTGGTGCAATTGCCAATGAGGCCGGTATCGAGAGCCGCTACATCGGCCAGATCACACTCTACGACAGTTACAGCACCGTGGATCTGCCCGAGACCATGCCCGCTGAGGTGTTTAAACACTTACAGCAGGTCTGGGTGTGTGGGCAGCAATTGCAACTCAGCATCGCCGGTGGCGTACCGGCCATCGTCGCGCGCCCGGTCAGGGCGCGGACAACACCAGCGGCAACCGGCAAACCGGCAACACCGCATGGCAAATCCGGGGTGGCAAGGCCTGAACGGGCGTCAGCGAATAAATCCGCTGATACAAAGACATTCGGTGGCAAAAAAACTGCTGTCAAACTCCCGGATGTCAAAAAAACCGCCTTCAAGAAACCGGCTTCGAAAACGGCTGTCTCCAGGAAACCGGGTACTGGCACCGCGGGTGCCAGGAAAACCGCTGCCGGTGTCAAGAAAACCAATGCCAGCATTCCCCGGTCGGGTACGCTGAAGGTCAAGAACCCGGGGGCGAAGGCTCCAGGTACCCGCGTGCGCAACACCAAGCCCGGCCCTAAAATCGGTATTAAAACCAAGTCGAGCAAGCCCCGGCGCAGGCCGGTATGAGGGTATTGACACCGGCCCCCGAAATCGTGGGCGCCGACGACTTCGCCCCTGCGTTCCGGCAACAGGGTCGGGATGAGAATGCCCTCCGTGAACAGGCCCGTGAGACGGTACCCACATTTCGTCGCGCCTTTTCAGAATCACCCGCCACGCATCGGTATTGCCGTCCATGAACCACACCGCAGACAGGGAAAGTCCGGTAGCGGAAAATCAGGCGCTAAGCATACTGCGCAGTGTGTTCGGTTATGCGGCGTTTCGCTCTCATCAGAGCGATATCGTCAGCCACGTGATCGCCGGAGGCGATGCCCTGGTGCTGATGCCCACCGGGGGTGGAAAGTCACTGTGCTATCAGATCCCGGCCCTGGTCAGGACAGGCACGGGCATTGTGATTTCCCCACTGATTGCCCTGATGCAGGATCAGGTCGATGCCCTGCGCCAGAACGGGGTACGGGCGGCCTACCTCAATTCCACCCTCGGTGGCGAGGAGACGCGGGCGGTGGAGCAGGCCCTGCTGGCCGGTGAACTCGATCTGCTCTATGTCGCGCCCGAACGCCTGATGCTGGCGCGCACGCTGGATTTACTCGCGCGCGTGCCTCTGGCCCTGTTTGCGATTGACGAGGCCCACTGTGTCTCGCAATGGGGGCACGATTTCCGCCCGGAGTATATACGGCTGACGGTGTTGTATGAGCGCTTCCCGCAGATCCCGCGGGTGGCACTGACCGCTACGGCCGATGTCACTACCCGGGGCGAGATCGCCGAGCGCCTCGGCCTGCAAGAGGCCAGGGCATTTATCAGTGGTTTTGATCGCCCCAATATTCGCTACCGTATCGCCGAGAACACCGGCAACGCCCGTGATCGTCTGCTGCGCTTTATTCGCAGCGAACATGAAGACGAGGCTGGCATCGTCTATTGTCTGTCGCGCAAGCGTGTCGATGAGACCGCTGCGTGGTTGCAGCGCAAGGGACTGACGGCCCTGCCTTATCATGCCGGTCTGCCGGGCGAGGTGCGCCAGCGCAACCAGACCCGGTTTCTGCGCGAGGACGGTGTCATCATCGTGGCGACCATCGCCTTTGGTATGGGTATCGACAAGCCGGATGTGCGTTTTGTCGCCCACCTCAATCTGCCGAAAAGTCTGGAGGCCTATTACCAGGAGACCGGGCGCGCGGGACGCGACGGCCTACACGCCGATGCGTGGATGATCTACGGCCTGCAGGATGTCATTACTCTGCGCCAGATGCAGGCCAGCTCGGAGGCCGATGATGCCCACAAGCGTGTCGAGCGCCACAAACTGGATGCCATGCTCGGGTTTTGCGAGTTGACCACCTGCCGGCGCCAGGCCCTGTTGCGCTACTTTGGCGACACGCGCGATACGCCCTGCGGAAACTGCGATACCTGCCTCATGCCACCCGAGACCTGGGACGCCACGGTTGCCGCGCAAAAGGCCCTGTCGTGTGTGCACCGTACCGGGCAGCGTTTCGGTGTCAGCTATCTCGTCGATGTGTTACTAGGCAAGACCGGTGAGCGTATACAAAAGCGTGATCATGACACGCTCAGTGTCTTTGGTATCGGCAGCGATCTTGACAATACCGGCTGGCGTAACCTGTTTCGCCAGTTGATTGCCCGCAGTCTGTTGCGCGTGGATCTGGATGGGCACGGGGGGCTGCAACTGACTGCGGCCAGCCGACCGGTGCTGCGCGGGGAGCAACCGTTGCTGTTGCGCAAGGTGGGCAGGCCGGAGAAAGGACGCGGGCGTGCACGCAGCACCCGCCATACCCGCCACTTCGACAAGGTGGGTGAACGCGCGTTGTGGGAGGCCTTGCGTCAGTGCCGCCAGCGGCTCGCCGAGGAACAGGGCGTGCCAGCCTATGTCATCTTCCATGACGCCACGTTGATGGCGATGCTCGAACAGTGCCCTGGGACACTGACGCAGATGGGTGCGCTGTCCGGTGTCGGCGAGCGCAAGCTGGCGGCCTACGGTGAGGCCTTTCTTGCAGTGATCGATAAGCACGGCGATAAATAAAGAGAAGGACTTGGGACGAGATCCCAGTCCCCAGTCCTTCTCTTCCCTCCCTCAGTCCTCGCCCTTCGTTCCCCTTTTTTTTCAATACACAGGGACGAGCTGGTAACCCTGTGCCTGGTAGCCGATGGCGGAGATGAAACCGTTGCCGACCGGGTGCACGTCCGGGATCACATCTTTCGGGTTGATATCCATGCCCTTGAGTGCCACCCCGCAGGCCTCGGTGCGGATGCCCATGGCCTTGAGTTTATGTATTGCTGCCTGCACGTGCGCTACGGCCCGTTGGTCCATGTAGGAGATGCCGCGCCGGTCCCGGGTGAGGAAGGCAACAGCGGGGCCGATGATGACAACGACAATATGCGGTTTTACGCCCTGTTCGCGCATCCCCTTGGCGGTTTTCCCCACCACGCTGAGCACACGTGAAATGCGCCTGGCGTTGTTGATATTCAGCATGAAGACTGCTTTTACGTTGTGCAAACCATGCAGCGCCTGGGTGTTCTTGAGGTGGGGAGCTACGGGGGCGGCCGAGGCGACCGTCATCGTTAGCACTAACGCCAGCAGGGTGAGTACAGAGAATGTTGTTTTTGCGTAGCGCATCGTATGTCTCCTTAGGTGGTATGGATTCGAAATGGCACGGGTTCGTTCATCGCGTGTGGATGGTGACCAGATCACTGATCCCTCTTCCCGTCAGCCAAGTATGGTTTAGCGGGATACAGATGTCAGCACAGACAATAGGCGCAAGAGGGTAAAGAAAGGGTGAATAGGGGAATAGTGACGTGTCACGTCAGAGGCAGGGGATGACTCCGGCGTTTCATCCAGTCACCGGCGTCATTGAGATCGGGCCCCGGCATGCAGTTTAAACGGGCATGCGGGGGCCCGGTCTCAATCGAATCGCACTACTTACCCGGTACAACGAGGGTGTGGGGTGGTGGGGTGCTCCGGTGGTATTGCTCAGGAGGGCAGCGTGATCCAACGGTTGCTCATGGTGCCGGGGAGCAATTTGATGATCTTGGCGTCTGACAACCGCACCAGTGCGGTTTCCTTGCGGTTCTCGATGGTGACGATGGCATCCTGGCCGTGATTGACGATGACGATACCGCTGAGTTTATTCGCACCGGTTGGCGCGGCCTTGACGGCAATCTCGCCGATGTAGCGATCGTTGTGAGTCGAGAACTTCAGGATATGACCGGAGAAACCGGCGGCATAGACATAGCGCTGGTGGGGACTGGACGCCAGTTGCATAAATCCTGCGGTAGCGGCAGGAATGTGATGGTAGCTGAAGGTCGGGTCAGTTTCATCGGTACTGATACGCACAATCTTGCCGGTTGTGGGATTGAGTACGCTCATGACGCCGGTTTTCATGTCCGCGGAGAAGAGTTTGCCATCGACCCAGGCCAGATCGCCGGAACCCGCAATGGGATAACGGTGGGTGACTTTGCCCGTATGCAGGCTGACCTCGGTGATGACCTTGCTCATGTTGCCGCCGATGTAGACATGACGCCCATCCTTGCCTATGGCCAGGGCATTACCGCCTGTTGCGATCGTGAACCATGGCGTGTGATCGGCGAGCGAGTAGACCGTCAGGGCCTTGCCGGAGAGGACCAGCAAGGCCCTGTGGTTGGCGCTGACACGTGCGACTCGCCCGCCAGGCAGGGTCTTGAAACGGCTGATGGGTTTGAGTGTTTTTGCATTCAGGACATACGTGGTGCCGGCCAGTGTGGGCACGTACAGTCGCTCCAGATGACGGTCATAGGCGATATAGAAACTGTTGCCGGACAGGGTCTTCGGCGTTCCGAATTTTCCCACTCTAGGGGTGTCGTTACCGACACGCCATTGTACGAGGTGCCCGGTCCCTGGCCCCTTGGGCGGGGCAGGGAACGCACCGACGATGGTCGCACCGCTTTCGGCGGCCTGGACCAGAGTCATGGGTGCGGCGATCAGGCTCAGGCCTGTCGCCAGGACCGCGCTCCACAGTACCTGCCTTGAGAAGAGAGAGTGATGAGAGTGCATGGTGTTCTCCATTGATTGAAGTGTATCGATGGCGGGCGGTTCACTGCCCTACCCGTTTGATTTCAGCATGCCACGCGCCAATGACAGGCAAGCTATAGCCTTGGTGTGTCGGGGGCGAAACGGTTCGACTGCAAGGTTAGAGTGCCGGGCGTCGTGAAGGTGTCACTGGCGGTGGGTTGTGCGTAGACACCTCATTGTACGGGGCAGATGCGGTACTGGATGTGTGGGTGTGATATTCGGTAGACAATGTGTTGAACCAGGCCGATGGCCTGGCCTATGTGCGCGGGATGGGAACGCTATTGCCCTCTGCGGCACGGGGCCTGTGCCGCAGAGGCCATGATCACGGTGTACTCACCACAGATGGATGACGAGTGCGCCGAGCCCAAGCACCAGGCAGTACACCCCGAACGGGCGTAGCGCCTTGACTGCCTGGTCGCTGAAATAGCGCATCAGGATCCAGGTGCTGAGATAGGCGAAGATCCCGGCGAGTATGCCGCCGGTGAGGATGGTCCCCATCGGGGCGCCGGACGTATGGTGCAGTAGTTTGGGGATTTCGAGCACACCGGCTGCCGCGATGATCGGCGTGGCCATGAGAAAGGACAGCCGTGCCGCCGCGTCGTAACCCAACCCGCCCGCCAGCCCGGCCACCAGAGTGGCGCCGGAGCGCGACATCCCGGGAATCAGTGCCAGTGCCTGGGCAAAACCGATGCCCACGGCCTTGCCCCAGCTGAGGGTGTCCAGGGTATGTTGTGCCTGGCGGTGTTTGAGACGATCACCGAGGATCAACATCACCCCGTTGAGGGCGAGGAAGAGGGCGACGATCGTGAAGCCGCCAAACAGGGCGCGCAGGCGGTGTTCCAGTGCCAAACCGAGCAGACCCGCCGGGATAGTGGCGACGACAATCACCCAGAACAGGCGTGCATCAGAGTTACCGGCCCCCCCGCGCGCGCGCCACAGGCCACCCAGCAGCCGGACCCAGTCGCGCCAGAAGTAGAGCAGCAGCGCCGTGGCCGTACCGAGATGCAATACCACGATGAAGGGCAGGAACCAGGACGCGGTACGGTCGAGCGGCCAGTGCAGCAAGGCAGGGACCAGTACGCTGTGGCCCAGACTGCTGATGGGAAACAGTTCACTGATGCCTTGCAGGATGGCGAGCAGGAGCAGGTGCAGGGAGTCCATATGATGTATTGGCCTTGTTATGACACAGCGAAAACCCGCCTATCCTAAACAGCGCGGGATCTGCTGGCAAATGCCAATGTGGCCAGCGAGTGGATTCAGCGATTGAGCATCGCTGGATGTGACGGTTTTGTAATGTTGCGGGCGGTGCATCGCCATCCATGGCTCGCAGACCGGGAGGGCATCGCGGGGAGAGCGCAACCGTAGGGGAGCGTGTTGCGCCTGGATGGTGGCCAAGGGAGGTGAAGTCGAACGTCCTTGCCCGGGTACGGCAGGGCTGATCGGCCCTGCCGTGTTCTCGGTGCGGTGGCGTTGGTTTACCGTGCAGGCATTGCAGGACGTGCCGAACGCATGGCCTGCATCTGTTGCAGTTGTCCGCGCTGTTTCGGCGTCAGGATGGCCGTGACCCGATGGCTGAGTTCTGCATGCATTACTAGCAGCGTGCTTTGTGTCCGGGCCTGGGCATCGGCCAGAGTACGGATGCGCTGCGCATCGTAATTTTTACTTTGCGTGGCCTTGTGCAAGGCCTGTTGACCCTTGCGCAAGGCAATCTTCTTCGCCCGTAGTGCCGGTATCTGTTTGTAGACGAGTGTGAATACCTTGTCGCGTTGCGCAGCGCTCAGATCCAGCCGGGACAGCATGCGGTGCAGACCGACGCTACCGTATTGCATCATTCCCATGCCCCCGGACATACGGGCCATCATGCCCCCGGACATGCCCTTCATCATGCCCCCGGACATGCCGCCCATCATGCCCCCGGACATGTTACCCGCCATGCCATTCATCGTGCTGCTGGGGCGCGATCCGCTATGAGCGTCAGGCGCGGCGATGGCAATCCCGTTCAGGGTAAAGAGGGCTACACTGCCCGCCAGCAGGGTGGTGATCACTGTATTGCGTCGCTTCATGTCGTTCTCCTCGATGGAAAGAATGCTCAGGAGGCCGTGTGCTCCTGTGGGACACAGTATGGGCGGGTCGTTTGCGAGTTTGGGTGTGCCGGGAGTAAAGCTGTGTAAAGATAGGTAAACCCGGCTCCGCTATTGCGCGACTGTGGCACCATGGACACTCAGGCATCCTGTAAACAGGGTGATTAGCTGAGTTGTGAAGAGGGCAGGGTGATGTCACGCGTGTTGCTGGTGGACGATGATATAGAGCTGAGCGAGATGCTGGCCGAGTATCTGCTGGCCGAAGGGTTTGACGTGGAGACGGTCTACGATGGCGAGGCGGGTGCGCACCGTGCCCTGAGCGGTAAACACGATGTCGTGGTCCTGGACATCATGTTGCCACGGCTCAACGGTCTGGACAGTCTGCGCCAGATTCGCCATGACAGCACCATTCCCGTTCTCATGCTCACCGCCAAGGGCGATGACGTCGATCGCATCGTCGGCCTGGAGCTGGGGGCGGACGATTACCTGCCCAAACCGTGCAATCCCCGTGAACTGGTGGCACGTCTGCGGGCCATCTTGCGTCGTGGTGCGCCGGCGCCGGCGACGGCTTCGCCAGAGACCACGGACACACCGGCTACGTGCTTACGGGTCGGTGCATTAGTGGTGAGTCCGCAGGAACGTACCGCCTGGTGGCAGGGCGTGCCGGTGGCGTTGACCAGCACCGAGTTCAATGTACTGGAGATGTTGGCACGTGATTCCGGTCGGGTCGTGAGCAAGGCTGAGTTATCGCTACGGGCGGTGGGACGTGAACTGACCCGCTACGATCGCAGTCTCGATGTGCATGTGAGCAATCTGCGCCGCAAGCTAGGTGTGCTCGATGACGGTCGCTCGCCGATTCAGACCGTGCGTGGCATGGGTTATCAATGGATTACGGGTTGAGCGCATGGGGCGTTTGTTCTGGAAAATCTTCCTCGGCTTCTGGTTGACCCTGATAGTGATGGGCGCCAGTGTCGGCTTTTTGGTGCATGAGTATAACCAGCAGCGGCTGGCGGCACTCAGCGATTTGGTGGCCGGCCCCTGGGCGGCAGGCAGCGTGGCCTCGGTGGCGAGTACCTTGCGCTTTGGTGGTATCGATGCCGTCAAGGCCCTGTTTCGGCAATGGCCAGGTCAGCGGCCCAATCCGGTGCTGGTGGTCGATACGGCGGGACGGGACATCATGCACCGTGCAGTGCCACCGTCGGCGCTGCGTCGCGCGTATGCCTTGCTGGCCTCGGGCACGCCGCACTCCGGTGTTGCGCAGATTACCTCGCCGAAGGGTCAGCGCTATGTGTTGTTTGTCCCTAATGACGTCTTTCAAACGCTGATGATGACCCGCATGCGCGAGCGCATGTTGCGTATGCTCGGTGGTCATCATAACGGGCATCTGGCCCTCTTCCCCCTCTGGCTGATCACCGGTCTGCTGGCCAGTCTGTTGTTCAGCCTGGTCCTGGCCTGGTATCTCACCCGCCCGTTGCGCCACCTGCGCGAGGCGACACGTCGTCTGGCGGAGGGTGCATTGAACACGCGGGTCATGCCTCACATGGGTTGGCGACGTGATGAAATCTCCGAACTGGGGCGTGAGTTCGATCACATGGCGGGACGCCTGCAGGCGCTGATTGGTGCCCAGCAGCGCCTGTTACATGATGTGTCGCATGAGTTGCGCTCACCCCTGGCGCGCATGCAGGTGGCCGTGGCCCTGGCGCATCAGCAACCGGAAAAGACGGCGCAAGCCCTGGCGCGCATTGAGCGCGATACGGGCCGGCTCGATGAGCTGGTCGCACAGTTGTTGACCCTGTCGCGCCTGGAGGCCGGGGTGGAAGCCATACCGGCGGAATACGTGGACGTGACGGCCTTGCTGGCGATGCTGGTGGAAGATGCACGCTTTGAGGCGGGTGCCAGGGGAGCGCGGGTGGTGTTGGGCTGCACCCGCAGCGTGGTGGTACAGGGACGGGGTGAATTGTTGCGCCAGGCCTTTGAGAATGTAATCCGCAATGGTCTCAAGTACACCGCGCCCAATACCTGCGTGACGGTGCAGTGTAGCGTCGCGCAGGGCTGGCTGGAGGTCATGATCTGCGACGAGGGTGCCGGTGTGGATGAGGTTGAGCTGGAGAGCATATTTGAGCCTTTCGTGCGCACGGCGCAGCGTCCCATTGAAGGTCAGGCGGAGGGGGTACGGGCGGGATACGGTCTGGGGCTGGCGATTGCACGGCGCGCCATCGAGGCCCATGGGGGCAGCGTCAGGGCGATGAACCACTCTGGCGGTGGACTGTGTGTGGTGCTGGGCCTGCCGGTCTCCGAGGCCGTTGTCGATTGAACGGGAAAAGGAGGCAGATGAAGTCGCCGTGCCAGAGGCCTACGTATGCGGGCGGTAGATACGTGAAGGCATCCGCCCCGATGGCCTCGACATGCTCGGTGCTGTCCTGCACCGGGCAGGGGGGCGTCTCGCCTGCTGAGCCGCTCAGGGAGGGTTTGCGCTCAACGGGTGATGAGCGTGAACCGGCCGAGTTCAGGATGACGCCTTGTCCAGCGTTCTGGAGAAGAGGATGTGGCGTCGTTTCCCCTGGCGTTTGGCCTCGTACATGGCCAGATCGGCATTGCTGGTGAGGCTGCCGGGGTCGGTGCCATGTTGTGGATAGAGGCTGATGCCGATGCTGGCGGAGAGCTGGCGTTGTTGATTGTGGATGGCGACAGGCTGGTTGATGATGTGTGCAATCCGCTGGACGGGGTCAAGCACGTCCTGTTCGTTGTCAATATTGTCAATGATCATGGCAAACTCATCGCCGCCGAGTCGTGCTGCGAGATCGACCTCGCGGGCGCTTTGGTGCAGACGTTTGGCGATCTCCTGCAATACTTTATCGCCGGCATGATGCCCCAGTTCATCGTTGATGGTCTTGAATCCGTCGAGGTCGATGAACAGCACGGCAAAGCCGCTGTTGTGCCGGCGTGCCCGTCGAATGTCATCGGCCATCTGCGCGTAGAACTGATGGCGGTTGGCGAGCCCGGTCAGGGGATCGTGACTGGCGACATGCCGGGTTTTTTCCAACTCGACGCCCAGGCGTTGATTCAACGTATGCAGTTGACGTAACAGGATCAGGAAATAGGCCGGCAGGACAAACAGGCCAATCATCAGCCCGGATGCAGTGATCAGATTGTGCTGCCAATACGGTGTGGTGGCAATGACGAGGGCAAAGCCAACGGCGCTGATGCCAGTGGCCACGCTGAGTGCCCGCACACCGAAACGTACTCCGTGGCCAATGATGATCCACTGGTAGATGGGATAGAAAAAGGCCCCCAGCGTGTCTGCCAGCGACATTGTCGCGCTGGTGACGCTGAGGTCGAGCAAGGTGATGAGATGACGTCGCCAGCGACTGGGGCGGCGTGCGAGCCTGACGCCGATCAACCAGGCGAGGGACACGAACCAGTAGCTGGCAACAAGCACAAGGGCAAGATGGAACGGTGCATGGGAGAGTGCGCTGGGGCCAACATACGACAACATGCTCATCGTGATCAGGACGACGCTGACAACGATAATCCTGACCAGAGACTGTGCTCGCTCCTGTTGCAGGGAGTCGCTATATTGGTTGTCGAAGACCCGCTTTTCATGCATTGGCTTCAGACCCAGGAATCACTGAGCGGCGACAGTATGTGGTGGCGCCAGGCGCGTACGCCTGTTCGTGTATTGAGAGTTATCATACCGTGTAGTGTAGTGTCAATGCACTCCGGGCAACGGGTAAGGCGTCGGACCAGCGCCCGGCATGGGTGTGCGGCAATCTGGCCCTGATCGTGGGCGTGCGTCGCCACGAGCGTGTAAGATGAGCGCCTCGTCCCTTTTGCTTCGGCGTGCGCTGGCCCCGTATCCCATGTCGCGCAGGGAGTCCCGCGAGTAATCCCGGTATAAACCCCACTATCGAGTATGCCGCATGTCCGATGATCACATCCGCATTGAAGGTGCCCGCCAGAACAACCTGAAGAACCTCTCCCTCGACCTGCCGCTGGGCGAACTCATTGTGATCACCGGCGTGTCCGGTTCGGGCAAGTCCTCGCTGGCCTTCGATACGGTCTATGCCGAGGGACAGCGGCGCTACGTCGAGACCTTCTCGCCCTATGCGCGTCAGTTTCTCGACCGTATGGACAAGCCGGCGGTGGACCGTATCGAAGGTGTCCTGCCGGCGATTGCCATCGACCAGACCAACCCGGTGCGCACCTCGCGCTCCACGGTCGGTACCATGACCGAACTCAACGATCATCTCAAGCTGTTGTTCGCGCGTGCTGCTGCGCTGTATTGTCGTGGCTGCGGCGCCCCGGTGCGCCGCGACACGCCCGACACCATCGCCGATGCCCTGTTGGTAACGCCACCCCGTGCAGGTACGGCGGGGCAGGGTTCGCCACGGGTGTTGATCAGTTTTCGCGTGTCGGTGCCCGAGCGCTTTAATGCTGCAGAGATCAAGGGCTTCCTCGCCGGGCAAGGCTACGAGCGTTTCCTGCGCGAGGAGGTGGCGTTGCTGGAGGTCGTGCAGGACCGTGTGCGCCTGAGCCGTGATAACCGTGGCCGATTGGTCGAGGCGCTGGAGGCGGCCCTGCATCACGGCCAGGGCCGGGTGAGTGTCTATCCCGTTGACGCTGGGCGCGAGGCCGACCTCGCCGGCGTGCAACACTTCTCCGCCGAACTGCACTGCGCGCAGTGCGACATCGACTATAGCGATGTCACACCGAATCATTTCTCCTTCAACTCCCCGGTTGGCGCCTGCGAGACCTGTCGCGGCTTCGGTCGCACCATGGGCATCGACTATGCCCTGGTGGTGCCCGATGTGCACAAGACCCTGGCGGGAGGGGCGATTAGGCCCTGGCAGACACAAAGTTATCGTGAAGTGCACGATGATCTGCTGCGGTTTGCGAAAAAACGCGGCATTCCCACCGATGTGCCATGGAAGAAACTCACCCGTGCCCAGCGCGACTGGGTGATCGACGGTGAGGGCGACTGGGACGATGGTGTGTGGTATGGCGCGCGGCGCTTCTTTGTCTGGTTGGAGACCAAGAGCTACAAGATGCATATCCGTGTGTTGTTGTCGAAGTACCGCAGCTACGACGAGTGCCCGAGCTGTCAGGGGGCGCGGCTCAAACCCGCCTCACTGCTCTGGCGCCTCGGTACCCACAAGGATGCCGAGGCCGTGCTGGCGCCCAGCGCGCGGTTTCGCCCGGCCGCTATCACGCTGTCGGCGAAACAGTGGCAGACCCTGCCGGGCCTGACCCTGCACGATGTCATGCGCCTGCCCATCGAACGGGTGCGTGATTACTTTGCCCACCTGCATTTGCCCACACCGCTGGACGAGGCCACACGCCTGCTGCTCGGCGAGATCCGTGTTCGCCTCGATTATCTGTGTGAAGTGGGCCTGGCCTACCTGACCCTGGACCGTCAGTCGCGCACCCTCTCCGGGGGTGAGGTGCAGCGCATCAATCTGACCACCGCGCTGGGTACCTCGCTGGTCAATACCCTGTTCGTGCTCGACGAGCCCTCCATTGGTCTGCACCCGCGTGACATGCACCGTGTCATCGGCGTGTTACAGCGCTTGCGCGATGCGGGCAACTCCCTGTTGGTGGTCGAGCACGATCCGCAGGTAATGCTCGCCGCCGATCATCTCATCGACATGGGCCCCGGCCCCGGTGAACGCGGCGGTGAGGTGGTGTGTTTCGATACGCCCAAGGCCCTGCTGCGCAACCGGCGCTCACTCACTGCGCAGTATCTCTGTGGCAAAAAGCAGGTCGAGGCCAATGATGCGGACCGGCGTGGTGCACCGGATGCGCAGACGATATGGCTGGAGGTGCAGGGCGTCTGCGCCCACAACCTCAAACAGCTCGACGTACGTTTGCCACTGCAACGCCTGGTCTGTGTCACCGGCGTGTCCGGTTCGGGCAAGTCCACCCTGGTCAATGACGTGCTCTACCAGGCGCTGACCCAACTCAAGGGCAAGCCGAAAGAGACCCCCGGTGAGCACAAGGCCTTGCGCGGGCACCAGCACATCGAGCAGGTGGTGATGGTGGATCAGGCCCCCATCGGGCGTACTGCACGTTCCAACCCGGCGAGTTATGTCGGTGCCTTTAGTGCTATTCGCAAACGCTATGCCGAGGAGCCGGCGGCGAAGGCGCGCGGTTATACCGCCGGCACCTTCAGCTTTAACTCCGGTACCGGGCGCTGCCCGACCTGTTCGGGCTCCGGCTTCGAGCATGTGGAGATGCAGTTCCTCTCCGATGTCTATCTGCGCTGTCCCGACTGCGATGGCCGACGCTACCGGCCCGAGGTGTTGGAGATCACCCACGTCGGCGCCCATGCCCGTATCGACCCCAGTGCCGCGCAACCGCGCTCCATCGCCGATGTACTCGACATGACGGTGAGTGAGGCGTTGGCCTACTTTGCCGATGCCCCTGATGTGTTGCAGGGTCTAGCACCCCTGCAGGCGGTAGGATTGGACTACCTCAAACTCGGTCAGCCCGTGCCTACACTCTCTGGTGGTGAGGCACAGCGTTTGAAGCTCGCCGGACACCTCGCTACGGCCGCGACGCAGCGGAAAAAAGGCGCCGGTAAATCATCTGCTCACCCCTCCCAGGGCGCTACCCTGTTCCTGTTCGACGAGCCCACCACCGGCCTGCACTTCGAGGATATCGCCAAACTGCTCGGCGCCTTTCGCCAGTTGCTCGCAGCGGGCCACTCGCTCATCGTCATTGAACACAACATCGATGTCATGTTGGCCGCGGACTGGATTATCGATCTCGGCCCCGAGGGCGGTGACGGGGGTGGTGAGATCGTCGTTGCCGGTACCCCTGAGACGGTCGCCGCATGCAAGGACTCACACACCGGTACGGCCCTGCGCGAATACGCCCGCTCCCTGCACGCGCTGAATACCGGCGCTGGCATACGCCGTGCACGCAAGCCACGCCGACACGACAAGGCCATTCGCATCGTCAACGCGCGTGAGCACAACCTCAAGGGTGTGGACATCGACATCCCACGCGATACCTTCACCGTCATCACCGGTATCTCCGGCTCCGGAAAAAGCACGGTGGCCTTCGATATCCTGTTCAACGAGGGTCAGCGCCGCTATCTCGAATCGCTCAATGCCTACGCGCGTCAGTTCGTGCAGCCGGCCTCGCGTCCCGAGGTCGATGCCGTGTTCGGCATCCCGCCCACCGTGGCCATCGAGCAGCGCACCAGTCGCGGCGGGCGCAAGAGCACCGTGGCCACCCTGACCGAGATCTACCACTTCCTGCGTCTGTTGTTCGTCAAGCTTGGCACCCAGTATTGCCCCGACTGCGATCTGCCCATCGAGCCGCAGACGGTCGCGGCCATCGTGGCACGGCTGATGCGGGACTACCGCCAGCGTGAGGTGACGGTGTTGGCACCGCTGGTGGTGGCGCGCAAGGGCTACTACACCGATCTGGCCCGCTGGGCCGGAGCGCGGGGCTTTGACGCGTTGCGAGTCGATGGCGTGATGCTCCCGGTCGATCCCTGGGCGCGACTGGATCGCTTCAAGGAACACGATATCGCCCTGCCCGTGGGTCGCGTCAAGGTCACACCGCGCAATGAGGCGGTCCTGCGGGCGCTGATCGAACAGGCCCTGGGGCATGCCCAGGGTGAAGGCAAGGGCGTGGTGCAGGTACTCGCCACGGGCAAGCGCAAGCCGGTGGTGTTCTCCACCAAGCGTGCCTGTCCCGGTTGCGGGCGCTCCTTCGAGACCCCCGACCCGCGCCTGTTCTCCTACAACTCCAGGCGTGGTTGGTGCGAGACCTGCTACGGTACCGGCGTGGTGCTCGACGGCTTCGACGCCGAGCAGACCGGTGAGGAAGGCGTGTGGCAGGTGGACAAGGACGACGAGCAGGCCGAGCCGATCATCTGCCCGGCCTGTAAAGGCCAACGCCTCAACCCGGTGGCGCTGGGCGTGCGCTTGCGGGATCAGTCCATCGCCGCACTCAATGCCCGGCCGGTGGTGAAGGTGGTCGACTTTTTTGAACGCCTCCGCCCTCAGGGCCGTGAGGGCGACATTGCCCGTGACCTCCTGCCAGAGATCCGTGCACGTCTCACCTTTCTGGAAGAAGTTGGCCTGGGTTATCTCTCACTCGACCGCGCCGCGCCCACACTCTCCGGCGGCGAGGCGCAGCGCATCCGGCTCGCTGCACAACTCGGATCCAACCTGCGTGGCGTGTGCTACATCCTCGATGAACCGACCATCGGCCTGCACCCGCGCGACAACCGCATGCTGCTCGACACCCTGCACAAGCTACAGGACAAGGGCAACACCGTGGTCGTGGTCGAGCACGATGAGGATACCATCCGCCGCGCCGAACACGTCATCGATATCGGTCCGCGCGCGGGTGTACACGGTGGTGAGGTGATCGCACAGGGCTCGGTGAAAAAACTCATGCGCTGCCGTGCATCCCTCACCGGGCAATTTCTGGCCAAACCACTGCGCCATCCCCTGTTCGCACGTCGGCGCACCGACCCGCGCCGCGACCCGGCGATCCGGGTCTATGACGCTCACCTGAACAACCTGCAACACCTCGACGCACAACTGCCGCTCGAACGTCTCGTGTGTATCACCGGCGTGTCCGGCTCCGGCAAGTCGACCCTGGTGCGCGAGGTGGTGCACGACAACCTACGCCGCCTCATCGGACGGCGTGGGCGCAAACCCAAAACCCTGCGTGGCTGCAAGGCCCTGGATGGCTATCAATCGCTGGAACGTGTGCTCGAAGTCGACCAGACGCCCATCGGCAAGACCCCGCGCTCCTGCCCGATGACCTATGTCGGCCTCTTCGATCGCATTCGCCGGTTGTTTGCCGATTTGCCCGAGGCGCGATTGCGTGGTTACACCGCCAGTCGATTTTCCTACAACACCCGCGGTGGGCGGTGCGAGGGCTGCGAGGGTCAGGGCGTCAAACGCATCGAGATGAGTTTTCTGCCCGATGTCACCGTCCCCTGCGAGATCTGCCACGGCGCACGTTACGCACCCGAGACCGAAGAGGTGCGCTACAAGGACAAGAGCATTGGTGAGGTGTTGCTCATGAGCGTCGACGAAGCGGTAGACTTCTTCAGCGTGCATCCCAAGGTGCATCACGCGCTGAAACTGCTACAAGATGTCGGCCTCGGTTACCTGCGCCTGGGTCAGCCCAGCCCGACACTCTCCGGCGGCGAGGCCCAGCGCATCAAGCTCGTCACCGAACTGGCCAAGGCGCGACCGCGCGACATGCCGCAGAGACGGGGGCAGAACCAGGGCACACTCTACATCCTTGATGAACCCACCGTCGGTCTGCACATGGCTGATGTAGAAAAACTTCTTCGCGTACTGCATCGTCTGGTCGCGGCCGGCAATTCGGTGATCGTCATCGAACACAACCTCGACGTCATGGCCGAGGCCGACTGGATCATCGACCTCGGTCCCGAAGGCGGTGATGCCGGTGGACGTATCGTCGCCCAGGGTACGCCCGAACAGGTCGCCCGTCGCAAGCGTGGCACGCAGACAGGGCGATTGCTGGGTGAGTTCCTGGCCGAGCGAAGTGCATGAGCTGGGGGCTGGAATGGAGACCTTCGATTCTGGCGGTAGGCGGTGATGCGTAGAGGATCTGCCATGAAAGACAGGTCTGGTTTTTCGGTATGGCCGCACGGCGCCGCAGTGGGAGAAAAAATGGATCCGCCCCTTGACCATTCCCTCATTTTGCACCCTCAAATGAGGCCAAAAGCCCTAAAGTCTATAATGAATTTGCCGAAACCCATGTATATCCAGTCTGCGTCGGCGTATTTCATGAATATTGATATTAGGGAGTAATACAATGGCGGAAAAAATAATGAAACGGACGTCCCTTTTAACGGGAATTTTACGCCCGGCAGAGCGGATCATGGGTCGGTTACGTTATGCTCAGAAATTTATACTGATTCTTATTCTCTTCATGGTTCCTCTGTTGCTATTCAGTTATATGCTGGTTACGGAAATCAATTCGAATATCGATGCCATGAAAAATGAGCACAGTGGTGTGCTTTATATCGGCGCACTACGCAATCTGCTGGAACACGTACCCCAGCATCGGGGTATGACCTATGCGTACCTCAAGGGTGACACGAGTTTTAAACAAAAAGCCATCGACAAGGAAAAACAGGTCGAAAAAGATTTTGCGACGCTTGGAAAACGGGAACAGAAACTAGGCGGCGTGCTTGGAACCAGGCAGAAGTTTGTAACATTGAAACAAAACTGGTTACGGCTCAGATCTCGCAATATGCAGCTATCGGCGGGCGAGAGTTTTAAGGCACATTCGAAACTGATTGATGAGATCATCAGACTGAACATCTATGTGGCCGATAAATCCGGTTTGACGTTGGCGCCAAATCTGGATGGTTTTTACCTCATGGATGCGGTGGTTCGCATTTTACCGAAAATGACGGACGATATGGGGATAGCGCGAGGCATTGGCGCCGGTGTGGCCGCAAAAGGCAGTATGTCGGACAAACAGAACATGCGTCTGGCAGAGCTGGCCGCTGGAATCAGGTCAGATAATAGTAAGCTACAATCAGCGCTGGGCGTAGTAATGAAAAAGAACCCAACCATCATTATGCCGTTCGAGGATCTGATTCAGGCGTCTACGGAAAGTAGTAATGCATTTTTGCGCCAACTCGATAGTGAGATGATGCAGGCTACAGACATCCATATTTCAGCCAAAAATATGTTTGATGCAGGAAGTAAGGCAATTCGTGTTCAGTTTAAACTGTATGACAGTATATTGCCCGCACTGGAACATCTGGTGCAGACACAGGTAAAAAAAGAAAAGAGCAAGGAAATGTATTCCATCATCATCTCCGCGCTTGTTTTGTTGCTGTTGCTCTGGCTGTTTGCCGGCTTCTACCGGACCGTTATCAATAGCATTCAACGGATCTCCGTTGGCGCCAGCCGGCTTGCCGATGGTGATCTGACAACCCGGGTACAGTTGCAGGTGCACGATGAAATGAAAGATATTGGCGATGGTTTTAATCGCATGGCCATAAGTTTCAATGAGGTGATTTCCAGGCTGGCCTCTTCATCCGAACAGGTGGCTGCCTCATCCGAGGAGCTGTCAGCGGTAACGGCACAGACCGGTCAGACTATTGCAGAGCAGCAGTCGCAGACCGAGCAGGTAGCGACTGCCATGAATGAAATGAATGCCACGGTACAGGAAGTGACCAAAAATATTGACGATACCGCCAATGCCGCCAACCAGGCCAACCAGGAAACGCATGAAGGTCGACGAGTGGTTGATGAAGCGGTCGCTGCGATGCAGGGACTAGCCGGAGAAATAGAAAGGGCAGGCGAGGTAATTCAGAAGGTCGAGGAAGACAGCATCAGCATCAGCACCGTACTGGATGTTATCCAAGGCATCGCCAAACAGACTAACCTACTGGCTTTGAATGCGGCTATCGAGGCCGCGCGCGCGGGAGAACAGGGTCGCGGTTTTGCTGTAGTGGCCGATGAGGTACGTACCCTGGCAGGACGTACCCAGGAGTCAACGGAAGCGATCAACACGATGATAGAACGACTACAATCTGGCTCAAGAAAGGCAGTTGAAGTGATGAACTCAAGTCGTGAACAGACGCAATCGGTAGTAGAAAAGGCACAACATGCCGGTGCGTCACTGAAAGTGATTTCTACTTCAGTCGAGAGAATAAACGAAATGAGCACACAGATAGCCAGTGCCGCAGAAGAACAGAATGCTGTGACTGAGGAGATCAATAAGAACATCGTCAACATTTCTAATATGGCAATGCAGACCTCTGAAGGTGCAAACCAGACATCCCTGTCCAGTGGCGAGCTGGCGCACTTGGCAACAGAGTTACAAGCCATCGTGCAACAATTCAAAGTCTGATAATACAGCTATCACGGCCATGGCCGGGAAGACGCCTGCCTCGGCCTGGCTGACGACAGATGGGCTTTTGACACATTCGTCAAATATTGCACCATCGCATAGCGATGCGACAGCGGGTTTGTGAGGCAAGGAATTAAAAGCGCACTTATCTGGAATGAGTTGCAGCAACAAATCTATTTTGGTTCTGAACGAGTTGTAAACGGGTATAGCGAAAGGTGGGCACACTCTGTGGTGCGCCTGAACAGGTCGCGCGGCACACAGACCGGGCGGATTGTTGGGTGCGTTCTTGAGTGAGCGGGCTGGGTGTAATGGCGGGGGTGGAACCTAGCCCCAGCCCCGACTCAAGACTCAGCGGTACTGAATCGGCCGTTCAGATACGTGATGATCGCGTCCGACTCGTATAGCCACTGACCCTCGCTCGGTGCGTCGCTGATATACAGGCAGGGGACCTTGATTTCACCGCCACCCTGCAACAGGGTATCGCGGTGTCGTGGGTCGTTGCGGGCATCGCGATGCTCGATATTCAGCGACAGACGGCCGACCTCGCGGCGCACCTTGATGCAAAACGGACACGTTGCGAACTGGTACAACGCGAGCGTGCGGGTCTGTTCATCGACCCGTTGCTGTGCCTCGGGGGCGCGGTACATGCCCTTGGGGGTGGTAAAGAACTCCCAAATCAGCATAAACGGGCCAAGGATCAGGCGCAAAGTCCGGAAAAAGAGTCTGATGAACCATCTCATGAGGAAAACCTGTGGGTTAGGAGTAAAAAGGCCAAGACGGTTATGTTAACAGCAAAGCGGGTGTCCGTAGAGCCTCCTTTCAGATTCATTTCATAGCGGATACGGTGACGATTTCCGTTTGTCGGCGGCCTCACGGTATGATGGTGACTTGTGTTGGCCAACGCCCGCGGGTAGCCATGTGGATGCATTGATTAAAACCTTTTGGGATATTTGCCGGCTGCGTGCCGTGCCGAAGGATGTGCCCGCCTCGCGGGAACTGTTCCTGCTCACGCTGGGTCTGAATCTGTTCCTCGACCTCGGTTACGTGCTGACTGAAGCGGATCTGCTCCATGCCCTCCTGATGGTGGCGGTCAATGCGGTGATCACGCTGGGTGTGGTATATCTTTTGTTGATGGTGACGGGCCATGGTCCGCGCGTGCTGCAGACCCTGATTGCTATGCAGGGCACGGATTTGATCCTCGGCCTGTATATGTTGCCGCTGGTGTTGCTCTCCCATTGGCTGGTGGCCGGTGCGCAGGGGCCGCTGGGGCTGATGGTGTTACTGATCTCCCTGTGGGGTGTGTTCATCATGGCGCATATCTTGCGCCATGCGCTGTCCACGCACTGGCTGACTGCGGGCCTGCTGGCGATAGGCTACTTCATTCTCAGCGCACGGGTGCTCGCTGCCCTGATGCCCGCACATGCCGGGGTGCACTGATATGCGGGTGCACATCCTGGGCATCTGTGGCACCTTCATGGCGGGCATCGCCCTGCTGGCGCGCGAGCAGGGCCATCAGGTGAGTGGGTCAGATCAGCACGTCTACCCGCCGATGAGCACCCAACTCGCCGAGGCGGGGATCACTGTGCGCGAGGGCTATGATCCGGCGCACCTCGATCCGGCCCCCGATGTGGTCGTGGTTGGCAATGCGCTCTCGCGTGGCAATCCCGCCGTGGAGTACCTGCTCGATCACAACCTGCCCTACACTTCCGGGCCGCACTGGCTGGCCGAGCATATCCTGCGCGATCGCTGGGTGCTGGCTGTGGCCGGTACCCATGGCAAGACCAGCACCAGTGCCATGCTGGCGTGGATACTGGAACAGGCTGGTCTGCGTCCCGGTTTTCTCATTGGTGGGTTGCCGGGCAATTTTAATCTCTCGGCGCGCGCCGGCGATAGCGCATTTTTCGTGGTCGAGGCCGATGAATACGACACGGCATTTTTCGATAAACGCTCGAAGTTCGTGCATTATCATCCGCGTACGCTGGTCCTGAATAATCTCGAATATGATCACGCGGATATATTTCCCGACTTGGCCGCCATTCAGACTCAGTTTCACCACCTGCTGCGTACCGTGCCGGGCAACGCTCTGATCATCGCCCCGGCGGGGGAAGCCGCACTGGCCGAGGTCCTGGCACGCGGTTGCTGGACGCCGGTGGAATACCTGGCGTTGGCGGGGAAGTCGGCCGATAAGGAGGCGCATGACGTGGCCTGGCAGGCGCGATTGTTGTGCGAAGACGGCAGCCACTTCGAGGTCTGGCTGGCGGGTGTGCGTCTTGGAGAGGTGGCCTGGCGCCAGTTTGGGCGGCACAATGTATACAATGCCTTGGCTGCGATTGCCGCGGCACGCCATGCCGGGGTGCCGCCAGCTATGGCCCTGGATGCGCTGGGGACCTATGCCGGTGTGCACCGGCGTATGGAGATACGTGGTGTGGTGCGCGGGGTGACGGTCTACGATGACTTCGCCCATCACCCCACGGCCATCGCCACGACCCTGGCGGGCTTGCGTGCCAGGGTCGGTTCGGCGCGTATCCTGGCGGTGCTGGAACCGCGTTCCAACACCATGCGCCTGGGGGTGCATGCCGCTACCCTGGGGGCCGCCCTGGCCGTGGCCGATCGCGTTTGGTTGTACCGGCCGGCGGACCTCGCCTGGGATGTGACGGCCACGATGGGTGTGCTCGGCACGCGGATGCAGGTGTTCGATGCGCTGGAGCCGCTGCTCGCCGCAGTCAGCCGTGAGACCCGGGCCGGTGACCATGTCCTGATCATGAGCAACGGTGGTTTCGGTGGCTTCCATGAGCGTCTGCTTGAGGTCCTGCACCAGGACGATACCCTCTGACGGAGATTGCACCATGGCCGCACCCACATCGCCCCCCTCTACCCGTGACGGGACTGTGACTCTGGCTCTGACTGGCGCCTCGGGGGTGGCCTATGGTTTGCGCCTGCTGGCGTGTCTGCTCGATGCCGGTCGGCGGGTTTATCTGCTGGTTTCGCAACCCGCCCTGGTGGTGCTGGCCACCGAGACCGATCTCAAGGTGCCATCGCGCCCGACGGACCTGGCCGCCTTTTTTGGTGAACGCTACGGTGCCGCACCGGGTCAGTTACAGGTCTTCGGGCGTGAACAGTGGATGGCGCCGGTGGCCAGCGGCTCGAATGTGCCGGAGGCGATGGTGGTGTGTCCCTGCACCACGGCAACACTGGCCGCCATTGCCCTGGGTACGAGCAAGAGTCTCATCGAGCGTGCGGCAGATGTCATGCTCAAGGAACAGCGCCGGCTTATCCTGGTGGTGCGCGAGACTCCGTTTTCGGCCATACACCTCGAACACATGCTCACCCTGGCGCGGCTCGGCGTGACCATCCTGCCCGCCAACCCCGGCTTTTATAACCGGCCGCAGCACGTCGAGGATCTGGTGGATTTTATCGTCGCCCGCATTCTGGACCACCTTGGCATCGAGCAGGATCTGGTCCCGCGTTGGGGCGCGCAGGATGAGTCGTGAAGTGACCAGTGTTTGCCCGTCGACGGGTACCGGAGCGGGTGTCGTGGCGGGAGATGTAGAGGATCGGGAGAGGGCCTGCTACAGTCATACTAGGAGGCGGCCCGTGGCGTACCGAGGCCGTACGCCGTTCTCCCCACTGCAACCACAACGCCACTAACCCCTTCAGCCTGCTACTGTGACTCATCTGCCCCTGCTTCCGCTCAATACCGTATTGTTCCCGGGTGGGCCGCTGCCGTTGCGTATCTTCGAGCCGCGCTATCTGGACATGGTTAGCCGTTGTCTCAGGGATGAGATCGGTATCGGGATTTGCCTCATTCGCGAGGGTGCAGAGGTCGGGTCGGCGGCGACAACCTACGAGATCGGTACGCTCAGCCGTATTACTTACTGGCACCAGCGCCCGGATGGCTTACTGGGGGTCACGGTACAGGGCGAACAGCGTTTCCGGGTCCTGCGCCGCCAGGTTGAGCCCAGCCAGCTGATTATGGCCGAGGTCGAACTTCTGCCCGCGGTGCCGGTCAGTGTCCTGCCGCCGGAGTATGCCCCCATGGCGAGCCTGCTCGAAGGCATCATCGATCAGCTCGATGCCCCCTTTTCGATCCTGCCGCGCCACCTCGATGAGGCGGGCTGGGTGGTGGGTCGCCTGGTGGAGCTACTGCCCATTGAGCTGGTGCAGAAACAGTATTTTCTGCAACTCGATGACATGCCCCAATGCCTGGAACGGCTGCGTGGGGTATTGCAGGACATGGTCATGTGGCCGCATGAGTAAGGTGTGCGCATCCAGGGCCGGTGCGGGTGTCAGGGTCGCGCTGGCCCGCGGATCAGCAAGACACCCGGCGGTGGCACGGCGTGTCGTGCGGTCGTTATCGAGACGCCGGCACCGGTATTGGCATTAGTATTGACGTGGGCGGGTGAGCGCTGGCGCAGGACATGCGGCAACGCTGCGATGTCTGCCTCCAGTGTGTGCAGCGGGGCGGTGAAATTGCGGGTGGTCCTGAGTATGCTCAGACCCATCAGCCGGGTTTCCCGCAGGCAGCTGACAGTGCCAATGAACAGGGGTGACGGCGTGGTGGCATCGGTAGTGCTGCCGCGTGTGTCCGCCGATTTCCCCCCCACCTTGTCCAGGCGTAACCGGCGCCCCGTGTGCCACAGACGCAGGACCAACAGACAGTGGTGGGTGGGTTTGACCAGACGCAGGACTTCATCGCGGCCGACATGGACCTGGGGCAGCACCGGCAGGGCGTCACGCGCCGGGTGAGCACGGAACCACTGCAGCAGGCGCGTGAGGGTGGTCACCGGGGCCGTGCGCCAACCCTGTGCCAACAGGGTGTCACGGATAGCCTTTTGTGTAGCGACCCACTGTACGGTCAGGGGATGGCGGTGGCGTGCGCGCAGGTCCTGGCGGTAGGCCGGCAGGTCGACCCAGTTCCGGGTCCACCAAGCTTGGCCGTTCTGCACTACGACGGGCGGGGTGGGGGGTGCATAGGCCCGCAGAGCCGCATCATAGCGCAGGGTGGAATACAGGGTCATGCTAAGGCCGAGTGCCAGCAGGGTGACCAGCGCCAGTCCTTTTGTCGGCAGCGGCGTCTCACGGTAGTGGCAGCGGTAGGCCATGCCAACCAGGGCCACCCAGACCAACCCCAGAGAAAGCCCTCCCAAGACATCCGATAACCAGTGTACGCCGAGGTAGAGGCGTGAAAAGCCGATGACCGCGATCAGCAGGCCGGCCAGGGTATAGATCGATGCCCGCCACCGGGTGGCCAGGTTACGGCTCAGCATGACGGCGAGGATGCCGTACAGGGCAGTGGCCATCACTGTATGGCCGCTGGGGTAGGCATAGCTGTCGGCGAGGCCGGGGATCACGAGGGGACGTGAGATGGCGAAGATGTGTTTCAGTACCACGAACAATGCGGCCGGGACGGCGATGGCGGCTAGCCAATACAGTGCGGCCGTTGTCTGGCGGCGCCACACCATCCAGGCCAGGCCGGCGATAGTAATGCCGCCCACCACGGCGGTGCTGCCCAGGGCGGTGAGCCAGACCATGATGGCATCGGCCTGGGGCGTACGCAGCGCCTGCAGGGCATTGAAGACGAAGAGATCGAGGTTGCCCAGCAGGGCGTGTGCGCGCACGGCCTCGCTGATCATAGCGAAACTTGCGCCGGCACCGAGCAGCAGGAGCGCCAGGGCGGCCAGGGTACGGACCTCCGGGTGCTGCGGATCGAGCAGCGCGCTGGGTAGCTCGCCCAGGCGTGGATGGCGCCGACCCCAGTCCAGCAGGCGGTAGACGAGCATGCCGGTGTGCGGGGCGCAGGCGTTGTACATGCGGTGCAGGAGCCAGGCGGTCAGCCACAGCAACCCGAGCGCCAGCAGCAGGAACACCACCAAGCGCAATGCCACCTCCGAGGCCAGAGTCAACGAGGTGCCAAAGACCATGCCGGGCAGCAGGTACAGGGGGGCCCAGAGCAGGGCCGAGATGATGTTGGCCAGGGTAAAACGCAGCGGCGACATGTTCAGCATCCCGGCCACGGCGGGTATGATCGCACGCAGGGGACCGATGAAGCGGCCGAGCAGGACGCCCTTGCCGCCATGGCGATGGAAGAAGGCCACGCCCCCGGCCAACATGCGTGGGTGGTGGCTGAATGGCCACATCACCCGTAGTCGTTGTTTGAAATGCCGCCCGACCCAGAAACTGAGTACGTCACCGGCGATGGCGCCGGCGACGGCCCAGGCCAGGGAGGGGCCGAGGGGCAGATGGCCGGTGGCGATCAGGGCGCCGATACCAAACATGAACACCACCCCCGGCACGATAAGGCCGACGACGATCAGGGATTCGGACAGGGCGATAAAGAAGATGGCCAACCCCGCCCATGTCGGGTGCGCGCTGATCCAGGTCAGCAGGTGCGCGAGCAGAGATTCCATGAGGGCGTATTATAGCGTCAAAGCCGATGCCCGGAGTGGTGAAATCCAAACAGACATCGGGCTTCGCGCAGCGCGTTACCCCAGGATGCCTGGGCGGGCGTCGGATTGAGGGATAGGTCCCGGGCCGGGAGGAGGGGAGAATGCATTGCCCCGATTTTGAGCTGCATAGCGGGCCTATGCAATGAAAATTCGGGGTATCAATCGGGGACTGCCAACTCCCGGTCTTTCAACCATGTCTGTAATCTTTCCAGTGTCAGGGGATGGCTGATGTAATACCCCTGCGCATAATCACATCCCATACGCAGTAACGCAGCGAGTGTTTTTTCGTCCTCGATGCCTTCGGCAACGACCTGAAGTCCGAGATTATGTGCCAGATTGATACTGGCTTCGACAATCGTCGTATCATTTTCATCATTCAGCATTTCGATGATAAAAGATTGGTCAATTTTTAGCTCGGTTACCGGTAATTGCCTGAGTTTGGCTAACGACGAATGGCCGGTACCGAAGTCATCGATTGATAACTGTACACCCAGCTTAAACAGGGCCTGCACAGTACGTTGCTGCATATGCTCCGACATGGCGGCACTCTCGGTAATCTCAAACTTGATCAGAGACGCAGGAATCTTATGTTGTTTTATCAGGCGGGCTATGGTGTCAATCAATGTCTTGTCAAGCAGGCAATGTGGTGAAAGATTGATGGAGATAGAGCCTATATGTGCGCCGAGTATCAGTGGCGCACATTGTGTGAAGGCCCGTTCGATTACGATATGGCTTAGGGGGATGATTTGTCCGCTCATCTCGGCAAGCGGGATGAACTGGTCTGGCGGGATCGCACCCTTCTCGGGATGATTCCAGCGTGCAAGCACCTCAAGGTGGGGGGCATGGTGTTTTTTCAGCGCTACAATGGGTTGCAGGTTTATAGTGATATGTCTGTTTTCTATCGCTATGCGCAGATCATTAATCAATTCAAGGCGCTTTACACCCACTTTAGTGAAGGACGGATCATAGGTTATTACGGATTTCGTTGCATGCAATTTGGCGTGATGCAATGCCGACTCAGCCGCCTGTAATAATCCGCGGCAGTCATTTAAATGTTTGGGGCAAGACGCAATGCCGATATTGATATCCAGTGCCAGTTCAAAGCGGGATAATGTGATGGGGCGTAGCAGACGCGCCTTGACGCGCGTAACGAGACGTTTTGTTTCCTTTGCGCTGGCGCCCGTCGCCAATACCACAAATTGATCACCAGCTAACCGCCCCACCGTTATTTCCGGGTTGTCGACGAAGGCCGCGAACAGGCGCTCGGCAACATGTTGCAGCACGCCATCGGCAACTTCATATCCCAGTGCCTCATTGATATCCTTGAAACGGGCAATATCCATGATCAGGATGGAAATGGGTGAATTGTTGACAGACTCCTGAGCCAGCGCATGTTGCAGAAAAGAGCGGTTAGGCAGATCGGTGAGCGCATCGTGGGTGGCCTGGCGGTATATTTTGGCCAGTTGTTCCCGTCTTTCGGTAATATCACGCGCCACGGCAATGATCATGTCACCGGTCTCGATATCGACCCGGGTCATGTTGATTTCCAGCCAGCGCTCCTGCGTGCCGGTCGGATGGATCATACATTCAAAACATTTGGTGTGGCCGTGCAATACTTCATCGGCGGCCTCCTTGAATATGGCGATACCGTCGGTGTCGCCCAGCAGATCGGTAATCGGGCGGCGCTGGTTATGGCGGACAAGTTCGGATTCGCTCACACCAATCCATTTTTCCATCAATTTGTTACAAACCAGAAATTTTAATTCGTTGCAGAGTACGAAGATGGCATCGTTGGCGCTGTCAAAATAAGCCCGCAGTAGATCCGCATAGAATTCTGCATCAGGATTGATACTGTTATCTGCTTTTTTGTCGCCCAAAAGGATACCCCGGTTCGGTTTTATGGGATGCGCATTTCACAGGTAAATTGTGAGACTAGATACTACTACGGAATAACGGCAGACACTTTGATTTACTTTAAGAATATTTATGTGGATCCACTCAGGGGTCACACGGTGAATTCATAAGTTTCTTAGTGAATTATAATTTTGTTTTTTGCTTTTAAAAGGAATAAGTGCGGCTGCTCAGAGAGGGTGTGCCAGGACGCTGCATGCAGTAACTGAACCCATGAAGCATGGCTGTCAGTATATCGCGGCGATATTGTCCCTTGTCATTGAGTGGGTCTTGGGTCAAAACAGCCTTCCAGCGGTGTCGGGCTGTCGGTTGTTGCACAAGCGCATCGGCCTGGTAGCGGATTCAGGGGATCGGCCGGCGGTCTGTGCATCGCGTAGGTGTTTTATGGGGGCGCGTGGTTATCGTCTTTTCCGACCCTCCCCTGAGCCACTTCATGCATTTTTCCACGAAACTGGATTTTTTTGGTAAAAAGGTCATATTTTGATGCCAATGATTCGGCCAATGCTTGGCGAATAAGCCCGTCGCCTCTTTTTTCCTCTCCTTTTGGCGGCAATAATGCACGATAAAACCGACTGTAAAATTCATCCGGTTCAACCCTGACCTTGAGCACCAGGGTGTCCGCATTGGCGCGCAGGGGTTGTCGGTAATCAAGGGTAAGGTGCTGGCCGGGCCGCAGCCGGGTATCTGACAATTCCCGGCTGAGGTCCAGCGGGACATGTCTCCAGATGTAGCGCTTCTGCTCGGTACCTGCCAAGGGTTTCCCGGCGTGCGTCTGATAGGCAAGCAGTGTGACCCGTGGCGTGACATAGGTGGGGAAGTCATGGCCCACATCTATACTGGTAACGGTCAGTAACGCGGTCACGATTCCCCTTTCCCGGTGTAGCTGAGACACCTTGATAGAAACCCCTTTTCGAGTCATCGCGGGGTCGTGTATGCCCTTCCATAAATGGTGGCGATCCGGCATGTGGCAACGCTGACAGGTGATATTGTTGCGGGCGAAACGACTCGCTTTCCATTCTACGTAGGTATTTTCCAGGGGTTTTCCGTTGAGGACATAGCTGTTGGCGCCCGATTGATGACAGGCGGCACAAAACAGGGAATCCTTGAAGGCCGGTTCACTGGTCCATCCGGCGTGAGGGTAATTTTTCATCACTGCGGGTGAAGGCGCGGTGGCTGCCTTGGGTGGTGGTGGCCCGTACCATTTATATCCCCGCATATGGCAGGCGGCGCACACCACACCAAGTGCATAGAGGGGCAAGTGTGCGCCCTGGTTTTCTGTGTGTATCACCGACCCTGTTTGCAGCGCTTTTAGCAGCGCATCGGACTGCTCCTTAAGTGGGCCATGGCAACGCAGGCATTGTTGTTGTTCATGCGCCGGCATTCCAATCAGCTGGCCCAGGATGCCAGGTCCACCGGCAAGACTGTGCCGACTGTGTTGCCAGTTTCTGTATTTATTGACATGGCAACGCCCGCAAGACTGTGGGCGCAGTTGTTTTTCCAGTGGGGAGAAGTGTTTTGGCGCCTGGCCCTGTGAGGCCAATGGTCGCGCCCAGTACTGTTTGAGAAAATGCGCGTTTGCAGCCTCATCCGCAACGGCTGCCGCGGAGAGCACAAGGGAAACGGGTATAAGAAGCAAACAGGTGAATGCAGAACGGTGGTCGAGGAACCACTTTTTGTGTTTGATGCGATGTTTCAATTGATGCATGGGAGGCTGTCCGTCACGCAATAAACCTGGGTGTTTGGTATCAGCCATAGCGGTGGGCGAGGCCGGGTGCGGGTTGCCCCCGTGCCCTGATCGGATGACCTCCGATCAGGGCGGTTTCAACGCGATGTTCAAGTCCATTGACCGACAGGGGCAATACCCCACGAATCCGGCCGGCAGCGTTGCTCAAATACGCAACACCTGCACTGAAGTCGAACTCAAATGCCCTTCATATCATTAGGGTTGCATGGCCTTGCTAGCGTGGTGGTGTTACCTTTATTTCGACATGCCGCAGGGGTTCATGGCCTTGCTGCTATGGTGGCCCTGCATTTTCTTTTTCGAACCGCAGGTGGTCGCGGCCTTGCTGCCATTATTCCCCTGCATCTTCTGCGTACCGCAGGGGTTCATGGCCTTGCTACCACCATGACCCTGCATCCCGCAGGGGTTCATGGCTTTGCCGCCACAGGGGTTCATGGGCATCCCGGAATTGCCCTGCGCAAAAGCAATGCCGCTGAGCCCCAATGCCAATACGGGCACTAAAAAAAACAGTCGCAGGGGAGACGTTACTTTTTTCCATGATTTGCTCATCGATTTTCTCCTTTTATATGTGGAATAGGGCACTTAGACCTATTTCGAATCCCGAAACCTACCCCGCAACCGATATGGTGTCAAGGTACCCGATGGCGGGTTGGCAAGGCAGATGCATTTGAGCTATCGAGTCAGTTTTTTGACGACAAGCATCAATACCGGGCGCCCTCAGTACAGGAAAATGTGCTGATTCCGGGGCGCAGCAGGTGCTCGGCGTTGCCAGGCTCGTGGTGGGCGATGGGGGAGGATGCGCAGATGGGTATTGTCGAAAGGGGATGCGCCCAGGCATACATGGCCGGTTCAGGGTGGCAGACTCGGTGCGAGTGAGGCGAGTTACGACCCGGCACTATGATATCCTGTTGCGTCGCGACAGAGCGCGCAGTTTCTGCGACTGTGCGGTGTGGGCAGTAATGCCGGATAGCGGCTATAGGGACGAATGCGATGAATTTCAGTCGATGGTTACGGCATTTGGGTTTTCTCTCACCACAGCGCAGATTGCAGTGGTTTTTGCCGTTCTGGTTGATGCGCGTCAAGGTGCTGGAATTGGCCGATGAGGGACGGCGCATGCGCTTTCGCCTGCCGCTCAATGCCGTTTCGCGCAATATGGGTGGCAGCATGTTCGGCGGCTATCAGGCGTCCCTGGCTGATCCGGTGGCGGCCATCGCCTGCGCGCGGTTGTTTCCCGGTTATGCGGTATGGACCCGTGCCCTGGAGGTGGATTTCCGCCGCGAGGGCACTACCGATCTGGAGTTACGCTTCACGTTTGACCCCGCACTGGAGAGTCGTATCCGTGAGGAACTGGCCGAGCGCGGGCGCAGCACCCCGACCTTTGAGCTGACCTATCATCTGGCCGATGGCAGCGTGTGTAGTGTGGTACGCAATACGGTGGCGATCCGCGCGCGCGCGGGGCGAGATGGCGCCTACACGCCGCGTTCCACACCCGCGGCCGCCCGCTCGTCCAGAGTTGCGGATAGCAGCGGTTCGCCGCAGCGTCACCAGCACCCGGAGTAGGTATGACCAACCACATACACCCGACTGCCCTCATTGCCGAAGGTGTGCCGTTGGGGGAAAACAATACGCTAGGCCCCTTCGTTGTCATTGACCCGTATTGGTCGCTTGGCCATGATCGGGGGTAACACCAAACTCACTCCGGATGCGTCGCCGTTTTGTATTACCGACGGCGTACCCGCGCGGGTGAATGCTCGCCCAGTCATGGTGTTTTGCGTGCCGGGGCGGTAAATTCCGTTTGCATCCATGGCGTGAAATGCGGTCTAATTTGCGCTCTCGGCCATTGCCCCTGGTTTTAAGCTACCATGAGACATCGCCCTGGTTTTTTGAGCAGATGCTGCATTCAATAGTGCTTTTCTCTCGTGCGGACAGGCCGATCAAGGATATTCACAGTAATATCGTTTAGCCATTGATCTCAATATAAGGGTGACTGGGGCATGGGGCATTCAGTATCGGGCATGGGAACAGTACGTGATATGGATAGGAAACACAGTTTCAGCTACGACGAATTGCTCCAGTGCGGGCGTGGCGAACTGTTCGGACCGGGTAATGCGCAGCTACCCCTGCCGCCAATGCTGATGTTCGATCGCATCGTGCATATCAGCGACGAGGGCGGGAAACACGGCAAGGGCCAGATCGTTGCCGAGCTGGATGTGCGCCCCGACTTGTGGTTCTTCGATTGTCATTTTCAGGGCGATCCGGTCATGCCGGGTTGTCTGGGACTGGATGCCATGTGGCAGTTGGTCGGGTTCTTTCTCGGCTGGCTGGGGGGGGCGGGCCACGGTCGCGCGCTTGGCTCCGGCGATGTCAAGTTCAATGGTCAAGTGACACCAAAGATTTCGCGTGTGACCTATACAGTGGATATGAAGCGTGTGATTATGCGCAAATTGGTCATGGGTATTGCCGAGGCGAGCGTGCAGGCCGACGGGCAGGAGATTTACGCTGCCAGCGATTTGCGTGTTGGACTGTTTATCTCGACAGACAATTAGCTGAAAGTCCCAATCGGGTGTGTACGCTTAATTCAAACATGCGTGTAAATAGCATTACTGACAGCAGTTATTGCAGGGGGATTACGTGAGACGTGTCGTCATTACCGGACTGGGTATCGTCTCCAGCATCGGTACCAATCGACAGGAAGTAATCGAATCTCTGCGCACAGGTCGCAGTGGTATCGAATACAGCAAGGAGTATGCCGAGCTGGGATTTCGTTCTCATGTTCATGGCCCGGTGCGGGTGGATACTGAAGCCCTGATCGAGCGTAAATTGCGCCGTTTCATGGGCGACGCTGCAGCATTCAATTATTTGGCCATGCGCGAGGCGATCGGAGATGCCGGTTTGGATGCGGCCGATGTCTCGCATCCACGTACGGGTATCGTGAGCGGTACCGGTGGGGCCTCGCCCGCGAACCAGTTGTTGGCCACCGATACGCTACGTGCCAAGGGCATCAGACGGGTCGGACCCTATATGGTCCCGCGGACCATGGCGAGCACCACCTCGGCCTGTCTGGCCACGGCCTTCAAGATAAAGGGCGTGAATTATTCCATCAGCTCCGCCTGTTCAACCAGCGCGCACTGCATCGGCCACGGCGCCGAGTTGGTCCAGTTCGGCAAACAGGACATCGTCTTCGCCGGTGGGGGTGAGGAGGTGCACTGGAGCATGACGCTGCTGTTTGATGGCATGGGTGCATTGTCGTCGAAGTACAACGATAGACCCGAGACGGCCTCCCGCGCCTATGATGCGCAGCGAGATGGTTTTGTCATCTCCGGTGGTGGCGGCATGGTCGTGTTGGAAGAACTCGAACACGCGCTGTCGCGTGGTGCGCATATCTATGCGGAGTTGGTGGGCTACGGCGCGACCTCTGATGGGCATGACATGGTACAGCCTTCTGGAGAAGGCGCGGTGCGCTGCATGCGCCAGGCCCTGGAGACGGTCAACGGCCCTATCGACTACATCAATGCCCATGGCACCAGCACCCCGGTGGGGGATATGCGCGAACTGCAGGCCGTGCGCGAGGTGTTTGCCGATGCCATGGTGCCGATCAGTTCGACCAAGTCGCTGACGGGGCACGCCCTGGGGGCAGCTGGAGTGAACGAGGCGATCTACTCGCTGCTGATGATGCAGGAAGGGTTTATCACCGCCTCTGCCAATATTGAGCAGCTCGATCCGGCGGCGGAGGGTTGTCGCATTGTGTGCAAGCGGCAGGACGATGTGCAACTCGATCGGGTCATGTCCAACAGCTTCGGGTTCGGCGGTACGAACGCGTGTCTGGTGTTCCAGCGCTATTGTGACTGACGGGCCTTTGGTGGGCGGGCGGTTTCAGATGGTGCAGCTCGATGTTTGCCCGCTGCCCTGCATGGGCGGCGGTGTTGGAGAGCGGTTTGCTTTTTCTCAGATCTTTCCTTTTGGGGTATCGATCTGAGCCAGTAGGGTGTTAGCGCCCGCTTTGATGTCGGCTTCGCCGTGTTCGACAAGAAAACGGAGCAGGGGTCTGAGCTGGGTGAGCAAGGCGTCCAGATGGGGTTTTAGCCGATCGGCTTGACCTGTTTGCAAGAGCGACAGGGCCTCGGAGATATCCGGGGGGCGGTTTGCTTGTACGCCCATGTTGCCGGCATCAATTTGGGCCAAATTCAAATGCGAAATGACCTGGTTACCGCCCATGGTATCGGCGCTGGCCAGATAGAGTTCGGCGTCTTCCAGCATGCCCTCAATACGGGTGTCCTCGTCGATTACGGGCTCGGTCAGTCCGATGCTGACCGTGGCCCGGAGCGGATGACCGTCATGCTGGACAGTGAATTTTTCTACTTCTTCGCGGATTCGTTCGGCGAGCTGGTGCGCCTCGTCAAGGAGGGTTGATTGCAGCAGAAAGGCGAAACTGGCCAATCCGGTGCGCGCGGCCTTGTCTTCCTGGCGAATAGTACGCGAGAGGATGCCGCCGACACCTTCGAGTATCAGGTTTGCCGCTTCCCTGCCGTTTCTGATGAACAGTTTGTTGAACGCATCGATGTCCAGACGCACCAGGATCAGTCTGCTCTCGTGGCGGCGGGCATAGGCCAGCACTTCGTTGGCCGATTTCATGAAATAAATCCGGCTGCCCAGGCCGGTGATCGTGTCGATGGCCGCCTCCATTTCCAGTGTGGCGGTGGTCTTGGACAGTTGGCGACTGGTTTCCTCGAAGCGGACATGGGCCTTGGCGCGTGCCAGGAGCTGTATGGAGTCGAAGGGTTTGCTGATGAAATCGGTGCCGCCCTTGGCCAGGGCCTCGTGCTTTGCCGCCTCGTCGTCTTCCTTGCCGGTAATGATGATAACCGGAAGATTGGCCAGGCGTTCGTCTTCGGCACCGCGCATACGCTCAAGCAGACCATAGCCATCAAGGTAGGGCATGGAGAGGTCCGTAAAGACGACCTGGATGCGTTCGTCGTGGGTCAGCAGGGTCCAGGCGTCTTCGCCGTGGCCTGCCTCGATGACGTCATAATTCTCGCCGAGTATCTTGGTTACAGCACGGCGCATGACACGCGAATCGTCCACGACGAGGATACGGGGTTTAGGTTTTTTCGGGTTGGTCACGGGTATTCCTGCTGTTTTATAATGCGTTAGCTTTCCTGCCGGGAGATCGGTACAGGTGATGGCTGGCGGCAGTTAGCTGAGGATATCGCGTTGCCTGGACGGTGCCAAGTTCATGGCGATCGGGTAGTTGCATTCGCTCAGGGCATGGCGTAGGTTGAATTCATGCTTAGCTCTCGACGGCAGGCGATCAATCCAGGAAATCTACCTCAAGACGCCGGCATTGCAACAGGCACTGCGTGTAGCCGGATACCGCGAGGCGGGGAATAGTGCGTGATGCGCCTGGAGTATGAGCGTGCGCGGGTGTAACAGCCTCGGTCGACATCGGGTTTTGAAGATATTGGCTCGCGATCCAGCGATGAAAATACGCCTCGACACGGCGCGCAACCCCCATACCTCGCGTCCCACTTTGCATCGATTGGCACGCGACGCAGAGCCGTCGGTACGGGCGTTGGTTGCATTGCGCCGGAGTCCCGTGTATCGAGTAATAGAAACGTGTTGAATCGGTCCGTTCTCATTCGATGCCCCCTGCTGGCGCAATGCCCCCGGTGCAGGTGTCGGCTCGTGACTCCAGTTCGAGGTGGTGTCACGGAGGGGCGGTATTGAGTGCGACACTGGACCCCCGTGATCTGGTGCAGGGTGTCGTGCGCCTGGTGTCGTTACCGGAGGTGTGTGTTCGTATCAGCGAGATGCTGGATGATCCCCTGGTGTCGGCGGCGGACCTCGGGCAGATCATCAGTCAGGACGTCAGTTTGACGGCGCGTTTGCTGAAAATCGTCAACAGCGCCTTTTATGGTTTTCCTTCCCGCATCGAGACGGTGACCCGTGCCATCACCATTATTGGCATGCGCGAGTTGCGCGGCCTGGTCTTGGCCGCATCGGTGATCGAGGCGTTTGGTCGCATCCCCAATCGCCTCATTGACATGTCTGCCTTTTGGCGCCATAGCGTCTACTGTGGTGTGGTAGCCCAGTTGTTGGCGTGTCGTTGCCATGTGTTGCACAGCGAACGCCTGTTTGTCGCGGGTCTGCTGCATGATATCGGCAAACTCATCCTGGCCAATCGCTTGCCCACACGGATGGAGGAGGTGGTGCATGTGATGGAGACAGAGGTGATGCCCGCCGTGCTGGCCGAGCGGGTCGTGCTCGGTTTCGATCACGCCACAGTGGGGGGGGCGCTGCTGGAGGCGTGGAAGATGCCCTCAAGTCTGCGCGAATGCGTCGCCTACCATCATTCGCCCGAGGAGGCATTGGTAGACGCACTGGATGTGTCACTGGTGCATATCGCCAATATCATGACGGGTCTTGCTGAGGGGGGTGCAGAGGACAGTGACGCCGAGGAACTGGCCGCGGTGTATCCTTATGCCTGGCGTATCACCGGGCTGGACCGGACCGTCGCCCGTAAAGTCTATATGGAGGCGGGGCCTCGGTTCACTGACGCTCTGGAATTGATTATGCCGCACGCGCGAGGGCCGGGTTAGGCACTAGTAGTGCCGGATACGGGTGGGGTTGAGAGGGATGATCGGGCCTCGGGGTCCGTCCGGACCAGATGTCTACCTCTCGCGGGGTCAATCTGGGTAGCTACAAGATCGCCTCGGAATCGACTCACGAGTGAGGCTGGCGGGGTCCGATGCGGACCGGGCGGCTGGCGCCTGTGGGTATAACGCGATATTCTAATAAATTACGGCGGGATTCTATTTCAAGGTATGACGCGCAAAATCTACATCAAGACCTATGGGTGCCAGATGAACGAGTACGACTCGGCCAAGATGGTCGACGTGCTACAGGCCTCACACGGGCTGATGCCCGTCGCCTTGCCCGAGGAGGCGGACGTCTTGCTGCTCAACACCTGTTCGGTGCGCGAGAAGGCCCAGGAGAAGGTCTTCTCACAATTGGGCAGGTGGCGTGAGCTCAAGCAGGCCCGGCCTGAATTGATCATTGGCGTCGGTGGTTGCGTCGCCAGCCAGGAAGGGGCGGCCATTCAGCAGCGCGCGCCCTACGTGGATCTGGTGTTCGGTCCGCAGACCTTGCATCGCCTGCCCGAGATGCTCAGCACGGTGATGCGTGAACATCGCCCGGTGGTGGATATCTCCTTCCCCGAGATTGAGAAGTTCGACTGCCTGCCCGAACCCCGGGCCGAAGGCCCTACCGCCTTTGTCTCCATCATGGAGGGTTGCAGCAAGTACTGCACCTTCTGTGTCGTGCCCTATACCCGGGGTGAGGAGGTGAGTCGACCGTTTGATGATGTCATCACCGAGGTCGGGTTGCTGGCGGCACAGGGGGTGCGTGAGGTGACGCTGCTGGGGCAAAATGTCAACGCCTATCGGGGGATGATGGATGATGGGGATAGTGCCGATCTGGCCCTGCTGATTAGCTACGTGGCCGCCATCGAGGGTATTGACCGTATTCGCTATACCACGTCGCACCCGGTGGCGGTGACCGACAGTCTGATCCAGGTCTATGCCGAGGTGCCCGAGCTGGTCAGTCACTTGCATCTGCCGGTGCAAAGTGGTTCGGATCGTATCCTGGCGATGATGAAACGCGGCTATACCCTCGTGGAGTACAAGGCCAGGATACGGCAGTTGCGTGAGGTGCGCCCGGACCTGAGTCTGTCCTCGGACTTCATTATCGGTTTTCCGGGCGAGACTGCGGCGGATTTTCAGGCCACCTTGGACCTCATTGCCGAGATGGAGTTCGATCATTCCTTCAGCTTTGTCTATAGCCCGCGCCCAGGTACCCTGGCTGCGGATATGCCCGATGATGTGGCATTGGAGATCAAGCAACAGCGTCTTGCGCTGTTGCAGCAACGCATCAGTCAGCGGGCGGCGCACTACAGCCGCGACATGGTGGGCGGTGTGCAGCGGATCCTGGTTGAGGGCGCGTCGCGCAAGAACTCTGTCGAACTGGCAGGGCGTACGGAAAACAACCGGGTCGTGAATTTCCCGGGTGAGGTGGCGCTGATCGGTCAGTTTGTCGATGTGCGCATCACCCAGGCCTTGCCGAACTCTCTGCGCGGCGTGACCGTGGCGGAGCAGGATGCCACTGCCTGTGCCTAAGACCCGCGCCGTCAGTCCTACCATGAATACCGCGTTTGCCGATGTGCAACTCGAACCCGCTGATAATCAGCGGCTGGCCAATCTGTGTGGCCAGCTCGATGAGCATCTGCGCCAGATAGAGCGTCGACTGGGTGTGGAGATCAACAATCGCGGCACTATGTTCAGAGTGATCGGTGAGATGGGTTCCGTCCATGCCGCCAGTGAAGTGCTACGCGGGCTGTACCGTGAGACCGATGTCCAGCAACTCAATCCGGCACGTGTACACGTGTTTTTGCAAACTGCGGGCGTGGACGCCCTGCTCGAACAGGTCGGGAAGATAGGGGCAGATGCGGATGAGGCCGACCTCGGTGCGGTCACCAAAGAGGTTTCCGTGCGTACCCGGCGGGGCATGATCCGTGGCCGGGGCAAGAACCAGCTACGCTATTTGAGTAACATCCAGACCCATGACATCAATTTCGGTGTCGGCCCAGCCGGTACGGGCAAGACGTATCTGGCCGTGGCCAGCGCAGTCGCAGCGATGGAGAGCGAACGGGTCGCTCGTCTGGTGCTGACCCGGCCCGCCGTAGAGGCGGGGGAGCGGCTCGGTTTCCTGCCGGGAGACTTGGCGCAGAAAATCGATCCCTACCTGCGCCCGCTTTATGATGCACTCTACGAGATGCTGGGTTTCGAGCGGGTAATGAAACTCATCGAACGCAATGTCATCGAGATCGCCCCCCTCGCCTATATGCGCGGGCGCACGCTCAACGAGGCCTTCATCATTCTGGATGAGGCACAAAATACCACGCTGGAACAAATGAAAATGTTTCTCACCCGTATCGGCTTTGGCTCTACGGCGATTATTACCGGCGATGTCACTCAGGTGGATCTGCCACGTGGCCAGCCCTCCGGGCTGCGCCATGTGGTGGAGGTATTCAAGGACGTCAAGGACATTAGTTTCACCTTTTTCCAGGCCAAGGATGTCGTGCGTCATCCGATAGTGCAGTGCATTGTCGAAGCCTATGAACGCTATGAGCAGGTAAGTGAGGGCGAAGGGCGCGGACGGGATGGCGATCCGCGTTGAGGTGCAAAATGTTGTTGGTATGCAGGGTCGGACTGGCGCCGCAACTGATACCATACCCGATGAAGCCATCCTGCGTGATTGGGTGGCGGCCGCCCTCACGGGCCGTCGCGGCCAGACGGAGCTGACGCTGCGCATTGTTGACGAGGTGGAGATCGCCACACTCAACGCGACCTATCGTCACACGTCCGGGCCGACCAATGTGTTGTCCTTTCCGTTTGAGGCACCGCCCGGCGTGCCCCTGCCCCTGCTCGGTGATCTGGTCATCTGCGCACCGGTGCTCGAGCGTGAGGCCCGGGCACAGGGCAAGACGCTGGAGGCGCATTGGGCCCACATGGTGGTGCACGGTTGCCTGCACCTGCTGGGCCATGATCATCTCTGCGCTGGGGAGGCCGCGGTCATGGAAACGCGCGAGATTGAGATACTGAGTACGTTAGGCTACCCCGATCCATACGTTGAGCAGTCATAAGGTCTGTTATCCGCTGGCCGCGTGTACGCCTGCTGGGTTGCCAACGCCTTGCCTCTGTGCCTCGAGCGAACGATAGTGCCACTACAAAGCGGGATACCATGAACGATGATCGACCTAGTCCGGGTTCTGCCCAGGAGGGTAGGACCCCGGAGAGCAAGACCGGGCGCAGCTGGCTGGAGCGTATCAGCCAGCTACTGTCAGGCGAACCGCGCGACCGCGAGCAACTGCTCGAACAGTTGCGCGAGGCACAACAACGTGATCTGCTCGATGCCGAAGCCCTGGCGATGATCGAGGGTGTGCTGCAGGTCTCGGAGATGCAGGTGCGCGATATCATGATCCCGCGTGCACAGATGGTGGTGGTCGAGCGCGATGCCCGGCCCGAGGATATCCTGCCTATCCTGCTTGAGTCCGCGCATTCGCGTTTCCCTGTGATTGGTGATAATCGTGACGAGGTGGTCGGCATTCTCTTGGCCAAGGATCTGCTGGGTTATTTTGGGCAGGAAAGTCGCGCCCGTTTCAATGTGCTCGATGTATTGCGCCCGGCGACCTTTATTCCCGAGAGCAAACGCCTGAATGTGCTGCTCAACGAGTTCCGTGCCAGCCGTAATCATATTGCCCTCGTGGTCGATGAATACGGGGGTGTTGCGGGTCTGGTGACGATCGAGGATGTACTCGAACAGATTGTGGGCGAGATTGAGGACGAGCACGATGTCGAGGAAGACACTTATATCATGGACCACCGCGATAACCGCTACACGGTCAAGGCGCTGACGCCAATTGAGGATTTTAATGCGCACTTCAGTGTCACCTTCAGTGACGATGAGTTTGATACCATCGGCGGTCTGGTGCTCAATGGGTTCGGCCATCTGCCCAAGCGTGGTGAGACCCTTGACTTGGGGCAGTTCCGGTTCCGGGTGCTGCGTGCCGACAACCGGCGTGTCTATTTGCTCCAGGCGAGTCGGTTGCTCCCGGAGGAGATGTCGCCTACGGTCGATGCCGGTGGTGCCGGTTAGTCCATGACGCCGATCGATGATACTCGCCTGCACGGGCAAGGCCTTTTCCCTGTGCTGGTGGCCCTGCTCGCGGGTGGTCTGGCGCCGCTGGCATTTGCCCCCTTCCACCTGTTTCCCCTCGCGGTCCTGAGCCCCGCCGCGTTGTTCTGGCTGTGGCAGCGCACGCCGACCAGGCCGATACGTCCGCGCCAGGCCTTGTGGTTGGGATATGTGTACGGCCTAGGCATGTTCGGTGTCGGGGTCTCCTGGGTCTATGTGGCCATCCATGAGTTCGGTTCTGCCGGTGTGGGTCTTGCGGCACTGCTGACCGGCCTGTTTGTGGGTGGGTTGGCTCTGTTTCCCGCCCTGCTGGGTTATCTGGGTGTGCGTCTGCTCCGACGCCTTGTCCCGTCTTCTGTTACGGCGGACGCTGCTGTGCTGCTGTTGTTCTGGCCTGCGGCCTGGACCTTGTTTGAATGGTTGCGCGGCTGGGTATTGACCGGATTTCCCTGGCTGGATCTGGGCTACAGCCAGATTGATGCTCCTCTAGCTGGCTGGGCGCCGGTGCTGGGTATCTATGGTGTCTCCTGGGCGACGGCTCTCAGCGCAGGTCTGGTGGTCTATGTGTTGCGTATGCGGTGCCAGCGGCGCAGGCGGGCGCTGGTTTCGGCACTGGCCGGTCTGGGCGTACTATGGATCGTCGGCTGGGGCCTGTATCAGGTGCAATGGACCCAGCCCGTGGGGGCAGCGATCAGGGTCAGCCTGATTCAAGGCGATCAGCCCCAGGAGACCAAGTGGGACCCACGGAGTCTGGTGCAGCGCATGTCGGTCTATGGCCGTTTAACCCGTGCGCATTGGGACAGCCAACTTATCATCTGGCCGGAGAACGCCATGACGGCCTTCTATTCGCAGCTGGCGCCTGGCTTTCTCGATCCCCTCGCTGCTGAGGCGCGCCTGCACCATAGCGACATTTTGCTGGGTATCCCGGTCGAAAATCCGCGCACGAAACGCTACTATGCGGCCATGGTGGCCCTCGGTGCCAGCCAGGGTGCCCATCCCGGCATCTATCGCAAGCGCCACCTGGTTCCCTTCGGGGAATATGTGCCGTTCGCGCACTGGTTACGTGGTGCCATCGCCTTTTTCAATCTGCCAATGTCCTCCTTTACCCCGGGACCGGCACATCAAGCATTGTTACGTGGCGCAGGTCAACTCCTGGCCACCACCCTGTGTTATGAGGATGCCTTCAGCAGCGCCTTGTTGCCCGAGTTACCGCGGGCGACGCTGCTGGTCAATGGCAGTAATAATGCGTGGTACGGGCACTCGTTTGCGTCCTTCCAGCACCTGCAGATTGCCCGTATGCGCGCACTGGAGACCGGCCGTGAGATGGCACTGGCCACCACCAGCGGCATCTCGGCGCTGGTCGACGACCACGGTCGTCTGCTGGCGACCTCAGTGCAGTTTCGCACCAACGTGCTGAGCGGCATGCTGCAACCCCGTACAGGGTCAACACCGTATGTGTCCTGGCGGTTGATGCCGGTACTCAGCGGTTTGTGGCTGGCGCTGATGGGTGGCCTGTTACTTGCGCATCGGCGCCGCCGTTGAGTGCAGGCCGCCCTGTCACGCTTTCATCCCCAACGGTTGTGACTGGGGCGGGTCAGTCGTTGCTGGTGTAGCGTTTGGTGAAGACTGTGCCGTGGCACTTGGGACAGGGCGGGACACGCCCGGTCCGTCCGAAGCGCAATACCTCTGCGCACTGGCTGCATTCCAGTTCACCGATACCCGTGATCTCACCGGTATGCCATTCCTTGGCTTGCCGATCCCACTGGGCAAGTTCCACCCGGCTCTGATCGACCAGACTGGTGAACAGTTCAGCGAGTCGATTCTCGGCGAACTGCAGGTCAAACTCCATCCAATCATGCAGCTGGCGCCCGGAATCGCTCAGATAGTCTCCCGCATCCTGCAGGTCACGACGCACGTATTGAGCGATGAGATCGGCTTCTTCGCGGGTCAGTTCATTGAGATCGGAGGCCAGTTGGCGCGCATCGTCGATGCGTTGACTCAAGGGTGTCTTGCTGGCTTTTTGCCAGGCGGACTTGATGCGTTCGAGCATGTGGTCATAGGCCTGAACCAGGCGTTCCCGGGGCGGTTGTTGTGAGTGATTGGCTGCCATAACGCAGGCTCCTATCGTCATTGTAGGTTGAAAACGCCGACCTATTGGGCGACGGCGCGATGAGTGAAAGTGATTATTTTCATAAAACTGTGATGTCCATCACTGTTTAACGATAAATTTACATAAATTGTGTGATACTAATCCTGGTAATCAACAATTGTACTCATTCTGGTTATTCAGACTACACCGGGATTGTGTGGCGAGTCTCACCGTCGCATGGTGATCCGGCCGCGTGTCGTTACACCATCCCTTGCGAAGGGGCGCGCAGCTAAAATCCACACACAGTATACCGATAAATCTCACGAATGAGTGTGCGCTGTACTGCCGTGCCTGGCGGCAGGGTGAGGATGGCGTAACGAGGGATCGGAACACATACCGTTGTCGATCGCAGAGGCAGGTTTTGATTCAATCACGTACGTGTATACGAGAAAAATGATGGGTTCTCTGGTCCCTCTCCTGCTGTTGCTGGCATGCGTTGTTTTTTCTCCTGCCGCCTGGAGCAAGCGGACACTGCTGCCATCGATCGCTTTTTATTACGGTGGGCACATCCCCGTGGGCGTATTGCATGGATTCGACTGGGTGGTGATCCAGCCGGAGTATCTCCAGCGCGTCGGCCTGTTGGAAAATCGTCATACCCGTGTCTTTGCCTACGTTTCTCTGGGTGAAGTGGACACCGATTCCAGCGTGAGCCACACCCTGCCGGACCAGTGCCGACTGGGTTTCAATCGTCCCTGGCATAGTGTGATCGTCAATCAGGCTGTCCCCTCGTGTCGAAAGTTTTACCTGCAACACACCATCCGGCCATTATTGAAACGGGGTTTCAGGAATTTCTTTTTCGATACGTTGGACAGTTATCGGCTGGTATTGAAATCACCCGACCGCACCAGGGCGTACCAGAAGGGCCTCATAGCCTTGATAAAGGCCATTCATTCATTGGACCTCCAGGGTCATTTTATTCTCAACCGTGGTTTTCCTCTGCTTGGGCGACTTAAGGGGCAGGGGGTGATCGCAGTCGCTGGCGAATCCTTATATAAGGGTTGGGATCAGCGTTCCAAACGCTATATTTCGGTGAATCCAGACGATCGATCGTGGCTGCTGACGCAATTCCACCGGGTTCGCAGGCTGGGTCTTACACCCATCGCCATTGAGTATTTACCGCCCGGTGAACGCAGACAGGCCAAGCGCCTGGCGCAGGCGATTGCCAAGGAAGGCATTGTTCCCTATATCGGCAATGCGCGTCTCGACACCATGGGGATAAGCACCATAACCCCATTGCCACGACGCATACTCATGCTTTATGCAGGGCGTTACCGCCCGATGAGCACCAAGTTGAACTGGTATGCGGCCATGCCGCTCAACCATCTGGGGTATGCCACGCGTGCGATCAACGTCAGTCACCAGGTACTGCCGGGTGGACCCTTGAACGGCCAGGTTGCCGGTATCGTGACCTGGTTCAATCATGACCATTTCAAGCATGCAGGCGAGACCTGGCGTTGGCTGCGGGCGCAAATGCATGCAGGCATACCCGTTGTCGTGTTGGGTGATTTCGGTCTGCCGATGCGAGGCCCCGGGCCGGCGTCTCTGGGATTAAAGTTTCTGGCACCGGTACCCGCGGGGTTGTTTACGGCGCATATCCGGCGTATCAAACCTGCCTATATGGGCTTCGAGGCGCCCGTTTTTCCAAGCGCCTCGGGGTTTTTCCCGCTTCGCCTGGAACGGGGTCAGCCGCTGCTCAGCATTTCCCTGGCCGATACCGGGGAAGTTGCCGCTGCGAACACGCCATGGGGCGGTTATGTACTGAACCCCTATGTTGTCAGGAATCTGCCGCAGGGTTCGTTGCCGTCCGCAGAGCTGCAGGCACAATGGCTGGTCAATCCTTTTCGCTTTTTCCGGGCGGCATTAAAAGCGCCCAAGGTGCCTGTCTTCGATTACACCACGCTCAGTGGCCGGCGCCTGCTGTTCGGGTTGATCGATGGCGATGGTTTCGCCTCTGGATCCTGGATAGGTGCCTTTCGTGATCAGCTGGCCGCGAAAGTAATTCTTGAGCAGGTGCTCAAGCACTATCCTCTACCGATCACCGCTTCCGTCATTGCCTCGGAGTTTGTCGACAGCGGACTCTATTCGCCCGCCGAGGTGGCCCGTCTACGTCCCATTGCCCAGGCCATTTTTCGCTTGCCATGGGTCGAGATCGGCTCGCACACCTATTCCCATCCCTTCGATTGGTCCGCGTTGGAACGCGACCCTGATCTGTCCGCAGGATTGCATCTCAAACCGGGTAAACCAGCAACGGGTGCTTATGTGACCGGTGGTGAGTATGGCTATAATCTTGCGGTCCCCGGTTATCGTTTCAGCCCCCGGATGGAGGTCATTGGCTCCACCCGGATCATCGATCGCTCCCTGGCCCCTCCCGGAAAGCGGGTGCGTGTTATTCAGTGGTCCGGCGATACCAACCCGGATGTGCAGGTGCTTGGCCTGGCCTATCACTCAGGATTGATGAACATCAACGGCGATAACAGCACTATTACCCGGGCGTATCCTTCACTCACCAACGTGGTGCCACTGGGCGTGTGGAAGGGGCCGTATTTTCAGGTGTATTCGCCGATTGCCAATGAAGATCAATACACTCATGGCTGGCAGGCGCCCTATTGTGGTTATGCCAAGGCCATCCAGAGCATGAAAATGACTGATCGACCTCGCAGACTTACGGCCATGGAGATCTATTATCATTTTTATTCGGGTGCCCGTGTCTGTGGTCTCAAGAACCTGTTGCAGGTGTATCGCTGGGCAGGGGAACAATCCTCGACGCCGGTTTTCGCGTCGACCTACAGCCGCATCGCACTGGGTTTCGAAAAGGCAAGCATGACCAGAATCAAGGGTGGATTCCTGGCCCGCAACTATGGTCTTGATCAGGAACTGCGAATTGCGCCTGCCATGGGTTTTCCTGATCTGGCGCGCAGCCAGAATATCGCGGGGTATGACGATTTTGATGGCCAGCGTTACATACACCTGGGAGCGGGTAATCAAGCTACGCTTTACCTTCGGCCCGGGCCGCCGCACCGGCCTTATCTGATCAGTGCCAATGGCTTGATCCGCAAAGTGAGGCGTAACGGGAACAATTTGCGCCTCGTGTTGCATGGTTATGTGCCTCTGCAAGTTGAGCTGGGTAATGTGCGCACCTGTACGCTCCGGGTCAACGGGCATTTACTGGAACAGAAGAGAACCGGACTCGACACTAAATTTACATTGAAGGTGGCGCAGGCCGTCATCGATGTTCACTGCCCGGACTGAGCATGGACGCCCCTTTCCTGCAAGAGCTTGTGCCGTCTGAAGCCAATCCGCATGGCCGCGAGACCTCTCATTACCGGGGGCAGGTGTTTCGCACCGATGAGCGCTTTGCCCCTTGGCCATTATTGCTGGGGGTGTTTATCGCCAGCATTTTTGCTGCTTTCTGGCTATTCCCGCGCCACTACATCCTTGCTCAAATGAGTTCCCAGGAACATCCTTCCCCCATCACTCTGGCCTATCTCGCGCTGGCAATCCGGTCACAACCCCAGGACCCGACCCTGCGCCTGCTGTTTGCCAGGCAGGCGCTCGACATCGGGAGACTGGTGTCGGCGCGATCCGCCCTTCTCCTATGGGGAAAACTGTCCTGGCGACAATTGCCGCTGGCGGTTGCCAGGTTGAGATTGCGCTTGTTGCTAAAAGAAATGCAGCGGTTGACGAGGGGTACGCAACACTATGTGGGCATTACGGATGAGTATGTGCGTGGAGTCGATATGCTCTCACCACGCCTGTCCTCCAACCGGTTGTTGGAAGAGGCAGATGTATTGGCCGGTATCGGCCAGTTCATGCTGGTTGTCCATTTGGATAGACGTATCCTGGCGCGGACAAAAAATGAGCGACTACAAAAGAAAGCCTATCGTCAGGGTATCCACGCGTTGCTTGGCGCAGGAGAACCGGTGCTTGCACTCAAGTTTGCACGCCAGGAGCTGAGTAGGATAAAGCCGGATCTGGTACTTTGGAGAGTGTTGACTCGCCTGGCATTGATGGCGAATAAGCCGGTGCTTGCAGCCACCTATGCCAGACATATGGTGGGGCTGGACGCCGGCGAACATGCCTGAAAGACGCGTTTGTGGCAGCAGGCCATTGATTTTCATGATGCTGGTGTTGAGTGTAGGGGGCTCGATGTCTGCTAGTGCAACGCTTCTTCCGCACCGACCGTACATCGCCAAAGACTGGAATCTGGCTTGGCAGGCCTTCCTCGGTGCAGGTGAGGTGCGGGACGCATATGCACTGGCCCTGGTTGCCGTGAGGGCCAGACCGGACAGTCGTCTCTGGCTCGAGCGTCTGGCCCGGAGCGCCCGATGGAGCGGGCATCCGCATGCTGCGTTCAATGCGTCGTATCGACTCGCTATCGATTTGCATGTGCACTCTTATCTGCGGAGCGCCATGAATATGGCCATCGGACTGGGAGATAATGGGCGCAGCATTTCACTTCTGCGCGCGTTGATCAGAACAGGGAAGGCGACGCTAGCAGAAAGGCGCATGCTCAGTGGCCTATATCTCAATGATGGAGAGCCGCTGGTGGCTATTCACCAACTGCAACGGGAATTCGCCCGTCATCCAGAACGCGCGGAGCTTCTCTGGGAGCAGGGGGTGATCTACCGGCTTATTGGCGATCCCGGGCGCGAATTACGTGTTTTAAAACAATACCAACAGCGCTTTGGCGCTACGCCCAGAGTCATGTTGGCGATCTCCACATTGGAGTATGTGCAAGGCCGTTATCAGTCAGCACTTGAATCCTTGCTTGCGGCTGGACCCCGGGCGAAACCTGGCGCTCGGGGCTACTGGGAGACGTTGAGCGGGCTGGCCTGGATGATGGGAAAGTACAGGCTTGCCGCGCGTGCTTCTGGCATATTGATTCAGCACCACGCGGCCAGCCTGGCTGATTACATACGGGTTGTGTATGTTGATCAATATACCGATCCCCGACACGCGTTCCAAGTGGCGGCACAGGGTTGGCGCAGTACGCATGCCCCGCATCTGTTTATCAGACTTTTGAGTATCGCCTCCAGCCTTAAACCTCCCGCCAAATGGTTGCAGCGGGCATTCGCTCTCTTGCCAGAGGATCAGTCCGGGCGTTTTTCCAGGGATCCGTCCTACTGGACCAGTCGTGCACAGCTCGATACAGCGCAGAGACATTTCGGCAAAGCGATCAGACATTATCACCGCGCCCTCGATCTCGAACCGGGAAATCAGACGCTGCTGGCCGGTTATCTTTGGCTGTATTTGCAAAGTGGTCAGCTTCAGCCCATCAGGCCGGAATTGGCACATCTCAGCCGGATGGCTGCGCATTCACCGGTGTTGTGGGAACCGCTGGCAGCGATCTACTCGGCACTTGATCAGCCCCAACGTGCGTTAGGTTGGTTACAAAGAGAATGGTCACGAAAAAATACTGATCCGCTCTGGTTGATGAATGTCGCCGATACGCTGGAACAGGCGGATCGGCCACGCCTCGCATGGAGCGTGCGTCGCCGCGCACTGACCCTGCTGGATCGACGATTGAGGCAACATCCCCAATTGCTCAAGCAAGCAAAAGTTCTGCGCCAACGCAGCAGCCTATCCATGGCCCTGACGCCTGGAGATTCCACCCGAAAGCTGATCTTCAGGTTGAGCCGACGTGACGACACCTATCCAACGCACGTCGTTGTGTTGTCCTGGCTGCTGGAGAAAAACAGCGATGCGCTTGCCCGTCTATGGAGGTTACGTGCATTCTCGAAACGATCGCCACCCGCATGGGCCCGGTTATCCGCAGCAATGTACGAAAATGATGTGTCATCGATCGCTCGGCTACTTGAGCAAGATGTCGAGCAGCTACCGCGACGGGATCGGGTCAATGCCGCTCGGAGACTGGGTTGGACTGATCTGGCAATCACTCTCGCCTACGCAGGTTTAGTGGGTGAGCCTGAGGATCGGCGCCTCCAGCGTTTATTTCGTAACCTAGCGTTACCGCGAAGCGATTATGTTGGTATTTCGCCAAGCGTCGAATTTTCCAGTGGACTATTGGCGCAGGGCATGAGTTTTGAAACGAGACATTGGATCAGTCCACAGGACCGCCTGTTGCTGAATGTTGCTAGAATGAGGCAAACCACTATCGATGCGGCGCTGCTGGGTACGCCGCCATTTGGCAGGCAGACCTTGTCTTTGGTTTGGCGGCGAACCCTACCGAGAGGTCTGTTCGAATTATCCGCGGGCTATGACCGTGATCTGGCTGGATGGGTGCATATGGGAACGCGCTGGCAACGTCAACTGGAGGCCAGATTGTCCACCACTGTTGATTTTCTCTGGGGAGGCCAGGCCCTGGATACCGTTCCTCTCAGTCTGGCCGGTATGAAAGATCGACTACGTGCGAGCATTGATTTCCAGCCAACGCCGCGCGTGGGAGTACACGCCGTTTTGAGCGCAGGGAGATTTCGGGTTCAGGGTGGCGGTAGTCTGGGAACCTACTTTCATTTCGCGCTTAACGGAAATTATCGGCTATGGTTTACACCTCCCGACTATACGCTGGATCTCAGTGTGAGCGGTCGCCAATATCATCCTTCGATATCATTGCCCACCCAGCTCGATCAGCTGGTACCGGCAGGTACTGCGCCCACGGTCGGATTTTTCATCCCGCAAAGTTACCTTCAGGCCTGTGCAGGCGGGCAGTTCAATACCCGTTTCATTCAGTCCTATGCCGGGCAATTACGGTCTTTTGCCGCCATGAGTATTTGTGCCAACTCGGTCATTGGTGCCGGCTACAATCTTGAGGCGGGAGTTGCTCTGCCTGCTCTGGGTCCGGATCATTTATCTTTGGTGCTGAATCTGGGTAATAATTTCGGTGCGTCCAGGGGGAAGATGGTGCAACTTGATCTAAAATACCAGTATTTTTTCTCTCCCATCCATTGAGGTGAATTTCGCATGTCGAAGTCATTCCACGTATTCGCATTTTTCTGGTTATTGATTATGTCTGTTCTGCTGGGTGGTTGTGCAAGCAGTCAGATCAATGCGGCTGCTGCTCCCACTCATCTCAACAGGGCAGCGCCCTGGGCCGTACTGCCCCTGGACAACAACACCGCATCACCCTATGCCGGGGAACGGGTGCAAAGTCAACTCGCCGCCCTGCTCAGGTCGAAAGACATGCGCAATGTTCTCATCGCACCCAGACATTCACAAAGCGGGCCGCTGCCGATCGACAATGATGCACATGTCCAAAGACAATTCATCAAGTGGGCGCGGAAACATCAGGCACGTTATGCACTGACCGGAAGCGTAAATGAATGGCGCTACAAGATTGGGCTGGATGGACAACCGGTCGTTGGTTTCGCACTTGAACTTATCGATTTGAAACAAAATCGGACCATCTGGAGCGGGGTTGCATCAGCCTCAGGAGACAGTCGAGAAGGTCTGGCCGTTCTCTCTCAAAAGGTGCTGGATGAAATGTTGGACAGATTATTGCGCTGATGTCGCTGTTTTTTAAAAACCAGGCCACATATGGAGTCGAAGTCTGGCTGGAAATCATTTTGTTTCCCGCGGTTAGTGTGATCGTGGCCGTCTGGCTTGATCGAACGACCCCCTTCGATGCTGGGCAGTTCCCCTGGCTGTGGCTAATTCCGTTACTTATCGGGCTGCGTTATGGCCTTGTTGCGGGTGCCACCAGTAGTTTATTTCTGGTGGTTGATAGTTACGCCGTCTTCTGGCTCAACTATACCGCACAACCTATGTCGACATTGCAAATTGTCGGCGGATTGTTTTCGACCCTGGTAGCTGGTCAGTACAGCTCCACCTGGCGTGGGCGTATGGAAATATTCCGGGCGCGTCTCGACTATACCGAGGATCGCCTGGAAACGCTTGGACGAACTCATTTTATTACCCGGATTTCGCATGACAGACTGGAGGAGGCGTTGATTACCCAACCGGTGACCTTGCGCCAGGCTATGGAAGCGCTCGGAAAGCTCAATGTAGAGGTGTCGGGCGGAATCTCCATGCCAGGGGCAAATGCCTTGCTTCAGTTGTTGGCACAGTACTGCCGATTCGACTCCGCTTCCTTGTTTCTCTATGACGGGGTGGAATTCATGCAACAACCCGTTTCCCATATTGGCAGATCTGCTGTGTTGGAGATATCAGATCCATTGGTAGATGCGGTACTGGAACGTAAAAATACCGCCTTTTATAGCGTGGCGGATCTGCGGACATTGCGTAACGATCTCAAGGAAAGTCGTTATCGCGTCGTGTTTCCACTAATTTCCGCGACTGGGGAATGGGTTGCCATGCTGACAGTCGAGGACATGCCTTTGTTGGCCCACACCGAGGAGAATCTCACCGTTGCCGCCGCAATACTGCAATATGTCGCCGACGATGCCTGGTCTCGTCGCGTGACATCTTCATTACGACATAATTTTCCTGATTGCCCAACAATGTTTGCACGAGAACTCATCAGGCTTCAGCATCTGCGTATGAGCAACGGGTTGCGTTCGACATTGATCGGTTTTCGATGCAGAGATGCCTCCAGAGGGCGAGAGCTCGGTGAGCGTCTAATAACCCTGCTGCGGACGCTTGACCTGCATTGGCACCATCCTCCGTTTGCAGATCACCAGCAGGGTCTGGTGATACTGTTACCGTTGGCAGGTCCAGCGTCTGTGCATGGATTCATCAAACGAATCACTTCGACTCTGGAAGAGGAGGGGTTGGTGGGGTTGAATGGCAGGGACGCGGATTGCGGGATTACTCAGATTTATATGGATCATCGATCACCAATCGAACTACTCAGAGCCGTAGGTATCGAGGAAACGCCGCAAAAATGATTCACTGGTTACTAAGCCCACAGATGTGGATAAACCCACAGATGTGGATAAACCCACAGATGTGGATAAACCCACAGATGTGGATAAACCCACAGCCCACCCTGCTGGTATGGCATGTGTTGGTCCTCGTGTTGTTGATAAATACGGTGATCACTCTGATCTGTGGATTTATTATATTCGCTTTTCTTCATACGAATACGCATAAAATCGCTGTTGGCGGTACGCTTGGATTGATTCTCCTTGCGAGTCTATTGCCCATTGCCGGGGTGATCATACTGTTGTTCGTTTCAGTCCTTGCGCGCTTTTATATAGTTCGCCCGGAATACCGTGCGCCAGATAGCCTGTTTATTGACGAGACCATTTTAAACATCAGTCCACGCGTCAGCAGCTATAGTGCCGGTGGCGTTATCTCCCGTTTGAATATGCACAAAAGTTCTACCGAAGAGAATATGCAGGCGCTGACGCATCTGGCCGTTCGTAAAGATGCGGAAACAACCCGGTTGATAGAATGCGCCATGATTCATGAGGATGAGATAATTCGTTTGTTGGCGCATCACCTTTTAGAACAGCGTGAGAAGGGGATCGTAAGACTTATCCAGATTCTGGAGTCCAACAAGAAAGAGGGAAAAGAACCACCAACGGAACGTGTAATATGGCTTGACCTTGCACAATTACATCTTGAATTCATCTATCTTGGTTTTTCAGGCGAGAGTTTGCGCAAATTACATTTAGATGCCGCGATGCATGCCTTGGCACACCTGGAATCCCTCCCACCGCACCCGCCTTCAATACCTCGGCACGCCTTGGTGCAGGCCAGATTGGCCCAATTGAACCGGAGGATCTCTGTTGATGATGTCAGCAAGTATTATCAAAGTGCCCTTGATCTGGGCGCCGTACCCGCCAGAGGATTGAGCTACTTATTGGAAGAGGCCTGGGAGCGGAAAGATTATTTGGAAATAACCCGACTCCTGGATACATATCCGGTTTTTTCACAACTTCCTAAAATTGGTCCTATTTCCAAAAGTTGGCATCAGGCATTGGCATGATTGCGGATGTTCGTGCAGACATCACTTTATTGCTGGAAGGCACGTATCCCTATGTGAAGGGCGGGGTTTCTTCCTGGGTGCACCAGTTGATAGGTGCACTTCCCCATTGGCGTTTTGCCCTGGTTTTTTTAGGTTCGAGACCGCAGGACTACGGACCGTCACAATATCAATTTCCAGATAATGTAGTATATTTCCATGCGGATTTTCTCTTCTCGGAAGCTAAGGTCCAGCAGCACAGACACCGCAGATTGCCTGATGATGCGTTGCAACGCTATACCGAATTGCATCGGTGTTTAAATGCCGGAAATTCTGATGTTCTGGATTTTGCAGAATTTCTGCAACCACAAAGTCCATTTAACGAAGCCGCTTTCAACTATAGTGAACCAGCCTGGAACTATATCACCAGGAGCTATGATAAAAAGGCCAGTGATCTCCCGTTTATTGATTATTTCTGGACAGTGCGCAATCTGCACCAGCCTGTCTGGGTGCTGGCGCGCATAGTTCAAAGACTCCCAAGGACACGCTTGTTTTTTAGCCCGTCAACCGGCTATGCGGGATTGCTGGGTGCGCAAGGCGCGCGAAGTCAGAGTCGGCCATTCGTCCTTATGGAACACGGTATATATACCAAGGAACGCCGTATTGATCTGATGAATGCGGATTGGATATCCGATCACGGCAGTGTGTTGACTTCCGATCCTTCCAGAATCAGTTATCTGCGTGAGATATGGATCCGATTTTTTGAGATTTTGGGCTGCCAGGCTTATGCGCAGGCGAGCCCCATCATCAGCCTGTTCGAAGCGGCTCGCAAGCAGCAAGTACGCGATGGTGCCGATCCAACTCGTACCCGAATTATTCCCAATGGGGTGGATGTTTCCAGGTTGGCCGCATTGCGTCGTCACGCAGGTATGGCACCGCCGCAAACAATTGGACTGTTGGGACGTGTCGTGCCGATAAAAGATATAAAAACCTTTATCCGTGCGGCACATGAGTTGCGTCAAAGAGTGCCTGGTGTTCAAGCCTGGATCATTGGCCCGGAAGATGAGGACCCCGAATACAGTCGGGAGTGCCGTGCGTTGGCCAAGACGCTGGGATTGGGAACACAGCTCCGATTTCTCGGCTTTAAAAGGATCGAAGAGGTATTGCCCCAGATTGGGGTTATGGTTTTGAGTTCGATCAGCGAAGGTTTGCCACTTTCCGTTTTGGAGGGGTTTGCTGCTGGCCTGCCGGCAGTTACGACACGCGTAGGAGCATGTTCGGAACTCATCCTTGGTCGTGATGAAGAGGACCGCCGTCTGGGCCCTGCAGGTTCGCTGATCAACCTCGCTGACCATGAAACCCTGGCGCAGGCATGCGCCGAATTATTGGAAAACCCAGATTGGTACGTGCGGGCTGCGAGAGCGGCCATGCAACGTGTGGAGCGTTATTATGACCAGGAAAAAATGATCGCAACTTTCGATGCGCTTTTCCACGAGCAGATCGCCAAAGCAGGACTGGACTGATGGCGGGTATCGGTTTTGAACTCAGACGCTTGAGCCGCAGCGAAACCTATCTCGGATTGTTGCGAGCCTATGCAATAGCTGGAGTCATTGGGTCCGGACCGTGGGTATTGTCGATCTTTGCCGTGATGATTCTGGGCCTTATAAGCCTGGGCGTGGTCATACCTCCAGATCTGATTACTCAGTTTCAAACCAGCGTGACCTGGTTGATTGCCTTGAGTCTGATCTATTCGGGAGGATTCCAGCTCTCATTTACCCGCTATGTGGCTGACCGGATATTTGAAAAAAGAAACGATCGCATATTGCCAAATTTATTTGGTATATTATTGTTTTCAACCGCCTGTTTAAGCCTTGCATCCCTTCCCATGGCTATATGGTTCCTTCCAGGGACCAGTCCCATTTACCGACTGCTCATGTTTACCGGTTTGAATCTGCTCAATGTAGTCTGGATTCTGACTGTCCTTCTCACCGGGTTGAAAAGATACAAAGTGCTGCTGGGAATATATGCCCTGGGTTACGGAATGGCAGTAGTCAGTGGGCTGGCCTTGCGTCATTGGAAACTCGAAGGATTGTTGATCGGGTTTCTGATCGGTCAGATTATTATCGTTATTGGTGCGCTCAGCCTGGTCTGGAAAGCATATCCTAGCAACCGGTTGCTGGAATTTGATTTTTTACGCCCCAAGCATTGGTATCCATGGTTGCTGATAACCGGAGTCTTGTTCAATGCGGCCGTCTGGGCTGACAAATTCGTCTTTTGGCTCTCACCCAGCACCGGGAACATTGTTATCGGTGAATTACATGCATCTATCATCTACGATACGCCCATTTTTCTGGCCTATTTTACCTTAATTCCTGGAATGGCCATGTTTTTGCTGCGCATGGAAGTCGATTTTGTAGAGGCTTACGACCGGTACTACCATGCTGTTCGCGATGGTGGGACACTGGGAACGATTCGCCTCTATCGCGTGAAGATGGTGACAACCGCACGGGAAGGAATTTACGATATCATTAAAGTGCAGGGATTGTCATTGCTTGTGCTGATAGCCGTAGGCCAGGGTTTGCTTTCGCTTTTCGGTATATCCACTTTATTTTACCCACTGCTCACAATTGACTCGCTCGGAGTTGCTCTGCAACTCGTGGTTATGGCTACATTGAATATCATGTTTTATCTGGATAGATTACGTGAGACGGGTATGGTGAGCGCCTTCATGTTGTTATTGAACATCGGGTTGAGTTTGCTGAGCATTAAGCTTGGACCCTATTATTTCGGTTATGGTTACGTATTGGCCATGCTCTTGGCAGCGGGTGTGGCATTGAAACTCACCGACCGTATTCTTGACCGATTGAATTTCGATACCTTTATGCGGCAATAGGTCTGATAATAAGCGCAGCTGCAGTATCCCGAGTAGATACGCCAGGATGTTATCGGAACACGGCGATTGCGCTCGTTCGAAGTGCGGGTCTTGCAGGTGTTTGGCGCGGTTCAGCAGTAGATTGACCAAGGGGAAGAGTCACGGCGATACGCTGGAATAGATTCAAATCCCGGTTTTCACCAGGCCGATTTCACGAAAATTAGAGATAATTGTCCAGTCTTTGGCGTTGGGCCTTGTTGTGGGCCTTCCAGTTCCTGCGGTATGCTTAGCGCTTTCCCGTATAGGGCTCCCTTCGGGTAGCACGTATCCCGGAGTCTGCACCGTATGCGGCGATGTTCAGGCCTGCTGTCGGGGCGCGAGGAACGATGGGTTCCCGGTCAGCGTCGCTCCCTGGTGTGGTTTCTTCGTAGCAACCGCACGGAATTTGAATTTGAGCCCGTCTGTATTCATGTCCAAACTCAAGCCTACAGCCATGTCGAAAACCCCCACTATCAAAGAACACTACCATCCCGCAGACGTCGAGCACGAGGCGCAGCGGTTCTGGGAGACCCACGCCAGCTTCAAGGCGGTCGAGGACCCGGCACGCGAGAAATTCTACTGCCTGTCCATGTTTCCCTACCCGAGCGGGCGCCTGCACATGGGGCATGTGCGCAATTACACCATCGGTGATGTGATTTCCCGCTACCAGCGGATGCAGGGCAAGAACGTGCTCCAGCCTATGGGCTGGGACGCTTTCGGTCTGCCAGCGGAAAACGCGGCCATTCACAACCGGGTGCCACCAGCGCGCTGGACCCGCGAAAATATCGACTACATGCGCGGTCAGCTCAAACGGCTGGGTTTTGCCTATGACTGGGACCGTGAACTGGCTACCTGTAATCCCGACTATTACCGCTGGGAACAGTGGCTGTTCACCCGCCTGTTCAAAAAAGGTCTGGTCTACAAGCGCACCGCGCCGGTCAACTGGTGTCCCAATGACCTCACGGTGCTGGCCAATGAACAGGTCATCGATGGCAATTGCTGGCGTTGTGGCACCCTGGTCGAGCGCAAGGAAATTCCGCAGTGGTTCATGAAGATCACCGACTATGCCGAGGAACTGCTCGGTGAACTCGACGCGATGGAGGGGTGGCCGGAACAGGTGCGTACCATGCAGCGCAACTGGATTGGGCGCTCCGAAGGTGTGGAACTACAGTTCGATATCGAAGGGCGTGACACGCCAGTGAAGGTCTTCACCACCCGCCCGGATACCCTGCTGGGGGTGACCTATGTCGCGGTGGCTGCCGAGCATCCACTGGCCAGCGCGGCGGCGCGGCGTTACGCCAATGTCGCGGCCTTTGTCGAGGAGTGCCGCCATGCCGGTACTGCCGAGGCGCAGATGGAGACCCTGGAGAAGCGAGGCGTGGATACCGGATTTCTGGCCATCCACCCCCTGAGTGGCGATCGCCTGCCGGTGTTCATCGCCAACTTTGTGCTGATGGGCTACGGTGAGGGTGCCGTCATGGCTGTGCCGGCCCACGACCAGCGTGACTGGGAGTTCGCCACCCGCTATGGTTTGCCCAAGCGGCAGGTGATCGCCCCGGCCGAGGGTGGCGAGATCGACCTGCGTGCCGGGGCGTTTACGGACAAGGGTGTGCTGGTGGACTCCGCCGCCTATACCGGGCTGGATTCCGCGGCCGCATTTGCGGCCATTGCCGGTGATCTGGATGCCCGCGGACTCGGGCGCAAGCGGGTGAACTACCGGCTGCGTGACTGGGGTGTGTCACGCCAGCGTTACTGGGGGGCGCCGATCCCGATCATCAATTGTCCGGACTGCGGGGCCGTGCCGGTAGCGGATGACGACTTGCCAGTGGTTCTGCCCGAGGAGATCGATTTCGATGGCGTGGGATCACCCATCAAGAAAATGGCCGCTTTTTATGCGACATCGTGTCCGCAGTGCGGCGCCAAGGCGCAGCGCGAGACCGATACCTTCGATACCTTCATGGAGTCGTCCTGGTATTACGCGCGCTTTTGTTCCCAGGACAACACCGGGGCTATGCTTGATGAGCGTGCCGCCTACTGGTTGCCAGTGGATCAGTATGTTGGTGGTATTGAACATGCCATCCTGCATCTGCTCTATGCGCGTTTTTTCAACAAGCTGATGCGTGATGCCGGGCTGATCGGTAGCGGCGAGCCGTTCACACATCTGCTCACTCAGGGCATGGTGCTCAAGGACGGGGCGAAGATGTCCAAGTCCAAGGGCAACACCGTCGATCCGCAGGCGTTGGTCGAGCGCTACGGTGCTGATACGGCGCGCCTGTTCATGATGTTTGCCGCACCGCCTGAGCAGTCTCTGGAGTGGTCGGACGCGGGTGTCGAGGGCGCCTTTCGTTTTCTCAAACGGCTGTGGAAACGGGTACACAGTCATGTAAGTGTCGGTGATCAACGATCGGGTGTCGTGGACGTCAACGCGCCCGGCGTGACACTCACTGATGCGCAGCGGGTGTTGCGTCGCCAAGTGCATGAGACCATCGTCAAGGTCAGCGATGACATCGGTCGACGCTATACCTTTAATACGGCCATTGCGGCGGCCATGGAACTGGTCAATGCCCTGTACAAGTTCGAGGACGATAGCGAGACTGGGCGTGGCGTGACCCAGGAGGCGCTGGAGACGGTCGTGGTGTTGCTCTCGCCCATCGTGCCCCATATCTGCCATGTCCTGTGGCAGGCGCTGGGCCACGATACGGCCGTGATCGATGCGCCCTGGCCACACGCCGATGTCGCGGCCCTGATCCGTGAGTACATCGAACTGGTGGTGCAGGTCAACGGCAAGCTACGTGCGCGCATCTCGGTCGTGCCGGAGGCCGGGCGCGATGTTGCCGAGCAGGCCGCGCTCGCGGATGAGAACGTGCAGCGCTTCACACAAGGCAAGGTGGTGCGCAAGGTCATTGTCGTGCCAGGAAAGCTGGTCAATGTGGTGGTGTAGGTGAAACCAGAGGATGCGGTGCCAATGCCCGTGCCAGTATCAATCGCCGTGCCGGTAACGGCCGAGTCGGGGTCTGCCCGGGCGCCGATGCGGGCGGCACAATGCCGGTTGACATGTTGGCCTGGCCGTAGATCCCGGTGGCGACAGTGGTTGGTGCTGCTGGTGACCACCATGCTGTTGTCTGCCTGCGGCTTTCATCTGCGCGGCGCCGTGCCCCTGCCCAAGGTCATGGCGGTGACCTATATAGAAGGCACCCCTGTGCTGGGCGAACTGGGGCGCACTCTGGTGCGTAATCTGCGTGACGCCGGTGCGGTCCTCACCAAAGACCCCAAGGTAGCCACCGCCATACTGGTCATTCTGAGTGAGCAGATGCCGCGGCGGGTGATTTCGGTCAACCGCCAGGGGCGGGCCAATGCCTATGAGCTGGACTATCGCCTGCGCTACACTCTCAAGACGCCGGACGGGCATCGTCTCACACCGCCCCGCAGCGTCAGCCTGCAGCGTGAGTATACCTTTGACCCGAACAACGTCCTTGCTACGGGCAACGAGGAAGGCGTGCTGCGCCAGGACATGATCGGTCTTGCGGTACGCCAGATGCTGCGCCAGTTACAGACGGCTGGTCGATAAAGGCGGGTTGTACCGCGATAGGTTCGATGCCCTGTTCGGCCATACGTCGGACAATCGGGTGTCGGGCATGGCATACTGCTGCTATGAAGATGCGTTTCGAGCACCTCGCGGGCATGCTGGACAAGCCCGTGGCGCCGGTTTATCTGCTCAGCGGGGATGAACCCCTGCAACTGAGTGAGGCCGCAGATGCCGTGCGCGCCGCAGCACGTGCCCAGGGTTACAGTGAGCGCCAGGTCCTGCACGTCGAGACCGGGTTTGATTGGCAGTCCCTGCTCGCCGAGGTGGGCAACCTGTCCCTGTTCGCCGAACGCCGCCTACTCGACCTGCGACTGCCCTCGGGCAAGCCCGGCGATGCGGGCGCGAAGGCGTTGAGTGCCTATGCCGCTCAGCCGCCGGAAGATATCCTGCTGCTGATCACCTGTGCCCGGCTCGACAGCGGTCAGCAGCGCAGCAAGTGGTTCACGGCCATTGAACGGGTGGGCGTCGTGGTGCAGATCTGGCCGGTGGAGGCCACCCGTCTGCCGGCGTGGATCACTCGGCGCATGCAGGCCCGGGGTCTCACGCCGAGTCCGGCTGCGGCGGCCCTGCTGGCCGACCATGTCGAGGGTAACCTGCTGGCCGCAGCACAGGAGATCGATAAACTGTGTCTGCTCAATGCCACCGGCACCCTTGATGCCGAGGCCGTGGCTGCCGCCGTCGCCGATAGCGCTCGTTTCGATGTATTTGCCCTGGCCGATGCCGCCTTGTCTGGTGATGCCGCGCGCAGCGCCCGGGTACTCTATAGCCTGCGTGCCGAGGGCATCGAGCCAGTCCTGATCCTGTGGGCCCTGGTGCGCGAGCTGCGCACGCTGGCCACCCTGGCCTTCGCCCGTGAACACGGCGAACCTCTGGAGACAGCGATGCGACGGCTCAGAGTGTGGGACCGGCGCAAGCCGTTGATTACTCAGGCGCTGAAGCGTTACTCCGCTGCCCACTGGCGTGCAGCGCTGGTGCGTGCGGGGCGTAGCGATCGCGTAATAAAGGGCATGGTACCGGGCAATACCTGGGATGAATTGTTACAATTAGCAGAGATAATGGCGGGGCGCCCGTTGCTGAAGCGCCACGGTGAGCGGCGATCCACGGCCGCCACGCTGTCATGAGGCCGGATGCAATGGATGTAAAATTGGACGTTAAACGCTACATGCACGAGCTAGGCGAGCGCGCTCGCCGAGTCTCGCGCATCCTGGGGCGTACCCCTACGGGGGTGAAGGATGCCGCCCTGTTGGCGATGGCCGAGGCCATCGAGGGCTCCGCCGCAGTATTACAGGCGGCCAACCGCCAGGATATGGAAGCTGGGCGTGCGCGGGGTCTCGACGCGGCATTGCTCGATCGCCTGGAACTGACGCCCGAACGCATTGCCGCCATGGCACAGGGGCTGCGCCAGATCGCCGCGCTGCCGGACCCGATTGGTGCGATTACGGACATGAAATACCGCCCCTCCGGCATTCAGGTCGGGCGCATGCGCGTTCCGCTCGGGGTGATCGGTATCATCTATGAATCACGTCCCAATGTCACCGCCGATGCGGCGGGGCTGTGTCTGAAGTCCGGCAATGCCGCCATCCTGCGCGGTGGCTCCGAGGCGATCCATTCCAATCAGGCCATCGCCGCCTGCATCCGCCAGGGACTCGCCGCAGTGGGCCTGCCGGGCGAGGCGGTGCAGGTGGTCGAGACCACGGATCGCGCGGCGGTGGGCGTGTTGATTACCATGGAACAATATGTCGACGTCATCGTGCCACGGGGTGGCAAGAGTCTGATAGCGCGTATCTCGGCCGAGGCCCGGGTGCCGGTAATCAAGCATTTGCACGGTGTCTGTCATGTGTATATCGCCGCGCGGGCCGATCTCGACAAGGCCGTGCGTGTGGCCTTTAATGCCAAGACGCAGCGTTACGGGACCTGCAATACCATGGAGACGCTGCTGGTCGATGAGGCGGTGGCCGCTGTCGTGTTGCCGCGATTGGGCGCGATGTACCGTGAGGCGGGTGTGGTGTTACGCGGTTGTGCGCGCAGTTGCGCGATACTCGGTGCGGAGGCGGTGCCGGCGAGTGAGGAGGACTGGGATACCGAATACCTGGCGCCGATCCTGTCCATTCGTGTCGTTGCCGGACTGGATGATGCTGTCGCGCATATTCAGCGCCACAGTTCCGGGCATACCGAGGCCATCCTGACCGAGGATTACACCGAGGCCCGGCGTTTTCTGATCGAGATCGATTCCAGCTCGGTCATGGTCAATGCCTCGACCCGGTTTGCCGATGGTTTCGAGTACGGACTGGGGGCGGAGATCGGCATCAGTACCGACAAGCTGCACGCCCGCGGGCCGGTCGGGCTGGAGGGGTTGACCTCGCAGAAGTACATTGTTTTCGGTGACGGACACATCAGAGAGTGAGCACGGTGGTGCAGGTGACAGCGCCTGGATGGCAGCGGGGCTCCCCGGGTGTTGAGCACCGTCCGACGCCACCTGCCGCCGGCGCCTCATTACAACGCGGATGATAGGTATCTTTGGCGGCACCTTCGACCCCATCCATTTCGGCCATCTGCGCTCGGCGCTTGAGGTCCGTGAAGTGCTGGGCCTGGATGAGGTGCGCTTCATTCCCTGTGGCCTACCGCCGCATCGAGGCACGCCACAGGCCACGGCATCACAGCGTCTCGCCATGGTGCGCGCAGCGCTTGCCGGTGAACCGGGTTTTCTGGTCGATGACCGCGAGCTACGACGTGTGGGCCCTTCGTACATGGTCGATACCCTGGCCTCACTGCGCCAGGACTACGGCACACGCCCCTTGTGTCTGTTGCTGGGTATGGATGCCTTTCTGGGCCTGGAGGGCTGGCATCGCTGGCAGACATTGAGCACACTTGCACATCTGGTGATCATGCATCGACCCGGCTGGGACTGGGCCGCAGAGCGGGTCTCGACGGCACTGTCGAGGTTGGTTGCTGAACGGCGAAGCGATGATCCGCAATACCTGATGCGGCAGCCGGCAGGGCGAATCTGTTTTCAGGGTGTTACCCCGCTGGACATTTCTTCCAGTCGTCTGCGTGCATTGTGCGCGGCTGGCAGTGACCCACGTTATCTGCTGCCGGACGGCGTGCGGCGGGTGATCAAACAACAACACATCTATGACCGAGGACGACATGACAATGAATGAGGAGGCGCTGCGCGATCTGGTAATTGACGCGCTGGAGGACATCAAGGGTATTGATATTCGGGTACTGGATGTGCGTGGCAAATCCGGCATTACCGACATCATGGTCGTGGCCAGCGGCAAGACCGACCGCCAGGTCCGTTCCCTGGCGAATAACGTCGTTGCCGAGGCCAAGGTGAAGGGTATACGCCCGATCGGGGTCGAAGGTGAGCGCGAGGGTGAATGGGTGCTGGTCGATCTGGGTGATGTCGTCGTGCACATCATGCAGCCCGCATTTCGCGATTTCTACAACCTCGAAAGGCTTTGGGGCGAGCACAGTCCGGATTCGCTCGAGGCCTGAGGGGCCGTCGTCGCCGTGCGGATCCACCTGATTGCCGTCGGCCAGCGTATGCCGGGCTGGGTCAATGAGGGCTATGAGGACTATGCGCGACGCATGCCCGCACATTGCGCACTGCGCTTGGTCGAGATCCCGGCGGACAGGCGCGGCAAGGGCGCAGATATAGCCCGTGCACTGGCTCGCGAGGGCGAGCGTATGCTGGCTGCTGTCCCCCGCAGTGCGCGGGTGATCGCCCTGGAGGTCGAGGGTCAGGCGTGGTGCACCGAGGCGTTGTCGCGGGAGCTCGATGGCTGGTTTCACGGGGGAGGCGATGTGGCCTTGCTGGTCGGCGGGCCGGAAGGGCTGGCACCGGCCTGTCGCGCGGCGGCGCGGCAGCGCTGGTCGCTCTCGCCACTCACATTGCCCCATCCCCTGGTGCGTATTGTCGTTGCCGAGCAGCTCTATCGTGCGACCACATTGCTCAGCGGCCATCCCTATCACCGCGGCTGAAGCAGACAGGTGGCCTGGCTGCCCGTCGTGTTCCCGTGCGCATTCAGTAGGGAGTCAGTGTGTGTATGTATAGTCTTTCAGCCCCGCTGGTCCCAAGGTTGTATCTGGCCTCGGCCTCACCGCGGCGCGGTGAACTGCTGGCACAAATCGGTGTCACCTATGAACAGCTCCTGGTGGCGGTGGATGAGGGGGTGCAGGCGGGGGAGTCAGCCGAGGCCCTTGTCGTGCGCGTGGCACTGGACAAGGCGCGAGCCGGGCTGCAGGCATTGCCGATCGCAGCCGAGGCCTCGGTGCGGGTCCTCGGTGCGGATACCGCGGTGGTGGTCGATACGGTGATTCTTGGAAAACCGCGCGATCGCACGCAGGCCCTGGCCATGTTGCGGTTGCTCTCCGGGCGTACGCATCGCGTGCTCAGCGGTATCGCGCTGGTAGGGAGTGGGCATGAGGCCACCCGTCTGAGCATCAGTCGGGTGTGCTTCAGAGATATCGACGAGGCTGAGGCTCGCGATTACTGGGCGAGCGGCGAACCCGCCGACAAGGCGGGCGGTTATGCTATTCAGGGCTGTGCCGCGGTGTTCATTTCCCGACTCGAGGGCAGTTACTCGGGGGTGATGGGGCTGCCGCTGTACGAGACCGCCGAGTTACTGTATGAAGCAGGTATTGCCCCGTTGGTGGGCACCGTGGGTCGGTTGTGATGCCCGGACGGCTCCCGATGGCGAGTCAATGACGTAGACAGGGTGTTCGGTGTCTGGGCTACCGAACGGTACACAACTTCCGCTAACGGCGCGCGCGTTACCGGAACAGCAGCAGTGACGCTATCTCTAATGAGTGAAGAACTACTGATCAATGTGACGCCCCAGGAAACCCGGGTGGCCGTTGTTGAAAATGGCATGCTCCAGGAAGTGCATATCGAGCGGGAACGCAAGCGCGGACTGGTGGGTAATGTCTACAAAGGACGGGTGTGCCGTGTATTGCCCGGCATGCAGGCGGCCTTTGTCGACATCGGTCTGGAGCGCACCGCCTTTCTGCATGCCTCCGATGTCATGGCCGGCACTGGCGAGGGCGGTGTAGAGGAAGAAGGTCCCTCGGTGCCGGACACTATCACGGCACTGCTGCGGGAAGGCCAGGATGTGTTGGTGCAGGTTGTCAAGGATCCGCTCGGGACCAAGGGCGCCCGGTTGACTACGCATATCTCCATCCCGTCGCGCTTCCTCGTCTTCATGCCCGCCACGGCGCACACCGGGGTCTCGCAAAAGATTGAGGAGGAGGCCGAACGCCAGCGCCTCAAAGCGGTCATTCGCCAGGTGAGCGGCGACTTCGCGCCGGGGGGCTACATCGTGCGCACGGTCGCGGAAGGAACGACTGAGGAGGCCCTGCATGCGGACATCCGCTTCCTGCACAAGCTGTGGAATGCCATCCAGGAACGCTTGGCGAGCGAGCAGGTTGGCGCCCTGGTACACGAGGACATGCCGCTGGTGATGCGTACCATGCGTGACCTGGTCGGTACCGAGATCGAAAAGGTGCGCATCGATTCACGCGAGACCTTCCAGAAGGTACACAAGTTCGCCAGTAAATTCATTCCCGAGCTTGCTGAGCGCATTGAATATTATCCGGGCGAGCGCCCCATTTTCGATATCTATGGGGTCGAGGACGAGATCCAGAAGGCGCTGGAGCGCAAGGTGCAGCTCAAGTCGGGTGGGCATCTGGTCATCGACCAGACCGAGGCGATGACGACTGTCGATGTCAATACCGGCGCCTTCGTGGGTCATCGCAATCTGGAAGAGACCATCTTCAAGACCAACCTTGAGGCGGCACAGGCCATTGCCCGTCAGCTGCGGTTGCGCAACCTGGGTGGCATCATCATTATCGATTTCATCGATATGCGCGATCAGGAACACCGCCGCCAGGTATTGCGGGCGCTGGAGAAGAGCCTGGACCGCGATCACGCCAAGACCCATATCAGTGAGGTATCCAACCTTGGCCTGGTGGAGATGACGCGCAAGCGCACGCGCGAGAGTCTGGAACATATCCTCTGCGAAGCGTGTCCAACCTGCAACGGTCGTGGTTCGCTGAAAACCGCCGAGACAGCGTGCTACGAAATTTTCCGCGAGATCCTGCGTGAGGCGCGGGCCTACGATACCAGTCAGCTGCTGGTGCTCGCCTCCCAGGAGGTGGTCGACATGATGCTCGACGAGGAATCAACCAGTGTCGCCGAACTCGAAGAGTTTATCGGCAAGACCATCAGGTTCCAGGCGGAGTCGCTCTACACACAGGAGCAGTTCGACGTGGTGTTAATGTAGTCAATGAGATCAGGTCACTGCGGTCAAGGTACCGGGGATGGCTTATGCGTATTCCATGCACTGTCATAGGCGTCGGCATGGCGCCGCGATGGCGTGCCTACCCTGCGAATTAACGAGCCGACCACGGCCGGTCTATCGATGAGCCATCCACGTACACTCCTTGGCGCCAGCGCCCGCTACCTCTGGAATACTTTCGTGGTGGTGCTGGTCAGTATTGCCGTCCTGCTGAGTGTGGCGCGGTTGTTGCTGCCCGAGGCCAGCGGGTATCGTGAGAGCGTGGAGCACTGGGTCAGTGTCTATCTCGGTCAGCCGGTACACATTACGACCATGGATGTGAGCCTGGAGGGCCTGACGCCCACGGTGACGTTGAGGGGTGTGCAGCTGATGGATGTCGCGAACAAACGGGTGATTACCCATTTTCGCGAACTCCGCATCGGTATCCACCTGCTCGCCTCGTTGCGCCGACGCCAGTTGGTGCCGGCTGACCTGACGGTGGTCGGCGCCGATCTGGTCGTGACCCGCAGCACAGCGGGAAAAATCAGTGTGCGTGGCATGCGCATCAAGGACATGGCCTCCACGGCAGAGGCCGCTTCCAGTCAGGGGGTGTCGAATCAGTTGCTCCGTTGGCTTTTTCAACGCAATGTACTGGCGTTGCGCGACAGCCGGATACAGTGGCGGGATCTGCGCCACGGCGCCCCCCCCGTGTTGTTCAGCGATGTCAACCTGTGGTTGCACAATCGGGGTGAACGGCACCAACTGACCGGTGATGTGCGTTTACCACGTTCACTCGGCAAGCGCCTCAAGGTGGCGATCGATATGCACGGTGATGTCCTCAAACCGGCATCGCTCGGTGGTCGTTTTTATCTCCTGGGCGAGGGTCTGCGGCCTGAACGCATTGGTGCGCCATTGCGCCTGCACGATGCCACTGTGCGAGCGGCCGCCCTGGACTTCCAGTTATGGGGTCGTTGGGCCGGGCGGCACCTCACCAGGCTCTCGGGTACCGTCGACGCCAATCAGCTCACGCTTTCATCGCTACCTGCGGTGGGTACGCCCCTGAGTCTGACGCACGCCAGCGCCCGACTGCGCTGGTTGCGCACGGACCGGGGCTGGCAACTCGACATGGACCATGTACGCATCGGCTTTGCCGATCATGCCTGGCCGGTGTCACAGCTACAGGTCGTGCGGACGCTGGCGGCCCCGGGACGTGATGCCGGTGTCACGATTGGCGCCAGTTATCTGCGCCTGGATGACCTGAGTGACATCTTGCGCACGATCCCTTTGCTTGACGCACCCCTGCGCACGAGTCTCGCGGCGCTGGCACCGCGTGGAGTGATTCATGGTGTGCGGGTGCACTGGCAGACACCGCCGGGCGGCGCGCCTGTGCGCTACCAGGTTCAGGCGCGTTTTAGCGCGCTCTCGGTCAAGGCCGAGGGTCGACTGCCCGGTATTCAACGGGCTGGCGGTACGTTGTGGATGGACAATACTCACGGTGAGCTGCGCCTCGACAGTACGCAAGGCACGCTGACTCTGCCCCATCTGTTCCGCCAGCCGCTCAGCCTGAATCGCCTCGCCGCTGTCGTTAACTGGCAACAGCGTGCGGGGATCTGGTATGTGCACAGCCGTGATTTCCAACTGCGGAGTCCGGACTTGCGGGTGCGGGGCGATCTGTTGCTGGAAATGGCCCCCAAGGCATCGCCGTACCTGGAGCTACTCGTGCGCTTCGACCACGGGGATGCCTCCAAGGTCTCGGCCTATCTGCCAGCGGGTATTATGGATGCCGATACCGTCAAGTGGCTGGACCAGGCCTTCATCAGTGGTCAGATCAGCGAGGGCGGCATGGTTTTCAATGGTCGCCTCGCCGATTTTCCCTTCCTCCGTGAACGGGGACGTTTCCTGGTGCGATTCAAGGCGAAGAATCTGCTACTGAATTACCAGCCGGGTTGGCCCCGGTTACACGATCTCGAGGCCAGAGCGCGTTTCACCGGACAGGGCCTGGCTATCGATCTGATGCATGGCCTGATCGGTGGCGGTCATCTGAAGGGTGTCCGCGTGGGTATTGCCCGGTTCTCCCGACCGGTACTGACGGTGCAGGGTACGGTGCAGGGGTCAACGGCCGATGTGGTGCGCTTTCTGGCCGACAGCCCGCTTGCGCACTCCGCGCGCAAGGCGCTCAATGCCATGGATGTGACCGGGAAAAGCAAGACGGATATCGTATTGCACATCCCGCTTTCCGCCCGTTTGGCCCGCTCACACCCGCTGGCGGTCACGGGCCAGATTCGTCTCATGGACAGCCGTCTACAACTCCTCGATCGACAGCTGGATATTTCGCACATCAACGGCGTGCTGCATTTTACCCAGCACACCCAGCGGGCGAATAACATACGGGCGACCCTATTCGGTGCACCGGTAAGGATAGATGTCTACGGTCCCACCAATGGGCGGCGGACGATCATTGCAGCACGTGGGCATTTCGTGCCGGCGGCTCTGCGCAAGAATAGTGTTTTCAGGCGCAACGGAGTTGATCGCTGGTTGCGCCTCCTGCAGGGTACGACGCCGTGGCGGGGCACACTCACGCTCGAACGCGGTAAGCATGCCATACCGGTGCGTTTGCGTGTGACATCGGAGCTACAGGGTTTGGCTGTCGTGCTGCCTGCACCCCTGGGCAAGGCAGCGCGTGATACACGTACCCTGGCTGTGGATATGGACATTATTCGGGGCCACCCGCGGTTGAATGTATCTCTGGCCGGTATCGGCGCCCTGGTACTGGCGTTACAACAGCGTCGTGGCCGTTGGCATCTTGCCCGTGCCGAGGTGAATTTTTCCAGCACTGAAGCAGCCTTGCCCGCGCGCCCGGTGTTCCTGATCAAGGGCAGCCTGCGGGATGTGTCACCTACGCTCTGGCTTGGGGTTGCAGATAAATTGAGCACCAGCAAAGACGGCGCTCGCCGGTCTGCCTACACATCGCTGCCCCTCGTCTTTAATATGGATCGGCTGTACCTGACAGATGGACAGAAGAGGACCTCGTCGCACGGCGGCAGACGCAAGGTGTTACGAACACTGGCTCCGAGAGAGGTGCCGTTGATCAGCGGTGAGATCCGCGACCTGCGTTACGGCCAGATAGCACTGGGTCGGTTGCGCGTTCGGACCCGGCGTGAGCAGGACGGGTTGTTATTCAATGCGTTGAGTCTGCGGGGGGCGTATGGCCAAATCAAGGCTCAGGGGCGCTGGAGCACGCGCGGCACCACGCAGCGCAGTGAGTTCAGGGCCGAATTGAAAAGCGATGACTTCGGCGCGTATTTGCATGCCCTTGGTTTTGCCCCCGTCATGAGTGGTGGCAAGGCAGACATCAAATTCGCTCTGCACTGGCCTGCCCCACCGTTTGATTTCTCGCCCGCCACGCTGGCGGGTAAGGTGGATGTTCAGATCACGGATGGCACCATTACCCAAATCAATCCAGGTGCCGGGCGCCTGTTTGGCCTGTTGAGTCTCAGTGCCCTGCCCCGGCGCCTGTCCCTTGATTTTGGCGACGTGTTCAAGAAGGGTCTGGGTTTTGACAAGATCACGGGTAGCTTCAATATCGCCCATGGCAATGCCATGACCGACAATCTGAAACTCACGAGCCCGTCGTCTAACATTCATTTACGGGGGCGCACCGGTCTCGTTGCACATGACTATGATCAATGGGTGACCGTGGTGCCGCAAATTGGTAGCACCTTGCCATTGGTAGGCGGGTTGGCCATGGGGGCGCAGGTAGGTGCCATCATTCTGTTGTTCCAGAAATTGTTCAAACCCTCGATCGACAAGGTGGCACAGTATCAGTACAGGATTACCGGCAGTTGGGCGCATCCCGATATTACGCGCCTGCGTGATGACAAGGCCGCAGGAGGCAAGCCGGGCTAGGTGCGGATTCTGGCTGTGTCCCGTCGGCGTGTGCCCGAATCATGGCGTGCCCTGTGCGGTGGGCAGATGCTTCACCATGCCAATGATGCTATCCTCGACGCCATGAAATACATTGTCTTGCTGGTGTTGTTCAGCGTGCCATTGTCGGCCGCGGCGGCACATTCTCTGCTGAACCTTTCCGCCAGTGCATGGGCTGTTCCTCGCAGTGGAATGGGCCTGCTGGGCATGCGGTCGGTGGCGCGCGCCATGCGCCAGATCGACGCCCAACCGGGCAGCCGACTGGTGATCCGCTATCCGGGGGGAGACGCAGGGAGTTTGTGGGCGAGTGAACTGCAGGCCTGGCTGGTCTCTCTGGGACTCGCCGCGCAGCGCATTGAACGTGTCCCCGGTAGTGGCACTCCCCAAGGCATTGAATTGTCCGTGCTCCGGTCTGTGCGATTACCGGGGGTGTCTCCGTGAAACGTGTTGCGGCCATCCAGATGGCCTCTGGTCCGAACGTGGGCGCTAATCTCAACGAGGCCGGTCGACTTATCAGCCAGGCCGCCGACGCCGGCGCTGAGCTGATTGTATTGCCAGAGAATTTCGCCATCATGGGTATTACCGAGCAGGACAAGGTGGCCATACGGGAACAGGATGGCACGGGGCCGATTCAGGATTTCCTCGCCACGCAGGCGGAAAAACACCACGTCTGGCTGGTCGGTGGCACCGTCCCGCTGGTGGCCGACGCTGCGTCCAAGGTGCGTGCGGCCTGTCCCGTGTACGACAGTCAGGGACGGCGCATCGCGCGCTATGACAAGATCCACCTGTTCGATGTCGTGCTGGATGAAAGCCGCGAACAGTACGATGAATCGCAGACCGTGGAGTCTGGTAATCGGGTCATGGTGGTGGAGACCCCCTTCGGACGACTAGGCCTGGCGGTCTGCTACGATTTGCGTTTTCCCGAATTGTTTCGCCGCATGCATGATGAAGGTGTGCAGCTTATCGTGTTGCCCGCCGCGTTTACCGCCATTACCGGGCGTGCGCACTGGGAGACACTGATCCGTGCCCGGGCGATTGAGAACCTGTGTTATCTGATTACCTCGGCTCAGGGTGGCTACCATGTCAATGGGCGCGAGACACACGGTGACAGCATGATCGTGGACCCTTGGGGGGCGATACTGGATCGGCTTCCGCGGGGTTCCGGCTTTGTTATTGCCGATATCGATCTCACACGGGAGGCCCTCTTGCGCCGTGCCTTCCCCGTACTCAAACACCGCAAGATACCATGCCATCCACTATGACTAAAACCGCTCTTGATACCGCCCGCCTGACCCTGCTTGAACCCGCAGGTCTGGGTGAATCCGATCTGCAACATGTGCTCGATCAACTCCTCGTGCACGCGGTGGACAGTGCCGACCTGTATTTTCAGACCAGTCGCCACGAGTCGTGGGCGCTGGAGGACGGCATCGTCAAGGAAGGTAGCCACAACATCGAACAGGGCGCCGGGGTGCGCGCCATCAGCGGTGAGAAGACCGGTTTTGCCTATTCCGATGAGATCATGCTGCCAGCACTGACCCAGGCGGCCGATACCGCACGCGCGATAGCGCGCACAGGTAGCCAGTCGCAGGTTCAAGCCTGGCAACGACAACAGGGTCGGCGTTTGTACCTGCCTGCCGATCCACTCGATAGCCTGAGCGCCGATGACAAGGTGGCCCTGTTGCAGCGCCTTGATGTCGAGGCACGCAGACAGGACCCGCGGGTCACGCAGGTCAGCGTCAGCCTGGCTGGCGTGCATGAAGTAGTGTTGATAGCCGCCAGCGACGGCACCTTGAGTGCGGATGTTCGCCCACTGGTGCGCCTCAATGTCATGGTTATCGTCGAACACGATGGTCGTCGCGAACAGGGTAGCGCCGGTGGTGGTACCCGTGGGGGTTACAGTTATTTCCTCGAACAGGACCGTGGACTGGGCTATGCCCGCGAGGCGGTGCGCCAGGCACTGGTCAATCTGGAGGCGGTTGCGGCACCAGCCGGTACCCTGCAGGTCGTGCTGGGCCCCGGCTGGCCCGGCATCTTGTTGCACGAGGCGATAGGTCATGGTCTGGAAGGTGATTTCAACCGCAAGGGCAGTTCGGCCTTTGCCGGCCGTATCGGTGAGCGGGTTGGCTCGCCGCTATGCACCGTCGTTGATAATGGTGCCTTGCCACAGCGACGTGGTTCGCTCAATGTGGACGATGAGGGTGTACCTACCGGGGAGACGGTACTCATCGAAAAGGGCGTGCTGAAGGGGTACATGCAGGACAAACTCAATGCGCGTCTGATGGGCGTCGCGTCGACGGGTAATGGGCGCCGTGAATCCTATGCCCATCTGCCCATGCCGCGCATGACCAATACGTATATGCTTGCCGGTGAACATGATCCGCAGGACATCATCGCCTCGGTGGACAAGGGATTGTATGCGGTCAATTTTGGCGGTGGTCAGGTCGATATTACCTCTGGCAAATTTGTGTTCTCTGCCTGCGAGGCCTATCTCATTGAACATGGCAAGATCACCCGCCCAGTCAAGGGGGCGACACTCATCGGCAATGGACCCGATGTCTTGACCCGAGTCTCCATGGTCGGTAACGACCTGCAGCTCGACAGTGGTATCGGCACCTGTGGCAAGGAAGGCCAGAGTGTACCCGTCGGTGTCGGTCAGCCCACGCTGCGTATCGATAGTCTCACCGTCGGCGGTACCGGCACCTGAGTCTCCAGGGGCGCCGTGCCTTGCCCCTGGACCTTGTGCGTTTTCCTTGCGGTACATGCCGCCGACAGGGGGGAAGACGCAGGGCGCCACGTTCACAATAGATCCGCTGCACGATCTCCTTGAGTGATGCGCTACTGGTGCCCCGTTTGTCACCGATCATCGCTGAGACCATGTTGCGGGTCCACGGGTAAAGTGATCCTGTCGTGTCGGGCAGACAGTGATGGGTTTGCGAGCTTCAGGCCCCTGCTAGGTCCGGGCATGCCTGAGCCTGCCCGCTGACAGATGCCAACAACACAGAGAGGGTCCCGCTGGTGTTGAATACGCAGAGGGCGATGCGCGGCATGGTCGTTGCCCCCCATGCCCTTGCAGCGCAGGCGGGCCAGGCCGTGTTGCGCGAGGGCGGCAATGCCATCGAGGCCACGATTGCCGTGGCTGCGAGTCTGGCGGTGCTCTACCCGCACATGACCGGCCTGGGAGGAGACAGCTTCTGGTTGCTGTCTCATCCGGGGCATTCGGTACGTGCCTTGTCCGGCGCTGGCCGTTCGCCACTCGATCTGGATGTCGCTCGCTACCGTGCTGCGGGGATCGCGTCTATGCCGTTGCGCGGTCCTTGGGCAGCGAATACCGTCGCCGGTACTCTGTGCGCCTGGGATGCGGCCTTGGCGGTGAGTTGCCGTGAGTGGGGGGGGCGCCTGCCCCTGTCGGTACTGTTGCATGACGCGATCGATGCTGCCGAGCAGGGCAGTGTGGTGACAGACGCTCAGGCCCGGGTGACAGCACTCAAACGCGACGAATTGTGTGATCAGCCCGGTTTTGCCGCACTCTATCTGCGCGAGGGTGCGGCACCGCTGGCCGGCAGTATTCAGTACCAGCCCGCCCTCGGTGCGACCCTGCGGCACCTGAGTGAGACGGGGCTGAGCGACTTCTATCGCGGCGAACTGGCGAACATGATTGCCGCGGACCTGGCGGCGGCCGGCAGTCCGGTCAGAGCGCGTGACCTCGCCGCGCAGCGTAACGAGCGTTGGGCCCCCCTGGTGCTGGACCTGCCTGGGGTGGGGCGCTATTACACCACGGCGGCACCGACACAAGGGTTGGCGACGCTCTATTTACTGGGTTTGTTCACCCAGCGCCCAGCGGGTATCAGCGATGATCTCGGGCCTGATTATGTGCATTACCTGGTTGAATCGACCAAGCATGCTTTTCGCATCCGTGACCGGTTGATCGCTGATCCCCTTGATAGCGCCCCACTGGATCTTGAGCAGACACTGTCCTGCGAGGCACTCGGCGCCCTCGCCGCCAGCATTGATATGACCAGGGCGCAGCCCTGGGCCGGCGCCGGGGACCGGGGTGATACCACCTGGTTTGGCGTGATCGATGCTGCAGGGCGGGCGGTGAGCTGTATCCAGAGTCTTTATCATGAATTCGGCAGTGGGGTGGTGTTGCCACAGACCGGCATCTGCTGGCAGAACCGCGGGACGAGTTTCGTACTGGATGAGGCGCACCCGCGCTGCCTCAAGCCGGGCCGCCTGCCCTTCCATACCCTGTGCCCCTCGCTCGTGCGCTTTGATGACGGGCGGATCATGGTCCTCGGTACTATGGGAGGGGACGGTCAGCCGCAGACCCAGGCCTGCCTGTTCACCCGCCATGTGTATTTCGGCCGTGCGCTGCAGGCGGCGATCACCGCACCGCGCTGGGTGCTCGGGCGCACCTGGGGACAGCATACCAACAGCCTCAAACTGGAGGCGCGTTTCACATCGCAGACGATTGCCTCCCTGCGTGCGCGGGGCCATGAGGTGGAGGTCGTTGCCGGTTTCGATGAGGTGATGGGCCATGCCGGTGCGCTGTTGCGCCATCCCGACGGGGTGATCGAGGGAGCGGCGGATCCACGCAGTGACGGTGCGGCAGTGGGTCTCTGAACGGGCATTACCGGTGATGCTCCTGGTGTTGAAGACGAATGACCGGGGCCTGGCGGAAGCCGCGGCCAGGATCTGCTATATATGTCAGGGTGGGTGCAGCGCAGGCACGATGGGGTGTGCCGCGAGGGGGCAGGACGGTGAATCGCCCTCCTGCCCTCGTCGCCGATTCATCCATGGTCCGATTGGCGCTTGATAGGAGGGGACATGCGCGAAGCCGGTTTTCTCACCCAGGAACGTTCACTGCCTGCTGCCAGTGGTCTTGGCGGTGTGGTTCAGTGGCATGTCTTTCGCGATCGTGAACAGGCACAGGCCTTCATCCCTGCTATTCATCTGGGTGCAGGACAGACTCTGGTGGGGGGCTACAGCCGTGATAGTGTGGGTCCGTTCTGGTGGATCGGCGTCCAGGTCGAGAATATTCAGCAGTGGGGGCATCACGCTGCCATCAACAAGCGTGCCCAGTAAGCGTCCTCACCCCATGGCGTGAGTCCGTGGGCGATGGTGAGCATCGCTGGCGGTGGATGTGTCTGCGCCCGAGGGTGGTGCAACGCACCGGAGCGTCGGGGTCTCATGCCAGGAATACAGTCTCCGGATCCCTCGTTGGCGTCACACCCTGGCACCTTATTCCTGGATAGTGTCCCGCAGATACCGGAACAGGGCACGGGCGTGGCGCGTGGGCCGGGCCGGTTCCTGGCGCTCATTGCGGGCATCACGGACCAGGCGTCGCAGGTGCTGTCGATCGAGATAGGGATGGCCTTCGAGTAGGGCCGAGACACCCGGATCTCCCTCTTCGATGAGTCGTTCCCGCCAGTTTTCCAGGCGATGCAGGCTGGCAGCTTCGGCCCTGTCTGGAGCGAGCAACCGGTCCAGGGTGGCCTGGATGAGTACGGGGTTCAGGCCGCGCATGAGTTTACCGATGAACTGCAACTGGCGTTTGCGCGCACTACGCTGATGGATGCCCTGGGCCTTGGTCACGGCGTCGTACAGGGTGTCTGGGAGGCCCGCAGCGCGCAGACTGGCCGGCGGGTGGACGAGTAGTGCTTCGCCCAGTGCCTGCAGGGCATGGGCCTCGCGTTTGAGCTGTGATTTGCTCTTCTCTCTGCCGCATGTGTTCGCAGCGTCGTTGTCGTTACGATGATCGGGGTCGGTGTCGTGCATGCGGTTTTTGCCGTACTTGTCCGGTGGATGGGGCGTGGCGGAGGGTAGCGAGGATTCTAGCAGTCATTGCCCTGCCTCGTCAGTGCGATCACGTGCCAGCGTGGTTTGGCGTGGGCTTGCGTGGCACTGTAGAATAGCGTTTTTGTGCCTGTACGTGAGTGCAGCCGCCCTGTAGTCCGAGATCGCAAGGAAACCACCCATGTCTGATGTCCCCGTCCATGCCCGTCCTGTTGCCGTGTCCCCGCTTGATCGGAGTCGGCTTGAATCCATTGTTGCCGATATGTTGGAGGAGGCACAGCGACAGGGAGCCGCTGCGGCCGAGGCGGGTGTCAGCGTCGAGTCGGGTTTGAGTGTCACGGTGCGCATGGGTGAGGTGGAAACGGTGGAACACAACCGGGACAAGGGGCTGGGTGTGACGGTGTATTTCTCCCCGGATGCCGGTGGTCTGCGCAAAGGTTCGGCCAGCACGACCGATCTGGGCCCGCAGGCAATCCGTGACACGGTGTGTGCGGCGTGTGATATCGCCCGTTACACGGCGGGAGACGTGTGCAGCGGCTTGGCCGACGTTGCACGCATGGCGCGCGATATCCCCGACCTGGATCTCTACCACCCTTGGGCGCTTGGTGCGCAGGAGGCCATTGAGCTGGCGCGCGACTGCGAGCGGGCCGCACAAGAGACGGACAAACGCATTACGAATTCGGAGGGGGCCGGCGTGTCCAGCCACGAGGGTCTGCGAGTCTATGGCAATACGCACGGCTTTCTCGCAGGCTACGCCAGCAGCCGACACAGCCTGAGTTGCGCGGTGATTGGCGAGCAGGATGGGCGGATGCAGCGTGATTACTGGTATAGCGTGGCACGCGCTGCGGATGCCCTGGAGGGAGTTGTCGCCGTGGGACGGCACGCGGCCGAGCGTACCGTACGCCGCCTGGGTGGGCGGCGGATGTCAACCTGTCGGGTCCCGGTCATCTTCGCAGCAGAGCTGGCCGGGGGGTTGCTCGGGGGATTGTTGCGGGCCATCAGTGGCGGGGCGCAATACCGCCAGGCTTCCTTTCTTTTGGGTGCGCGTGGTGAGGCGATCTTTCCCGGGTTCGTGCATATCCATGAACAGCCGCATCTGCAGCGGGGACTGGGCAGTGCACCGTTTGACAGTGAAGGCGTGGCCACTCAGGCGCGCGACTGGGTCACCGACGGGGTGCTGCAAGGCTATGTGCTCGACAGCTATGCCGCACGACGTCTGGATCTGCAGACCACCGGTAATGCCGGTGGTGTACACAATCTGGTCATCGATACGGGTCGCCATGATCTGGCGGGTCTGGTGCGTGAGATGGGACGTGGATTGCTGGTCACCGAGATGATGGGGCAGGGCGTGAATGTCGTGACCGGAGACTATTCGCGAGGGGCGACGGGATTCTGGGTGGAACACGGCGAGATCCAGTACCCGGTCGAGGAGCTGACCATCGCGGGCAACCTGCGCGAGATGTTCCTCGGTCTGCAGGCGGTGGGTAATGACGTGGATACTCGGGGCAATATCCGCTCCGGTTCACTACTGATCGACGCCTTGACGGTCGCCGGAGAATAACACCACTCGCACCGGCCGGTGCGGGGCGATAGCGTGAGTGAGAGCTTACATACTGAGCTGGCGTTCGGCAAGGATTGCGCGTGCCTGTTCGGCCTGACTGTGGACGACGCGCACATGCGGTACGGTGGTGCGTGAGCCACGGGGCTTCTTGCGTTCCAGCTTGGCCTGCAGACCCAGGGTATCAAGCATGGTAACGATGAGCCGGGCATGCCCCGGTACGGTACTGGTATAGATGTCGGCCCAGCGAAGGCGGGTGTATTTGGCCATGATATGCTCCTGTGTTTTCGCTAGTTATAGCGATCTCTCAGGAAAAAATCAATATAAAACGATTAGTTAAGTCTATTTAATAATGTTAATTATTGGTTTTATGATTAACGTCCTGTTTCTCATGCGCTATCAGGCGTTTTGCACAGGAGAACAACGTGTGCAGGCCGCTATCCGATGCTACGCCAATCAGGGCTGGAAACCGCGGTGGCCCGGCCTCGCCCTAACCGAATAGAAAGGCGTTCAGTCCCCATTTGCTGGCCAGGGTTTCGCTGGCATTGAGCAATTCCTCTGCACGGGTGGGATGATTATAGCGTCCGCGGGCCAACCATTTGAGCGCTGTATCACGGTCCGGCGCGGTGCTCAGGAGGTGAATGAGTTCGGCCGCCTCGCTGCCCACGATCTCGGCGCCGAGTAGGGTCCCGGAGTCCATGTCGGCCAGCAGGCGCACAAAGCCTGCGGTATCACCCTGGCCCAGTGCGCGGGGCGAGGTTTCAAAGGCAGCAAAGCCGACTGCAGGCTCAAAACCCGAGTCCTCAGCCTGGTCATCATCGAGTCCTACCCGGGCCAGCTCGACGGCGCTGTAGATAGCCTCGGGCACCCGGGTGGGGTCTTGCGTCTGCGGTTGACCCTCACTGCGCAAGATGTTGTCGATGGCCAGCGTGGCATCGGCCAGAGCCTGGTTGGCGCTCATCTGTGGCGAGGTGCAATCGCCGATGGCATAGATATGCGGGACCTGGGTCTGCAGGTAGGCATTGCGCACGACAAACCCCTGTGCATCCGTGGTCACGCCGACGGCTTGCAGGCCCAGACCGTCGGTATAAGGCCTGCGTCCGGTACCGAGCAATAGCCAGTCCACCCGCACCTCGGTGTTGTCGTCGAGTCGGATACAGACTTTCTCATCGTCATCATCAATACCGGTGACGACCTCGGCGCCGACGAACTGCCCCCCCTGGTGGGGAGCAATACCGTGGCGTTGGAGGGCCATCCTCAATGTGTTGTGGGCTTGCGGACTGAAACGCAACCGAGACAGCGGAGCCGAGCGGGTCAACCAGGTGACCTGACAACCGAGCATGCTGAGAATGAAGGCGAATTCGGTACCGATGACGCCACCCCCAAGGACGGCGATACGCCGTCCGGCAGGTGGCGGGGTGTCGAACAGCATGTCGGTGGTGAGAATACGCCCCGGCGTGGGCGTGACGCCGGTAGGAATAGTGGGCGTGGAGCCAGTAGCCAGCACGATATGGTCTGCCTCGACGTGGTGCTCACCGCCCACGCCCTTGACGGTGAGGGCGTGGGGACCACTCAGGCGGGCCATACCCCGCAGGGCACTCACGCCAAGCCGCTTCATGTAATTGACGTAGCTATCCTGCACGGTCGCCACTACGTCTTCCTGGTGCGCCCAGGCCGCGTCCAGATTCGCGCTCAGTGTGCCCCGGATGCCACGCGCGGCGAAGTCACGGCTGGCGGCAATGAGTTGAGCGCTATGGTGCCAGGTCTTCTTGGGCACACAACCACGGTTCAGGCAGCAACCGCCCCAGTCCGCCTTTTCGATAATGGCGACGCGTTGTCCGCGCAGGGCGGCGAGGGTGGCGGCACGGTAACCGCCGGGCCCGGAGCCGATGACGATGATGTCGTAGTGTTCGCTCATACTGTCCTCGTTGTTCATCGCCTGTGTGGGGAGGTGGCCTCCGCCGTAGGGTAGCCCCAGCTGTCTGGGTGTGGCTCAGACCAGAAAAAGAGCGGCAAAACCCAGAAAGGTGGCGTAGCCGATCACATCGGTAAAGGTGGTAAGCACGACGCTGCCGGCCAGGGCGGGATCGGCCCCCAGCTTGCGCAATACCAGCGGAATGGCCACGCCAACGATGGCGGCGGCGATCAGATTGATGATCATGGCTGCGGCAATGATGGCCCCCAGTGCGTCGTTGTCGAACCAGAAGCTGGCGACCACCGCAATGACCACGGCCCAGATCAGGCCGTTGAAGAAGCCGACCGCGAGTTCCTTGGTGAGCAGGCGTCGGGCATTACCCTTGCTGATCTGACCGAGGGCGATACCGCGAATAACCAGGGTCAGGGTCTGGCTGCCGGCGATGCCGCCCATGCTGGCGACGATGGGCATGAGCACGGCGAGGGCCACCATTTTATGGATGGTGGCGTCGAACAGGCCGATGACCCAGGAGGCCAGGAAGGCGGTGAGCAGATTGACTCCGAGCCAGATCGCGCGGCGTCGGGTGCTGGACAGCACCGGAGCGAACATGTCCTCGTCCTCGTTCAGACCGGCCATGCTCATGAAGGAGTGCTCGGCCTCTTCGCGAATGACGTCGACGACGTCATCAATGGTGATACGCCCGAGCAGGTGGCCTGTGGCGTCGATGACGGGGGCAGTGACCAGGTCGCGGCGTTCGAACAGGTTGGCGACCTGTTGCGCGGGCATTTCGGCGGGGATGCCTTCCACATCGCGCTCCATCACCTCGGCCACGGTCAGGCTCGAATCGTTGATCAGCAGCGCGGTCAGGCGCAACAGTCCCATGTAGCGGTTCTCGCGATTGACGACGAACAGGGTGTCCGTGGTCTCCGGCATCTCGCCGCGGCGGCGCAGGTAGCGCATGACCGTATCGAGGGATATCTCGGCACGTACTACCACGGTGTCGACGTTCATCAGCCCGCCGGCCGTGTCTTCGGGGTAGGAGAGCACAGCCTCGAGCCGTTGGCGCTCCTGGTATTCCATGGTGAGGAGGATCTCCTGCACCACGTCGTCGGGCATTTCCGGGAGGATGTCTGCGAGGTCGTCGGTTTCGAGATGCTCGGTTGCAGCGACCAGTTCCTCGGGGTCCATCTTGCGGATCAGGGCAGTGCGGACATCCTCGGTGAGGTGCAGCAGGACCTCACCATTTATCTGGCTGGGGACCAGTTCCCACACCGATTCGCGCTTATCGGTGGGCAGAGACTCGAGCAGGTGAGCAATTTCGGCAGGGTGCAGTGTGTCAAGCAGTCGCTGTACGTCGCGCATGTTGCCACGCTCAATCGCCGCATTGATCAACTGCAAGTTGTCCTCCCGCTCCTTGAGTTCTTCGACCATGGGTTACCCTTTCCTGCTGAGGGCCGTTGCCTGGCGTGCGCGGGCCGGTCGTATACCGGGGGGACACGGTTGACGTGGTGCGCGTGACAGAGCGGCATACGATGCTGTTTGTCCGGTGCCAGCGGCAGGTGGTGTCGCCTGCCGCTGGCAGTACGAGTGTAACAAGGGCGGAGGTCAAAAGGAAAAGGGTGCAGATCTTTTAAACGACGAAATTCATTACCCAAAGTTGTTCATCTCTAAAAAATCATAATTTCTTGTCTTTGACATCTGCTTATAAAATTTCCAATAATCTTCAAAATCACCACTAGATTTCCATCAGTCGAGTTCATTGATGGTGTCGATGAACTCGGTGATGACCCGTTCCTCGATGTCTTGAATGAATTGTTCGGTCCTCTGTCGCAGGCGGCCGATATGTGTGTGGGTAATAATGTATTTGATCTCCAACAGCATGCTGGGGTGCATGCTGAATTCGCTCAGACCTAGCCCGAGCAGTAACCGGGTGAAACGTGGATCACCGGCCATTTCGCCGCACATGGCGACGGGTGTGTGTGTGGCCCGACCGGCGTTCAGGGTATGGTGAATCAGCTTGAGCACGGCGGGATTGAGCGGGTCATAGAGGTAGTTGACCTCATCATCGACACGGTCGATTGCCAGGGTGTACTGGATCAGATCATTGGTACCGATAGACAGAAAATCCAGGTGCTTGGCGAACAGACCCGCACACAGTGCGGCGGCAGGTACCTCGATCATCCCTCCGATCGGCAGGGCCGGATCGAAGGCTATCCCTTCCTGCTCAAGCCCGGCCCGGGTGTGTGCGATGAGGCGATGGACCTGGAGCAGTTCCGGGAGGTTGGAGATCATGGGTAGCATCATCCGCACCGGACCGTGGTGCGAGGCGCGCAGGATGGCGCGCAGTTGGGGTATGAACAGGTCGGGTTCTTTCAGGCACAGGCGAATCGCTCGCAAACCCAGCGCCGGGCTGCTGGCGATGGGGGCGTCGCGGCGTCCCCCGTCGACTTGTTTGTCGGCACCCAGATCAAGCGTGCGAATGGTCAGTGGTGCCCCCCTGAGTTGGCGGACAAGGTGTGCATAGACATCAAATTGCTCGTCTTCATCGGGAGGGGCATCGCGATTCATGAACAGGTATTCGGTGCGGTACAGACCGACGCCATCCGCACCGGCTTCATGCAGGGTCTCGATGTCCTCGGGCAGCTCGATATTGGCCATCAGTTGCAGTGGTTCGCCATCGCAGCTGATGGCTGGACGCTTGCGCAGGTGCTTGAGATGGCGCTGGCGGTGCGTGTACTCCTTTTGCCGTGCCCGGTAATCGTCGATCAGCAGGGAGTCATCGGTGGCGATCAGCACCCCCCGCTGGCCGTCGAGGATCAGGGTGTCGCTCTGGCGCAGGTAGCGGCGGACGTGGTGCAGACTGACCAGTGCCGGCATGCCTAGACTGCGTGCGAGGATGGCGGTGTGGGAGGTGGGGCCACCGGACTCAGTGACAAAGGCGGCAATACCCAGGTGCTGCATCAACACCGTGTCAGCCGGTGTCAGGTCCTCGGCAACCAGAATGTGATCGGCCACTGAGTGTTCTGGTCCGGGAATGTGGTGACCGGGCGCGCTGAGCAGATGGCGCATGATGCTGTCGACCACGTGCTCGACATCGTCGCGCCGGGTACGCAGATAGGCATCGTCCATCGCCTCGAACACGCTGATGAGCGTATCGCGCTGTTGTTTGAGCGCCCATTCCGCATTGCAACCCCGTGTACGGATAATGTCCACGGGAACGATGCTCAGTGCGGCATCGTCGAGCATGAGCAGATGGGTTTCGATAAAGGCGTTAATTTCGGGCGAGGCGTAACCGGGGATGTGTTGGCGGATCGACTCAAGGTGATGTTTCGCCTGCGTGTGGGCAACATTGAAACGTTCTATTTCTGCATCGATGAGGTGTGCAGGCAGGGCGTATTCGTTGATTTCGATCTGATCGCGCAGGGGGATCCATGCCTTGCCGATGGCAATGCCGCTGGACACCCCCTTGCCGTGCAACACGAGTGACATGCAGTGTTCTCTGCTAAAGGCCCGATAGTGCGTCGGGTATGGAGAAAGTATCGTGTGTCCAGCGCCCGCTGGCAAGGTGTCATACGGGCAGTCGTGGGGTACCTCAGGCAATGAATACTGCCCAGGACGCCCGAGGGCAACCTGGTTAGGTCTATTCGCTCTCGCCGAAGCGTTGGTTGACCAGGGCGGTCAGTTCTGTGAGCGCCATGCGCTCGTCGTCACCCTCGGCCTCGATACAGATACTGCTGCCCTTGCTGGCAGCCAGCATCATGACGCCCATGATACTTTTGCCATTGACGCGTTTGCCATTACGCGAGAGGTATATCTCGCTGGCAAAATGCGAGGCAAGGGTGACGAATTTTGCCGCGGCGCGTGCATGCAGCCCAAGTTTGTTGATGATGGTGATGTCTTGCTGAATCACGTTATTGTTTTCCACTGTTGTGAAATGACCAAGTTGGTTGCTGCGCCTGTGTTATCTATCCGGCGCACGGTTAGTTCTCCCAGTTCCGATAGGCCATGACCCCCTCACGGCCGCCGCTGACGGCCTTGGTGGTAAGATCGACCAGCGACATCTGCGGATAATTGAGTACCCGCAACAGCATGGGCAGATTCAATCCGGAGACGACGGCAACCTCATCGCTGAGCTGACGACCGGCGATGTTTCCAGGCGTGGAACCGTAGAGGTCGGTGAGCACCAGCGTGCCTTCTCCCTGGTTGAGGTTCTCTACGCACTGGTGGGCATCGCGTGCCACCTGTTCCGGTTCGCAGTCCTGGGCGACGCCGATGACCTCGGTTTGCAAGGGGCACAAACCGAGCAAGGCAGTGGCGGTTTCGAGCAGTACTTTGCCGATATCACCATGGGTCACGATGAGGAGTCCGACAGTCATGACAGCTCCCGATGACGTGTGAGTACGTGCCGGCCCTGGTCGCGGAAATACCCGGCCAGCCGTTCGACCAGATAGACCGAACGGTGCTGACCGCCGGTACAACCGATGGCAATGGTCATGTAGTGACGGTTATCCGCCTCGAAATGTGGCAACCAGTTGTCAAACAGACCGATCAGGTCCTGGTACATATGGTCCACTTGTGACTGGTTCTCCAGGAATACGGCTACCGGTTTGTCATGACCGGTCAATGCACGCAGTCGTGGCTCCCAATGCGGGTTTGGCAGACAGCGCACATCAAAGACGAAATCCGCATCGGCAGGCACACCGTGTTTATAGCCAAAGGACTCAAACAAAATAGACAGAGTGCGTGGGGGTTTGTCGACCACGCGTTGTCTGACCAGATCACGCAACTGATGCACGTTGGTCAGGCTGGTGTCGATGATCAGGTCTGCAGCATTGGTCAGTGGCTCCAGTAGTTGGCGCTCAAGCTGAATGGCTTCTTCCAGCGGTCTTTGCTGGCTGGACAGCGGATGCTTGCGCCGGGTCTCACTGAAACGCTTGAGCAACGTGGCGTTATTTGCATCAAGGAAGAAAATTTCATAGTCCACGCGGTGCCCGCGCAGCTCACGGAGCATCGCGGGCACGCCCTCCAGGTTGCCATCGGTATTGCGGACATCGATGCCAACAGCGTATTTGACCTGTCCTGTGGCCTCGGGAAGGCGTACGGTGGCATTGACCTGTGTGGCGAGTGCGGGCAGCAGGCCGATAGGCAGGTTGTCGATGCAATAGTAATCGAGATCCTCCAGGACATGCAGGGCGACGGACTTCCCTGAACCGGACAGGCCGCTGACGATGATAAGTTTCATGTTGGTTGACTGAAAATGTGGTGTTGTTGTCGGTACATAAAGTCATCTGCCGCGTCATAGCCACCGACGGACAGGATGTGGTTGCGTACGGCAACCTCGACGATGACGGCGAGATTTCTCCCCGGTGCGACGGGCAGCACTATTTCCGGGATATCCACATCGAGCAGTGTACGTGTCTGTTTGGTCCCCTGAAGGCGTTTCATGTTGCCCAGATCGATAGCAGTGAGTGGTTCGAGCCGCAGGATGAGTCGTAGATACTTGTTGGGCTTGAGGGCGTTGTCGCCGTACATGGCGCGAATGTTGAGTACGCCCAGTCCGCGCACCTCAAGAAAGTCGCGCAGTGTTTCCGGGCAGTGCCCGGACAGGGTCTCGGCGGTCAAACGCTGGAACTCCGGTGCGTCGTCGGCAATGAGGCGATGTCCGCGCGAGATCAAGTCCAGTGCCAATTCACTCTTGCCCACCCCGCTGGGACCGGTCAGCAATACGCCGATACCCATTACGGCCATGAAGACGCCATGGACCGTGATGCGAACGGCGAATAACTGGGTGAAGTAGCGGTGTAACAGTGAGACCAGTTTGTGGCCATTCAACGGGGTGCTGAGCAGCGCCGTCGCGCTGTCGTTTGCGGCCTCCAGCAGGCCCTCGGGCAGGGGTTCACCATTGGCGACGATGACGGCTGCTGGTGCGCCGCCAAACAGGCGGCCCAGCGTATCATGGTATGAATTCTCGCTCAGACCTTGCAGGTAGGCGATTTCTGCGCCGCCGAGTACCTGGATGCGATGCGTGCGGATGAGGTTCATGTAACCGGCCAGAGAGGCATCGAGGGCGAGATTGTCCCGGGCGCTGATCTCGTGGTCCTTGCCGACACCGTCATTGTGCCAGTACAGCTCGAGTTTTTCTCCATGACTGGCGAACAGGCTATGAATGGAAATGGGTGCGGTCATGGTGTATGGCGGTAAGGATCGTTCAGTGCTGGACTGTCTGCCAGTCCAGCAACAATTGATAGAGTTTATCTCCGTGACTGGTTTGGCGTACCTTTTCACGCAGGTGTTCATCGTTGAACATGGAGGCCAATAAGGCAAGCACCCGCAAGTGTTCATCAGTCGAGTGCTCGGGGACCATCAACGCAAACAGTAGATCCACGGGTTGATGGTCCATGGCGTCGTAGTCGATGCCATGCTCAAGTGTGATAAAGGCGCCAATGGTCTTGCCGCTGTTGTGCAGCCGGCCGTGGGGGATAGCTACGCCATGCCCCAGGCCGGTGCCACCGAGCCGTTCGCGGTTGAGCAGGCTGTCGAAGACCTCGCCGCAGGTCATGTTGTCCTGCCCCCCTGCGATCAGTTCGCTCAACAGCTCCAGTGCACGTTTCTTGCTGCCGGCACAAGTGTCGCAAACGATGCGTTCGGGCGTGATGATATCGGTGAGTTGCATACGTTGGCTTTGGTTTGTCGGCAGGCCCATCAGGGTGCAATTGCAGACCAATTGTGCCGCCCCGCGACTATTCGGAGTCCTGGTCGGCAGGCTGGGTTTTGAGTGTGTCAGCGGTGTTTCGGTGATTGGTCAACTTCTCTTTGTGTCTTTTGATTTGGCGGTCGAGTTTGTCGACTAGCGCATCGATGGCAGCATACATGTCCTCTTCCTCGGCATCGGCAAACAGGTTCGCACCACTGATATGTACTGTGGCTTCGGCTTTATTACGCAATTTTTCCACACACAGGATGACATGTACGTTGGTGACATGATCAAAGTGGCGTTCGATACGCCCGAGTTTGTCATTGACGTAGTCACGCAGTGCCGGAGTGATATCGATGTGCTGTCCTGTGATATTCATCTGCATGGGCTGGACTCCTTGGGTCATGGGCGCGTGGTGTGCCTAGGCGAGGCGTTTGCGCTCGTTTGAGGGCGGTATGGACAGGCCCTCCCTGTATTTAGCGACTGTACGGCGGGCAACATTAATACCCTGGTCGGACAGTATGTTGGCAATCTTGTTGTCGCTGAGTGGTTTGCCGGGTTCTTCTGCGCCAATCAGCTTCTTGATGAAGGCACGAATAGCGGTTGCTGAGCACTCTCCCCCACTGGCGGTACTGACATGGCTGGAGAAGAAGTATTTCAATTCGTAGATGCCGCGTGGGGTATGCATGTATTTATTGGTGGTCACCCGTGAGATGGTCGATTCGTGCATGTTGACCTCTTCAGCGATATCGTGCAATACCAGTGCGCGCATGGCCTCGTCACCATGCTCGAGGAAGCTGAGCTGGTGTTTGACGATGCTGGTGGCAACCTTGAGCAAGGTCTCATTACGGCTGTGCAGGCTTTTTATGAACCAGCGGGCCTCTTGCAGGTGATTCTTCATGTAGGTGGAATCGGCATTGTTGCTGGCCTGTTTTATGAGGCTGGCGTAATGGGCGTTGATGCGCAGCCGTGGCGCGGCATCAAGATTGAGTTCAACCTTCCAGATGCCATTGGATTTATGCACGATGACATCGGGGATGACATACTCCGTATTGGTGTCAGCGATTTGGTTGCCGGGGCGTGGGTTGAGTGACTGGATGATGTGGATGACATCCTTGAGTTCATCCTCGCTGATTTTCATGCGCCGCATGAGCTGAGTGTATTCGCGTCGCGCCAGCAGATCGAAATGATCTTCGGTCAACTGCAGCGCGCGTTGTTCCGTTTCGTTGCGTTCTTGGCGCTGCTGGAGTTGGAGCAGCAGGCTTTCGCGCAGATCGCGCGCGCCCACACCGGATGGGTCAAAATTCTGGATGCAGTGCAGTACCGCCTCGATCTCATCGAGTTCAATATCCATATCCTGCACAAGGGATTGGTGGATATCTTCAAGTGTACTGTCGAGGTAGCCGTCTTCATTGATGGCATCGATAAGGGTCTCGGCAATGGTGATGTCGGTCTCGCTGAGATGGGTCAGTTGCATTTGCCAGTGCAGATGGTCGTGCAGGCTCTCGTTCTGGTTAGCCTGGGTTTCGTACTCGCCGCCGTTGTCGCCGAGAGGAGCCTGACTGACGGGGGCAATATTGTCATAGATGTCCTCCCATGCCGTGTCGACAGCCAACTCCTGGGGAATGTCGGCAGGTTGAACGACCAACTCGTTCTCCGGCGTGGTGCTGTGCTCACTGTTGGCGGCCGATTCATCGGCCTCCGTGTCGTTGTCCTCGACCCGCTCGAGCATGAGGTTGGAATCCAACGCCTCTTGTACCTCGGTATGCAGTTCCAGCGAGGACAATTGTAACAGGCGAATCGCCTGCTGCAATTGAGGAGTCATGGTGAGGTGTTGGCCGAGGCGAAGTTGTAGAGTCTGTTTCATGGCAAGGTAGGCGCGCCGACACTCAGCGTGTTGTCGACAGAGTTAAATTCTAGCTTATTTGACCGGTGATTACAGTTCATCGTGATGTCTACAGGCGAAAATGCTCGCCGAGGTATACCTGGCGCACTTCCTGATTGTTGAGCAGTGTGTCTGGAGCCCCTGCTGCAATGACCCCACCGTTGTTGATTATATAGGCCCGTTCGCAGATGCCCAGTGTTTCACGTACATTGTGATCGGTAATGAGTACGCCAATGCCTCTTTTGTGTAGGTGTCTGATTATAGACTGAATGTCGAGTACGGAAATGGGGTCGACGCCAGCAAAGGGTTCATCGAGCAGGATGAACCGGGGTTCGGTGGCCAGCGCGCGGGCAATCTCGACCCGTCGGCGTTCCCCGCCGGAGAGACTCATGCCGAGACTTCTCCTGATAGGGGTAATATGGAGCTCCTCGAGCAGTTCATCGAGTTTCTGCTGGCGTTGACCCGGGCCGAGATCGCGTCGGGTTTGCAGGATGGCCAGGATGTTGTCGGCCACACTGAGCTTGCGAAATACAGAGGCCTCCTGTGGTAGATAGCCGATGCCCATGCGGGCGCGTTCGTGCATGGGGCGCCGGGTCAAGTCGTGGTCATCGAGCCGGATGCACCCGCCGCCAGCGGGGATGAGTCCGACGATCATGTAGAAGGTGGTCGTCTTCCCCGCCCCGTTGGGGCCGAGCAGACCGACAATCTCGCCGCTGTCCAGGGACAGGGACACATCATTGACCACATGGCGGGATTTGAAGCGTTTGGCCAGGTGCTCGGCAGACAGGGTACTCATCGTGCCGGGGACGCGTTGGCCGGGGTGTTGCTGTTTGCCTTGCCGGGTGGCGTGGTGGCCGGCTGGATGATGGCATGCACCCGCCCCGCCCCGTTTTGTGCATTCTTGCGGGCAGTGACGATGCTGTGACGGGTATCGTATTCGATACGGTGGCCAGAGAAGACATCGCCGCCCTGGGTGAGGCGCGCTTGTCCGGTCAGCAACAGCAGCTCATCGCCGGCAAGGTATTCCATGTGTTCGGCACTGGCCACGACAGGTGTTTTACTGTTGTCCGGCAGTTGCTTGAAGCGGGCCGGCGTGCCCGTGGCCTCGATACGTTGCAACGTGCCTTTGGGTTGATAGACGGTGAGCCGGGCAGCCGTGAGCACGATACTGCCCTGGGTCAGCACGACATGGCCACTGTATGTGCTGAAGCCCTTGTTTTCATTGATACGGACCCGATCTGCCTTGATGTTGATGGGCTGGCTGCGGTCGCTGCTCAGCGCGTGGACTCCTGGCGCACCACCCAGCCACAGCGCGAGTCCCAATAATGCCCAAGCAGGAATGTGGCGGGGGATGCGACGATGGCCCAGGTGAAGCGGCGGGGTGCCAGCGTGCGAAATGAGACGGGTTTCAGGGGCGCGGTGGTTCATAGTGTCCTTGCACATCGGCGGGCAGTTCAAACTGGCCGGTATTCAGATCGGCGCGCAGTCCACGAGCCCTGATGGTATCACGCCCGGCGCGTATCATAACGACTGTATCGGTTCGCGCCCGTTTTTCTTGTGGATAGATCAGCAATTCAGTGGTGTCCAGTGTGACGCGGGGACGCGTGGCGGTGGCCGCACGTACGAGTCTCACCTGACCCGTCAGACGGATGAGGCGGTTGTGGGCCGTGATCACACCCCGTTCGGCGGTGATGTCCCAGGTGGCGGCACTCAGTGGATAGAAGATCAGCTCCAGGTGGGTCAGGACCTTATTGTCATCGTCCGGGTAGTGATCGAGACGGGTGGCACTGATGCGGTAGCGGGGCCGGTTATTGGTGCCCATGACGGTGGCGGTGAAGCGGTCAAAGTAGTAGTCAGGGATGTGGCGGGCAGGCACGGGGCGGGGGGTGTGGCTGACCTCCACGAGCTTGAGCAGCCAGCCGCTGAGTACAGTGACGGCCAGGATGAGCGCCAGAACGATATACTGGATTTTACCCATCGGCCAGATAGGCGTGCAGCGTCGATTCGAGCGAACCCTGGGCCTGCATGATGAGTTCGCACACGTCACGGGCCGCGCCACGACCACCGGCGTGCGGGGTCTGCCAATGGGCGTGTTGCCTGACCAGGGTATGGGCATCCTGGACGGCGATGGCCAGGCCGCAACGGTGCATGATCGGCAGGTCGACCACATCATCGCCGACATAGGCGGCCTGTGTGGCGCTCAGGTCCAGCGTGGCGAGTAGCGCGTCGAAGGCGGGTAGTTTGTTGTGCTGTCCCTGGTAGACGTGCGTAATGCCAAGATTGGCCATGCGCCGGTTGACCACCTCGGAGCTGCGCCCGGTGATGATACCGATGGTGATCCCGCTGCCTTGCAGCATTTTCATGCCATGACCGTCACGCGAATGGAATGCCTTGTATTCCTGACCGTCGTCGCCGAAGAACAGGCTGCCATCGGTGAGTACGCCATCGACGTCGAACACTACCAGCCTGATTTGCGCTGCGCGCGCAAGGATGTCTTGCATGTCGCCTCCCGTGGATGGATAACCGCGCACATGATACCCCGAGCCGGGGCAGGGTGGCGACGCCACGGTTCACCGGTATCGTTCTTCCCTCGGTGCGGTAGACGCGTACTGAGTCTGGCAGGCCCCTAAATACGCGATCCAAATACCTGCCCACGCAGAACCAGCGGAATCGAATGCCTGATAGGCTGGTTTTTCAAAGTGACCGGGTATTTGGAACCGTTATTTAGGCCACACCCGCGCGTAGCAGATCGTGCATGTTGAGGGCACCGACCAGCCGGTGCCCGGTATCGACCACCGGCAGGGCGTTGATACGGTGCGCGTCCATCATTTGCAGGGCTTCGGCCGCGAGGCGCTCGGGGGTGATGGTGCGGCATTCCCGGGTGACATGCTCGCCCATCAGGGTCTGATGAATATTGAGTCCATCGTGGTCGAATACCCGGCGCAGATCGCCATCGGTGAACACGCCGACCAAGTGGTCATCGGTATCCGTGATGGTGGTCATGCCCAGACCCTTGCGGGTCATCTCGACCAGCGCTTCGCTCAGAGGCGTGGCCTCGGTGACGCGGGGGATGGCCTCGCCGGTGTGCATGATGTCTTGCACATGGAGCAGCAGGCGTTTACCGAGTCGACCGCCGGGATGGGAGAGGGCAAAATCGTCCGCGGTGAAACCGCGCGATTCCAGCAGCGCAATGGCCAGGGCATCGCCCATGACCAGGGCCGCGGTGGTGCTGGCCGTCGGCGCCAGCCCGAGCGGGCAGGCCTCCTTGGCGACACTGACATCGATGTTGACGTCGGCCTCGCGGGCCATGCGCGAGGCCGGTTTGCCGGTCAAGGTGATGAGGGGGATGCCGAGACGCTTGATGAGTGGCAGGATGGTGAGGATCTCGTCGGTTTCGCCCGAATTGGACAAGGCGAGTACCACATCCTGTGCGGTGATCATGCCCAGATCGCCATGGCTGGCCTCGCCGGGGTGGACGAAGAAGGCGGGTGAGCCGGTGCTGGCGAGCGTGGCGGCCAGCTTGCTGCCGATGTGGCCGGACTTGCCCATGCCGATGACCACGATACGTCCCTGGCACGCCAGCATGTGGCGGCAGGCCTGGACGAAATGGGCATCGATGCGGGGGCGCAGGTCGCGCACCGCCTCGGCCTCGGTCTCGATCACGGCCTGAGCCAGTTGCTTCAGCTTTTCAGTATCCATGGTCTCGTTCATCGTGGGTCGCCCGGGTAGGGTACACCCTCACCGGCATCGGCGTGAAACCGCGCGGTACAGGCGTGCGCATGAGCGACGGTGCGGGGCCCCCAGGGCTCAGGCCCCCTCATTAGGCCTGGGCGGTCCGATACAGCCACACCAGGTAACCGCAGTAGGCCAGCAGCAGCAACCCGCCCTCAATGCGATTGATGCGCCCAGGGCGGCCAAAGCCGTAGGCCATGGCGAACAGGGCGATGCTCAGGCCGATCATGGTGACCATGTCGCGGCTCAGTATGATGGGGTCCACGGGTCCGGGCGCTATCAGGGCGGGGATGCCGATCACGGCCAGCAGATTGAACATATTGGAACCGATGATGTTGCCGATGGCGATGTCCGGTTCCTTCTTGATGGCGCTCATCACCGAGGCGGCCAGTTCGGGCAGGCTGGTGCCGATGGCCACAACGGTCAGGCCGATGACCAAGTCGCTCACCCCCATGGCCTGGGCGATGTTGACGGCCCCCCAGACCAGCATGTGCGAACTGAGCAATAATACCCCTAGACCGATGACAAGCCAGATCAGCGCCCGGCTCGTTGGGATATGCTGGGGTATCCCGCGATCATACTCGTCGGCCAGGGGATCGCAGTGTTGCTGGCGCAGACCGAGACGTACCATCCAGACGATTAGGATGAGCAGGCCGGTGATGAGCACAAACCCATCGAGTCGGCTGAGCTGGAGGTCCAGGAGCAGCAGCAGGGTCAGCAACATGATCGCAAACATGATGGGGTATTCACGCTGCAGGGTCTCGGAGCGCACTCGCAGGGGCATGATGAGGGCCGTGGTGCCGAGGACCAGTCCGATGTTGGCAATATTCGAGCCGATGGCATTGCCGATGGCCAACCCCGGGTTGCCCTGCAGGGCGGCCATCGTCGAGACCAGTACCTCCGGTGTGGAGGTGCCGAAACCGACGATAGTCAGGCCGATGATGATGGGTGAGATACCGAGATTGCGTGCGCTGGCTGAGGCGCCGTGCACGAAACGGTCTGCGCCCCAGACCAGCAGGATAAATCCGGTAATGACGGCGGCGGTGGAGAGCAGTAGGACGTGGTTCATGGTCGCTGGGTGTGGTAGGAGCATTGTCGCGGCCGTGCTGTGCGGCGATACGACGGTGCGCCTGTCATTTCAGGCGTGGGCGGGTCCCGACCGGTGCGGACGGGGCCAATCCAGAGGAGGCCGAAGGTTTCAGCCCGAGTGGTTTCGTGGGCGGCAGTTGGAAGTCGTCATTGAAATTATCGAATTTCAGCGGTGGCGGATTGCCATCATAGATCAGGCTGCGGCGGCGCTGCAGATAGGCGGCGCGCGTGAAGACATAGGGGTCAAGCGCGGCCTGTTCGAGTACATTGGTGACCTTGAGCAGCCGGGCACGGGTGTTGATCGCCTGGGTGACGATCAGAGCGGCGCGCGCAGGGGTGTTTTTCACCTTCTCGACGGGATTGACATAGGTCACATCGACCGCCAGCCCGGTGGCGTCGCGTACATCACTTGGGCCCAGCACGGGCAGCACGAGATAGGGCCCTGGCCCTAGGCCCCACTTGCCGAGGGTCTGGCCGAAGTCCGCGTCGTGTTTGGGCAGGCCGGCGGGGGTGGCGACATCGAGCAGACCGAACAGACCGAAGGTGGAGTTCATGCTCAGGCGCAGGGTGTCGCTGACGGCGTGTGCACCCTTGAATTGGAGCAGATCATTGACGAGCACGACGACGTCATCGAGGTTACTGAAGAAATTGGAAATGCTGCGCCGTACCGGGCGCGGAATGTGTGCTTGATAGGCCTGTGCGGTTGGTTTCATGAGCGTGGCATCGAGGTCGGCATTGAAGGCATAGACCCCGCGGTTGAAGGGTTCCAGCGGATCGACCTTGGCGTCGGGTGAGTGGACGGTGGCGCAGCCACTGATCATGGCCAGGAGCAGGAGCAGACACAGGGAGCGGGCGAGTGAGTTAATGCGCATGATCATGTAAAACGCAGAGTCCGGTCTGGGGCGTGATGGATCGGTATGGCCTTACTCGAGGCCGCAACGCATCAGTCTACTGTATGCCCGCAGATACGCCAAGCCACGCTAAATGGCCATCGCTGGGCCACTGCCAGACCGGGATGCAAGGATGCGCTGGTGTGGATCAGTGACCCTTGGTCCTGGTTGCACCGCAGCGGGTGCAGCGGTAAACGGTGAGCAGCTTGCCGTGCTTGACGTCGAAGGGGTGCTCATTAATGACCACCCACTTGTGGAAGCCGCTTTTGCACAGTGTCTTGCCTTTGTGCCAGTCCCGCGGGCGGGTTTTTTTGAAAGGCAGTACGTCGCCCATGATGGAGTCCTCGTGCGCATGGCGCATGCAGGCAGATTCAGCCATTCCGATGCCGGTTTGTGTCGGGCGTGGTGGCATCGCCCAGTGCGTGCAGGCAGGTGTAAGTATCGCGGCGCGCCCGCCAGCCTAGTACGTGTCGGGCGTGGTGGCAATCCACGGCCAGAGTGTGGCGCAGACCATCGAACCAGGCGGGTTCGCCAGCGATACCACTGATGTGCCACAGCATACGGTGCAACGTGCGCGCCAGCGAAAACGGTAATGGCAGGCTTAGCGCATGGCATGTACGCTGCATATCGCGAAATGACAGCGCAGGGTCTGCAGCAATATTGAAGATGCCGGGGTGCGAGTAGTCCAACGCCAGTGATACCGCCTCGGCCACATCGTCTTCCCAGACGCACTGGCTGAGTGGCTGGGGATCGGGCAGTCGCGGATAAAAGGGTTGGCGCAGGAGGGCGCGCAGCAGCGGCTGGGCATGCGGGCCAAGTATCACATGCGGGCGTAGCCGCACGATACGGGGGGTGTTCGCCTGCGCCTCGAACGTATCGAGCCAGTCTTCCACGGCGACCTTGTCTTCGGCATAGATGAAACCGGGCATCGCCCGGCGCGGTGCGTGCTCGTCGAGCAAGGGTGGGTTGTCCGGCCAGGCACCGTAGACCACGGCGCTGGACAGGTGGACGCAGTGGGCAACGCCGGCATGGCGGGCATGGGTGAACACCTGGGCGCTGCCGTGCAGGTTGATGTCACGGATCAGGGCGCGGTCATGCCGAGCCCGACCCAGAGTCCCCGGCATGACCACGAAGGCCAGGTGCACCAGGGCATCCATCCCTGTGAGGTATGTGCCCAGGCGTGCGTCGCGGATATCCATGCGGTGCTCGTGGTAGTGCGGGTGTGTGAAGCCCGAGGGGCGCAGGTCGATACCGATGATCTCGTCGATATCCGCGCGTGCGCACAGCACCGGCAGGACTGCACGGGCCAAATGAGAGGCGCTGCCGGTGACCAGCACTTTCATGGCAAAATCAGGGTATCCATATCAGATCGGTCCACCACGAAGAGAGTGTGATCATGCACTGCAATTATTGCCCTCCCAGGTATTCTTTTTGCAACAGGTCGTTTAGATTTTCTCGGCTAACGCTTTTCCGCAAATGCGGGCATGACCTCGTGCGCAAGTACCCGCAGGCAACGCTGCACGAGCGTGCTGGGCAGGACGCCGGCACCGATGGCACACAGGACATGATCGACGCCGGCCTGTTGCAGGGCCCGTAGTTTACGGGTGCAATGCGCAGGGTCGCCGACGATGACCATGCCCAGTGTTTCCAGGATGCGCAGCGTGATCGTCTTTTCCATGAGTCCCGACAGTCGTCCGACCTTGCGATAGTATTCATAGCTCTCGTAGAGCTTTTCCAGTATCGGACGGGTCTGACCCAGCAAGTGGCGATAGAACCAGGTGATGCCGTCGCGCGCAAGGCGTCTGGCCTCGTGACCGTCTTCGAGACAGAACAGGCCCACCGTCATGCCCACGCGCGGGTTTTGTCCCGCCTGGGCTCCGGCGTGGCCGTGGTGGCGTTGCCAGGCCTGGCGATAGTGGCGGATATCCTCGCGCACCATGAACCAGGGCTTGAATGGACCGACCAGTGCCCCTACGCCGAGTTCTGCGGCCAGTTCGAAGCTATCGGGGCTCACGGCCGCTGTCCACAATGGCGGGTGGGGAGACTGGATGACCCGGGGCAGGATCGTCACTGCATCGAGCTGGAAGTGCTGGCCGTGGTGACTGAACGGTGCCCCGACGAAGGTAGCGCGGATGATCTCGAAGGCCTCGCGGGTGATGTCGCGACTGTCGCCCATGTTGGCGCCGAAGCTGGCATATTCTTTCGGCGAAAAACCCCGTCCGAAGCCGAATTCGACACGCCCGTGGCTGAGGACGTCGAGGGTGGCGAGGCGTTCGGCCACGTGGACCGGGTGATGGTAGGGCAGGGGAACGATGGCATGGCCCAGGCGCAGGTGCCGGGTGCGTTGCGTGGCGGCGGCGAGGAACAGTTCCGGGGCGGTACTGTGTGAGTACCCGGGCATGAAATGGTGTTCGACCAGCCAGGCGGTCGAGAAGCCCAACGTTTCGGCCAGCACCAGTTCGTCCAGGGTCTGGTGGTAGACCTCGGCCTCGCTACGACCGCCAGAGGCCGGAACGGAAAGTTCGTAGAAAAGATCGAAACGCATGGTATAACATTGCCTGCGCTGCACGGCGGGCCATTATTCCACAAATGAGCGGTGCCCGCCGATTCGCCTTCGTTGTTGAACACCCTGTACGCTAGCGCCTGACGGCGCCAGGGCTGGGCAGGTAGTGTCGGACGCTCACGTATCATTATAGGGAAACGATGTCGGTGCCACACCATCGCATATTATTTGGTGCCCGCGGCTGGGCGCACCCGGGTTGGGTATCCGCCTTTTATCCCGAAGACCTACCCGAGGACTGGCGCCTGAGTTACTACGCCAACGCGCATCGCGTGGTGCTGGTGTCGGCGGATTTGTTGCACCCTGGCGCGGCGGATATTGTGCACTGGGGTGAGGACGTGGATGCAGGGTTTCGGTTTTTGTTCGAGTGTGTCGTTGGGGCCACGGCGGCGCAGCATGTCTCCCAGATTCAGGCATTCCTGGCGAGGATAGCGCCTCTCGCGGGGCACTGTGCGGGCGTGTATGTGCGCCGCACCGATCCTGCCCGGCCCTGGAACCTGGGCGATCTGGATGCCGTGTTGTCGGTGCTGGCGCCGGTATATCCGCTCAGTGTCGAGGCCGACCCTATGGCCTGTGCGCAGGGTACGCCCCTGGACGATGTGCTGGTGCGCCATGACGTCGGGATGTGCTGGCACGGTCCCCCCGCCCCGGCGGGTCTGGCGCGTGGGCGCCTGGCCCTGACCATGCTCGACGCGCCAGTGGCCAATTTGCGCGTCCTGCGCACCATCGTGGAAACGGGTCTGGCCGCGGGCGGTGATACCCGTGAGTCGGTATTGATCGTGTCCGGTTCACTGCCCGATCGGCAAACACTGGAGCATGCCGCCACCTTGTGTGAACTGCTGTAATAACCTGCTAAACAGTGTGTGTGTCGGCACGAAGATGAACCGTAGCTGAACCGCCATGCGCCGTCTTGTTGTCGCATGCGTTGTCAACAATAGCGACAACAGGCACAATGAACCTATGGCAATCAAACACACTCAAAACCACTATGGCTAAATCCGATATCCCCTTGGTGAGCATCCGCGATGTACATTTCTCGCGTGGCACGCGAACCATTTTCGATGGCATCGATATCGATATCCGCCGGGGCGGCGTGACCGGAATCATGGGACCGAGCGGCACTGGCAAGACCACCCTGTTGCGACTCATCGGCGGCCAGCTGTGCCCGGACCGTGGTCGTGTCACGGTCGATGGCGAGGTCGTGCACACACTGTCACGCAAACGCCTCTATGTCCTGCGCCAGCGCATGGGCATGTTGTTTCAGAACGGCGCGCTGTTGACGCATCTAGACGCCTTCGAGAACGTGGCCTTTCCGCTGCGCGAGCACACGCGGTTGCCGGAACCCCTGATCCGCGACTTGGTGTTGATGAAGCTCCAGGCCGTCGGACTGCGTGGCGCGCGGCATCTCATGCCCAATGAACTCTCGGGCGGTATGGCGCGGCGGGTGGCACTGGCGCGCGCCATGGCCCTCGACCCGATGATGATCATGTATGACGAACCCTTTACCGGGCAGGATCCGATCTCTATGGGGGTACTGGTGCGATTGATCCGCGGGTTGAACGACGCCCTGGGCCTGACCAGTATTATTGTGTCCCACGATGTGCATGAGACGATCGCCATCGCCGACTACCTCTATATCCTGGCCAACGGCAAGGTGGTGGCGCACGGTACACCGGCGCAACTGAAAGAGTCCCGCTCAGACTGGGCCCGTCAGTTTCTCAAGGGTGATCCGGACGGTCCCGTCCCCTTTCATTATCCCGCCCCCGACTATCTTGAAGACCTGCTTGAGGGTACGGAACACACGCCGGGCGGGCACGATAGGGAGGTGGCCTGATGCGCCATGTGCTACTGGACCCGGTTCAATCTCTGGGCCGCTTCGGGTTGGGTGCCTTCGAGCGCCTGGGGCGGGCTTGTTTGCTGTTGTTACAGATCCTTGCGGGGTTACCGGCCTTGTTGTTGCAGCCGCGGCTGATTGTGCAACAGATCTATTCCGTTGGTGTGCTTTCGCTGCTCATCATCGCGGTATCGGGTTTGTTCGTCGGCATGGTACTGGCCCTGCAGGGGTACAATACCTTGGTGAATTTCGGCGCCGCGGAATCACTGGGTGTGGTCGTGGCACTGTCGCTGGTGCGTGAACTGGGCCCGGTGGTCACGGCGTTGTTGTTCGCCGGGCGGGCCGGTTCGGCAGTGACCGCCGAGATAGGTCTGATGAAGGCCACCGAGCAACTCTCGGCCATGGAGATGATGGCCGTCGATCCGCTGCGCCGAGTGTTGGCACCGCGTTTTCTGGCCGGGGTGATTTCGATGCCCTTGCTGGCCGCGATCTTCAGCGCGATCGGCGTGATGGGCGGATATTTTATCGGCGTGGGTCTGTTGGGCGTGGATGCCGGCACCTTCTGGTCCCAGATGCAGGCCCATGTCAGTATCTACAGTGATGTCCTTAACGGGGTGATCAAAAGCGTGGTATTCGGAGTGGTGGCAAGCTGGATCGCCGTCTTCGAAGGGTATGACTGCATACCGACTTCCGAGGGCGTCAGCCGTGCGACCACCCGCACGGTGGTGTATACCTCGCTGGCGGTGTTGGCCCTGGATTTTGTGTTAACCGCTTTAATGTTTGGAGAGTTCTAAGGCTATGAGGCAATCAAGGAGCGTGGAAATCTGGGTAGGGTTGTTCGTAGTCGCCGGGCTGGCGGCCCTGTTCGTGCTGGCTATGAAGGTGAGTAATTTTAGCGCTCTCAACAGCGGTGGAACCTATGAAATTACCTCCAGTTTCGACAATGTCAGCGGTTTGAAGGTGCGCGCGCCGGTGACTGTCGCAGGTGTTCGTGTCGGGCGGGTCACCGGTATCAGCCTGGACAAGCAGACCTTCGAAGCCGTGGTTTCCATGGCCATCGGTAATAAATATAATATGCTGCCCAGAGACAGCATCTCCGGGGTCTATACCTCTGGTCTGCTGGGGGAGAAATACATCGGCATCAAACCGGGTATCGATGAGGCGGTGGTGAAAAATGGTGGCAGTATCAAGGGCGGACAGTCTTCGCTGGTGCTGGAAAATCTGATCGGGAAATTCCTCTTCAACAAGGCGTCGGAGGGAAAAAGTAAATGACCGCGAAACGGGAAATGCGCACACATCCGTATCCACTATGGTGGTTGCTTGGTAGCCTGTTGCTGCTCGGGGCTGGAATACCGTTGGCCCGCGCGGCGACGCAACAGGTCAAGGCACTGGGTCCCCAGGCCGTGATCGAGCAGACCACGCAGGCGATGCTGGCACAGCTCAAGGCCGATAACAAACAACTCAAGGCGCATCCCGGGCGACTCTATGCCCTGGTCAGCGACATTGTCCTACCGCACTTCGACTTCGTACATATGGCGCACTGGGTGATGGGGCGGGATAACTGGGCGCAGATGAGTCGGGAGCAAAAGACCCAATTCGTGCTGGCCTTCCGTACCCTGCTGGTACGCACCTATGGCACGGCCTTGTTGCAGTACACGGATCAGAAGATACGCTTTTTACCGTTGCGTGATGATCCCGCCCAGGGCTACGTGGTCGTGCGCAGTCAGGTGATGGAAGGAAATGGCCGGACTATTGGTATCTCCTATAGTCTTTATAACAAGCGTGGTGACTGGCTGGTCTACGATATCAGTATCGCCGGCATCAGTTTATTGACCAACTATCGCAGTTCCTTCAACGATGAGATCAACCGCTATGGCATTAAGGGTTTGATTGCCCGCCTTGAGCAGCATAATGCAAAGCGGGCGGGACCGTGATGGCGGGACATATCGAGGCACTGGATGCGACCCGCCTACGTGTCCATGGCGAGATGAGTTTTGCCACCGTGCCCGGCCTGCACCGCGAGGCCGCCCCGTTGATTGCCCAGGCGGTCTCGCCCCTGCGCATCGACCTAGGGGTGGTGAGCCGGGCCGATAGCGCCGGACTCGCTTTGCTGGTGCACTGGTTGCGCCAGGGGCGCAACCGTGGTCTGGATATCCATTTCAGCAACCTGCCCGCACAGTTGAGCGCCATTGTGCAGGCCAGTGGGCTGGAAGGATTGTTGGCGCCTTCGGGTCGACCGGGCCAGGGCGTAATACGGTAAGATCTGTTATGCAGGGTGTTGAATATATTATAAAAACAGATCACCAGATTTCATTTTTTGCGATTTCCCGTATTCCAGACTGGTACAGAAATGACGCAGAATCGACAATAATACATGCTTTCCCCTTTTGCCTCACTCCGATAGGCGCTATCCTTTCCTCCTTTTGATCTGATAGCAGCTAGCGGAACACAACCATGAATCCAGAAGACGTTCAACGTCTGATTGCGGCCGAAGTCCCCGGCTGTGAGGCCATAGTCAGTGGTGACGGTAGCCACTTCGATGCCATCGTCATCAGCGAATCCTTTAAGGGCAAGTCCCTAGTGGACAAACAGCGTATGGTCTATGCGAGCGTCAATGCACGGATTGCCAGCGGCGAACTGCATGCCTTGTCGATCAAGGCCTATACCCCTGAGGAATGGGACAAGGCACGCAAGTTGCGGGTGTCATCCTGAGCGCAACGGTCCGTTGCGACTGTGGCCACCCTGTGTGGGCCTGGTCGCGTACACCTTGATTCGACAATAATGATACTGGGCCAGACGGGCCACCGCATGTGTGGGAAGACCTGTGCTGTGGTGCCGGATATGTCCAGAGAGTGACGCCCCCCATTTATGGACAAACTGATTATTTCCGGCGGCATCGCGCTAGCCGGTGAAATCCGCATCTCCGGGGCAAAGAATGCCGCCCTGCCGATCCTCGCGTCCATTTTGCTGGCGGATGAACCCGTTACGATCTGCAATATTCCCCATCTGCACGACATCACCACCACGATGGAATTGCTCGGACGCATGGGGGTGCAGCTGGTTGTCGACGAGAAGCTCAATATCGAGGCGGACGCCAGTACCATCCGGGAATTCTACGCCCCCTACGAACTGGTCAAGACCATGCGGGCCTCGATCCTGGTACTGGGACCCATGTTGGCCCGGTTTGGTCAGGCCGAGGTGTCACTGCCTGGCGGTTGTGCCATTGGCTCGCGCCCGGTGAATCTGCACATCCAGGGGCTGGAGGCCATGGGGGCGGATATCTGCGTCGAAAACGGTTACATCAAGGCCAAGGCCAAGTATCTCAAGGGCGCCAAGCTGGTCATGGATATGGTGACGGTGACCGGTACTGAGAACCTGATGATGGCTGCAACCCTGGCCAGAGGCGTCAGCGTGATTGAAAATGCGGCCCGTGAACCCGAGGTGGTGGACCTGGCCAACTGCCTCAACAGCATGGGGGCAAAGATCCGTGGGGCCGGCACCGACGTGATTACCATCGAGGGCGTGAAACATCTGCACGGCACGCGCTACAGTGTGTTGCCGGATCGCATCGAGACCGGAACCTATCTGGTGGCGGCGGCCATTACCGGGGGCAAGATCAAGCTCAAGAACACCCAGCCGGCGCTGCTCGATTCGGTCATCGATAAGCTGCGCGAGGCCGGTGCGGATATCGAGACCGGTGACACCTGGATCAGCCTGGACATGACGCACCGCCGCCCCAGGGCGGTTGATATCGATACCGCACCGTTTCCGGCCTTCCCGACCGATATGCAGGCCCAGTTCTCGGCACTCAATGCGGTGGCGCAAGGGACCTCGACAATCACCGAGACGGTATTCGAGAACCGCTTCATGCACATCCTGGAACTCCAGCGTATGGGTGCGGACATGCACTTGCAGGGCAATACGGTCATCTGCAACGGTGTCGGGCAGTTGACCGCCGCGCCAGTGATGGCCACGGATCTACGCGCCTCGGCCAGCCTGGTGCTGGCCGGTCTTGTTGCCGAGGGTGACACCGAGGTGGGGCGTATTTATCATATCGATCGTGGTTACGAATGTATTGAAGAGAAGCTGCAACAGTTGGGTGCCAGAATCCGTCGGGTACCGACCTGAGCGGGTTCGATAAGGTTGCGATGGCTCTGCGCGAGCACCTCTAACGGGTGACCGGGACCGCCCCGCACGGGTTGTAAAATGGCTTTATGTGCGCCTGGTTGTCGTCGTAGACGTTCTCCGCTGTCTGAGCAGGGCAGCATTGAGCGAAACGCGACAGGGTGCCGAACGCCGTGAAGTGAATTCCGTGAGCCAGGAATCTGTGAACCCGACATTGTGAACCACGCCCTGTGAGCCAAACTTCGTGACTAAGACACTGACCATCGCCCTGTCCAAGGGCCGCATCTTCAAGGAAACCCTGCCACTGCTCGCAGGGGCGGGTATCGAGCCGGTCGATGATCCAGAGACCAGTCGTAAGCTGATCCTCGATACCAATCGCGTCGACGTCAAACTGGTCATCATCCGCGCCGCTGATGTGCCGACCTATGTCCAGTACGGCGCTGCCGATCTCGGCGTCACCGGCAAGGACGTGCTGATGGAACATGGTGGCGAGGGATTGTACGAGCCGCTTGACCTGGGGATTGCCCGTTGCCGCATGATGGTCGCCGGTCGTGCGCAGGCGGTGTCGATATCGGGCCGGCTGCGCATCGCGACCAAGTATCTCAATGTCACCCGCGAGTTTTTCGCCCGCCAGGGACAGCAGGTGGAGCTTATCAAGCTCTATGGCTCCATGGAGCTGGCACCCCTGGTTGGACTGGCGGATCGCATTGTCGACCTGGTTGATACCGGCGATACACTCAAGGCCAATGGCCTGGTGGCGCTGGAGCACATCGCCGATATCAGTTCGCGCCTGGTGGTCAACAAGGCGTCTATGAAGATGAAACATGCACGGGTCAAGGCCTTTATCGATCTGATGGGCTTGGCCGTGGCAGAATCGTAGGTCGCTGCACCCGCCGAAGGTCGGGCGAGTCCGCTAGGCGTGGCCCGGTGTGGACAACGTCCGTCCTGATTCTTACGCCGTCAATTCAGTTCAGAGACTCGCCACCATGACCGACATTCGCCGCCTGAATACCACTAGTGCCGATTTTCCGCATGCCCTCAAGACCCTGCTGGCCTGGGAGAGTGTGTCCGATGAGACCGTCTTCAATACGGTGCGCGAGATTATCGAGGCGGTACGCCAGCGCGGTGACGCCGCAGTGCTGGCGTATACCCGGCGTTTCGATCGACTCGATGCCGTGGATATGGCCGCGTTGAGCCTCGCACCAGCGCGCCTGCGTCAGGCCTGGGAGGGGTTGCCACCGACCCAGCGCGAGGCGCTGGAGACCGCGCTCGCCCGGTTGCATGCCTACCACGCGCATCAGCGGCTCGAGTCGTGGTCCTATACCGAGGCCGATGGCACGGTGCTGGGTCAGCAGATCACGGCGCTCGACCGGGTGGGCCTGTATGTGCCGGGCGGCAAGGCCGCCTATCCCTCCTCGGTGCTGATGAATGCGGTGCCAGCCAAAGTCGCCGGCGTGGCCGAGATTATCATGGTGGTGCCCACGCCGGAGGGTGTGGTCAACGAACTGGTGCTGGGTGCCGCCCACATCGCGGGTGTCGATCGGGTGTTCACCGTCGGCGGGGCACAGGCGGTCGCCGCGCTGGCTTACGGCACCGCATTGATACCCCAGGTGGACAAGATCGTCGGACCGGGCAATATCTACGTGGCCATGGCCAAACGCATGGTCTACGGCGCAGTGGGCATCGACATGATTGCCGGTCCCTCCGAGATTCTGGTGGTGTGTGATGGTCACACCGATCCAGATTGGATCGCCATGGACCTGTTCTCGCAGGCCGAACATGATGAAGACGCGCAGGCCATTCTGATCTCGCCGGATGGCGCGTTTCTTGACCGGGTGGCCGAGAGCCTCACCCGGCAGATTGAGGGGATGGAACGGGCAGCGATCATCCGTGCCTCGCTGCGCGCGCGGGGTGCGCTGATCCAGGTGCGGGATATGGACGAGGCGATCGAGGTGGTCAACGACATCGCTCCCGAGCACCTCGAGCTGTCAGTGGCCGAGCCCCAGGGTATGGCGGCACGTATTCGCCATGCGGGCGCCATCTTTATGGGTCGCTATACTGCCGAGGCCCTGGGCGACTACTGTGCCGGACCCAACCATGTGTTGCCCACCTCGCGCACGGCACGCTTCTCCTCACCGCTCGGGGTGTACGATTTCCAGAAACGCTCCAGTCTGATTATGTGCTCGGCCGAGGGTGCCTCGGTACTGGGGCAGACAGCCTCGGTGCTGGCTCGCGGCGAGGGGCTGACAGCGCATGCCCGTTCTGCGGAATACCGCATCAAGTGACGGGGAGGATTGTATGCGCAAACCGGCTTCGCTACTGACGTCCAAGGACGCCAACGGGTCCATCGGAGAGCGAATTGACACCTGGGTGCGCCCGGGTATCCGCGCCTTGTCGGCCTATCATGTACCGGACGCCGGAGACTATATCAAGCTCGATGCCATGGAGAATCCTCATTCCTGGCCCAAGGACATGGTGCGGGGTTGGCTGGAGACCCTGCGCACGGCACCACTGAACCGTTATCCTGATCCGCAGGCCGCAGCCCTTGCCGCGCGCCTGCGCCAGGTCATGGCGGTGCCGGCGTCGGCCGGGGTGCTGCTGGGCAATGGCTCGGATGAGATCATCCAGATGATTGCCCTGGCACTGGGGGGCGAGGGCCGTGTACTGCTGGTACCGGAACCGAGTTTTGTCATGTACCGGATGCTGGCCTGTGCCACCGGCATGGACTATGTCGGTGTGCCCTTGCGCGAGGATTTCTCGCTCGACCGTGAGGCCATGCTGGTGGCTATTGCCCGGCACCGCCCGGCCGTGGTGTTTCTGGCCTATCCGAATAATCCCACGGGTAACCTGTTCCGGGGCGAAGATATCACGGCCCTCATCGCAGCGACACCGGGTGTCGTGGTGGTCGATGAGGCCTACCATGCCTTTGCCGGGGAAAGCTTCATGCCGCAGGTGCTCGATCACGCCAACCTGCTGGTGATGCGCACGGTGTCCAAAATGGGGTTGGCCGGGTTGCGACTGGGGCTGCTGGCCGGTCCCGCGGACTGGGTACGCGAATTCGACAAGGTGCGTTTGCCATATAACATCAATGTGCTGACCCAGCACAGTGCCGAGTTTGCCCTGCGCCATGGCGACGTACTGGATGCCCAGACCCAACAGATTTGTGCCGATCGTCGTGCCCTGTTTACGGCTCTGTCCGCGATGCGCGGGTTGACGGTCTATCCGAGTCGGGCCAATTTTATTCTCATCCGCACGCCACGCGGCCAGGCCACGGCGATCTTCGACGGCCTCAAGCGCCTCGGCATACTCATCAAGAACATGCACGGGGCCGGTGGCCCCCTGGCCGACTGCCTGCGGGTAACAGTGGGCACGGCCCGGGAAAACACGGCGTTTCTGTCTGCACTCAAGACCGTGCTGTCTGTGCACACAGACTGAGTGTTACTGGCCGTGTGCACCCACAGCGCACATGGCTTAACCGACCTTGTCACCCATGTTGAGCGCGGCCGGGCGCGCGCAGGCTCTGGCGATCAGAGTGAGTGCGGCATGGATATCCGTGACGGGTCATGGTCACCCAACAGGGGGGGTAGCGCATGGTACAATTAGCCGAGATGGTGGCGTATGCCGATATTTTTCTGGACAGTGATCGGTTCACTGATTATTGCCCGAATGGCCTGCAGGTAGAGGGACGTACGCGTGTGCAGCGCTTGGTCAGCGGCGTCACCGCCAGTCTGGCCCTGGTGGAGGCAGCCATCGAGGCGGGTGCTGATGCCCTGTTGGTGCATCACGGGTATTTCTGGCGAGGTGAATCCCTGCCCATCATCGGCATGAAGCGTACGCGCCTCAAGCGTCTGCTGGAGGCCGATCTCAGCCTGATTGCCTATCACCTGCCACTGGATGCACACCCTGTCGTGGGAAACAATGCACGCTTGGCCGAGGTACTGGGACTGACTGTGAGCGGGCACTTCGGCGATCAGAATGCGCCGGCGATCGGCCTGTACGGGACGCTGCCCACACCGTTGAGCGCTGAGGCGTTTAGCCGGCATATTAGCGCTGCTCTGGGGCGCCCGCCCTTACATGTGGCGGGCAGTGCAGCGCTGATACATACCCTCGCCTGGTGTAGCGGTGCGGCGCAGGGTTATATTGATGCAGCGGCTGATCTCGGCGTCGATGCCTATCTCAGCGGGGAGGTTTCGGAGCAGACGGTGCATGTGGCCCGTGAGCGAGAGGTGCATTTTTTTGCTGCTGGTCACCACGCCACCGAGCGCTACGGTGTTCACGCCCTTGGCACGCATCTCGCCGAACATTTCGCCCTGGAACATCATTTTATCGATATCGACAATCCGGTTTAACGTCTTTTTGACCACGCCGCCTGAATACTGGGTGTGGGCAGACGCGGATCGAATACCTTATCAGTTTATTTCTGTCATCTCGCGCCACCGAAGTGGCAGCCGACGCGGACTTTGACAGGGTGGCCTCGGGGGTACTGATGCGCCTCTCCGGGTGTCAGCACGCGGTCTGGCGCTCACATTTTCCGGGGACGGTTTCCCATGATGACGTGTTTACGCCAGTAATGAGACGGGAAAGACGTCCATTGCGAACCCGGTAAGGCATGGGCGTGCTATACTGCCGCCCGTGCCCACCTGATTCAGGCGGGTACGGTATGGCCCACTGTACAGAATACCAAGGGGGGGTATTTGCCTCCCCTTTTTCGTTCCTGTTTATTTCGTTTTGGGGTGAGAGATGGCTCAGATCGCCAACAGACGGTCGGTAATGACGCTGTTTTCCAGCAGCAGCAACCTGCATAGTCACATGGTCCGCATCGTTCTCGCGGAAAAAGGCATCAATTTCGAGATCCAGGACGTCAATCCCGACAATACGCCGGAAGACCTCCGTGACCTCAATCCCTACAATGAAGTCCCTACGCTGGTTGACCGCGATCTGGTGCTGTTTGAGCCGCAAGTGATTATGGAGTATCTGGATGAACGTTTTCCGCATCCTCCGCTGATGCCCGTCGATCCGGTCTCGCGCGCACGTAACCGTCTCATGTTGTCGCGTATCCAGCGCGACTGGTTAACCCTGGTAGTAACCATAGAGGCGGGCGGCAAGGCCGCCGAGAAGGTGCGCAAGGAGTTGCGCGACAGCCTCAGTGCCGTTGCCCCGGTTTTCGAGCAGACGCCGTTTTTCATGAGTGATGAGTTCTCGCTGGTCGATTGCGCGACGGCGGCACTGCTGTGGCGCCTGCCACTTTATGGCATTGATCTACCCAAACAGGCCAAGCCACTGGAAGACTATGCTGCGAAACTGTTCAAGCGTGAGGGGTTCCAGGCCAGCCTGTCCGAGCTCGAGCATGAGATGCGCAGTTGAATGACCCCGGTTTGTGCCTGATTTCGAATGGCGCTTGTCCCGACATTACCGGTCCATCTCGATGTGTTGCCTTGAATGATGATGACATCAAGCCGTCCCTATCTATTGCGTGCGATCTATACCTGGATCGTGGACAACGATCTTACGCCCTATTTGCTGGTCGACGCACAGGCTGAGACCGTGGAGGTGCCGCGCCAGTATGTCGAGAAAGGCAAGATCGTGCTCAATATCGGCTCGAACGCCGTACAGGCGTTGGCGCTGGAAAATGACCATGTCGATTTTAACGCCCGTTTCAGTGGCCAGCCCATGAGCGTCCATGTACCGATGAAGGCCGCACTGGCCATCTATGCCAAGGAAAACGGCCAGGGTATGATCTTTACCGATGAAGACGGGGGTGGCGATGAACCGACACCGGACCCGGACAAACCCGTTCGCCCGCAGCTCAAGGTTGTTAAATAGAGAAAAGTGGGCAGGAAAATGCGCTGAGGTGGGAGACGTGAAGCGAAAGCAGGACGAGCTCGCCGTTAGCACGTGACATGAAAAGGTTGCCGTTTAGCTTTTCAATACCTCGCACTTCAGCGGCAGTTTCTTTCCTGGATTGAGGATCCCTGCGGGATCAAACTGCGCCTTGACGCGGTGCATCAATGCGAGAGTCACGGGGTCGATCTCGCGGTCGACGAAGTCGCGTTTCACCAGTCCCACACCGTGTTCGCCCGACAGGGTACCGTCGAGTTCCAATACCAGTGAAAACACCTTGTCCAGACACCGTTCGGCGTGAGCGACCTGAACCGGATCATCCGGATCGATGAGTAAATTGACATGGATGTTGCCGTTGCCGGCATGGCCGAAGTTGACGATGGTGATATCGAACTCGCGCGCCAAGGCCTCGAGACCGTGGATCAGGGCAGGGATGTGGGAGACGGGGACCACGACATCTTCGTTGATTTTCTTTGGTGCGATGTTACGCAAGGCGGGTGACAGGGCCTTGCGGGTAGCCCACAGGGCGGCGACCTCCTCGCGGCTTTGTGCGGCACTCAGACTGAGCAGTCCCGTGCCTTGGGCCGCCTCGCTCACGGCCTGAGCGGCGTGTTCGAGGCAGGCCTCGGGACCGTCGACCTCGATCATGAGCATGGCGCCTGCGGCCTCAGGCAAGGTCGCGCTGGAGTAGGCCCGGACCATCTCGATGGCGCGGGCGTCGATGAATTCAAGGGCGCAGGGGATGACGGCTTGACCCATGATGCGGGCCACGGCGCCAGCGGCGGACTCAATGTCGACGTAGACGGCCTGCAGGGTGCGTTTACCTTCCGGTAGCGGCGTGAGCTTGAGTGTGGCTGCGGTGATGATCGCCAGGGTGCCTTCCGAGCCAATAAGCAGGCGGGTAAAATCATAGCCGACGACACCTTTGGTGGTGTGGACCCCCGTGCGTATGGTCTCGCCGGCTCCGGTGACGGCGCTCAATCCGAGCACATTCTCGCGCGGTGTACCGTATTTGATGGCACGCGGTCCTGCCGAATTGTAGGCCAGGTTGCCACCGACCGAGCAGAAGGCGGCGCTGGTGGGGTCGGGTGGCCAGAAGAAACCGTGAGTGGCGGCGGCATCCTGCACGGCCTGGTTGGTGATGCCGGGCTCCACCACCATGTAGCGGTTGGCGCTATCGATGCGCAGGATGCGCCGCATGCGTTCCAGCGACAGGATCAGACCGCCGCCAATGGGCACGGTGGCACCCGTGGTGCCGGTACCGCGACCCCGGGCGATCAAGGGCACGCCATGGCTGTTGCATAGCCGTACGATGGTTTCGACCTCGGCAGGGGATGTGGCGAAGGCCACCGCATCCGGCAGGGCCTGGCGGCGGCTGTTGTCATAGCCATAGGCCCAACAATCGGCCGCCTCACTCAGCAGCCGATCGGCGCCGAGCAGGGCCTGGAGGTGTTCCAGAAAGGCATTGGGCAGTGGCATGGCCAGATGTGGTCCGTGTGTGCGCTACCGGAATAAGCGCATGGGCGTGTTAACCGTAGAGAATGGCGTCGATCTGATCACACAGGCAGTGGATGGTGAGCAGGTGGACCTCCTGTATGCGTGCCGTGGAGGTGGCCGGTACTCGAATTTCGACATCACCCTCATGCAGGGCGCCACCGAGAGGTCCACCGTTGCGTCCGGTCATGGCGATCACCCGCATGCCACGCGCATGTGCTGCCTCCACGGCACGCACTACATTCGGTGACTGGCCGCTGGTGGAGATGGCCAACAGGATGTCGCCGGGATGCCCAAGGGCAGTGACCTGCTTGGAAAAGATGTCTGCGTAGTGGTAGTCGTTGGCGATCGAGGTCAAGGTAGAGCTGTCCGTGGTCAGGGCTATCGCGGGCAGGCCGGGACGCTCGCGCTCGAAGCGGTTGAGCAGTTCGGAGGAAAAGTGCTGAGCGTCGGCCGCCGAGCCGCCATTGCCACAACTCAGCACTTTGTTGCCGTTGCGCAGGCTGTCGACCAGGGCTTCAATGGCACGTGCAATGACCGGTGCCAGTGGTTGCGCTGCATCGAGTTTGGTCTGTGCACTGTCATGGAAGAGGGTGAGTACGTTGTCCTGAATGTTCATAACCTGCTCTGATTGACCTCGAAGGCATGACGAATCCATTCAATGCCCTCGGTAGGGTTCGCGGTGTGCCGCTCCGGCGTGATGGCGATCACATCAAAACGTGCCGCCATATCGGCGAACTGTGGATGGCGCTGCAAATAGTATAACGCGCAGGCCACCAGTTTGGCCTGTTTGCGTGCATCCACACTTTCTATGGCACCACCGAAGCGGGCGCTGCGTCGGTAGCGGACCTCGGCAAAAACCAGGGTGCTGCCCTCGCGCATGATCAGATCGAGTTCACCCACGCGGCTGCGAAAATTACGTCTGACCAGCCGCAGTCCGTGTTTCTCCAGGTAGCGACAGGCCAGAGTTTCCGCGTGTTGTCCGATCGTCTGTGTGTTGTGGCGTTCCATGCCTGTCGCTCCTTGTTTATGCGCCGGGACTCACGGCGTCTGATTGAGCGACACCGGCCTGCCGCCACGGAAGATGACCCAAGTCAGTTGTCGGCGCAGCCGGTGATTGGCATCCAGACTCAGGCTGCCGGTCTCGCCATCATAGCGCTCGTACGGGTAGTGTTGCAGTGGGTTGAGCGCTGCGATCACGCTGAAGGCATCGATGCCGAAGGCATACAAACGTGGCAGATTGTGACCCGCCGGCGTGATGTAGGGCGCGACCAGGGAGCGGATGCTGTGGTGCGTGCTGTCCTGGCTCAGCACCCAGGGCATATCGCCGAAGCGTACGCCGTCCAGATCGCGATCCACCTCGGGGTTAATATGACCGTCGAAGATCGCCGAGGTGGCGTACATGGGCAGATTGCTGGCGTGGTAGAACTTGAGTTGCGGGCGTATCAGGCGGCCCTGGCGCGGATGTGCGAGCACAAAGATGAAGTCGATATCCTGTCGGCGGCGACTGGTGAAGTTGATGTTGCGTTTGAGCAGGTACTCCAGGCGATCATGGCGTTGCCGGCTGGCGTCAATACCGAGCAGGCGGCGGATCGGGGCAGAGAAATCATTGTGCGCCGGGTCATACGTCTGGAAGGTCAGGATATGTCCGCCGAGTTGTTTCCAGCGTGACAGGAAGGCCTGATAGAGTCGATGGCCCCAAGGGGTGTCGGGTACGAGGGCGGCACCATTGACGCGACCATCCAGCCAGGTGCGCTCAGCGACCTGCTGGGCCTCATTCTCCGGCGACAGACTGAATTGATAGAGCCCGCCCGGATAGCGCTGAAAGTCGACGCTGAAATTCAGAGCCAGCGTGGGGACCGCCAGCTTGGGTTGTTGCGCGAGAACATTGACCGCCTCCTTATCCAGGGGGCCGACGATGAAATTGGCGCCATTATGCACCGCGCGCTGGTAGACAGTGAGAATATCGGCCGGACTGTCGCCGGTGTTGTAGACGCGCACGGTAATAGTCGAGTCCGCATGCCGACTGTAGAAGGCGGCGATGAAGCCGTCGCGGATTGCGTCGGCGGCCTGGGCGAACCTGCCCGATAACGGTAGCAGCAGTGCAATGTGCGTCGGGTAGGCCACTTCTTCCTGACGGCGTTCAAGCAGTGCGTTGAGGATCTTTTCCAGCACTGGGTGGTGCGGATAGAGTTGGCGCCATGCGACAATGTGCGCCTTGAGCTGGAGCGGATTGAGCTGATAGGTCTTGGCAATCTCGACCAGTGTCATCCAACCGCTCATGACATCGGGTGGGGGAGCGCTACGCAACTGTTGTAGCGAACGCACGCTCATCATGGCCAGCGCTTGCCAGATCTGTTGCTGGTTGGCCTCGATACTGGCCGTCTGGCTCAGGTAGTTTTCGCGGGCAATCAGTTCGTGGGCCGTTTCTAGATGATTGCCCAAGAGTGTGTACGCGTCGGCGCGCAGGCCGTGGTATTCTGCCTGCATGGTGTCGGGTGCGGTGCGTGGCAGCGGCTGGGCGAGCAGAGACAAGACATTGTCGGCCTGGCGTTCGGCCAGGGTGATGCGCGCACTGAGCAGGCGTACGCGGTCGAGTAGCGCGGGCTGATGGACCACCTGACTGACCGCACCGATGATCTGACCGGCACGATGGAGGGCCTGTGCCTTGATCAGGGCATCAGCGGCCTGTAGCTGGAGTGTTTGCTTTTCAGGCGCAGGACGCTGTGCCGCCAGTTGCAGGTAGCGTTGTGCCGCCAGGGTATAATCGCCGCTGGCATAGGCCGCACGGGCCTGGGTGGTATCGACCGCAACGGTCGGTCCCGGCGTCTTCACCGCGGCGCAGGCGCTCAGCAGCAGCAGCGAGGCCAGTAACAATAGATGGCTGGGTTTGATCATGGATTGGCAGAACAACCGTCTTGAGCAGATGTGTAGGGAAATGGGCGTGCATTTACATCCGGCGTTGCCGCGTCTGGCCCGGTATCGGGCATGGCCGGGCTTGACGCCACCGGACCGGGGCTGTCCCGTTCGTTGTGTGTCCAGACCCGCGGGTGCCGATGTGCCGGGGCATGCCCCACAGGCAACCGACAGTATCTTGATGGCCACACAGCATGTCAATTGAAAAAGGCACACTCTACATCGTTGCCACGCCCATCGGTAACCTCGGTGACCTGTCGGCGCGTGCCGTGTCGGTATTATCCGCAGTGGATGTGATTGCCGCCGAAGATACGCGTCACAGTGCGATCCTGCTACGCCATTTTGGCATCGACACACGCTGCATGGCCCTGCACGAACACAATGAGCGCGAACAGCTTGTACGACTGCTCACGCGGTTGCGTGGGGGTGAGGCGGTGGCGTTGATCTCGGATGCGGGTACGCCCCTGGTCAGTGATCCGGGCTATCATCTTGTCGCCGAGGCCGTTGCACAGGGGGTAGTGGTACGCCCGTTGCCGGGTCCCAGTGCCCTGCTGGCGGCGTTGTCGGTGGCGGGTCTGCCCACGGATCGTTTCGTCTTTGAGGGTTTTCTACCGGCCCGCTCGGGGGCACGGCGCCAGCGACTGGCCACACTGGCCACCGATACACGCACCCTGGTCCTGTATGAATCGCCGCACCGTATCCAGGCCACGCTGGATGATCTGGTGGCCGAATTCGGTGCGCAACGACGCGTGGCGCTGTGCCGGGAATTGACCAAGCTGCATGAAACGGTACTGGCCGAGACCCTGGCTGGTCTGGCCGCGCGGGTTGCGGGAGACGAGAATCAGCGTCGCGGCGAGATGGTGTTGATTGTGCATGGCGCGACTCCGCGCGCGAGCGAGGGTGATGTGGAGTCCGAACGGGTGCTGCGGATCCTGCTCGATGATTTGCCGCTGAAGCAGGCGGCAGCGTTGGCGGCGCAGATTACCGGTGAGAAAAAAAACCGGCTCTACCAGCAGGCCCTGGCCCTGTCGGCCGAACGGACGCCACTCGCACCCAGGTAAGTCAACGAGGCGCGCCTTGTCGGCCTCTGCCCTGCATTTTCGTCTCCCCGCCGTCCTGCCCCGGCAGCTATGCTAGAATGGTCGCGGGAGCTGGCTAGACAGCCGCTTCACCCGGGCCAGACCTGGGCGGAGAGGAAAGTCCGGGCTCCATAGGGCAGGGTGCCAGGTAACGCCTGGGGGGCGCAAGCCTACGGAAAGTGCCGCAGAAAACAGACCGCCTAAGCGTCCCGGTGAGTCCGGGGTGCCGGTAAGGGTGAAAAGGTGCGGTAAGAGCGCACCGCGCCGGTGGCAACACACGGTGGCAGGGTAAACCCCACCCGGAGCAAGGCCAAATAGGGACGCGATGGTGTGGCCCGCACCGCGTCCGGGTAGGCCGCTAGAGGTGCATGGTGACGTGCATCCCAGATGAATGGCTGTCCTCGACAGAACCCGGCTTACCGGCCAGCCCCCCCTTTTTTTACTTTCCTTGCGGGTGTGGCGCAGTAGACGCATCCCACGTCCGACAATCTCCCAGGGGCAGAGGGTGTCCCGATTGTTCTATACCCGAAATTCCGCCAAATTATCTTAATGATCTCTCTGAATAGATCATCTTAACCTCTTGAATTTACCCCGCATATCAAGTTTGATCACAGTCATGATCCACGTCGGATTCATCTTTACTTGTGACGCTAAGTGGCTGTGAGTAAAGAAGGAATGTCCTTTTTTTGTGCGCCACTTCACTTGACACTAGCGTAAATTCCTACCTATAGTGTATCGAAGTGGGAGGAAGTGGGAAAAAATGGGATGGATACCCGCTAAGGGGGGATCAGTTTGTTTCGCGGAGTCACCACGCTCAACCTGGATACCAAAGGCCGAATGGCGATGCCGTCGCGGTACCGGGAGCGGCTTGCCTCGCTGTGCGAGGGACAGCTGGTGATTACGGTCGACAAGGATCGGTGTCTGTTGCTGTATCCCTTGCCGGAATGGATCGAGATCGAACGCAAACTCTCCCAACTTCCCGACTTCGATCCGAAGGTTCGTGCGCTCAAGCGTCTGTACATCGGTTATGCAACAGAATTCGAGCTCGATAGCCATGGCCGCATTCTGCTGCCGTCCTCGTTGCGTGAATTCGCCGCCTTGGACAAGAGGCTGGTGCTGGTGGGTCAGGGCAATAAATTTGAACTATGGAGTGAACCGGTCTGGAACGAACGCCGTGATGCCTGGTTGAACGAGGCGGCCTCTGCCGAGGGGGGGCTGCCGAGTTCGCTCGAGTCCTTCTCGCTGTAGCCGATATGGTAGCGAAGGCGATACACCGACCGGTCCTGCTCGAAGAGGCACTGGCGGGGTTGGCGATCAAAGCGGATGGCCGTTACGTGGACGGCACTTACGGGCGCGGTGGGCATGCCCGCGTCCTGTTGGAGCGTCTGGGTGAGGAAGGACAGGTGCTGGCGTTTGACAAAGACCCCGAGGCCGTGCGGGATGCACGTTCGCGTTTGCATGGGGACACACGGTTTACCATTAAACACGGTTCATTCACGATGCTGGCTCACGTGGTGACAGAACAGGGCTGGATGGGCAGGGTCGATGGCATCATGCTCGATCTCGGGGTCTCGTCGCCCCAGCTCGATAGCGCCGGGCGTGGATTCAGCTTCCGCCAGGATGGCCCGCTGGACATGCGTATGGACCCGACCTGCGGGCCCAGCGCCGCCGACTGGCTGGCTGGGGCTGAGGCGCAGGCGATCATCGACGTCTTACGCGACTACGGCGAGGAACGCCACGCCGGGCGCATCGCCCGCGCCATCATTGCAGCCCGCAGCGTGCAACCCATCAAGACCACCCGCCAGCTTGCCGGAATCATCGGCGAGGTCACTCCATTCCGGAAACCAGGTAAGGACCCGGCCACGCGCAGTTTCCAGGCCATCCGCATCTATATCAATCGCGAATTGGAAGACCTCGAGGTCTGTCTGTCCCAGGTCGTGGATGTCCTCGCCCCGGGTGGACGGCTTGCCGTCATCAGTTTCCATTCGCTCGAGGATCGCATCGTCAAGCGTTTCATTCGCGCGCAGGCCCGGGGCGATGATTTTCCACCGGACTTACCGATTACGGCCGATGCCTTGCATCCCCGTTTGTGTGCCGTGGGCAAGGCGGTGCATGCGGGCGTGGCGGAGCTGCGGGACAACCCGCGTGCACGCAGTGGCGTGTTACGGGTGGCTGAACGGTTGGCCGACGCCCGACATGCCGGAGCTGTAGCGGGGGGAGGTCAATAATGGTCTCACGGGTACCGGCACGATTTGTGTTGCTGGCTGTGCTGGCACTGGCCGTCATGGGTTCTGCCCTGGGCGTGGTATACGCCAGGTATGAGAGCCGTACGTTGTTTGTGGAATTACAAGGGCTGCAGAACAGGCGTGATGCGATGAACGTGGAGTGGGGTCAACTGGAGCTGGAACAGAGCACCTGGACCACCCATGGCCGGATCGAGCGCATAGCGCACGACAAACTTGGGATGGTGGCGCCCTCTCATGAAACCGTGGTGATTATCAAACCGTGAACAATGACAGTCCCAAAGGCATTTCCCCTGTCCGCCTCGCTCTCCTCAGTGGCGTGCTGGTATTGGGGGTGCTCGTGTTGCTGTGGCGTATCGTTGATTTGCACGTCTTCAACAAGACTTTCCTGCAGGAACAAGGTGATGCGCGCTATCTGCGGGTGGTCGCGGTACCGGCCCATCGGGGCATGATACTGGACCGCAATGGCGTGCCCCTGGCTATCAGTACACCGGTCGACTCGGTCTGGGCCGACCCGCAGGAATTCCGCGCCTCGGCGCGACAGTGGGTGAATCTCTCGCGCCTGCTGGATATCAGTGTGGACTCTCTGCGACGCAGCCTGGCCCAACAGCATGGACGTTCCTTTGCCTACCTGAAACGCCAGATCGCCCCCGCACTGGCCCACAAGGTCATGGCCCTGGACATTACCGGACTCGCGTTACGGCGCGAATATCGCCGTTACTATCCCTCAGGTGCCGTGACCGCCCATGTGCTGGGTTTTACCAATGTGGATGATGTGGGCCAGGAAGGACTTGAACTGGCCTATAATAACTGGCTGCGCGGGACGCCGGGCAGCAAGCGGGTCATCAAGGACCGGTTGGGCCACATTGTGCAGAACGTGGAGAGTATCCGCGAACCGCGCCCGGGTAAGAACCTCACGCTGAGTATCGATCTGCGCATCCAGTCCCTGGCCTACCGCGAACTGAGAGCGGCGGTGTTGCGCGACCAGGCGCGCTCGGGTTCGGTGGTCGTGCTCAATGCGCATACCGGTGAGGTACTGGCCATGGTCAACCAGCCCGCCTACAACCCGAATAACCGCGATGATCTACACAGCGCCCGCCTGCGCAACCGTGCCGTGACCGACGTGTTCGAGCCGGGTTCCAGTATCAAACCGTTCACCATTGCTGCGGCCCTGCAAGATGGTCGCTACACGCCCGACACGCTAATCAATACCTCGCCAGGTTATTACCGGCTTGCTGGCCATATGATCCGGGATGTAAGCGACTTCGGGTTGATCGACGTGAGTACCGTCATCCAGAAATCGAGCAACGTGGGTGCGAGCAAGATTTCGTTGTCGATACCGCCTGCGGACCTGTGGAACATGCTGACCCGTGCCGGGTTCGGTGAGACCACCGGGAGTGGCTTCCCCGGTGAGTCCGCTGGCTTGCTGAACTATTATACGCACTGGCGCAAGATCGAACGTGCCACCCTGGCGTACGGTTATGGCTTAGCCGTTACCCCCCTGCAATTGGCGCATGCCTATACCGCGATTGCCGATGCAGGCTGTATGCCGCCGATCTCCTTCCTGCGCGAGAACAAGGCACCGGATTGCCGGCGGGTCATGACTGCGAAGACGGCACGCGAGGTGCTGCGCATGATGGAACGGGTGGTGCACAAGGGCGGAACGGGCGTCCACGCCGAGGTGCCTGGTTACAAGGTGGCCGGCAAGACCGGTACGGTCAAGCAGGCTGTTGACGGGGGTTATGCCGCCGATCGCTACGTCGCCGTGTTTGCCGGCATGGCCCCGGCAACCGATCCCCGTCTGGTCATGGCGGTCGTCATCAGCGACCCGCGCCACGGTAGCTACTATGGTGGCCTGGTTGCTGCGCCGGTGTTCGAGCGGATCATGGCCGGCGCATTGCGTCTGCTCGACATTGCGCCCGACAACCTGCCTGTCGGTACCACCCGGATCGCGCTGCGGGAGAGCCGCTCATGATGGCCATGCTGCGGACGACGCCTTTTACCTCCCTGGCCGAGCTGCTGCAGGGCATGCCCGGGGTGATGACGCCGCCGGAGGCCTTTGCGATGCTCGCTGTTCATGGCCTAAGCCTGGACAGCCGCCGCGTGGTACCCGGTGATGTGTTCTGTGCCTGTGCCGGTGGTTGTGTGCATGGCCGGCAGTTTATCGACTCGGCCATTACGGCCGGGGCGCTGGCGATATTGTACGAGTGTGCGCAGAGTGAGCATGGAACGCTGGAGTGGCGTAGCGCGCCGGGTGGACATCAGGTGCCCGTACTCGGCGTGGCGGCATTGTCACACCAGGTCGGGAGCATTGCTGATCGTTTTTATGGCCATCCTTCAGCGCATCTGTTCATGGTGGGAGTCACCGGCACCAATGGCAAGACCTCGGTGAGCCACTTCCTGGCCCATGCCCTGCATGCGGCACCTGCTCAGACCGGGACCTGCGGACTCATCGGCACCCTGGGCAATGGCCTGGTCGGCCAGCTGGCACCAGCAACCCATACCACGCCGGATGTGGCCACGCTGCACGGTCTGCTGGCGCACATGCGCGAGCAAGGGGCGCAGTCGGTGGTCATGGAGGTCTCCTCGCATGGCCTCGACCAGGGTCGGGTCAAGGGTGTGGCCTTCAATACTGCGGTATTGACCAATCTCACGCGCGACCACCTCGACTATCACGGTGATATGGCCGCCTATGCCCAGGCCAAGCAGCGCCTGTTCGCCTGGCCGGGCCTGCAGCATGCGGTGATCAATATAGACGATGCCTTTGGGCGAACCGTGCTGGCCGATCTGCCGGTCGGGGTGGCCGCGCTCGGCTATGGTCTGCATGCCACCCGACCGGGGGTGGACCTGCAAGGTCGGGTCCGACACCAGGATAGCCATGGCCTGTGCCTGGAGGTGGATGGCCGATGGGGGCAGGGTGAGATCAAGACCCGTTTACTAGGTCGATTCAATGCCAGTAATCTGCTGGCCGTAATCGGGGTGTTGCTCGTGCGCGGGCTGAGCCTGGAGGTAGCACTGGCGCGCTTGCGCGATCTGCCCCAGGTGCCGGGACGCATGGCGTGTTTTGGTGGTGGCCACCATCCCCTGGTGGTCGTGGACTATGCCCATACCCCCGATGCCCTGGCACAAGTACTCGATGCCCTGCGTGCGCATGCCACCGGGCGGGTGTGGTGTGTATTCGGTTGCGGTGGCGAGCGTGACACGGGCAAGCGTGCAGAGATGGGGGCGGTGGCGGAGCGCCTGGCCGACTTCGTTATTCTCACCGACGACAATCCCCGGCACGAAGACGCGTGGACCATCATCGCCGACATCCAGGCTGGTCTGCGCAAGCCGGATGCAAGCTATGTCGAGCGCGATCGCGGCGGGGCCATCGGTCGGGCACTGTCACTGGCCACCGCGGGTGATGTCGTGCTTATCGCCGGCAAGGGACATGAGGACTACCAGCTGGTGGGCGATGAGCATCGCCCGTTCAGCGACATCGAACAGGTTCGCCGGCAGATGAGCCGGTGGCAGACGCAGGGGGAGGCATGATGGCGGTTGAGCACACTCTGCCGGAGAGCCCACGGCCCCGGCGCCACGACCATGCCGATTTCGACATGGACCTCGTCGAGGCGGCGCGCATCCTTGGTGTGCCCTACACCGGGGGTGATGTCGTGGTGCGCGGCATCAGCATCGACTCGCGTACGCTCAAATCAGGCGAACTTTTTGTTGCCCTGAGCGGCCCGCACTACGACGGCCACGATTTCCTCGCTCATGCGCGTGGTCGTGGCGCGGCGGCGTGCCTGGTCGCACGCACGATCGATGAGGACCTGCCGGCCCTGGTGGTCCCCGATACCCGGAGTGCGCTGGGTCAATTGGCGGCAGCGTGGCGCACGCGTTTTACCCTCCCGGTCATCGCCGTGACCGGCAGCAACGGCAAGACGACGGTCAAGGAGATGCTCGCGGCCATCCTTGGGCAGAAGGGCGACACGTTGGCCACACAGGGCAATCTGAACAACGACATTGGTGTGCCGCTGACGTTGTTTCGCCTGTGCCGCGCACAGCGCTACGCAGTGATTGAACTGGGAGCGAACCATCCGGGCGAAATTGCCGGCCTCAGCGCACTGGTGCGCCCTGATGTGGTCGTGATCACCCAGGCCGGTGAGGCGCATCTGGAAGGTTTTGGCAGTCGCCGCGGTGTGGCCGAGGCCAAGGGGGAGATCTTCCAGGGACTGGCGCCAGGCGGTATCGCGGTGATCAATGCCGATGACGAGTATGCCGGTCTGTGGCAGACCCTGGCAGGGGACCATCGGCAGGTGCGTTTCGGCTTGACGAACGCCGCCCAAGTGCGTGCCGACTGGACACCGACCGCCATCGGTTCCCGTGTGCATCTGTATACCCCGGCGGGAGAGACCGCACTGCTGTTGCCTTTGCCGGGCAGACACAATGTGATGAACGCCTTGGCGGCCAGTGCGGCGGCATTTGCGCTTGGCTGTCCGCTGGCCACCATCGCCGCCGGGCTGGCCGGGCTAAAGCCAGTGCAGGGTCGTCTGGTAGTGCATGAAGGACCGGCACGCTCACGGCTCATCGACGATACCTATAACGCCAATCCCGACTCAGTGCATGCCGCATTGGATGTGTTGGCGACCTGTCGCGGTGAGCGCTGGCTGGTGCTGGGTGATATGAACGAACTCGGTGAGACAGCCCCTGCCCTGCATGCCGCTGTCGCCGCGCAGGCAAGGGCCGCGGGTGTGAACCGGCTGTTTTGTCTCGGTGAGCTGGCGGCACAGGCCTGTGCCGCCTTCGGTGAGGGGGCGGCGTGCTTCACCACGCAGGATGTCCTGGTGGTGGCGCTGCGCACGGCACTGGCATCGGGGGCGCCGACGGCGGTGAGCGTATTGGTTAAAGGTTCCAGGCGCATGTGTCTGGACCGTGTGGTGACGGCGTTGGCCGTCGAACAGAGGCACTGAGCGGCACATGCTGTATTACCTGGCACAGTATCTGGAAGGCTTCTACACCGGCTTCAATGTCTTCCACTATCTCACGCTACGGGCCATCCTCGGCGTGTTGACGGCGCTGCTCATCTCCTTTCTGGTCGGTCCGGGAATGATCCGTAAGTTGACCACCTACAACATCGGGCAAAACATCCGTGGTGACGGCCCGGAGAGTCATCTGAGCAAGGCGGGCACACCCACCATGGGTGGTGCGTTGATCCTTGTGTCCATCGGCGTGAGTACACTGCTGTGGGCCGATCTGGACAACCGCTACATCTGGGTGGTGCTCGCGGTGACCTTCATGTTTGGTGCCATCGGCTGGGTAGATGACTACAAAAAACTGGTCAAGCGTGACAGCCGTGGCCTGGCGGCACGTTACAAATATTTCTGGCAATCGGTCGCTGGGCTTGGAGCGGCCTTGTTTCTCTACTACACGGCCAGTACACCGGCGCAGACCGACCTCATCGTGCCCTTTTTCAAGCACGTGGCGATACCGATGGGGGGCTTTTATGTCGTGCTGGCTTATTTTGTCATCGTTGGCAGTAGCAATGCGGTCAATCTCACCGATGGCCTCGATGGCCTGGCCATCATGCCTACCGTCCTGGTCGGCGGGGCGTTGGGCATCTTTGCCTATGTCACCGGGCATGTGAACTTCTCCGCCTATCTGGGCATTCCCTACATTCCGGGCGTTGGCGAGGTTGTGGTGTTCTGCGGTGCGCTGGTGGGTGCCGGACTGGGTTTTTTGTGGTTCAACGCCTACCCGGCCCAAGTGTTCATGGGCGATGTCGGTGCCCTGTCGCTGGGGGCGGCCCTGGGAGTGTTGGCCGTGATCGTGCGCCAGGAACTGGTATTGGTGATCATGGGCGGGGTGTTTGTGATGGAGACCGTCTCGGTCATTTTGCAGGTGGTGTCCTTCAAGTTGACGGGGCGGCGAATCTTTCGCATGGCACCTCTGCACCACCACTTTGAACTCAAGGGCTGGCCCGAACCCCGGGTGATCGTACGCTTCTGGATCGTGACCGTGATCCTGGTGTTGATTGGCCTGGCGACACTGAAGATACGCTGAGGATTGCATATAGGCATCACATGGACAACACGCCAACAGACATGAAGGGCAGACACCAGCGCGGTACCCGTGCGCTGGTGGTCGGTCTGGGCAAGACGGGTCTGTCCAGCGCGTGCTTTCTGGCTCGCCACGGCTACGAGGTTGCGGTGACAGACAGCCGTGCCGTGCCGCCCGGGCTGGATGCCTTGCGTGCACAATGTCCGGATGTGGTGGTGTTCCTCGGTGGCTTCGAGGCGCAGGCGTTTCATCAGGCCGACATGCTGGTGATCAGCCCTGGTGTGTCACTGCACGCGCCGCCGTTGGCAGAGGCCGTGGTCCGGAGTGCGGCGCAGGGCAAGGCCGTGATCGGTGATATCGAATTGTTTGCCGAGCATGCCGATGCACCGGTGATCGCCATCACCGGTTCCAATGGCAAGAGCACGGTGACTACCCTGGTCGGTGAGATGGCCCGTTGTGCCGGGCGTGAAGTACGCCTCGGCGGCAACCTCGGGACGCCGGCCCTGGACTTGCTGGGCGATGCGCCGCCGGACCTCTATGTCCTGGAGCTGTCCAGTTTCCAGCTCGAGACGACGACCTCGTTGCAGAGCGTGGCAGCGGTGGTCCTCAATATCAGCGCAGACCACCTGGATCGCTATCCGGGTTTGGATGAGTATGCCGCGGCCAAGGCCCGTATCTATGCCGGAGCCATGGTGCGGGTTGCCAATGCCGATGATCCCCGGGTTATGGCCCTAGCGGATACGGCGGCGGGAGCGGTGGTGCGCTTCAGCCTGGGACCGCCAGCGGGGGAGGACTACGGTATTGCCGTCCCGGCTCATGTCGATACCGGCGAGACTGGGCCCTGGTTGTGCCGGGGGGAGCAGTCCCTGCTGCCACTCGATGCCCTGCGTATTCGGGGACGGCACAATGCGACCAACGCCCTGGCGGCCCTGGCTCTGGGTGAAGCCGCCGGGCTGCCTCTGGCAGCCATGCTGGAGGCCTTGCGTCAGTTTCCGGGCCTGGCGCATCGCTGCCAATGGGTGGCGCAGGGTGCGGGTGTCACCTGGTACAACGATTCCAAGGCGACCAATGTCGGCGCCACCCTGGCAGCGCTGCGTGGCCTGTGCGAGGCGCGGGTGGTGCTCATCGCCGGTGGCCAGGGTAAGGGACAGGATTTTACCCCGTTGCGCGCGGCAGCGGCGGCGAAGGCCCGTGCGGTCGTTGTGCTGGGAGAGGATGCCGGGTCTGTCGAGCGAGCGCTGGATGCGGTGGTCCCGGTGGTCCATGCCAGCGATATGGCGGCGGCGGTGAGTGCTGCGGCGAACCTTGCCCGGTCCGGTGATGCGGTATTGCTGTCACCGGCCTGTGCCAGTTTTGATATGTTCCGCGGCTTTGAACATCGCGGTGAGTGTTTTGCCGAGGCGGCGCGGGCGGTGTGCGCATGACCCTGTCTGCGGCCCCCCTGTCCGTGTTCAGCCATCAGCGCGATGAGACCGTGGCCGTGCTGCGCCGACTCGATCCCTGGTTGCTGGGTAGCGCCCTGGTGCTGCTCGGATTGGGTCTGGTCATGGTGTGTTCGGCCTCGATCACCATGGCCAGCCGCGAGTGGGGTCAACCGTTTTACTTTTTCGACCGACAGAGTCTGTACATTGTTGTCGGCATGGTGTCGGGACTGATTATGTTGCGGGTACCCACTGTGCTTTGGGAGCGTTATGGCATGGTGCTGATATTGTTCAGCATCCTGCTGTTGGCGCTGGTACTGGTGCCAGGGATTGGTCGGTCCGTCAATGGCAGTACGCGTTGGATGGCGCTGGGACCCATCAATCTGCAGGTCTCGGAACTGGCCAAACTGTTCAGTGTGGTCTATCTGGCCGGTTATCTGGTGCGCCGCTCGGCCGAGGTGCGCACGGCGATGAGCGGTTTTCTGCGCCCAATGGTCCTGTTGTCGATCATGGTCCTGCTGCTCCTCGTGGAGCCGGATTTCGGTGCGGCGGTGGTCATGCTGGCCACCGCCCTCGGGCTGATGTGGCTGGGTGGGGTGCGCTGGTGGCAGTTCCTGCTGCTGCTGGGTTTCATGGTGGCGGTCCTGATGGTGTTGGCGGTCTCCTCACCGTACCGCATGGCACGTCTGACCACCTTCCTCAACCCCTGGGCAAACCCCTACAGCAGCGGTTTCCAGCTCACCCAGGCCCTGATCGCCTTTGGTCGTGGCGAGTGGTTTGGCGTAGGGCTGGGTGCCAGTGTGTTGAAGCTGTTTTACCTGCCCGAGGCACACACCGATTTTTTGTTCGCCGTACTGGCCGAGGAACTCGGCCTGGTCGGGGCGGTGATTGTCATCGGCCTGTTCAGCGTGCTGGTTGGGCGGGCGCTGATCATCGGGCGCCGTGCCGAGCGTAGCGGCCGTCTGTTTGGCGCTTATCTCGCCTATGGGCTGGGCCTGTGGATTGGGCTACAGGCCTTTATCAATATTGGTGTCAACATGGGGGTACTGCCGACCAAGGGGCTGACTCTGCCGCTGATGAGCTACGGTGGCAGCAGTATCGTGGTGATGTGTCTGGCCGTGGCCATGCTGTTGCGGGTGGGACTGGAGAATGCAGCCGACGATCAGGGGCAGGCCCGAACGGCGTGGGCACAGGCCGGTGCGGAGAGGCGGCGATGAACGGCGGACAGAGGGTGCGTATCCTGATTATGGCCGGGGGCACCGGTGGGCATGTCATGCCCGCACTGGCGGTGGCCGAGCAGTTGCGCACGCAGGGCGCCGAGGTGAGCTGGCTGGGCACACGGCGTGGCCTGGAGTCACGATTGGTGCCCCGTGCCGGCTTCCCGATCGACTACATCAGCATTGGTGGCCTGCGTGGCAAGGGTTGGATGGGCTGGTTGCTGGCCCCCTTCAGGTTGACCCTGGCGCTGGTACAGGCCGGCGGCGTGCTGGCGCGTCGTCGACCTGCTGTTGTGCTGGGCATGGGGGGATTCGTCACCGGGCCGGGCGGGGTGATGAGCTGGCTGCTGCGCCGTCCCCTGCTGGTGCATGAACAAAATGCCATTGCCGGGTTGACCAACCGCCTGCTTGCGCCGCTGGCCTGTCGGGTGATGGTGGCCTTCCCCGCTACCCGGTTGGGCCGGGACGCATGTATCACCGGCAATCCGCTGCGCACCGGCATTACTGCCCTGGAGGCGCCGCAGACCCGTTACACATGCCGCAGTGGGCGCCTGCGGGTGCTGGTGGTGGGTGGCAGCCTCGGTGCCCGTGCCCTCAACACGGTGATGCCGGCGGCACTGGCCACTCTGCCCGACGGAGTGCGCCCCGAGGTCTGGCATCAGGCGGGGAATCGTCTGCTTGAGGAGGCCCGTGCCGGGTATACCCGTGCCGGCCTGGACGCCCGGGTGGAGCCCTTTATCGACGATATGGCGGCGGCTTATGCCTGGGCCGATCTGGTGGTCTGCCGTGCGGGTGCATTGACGGTTAGCGAACTGGCCGGGGTCGGTGTAGCGGCCTTGCTGGTGCCCTACCCCTATGCAGTGGATGACCACCAGAGCGCCAATGCCCGTTATCTGAGCGAGGCGGGTGCAGCCTTCCTGATCCCGCAGCGTGATCTGGACGTGGCGGCGCTGCAACGGTTGTTGACCGAATTGGCAGGTGAACAGGGCCGGGCGCGTCTGGCGCAGATGGCGATTGCTGCGCACCGTCTGGCCTATCCTGAAGCGACCCGTGAGGTCGCACAACGCTGCCTGGAGGTGGCCTGTGCCTGAGATACCTCGCTCCCCTGCCGCGGCTTACCCGCATCCTGCCGTACCGGCCATGGGACGGGTGCGGCGGATCCATTTTGTGGGCATCGGCGGTGTGGGTATGGGCGGTATCGCCGAGGTCACGCTCAATCTGGGCTATGAGGTGAGCGGTTCGGACATGCAGGAGAACGCGGTGACCCGCCGGCTGGCGGCACTGGGTGCACAGATCAGCCTGGGGCACGGCCCGGAGCATATTGTCGGGAGCGACGTGGTGGTGATCTCCAGTGCGGTGAAGGTCGATAATCCCGAGGTGCTGGCCGCCCGCGCCGTGCGCATCCCTGTCATCCCGCGCGCCGAGATGCTTGCCGAGCTGATGCGTTTCCGCTATGGCATTGCGGTGGCGGGGACCCATGGCAAGACCACCACGACCAGCCTGATCGCCAGTGTGCTGGCCGAGGGGGGACTGGATCCGACCTTTGTCATCGGCGGGCGGCTGAACAGCGCCGGGGCCCATGCACGCCTCGGCGCCAGCCGCTATCTCGTGGCCGAGGCGGACGAGAGCGATGCCTCTTTCCTGCATTTGCAGCCGGTGATGGCGGTGGTGACCAACATCGATGCCGATCACATGGAGACCTATGGCGGCGACTTCGAACGGCTCAAGGCGACCTTTCGTGAGTTTCTCCACCACTTGCCTTTCTATGGGCTGGCGGTGATGTGCATCGATGACCCGGTGGTGCGCGCGCTGTTGGCGTCGATTGCCAAACCGGTGCGCAGTTATGGCACGGGTGAGGCCGCCGATCTGCGCGCGATTGATATCACCCAGGAGGGGGTACGCACCCACTTCAAAGTGGTGCGCCACACATCGCGTTCCGGCAAGCACGAGACCCTGCCGGTGACATTGAATATGCCCGGCCTGCACAACGTGCTCAATGCCATGGCGGCCATCGCCATCGCCCGGGAACTGGGCGTGGAGGATGGCGCCATCCAACGGGCCCTGGCGGAGTTCCAGGGCATCGGCCGGCGCTTCCAGTGTTACGGGGAACTGGCCACACCCGCCGGCCGGGTGATGCTGGTCGATGATTATGGCCATCACCCGCGTGAGGTGGCAGCCACCTTGCAGGCCCTGCGGGCTGGTTGGCCGCAACGCCGCCTGGTCGTGGCCTTTCAGCCACACCGCTACACCCGCACCCGGGACCTGTTCGAGGACTTTACCCAGGTCCTCTGCGAGGTGGATGTGCTGGTGTTGCTGGATGTCTATCCGGCGGGTGAGGCAGCGATTGCCGGTGCCGATGGCCGTAGCCTGGCACGGGCCATCCGTCTGCGTGGGCAGGTCGAACCGGTTTTTGTCTCTACGGTAGCGGAGTTGCCCGCCACCTTGACGGGCGTATTGCGTGACGGGGATGTGTTGTTGACCCTGGGGGCTGGCAGCATTGGTGGCGCGAGTGCGGAGCTGGCGCAACGTTGGCCACCAGCGACGAGGGGAGAGGAGGCATGAAAGGTATGAACCGGACTCTGCACATGGGGTGTGGTGAATCATTGCACAGCCGCCTGTCGGCCTGGACGTCGCCGCCCAGGAACCCGGAGGGCGGGACCGCTCTGGTGAGTGTGAGCCCGCGATCGTCCCCGGTGGGGCCGCGTCGCCCGAACCCTGCGGGGGGGGTACGGCACAAACCATGATAACGCCAAAGGAGCACAGACCCCTGCGCGGTACGTTGCGCCTCGACGAGCCACTGGCCCGCCATACCTCTTGGCGCCTGGGGGGGCCGGCGGATCGCTTCTATGTGCCGGCGGACAGCGTCGATCTCGTGGCCTTCCTGGAGCAACTTCCGGGCGATGAGCCGCTGTTCTGGTTGGGGCTGGGCAGTAATCTTCTGGTGCGTGACGGTGGGTTGCGCGGCACAGTCATCTGCACCAGCGGTGCGCTGAGCACCCTGAGCCGTGTCGGTGCCGAACGGGTGCGGGTAGAGGTCGGCGTGGCCTGTCCCAAGGTGGCAAAGTTCTGTGCCCGGGGTGGTCTGCACGGGGCGGAATTTCTCGCGGGTATCCCCGGTACGCTGGGCGGTGCTCTGGCGATGAACGCCGGGGCCTTCGGCGGCGAGACCTGGGAGTGTGTCGAGCGGGTCGAGACCGTAGACCGTTGCGGGCGAGTTCGCGAGCGCCCGGCGCGCGATTTCGCGGTGGCCTATCGCAGCGTGCAGGGTCCCGAGAGTGAGTGGTTTCTGGCCGGGGTGTTGCATCTGCAACCGGGCGAAATGCAGGCCGGGCAGGAACGGATCAAGGCGTTGCTGGCGCGGCGTGGTGCGAGCCAGCCCACTCGGCGGGCCAGTGCCGGTTCGGTGTTTCGTAATCCGCCCGGCGATCACGCGGCACGGCTTATCGAGGCCAGTGGTCTGAAGGGGCAGTGTCGGGGCGGGGCCTGTGTGTCGGACAAGCATGCCAATTTCATTATCAACACCGGCACCGCCACCAGCGCCGAGGTCGAGGCCCTGATCGCCGAGGTGGCCGCTGAGGTCGAGGTGCGCCATGGCGTGCGCCTGCAGCGTGAGGTGCGCATTGTTGGCGACACCCTGCGCACGGGGGCTTCGGCATGATGGCCACCGTGCAGGCACGAGACTTCGGCAAAGTGGCCGTGCTCATGGGTGGCGAGTCGGCCGAGCGTGCAGTTTCGCTCAAATCCGGTGCAGCGGTGCTCGGCGCCTTGCAGGCATGTGGTGTGGATGTTCAGGGTATCGATGCCGATCGGGGGGTGGTGAGCGCGCTCAAGGCCGGTGGCTTCGAGCGTGTCTTTATCGCCCTGCATGGGCGCGGCGGTGAGGATGGGGTGGTACAGGGCGCGCTGGACCTGGCCGGTATTGCGTACACCGGCAGTGGTGTGCTGGCCTCGGCCCTGTCGATGGACAAGCTGCGAACCAAGTGGCTCTGGCAGGGCCTCGGGCTGTCGACCCCGGCGTTTGCCGTATTGCACCCGGGTTTTGATCCGCAGCAGATCGCCGCGCAGGTGGGTCTGCCGCTGATGGTCAAGCCGTCCTGCGAGGGTTCCAGTATCGGCATGGCCAAGGTCGACACCGCGTCGGTGCTGCCAGCGGCCTATACCGCAGCGGTTGGTTATGACCCGAGTGTGCTGGCCGAACGCTGGATCGCGGGGACGGAGTATACCGTTGGCATCCTGGGTGAGGCGGCCTTACCGCTGATTCGCCTGGAGACGCCACATGCCTTTTATGACTATGCGGCGAAGTACGAGACGAACGATACCCGTTATCACTGCCCCTGCGGCCTGTCCGCCGAGGACGAACAGGGACTGCAGGACTTGGCCCTGCGTGCCTTTGAAGCACTGGGGGGGCAGGGCTGGGGACGGGTAGATCTGATGGTCGATGCAATCGGCGCGCCCTGGTTGATCGAGGTGAATACGGTCCCGGGCCTGACCGACCACAGCTTGGTGCCGATGGCGGCGCGAGGGGCGGGACTGGATTTTGAGGCCCTGGTCTGGCGCATCCTGTGCCAGACGTTGGTGCCGCACCGCGAGCAGGCCGGGGCGCCCGATCCCGACGGTCGGTGGACGCAGGGGGAGACCGGTCATGGTGGCTAAACGCCAGCAAGCCCATTTGTGTGAAACCGTCAGTGGTCGGGGTCCGGATGTGCGGTTCATCGCCGGGCGCCTGGGTATGTGGTCGGGGGTGATGGCGGGATTGGCACTGCTGACCTGGGGCATGGTGGCGCTGCTCACTCCGGCGACACTGCCCATCACCACAGTGCGGGTGGAAGGCCGCTTTCACCACGTGAGCGCTGAGCAGGTGCGTACTCAGGTGGTGGGTATGCTGCGCGGCGGATTTTTCGGTGTGAATGTCGATGCCGTGCAGCGGCGCATCAAACAGATGCCCTGGGTCGCGTCTGCCTCGGTACGGCGGATCTGGCCTGCAACCGTGGCCATCGATGTGAATGAACAACACCCGCTCGCGCGTTGGGGTGCGGGGGGACTGATCAATGTGCAGGGCAAGCTGTTCCAGCCGCCTGCGGGTAGCGATCCCGCCGGGCTGCCAGAACTGATCGGGCCGGTGGGCAGCGAGGCGATGATGAGCGCGCGCTACCGTGAGGTACGGGCCATGCTCCGGCCACTGGGGTTGAAGGTAGCACGTCTGATGCAGAACGCACGGCGTGCCTGGTCGGTGCAACTGGATAACGGTATGGAACTGGTACTTGGACGTGCGGATAGCTTGGTGAGGCTGCACCGTTTCGTGGAAGTCTGGCCGCGGGTGCTGGTCAGCCGACAACAGGATATCGTGCGGGTGGACCTGCGCTACACCAATGGTTTTGCCGTGCTGTGGAAGCCCGGGACGACAACAGGACAGGGCTGAGCGGGTACACGGGTTTACGTGCATGGATGCGGTCCACACGGTGTGTAAAGTGATGACCCGCCAAGGCGGGTCGGAGAAGAGAGCAATGTCGAAGAAAACGGAAAAAAATCTGATCGTCGGTCTGGATATCGGCACATCCAAGGTGGTAGCCATCGTGGGCGAGATTGCGCCAGGCAATGTGGTCGAGGTGATCGGCATCGGCTCGCACCCCTCGCGCGGCCTCAAAAAGGGCGTGGTGGTCAATATCGAGTCAACGGTCCAGTCCATCCAGCGTGCAGTGGAGGAGGCCGAACTGATGGCCGGCTGTCATATCCACTCGGCCTGTGCCGGCATTGCGGGCAGTCATATCCGCAGCCTGAACTCACACGGCATCGTCGCCATCCGCGACAAGGAGGTAACCCATGCCGATGTGGAACGGGTCATCGATGCGGCCCGAGCGGTGGCGATTCCGGCGGATCAGAAGATTCTCCACATTTTGCCTCAGGAATTCATCATCGATGCCCAGGAGGGTATCCGCGAGCCAGTGGGTATGTCCGGGGTGCGCCTGGAGGCCAAGGTGCACATGGTCACCGGTGCGGTGAGTGCGGCGCAGAACATTATCAAGTGCGTGCGCCGTTGTGGGCTGGAGGTCGATGACATCATCCTCGAACAGCTCGCCTCCAGCTATGCGGTATTGACCGATGACGAGAAGGAACTGGGTGTGTGCCTGGTGGACATAGGTGGCGGTACGACCGATATCGCGGTGTTTACCGACGGGGCGATTCGCCACACCGCCGTGATCCCCATCGCTGGGGATCAGGTCACCAACGATATTGCCGTTGCACTGCGCACACCGACCCAGTACGCCGAGGAGATCAAGCTCAAGTACGCCTGTGCGTTGACCCAACTGGCCAGTGCGGATGAGACCATCGAGGTACCCAGCGTGGGGGATCGCCCGGCCCGTCGCCTGGCCCGCCAGACCCTGGCCGAGGTGGTTGAACCGCGCTACGAAGAGTTGTTCACGCTGATTCAGGCGGAGCTGCGGCGTAGCGGTTTCGAGGACCTGTGTGCGGCCGGCGTGGTGCTGACCGGCGGGAGTTCGAAGATGGAGGGGGCGGTGGATCTGGCCGAGGAGATATTCCATATGCCCGTGCGGTTGGGACTGCCGCAGTATGTGGCGGGGCTGGTGGATGTGGTGCGTAACCCGATTTATTCCACCGGTGTGGGGTTGTTGCTGTTCGGACACCAGAATCGTGGTGGTGTGCAAATTTCGGAGATGATATCGGGTGGTGGTATGCAGGGGGTGTGGCGGCGCATGAAGAGCTGGTTTCAGGGCAATTTCTGAGCGTCCTGGTGAATTCAATGCAATTTTACGATACGACAGACGAACGAGGAGATTGATATGACATTCGAACTGATGGATGCCTGTACGCAGAACGCTGTCATTAAGGTCGTGGGTGTTGGCGGCGGTGGCAACAATGCGGTGGAACACATGGTCGCCCAGAATCTGGAAGGCGTGGACTTCATCGCGGCCAATACCGATGCCCAGGCACTGAAACATGCCTCGGCCCGTACGGTGCTGCAACTGGGCAGCACCATTACCAAGGGGCTGGGCGCAGGCGCAAATCCCGAGATTGGCCGTCAGGCCGCGCTGGAGGATCGCGAACGTATCGAGGAGATCCTGGACGGAGCGGACATGGTGTTCATCACCGCGGGTATGGGCGGGGGCACGGGCACCGGTGGTGCGCCCATTGTGGCCCAGATAGCCAAGGAGATGGGCATACTCACCGTGGCGGTGATCACCAAGCCCTTTCCCTTCGAGGGCCGCAAGCGCATGGATGTGGCCCTGCAGGGTGTCGATGAACTCAAGGGCTACGTGGATTCGTTGATCACCATTCCCAATGAGAAGTTGTTGACCGTGCTGGGCAAAAACGTGAGTCTGCTGGATGCCTTCAAGGCGGCCAATGACGTGCTGCTCGGCGCTGTGCAGGGCATTGCCGAATTGATCACCCGCCCGGGCTTGATCAATGTCGACTTTGCCGACGTGCGTACCGTGATGTCCGAGATGGGCATGGCGATGATGGGTTCCGGCAAGGCAGCCGGTGAAGAGCGCGCTCGCGAAGCGGCTGAGGCGGCCATCGCCAGTCCGTTGCTCGAAGACGTAAATCTGGCTGGCGCACGGGGTATCCTGGTCAATGTCACGGCCGGCATGGACATGTCCATCGGTGAGTTCGAGGAGGTCGGCAACACTATCAAGTCTTTCGCCTCGGAGAACGCTACCGTGGTTGTGGGCACGGTGATCGACCCCGAGATGACGGGTGAACTACGGGTGACGGTGGTGGCCACCGGTCTGGGTCAGGTGGCAGTAGGGGAGCGACCGGTCAAACTGGTGGTCGACACAACGCCGATCGAGGATGTCGATTACGGTCGACTTGAGCGCCCAACGGTCATCCGCAACAAGGTGGCGGCTGACAAGGGGTATGCCAAGGACACCGAGACAGGCAGTCTGGACTATCTCGATATTCCGGCCTTCCTGCGTCGCCAGGCAGACTGAGGGCGGTATCGGGCCTGACCCGCAAGGCAGGAGAAGTGTGGCAGGTGTCGTGAAACCGTCTGAAGGGGACGCGCCAGTTCACACATTTCAATACTACCTGTGGGCGGACGCTCAGGTTTCGGTGAAACTTGACGATAAGGTATCAAGTTGCCGGAAGTGGTGATTTAGCGTACTATTCTTCAGGTTTTTACGCTGTAAGCGGGTGTTGTGTCGCGTCCGCAGGTTTGGACTGTGGGTTCTATCCAGCCAGAATACGGTCAATCTGGATCTCTATTTTCAGGGAAAATATTAGGTGATCAAACAACGCACATTAAAAAACGTGATCAGGGCGACGGGTGTCGGCCTGCACACAGGTGAAAAAGTATATTTGACTCTGCGCCCCGCCGCGCCTGATACCGGTATCGTTTTTCGGCGTATCGATCTTTCTCCGCCCGTCGAGATCCCGGCCACCGCAGAGAATGTGGGCGATACCACGCTGTCTTCGACCCTGGTAAAGGGAAAGGTGCGTATCTCCACTGTCGAACACCTGCTGTCGGCCTTCGCCGGTCTGGGAATCGACAATGCCTACATCGATCTGAGTGCGCCGGAAGTGCCCATCATGGATGGCAGTGCGGGACCGTTTGTGTTTCTCATCCAGTCCGCGGGCATTGAGGACCAGGCTGCACCAAAGCATTTTATTCGCATTAATCGTGCGGTGATCGTAGAAGATGGCGACAAATGGGCACGTTTCGACCCTTTCGATGGTTTCAAGGTATCATTCAGTATCGACTTTGATCACCCCGTGTTCAAGGGTCGGAGCCAGACAGCGGAGGTGGACTTCTCCACGACCTCCTTTGTCAAGGAAGTCAGCCGCGCGCGTACCTTTGGGTTCATGAACGAACTCGAATCGCTGCGCGCCAATAATCTCGCCCTCGGAGGCAGTTTGGACAACGCCATCGTGGTGGATGACTATCGTATTCTCAACGATGACGGGCTGCGCTATGAAGACGAGTTCGTTAAACACAAGATCCTCGACGCCATTGGTGATCTGTATCTGCTGGGTCGCAGCCTGATCGGTGCATTTAGTGGTTACAAGTCCGGCCATGCACTGAACAACCGTCTGTTGTGTGCCTTGCTGGCAGAGGCAGGCGCCTGGGAACTGGTGACCTTTGATGATCCGGAAAAGGCGCCAATCTCCTACATGCAACCCGTACAGGTGGGTTGAGTCCCGATTAGCAACGGGGGTGTCAGTTGTCCCTGCTGCGTGAGGCCAGACGGCGCAGCGCCGCCTGCAGCGCGGGATCTGCGGTTGTATTGGCCACCGTGGCGATGAGCGCGGCGGCCTGGGAGGACAGTCTGGCCCGGCGCGGTACCCGATCCGGGTCCGAGCGCCTGTCTGCGCTGCCGCGCGGGCGAACAGTTACCTCGATGTCATGGATGGCGCTGAAGGCCCGTGAGGCCTTCAACTGGCGTTGCAGGCTGGGTATCTGGTAGCGCAGCCGTGCGCCCCAGGTTGCGGAGTCGACCTGTAGAACCAGCGTCGTGCCGCGGATATTGGCCACATGGCAGTGTCCGGTGAGTACTGCGCCCAGCCGGTGTTGCAGTGCCTGATCCGCTCGTTGCAGTTGTCGGGCACGGCGCAGCGTACCCGACAGATCGCCGGAGGCGGTGGATAGCAGCATGTGCAGTGGAATCGATGATTTCATCTGGTCGGACCGTAAAGGGCTAAAGTTTGATAGCTTACGCACGAAATAACAGTAGGTTCACAAAAATATTCCGGCGGATCTGACACCGACATGAATATCATACTACTGAACAGGCGATTCGGCAGTTCGGGTTGCATTACCCTGAATCGGGCGCGGCTGCTGAGCTTTTTCCTGGTGGCCATCGTGTTGATGCCGGCGGTGTTGCTGTATGCCGGTTACCAACTGGGTTTGCGTGGGGCGAGGGCGCATCCGCAAACCTATACCCTGGCACTGCGCACCGAGTTGGAAGCGCAGCACAAAAAAATCGAAGTGGCGACCCGGTCTGCGACGGACAATATGAATGCCCTGGCATTGAAACTGGGGCAGATACAGGCCCATGTCATTCGCCTCGATGCCCTGGGCGAGCGTCTGACCACGATGGCCAAGCTTAGCAAGGGCGAGTTTGATTTCGAGAATCCCCCCGGCCGGGGTGGCCCCACCGGCAGCAGCCTCGGCCATGCCATTACCATGCCCGATTTTCTGCACTCACTCAACGCACTCTCCGCCCAGATTAGTGATCGTGCGCAGAAGCTCCATGTGCTGGAAAGTATGCTCATGAACCGTAACGTGCGGGCCGAGGTGACCCCCTCCGGACGGCCTATCCGCAACGGCTGGATATCCTCGCTCTATGGCATGCGCACGGACCCCTTCACCGGGCGCCAGATGTTCCATCCCGGTATTGATTTTGCCAGTAGAATGGGAACCAATGTCAGAGCGGTGGCCGCAGGGGTGGTGACCTGGGCCAGTAAGCTGGCGGGTTACGGAAATCTGGTCGAGATCAATCATGGTAACGGCTATGCCACACGCTATGGGCATAATGAGAAATTGCTGGTCAAGGTGGGAGAACTGGTGAAGAAGGGCCAGATCATTGCCAAGATGGGCAGCACGGGGCGCTCGACGGGTCCACATGTGCATTTTGAAGTACGCTACCGGGGTCGGGCGGTGAACCCCATCAGGTACGTTGAAGCCGCGAACAATTGACCTTCTTCTTTTCCCCCGCCTCGTCTCCCTTCTCTGCCCTGCATACCTTCTTTTTTTCGTCACAGATGTACTGCCGTATGTCGCGTCTTTGCTACCAAGAAAATCCGGGAAAATCCAGAGCCATACGGGGGATGGGGGGCCTGATAGACCCATCTGTTTGCCATCTATGCCGCTTGGGAACGCCAGCGCTACTGCGCATGCCGCGGGGGGGCCGCGTTCGGACTCCCCCGTGCGGGCGCGACTGGACGGGTGTCGGCAGGGCCATGCGTAGTGGAACAGGACCGTGACGGGGGAGAAAATGTTGCGGGGCTGAGGTAGAATAGTACGCTTCATGGGTCGGGTGATGCGTGGGTGCAGGCCGGACCCGAGGGTCATGGCGAGCGCCAGCGAAGGCAAGTAAGGACAGGCACGATATGGTTACGAAGATGTTCAGCAAGATGTTTGGCAGTCGCAACGAGCGAGTGGTCAAACGCATGGCCAAGGTGGTCGCGCAGATCAACGCGTTCGAAGACGCTATGGGCGCGTTGTCCGAGGAGGCGCTTAAGCAGAAAACGCTGGATTTCCGCGAACGTCTGACCCAGGGCGCCAGCCTCGATGATATTCTGCCTGAGGCCTTTGCGGCGGTGCGCGAGGCGGGCAAGCGCGTCATGGGTATGCGCCACTATGATGTTCAGCTCATTGGCGGCATGGTGCTGCACCAGGGCAAAATTGCAGAAATGCGCACGGGTGAAGGCAAGACTCTGGTCGCGACGCTGGCGGCCTATTTGAACGCGCTGGCGGGAACAGGCGTCCATGTCATCACCGTCAATGATTATCTGGCGCAGCGCGATGCGCAGTGGATGAGCAGTCTGTACGGTTTTCTCGGGCTGAGCACCGGCGTGATCGTGGCGAATATGTCTTTCGAGGACAAGAAGGCGGCCTATGCCGCAGATATCACTTACGGGACCAACAACGAGTTCGGTTTTGATTATCTGCGCGACAACATGGCCTTCAGTAGCGATGACAAGGTGCAGCGTTCTCTGGGATTCGCGATTGTCGATGAGGTGGATTCGATCCTCATCGACGAGGCGCGTACCCCGCTCATTATCTCGGGTCCCGCTGATGACAGCTCCGATCTGTATGCCAAGATCGATGCCCTTATTCCCGCGCTGGTCAAGCAGGAAGAAGAAGAGGGTCCGGGTGACTACAGCGTCGATGAAAAGGCAAAACAGGTCTATCTCACCGAAGAGGGTCATCAACATATCGAGGATTTGTTGGCCAAGATCGGCCTGCTGGCCGAGGGCGCAAGTCTCTACGATGCCACCCATATCGGCTTGATGCACCACATCAACGCGGGTCTGCGTGCCCACGCCCTGTTTCAGTTTGATGTGGACTACATCGTGCAGGAGGGTCAGGTGGTGATCGTCGATGAATTTACCGGCCGCACCATGCAGGGTCGGCGCTGGTCCGATGGTCTGCACCAGGCCGTGGAGGCCAAGGAGGGAGTGGCGATTCAGCAGGAGAATCAAACTCTGGCCTCGATTACCTTCCAGAATTATTTCCGTATGTACGACAAACTTTCGGGCATGACCGGGACGGCGGACACCGAGGCCTACGAATTTCAGCAAATTTACAGTCTGGAGGTCCTGGTCATTCCTACCCACAAACCGATGATCCGTGATGAACGCGGCGATCAGGTTTATCTTACCCAGCGTGAAAAGTTCGATGCGGTGGTCGAGGATATCAAGGATTGCTATTCCCGGGGTCAGCCGGTGCTGGTCGGTACCGCCTCGATTGAGGTCTCCGAGTACCTGGCCAGTGTGCTCAAAAAAGACCAGCTCAAGTTCGAGGTGCTCAACGCCAAGCAACACGAACGCGAGGCCGAGATCATCGCCCAGGCCGGGCGCCCGGGCGCCGTGACCATTGCCACCAACATGGCCGGTCGCGGTACCGATATCGTGCTCGGCGGTTCGCTGGAAAGCGAGTTGGCAGCCCTGGGCGACGTCGATGAGGTGACGGCGCAACGCATACGCAGCGAGTGGAAAAAACGCCACGATCAGGTGTTGGCAGTGGGTGGCCTGCACATCATCGGTACCGAGCGTCACGAGTCACGGCGTATCGACAACCAGTTGCGCGGGCGTTCCGGGCGTCAAGGCGATCCGGGTTCCAGCCGCTTTTACCTGTCGCTGGAAGACAACCTGATGCGTGTCTTCGCCTCCGAGCGGGTCGCCACGCTCATGCAGAAGCTGGGCATGAAGTCAGGTGAGGCCATTGAACACCCCTGGGTCAGCAAGGCCATCGAGAATGCCCAGCGCAAGGTGGAAGGTCATAATTTCGATATTCGCAAGCAGCTACTCGAATATGATGATGTCGCCAACGACCAGCGCAAGGTCATCTACGAGCAGCGCAACGAACTCATGGCCGCAGAGGATGCCTCCGGGACGATTCAAGCCATCCGCGGCGATGTGATCACGGCCACCATCGGGACCTGCATTCCACCGCAGAGTATGGAGGAACAGTGGGATGTACCCGGGTTGGAAGAAACGCTGGACGGCGAGTTCGGCCTCAGACTCGGCATCCGTCACTGGCTGGAGCACGATGAGACGTTGCACGAGGAAACCCTGCGCGAGCGCATCATGCAGGCCGTCGATACGGCCTATGCCGAGAAGGAGGAACTGGTCGGCGCCGAGGTCATGCGCCATGTTGAGAAGCAGGTGATGCTGCAGGTTCTGGATACCCAGTGGAAGGACCACCTGGCCGCCATGGATTATCTGCGCCAGGGCATTCATTTGCGCGGTTATGCACAGGTGGACCCCAAGCAGGAATACAAGATCGAATCTTTCGCCTTGTTCTCGGACATGCTCGATCGCATAAAACACGAGGTAATCGGCATTCTCACCAAGATTCAGGTGCGTAGCGAGGATGATGTTGAGGCCATGGAGTCGCAACGGCGCAACCGGCCCGCTGCGATGCAATTCCAGCATGCCGAGGCCAGCGCCTTGTCTGGACCTGGTGAGGAGGACGAGGGCGGGGAGCAGCATACGCCGTTTGTACGCGAAGGGCGCAAGGTCGGGCGCAACGAGCCGTGTCCCTGCGGGTCCGGCAAGAAGTACAAACAATGCCACGGCAAGCTGACCTAGCCACAGGCCGCATGCGGTTTCCAGTCACGGCCTTATTCTGAGTCAGCCCATGCCTGTTGGTCATGATCCCTTGCCCGTTCTGCTGTCCGTACCCGGCGTGCGTCTGGGTAGCGCGCGCGCGGGTATCAGGAAACCCGCACACCGTGACCTGGTGATCATGGACCTGATTGAGGGCACTCGGGTTGCAGCGGTGTTTACCCGCAATGCCTTTTGTGCAGCACCGGTCATCCTTGCACGTCGTCATCTCGCCCACAGCACACCGCGTTGTCTTGTCATCAATACCGGTAATGCTAACGCCGGTACCGGGGCGGCCGGGATCGACGATGCGCAGCGTTGCTGTCAGTGCGTGGCGGAGATTGCTGGCGTTGCTGTGCAGGCGGTGCTGCCGTTTTCCACCGGGGTGATCGGTGAAGCCCTACCGGTTGAAAAGATCCTCGCTGGCCTGCCTGTAGCCTGGGCCGCGCTGTCCGAGGACGGCTGGGAAGAGGCGGCCTGGGGTATCATGACCACGGACACTCGCCCCAAGGGCATCTCCCGGGTGATTGATATCGATGGTCAGCGCGTGACCGTGACCGGCATGGCGAAGGGCGCGGGAATGATTCGCCCGGACATGGCCACCATGCTGGCCTACATCGCCACCGATGCCTGTATCAGTCAGACCTTGCTACAGCGCTGCCTGGCCGAGGCGGTGGCGCGCTCGTTTAACCGCATTAGCGTCGATGGTGATACCTCGACCAATGATGCCTGCCTGCTGGTGGCGACGCGACGCAGTCTCCATGCCGAAATCACTGTGGCCGACAGTCCTGGCTACCGTACCTTGAGTGCAGCCGTGATTGCGGTCTGCGAGCACCTGGCGCAGGCCATAGTGCGTGATGGCGAGGGGGCGACCAAGCTGATCATCGTCGAAGTGAACGGTGGGCATGATGAGGCTGAATGTGCCCAGGTGGCCTATACCGTGGCACATTCACCGCTGGTCAAGACCGCCTTTTTTGCCGCAGACCCGAACTGGGGGCGCATACTGGCGGCGGTGGGCCGTGCCGGCGTAGTACAACTTGAGCTGGAGGCGGTGCAGATTTTCCTCGATGAGGCCTGCATCGTGCGTGGTGGCGCGCGAGCGGCCGATTATACCGAGGCACAGGGGCAGGCGATCATGGCGCGTGAGGCCATCACCGTGCGCATCGAGCTGGCCCGAGGCCAGGCCTGCACGCGGATCTGGACCTGTGATTTCTCCTACGATTATGTGCGTATCAATGCGGACTACCGCACCTGAGCCACCGACACGTCCCGAACGCACAGTCAGCCATCGGCCGGGCCGTGTGCATGTGGCCGTCGCGGTGATGACGGATGCGACGGGACAGGTGCTCATCGCCCGGCGTCCCGCACAGGTGCACCAAGGGGGGTTGTGGGAGTTTCCGGGTGGCAAGGTCGAACCGGGTGAAGATGCCTACCGGGCTCTGCGCCGTGAGCTGGGCGAGGAACTGGGTGTGGCCCTGCGTGCAGCGCGGCCGTTGATTCGCCTCGTGCATGATTATGTGCACACATCGGTCCTGCTCGATGTGTGGCGCGTGACCGACTACGCGGGTGTGGCACAGGGGCGGGAGGCGCAACCGGTGCGCTGGGTGGCACCCGCGGCGCTGGCGCAGTTCCACTTTCCAGCGGCCAACCGTGCCATCGTCAGCGCTGCCCGTCTACCCGATCGCTATCTCATCACCGGTGCATTTGCTGATACCGCAGAGGGGCTGCGCCGGCTCGATCGCGCACTGGCGGCGGGTGTGTGTCTGGTGCAGTTGCGTGCCAGCAGCTTGTGCGCTGAAGACTTCGCCGCGCTGGCCATCGAGGCGCGCGTACGATGCCATGCGTTTGGCGCGCGTTTGCTGCTCAATACCACACCAGCCCAGGCGGTGGCGTTAGAGGCCGACGGGGTGCACCTGTCCAGCACCCGTCTGCTGGCCTGTCATGCACGTCCCTTGCCAGAGGGGCAGTGGGTGGCTGCGTCCGTGCATACTCCGGGCGAGTTACGGCACGCGATGCACATCGGCTGTGATTTCGTGGTGGCGGGTCCCGTCTTGCCGACAGGCAGTCATCCGGGTGTGGCGACGCTGGGATGGACGGGATTCCATGCGCTGATCGCCCCGGCCACGATTCCTGTCTATGCCCTGGGCGGCGTCGGACCCGCAGAACTCGATACGGCCTGGGGGCACGGTGCCCAGGGTATCGCGGCGATTCGCGCCTTGTGGGGGGAGGAGAGCACCGTCGGCTAGGGGCAGTGCTCAGCACTCATCATCAGGGCAGTTCGGGTCGGGTATGTCAGTCCCGTCATCGCGCATTTCCCGCTCGCCGATGATGCGGTGTGTCCCATCGGCCCAGGCACCCAGATCGATAAGTCGGCAGCGTTCACTGCAAAACGGGCGCCAGCGTGAGTGTGTCGTCCAGGCCACCGCCTTGCCACAGGTCGGGCATTTTACGATAGGACTCATAAGGCGCAGCAGGTGAGTTGAAAATCCACGTCCTCGCCAATCTGGCGGGGGCGGGCATTATCCAGGGCCTGCAGGAAGCGGACACTGAAACGATGGCGCCCGCCGCTGATTTCGGCGAAATAGGGGGTACCGGCGGGTAATGCCACCCGGATTAGCTGATAGCTGGCACCGCTGTCCAGAGGTTGTTGGTAAAATCCGCCTACCGCGTGTTGTTTGTGTACTCGACTGCTCTCGCGCACCAGGCCGAGCAGCAGCTCGACGGGGAGGCGGACTTCATCGAGACTGGCGTACCAGGTGCTCAGTTGCTCGATGCGAGACGGGGCATCGTTTTGCAGCCAGAGATGATACCCGGGCAGATCGACATCGCTGGTGCCACCAGCGACGTTGCTGCGCTGGCGGATAGTCGTGAGGAATTCATTGTTGCGCAGTGGATGACCCAGGGCGACCTTGCTGGTGTGCAGCCGTTGCTGGTGTACAGTGAGTTCGCCCAGGATACTCTCCAGGCGGGTCTGATCGACACCCTCCATTTCGCGCAGGCGCGCGAGTCCCGACTGGTGGCGTTCCAGTTCCTTGAGCAGCTCGGTCTTCATATCTGTGCGGGTGAGTACCGACAGAATGTCCATCAGATTGGCAAGCGTGGTGCGGCTGTCCCAGACGGAGGCCCCACGCAAACGGTGTGCGGCCTGGCGAAACAGGAACTCCAGGCGCAGAAAGGTCCGGATGCGCTCATTCAGGGGTTGTTCGTAGAGGATAGGTTTGCTCACGGCAAGTGTCGGGCTGAAAGGGAGTGACTGTCCATGACCTGTGCCATTGTCTGCAAGTTCGCCGCGCTTGGCAAATCCGGTGTGCAGGGCACAACACTGCCGGGTTAGCGGTTTTGCCCTGCTAGGGCCGTGTAGTGCCGGTGCAGTCCGGCAATCTGGGCGATGAGGGCCGATACCGGGCCCTGATTGTCGATGATGTCGTCTGCGGCAGCCAGGCGTTCATCCCGGCTGGCCTGACTGCACAGGATGGCATCGAACTGCGTCCGGGTGAGGCCATCGCGGGCGCGGGTGCGCTCGCGCTGATCGGCCTGTGCCGCGTCCACCAGTAAAATGCGATCCGCGAGGTCAGTCAGATTGCCCTCCAGCAGGAGCGGAACCTCTATGATGACATAAGGGGCGTCCTGAGTGTGCAGCCAGTCCATGACGGCTACCCGGATGCGGGGGTGCAGTATGGCTTCCAGTTGGCGGCGTGCGCGGGTATCGGTGAACACGTGTTCGCGCAGCCGGGCCCGGTCGAGTCGCCCGCGCGCATCAATGAACTCCTGCCCGAAGATGGCCACAATGTTACCCAGTGCGGGCTGGCCCGGTTCCACCAGATCACGGGCCAGCTGGTCGGTATCGACAACGGGCACACCTCGTTGTGCGAATAGAGTCGCGACAGTGGATTTTCCGCTGCCAATACCCCCCGTGAGTCCGATAATCAGCATGAGCGAAGGGTAGCGGGGACATCGGGGGGAGTAAAGCAGGAAGTGATCAGTGATGGGTACAACCGTGTTTTAGGGGTCACACTCCCGCCCAGTGCAGATAGGCCTGACTGATGGTATGTCCCCAGAGCAGGGCGAGCCAGCCGGCACTGGCAAGATACGGACCAAAGGGTATCGGGGTGCCACGGCCATGGCGGTGGAACAGGATCAGCACAATACCGAACACGGCGCCGACGAGAGAGGAGAGGAGGATAATAATCGGCAGGGCCTGCCAGCCCAGCCATGCCCCCAGGGCGGCCAACAGTTTGAAATCGCCATAACCCATGCCCTCCTTGCCGGTGAGCAGGCGGAAGACATGGTAGACCAGCCACAGGCTCAGATAGCCAGCGATGGCACCGATGAGCGCGGAGGTGAGATCGGTATACAGGCCGTTGATGTTGAGCGCCAGGCCGGCCCAGATCAGCGGCAAGGTCATATCATCGGGCAGGATCTGGTGGTCGGCATCAATAAATGCCAGGGCGATCAGCACCCAGGTCAGCACCAAGCCTGCCACCGCCGGCCAGCCTGGTCCCAGTTGCCAGACGACGATGCCCGAGAGCAGGGCGGTGAAGGCCTCGACCAAGGGGTAACATGCCGAGATCGGTGCACCACAGCCCCGGCAGTGACCACGCAGGAACAGATAGCTCAGGAGGGGGATGTTTTCGAGTGCGCTGATCGGTTTGTTGCAGTGCGGACAGCGTGAGCGGGGGGTGGACAGGTTGAAGGCGGGCAGGGCCTGCGCCGTGTGGATGGCGCAGGGAGTCGAATCTGCCTCCTGTGCGAGGTATTCCTCGCACTGTGCCCGCCACTGCCGATTGAGCATGATTGGCAGGCGATAGATGACGACATTGAGAAAGCTGCCGACGATGAGTCCCAATAAAACCGCGATGACCACTACCGCGTCGAAGTGTGCGCTCAGCGCAATCACAGTAGCGGTCCTTTCTTGCGATGCAGGAAAGGACTCACCCTCCGCCGCCCGTCAGGACAGCGCGGGGCCCGAGGTAGCGTCACTATTGACTGACCACTTTGCCCATCTCGAAAATGGGCATGTACATGGCGATCACGAGTCCACCGATGACGACGCCAAGAAACGCCATGATCATCGGTTCCATCAGACTGCTCAAGCTATCGACAGCATTGTCGACCTCTTCTTCGTAAAAATCTGCGACCTTGGCGAGCATGTTGTCCAGGGAACCGGCCTCCTCACCGATTGCAGTCATCTGGACCACCATGTTGGGGTAGAGCCTGGCCTGGCGCATGGCGACATTGAGTTGTGTGCCCGTCGTGACCTCATCGCGCATTTTCAAAATGGTGTTGCTGTAGACAATATTTCCGACGGCTCCGGCGACGGACTCCATGGCATCGACCAGGGGCACCCCTGCCGCAAACATGGTAGAGAGCGTGCGGGAAAAACGGGCAAGCGCCGCCTTGCGCAATATGGTGCCAATGACAGGTATTTTCAGCATTGTACGATCCAGAAAGTGCTGGAAGGCCTTTGAGCGTTTCTTGAAATAGATCAGTAAGTATATACTGCCGCCTATGGCACCAAAAATGACCCACCACCAGGCAACGAAGAAATTGGAGATGGCGACTACAATCAGAGTGGGTGCAGGCAGGTTGGCACCAAATCCAGCAAAAAGCTGGGCGAACTGAGGGACGACAAAGATCATCAAAATGGCGATAACGATAAACGCCACCACGATCACCGCAGTGGGGTAAAAGAGTGCCTTTTTTATCTTGCCCTTGATGGCCTCTGTTTTTTCTTTATAGGCGGCAATCTCACCCAGCAGCGTATCCAGGATACCGGCGTGTTCACCCGCGCTGACCAGGCTGCAATACAGGGTATCGAAGTGCAACGGGTATTTAGCCAGCGAACCGGACAAGGTGTTGCCACCTTCGATATCCGCCTTGATGGACAGGAGCATCTCGCGCATCCGCTTGTTTTCGTGGCCGCGACCGATGATGTCGAAGGCCTGTACTATCGGCACGCCGGCAGACATCATGACGGCCAACTGACGGCTGAAGATGGCAATGTCTTTTGCCGTGACGGGTTTCCCGCCGCCACTGCCGAACAGCGGTGTGGCTTTTTTCTTTACCTTGGTCGGGTTTATCCCCTGGCGGCGCAGGTTTGCCTTGACGAAGCCAACCGTCTGCCCGGGACTCTCGCCCTGCACCTTTTCTCCACGTTTATCCTTGCCTTCCCAGATGAAGGTACTTTGTTTGAGTGTTTTTGTCGCCATAGTGTTCAGTCTTTGGTTACACGGTTGATTTCATCGAGGCTGATGAGCCCGCTCTTGACCTTGCGCAGACCGGAGGTGCGCAGATCCGCGACGCCTTCACGCTTGGCCTGTTTCGCAAGTTGCAGGGCGTTGCCGCCCTCCATGATGAGCAGCCCCATCGCCTCGGAGATCGGCATCACCTGATAGATGCCGACCCGGCCCTTGTAGCCGCTATTGCATTGATCACACCCCCCCGGGCCGTAGACGGTGAACTTTTCTGCAATATCCTGTTCGCTGAAACCCTCTTTCAACAGGGCATCGCGGGGTACATCGATGGGCTGCTTGCAGTGGTTGCAAAGCCGTCGCGCCAGGCGCTGGGCGATGATGAGATGTACTGCCGAGGCGATGTTGTACGGGGCCACCCCCATATTCGCCAGACGGGTGAGGGTTTGCGGCGCATCATTGGTGTGCAGGGTGGACAATACCATGTGACCGGTCTGGGCGGCCTTGACGGCGATCTCGGCGGTTTCCAGGTCACGAATCTCACCGACCAGGATGATGTCCGGGTCCTGGCGCAGGAAGGCGCGCAGCGCGCTGCCGAAGCTGAGACCGACGTGCGGGTTGACATTGACTTGATTGACACCGGGCATATTGACTTCAACGGGGTCCTCGGCGGTAGAAATATTGACGCCGGTCTGGTTGAGGATATTCACTGCGGTATACAGAGAAACCGTCTTGCCGCTCCCGGTCGGGCCGGTGACCAGTACCATGCCATAGGGTTTGTGGATGGCCTCAAGGAACAGCTTTTGTTGTTCCTCCTCGTAGCCGAGCGCCTCGACACCGATTCGTACGTTGCTCGGGTCGAGGATACGCAGGACCACCTTCTCGCCATAGAGGGTCGGGCAGGTGTTGACACGAAAATCAATGGCGCGGTTCTTGGACAATCTGAGCTTGATGCGCCCGTCCTGGGGGATGCGCCGTTCGGCGATATTCAGCCGTGACATGACCTTGAGACGGGCGGTGAGTTTGGGACCCAGTGCCACCGGTGGCGAGGCGACCTCCGCCAGTATGCCATCGAGACGGGTGCGGACCCGGTAGGTCTTTTCATAAGGTTCGAAATGGACATCCGATGCCCCGCGGTTGATGGCATCGAGCAACACCTTGTTGATGAAACGCACCACGGGCGCATCGTCAACCTCGGACTCAGCAACCACGCCGCGCGCCGCCTGGTCCTCTTCACCGGAGAAATCGACATCATCCAGGTCGGCGTCGTTCAACTCGGCCATGGAGGTGTCGGTATCCTCCATGGCCTTGTCGATCGCGCGCGCGAGCTTGTCGTCCTCGACCAGAATGGCCTCGGTACTCATGCCAACGTGGAACTTGATCTCGTCCAGACCTTGCAGATTGGTCGGGTCGGAAACGGCAATGAACAGGCGATTGCCGCGTTTGTGCAGCGGCAGTGCACGGTGTTTGCGGATGAGCTTTTCCGCCACCAGTTTGACGACGTCGAGTTCCAGGTCCAGCGCGGTAATATCGAGTAGCGGGACACCAAACTCGAGGGCGGCCGAAAAGGCGATGTCCCGGCCCTTGAGCAGCCTGTTCTGGACCAGGTAGCTAACTAAGGGGAGTTTTTGTTTGAGTGAGGCGGCGTTGGCCTGGTGCACCTTGGCCTCGTCGAGCAGCCCATCATGCACCAGTCGCCGGGCAAGCCCACTGAGTGGTACCTGTATGTTCGGTGTCGCCATAACTCCTATGTTCCCCTATAAGCGCTTGATCCAATGTGAACCCGGTCAATAATATTGACTCTTGTAGTCATCAGCGGCGGTTTGTCCCTATAGTGCATAGTCTCGTTTATTTTAGAGCACTACTTGAGACGAACGCGAGGTTCAAGTCAAGTATAAGATGATTTAGGGGAGGAATGTAAGCGTATCTGTGGGAGTAGTTTATAACTTATTGTAATATAATAATAATTACTATTACTACTGCTGCTGTCACAGTGTTATGAATACGCTCGGCACGGTACTGAACCGGGTAGCGAAGGACGTGAGTCCCTTGTCGATAAACGCCACTGGACGGGGTGCATTATGCAAACAATACCGCCCGCGCCGTTATGCAGAGCGGGCGCAATTACCAGCAATCACTGCCACCGCCAGTGGTGGTCTTTTGCCCGAGCGAGCTGAGTGTGAAAGTGCCGCAGGCCGTATCCTGTACCTGCGGGCCGGTGGGTATCGCCTGTACGGCATAGGCGGTGGATGTCGTTGTGGCAACCAGACTCACGTTATAATACGATGTGCCGCCGGCCGGGGCGCTCACTATTGCGGTCGCATAACCTAGCTGCTTCAGGCTGGTGGCATACACATTGTTTGTCGAGTGATAGCGTTCCTCGCGTGCTGCGATCCCCAGGAGTGCTGTCTTGGCCGCCGTGCGGTGTGCCTCGCGCACGTAATTGGTGTACATCGGATAGGCAAAGGCCGCAAGAATGCCGATGATGGCTACCACGATCAATAGTTCGATCAGGGTGAAGCCAGCGCTGGCTCTTCTATTGCCTCCGTCTGCACAATCATTCACTGACGTCATCACAGAACACCTTCTTTACATGTAGGTAGAAGTGCATGAGTTTTACTCCTTGCGAAGATATTAACGCAATTCAATCCAGGTTACGCGACCACCCTGGCCGCCAACAGGTCGGTTAATGAATAGTGGCGGTGTGGGGGAGGCACTTGTGCTCTGACTGATGTCGTAGTACCTCGTTCCATCCGCTAATACGGTCGGGCTACCTGTCGCTCCTGTGGAGATACCTCCGACGATTCCCCCGCCGACCGCAACAAACTTGTGGTTAACGTCACCAAAGAAGGACTGTTTCATAGCCCCGCCGGTCTGTGGATTGAATGCCATAGTCCAGCCAGTTATCGCTGAGGCAGTGCAGGTCAGTCCAACGTTCTTTGGCAGGATGCGAGTGTTCACCTGGATTACCCCCAGTGCAAGTACCGGGTTGTAAACTACGCTTTCACCCGTGTATGTAGATGGAGTTGGACTATCGGTAAGATCGAGGTACCAACCCTGCTGCTGATTGGCTGAACTGCCACCGGAGCAGGTTGCCGATCCCTTCCAGCAAACCGTGTTGCTGGTGAGGGTACGGTAGCCCGTACCGGTTCCGGTGTAGGTGCTACCATTTGCAATGAATGAACCGATAATCGACTGCATTTGCAGTGTGTTTCGATCGACCGTTGGCGACCCGCTAAGATAGGCATACTGATGGTACGACGCGGGAATCGTTATTCCACTTGCCGTTGTTGTGCCAGTATCCCACTTGTCCATGTCCCAATCCCAGATGCCATACATGGTCTGCACGCCACTCGCGGTCGTGTTGGGCGTTTGATCGGATATCTGGATCTTCGAACCGGTACCAAAGCTGATCAGGACTCGCGACTTGGCACCACCTTGGGCAGGAAGTGACATGGCTAGAACTCGGGTGGTAATAGGTTGGGATGTACCGGCGGCGTTGACCGCCGTGTACAGCGGGGTCGCGGTGGCGGTGCCGTATTTCGAGACATGCCAATCGGCTGGATTGCTGCTGGTCACGTCAAACCGCCAGACATTGCCGAACAGATCCCCCGCATAAAGATAGTCGCTGATATGATCGCCATCAAGATCAGCGGAGGTGACATAGGCGATTCCGTTAGGGCGGTTGGCTCCGGTGGGATCATTGGTCGGGCCGTCGCCGGTAGAGAGCTGATAGGTGTTCCAGCCCCCCGTATTCGGATCGATCAGGGCGATGTAAATGGCGGCTGTACCCCTGGTCGAATTGTAGCCGTTGCCAAATACCACGCCCCAGTCGCCGTTATGAAACCGGCGGATGATAGGTGTGCCAAAGGTGCTTCCGAGGTCCGCACCACAAGCGGATTTGTTGATACAGCTCAATGAGGTTGGGGTAATCTCCTTTACTACCAGACTGGAAGCATTGGTCTGACTAAACTGGCTGGGGTGGGTGATGTTAAGGGCATAGATGGCCGATCCTCCGGCGCCCATACCGCCGACCAGCCAAGTATGCCAGGCACCCTTGTAGAATAGGTCGCCAGTGCCGGGTGTGGCATCGACAAAATACTGATGGTTGTAATTCGGATCAGCGTAGTTCTTCAGGTTGCTGAGAACGACGGAGGGCACAAAAGCAAGTACTTCCTTGCCGTTATTGGTGGCCTGAATATAGCTACCGGTGCTGCTGTATGAACCGGCTTGGAAGGCATGCAACATACCATCGTTGCTGCCGACATACACGATATTGTTGCGCGTTGCTTCGGCCTGCTTAAAGGCGCTGTACGTTTGTGCCCCTCCTAAATTCTCAGGTTCGCTACCTGCGGGATACAGTGCATCCAACCAGGAATTGGTGTAGGACGCGCTGGGCGGACCTACCCAGGTCGGACTCGAATCAACGATGTCACCTAGCACGCTGGTACGAGTGCGCAGGGTACCACCGGGTTGTGACTGCTCCTGGCTGCGTACGCCACGAATATAATTGAGCAGGGTCGGACCAGTGCTCGAATTACCCAGATCGGCCTGCTGGGCAGCTGTGAGTGCCGCCCAGGAAAAGGGAATCCCCAGGTCCTTCGTATCATTCCAACTGAGGATTGTGCGTGATGATGGTGACTGCACTGCAATAGTCTTCACTGGTGACCCCAAGGCCGGACAGCTCCCACCGGTCAGCACACAGGAGCCATCCCAGTTGGCGGTGTTGGCAATTTGCAGATACCCCTGAGCATCATGAGTGAAGGAATAGGCGGTGATCTGCCCCCACCAGTTTTGTGGATGAAACAGCGAGAAGTACGCCTGGGTGCTGGTCTTGACCTCACTGGCCTGCTGGGTATTGACTGCCGCCGAACCCGATGACTGGGTGCGATTGAGGATGCTGAACAGCGTACTTTGCAGCGATTTGACAAATACGGTTGGATTGGATGCGCTCAAAAAGCTACCGTGTCCATCCACACCGCCATGCCAGAGGTCGTCGATCTTATGGCCCTTGTTAGTAGGATTGGGCCATGCAGTAGTCCCGGCCTGCAGGAGGGCGTAGACCGCAGCCTGGGCCGCTGTGGTACTCGTTCCAGGGTGTTTGCTTTGATAGGACGTGATCAGTGAGGGGGTTACTCCAAGCCCTACATCAAAGGTTACCAGATGTTGCCAGAACGCGGGATCCTCAGCGCTGGTGGGCACATCGTTGGTGAGTGTGGACTGGAGGTCGTTTTCCCAGTACTTGAAGGCGACATCGGCAAAGGTATCGGAATGGCTATCTTGATAGGGGTGAGCGGGTGAGTACTGATAGCTAGCCCCCTTGGGTCCGGTGACCGACGGGCCCGTTTTATTATCGGCATTGCCGACATTCGGATCGTTCCCATTCCAACTACCATCCGTCACAAAGACCAGATAGTTTGGTCGGCAACTCAGAGAGTTCGCACCATTGTTGGCATTGCGCTCTGCCGGACTGGTTCCCCAGGGTGCATCCTTGCTAGGACTCTGACTGAGCCAGTTGCCTATGCCGACAAGGGCATCGCGTGAAGGGGTTCCTCCCCATGCGGCACCCGGTGTCTTGAACAGATCGGACAAGAATGTTGCGCGCTCCGAAGTCCCGAAATTATCGGTTACGGCGTATTGGGGTGCATTGCCGTTCGCTATGTTGGTTAGCAGACTGAAATCTACCCGGAACCCTTCGGGCAGCCCCATGAAGGCCTGCGAGATGCCGGCACGCGCCAGCAGGATATGCGAACGATAGTATTGGTACCAGTTGGCGAAATTTTTTAATTCTGCGCCTGGGCTGCGAAGCACTTGTGAGCTATCGCCCTGGATGTAAACATAGTTGCCTGCGGTATTGACATAAGTGTGATAAGGCAGGGGCGTGGTCGGCACCTTCACAGGTGGTGTGCAGTGTGTTGTACTTTTCTTGCCGTTACTATTGGTGGTTGAAGAAGCCGGGCAGATTTGTATCCGGGTAAAATTCGATAGCGAGTGCCAGTCGCTGTTGATACCCGGGCGTGGACCAAAATAATTGAAATACGTGGCTGGCCAGAACGGGCGGTTTCCTATGACCCATGCACTCGATGTGCGCCAGTAGGTAGGACCACCATGGGCATAGCCGCTATTGTTTCCAGCGAAACCGTTATTTGTGGTCTTGCTGTTGGGATTGTCACTGTCGTTCCAGACCTTGATTGAACGAAAGCCTTTGGTTGTATCTTCCGGGTTCTGGTAAGCCTTGCCCGGCTTGGCATCCGGCCACTGCCACTGTTTGGCCTTGGTATTCCACTGACAGGCACCGACGGGTGTGCTAGGCGGTGGGTTACTTTTACTTTCTGGATATGGTGCCGCGCAAGCCCAGGGTGTATAGGTAACGGCCGGGTCGTAATAATTGGGGTTGGTAAAACTGTTACGGTAGTTTGCCGCGTACTCGTTTTTGGCACTGAAATCGGGACCCTGATCTGAGTACCGAAAGACACCACCGTAAACTAACGGGGAGCCATGCGGAAATCCAACAACAAACCCTGTCACCCGATTGCCCAGAAACTCCCACTGCATCGACCCGGAATCATCCAGCATAAAAATAATATTGGGGGCGATGCTATTTAAAGCAGTGACTGCCGGCGTCTGGGCAAGTTGCAGGTAGTTGGGCACTGCGGCCCTGGCAGGGATGACATGAAGGCTAGCAATCAGGGCAACGGAGCTTAGCACACTGCACAGCGCAGAATGCAGAATGGATGGACGTAGGCTTTGCATGATGAGGTCCTCGATCAGTATGAATCAGTTGCTCAGATCCTGCACGGATGTGTTGACCATATAAATGCTCTGGATCACGGCGACAGCCGTCTCGTTACCGCCCCAGCCCAATGTGGTGATACGAAACATGATGCCCTGCTTGCCGATGGCTGGCCCGATATTCTGGATATAGAAACGCGGGAGTGCGTAATAGCTATCCGCACCCCCGGTGGTCGATACATTGATGGTTCCGCTCGTGCTTCCTGGCTGGGGGATGTTATAGGTAATGCCGATGGACTGTCCGCTACTGGTCCAGGGGACCATATCGGGAGAGGGTAGGGCATCGGAGCAAACTCGCGGCACACTGGTCAGCACCAAGGGTGATGAACCACCGATGCAGGGTGTTCCAGCCGTTGCGTGGTATTGTTGAGCCAACCATCGTTCGGTAAATCGCAAAGTACTTTGCGCGGCCTGGAAGGCCCGTGCCTTCTCCCGCATATTGCTCGACATTTTATCTTGCAGGCCCACCCCGCTCAGCATGCTGACGCCCAGCAGTGTGAGGATGACGAGTATGAGCAGCGCGGTGATGAGCGCGAAACCACGCTCAGGGTCTGGCGGCACCAGCGCTCCGATTCGATGCATGTTCATTGCCCCAGATTCTCCATACGGATGACGCGGGTCATTTTAAGGTGGCGTGGTTGCCCCTGGGCGTCGGTGGTGGCTGTCGTTGGGGTCTGGGCCGCGTCGAACAGGGGATTGTAAAAGGTCAGTGTGACGACGACACTGCGTGCGTTCAGCCAGTCGGCGGTGCTCATGTTGTCGGGTGCATAATAGTGCTGCACTGCAGTGCCACCGCTCGGCACCACACCGATCAGCACCTGCATATTTTCTATGCCACTACCATTGGCGTTGCGCCCCGTCGTACCCAGCGGCGATACCAGTGCGTGTGTTTGTGCCATGCTGGCATCCGTCGCGGTACAGGCCAGTGATTGGGGGGGCGTTGCGGTAAGGATGCTCAGGGTGTTGATCTGCACCAGGGCACCACTCTGGCCGAGACAGTTGAGCGCGGGCGAAGAGGGGAGCAAGCGAATTGACAGAGTATCCGGTCCTGCTGTGCCACCCGTGCCCGAAATGACTTGTCCTGCCGCCCAGGTGGTGCCGCTCGCCGGAAAGGCAATCAGGCGTGAGGTCGTTGTCGTGAGACTGTACAGAAAATACCCCGCTGAGCGCACCGTATTGGCCAGCACGGACGCCGCCAACATCTGGTTTTCTTGCAAGGCCGAGAGCGCTTGTTGATCGCTGTAGCTGCGTCGGGTACTCAGGAAAACGGTAAGCAGGCCTGCCAGTAAAAACAGACTCAGCACCAGTGCGATCATCAACTCGACGAGGCCGAGGCCGGTGTGGTTTGGGCGTGCGAAGAGCCGGCTCATGGTTGCACCACGATTCGATAGTAAGTCATCACCGGAGCCGTAGTCTGACCGCCGGCGCTGGTCGCCATGCGTTTTTGCAGCCAGCCAACGGAGACCGTGAAAACGCCAGATTGTGTTGTGTTGTTGCTGATCGTGCCTACACCACCCGGTAGCAGGCCCAGCTGATCGGCTCCCGCCCATTGTTTAAGATCGTATGCGGCCATCTCCGGGGGGGTGCACAGGGCGCTCGCGCAATCCGTCGCCGGGGTGCTTCCTGGCGGTGTCACCGTGATGCTGAAGGGCAGCGCCACGGTGCGCCAGTAGGTGGCGTTGGCACCCATATATGCGGCCATGTTCGATGCCTCGATCGCGGCCAGCGCACGCACACGCGAGGTGGACGTGTTGCTGATGCTCATTGCCTGCATGCTGGCGATGCCGAGCAGGCCGACTGCGATGATCAGCAAGGCGACCATTGCCTCGATGAGGCTGAAACCGTGTTGTCTGTTGCGCTGGGCCATCATTGACAACTTCCATTCAGGAGTGTGCCGGTACGCACCCGCCCCACGAACGAGATGACCGCGCACGGCGGATTCGCGAACGGCGTAGCGCTATTGCCCAGCGCGATCGTCTGGCCGTTGGTCGAAAAACCGTTGCGGTTGAAGGTGATCGCGCCAGCAACGTTGGAGCCGAGGGTATCGTTGCCCTGTAACGCGGTGTGTACGCGCAGCAATGTACCGACGGTATCGTTATTGTTCGGATCGGTGAACACGATCCAGCCCGAGGTCCAGTTCTTGGTGGTGACAAGGCAGGCAGTGCCGTTGGTAGAAGGGCACATCGTCACGAATGTTCCGCGCTTGATCGCCTCGCTGCGCGCCAATTGCAGGTGGCCGACGAAGGCGTTCATCTCGGTCGCCATACGGTTGCGGGTGATGAGGTTGCGATAGGTGGGGACGGCGAAGACCGCAAAAATGCTGATGAGCGCGAGCACGACCAGCAGTTCGATCAAAGTGACGCCCCGGCTTGGCATTTCTCTTGTCATGGTGTGTTGTTTAGCGAAGTGGGGAACAAAAGTAAAGGCATGCCCCGCAATAATCGGACGAAGTGCATGAAAAAGCGGATGAATGGTCTATGCACGAGTCTACAGGGTCGGGGAGCTTACACGCTACGACGCCATCCAGGGTCTCCGCACAGTGGTTGTGATTAAGAGTGTTTCCCTATGTCTTCATCCGCACCTTCTCATAGAGCAAAGAGCAAGGGGTGTCCCGGTCATCACCCTTTCAGAACCACCGTTTGGACTTGACTGAATGACAGGGTAGCCGTGTGCATGAATTGTCAATAAGTGACATTTTTTGTCAGTGAGCGATGCCCCTCAAGGTACGAATGGCGCGAGAGGCGTTTGTACAGCCGCGCATCTCTTTGAACCTTTATATTGATAAATGATGTATAACGCCATGAATATAAATATTTTGTTTGCGATGAGTGAGACGGGTCACCCTACGAGGGCGGGAATTCTGGACCTGGCATTATTTTTGCTTTATGTTTCATCGGGTGCGATATCCAGTGTGTGCCCGACAGGGGTCAATCGAGCGACAGGGTGTGCCGACCGGCCGAGCGCTGGTGCTCACACGCACAACCGCTCTGACTAGGCTGTTTTCTGGCCTTGTTTATAACTACATGATGCATTCTCACTCAAAGGACAACGATCATGAAAAGACAATTACAGCAAGGTTTCACCCTCATCGAGTTGATGATCGTGGTGGCCATCATCGGTATCCTCGCCGCCATTGCCATTCCCATGTATCAGGGCTATATCATCAAGACCGAAGCCGCCTCCGCCGTGAATATCTCCTCCGGTGCGCAAACTGCAGTGGCTGAGTATTACTCGAGAATGGGCAACTTTACTGCCGCAAATAGTTCTGCAATTTTGGGCAAGGCTGGTGCGACAGTAACCGGGAAATATGCGACGGTAACGGGTGTCGCAGCAGGTGTCATCACAGTGCAATATAATACTACGACCAATGCGGCGCTTTCTGGTGGATCAATTACTCTCACACCAATATTGACGGATTCCGCAGGTAAAATAATAACAGCGGGTACAGGCGTGGCAGGCAGCGTCAAATGGCAATGCGCGGCGTCTGCCCCAGCGTCTGGTGGTGCGATCAATGTAGCCAAATACCTTCCCTCTTGTAAGTAAGTCGCTCGGCTTGACTGTACGCCCCGTCAATGACGGGGCGTTTTTCGTTGCAATAAATTATGGACGCGCCCTTTATTATCTTTTTTCGTGACTGTCCTTGTGCCCAGACGTGTCATGACAGGTCCCACTTTGTTTATACGCCGCACGCTTCGCCTGTTGGCTGAAAAGGTCGCCGAGGGGTGCCCTGCGGGGCGCGGGCGGCGCGGTTGTACGTGGCGCAATGTACGCATCCTGGGCGGTATCGGGGCGGGGATTGATCTGGCTCAAGTGGCGGTGGTGATGCAGCGGCTAGACTGCGCGCTCCATCGACACTGTGCAGGAGTAGGCCATGGGTTTTGCAACACCGATGCGCGATAGCGCTGCCTCAGCGTTTGATCTCGGCGATGATGCGTCATTCAACCGCTGGAGCGATGCCCGGCTTGCCGGCTATCCTGCCGATCTCGGGGATCTGGTGGTCGAGGTCCGGGACCCGCGCCACCTGCGCCCGGTCGAACACGCGGCCATGCTGGACCGGCTGCAACGCGCAAACATGGTGATCTATGCCGGGCCGGTCGATGCGGACCGCGCTATCCCGCTTGCCCTGGGTCGCCAGTTCGGCGTGACGCGCCTGGATCACAACTGGCTCTCGGACGAGGACGGACTGAGCAGCCTCACCGTGGCCGCGCAGGGCGCACGTACCGGCTACATCCCGTATACCGATCGGGCCATCCAGTGGCACACCGACGGCTACTACAATGGCGCCGATCGGCAGATCCACACGTTGCTGCTGCACTGCGTCGAGTCGGCTGCGGGCGGTGGCGAAAACCAGCTGCTCGACCATGAGATCGCCTATCTGCGGCTACGGCGCAAAAATCCGGACTACATCCGCGCCCTGATGGCGCCGGATGCGCTCACCATCCCGCCCGGCATCGAGGCGGGCGGTGCCGTGCGCCCGCAACGCGCCGGGCCGGTCTTTAGCGTCGACCCCGTGACTGGCGCGCTGCACATGCGCTATACGGCACGCCGCCATAACGCCATCTGGAAAGACGACCCACTGATCCGCGCGGCGGCTGAACGCCTGCGCGCGCTCCTGCAGGCGGGCGTGCTCCAGGGGCTCTTGCAGCCCGGCATGGGGCTGGTCAGCAACAACGTACTCCACGACCGCGCCGTCTTTGAAGATGATCCTCAGCGCCCGCGTCTGCTCTATCGGGCCCGGTTTTTTGACAGAATCAACACCCGGAGGAGTTAATCGCGAGGGCTGGGGACGGAAAATCAAAAGGTTGAGGGCCGAATGGCTGGCCCTCAACCTCGGGTCCTGAGTCCTGGCTTTTGAGTTTAGAACGTGTAGTACAGGCCGAGCCGCACGACCGGCCACCAACGCCAATATAGTATAAGTAGACAAGATCAAAAATTGACCCGCGCGGCTGCCCTGGAGTAGTCTGCGCGTATTCATAAGTAGATAAGTAGATAAGTAGATAAGTAGATAAGTGATTAATTATAGGCAGCCCATGAAGTTTATCCTCATTCTTCTTGTCGCCAGTCTGCTCCCCGGTATGGCCTTTGCCAGCGAGCTGAGTGCATTGAACTCAAGGCTCGTGGCAATCCGCCAGGATAAGGTGCGCCTCGCAGCCGCGATACAAAGGGGCAAGAGTCGGACTGTTCTATGCGGATTTTGCCATGGCGTGGATGGCATCAGCAACCGCTCCTACATCCCCGATCTGGCGGCGCAGCACCCCGCGTATCTGTTGCGCCAATTCGCTGATTTTTCCAGTGGTGCCCGCAAGAGCGAGGTGATGCAACCGCTGGTCAGTCAATTATCGAAAGCTGACTGGATTAACGTCGCACTGTATTATTCAGCGATGTCAGGGAGACCCTCAACGCCTGCCGATCATTTATATGATCCGCAACTGGCCCGTGCCGGAAAACCGCTCTATCAGGCGCAATGCGTCCAGTGCCACGGTGTGCATGGCGAGGGCAAAAATACGTTTCCACGACTGATCGGCCAGAAAGTGGCCTATGTCATCAATACGTTGAAGTTGTTTGCGGCACCCAAATCAGATGCAGGCAACGCGTTGTTGTTTGATGCCCAACGCAGCAATCCGATGATGAGCGCGCTCGTGAAAAAGTTGAGCCCGGACCAGATCCGCACGCTCGCCAATTATGTCGCCAGCCTGCGCTAATCATCTGGGATCATAAAGAGTAGGACTGAGGACTCCCTTTGATGGTTGTCTCTTTTTAGTCCCCCGCACTCAGTGCTTCCCCCGTAGTCCCGCTCTTTCCGGTTGCCAGCACACCTCGGTGCCCGCCTCATGGCGGATAATGACCCGGGCCAGGACGAACAACAGATCGGAGAGGCGGTTGAGGTAGGGGATGGCCTGTGCGCCGACCGGCTCGGTGCGATGCAGGCTGACCACGCGGCGCTCGGCGCGGCGACACACGGCCCGGGCCAGGTGGCAGGTGGCGGTGGCCAGACCGCCCGCAGGCAGGATAAATTCCTTGAGTGGCGCCAGATCGGCGTTGAAGGTATCCAGGACGTGTTCCAGTCGCAGGATGTCATGGGCGCGGAGGGTTTCGCGGCCAGGGATGCACAGATCGCCACCCAGGACGAACAGATCGTGTTGCACGTCGATGAGGGTCTCACGCGGGTGCGCAGGCAGGTCATGAGCGAGGACCATGCCGATGAGGCTGTTGAGTTCATCCACGGTGCCGTAGGCTTCAACACGCAGAGTGTCCTTGTCGACACGCCGGCCATCACCCAGGCCGGTATCACCGCCATCGCCGGTGCGGGTGTAGATTTTCGAGAGTCGGTGGCCCATGGGGTGGTCTGTGTCCTTGGAATATCAACGGCAATGAGTGGTGATTAGTCGCGGGTGATTGGCGACATTCCACTGTTATTTATTCCCTCACCCTGCCCTCTCCCACAGGGAGAGGGGGACCTTCGATGCGCCTCTCTCTCTGCCCTCTCGCGCAGGGAGGGGGGACCTTCGGTGCTCTTCTCACTCTGCTCTCTCGCGCAGGGAGGGGGGACCTTCGGTGCTCTTCTCACTCTGCTCTCTCGCGCAGGGAGGGGGGACTCTCGGTGACACGCTTCTAGCTCTCAGAGAGCCGATACTGTACGGGTAGTACCAGATCAATGGCGTGTCCATAGAGCAAGTGTACAAGCCCCGACAGGGATTGGATATGCCCTGCGTTGGCCAGGGCGGCACGATCGAGGATACCAAAGCCCGAACTCTTGATGATGCGGATGTGGGCGATGCGCCCGTTCCCTTCGACGCGCAGGCCCAGATCTACCTCACCCTGCCAGCCGTTGCGCCGGGCGAGGTAGGGGTAGCTGAAGCGGGCATGCAGGGCGCGGGCGATCACTGCGCGTACCGCAGCGCCATCAGGTTGGGGAGGGCGGCGGGACGGGAGAGCAGGCGCGCTGGCCCGCTCGGTGTGCGTGGCAGTGTCTGCGTTGCGTGCCCCTTTCGCCGGTGTTGCGCCCGGTGTGCGCGGACCGCCATTGTCGGTTCGCGCGAGCGCAGGGTGTCGGCTAAGCGCACGGGCTGGGGTGGCCCGTTTCGCTTTTGCCTGGTCTGGTGCCATTAACGCAACGGCGACCCGCAGGGCCACGGCCTGCCTTTTTTGTGCCAGTACCGGGTGGCGCCTGGCGGGGACGGCCCGAACCCGCGTCGCCGGATGCGCTCGGAGTGCCAGGGGGGGATGCGTTGCGGGCGCAGCGCCGGTCTGAACGGAGGCGGCACGGCGTGGCCTCGGGGCAGGCGGTCTGTCTATCGGCATCAGTCGTGCGCTCAGCGCCGGCAGGCCGCCGGGCCGAGGTGCCAGCCTGGGTAGTGACAGACTGCGCTGGGGCAAGATCAACAGCAACAGCGCATGGACGGCCAGGGAGAGGAGCAGGAACAGGGTCAGCCGCCTGGGCCGATGCACCCTGAACCGGCCTGCACGCGCATCCCCCGACGCGATGTCGGGGGATCGGCTGCACCAGTCGCAATGTGGATCAGCGTCCCTGATAACGGATGCCGACAAACAGCGTCCTCCCGGCGGTATTGTAGTTCTTCACCGTCTCGTAGCTCTTGTTAAAGATATTGCCGAGGCGGCCAAAGACGGTGTAACCCCGAGCGAGGCGGTATTGCGCACGCAGATTGATGGTGCCATAGCCGGCGACGCGCTGAGTGTTGGCAGCATCGTCATAGCGCCAACTCTGGGCAATCAGTGTGGCACCCAGCATGGTCCTGCCAAGGCGACGGGAGAGGGTCCAGCGCAAGCTCTGTTTCGACCGGCGTGGCAGCAGCTTACCCGAGTTTGCATCTCTGGGATTGAGCAGAGTCAGTGATAGCTGATGGGTCAGTCCGGCGAATTTGCCAGACACGATGACCTCAAGACCGTCGATCTGTGCCTTACCGACGTTGTAGGGGACGTAGGTGGGGGGGGCTGACACAATCAGATTGTCGATGCGCGTGCGGTAGGCATTGAGCTGCCAGTTCAGCCCGTGGTGCAGTCCGCTGAGACCAATCTCATCGGTGCGTGAGTTCTCTGGTTTCAGGTTCGGATTGCCATAGCCATAGGGGTAGTACAGATCGTTGAAGGTCGGTGCGCGAAAGGCGCTACCCTGGGACAGGCGCAGCCGCACGGCATCGTCGAAGCGGTAGGCCCAGGCCACACTGCCGGTGTTATGGGTGCCAAACTGGTCATCGCGTGACCGCCGTACACCCACCTGCACCGACTGCCTGTCGTAGTGGGCGATGTACTGGGCGAACAGGCCGCGGGTGGTGCGTCGAGTGTGGGTGTACGTGGTCGTGCTGTTGAGACTGTCCTGATAGCGGTCCACACCGGCGGTCAGGATCTGGTTGTCGCCCAGGGAGAAGTCGTTTTGCCAGGAATAGGTCTTGCGGGTGGAATCGTAGCGGTAGTCCAGACTGCCGTTCGGGAGCAGGCTGTTGCGATTGTCCAGGCTGCGCCCAGCGAGCAGGGTGAGCTTCCACGCAGCGAGCGGGTGGAAGTTCATCCGGGTGGACAGCACCTGCTGCTTGTAGTTGTCCTGGTTCGGACCAGAAAGGGGATAATTAAGGTAAGGGATACGATCATACTGGGTGTTGCCCGTGGCCTGCAGGGCCTCGGCCTGCCATTCCACTCCATGGGCGAAGCGGTGACCGGCACTGGCGCTGAGGCTGGTGTTGTCGTAGCCGTCGCTGTCCGGATCGGCCAGTTTGTAGACATCGAAACCGTGGGTGGCCAGGTGCTCAGCGCGCACGCTGTACCAGCTCGTGGCGTCGCCGCCCGAGAGGCCTGCCCCCACCTTGCGGGTGGTGTAGGTGCCCGCGCCGACGTTGACGTTCACGGTGGTGTGTGCGCGCCTGCGCGTGGTGAATATTTGGATCACCCCGCCCACGGCATCGGCACCGTACTGGACCGAGTGCGGACCGCGCACGATCTCGATGCGCTGGATCTGGGATAGGGGCAGGAATTCCCAGCTGAACCCGCCGGAGCTCACCGATCCGGCGCGCACGCCGTCGATCAGGACCAGCACGGCGTCGGAGCCGGTGCCGCGCATGAACAGCGAAGTGTGCTTGCCATAGCCGCCGTTGCTGGTGAGCTCGATGCCTGCCCGACCCTGGAGCAGTTCCAGCACGTTCAGGGCGCCACTGTCCCGGATGTCCTTGCGGGTAATCACGGTGACCGAGGACAGGCTGGCATCGGCGCTCTGGGGCACGCGGCTGGCGGTAACCACGATGGGGGAAAGGGTGGTGAGTGGTTGGGTGGCGGCCAGGCTCCACTGAGGCAGGGCGGTGGCGCAGGCCAGGACGGCCAGGGTCAGGCGTAGGGTCTTCACGGTGCAGTTCTCCTCTTTTGCTCACACACACACCCGTGTGCTGAGTACGCTGTGGGGTCAGGCGAAGGGGAGATAGGGCAGGGAAGCGCATGCGCGGGCAGGCAGTATCCGCTGCTGCAGCCCTCCGCCGCATACAGTCATTGATGGCCTGTGGCCGGTCTCCGGGCTCGCGAGCCGGACATCGAGGCTGTGGCACACTCTCGATGCCCGGGTGTATCGCCTTCCCACGCCTGAGCGCAGTGGCGGTGTGATACACCTTGGACTCGCCTACCGTTGCGGGGGCAGCGCCGGAATGAGCCATACTGGATGGCCGCACCGGCTTCCCGTTTCACTCCGGCGGTGGGACACCGCCGGAGCACCCTAGGTTGGTGCACACCATACCGGAGGCGACGCGTGTCGGCAAGATGAAAGGGGCGTGCGCGTGGTATAATGGGCGGTGGTGTCCGGGGTGTTGGGCGTCGAGGGGTGACTATGCGGTTTTCTCCTCCGCACAGCCCGCCCCGGATTTCCGTGCCCGGAGCGACGCGCCTGGCATCCCGCCAGGCCTATGGCGTCGTATCGTATTGACAATGCAACGAGAACAAGGTGAGGCTGTGGCTAACGATCCCTACAAGCAATTCAATAGTAACGAGATGATCTTGAGAGACTGGCTGGCGCTGGACCGTACCGTGCTGGCCAATCGGCGGACCTTTCTTGCCTATGGGCGGACCGCGATAGCGCTCATTGCCCTGGGTATCGCCTTCGTTAAACTGATCGATCACCGGTTTTTCGAGATCAGCGGTTTTGCCCTGATGGGATTTGGCGTTCTGGTGTTTTTCATCGGTTTGCGTGAATTTACCGCCAGCAACCGGCGTTTAAGGACCTTTGGCGAAAGCATCAAGACCCTCATCGAGGATCAGAAGGATCTGCCGTGAGTTAGCGCTTTGGTCTGGGGTGTGGAGTGTCGCGAAAGTAGCGGTAGAGTGCGGCGATTTGTGCATCGGAAAGGGGATTGTTGAAGCTCGTGTAGGCCGTACCATGAACGCCATCGATCATGCGGGCGAGAAACTCCACGGGCGGCATATGCCGTGCCCAGGCAAACAGGTCTGGTGCCGGGCGAGCAGCGCCGATGTCAGGGAAGCGGTGGCAACCCATGCAGGTGGACTGGTACAGGCGCCGGGCATACGCCATCTCGTCGGGGGAGATGTCCTGCGCAATGAGTCCCCGTGTCTGTAGCGGGAAATCTTGCACCAGCACCTTTATCTCTGCGCCCAATTGGGGCAGATTGTTCGTCGCAAACGCAGTGCGTAGCGCACCCATACGCAGGCGCACGCGTGCATTCACTGCCGGGTCGGACTGCAGATAACGCCGCGCTACCAGTGGGAGCACGCCCAGGGCTGCGGTGATATGCCCGCGGATGCCATCGCGTCGGCGCGGGTCCAGATCGGGGGTGGAAAGTTGGCGCACATCACCGGCCAGTACCACCAGCATGGCCGAGAATGTGCGCCTGCGTAATCCCACACTCAGCAGGCCGGTCACCGGCGTTGGCACGCCGGGACCGGTCGTTGTGGTTCCCGCTAAAACCCGGGGAATTCCCCGGGCGCCTGTGAAGCCCGATTGCCCTATAGTTTGATCTTGGTCACCATGGGCAGTTTGGGGTTGCGCGACCATTGCGCCATGGACCCGTCGTAGAGTTTGACGTCCTTGTTGCCGAGCAGCTGGGAACTGGCGAACCAACCCAGCGACGCCCAATGCCCCGTGTTGCAGAAGGTGATCTGCTTTCCCATGACGGGTACTCCTGCTGCCTGATACAGTTTGCGCAGCTGTGCTGGTGAACGGAAGGTACCCCCGGCATTGACCGTGATCCACCCCTGCGGTACATTTTTGGCCCCTGGCAGCGTGCCGGCGCGTTTGTCCATACCGGCTTTCACGACGCCCAGATACATGGTGCTGGGCCGATTGTCCACCAGCGTGACGCCACGCTCGTGCAGTGCCTTTTTCACCTCTTTTTCCGTTGCCAGGTATTGTGGCTGGAAGTGGGCGGCGAATTGAACCGGCGTGCGGGTGTATTTGCCACGTTTGATGGGTAGCTTTTGTTTTGCGTAGGCAAGGTAGCCGCCGTTCATGATGGACACGTTGTTGTCACCCAGTACCTTGAAAGTCCAGAACACACGGGTGGCGCTACCCGCATCCAGCGCATTGTTGCCCGCCGAGTAGATCACCACATGATCGCTGTTGCCGATACCGAGGTTACTGATCAGTTTCTCCAGTTTCGGTACGGGCGACAGCATGCCAACGACGCCGTGCGCCTTTACCCGCCAGCCCGCCTTTAGATAGTTGCTGTACACCGCGCAGGGGACATGCCCGCTCAGGTAGGTATACACGTTGCCACCTCCGCCCACCGGGCTGCGAACATCAATCACCCGTACCCCCGGCTTGCAGGCGTTTTCTGCCACCCACTTGGCGCTTACCAGCGGTGATGCAGCCCCGGCCGCGTATACGCTACTCGCGAACAGTGTTGCAGCTATTCCCACTATCATTGTCGTTTTCATGGTACGTCTCCTCTGTGGTTCATCATAGGTGGTGCTTGTAGGACACCGGGCATTATCAGACCGAGTAAATGCGATCCGAGGCCCGTAACTCATCAATGAGTTGATCCCACTCGGCGTCCGTCAACGGCTTCTCGGTGAGATCGTATCTGTATACATAGTGCATCGGATCCTGATAATTCAGTGCATCCAGCACAGTGGCACTGTCAGGAAAAAGCCCGGTTACAAGAATGGCCATGTTCATACACGTATTTTCCTCCCCCCTGGTTGGTCGGTATTGGTTCAGACGTTCAGTACCGTGTCGGCCTCGGTGAGCAGTTCTGCGAGCTGTCCGCTGTCGAGTAGTGGCAGATCAGTGTCCGCCACCGTCGTTACCGGGGATATACCGGACAATTCCAGTAACTCCACCTGCGCCTGGTTCTCTGCGTTGTCCTCGACCTCGTGGTCCATAAATACCAATTGCACCTGATGGCCGAAAATGGTGAGGCCCGCGGCCACCCGCATTGCCTCGGCATGGTTGCGGCGTCCCAATAAAACAATATTTTTTATCTTCATGTGTGGTTGTCGCTGTGTTTTCTGTTGCTGTTATCTACAGGCTGACGATTCTGTCGGCCTCGCCCATCATGCGGCTGCAATCGGTTTGACTGCCAAGTTCAACCGGACATGCCTGCGGACCCATGAATTTTTTCCATGAATACTCACAGGCTACCGATTGGGTCGAATCCGGGAGGAGCGTGCGGAGTTCCTTGTGCTCCAGCACCCGCACGCCATCGTTGGTAAAAAAACACGCCCATCGCGCCCCCTGGCGACGGCAAGCTCGTGCCATGGGCTCCAGGATGCGTAGTGCATCGGGTGTGGTGACCACAAACAGAAAATTCACTGCTTTATCTCCTTATTCATCGTCTTGAGCATGAACAGCATGGCGGCTATGAGCAGCAGCGTCAGCAGGGTGGCCAGTACCCCCCACAGGGCGGGTGCCAGCACTGTGTGCTGTGTTGCGGGCGTTGGCATCGCCGGTGGCGGGAATGGCGGATAGGTCTGTGCGTCCACAGGGAGGCGGGTATGCGCTGCCCATTGTCGCCATCCGCCCGGGTATACCCGCACCGCCATCCCCAACCCAGCACGTAAGCGGGTAAAGTAGGCGATCCCGAAGAAGGGGTCCTGCGCGTAGACAATGACCTCCTGGTGGCCCGTTGCTGTCACGGCGTGCACTCTCAGGCGTGCCGTGTGCATCGCAAACAGTTGCGCACCGGGAATATGTCCACCGCGCACGGCACGTATTTGAACCCCCCAATATTGCGCATCGCTGCGACCATCGAGCAGCATCGGTGGGTGAGCCCCTGCCAGGGCATAGCGCAATTCATGGCGAAATACCACTAGATTGGCGCGTGCTTGCGCCTGGAACAGGGGTTGGCTGAGCATCGCGCGTGCCCGTCCCGGTCCGGTATTGAGGGCGGTGTCCTTGAGCAATGCCGCCATCGGCTGCGTCATTATCTGCACGTTTGACTGACCACATAAAAAAAGTAACCCGGCAACGAAGTCGCGTCGCGTGGGGTCATTTCCCACGACCACAACGGTACCCGTTCCCGGCAGACCTGCTGTGCCCAGTACCCAGTTTAGTTGGCGAAAGCTCGGCAGGCGCCCATGCGGTCCAAGCAGGTCGCCTGGAGCCAGGCAGTGGGCCCCGGCGATGGAATGTTGCTGACACGCAGCAGTGTGTCGCGTATCGATCACGGTGACACCCGCAGCGCCAACGGCGTGTGCCTGGCTCACATAGTCAAAGGTAGTGGCGCCAGCGCACACCTCCAGCGCACCCGCGACGCCGAGTATTCCAAACAGCATGCGGGTGAGCGTGTGCGCCATGGCCACTCAGCAGCCACCGAAGTGCGATACGGGCGCTGCGAGTCCGCCAGCGGCGCCCGCCGTTGTTGCCTGCGGCGGATTGGCTACATAGTATTGGACAAGCTCTGCGACTGACACCTTGCCGTAGCGGCCACCGAGGTCAAGCGGCTTTTGGAACGCCTGCACTGACTGGGGAAGTTCGCACCCCTGAAGTACGCTCTCCGGCATGGCCGCGTAGCGAAAGCCGAGCGTGAACAGGGCCAGTGTGCCCAGCACCGTCACTGTGCAGAATGTGAGTACCTTTGCGTTGTTCATCTTACGCATGGCATGGTTCCTCCATGGTTATTTACCGAATGGATTACCCAGAAACACCAGCGCCATAATGTAGAAGGCCACGAAGAACATGATAATCTGGACAATACTGGAAAGTGTCATTTCTTCTTCCCCTTCATGTAATAATTGGATAAGGCGTTCAGATCCATGGGTTTGTTTGTCACCGGGTTGATGACTTGCGGAGAATAAAACGGCACGCCATATACGCTGGCCCGCAGATAGGCGGGTTTGGCGATCAGGATGTAGGAAATGGAGGCGACCGTAATGACAACGGCAAGCACCGCCAACACTGTCATTTGCATTTGAGACCAGCTCATGTCATGTCCTCTGAAGCGATGATGTATTCATTAAGGCCCTATAACTTTTCGACTATAACCTGCCAGCCCCGGTTCCCTTTGATTGTGCCAAGATGGCTGCCGCCGAGATCGGGGATCATCGCGATCACGGCCTCTAGCGAGGTCGGATTGTCAATCTTGACCTCGATGACATCACCGGTTGCGGCATTGCCCAGTGCCTTCTTGGTCAACAGCTGGGGTCGTGGACAGGAATCACCGAGACAGTCCACCACGGCCGCTATCTCAACGCTGCGCCCGCCCTCCAGGGTGATAGTCTCCTTCGTCAATTGCGCGCTGTCGTCAGTCTTTTTCTTTCCGAACAGACCCATAGCTGTTTTACCTCATCTATCAATGTTCATGGATGTTATGTTTTGGGCGTTGCGGTGGCCGCCTTCGGTGCAGATCCCTTCGCCTCTTCCCGCGTCCTGGCCATGGCCCGCTCGCGGCGCACGATACCGTAGAAAATCGCACCGAGCACGGAGGCCTGAATGATGCCAAAGACGATGGCGGGGATCCCCGTTTGTGCTTGCAATGTGGACGCGTTGGCAATACCCAGCTGCAAGCCCTTGAGGTTTGCCACGCCGGACATGGTGGTGGGCGCTGGAGGCCAGTATGCGGCGGACCAGAACAGGGAGAACAGGAACATGCCCACGAAGGTGAACAGCAGCGCCCATATGGCACCGACGTTGCCTTCGCCCGATTTCACCCAGGTGGACACCGTGCAGGCTCCGGCCAACACCATGCCGATGCCGAACAGGAACAGGCCGACAAACTGGTTGATACCGACTTCAAACTCGATAGGATGCCCGCCGCCGAAGGTCATGAAGGTGGTAAATCCTAAAGTGGTGACGATCATCAGTGCCAGCATGGCCTTGGTGTTGCGGTAGTTCTTGAACAGCATGGCATCGCGCAGCGCGGCGGTATTACAGAACCGCGATCGCTGCATCAGGACACCGACTATCGTTGCGAAGAAGAATGCTGCCAGGATTTGGGTAATAGAATTGTGGTGCATCGTTACGACTCCAGGACTTTTTTATAGATCAGCGACCCGACCCATGCACCGGCCAGGATACCGCTGACCGCCAGATAACCACCCAGATTGACTTGTGGGGTGATGGCGAAAAAGGTGCTGACGTTGCAGATAAAGGCGAGCCGGATACCAACTCCCATTAACAGTCCGCCGATGGTGATCATGATCCATTCGTTGAGATGGCGTGGGATCCGCCAGTAAAATTCCTTGCTCAAGACCGCACCCAGAAAGCCACCAAACAGCATGCCCAGGCTGATGTACATCTTCCAGTAGTAGAGGGTGGGTTTGAACACATAATCCCAAAAGGGGATGCGGTTCAGATTATCGCCAATGACCAGCTTGGCGACCAACCCGGTGATCATTGTCTCACCACCACCGACCGTCCACGCACCCACCACCAGGAACAGGAAAATATCCAGCAGGCCCACGATTACCATGGCGACAACGGGATCGAGTGTCTTTTTGAATAAGTCCATCCAACATCCTCCGACGGGAAACAGCCTCGTTGGCTTAAAAGGTAAGCAAGACTGATGCCAATGATGCTGTTTACACTCTAATTCAACGTGTTAGCACATTTCATAGGGGGAATATCAATCGCTTCTGTCTGATTCTGAGACAGGGACTGTGTCAAACTGAAACAGTTGTTCTGTAGCACTTTGAACGGGAGGGGTCGTCGAGGGGAGCGGCCGTGATCGACACGGCTCCGAGAGGGGGGCGCGTGTTCTTGTGTGCAGTCCTCAGTCTATGGCGTGGTCTTTACGGCGCGAGTTTGCGCCGCAAGGTGGAACGACTGATACCCAATGCCCGTGCCGCAGAGACCTGATTGTTGTCATGTGCGGCGAGGACGTTGCGGATATGATGGATTTCCACTTCAACGAGTGTCAGCGCGCTATTCCCCACGTCTGCCCCCGGACTCTGTGTGGTGTACGGCGCACTGACACTGTCATCGGGGTTGGTCCCGGTGGGAATGGCGGTGATGGCGATCTCCGCGCCACCCAACACGGGTCCTGGATACAGGGCAAAGCTGCGTTCCAGTATATTTTCCAGCTGGCGGACGTTCCCGGGCCAGTCATACATGATCAGTTTGCGCCGCGCCGCGGTAGTGATATCGAGGTCCCCGTTCCCCGTACGGTCGCGCAGTCGTTGTAGGAAATGTTCGACCAGGGGGGCGATGTCATCGCGACGTTCCCGCAATGGCGGGACGGTGATGGGCAGCACATTCAGACGAAACAACAGGTCACTGCGAAAGCGGCCTTGCTCGACTAGGGTGTCGAGATTGCCGTTGGTTGCGGCGATGACCCGGACATCGACCTTGATGGTGGCGCTACCGCCAACCGGTCTTACCTCGCCCTCCTGCAGCACGCGCAACAACTTTACCTGCAAGCGTTGGCTGATATCCCCGATTTCGTCAAGAAACAGCGTACCGCCGCTGGCCTCGCGAAACAGGCCCATCTTGTTGGCCGTTGCACCAGTGAAGGCGCCTTTGATATGGCCGAACAGCTCCGAGTCGAGCAGGTCTTCGGGCAGGGTACAGCAGTTGATAGGCACGAAAGGGCCCTTGGATCTCGAACTGGTGCTGTGCAGGGCGCGGGCCACGATCTCCTTGCCGACGCCGGTTTCGCCGGTAATAAAAACGGGGATGTCCTGTTCGCGAATGCGCTCGATGACCTGGAGAATACGCCGCATGGGTTCACTCTGTGCCACCACGCCCTGCAGTCGTTCCCGGCCGCTCAGTCGCTCGCGCAGGCGGTACACCTCTTCGCGCAAGAATTTTTTCTCCAGCACCTTGTGGACGCGCAACAACAATTCGTCCGGATTGATGGGCTTGGTCAGATAATCACAGGCGCCGAGTTTCATCGCCTTGACGGCATTTTCTATCGAACCATAGGCCGTCATAATGACGCTTTCGACTTCACTGCCGCAGGCACGCAGCCATGCCAGCAACGCCATGCCGTCCTCGGCGCCCAGCCTGAGATCGGTGATGAGCAGATCAATGTTGGCGGATTCCAGTAATTGTTTCGCCTGGGTAAGGTCTGCGGCCTCCAGGGTCTGGTAGCCTTCCGATTTGAGCAGGATGCTCAGTGTTTTTCGAATCGAGAATTCGTCGTCGACGATGAGTATGGTAGCCATGATTCTTCTTTATGTGGTTTGCAGATAGAAACTCACTTCTGTTCCTGCGCCTTTGTGGCTGAGGATATCCAGTTTGGTGCCGTGTTGCATCAGGATACGCTGGACAATGGACAGACCCAGCCCGGTACCGTTCTTTCGCCCGGTCACAAACGGGTGGGTTATCTTGGTGAGCAATTCATCCGCGATGCCGGTGCCCGTATCGATGATGCTTATATTCAAGCGGTTTTCCTCTGTTCTGATCTCCACGGTCAGCTTTCCGCCATTGGGCATGGCCTGGATGCCATTCATGATGAGATTGATCAGTGCCTGGCGAATTTGATCCTCATCGACGCGTCCCCTGCACCGCTTGGCCGGCAGATGGGTCTCCAGGGTGACGCCAGCGGGCAGCGCGGGATCATTGGATAACAGCGTTACCGTATCACGCACCAGTTGACAAAGCTCCACCGGGCGCATGTTGGATTGCGGGATACGCGAGAATGTCAGGAAATCGTTGAGTATGCGCTGTAACCGTGCGGATTCGGCATTAACGATATCGATGACCTGTTTACGGTCCGCCTCCGGCAGATCGTCGCGCGACATCAGGTTGACCGAGTTGATGATGGCGGCCAGTGGATTGCGGATCTCGTGTGCGATACTGGCGGACAATTCGCCGACGCAGGCGAGCCGTTCGGCGTCGGTGCGTTTCTCGTGTTCCAGCATGACCTGCCGGGATGTCCGTTGCAATGAGGCCACCATGGTGTTGAAGGCCCGTGCCAGCAGCCCCACTTCGTCGTGACCGCGTGTTTGCACCCGCACGGTCAGGTCGCCCCCCGTAATCCGGCGCACGGCCAGGGTCATGGCCTGCAGGTTACGCGTGGCAGCGAAGGACAAAGCCCAGGCGGCAAGACTGCCCGCGATCAGTGCAATCAGAATAAACAGCAGACCCTCATTGCGGGTGGCCATGAGTGCCTTGTGCATATTGTTGGTGGACAGACCGACGAAGACTGCGCCTACATTGCGCCCGGCAACATAGATATTTTCACGCAGGTCCAGCACATGATCCCCCGGTTTGAGTGGCATGGTGTCGCTGACCTTGATGCGCGGGATGATGCGCTTACCGACACGTGCCGGATCGGTACTGGCCAGGATGTTGTCCTGTGCGTCGATGACCTCACCGTAGGTGACATCAGGTTGCTTGCGCACGCGGTTGATGACCTCGGCCAGTGAGGACAGATTCTCTGCCAGCAAGGCATTGGTGCTGGCCACCGCCATCAAACTGGTCAGGGCGTGCCCGCGGTTTAGCAGTTCCGCGCGGATGTTGTCGGATTGTTCTGTTACGGCGTCGAGGATGAAGATGCCCATCAACACGGCATGCACGATGGCGACAGACAGGACAAGACGAAAGCGCAGTGTCGCGTACCACGGCAGGTGATTGTTTTTATCGTGTTTGGCGCGGGGTGCGCTCAAGGCCGACCGGGTGGTTTGCTCGATGACGGCGCTCATCAATGTACCTCCAGATATTCGGCGTTGCTGGCGCGGACAAAACCGTCTTTGAAGCCCAGCGCCCGCAAGGCGGCCCGTCCTTCAACGGTATGTGTCAGATTGAGCAATTGACGGGTGATGCGTTGTACCGTCTTTTGGGCCATGTTGCCTCTGACTGCAATGGGCATCTGCGGCTGGGGCAGTGTCTCGGCGATGATGCGCAATTTTCGCCGCACGCTGGCGGGCATGGAGCGTAGGGACGGGCGCCAGGTGCCGATGATGTCGACCAGTCCAGAATACAGGGCCATCAGGGCGGAGTCCTGAGAACCGAAATAGTGGACGTGGAACTTTTTGTCGACGTCGATGCCGTGTTTTTCCATGTATTGGCGGGTCATCACCGTGGCGGCAAAGGCGTTGGGGTCGGGAAAGCCGATACTCAGTCCATTGGGTATGTCCTCAGGGTCGAGTGTCTTTATCGGGCCATCCTTGCGCACCACGAGTATCCCTGTAAAGGGGACCTGTGCCACCTTGACGATAGCACGATAACCTGCCTTGCGGGCCTCGGTGAAGGTCAGGGGATTCAGATAAATAATGTCGTAGTCACGCTGCTTTACCCGGCGCATGTAGGCACTGAAGCTGGGTGCAGTGACGAACTGCACCGGTTTGCCCAGCGCCTGTTGCAGGTCCTCGATCAAGGGCATGAACATGGCGGCGAGCTTGGTGGGACTCTGTAGCGGCAGCACGCCGAAGCGGTAATACGCTGGGAGGGAGTGGGTCTGAGCGAAGGTGGCGGCGGGTGCACAGGAGAGCACGGCGAACAACAAGACCAAAAGAGACTGGATGGTGATACGCTGGAACTTGTCTATTGACTCTGGGCGCATTAACAGGCTCTTTAATCGCTGCGGGTCTCGTCATTTCGGCGGATGCCGGAATCCAGTGGTTCGTTTGTGGACACCGGCCTTCGCGGGTGTGACGTGGTGCTAGTAATACCCCGTCCGCTCGCCTAAAGCGCCTAGTGTTGGTGCGACGGGGCCAGTTTATTCTTCTTCTCCCTCAGGGAGAAGGTCGGGATGAGGGGATATATAGTCATCCTTTCGCAACGGCTATGCAGTCGGAGTCGATATCGCCCCGGTCAGTCCCAGTTTAATGCGCCACCGGCCTGGTATTCCGTCACGCGGGTTTCGAAGAAGTTTTTCTCCTTACACAGATTGGCCTGTTCGTCGAGCCAGGGCAGGGCGTTTTCAGCACCAGGGAAGGGTTCTTCCAGACCGAGCTGTGTGGCGCGGCGATTCGCGATGAAACGGAACTGGTCGTTGTGCACCTCGGCGGTATAGCCGAGGATGGGGTCGGGTAGCAGGTAGTGTGCGTAGGTGCGCTCGGCGGCCTCGGCCTCGTCCCACATGTCGCGTAGGGCCTGGGGGTCGGGGCGAATATTTTCCTCGACCATGATTTGTCTGGCTACGCGGATGCCGAAGCTGGTGTGCATGACCTCATCGCGCATGATGTATTGCAGTTGTTCAGCGCTACCCTTCATCAGTCCGCGACGCTGGAGGGCGAAGATGGGGCTGAAACCGTTGTAGAACCAGCAGCCCTCGAACACGGCGGCGAAGAAAATGTAGGCCATGAGAAAGTTCATCAGCTCGCCACGATCGCTGAGATCGATGTTTGGGCGCAACACGGAGTCGAGTCGACGGTTGGCGATGAGGATCTTGGCGTGGATCTCGGGCACGACGCGGTAACGGTTGTAGATGTCGCCCTGGTCGAGACCGAGAGTCTCGATGCAGTGCTGGTAGGTCCAGGTGTGCAGGGCCTCTTCATAGACCTGGCGGGCCTGGTAAATCTGCAACTCGGGTGCACTCATCTTCTCCATCACCGCCAGGCCGATGTTGCGCATGGCGAGGATGTCGGAGGTGGTAAGATAGGCCAGCACGTTTTCGTAGACGTGGCGCTCCTCCAGGGTGAGTTTGTGGAAGTAGTCCTGCACGTCGCCGGCCATGTTGATGTCGAGCGGCGTCCAGTGGTTCTTGTTGGCGTTGAGAAAGTAATTCCAGGCCCAGGGGTATTTGAACGGGGCGAGCTGGTTGATGTCGGTCTGACCGTTGACGACGCGTTTGTCCTGCGGATTGACCGGCCTGGCGATGGGGGTGGTCTGTGTGTCGATCGTGCGGGTGCGCTGGCCGGGGTTTTCGTCAGGGGCCGTTTGTACGGGGGGTTCCCCGGAGAGTCCACCCATTCGGGTTATATCGTCGAGCGCCGCAGGTCCTGTTCCCCCTTCAGAGTGGCGTAGCGTTTTCGCCTGCAGTGGGTGGATACGGGGGGTGGATGTGGCGGCGAGCGGATTTTCCCAGTTCAACATGTCGTGTCCCTCTTGGTGTATGTCAGGTGAATGCGCGGTAGTGCAAAGACCCGGTGCCTGTTTACTGACAGGCCTCGCAGTCCGGGTCGAATATGGAACAGGCCTTGGGCAGGTCTTGCGCCGGCACGGGCGGCACACTGCGGGTGGCTGCCTTTTCCACGTGGGTAGCCGCCAGCGAACGCAGGTAATAGGTGGTCTTGAGTCCGCGCACCCAGGCGAGTTTGTACAGGTTGTCGAGTTTCTTTCCTGAGGGCTCGGCCATGTAGAGGTTGAGTGATTGTGCCTGGTCCAGCCATTTCTGCCGCCGTGCCGCCGCCTCGACCAGCCAGCGGGCGTCGATCTCGAACGCCGTGGCATAGCGTTGCTTGAGTTCGATGGGCACCCGGTCTATCGCGGCGACCGAGCCATCGTAGTACTTCAGGTCGTTGACCATGACCTCGTCCCACAGTTGTTGTGCCTTTAGTTCGCGCACCAGATGCGGATTGACTACGGTGAATTCGCCGGAGAGGTTGGATTTGACGAACAGGTTCTGGTACGTGGGCTCGACCGACTGGGTGACGCCACAGATATTGGAGATGGTCGCCGTGGGCGCGATGGCCATGGTATTGGCGTTGCGCATGCCCACGCGTTTCACGCGCTCGCGCAGCGCGTCCCAGTCCAGCGTCTGGCCGTGGTCGACATCCAGGTAGCCACCGCGTTGTTGCGCGAGCAGTTCGAGAGAGTCGATAGGCAGGATACCCTGGCTCCACAGGGACCCGTCGAAGCTGGGGTAGCGGCCGCGTTCCTCGGCCAGTTCGCTCGAAGCCTGAATGGCAAAGTAGCTGATGGCCTCCATGCTGCGGTCGGCAAAGGCTACAGCGGCCTCGCTGGCGTAGGCCTGATTTTGTAGGTACAGCGCATCCTGAAAACCCATGAGACCGAGCCCGACCGGGCGATGGCGCAGGTTGGCGCGGCGTGCCTGCGGGACGCTGTAATAATTGTAGTCGATGACGTTGTCGAGCATGCGCATGGCGGTGCGCACGGTGCGCTCGAGTTTTTCCAGGTCCAGGCCGTTGGGGGTGATGTGTTGGGCCAGGTTGACCGAGCCGAGATTGCACACCGCGATTTCCTCATCGGAGGTGTTGAGCGTGATCTCCGTGCACAGGTTGGAGGCATGCACAACGCCGATGTGCTGCTGGGGGGAGCGCAGGTTGCAGGGATCCTTGAAGGCCAGCCAGGGATGGCCGGTCTCGAACAGCATGCCGAGCATCTTGCGCCACAGGTCCTGCGCATGCAGGGTCTTGTGTACGCGCAGTGCACCGCGTGCCGCCTGTTCCTCGTAGTGCTGATAACGCGTCGCAAAGGCCTGCCCGGTGAGGTCGTGCAGGTCGGGGACCTCGTCGGGAGAGAACAGGGTCCAGTCACGGTCCTCGGCCATGCGCTGCATGAACAGGTCGGGTATCCAATTGGCGGTATTCATGTCATGAGTGCGCCGGCGCTCATCGCCGGTGTTCTTGCGCAGTTCGAGAAACTCCTCGATGTCGATGTGCCAGGTCTCCAGGTAGGCACACACGGCGCCCTTGCGTTTACCCCCCTGGTTGACGGCCACGGCGGTATCGTTGGCGACTTTCATAAACGGCACCACGCCCTGTGATTTGCCGTTGGTGCCCTTGATGTGTGCCCCCATGCCACGCACGCGGGTCCAGTCGTTACCGAGTCCACCGGCGTACTTGGACAACAGGGCGTTGTCACGGATGGCGCTGTAGATACCCCCGAGATCATCGGGCACGCTGGTCAGGTAACACGAAGAGAGCTGCGGGCGCAGGGTACCGGCGTTGAACAGGGTGGGTGTTGAGCTCATGAAGTCAAAGCCTGAGAGCAGCTCATAGAATTCAATGGCCCGTGCCTCGCGATCAACCTCGTTGATTGCGAGCCCCATGGCCACGCGCATGAAAAAAGCCTGGGGCAGCTCGAAGCGGATGTCCTCGTGGTGAATGAAATAGCGGTCATAGAGTGTCTGCAGGCCCAGGTAGGTGAAGTGCTGATCACGCTCGGCATGCAGAGCCTGGCCGAGGCGGGCGAGGTCGTAGTGTGTCAGTGCCGTGTCCAGCCGTGACACCTCGGCGGCGCGTTTGATGTAGGCCACAAAATACTCGGGATAGCGCTGCACCATGTCATCTTGGGTCGCATTGTCGGGGTGTGCGTGGACGAAACTCAGGGCCTCGTTGCGCAGGGTATCGAGCAGCAAGCGTGCGGCGACCTGCGAGTAGTCTGGTTCGTGTTCGATCAGGGTGCGTGCGCTCATCGTCAACGTCGGGCCGACATCTTTTTCGGGGATGCCGTCGAACAGATTGCGCAGGGTCTCCTGGATCACCCGTTTGGCGCTGACGCCTTCCAGTCCGTGGCAGGCCTGCGCCACCAGGGTCTCGATACGGGCGATGTCCAACGTTTGGCGCTGGCCATCGTGGCGGGTGACATGCAGTACGGCCTGGGCCGGAGTCTGTTTGGCCTGGTGGGCGGCACGCTCCTGTGCATGGCGTTCACGGTAGAGCACGTAGGCGCGTGCGATTCGGTGATGGCCCGCGCGCATCAGGGCGAGTTCGACCTGGTCCTGGATGGCTTCGATGTGTACCGTGCCCCCTTGCGGCAGACGGCGAAACAGGGCTTCGCTGATCTGGGTGGTGAGCTGGGCGACGGTGTCATGGATGCGCCGTGATGCCGTGCCGGTGCCCCCCTCGACGGCGAGAAAGGCCTTGGTCAGAGCCATCGTGATCTTGCCAGCATCGAACTGGGCGAGTGTGCCGTTACGGCGGATGAGCATATGGGGGTCGGAAGAGAAGGGTGGTGTTTCTGGCCCCGGTGATCCCGGCGTCGGACTCCCTGTTATGGCGCTGTCGGCAAGGGGTGAGTTCGGGGCTTGGGTCGTGGCATCGGTCTGCATGGTCGGGCATCTCCAGGATAGATGCGGATTGTGAATCCGCATCGCATGGGTGCCTGCGCGAACAGTGTGGCGGGGAAGAGGGCGGTGACAGTCGGGGTGTCGGATCACGGCCAGTGATCGTCGCGGCGATCACCTCCCCAGGGCCTGTTACGCGAAGGCGTGGGTCAGTGGGCCGTCGGGTATTGCCCGGGGCCAGCGTATCCGGCAGGTCTTCGGACTCGGGGGCGTGTGGGGTACCGGTTGCCATCGGGGTGATGGCGGGTATCCACTGGACCTGGGATTGCGGCTTCCCATCCCGTTACCGGGACAGTACCTGGGACCCTTGAGGTGGTCCCGTGCAATCTTCGTTCCCCCATACCGCTGCGCGTCAGTCCCGGATTCACACCGGGTTTCCTCTTACGGACAACCACAAGGTATTGTGGTGTCTCCGAATATGAAACACAAGATAGTGTGAGTTCGCCTGTTATGCAAGGAGAATTTATCTTGTCTTTATGTGGACGGACCAGGCGGGGGCAGGATGCCGGGGAGCGATGCAAAACAGGTGCATCTGGCCGTCGCCAGGAAGGCCTTGATGGGAGGGTGATCGGCCTCACCCGTGCGCACGGCGGCGTAGAGCGTGCCCCACATACCGTCTGCCCCAAGGGGACGTGCACTGACGTAATCACGGTCGAGATGCTCGGCCAGGGCCCAGTTGGGCAGGGCACACACACCGCGCCCGCTGGCCACCAACTGGAGCATGAGGACGGTGAGTTCAGTGGTGCGGATGTGCGCGGGCGAGACATCGGCCGGGTTCAGGAAATGGCGAAAGATGTCGAGTCGCTCGCGTTCCACCGGGTAGGTAATCAGGGTTTCGCCGGCCAGATCGGCGGGCAAGATCAGGTCGTGGTGAGCCAATATATGATTGCGGGCCATTGCGAGCAGGGCCTGGTAGGCGAACAGGGGGGTGGCGTGGATGTCAGCGTGGTGTGGCGGATCGGTGGTGATGACCAAGTCGATATCGCCTCGCAGCAGGGCTGGCAGCGGCGCAAAGGGAAAGGCCAGGGTAAGGTCGATTTCCACCTCCGGCCAGTCATTGCGGTAGGCATCGAGGGTCGGCAGCAGCCACTCAAAGCAGCTGTGGCATTCGATGGCGATGTGCAAGCGCCCCACTGTGCCGCGCACCAGGCGTTCCAGTTCCTGTTCCAGTCGCCGCACCCGGGGGAGGACATCATCGGCGCCTGCCAGCAGACGTCGCCCGGCCTCGGTGAGGCGCAGGGGGCGGCTCTTGCGGATGAACAAGGGCAGGGCAAGGTGATCTTCCAACGTTTTGATCTGGTGTGACAGGGCCGACTGGGTCAGGTGCAGGCGCTGAGCGGCGCCGACCAGGCTACCGGTGTCGTGCAGGGTGCGCAGGGTGCGCAGATGTTTGAGTTTCAGGAACATCATGCCTTCTTTGGTTATTTTCAGAGAGAAGCTTATTATGAATAATATTCAATTAAAATTGAAATATTATAAATTGAATTCATGTTCGTGTCCCCTCACACTGACTCTCACACCCATTCCCTTCGACTCGCAGGCGTCAGGTTGACGTGCAGGGTTTTAGCACGGCGTGTTCAGCACGGGACTTCGGGGTGGATACAGGCAAGGAGAGACAGATGAGTAAGGCACATATCCTGGGTTATCCGCGCATCGGATTGCACCGTGAATTGAAACAGGCGGTGGAACGCTATTGGCGCGGGGAGTCGTCTCTCGACACGCTGGAGATGGTGGGCGCCACTCTGCGGGCACGACATTGGCAGGCACAGGTGGAAGCCGGTCTGGACTTTGTGAGCGTGGGTGATTTTTCCTGGTACGACCAGGTGCTGGACATGAGCGCCCTGCTCGGCGTCGTGCCTGCCCGTTTTTTCCGATCGGCCTCTGGTGAGGTCGACGATGAGGTGGATCTGGCGACCTGTTTCCGTATGGCGCGCGGGCGCAGTCGGCCAGACGATACTCTGGCCACCACGGCCTGTGAAATGACCAAGTGGTTTGATACCAACTACCATTATCTGGTGCCGGAGTTCGCCCCCGATCAGTCCTTCCGTTTGGCCTCCTCCCGGTTGTTCGAGGCGGTCGAGGAGGCGCAGGCACAGGGCCATCAGCCCAAGCCGGTGATCCTGGGACCACTGAGCTATCTCTGGTTGGGCAAGTTCAAGGCTGATGAGCCGGTACAGAGTCAAGACAAACTGGCCTTGCTCGATGCCCTGCTGCCGGTCTACGGGAAGATATTGTCACGGCTGCGCGACCAGGAGGTCGAGTGGGTGCAGATCGATGAACCCATCCTGGTGCTCGATCTGCCCGAGGCCTGGCAACAGGCCTTCGAGCGAGCCTATCACCATCTACAGGTGCCGGGTCTGAAGCGGCTGGTGGCCACGTACTTCGGCGCCCTGGGCGAGAACACGGCACTGGCCTGCCGCCTGCCGGTCGACGGGTTGCATATCGACCTGGTGCGTGCGCCGCAACAGCTCACCCAGGTGCTCGACCGGCTCCCGTCCTACAAGGTGTTGTCTGCCGGCGTGGTCGACGGGCGCAATATCTGGCGCAGTGACTTCGACGCGATACTGCCCTCACTGCAACGTGCTCACGAGCGTCTGGGCGAACGCCTGTGGGTGGCGCCGTCGTGCTCGCTGCTGCATGTGCCGATGGACCTGGAGGCCGAACACACGCTGGATACCGAGGTACGGGGCTGGCTGGCCTTTGCCCGCCAAAAACTCGACGAGGTGGTGGTGCTCAAGCAGGCCCTGGTCGCGGGTGAGACGGTGGTCTCGGGCGCCCTGGGTGCGGCACGACAGGCCAACATCGGTCGCCGACATTCGGCACGGGTGTGCCGTGCCGCGGTGGCGCAGCGGGTTGCGGCGATCTCCCCGGCGTTGGCGCAGCGCACGAGTCCCTACGCGGTACGGGCAAAAAAACAGCATGCGGCCCTGAAGCTGCCCCTGTTTCCGACTACTACCATCGGTTCTTTTCCGCAAACCGCCGACATCCGTGCGGCACGCCGTGATTTCAGGCAAGGCGTGATGAATGCGCAGACCTACACTACCTGGATGCGTGAGGCGATCGCCGAGGTGGTGTGCCGCCAGGAGCAGTATGGCCTGGATGTGCTGGTCCACGGCGAGGCCGAGCGCAGCGATATGGTCGAGTATTTTGGCGAGATGCTCGAAGGCTTTGCCTTCACCGGCAATGGCTGGGTGCAATCCTATGGTTCGCGCTGCGTCAAGCCACCGGTCATCTTCGGTGATGTGTCCCGTCCGGCGCCGATGACGGTAGACTGGACACGGTATGCCCAGTCGCTCACATCGCGCCCGATGAAGGGTATGCTGACCGGACCGGTGACGATGCTGCAGTGGTCCTTCGTGCGCGACGATCAGCCCCGTGAGACCACGTGTATGCAGATTGCCCTGGCCCTGCGCGACGAGGTGGTGGACCTGGAACAGGCGGGCATTCGTATCATCCAGATCGATGAACCGGCCCTGCGCGAGGGCCTGGCGTTGCGGCGCGGGGACTGGGCGGCCTATCTGGACTGGGCGGTGTTCGGCTTTCGCATCACGGCGGCGGGCGTGCGCGACGAGACTCAGATTCATACCCACATGTGTTATGCCGAGTTCAACGACATCATCGAGGCCATCGCTGCGATGGATGCCGATGTCATTACGATTGAGACCTCACGCTCGGACATGGAATTGCTGTCGGCGTTTGAGGACTTTGCCTATCCCAACGAACTCGGTCCCGGGGTCTATGATATCCATTCTCCCAATGTGCCGACGACCGAGTCGATGGTGAGCCTGATGGAACGGGCCGCACGGTGCCTCCCGCCTGAGCACCTGTGGGTCAACCCGGACTGCGGTCTGAAGACGCGAGGGTGGCCGGAAGTCGACGCCGCCCTGACCAATATGGTGGCGGCCGCCCGGCGATTGCGGATCACGCACGCCGGGACTGCGGCATTGACCGGAGCGGGCGCATCACCGACGCATTAGCACGCAGCCTGTCGAGCCGCTACAATGCCCGCCTGTGTGTATTACGAAGGGGTATTCCAGCATGGCGCAAAGCAGGTTTCTTGATACCGCGCTACAGGCGGCAGAGGCGGCGGAGGTCGTCATCCGCCGCTATTATCAGGGGCAGTTCGAGGTCGAACTCAAGGCCGATCAGTCGCCGGTGACGGTGGCCGATGTCGAGTCCGAGCAAGCCATCAAGGCGGTGATCCGGGAGGCCTTTCCCGAGCATGGTTTTTATGGTGAGGAGACCGGCAGGGAAAACCCGGATGCCGAATATACCTGGCTCATCGATCCCATCGATGGCACCAAGAGCTTTGTGCGCGCCTACCCTTTTTTCTCCACCCAGATTGCCCTGATGCGTGGTGATGTGCTGATTCTGGGTGTTTCCAATGCCCCGATGTTTGCTGAACGGGCCTGGGCGGAACAGGGTCAGGGGGCATTTCTCAACGGTGTGCCAATCCAGGTGAGTGATATCGATACCCTGGGCAAGGCCACTTTGTCGTTTGGCAATATCACCACCCTGGCCGCAAGCCCGTCCTGGGCAGGTGCAGGCGAATTGGTGCGGGCCATGAACCGGGTGCGGGGATATGGTGACTTTTACCACTATCATCTGTTGGCCTCGGGGCGCATCGATCTGGTGGTGGAGTCCGATGTGAATATTCTCGACATCGCGGCATTGTCGGTGATCGTGCGCGAGGCGGGCGGGGTGTTCACCGACCTGGCCGGACAGGACCTGACCCTCGACACCACGGGTGTCCTTGCAGCAGCCAATGCGACCCTCTATACACGGGCGGCCGATGCCTTGCGTCGCTGAGCGCGATGGCCACGTAATATAAAGTCACCTTCCAGGTGTTGATACCGGTAGACGTCCGGGCCCGACGGTGGGGGGTCGGCACCAATGGCCTGGCTGGCTGTGGCTTTTTCACGTGCAGTGGTTCCGTATGTAGTTGTTTTTTTATGATATCCTCCCGAACAACGGGCGCGCTGGGTCAGGTTCTCGTGCGTGCGTATTTGATTTTTGTCTTCCAGGCGCTCGAGAAACACCGCTTGAAAGATGTAGGCATCGGCACGGTGAGCAGCAGTTTTATGTATTGGCGTCGCCAACCGATATAATCCAGACAAACCGCTTTCCAGGGAACGGGACGGGGTTCAGGGGCGAACGTGTCCGACCCCTATTTACAATGCCATCCCGGTGAGTGTGGTGTTGTATGACGAGCCAGGCTGTGGGGACGACAGGCGTATGCGCAGGATCATCGTACTCAATGCCAAGGGCGGTTGCGGCAAGACCACGCTGGCAACCAATCTGGCCAGTTACTATGCGGGTCAGGGCCAGGCGACGGCCCTGCTCGACTACGATCCGCAGGGTTCGGCCATGCGCTGGCTCAGCGTTCGTGCCGATGAGGTACCGCTCATTCATGGTGTTGAGGCGTACCAGCGGGCGCGGGCCGACGTGACCCGGGTCTGGCAGTTGCGTGTGCCGCCAGAGACCGACCAGGTCATCATCGATGCGCCTGCCGGTGTTGCGGGCCAGCAACTGGTCGATTATGTCAGTCAGGTCGATGTGATCTTGATTCCGGTATTGCCCTCACCGATTGATATCTATGCCGCCTCGCGTTTTATTCAGGACTTGTTGCTGGTTGGCAAGGTACGCACGCGTGAGATTCGACTGGGCGTGGTGGCCAACCGGATCAAGGAAAATACGCGGGTGTTCCAGTCTCTGGAGCGCTTTCTCACTACCTTGCGACTGCCCTTCATCGCGCGTCTGCGCGATACCCAGTACTATGTCCATGCCGCCGAACAGGGCCTGGGCATCCACGAGTTGCCGGGCGATGGCCGGGTGCAACGCGACCGTGAACAATGGGTGCCCTTGTTGAACTGGCTGGATACGCCGCCGCAGGAGACCTGCCGCACCGCGCCACCGGAACGGGTAGCGACGCCGCTTCACGCCGGGAAATAGACCGTACCCGCCGGGGTTTCACTGCCGCACACGGTGTGACCCAGCAGGCGTGACAGATGGGCCTCCGTCAGCCACTCCTGCGTCGTGCCCACACCGCTTTCTCCACCACCGAACAGCAACAATGCGTGGTCGCAGTAGCGTGCCGCCAGGGTCAGGTCGTGCAGCGCCATGAGGATCACCGCACCGTGTTCACGGGCCCGCCAGCGTAGGCCCTCCAGGATCCGTATCTGGTACGTGAGGTCGAGGTGGTTGAGTGGTTCATCGAGCAGATAGATGGCCGGTGTCTGGGTCAACAGCGTGGCCAGGCCCAGGCGTCGGCGTTCCCCACCTGACAAGGTGTTCACCTCGCGGGTCTCGAATCCGGCGAGACCCACCTCCTCCAGAGCTTGCCGGGCCAGACAGCGATCCTGTTCTCCTTCCCACTGCCAGCGCCCGAGGTGCGGGTGGCGCCCGGTCAGGGCTACACTCAGTACATCCGCTGGAAAAGGGTCATGGTGGTCCTGGAGCAACAACCCCAGCCGCCGGGCCACGGCCCGGCGTGGTAGGCCCGCCATCGGTTGACCGTCCAGGTACAGCGCCCCGACCTGGGGCGTACGCAGGCCGGCGAGCACATGTAGCAGCGTGGTCTTACCCGTGCCGTTGCGCCCCAGCAATGCCCAGCATTGGCCTGGACGCAGGGTGAGTGTCAGCGCATTGCAGACCGTGGTGGAGCCGATATGTACGCGCAGGGCGCGTGCCTCGAGCAGGCCGGATGGCGGGTGTGTCATCGGTGTTGGTTATCCGTTGGGGGTGTCTGTGCCGGTGCGATAACTGCGTTGCAACAGGTACAGGAACAGGGGTACGCCAAGGCCGGCGGTCAGGACGCCAACGGGTAACTGGCGTGGTGCCAGCACGGTGCGCGCGGCGGTATCCGCAACCACTAACAGGGTGCCGCCAAGCAGGGCGGAGGCGGGCAGCAGCCAGCGGTGGTCCCGGCAACCGAGCAGTCGCAGCACGTGTGGGATCACCAGCCCGACAAAGCCCACGCTGCCGGCCAGGGTGACGGCGCTGGCGGTGAGCAGGGAGGCAACGAGATAGACCGCACGTTGTACGCGAACGACATCGACCCCCAGGGCACTGGCCTCGAGTGCACCACGGGCGAGTAAATTGAGCGAACGGGCCAGCACCAGGCCGATTCCCAAACCGATGATGAGCACAACCAGCCCCGGCCAGGGGGTGTGGGCCGCACTGAGATCGCCCATCAGCCAGAACAGCATGCCGCGCAGATCGGTATCGGGACCGATGGCGAGCAGGAAGCTGATGAGTGCCCCCCAGCCGCTGGCCAGGACTACACCCGTGAGCAACAGACGGCTCGACGACCACCGTCCGGTGCCCCGGGCCAGCCCGAACACCAGCAACATGGCCAGCAGGGCGCCGGCAAAGGCACTGCCCGACAGGGCCAGCCCAGTCAGTCCGGCTCCCAATCCCAGCAGGGCGGCAACCGCTGCTCCGCCGGAGATACCCAGTACATAGGGATCGGCCAGGGGATTGCGCAGCAGTACCTGCATATAGGTGCCGGCCTGTGCCAGCAGGGCACCGGTGATAAACGCCGCGGTGGCACGAGGCAGGCGCAGTTCCAGCACGACATGGCCCGCCAGACCGTGATCCCTGCCCGCCAGGGAGCGCAGGATCGTCGTGGCCGGAATTGACAGACTGCCTACGCTCAGGGCCAGCCAGAAGGCGATCAGGGCCAGGCCGGTGAGCAGGATGATAAGCGGGACGGGACGCATGGAGGATGAGGGTAAAGGGAAATGCGCAGGGGGGGAAGGGGTGAGGGAATCAGGTGAGGGGTTGGGGGACGGGACCCTGGCGCAGGGTCAGGCGGGGCCAGTCCCGGGCGCGGGCCACCTCGTCCAGGCCTGGATCGGGGTCGATGGCCACGGGGTGGTCGACGCGTTCGAGCAAGGGCAGGTCATTGTGCGAGTCGCTGTAGAAATGGCTGCCGGCGAGATCGTGTCCGGTGTCGGTGAGCCAGGCTTGCAGGCGTACGACTTTGCCTTCCTGGAAACAGGGGATACCACTGACCTGGCCGGTGTAACGGTCATCGATCTGTTCGGGTTCGGTGGCCAGCAGGTTGGGTACGTCCAGTGCTGCGGCGATGGGGGCGGTGACAAACCGGTTGGTGGCGGTGATGATGAGCAACTCGTTGCCACACTGACGATGCCAGTCGAGCAGGGCCTGGGCCGCCGGGAGCATGACAGGGGCGATCTTCTCGGTCATGAACTGGTCGTGCAGGCGGGCCAGGGTCGCCGGGTCGAGCAGGGACAAAGGGTGCAGGCTGAAGGCGAGAAAGGCGTGGACATCCAGAGTGCCTGCCTGATAGTCGTCATAGTAGCGTTGATTCTCCTGCGCATAGTACTGAGCGTCGACCATCCCGTGTTCGACCAGAAACTGCCCCCACAGGTAATCGCTATCCTCGGCGATCAGGGTATGGTCGAGATCGAAAATGGCCAGGCTCACTGGGCTACTCCTCGTGTGGGTCAGCAACAAGCGCCATGGTAGCGGATCCCCGCAACGGGTGGGAGTCCCCGCAGGGCTGATTCGACGACGCTCCAACCGTGAAGTGTGAGCCGGGTCTGGAAAGAACAGGATTTCGTTATCTCTACGCCAAATCCACAGCGATAGGGTTGGGTAAAATTTGCCGCCCGTGGTGAAATATGGAAGAATGTCTGGACAAAAGAACGAGAAGTGGCGTGCAAGTGATTGATCCAGACGGATACAGACCCAATGTCGGTATCATCCTGAGCAATCGGGAGGGACAATTGTTCTGGGCGCGGCGTATTGGCCAAGACGCATGGCAGTTTCCCCAGGGAGGGATACGCCGTCATGAGTCCCCGGAACAGGCGATGTATCGGGAACTGGCCGAGGAGACAGGTCTGCAGTTTTGTGATGTGACGGTGATGGGTTGTACCCATGGCTGGTTGCGTTACCATCTGCCAAGGCGTCTGATTCGCCGCGGTTGCAGGCCGCTATGTATCGGCCAGAAACAGATCTGGTATCTATTGCGGTTGGTAGCGGCGGAGCATTGCGTTTGTCTGGACTGCAGCGAAAGGCCGGAATTCGATCACTGGCGGTGGGTCAATTATTGGTACCCGCTGCAGGAAGTGGTGTCGTTCAAACGCCCAGTTTACCAGCGCGCCTTGCGGGAATTGGCGCCCTTGCTGGAAGCGCCCGGTAACCCGGCGCCCGCTTTGCCGGTTGATAGCCGTTTGCGACCGCTCTGACGGACCCACGGATGACCTTCGGGCGGCGCGGCGTTGCCCACCGGACCACAGGCGTATTGACGCGCAGCCAACGGCGCTGTTTTGCGCCTTGTCTGGCCTGCGTCGAAGAGGTCTTCGGCGCTCAGCCAGCCCGTTTCCACATTGTATTCCCCCCCCCGCCCTGGCGGCACCGTAGTGTGATCGGTGTGCCGTGCCGGGGAGGCGTGCATGCATGCACACGACCTTCGTACGGTTTACCGGTGAGGGAATGGCCCGTCAGGGTGGAGGAAGATTCAGGATACTGCCATGCTCGACACGCTGCGCCGCATCATTCAAGAGGTCAATTCCGCACGGGATCTCGATCAGGCATTGACGATTATCGTGCGCCGGGTCAAGAAGGCGACTTCCGCCGATGTCTGTTCGATCTATCTGACCGACCATTGCCAGCGTCAGAATGTACTGATGGCCACCGAGGGCCTGAATCCCAAATCGGTAGGGAAGGTGCGAGTGAGTTTCGATGAGGGCCTGACCAGCCTGGTGTCTGAGCGCGCCGAACCGGTGAACCTGGATAACTCCCCCGATCATCCCCGCTACCGTTATTTCCCGGAAACCAGTGAAGAGCGCTACCACGCCTTTCTCGGCGTGCCGATCATTCATCATCGCCAGGTGCTGGGTGTGCTGGTGATTCAGCGCCACGCCCGGCAACGCTTCGATGAGGACACGGTCACCTTTCTGGTGACCATCGCCGCCCAACTGGCCGGTGCCATTGCCCATGCCGAGGCCAGTGGCGGCATCTGCGGCCTGATCGATGAAACAGTGCCTGGTGTGGGTGGTCGGGCCGGGCCGGGACCGTCCCTGCACGGCCAACCCGGTGCCCCGGGCGTGGTCATCGGCACCGCCGTGGTGGTGTATCCCTATGCGAATATCAGTGCTATTCCAGACCGGCCAGTGACGGCCATCAAGACCGAACAGGCGGCGTTTCGCACGGCGCTCAGAAAGGTCAAGCAGGACATCAAGAAGTTGTCCAAGCGTATCAGTGGCCATATACCGGTCGAGGATCAGGCCTTGTTCGATGCCTATTTGATGATACTCGACAGTGATACCTTTATCGATGCCACCCTGGCACGCATTGCGCAAGGCAACTGGGCACCGGGGGCGTTGCGTGAAACGCTGACCGAGCATATCCGTGTCTTCGATGAGATGGAGGATGCGTATCTGCGCGAGCGTGGCGAGGATATCCGCGACCTGGGCCGACGCATCCTGTTGCATTTGCGCCATGATGGTCGGGACTCGCGTGATTATCCGCCCCACACCGTATTGGTGGGTGAGGACATTACCGCGGCCATTCTCGCCGAGGTGCCGCCGGAGTGTCTGGCGGGTGTGGTCTCGGTGCGGGGATCGCGGACGTCCCATACCGCGATCCTGGCACGGGCGTTGGGTATCCCCGCGGTCATGGGGGTCACCGATCTGCCGGTCAATCGGCTGGAGGGACGCGAAGTCATTGCCGATGGGTACAGCGGGCGGGTCTTTGTCTCTCCCAGCCCGATGGTGCGCCAGGAGTTCGGGCGCTTGGCGCGCGAAGAGGCCCAGCTCTCTGCCGAGTTGAACGATTTGCGCGCGCTGCCGGCGGTGACGCCAGACGGGGTGCGGATTCCGTTGTATGTGAATACCGGCCTAGTGTCGGACATCACACCGTCACTGCTGAGTGGTGCCGAGGGCATTGGTCTATACCGCACCGAGTTCCCGTTCATGATCCGCCAGAGCTTCCCCGGCGAGGAGGAACAGCGCGAGATCTACCGCAAGGTGCTAGAGGCATTCGCCCCACGCCCGGTGACCCTGCGCAGTCTTGATGTCGGTGGTGATAAGGCCCTGCCCTATTTTCCTATCCATGAGGACAACCCCTTTTTGGGTTGGCGCGGCATCCGCATTACGCTCGACCATCCGGAGATATTCCTGGTGCAGTTGCGCGCCATGCTGCGGGCCAGTCAGGGGCTGGACAATCTCAATCTGCTTCTGCCCATGATCACCCGTGTCGGTGAACTCGACGAGGCTCTGGGCCTGGTGCAGCGCGCACACCGTGAGCTCATCGAAGAAGGGGAACATATCACCATGCCGCGTATCGGGGCGATGGTGGAGGTGCCCTCGATGGTCTATCAGGCCGCCAACATAGCGCGCCGTGTCGATTTTCTCTCCGTGGGTACCAATGATCTGACGCAGTACCTGCTGGCGGTGGATCGCAACAATCCCCAGGTTGCTGAACTCTATGAGCCGTTGCACCCGGCGGTGTTGCAGGCACTCATGCAGGTGGTTGACGGCGCACATCGTTATGACAAGCCGGTCAGCGTGTGCGGCGAGATGGCCGGTGATCCCGCCGCAGTCCTGCTGCTGCTGGGCATGGGGATGGACAGCCTGAGCATGAGCGCCTCACGTCTGCCACGAGTCAAGTGGGTGATTCGCAACTTTACCTGCACTCGGGCACAGGAATTGCTCAATGAGGTACTGGAAATGGAGGATGCGACCGAGATTCGCCGCTGTCTCGACACGGCGCTGGAGGATGCCGGGTTGGGCGGTCTGGTACGGGCAGGTAAATAGGTTCGATAGTTGCCCCAGTCGGCCTGCGTGTGTCTGTGGCGTGCGCGCTCAGGCGTGCGCCCTGAACACGGCGAGCAGTTCTCGGGCATGGCCGCGCCGCGCGCCGTTGCAACTGATAGAGCGTCGCACGGTGAAGCCGTAACACCGTGCGTGGCGATAGGCTTGGCGCGTGAAGTCCGTGTCATGGTTGGAGATGAGTACTGACACACCGCGCCGTGCAGCCTTTTGTGCGACTTCGGCCAGGCGTTGTTGTTGCGTGAGATCGAACCCGCCCGCACTGTAGCTGGTGAAATTGGCAGAAGTCGACAGTGGCACATAGGGTGGATCGCAGTAGACCACGTCGCCTGTGCGGGTGTGGGCGATCACCTGTGCGAAGTCGCGCTGGCGAAATTGTGCGCGGCGTGCCTTGCGCGCGAAGGCGTGCATTTCGGTTTCCGGGAAGCGGGGACGCTGGTAGCGGCCGAAGGGCACGTTAAAACCGTTGCTGGCATTGTAGCGGCACAGGCCATTGTAACCGTGACGGTTCAGATAGATGAACAGCGCGGCTCGGCGCATGCCGGTATCGAGGGTATTGAACTCCTCGCGCAGGGCATAGTAGCGCCGGGCTTGATTGTGACGCGGGGTGAAGAGCGCTCGGCAGTAGTCGATGAACGCGGTCTGCTCGGTCTTGAGCAGCGTGTACAGCGTGATCAGATCCGCGTTGTTGTCGGTGAGCAGGTAGTGGTCGTAGTCGGTATTGAGAAACAGCGCCCCTGAACCGGCAAAAGGTTCGATCAGCCGGCGCCCTTTGGGCAGACAGGGCAGGATATGATCGAGTACGCGGAATTTGTTGCCGGCCCATTTCAGGAAGGGGCGCTGGCGCGTGGCTTGTGCGCCGCGCTGCATCCCGGTCTCACGCTGGGCAACTGCCGAGGGTGTCATCCGAGTTCCTTGATGAAGACCTTGGATTTGCGCTGGTAGTTGTACATGGCCTGGCGCTTGACCGGCAGATCATGAATCTCGCCGGGGCGAAAGCCGCGCTCACGGAACCAGTGTGCGGTGTGTGTGGTGAGCACGAACAGCCGGGTGATACCGAGTTGCCCGGCCTGGCGCTCGATGAACTCGAGCAGGCGATCACCCCGGCCCTCCTCACGGTAGTCCGGGTGCACGGCCAGGCAGGCGAGTTCGCCGACGTGGTCTTTGGCGAAGGGGTAGAGCGCCGTGCAGGCGACGATCATGCCATCGCGCTCAACCACGGTGAAGCGCTCTATTTCCATTTCCAGACATTCACGTGAGCGGCGCACCAGCACGCCGTCCTCTTCCAGCGGGCGCAGCAGTTTCAGCAGCCCGCCCACATCGTTGAGACCGGCCAGGCGCAGGTCTTCGTAAAGCTGTGCGGTGACCAGAGTACCGATGCCATTGCGGGTAAACAGTTCTAGCAACAGGGCCCCGTCCACGTGACGGTTGATGAGATGGGCACGGTAGACGCCGTGTCGGCAGGCATGTACCGCACTGCGCAGCGCTTTGGCGATGTGTTCGGGTTGTTTGCGCCGGGCACTGAATAGTTTTTCAGCCTGCGACAGCGACAGTTCGCGCAGCAGACGTCGCCGCGCGTCACGCACGTCATCGTCAATGAAATAAATCAGCTTGTCGGCGCGCAGCTGGACCGCTGCTGCGGTGGCGACATCTTCGGCGCTGAGATTGAAGACCTCACCGGTGGGGGAGTACCCCAGGGGTGAGAGCAGAACAATCGCACCATCACCGAGGTTGTCATGGATGGCCTCGCCGTCGATACGGCGTACCTCGCCGGTATGGCAATAGTCGATGCCATCACGCACCCCCAGCGGTTTGGCGGCGACGAAATTACCGGAGGCAACGCGGATGTGTGCCCCGGCCATGGGCGAGTTGGCCAGGCCCATGGAGAGCAGGGCCTCGATCTCCACGCGGACGCTGCCCGCCGCCTCCTTGACACAGTCCAGAGCGATATCGTCGGTGATGCGCAGGCCATTGACGTAGTGCAGATCAGCATCGCGGGCGCGCAGGCGATGTTCGATCTGCGGGCGCGCACCGTGGACCAGTACCAGGTGCACGCCGAGGCTGTTGAGCAGGGCGATGTCATGCACCAGGGCGGCGAATTGCCGATCGGCCAGCATCTCACCGCCAACGCTGATGACGAAGGTTCGGCCGCGAAAGGCATGGATATAGGGCGACGAGTCCCGGAACCAGCGGACGAAGGCGGCGTCGTCAGAATTTTTTTTGGCCGGCAATACGATGTCCCCTCAATGGGCGGCGATCTGTGACGGTGGACATGCCCGCTACGCACTGCGAATCATGTCACCACCCTATAGGGTTACCCGCCGTAGGGTCAGTTTGGTGCGTAGAAAGGATACCACGGGTTGTACCAGAACGGGTCGCCCCAGTAGGGGGGGAAGGTATCGGGAGGAGGTGGCAGCGGCCAGAGGTAGGCGGTGAGCACGCAGACGACAGGGTAGTGATAGGGGTAGTGCTCCACCTTGTAGGTCTCCCTGCCCTGTACCGTGCCGCGCACGGTGACGAGTCGGCCGGGCGTGTAGATGGCCGGATCGAGAAAGGCATGGACGATGACAATAAAGCGGCCTTGTACGGCGCCGGTGGGTTGCCCGTTGCTGTCCAGTCGTCGACCCAGGATTATGAGTCGGGTGAGCGTAGCGCGGTTTTGCGTATGGATGATGCTGCCACCCCAGCGCACCGTCTGGTGCAGATAGGCTTGCGTGTCGGCGCGTACCGCAGAGAGCGGTGGGGCATCGGGTGGCGACGTGCGAATGAGTAGCGGCACGGATGAGGCGCAGGCGCTGAGCAGTATGGCTGTGGCGCACAGTATGCCCAGTCTGAACAGAGCGTAGGCGGATAGGATGTGGTGATAAATCATGCCCTCCTCCCCCAGGTCAGTGGGTGAGACAGAAACGCGCGATGAGTTGTTGCAGGATGTGTATCATCGGTTGCAGGTTGGCCAGTGGGAGGTACTCGTCCGGTTGATGGGCCTGCGCGATGTACCCCGGTCCCAATATCACGGTCTCCATGCCGAGTGCATTGAGGTAGGGTCCCTCGGTGCAATAGGCTGCCGTCTCCGCCGGGTGGCCGGTCAGGGCCTCGGTCAGCCGGATCAGGGCCGAGTCGGTCGGGGTGTCCATGGGTGGGGTGTCGTGGATCAGTGCACGCAGGGACAGAGTCAAACCGCGTCCGCTGAGGCGGGCCTCCAGTCGTGCACGCAGTTCCTCGCGCAGTGCGGCGATGTCCATGCCGGGCAGAGGGCGCATGTCAAAGTGTAGCTCACACTCGGCACAGATGCGGTTGGGGTTGTCACCTCCCTGGATATAACCGAGATTGAGGGTGGGTAGGGGCACGTTGAAGCGGGGGTCACGGTAGCGTGCCTGGAGTGTTTCGCGCCAGTGCAGGATCTCACCCAGTACATCATACATCCCCTCCAGTGCGTTGGTGCCGAGTGCGGGGTCGCTGGAGTGGCCGGCATGACCAAGCAGGTGCACAGCCTCCATGATGATGCCCTTGTGGGCATGCACGGGGTGCAGGCCGGTAGGTTCACCGATCACGGCATAACGGGCCTTGGGTCGACCGAGTTCGACCAGGGTCCGGGCACCGGACATGGTGCTTTCCTCGTCGGCGGTGGCGAGGATAATGAGCGGGTGTTGCAGCGCGTTGCGGCGTGCCGGTTCGAGATGGGGGCGCAGCGCCTCCAGCGCCAGGGCAAAGAAACCCTTCATGTCGGCCGTACCCAGGCCATAGAGACGTTGATCGACCTCGCTCAGGCGAAACGGGTCGGTGCGCCAGCGGCCTTCATCATAGGGTACCGTATCGGTATGCCCGGCCAGGACCAGGCCGCCGGGTCCCGCGCCAAGGGTGGCGATTAAATTCGCCTTTTCCGGCTGTGCTGAACCTGCGGCGCTAACGGGTATGATCTCGGTCTGGAAGCCGGCAGCATCCAACCATGTTGCCAGACAATCAATGATCGGGCGGTTGCTCTGATCGAACCGGGGACTGACGCTGCTGATCGAGGGCAGGGCGATGAGTGTGCATAGCATTTCCCGCAGGGATGGAAACTCAATGACGGGCATGATTCGGGCCTGCTGTGGTGGCACGGCATGAACGACCGTGTCGATGCGCTAGTATCCGGTCAAGTCCGGGGGCCGCTATCATCTTGGCGCATGATGACTGCGGGCGCTGTCCGGGGACAGGCTTAGAGATCCCAGCCGCTCTTCCGGCGCCAGCGCATGCGCGGGATGATGAGGCCGAACAGCATGCCGGCAAACAGGACGCCGGCCCCGGCCAGGAACCACTCACGTTCGACGCGATCTTTGAGCGTCTGATTTTCCTGGGTGATGATCTGCAGGCTACTCTCAAGCGAGATCACTTTCTCATTCAAGGTCTTATTCTCCTGCGCCTGTCGTAGCGGCGCGGCGGCGACCTCCTTGAGCCGGGAGAGTGTCTGGGCCTGGGTTTCATTGGTGTACGTCAACTGCTTGACCTTGATGCCCAGGACCTTGTTCTCCTGGGTGAACCGTGCCAGTTGCCGGGTGTGCCGGGTGTCCTGTTGGCGCAGGAGGGTCAGTTGTTTTTCGGCACTGGTGAGTTGCTGGCGAGCCACAGGGGTGTCGATGAGGTACTGGCTGCGTACCCAGCCGATCTGACCATCCGGTGCACGGACCTGGCTGTAGCCGTTGGTGCCTTCCTGCAGCAGATCGAGGCGGGTGCCGCTCGGCAGCGTCTTGAGGATCTGGAACTGGTTACCCTGGCCGGTGCGCAGGGTGATGACAAGCTGATCGCTGACATAGCGTGCGGGGTCAGCCCATGCACTGGTCACGCCCAGCACAACCAGCAGCAGGAGGGGGAGCAGCAGTCTGATCACGGTATTCACCTGTTTACAGTAGTTCTGACTCGATTGTCCCGGGACGCGCTGGTCCGGGCATTGTTATTATTCATGCGCGCATATAATAGGAGAACGGCATGGTTGCGGGGTGCGTGTCTGTTCACAGAAATCGCGTCCCGGTGGATGACACGCTGTGCCGGTATCGCACCGCCATAGCACGGGTTGTCATTAGGCTGTAATATTGATGCGGTGTAATTCCCGGAGTCTGGTGTGGGAGATCACGCCGCGATGCCATCCCTGTACGGATAGTAACGGATTGAGATGCGATTGTGAGCAAAAAGATATTGATTGTGGATGATGAGCAGGCTATCCGGGAGATGGTCAGTTTTACCCTGAATCGCGCAGGCTTCGAGGTGTTGGAAGCAGCGGACGCCCAGGAGGCGCAGATCGTCGTTGCCGACCAGCGCCCCGACCTGGTGCTGCTGGACTGGATGATGCCTGGGGTCAGCGGTCTGGACCTGGCTCGACGTTTCAAGCGCGAGGAGCTGACACGGGAATTGCCTATCATCATGCTGACCGCGCGCAGTGAGGAGGAGGAAAAGATTCGTGGCCTGGAGGTCGGGGCCGATGATTATGTCACCAAGCCCTTTTCACCCCGCGAACTGATCGCTCGCATCAAGGCGGTGCTGCGCCGGGCCAATCCCCAGGCCACTGATGCGGTGATCGATGTTGACGGCTTGCGTATCGATCCAGCGGGGCACCGGGTCACCGCGCAAGGTCAGCCCCTGGATATGGGACCGACTGAATTTCGTCTGCTACACTTTTTTATTACCCATCCGGACCGGGTGTACAGTCGCGGGCAGTTGCTCGACCGGGTATGGGGGGGGAATGTCTATATTGAGGAACGTACGGTGGATGTGCATATTCGGCGCCTGCGCAAGGTATTGGCCGACCAGGGACATGACCGTTTCATCCAGACGGTGCGTGGGGCCGGTTATCGCTTCTCCGCCCAGTTCTAGCCAGTGCAGATCGGGTGTAGCCGGTGCAATCCAGTGCAATCCAATGAAGTCAGTGAAATAGGGCGCATTCTGTGGCTGCTCGCCATTGCCGTGATTGCAGGTCTGCTGGCGGGGCATCTGCAGTTTGCCTTGCTGGTGACGGTCAGTGGGTTGCTGGTGTGGTACTTCATTAATCTGGCTAGGCTCAATAGGTGGTTGATCTGGGGAAAGACCTATAGCCTGCCGGGTTCATGGGGACTCTGGGACGAGGTGTTCTTCGGTATTCATCGTTTACAAAAGGGCAGTCGCAAACGCAAGAAGCGTCTGGTCAACCTGCTCAGTCGTTTCCGCGAGTCAACCAATGCCATGCCGGATGGTGCCGTCGTGCTCAGCCCCCGGGGTGAGATTGAGTGGTGGAACGATGCGGCAGGGCATTTGCTGGATCTGCACTATCCCAAGGACGTCGGACAACGCATTACCAATCTGCTGCGCCACCCGGATTTTATCGCCTATGTCCGCCAGGCGGTGTATACCGATACTGTCGAGATGGTGTCGCCGCTCGATGAGACGCGCTACCTTTCGATGTATATTGTCGCCTACGGCAGGAATCAACAATTGCTGATGGTGCATGATATTACCCTGGTGCGACGCCTGGAGCAGATGCGGGGTGATTTTGTCGCCAATGTCTCGCATGAACTGCGTACGCCGCTGACGGTCATCAATGGTTATCTTGAGACCATGAACGACAGCGATGATGACTATACTTGCCAGTGGCGGCGCTCCTTGCAGCTCATGCAGCAACAGGCCCTGCGCATGCAGAACATCGTTGAAGATCTGCTGCTGCTCTCCCGGCTGGAATACGACAAGGAACGCCACAAGGACGAGCCAGTGGCGGTGCCGGAGATGCTGGCCTCGCTGCGCGAGGATGCGGTGTCGCTCAGCGGCGACAAACAACACCATATCGATATCGAGTGTGAACCGTCTGTGTATCTGCACGGGAACTCCAAGGAGCTGGAGAGTGCGTTTACCAATCTGGTCGCCAATGCCGTACGCTATACCCCGGCAGGCGGCAGCATTCATCTGCGCTGGTATAAAGATGAAAAGGGCGCGCACTACGAAGTGCAGGACACCGGTGTCGGTATTCCCACCCAGGACATTCCCCGACTGACAGAACGCTTCTACCGCGTGGATGTCGCCCGCTCACGCGAGCAGGGGGGGACGGGACTGGGCCTGGCTATCGTAAAACATGTACTCAAACGCCATGACGCCGCGCTGCGTATCGAGAGCCGGTTTGGCAAGGGCAGTGTGTTTGTTTGTGATTTTCCGCCCTCGCGTGTCATGCACAGGGATGATGTCCACACGAGCGCCGATCAAGGCTGACCGGGTCCGCTGTCCCCGCCTCGGCGCCAGCGGTTAATCCCCCCCCTCCCGATATCCAGCAACGTCGAACCGGCATTCCCTGTTGCCCCTGCCCAATGTCTGTGGCGCGCGTCACCCCCCTTTCATAAAGTCGTCATAATTTATACACCTGACTTTCACATCCGCTCGTTACTCTTCGCACTGCTTCGGAAATAAAACCGCCGGTCATGTGCCGGTGTGCTGCGGTTGAACCTAACGGGAGAAAGTCAAATGATGAATAAGAGTGTGGCGGTGTTGGTTGTCGCAGGTGCCCTGGCCTTGCCTGCGAGTGTGAATGCAATGGAGATTGCCGGCAAGATGCTGCAAGTCTATGGCAAGGTGCACCTGTCCCTGGATTCCGTGAAGGCGGATGCAGCGACGGGAACCGTCAGTAATCTGAGTCTGGCCAGTAACTCCTCGCGTCTGGGCTTCAAAGGCAAATACGGCCTGTCCGATGATTTGAGTGCCCTGTGGCAGATCGAGTCCAAGGTGGTCTATGATAATGGTGGCAAATCCGGGTTTGCCACACGCAACACCTTCTTTGGTCTGAGTGGTGGTTTTGGTACGCTCGAACTGGGTTATCACGATACCGCCTTCAAGGACATCCGTGGCGGGTACTTCGACGATTTTGGTGACACTGCCGCCGATGCGCGCGACATCATGGGCAGCGCCAGTAATCACCAATACACCATGGACATCCGCGCCGACAACATGCTCATGTACACCAGTGCGCGAGTGAACGGCGTGCAGTTCAATGCCCAGTACTCCACGGCCTGGAGTGGCAAGACCAGCCAGGGACAGGACAACAACAAGTTCGGCTCGACCAGCGTCAGCGTGACCTACAAGGGTGACAATCTCAAGGCCGGTCTGGCCTACCAGGTGCAGAAGAACGGCACCGGCAAGGATGATGTCAGGGGTGTGCGCCTGGGCGTCAAGTATACGATGTCACCGATGGTCATCGGCCTGATGTACGAAGACACCCGGGGCGGTACGACTTATGCGCGGATGACCCGCAAGGCCTATGGCATCAACGCCGCGTTCAGGCTGGACCAGGTCGATACCATCAAGGTGCAATACGTCAAGGCCGGGGCCTCTGATCTTGGTGCTGACGGTGCCAATCAGGCCACGATCGGCATCGACCACAAGGTGGCTAGGCACACCAAGGTCTATGCGCTGTACACCCAGCTAAAGAATGACTCCAACGCCAATTACCGTATCAAGGGTGGGCATGACGGTGACGTGTATACTACGGTCGCTGGCGGCAAGATCAATGTACTGTCACTGGGGGTGCTCTACACATTCTAGCCCTGCGCCAGAAAATGCGGATCGGGCCTCGGTCCGGTCCGCCTCAGACCGGGCCCGGATTGACAGGGTAGAATCGATAGGTGGGCTTGCCTGTGGTTTGCGAGATACGCGGACAACGCCTCTCTTGCACTCATTGGGCTGGATTGTGGCCCGGCCCCGTGTCGGGCTTTTTAGGCGGCGTGGCGCACATGAACGTGCAGTCGTGATAGTATGAACTCCGTGTACGAGTCGTTTTTTTCCGGATCATAGCGACAAATCCATCCGCCCTGAAAAGGGTATCGATCAGGCAAGATCCTGGGGTGTTGTACGGGCGCTCACACAATTCATAACAGGTTTCGTGATGGAGGTCGGTCTATGGACAAACTCAATATTGGTCAGCACATTTCGCGCCAGTTCAACGTCGAGCTGGAAGATATTCGTAACAGTGTGCTGGCGATGGGCGGCATCGTGGAGCAACAGCTCGCGGATGCTGTGACCGCGCTGCTGGACATGGACAGCAAGTTGGCCGAGGTCGTGGTGACCAGTGACTACAAGGTCAACGCACTAGAGGTCAGCATCGATGAGGAATGCACCCAGATCCTTGCCCGGCGCCAGCCCACAGCCAGTGATTTGCGTCTGGTGATGGCCGTCATCAAGACTATTACGGACCTGGAACGCATTGGTGATGAGGCTGAACGTGTTGGTCGCATGGCCCTGCATATGGCCGAACACAGCGGCAGTTCCAAGGTGTTGACCAGTCTGGGTCACATGGGTGATCTGGTGCGCCGCATGCTGCATGATGCCCTGGATGCTTTTGCGCGCATGGATGTCGAAGCGGCTGCGAACACGATGCGCAAGGACCTGAAGGTCGACAATGAATACGAGAGCATCCTGCGCCAGCTAATCACTTTCATGATGGAAGACCCGCGCTCCGTCCCCCGCACCCTGGACATGCTCTGGTCAGCCCGTTCGCTGGAGCGCATCGGTGATCGTTCATGCAACATCTGTGAGTACGTGATCTATCTGGTGAAGGGCAAGGATGTGCGCCATACCAGTATCGAACAGATGGAGGCCGAGGCGCGAGGGTTGCGCCCGAACGAGTAAGTGCGTGCCGGGTGCCTTGGTGAACTCGGTTATCCCCCGACGTCGTACGCCCGGGGTGAAGCATTTCCGCGACTGATTCTCCCCGGACCGATTGCGGGGGCGGCCCTGATCGATCAGAACCCCTGGCGTTGAACGACGTGGTACCGAGCCAAACCGGTATCGCGGTTTTGTGTGTGGGTCTCGATGGTGTGTGCCTGTACGTCCATCGGATTCTTTTCGCACTTCACGCCAATGTCATTGCACGTGCTCATCCTGGGACCGTGACAAGGCCACGCTCTTCACCTGGGCGTAGATGCGTTTTCCGGGTTGGAGTGCGAGCTGCTCACAGGACTTGCGGGTGATCCGCGCCAGCAGGGCCGTCTCGCCTATGGTCAGACGGACGGTGACCCGCGCCCGATCGCCCTGACTGATGCCGGTGATCCTGCCTTCAAGAATATTCAGTATGCTGCTACCCGTGGGTGATGTCAGTGCAAGGCTGACGTCGCGTGCGCGGATCCATACTCGCATGGGCGCACCAATACGCAGGGCCTGGTGTTCTACGCTGAGCCGACCGCCAGGAAATTCCAGTTCAGTGAGGTAGTAGTGGGTGTCATGGCTGCGCACACGCGCCTCGATGAGGGCGCCGGCATCTTCACTCTGGGACAAGGGAGATTCGAGCTGCGAGATCAGTTCGGGCAGAGGACCCTGTGCGAGTATCCTGCCGTTGTCGATGAGCACCAGATGGTCGGCCAAGTGGCTGATTTCATCGATGGCGTGACTGACGTAGATGATGGGTATGGCCAGCTCGTGGCGCAGGCGATCGAGGTAGGGCAGGATGTCGTGCTTGCGTCGTGCATCCAGTGCCGAGAGCGGTTCGTCCAGTAGCAACAGGCGTGGCTGGTTCAGCAGGGCACGGCCTATCGCCACCCGTTGTTGTTCGCCACCGGAGAGCTGGGCGGGATAGCGGGCGAGGAGGTGTGCCAGGCCGAGTAGTTCGATGAGGGGGTGGTGCGGGTTCCGATCCTGTTGGGTGCCATCGTGCCGCGTGGCCCGTCGTTGCCCGTAGACGAGATTGTGTTGCACATCCAGGTGTGGGAACAGGCGGGCATCCTGAAAGACGTAGCCCAGTGCCCGGCGATGGGTGGGCAGGTTTTGCCCTTGTGTGCTGTCCAGCCAGGTCTCATTGGCGAGTCGCAACTGGCCTTTGACTCCGGGCTCCAGTCCGGCGAGGCAACGTAGCACCGTGGTCTTGCCGCTGCCGGAGGGACCGAACAGAGCGGTGACGCCACGGGCGGGAGCATTGAATGCGGCATCGATGACAAAGCCGACGCGCTGTAACTGAAAGTGCGCCCGCAGCCCGTTCATACTGGCGGCGTGGCCTGCAGGTGTTGCGTCTGCCTGCGATTGATGGTGTAGACCATGAATAGCACGAGAAAGGAGAATAGCAGCAGACCGGCTGAGAGAATATGGGCCTGCAGGTATTGCAGGGTCTCGACGTGGTCATAGATGGCGATGGAGATGACCCGGGTCTTGCCGGGAATACTGCCGCCTATCATCAGTACCACACCGAATTCGCCGACGGTATGGGCAAAGCCGAGCGTGGCCGCAGAGATGAATCCCCCCCGGGCAAGGGGCAGCACGATGGTGAAGAAGCGGTCCAGGGGTGGTGCACGTAAGGTGGCGGCAGCTTCCAGCAGGGGGGTGCCGATGGTGGTGAAGGTGTTTTGCAGGGGCTGGACCACGAAGGGCAGCGAATAGATCACTGAGCCGACCACCAGACCGGGAAAGCTAAAGGCCAGACCGTGGCCGGTCATGGCGCGCCAGGGCGCCCCGATGATGCCATCGGGGCTCAGCCCGATGAGCAGATAAAATCCGAGTACGGTCGGTGGCAGGACCAGTGGCAAGGCCACGATGGCCTCTATCGGGGTGCGCAGCCGTGAGCGGGTGCGCGCCAGCCACCAGGCCAGCGGCGTGCCGATGCACAATAGTACCACCGTGGTGATCGCGGCTAACTGCATGGTGAGCCACAGTGCCACCAGGTCCTGCCCACTCATGGGTGTGAGTCGGCTTCGCGTGTCACCGTGGGGGCGGGTACATGGTAGCCGTGGTGTTCTATGAGGGTGCGCGCCTGTGCGCCGTGCAGAAAGGCGTAGAAGGCGCGTGCGGCGGGTTTGTCCGCCGCGGACTTTAGCAGGACTGCCTGCTGCTCGATGGGAGGATACCAGGCGGTGGGGACGACCCAGCGACTGCCACCCAGGGGATGGCGTGGATCGGTGACCTGTGACAGCGCGACGAAGGCCGCATCGACATTACCGGTGACCGCGAACAGCAGGGTCTGAGCGACGTTTTCGCCTTGTACTCGCTGTGCGCGATCCTGTTGCCAGAGGCCCAGGTGCTTGAGCACGGCTTCGGCAGCAGCTCCATAGGGGGCGGTGGCCGGGTTGGCGATGGCCAAGCGGATAATGTGCCCGTGTTTAAGGATCGTGGCGCCCGCCGTGATCAATCCGGCCCGTCGGCTCCACAACACGAGACGCCCGATGGCATAGGTGAAGCGGCTGCCAGGTACCGTCAGGCCGGCTTGTTCGAGCAAACGGGGTCGGCGTGCATCGGCTGCGAGCAGAATGTCATAGGGGGCACCATGGCTGATCTGGGCATAGAGACTCCCGGTCGAAGCGCTGCTGATGAGGATATGATCGGCATGATGTCGTTCATAAACCAGCGCCAATTGACGTGTCGTAGCGAGAAAGTTGGCTGCAACCGCGACCTGTATCTGGGCGGCCCGTAGGGCCGGCGAGATGAGCAGAATGAGCAGGCACAAGCCCTCAGGGAGCATGCGGCGGGTGAGGAAAGTAGAGAGAGTCGCTGTGTATACGGGCACGGTTCTACGCTCTGTCGGAAGGGGGGATATCGGTGCAGTGCCGCGGGTTGGCGGCATTCATCATAAGCGTGTATTTTGCTAAGCGTTATATTCCGTTAAATATAACGCTAATGCAAGCCGATGATGATAAGAACCGGGGTGTGCACGATGAGTGCGACCCGATCACAGTGGTGTACTGGACCTGAATCTGGTCGGCGGGCGGTGTACCGTCAGTCCCGGTCAGCCCGGAGGCACTGACCGAAGGCGTCCAGATCCGGCTTGAGTATATCCGCAGCCCTGGCCTCCATCGCACGGTAGCGTTGCAGCATGTCCCGGCCACATTCAGTGACCTGGGCACCGCCCCCGCCACGGCCACCGGTGGAGGCCTCGACCAGGGGATGGCGGAAGGCCCGATTCATGGTGTCCACCAGCGTCCAGGCCCGACGGTAGGACATGTGCATGTCCCGGGCAGCAGCCGAGATAGAACCGTGGTGGATGATGGCGTCGAGCAGATCGGCCTTGCCGGGACCCATGGCGATGACGTCACCGAGCAGGATGCGCAGGCGGGGACGATGGGTTTGTGGCCGGCCCATGGTGCTCAGTCGGACCGGACGAGCAGGAACTCCAGCAGGGCCTTCTGGGCATGCAGGCGATTCTCCGCCTCGTCCCACACCACACTCTGGGTGCCGTCGATGACCTCGGCGCTGACCTCCTCACCGCGATGGGCGGGCAGGCAGTGCATGAACAAGGCATCGGTGTCGGCCTGGCGCATCAGCGTGGTGTCGACCTGATACGCGGCGAAGGCGCGCTCGCGGCGGACCTGCTCGTCCTCCTGCCCCATGCTCGCCCAGACATCGGTGACCACCAGATGGGCGCCAGTGGCGGCCTCGCGGGCATCGCGGAAACAGCGCACGGTATCGCCGGCGGCGGCGATCTGCTGTGCGTCTGGATCATAGCCCTGTGGGCAGGCGATGTGCAGGGTAAAGCCGAGCAGGCGCGCGGCATTGATATAGGAGTGACACATGTTGTTGCCGTCGCCAATCCAGGCCACGGTGCGCCCGCGCAGTGTGCCGCGTTGTTCGACGTAGGTCTGCACATCGGCGAGTAGCTGGCAGGGATGGTACATATCGGTCAGTGCATTGATGACGGGCACACGCGAGTATGCGGCGAAGCGTTCGATCTTCTCATGTTCGAAGGTGCGGATCATGATGACATCGACCATGCTCGACAACACCCTGGCGGTATCTTCAAGCGGCTCACCCCGACCGAGCTGGGTATCGCGAGGCGAGAGGAAGATGGCGTGACCACCGAACTGGGTCATACCGGCCTCGAAGGAGACGCGGGTGCGTGTCGATGACTTTTCGAACACCATGCCCAGCACCTGATTGTGCAGTGGGGTGTAGTGTTCTCCAGCACGGTGCATGGTCTTGAGCTCGCTGGCCCGTGCGGTGAGGCGTTCCAGTTCGCCGGTCGTGAGATCCATCAGGGTGAGAAAGTGCCGTACTGTCATCGTACGCTCCACTGGAAGGTGATTATTCGGCGTGCAGGAAGGCCTTGATCAGGCCGCTGGTGCCGTCGGCAATCTGATCGGCCTCGGCGTCGCTGAGGACGAGCGGTGGCAGCAGGCGCACCACGCGTTCGGCCGTGACGTTGATGAGCAGTCCCATATTGAGGGCACGCTCCACCAGTTCGCCACAGGGTATATTCAGTTCGATGCCGATGAGCAGGCCCAGACCACGTACCTCGACCACCCCCGGCTGATCGGTGAGGGAGCCGCGCAGGCGTTGCATGATACGAGCGCCCAGTTCGGCGGCCCGTTGTGGCAGTTTGCATGCCTCAAGGGTATCGATCACGGCGATGCCGGTGGCACAGGCCAGCGGGTTGCCGCCGAAGGTGGAGCCATGGTTACCGGGCTGGAACAGCTCGGCGGTCGGGCCACTGGCCAGGCAGGCACCAATGGGGACGCCGTTGCCCAGGGCCTTGGCTACCGTCATGACGTCGGGTTTGACACCATGGTGTTGGCAGGCGAACCAGCGCCCTGAACGGCCCATGCCGGTCTGGATTTCGTCGAGCATCAGCAGCCAGCCGTATTGATCGCACAGGGCGCGCATCCGGGCCAAATAGTCTGCGGCGGGGATGCGAATACCGCCTTCGCCCTGGAGCGGCTCAACCAGGACGGCAACGACGTTCGGGTTGTTCCCGGCGATGCGCTCCAGGCTCTCGATATCATCGTAAGGTGCGCGCACGAAGCCCTTGACCAGCGGTTCGAAGCCAGCCTGGACCTTGCGGTTGCCGGTGGCGGTCAGGGTCGCCAGGGTGCGGCCATGGAAGCTGGCTTCCATGACGACGATCGCCGGCTCACTGATGCCCTTGTTGTGTCCGTAGAGGCGAGCCAGTTTGATTGCCGCCTCGTTCGCTTCGGCGCCGGAATTAGCGAAGAACACGCGGTCCATGTCGCTGATACGGGTCAGGCGATCGGCCAATGCCTCTTGCAAGCCGATACCATAGAGATTGGAGGTATGCACGAGCCGGCCAGCCTGCTGGCAGATGGCTTGGGTCACGGCGGGGTGTGCATGGCCCAGCCCGCAGACGGCCACGCCAGCGACGGCGTCGAGGTATTTCCCCCCCTGCGTATCCCAGAGCCAGACGCCCTCGCCACGTTCAAAGTACACGGGCAGGCGTGTGTAGGTGGACATCAGTGTCTGTGCCATGGCGTTTGTCTTGTCGGTAAAAATAAAACGGCCGCCTCGCTGTTGAGGCCGCCGGAATGCGAAACGCTTATTTTAAACGCTCACCGGGATGCAGGCAATGCCAAAGCGTTGAATGGAAACAATCACCGACGATGACAGGGGGTAAAACGGGTGGGAAAAGCGCAAAGCGTTGCGCGGGATCCGGGGGTCCCGCGCCCGCATCTTAACCGAGTTGTTTGGCAATAAAATCCCAGTTGACGAGGTTCCAGAAGGTCGCAACATATTTGGGACGGGCATTGCGGTAGTCGATGTAGTAGGCGTGTTCCCAGACATCACAGGTCATCAACGGGGTTAGCCCGTCGGGCATCGGATTACCGGCATTGCTGGTGTTGACGATAGCGACGCTGCCATCGACCTTTTTCACCAGCCAAGTCCAGCCGGAACCGAAGTTGGTGACCGCGGAGGTGGAGAATTTTTCCTTGAAAGCGTCGAAGGAACCGAAGGCCTTGTCGATGGCGGCGGCCAGGGCGCCGGAGGGTGAACCACCGCCGGTGGGGCTGAGACAGTGCCAGTAGAACGTGTGGTTCCAGACCTGGGCGGCATTGTTGAACAGACCGCCGGCGGGGGCCTTCTTGATGATGTCCTCCAAGGCGGCATTTTCAAACTCGGTGCCGGTGATCAGTTTATTGAGATTGGCCACATAAGTGGCGTGATGCTTGCCATAGTGGTACTCCAGCGTCTCGGCAGAGATGTGAGGCTCCAGGGCATTTCTTGCATAGGGTAATTCGGGCAGTTTATGTTCCATCACGGTTCCTTCTCTAGTTGCTGTTGAGGTCGTATCGGGTGCGTGCTATGGCCTGGCCTTGCCCCGATCGATGTCCGTCGGGGCATCAGTTCATAGTAATGCCGATTGTCCAGGCCCGGATCGGGGTGCGGGAGTATCCCAGCTGCTTGCTGCGAAATATTAGAACACCCTGAAAACAGGACTTCAAGCCGACATGCGTATCATTCATCATGCGTCGTCAAACGTACATACGAGTCGTATGCGTGTATCGACACCGGTCGGCGTAATGTGTTCCCGGACACGGTGGGTTGTGCGGTGATAGCGCCGGTAAGGTAGGACGAGCGTGGTGTTAATGCCATAATGCAGCCACAATGAATGCCGTCGAACTGAGCCTGTTCGCCAGCCGCATCGAGGCGGTGTGCGATGAGGTGGGGGCGGCTGGGGCGGCGCGCCGCCAGCAAAGTGGATAGCAGAAGAGTGAAGCGACGGACACGGTGGCCGTGGTCCGTGCGCACGATGTCCATGACCGGCACGCGGTGGTGTGGTGGCTCACCAGGCTCAAGACTGAATACTGAAAAGGTGATGTGGCGTGTGTGGTATTTGCGGTGAATTGCGTTTCCATGGCGCCCAGTCTGATCCGGGCGTCGTCGGGCGTATGTTGTCCCGGCTGGAACGGCGTGGCCCGGACCATGGGGGCAACTGGTCGGACGGCGCTCTGGCCTTTGGCCATCGGCGATTGGCGATCATCGATCTGTCGGCACGAGCCAACCAGCCCATGGTGGACGTGGAATTCGCTCTGGCATTGGTGTTCAACGGTGCCATCTACAATTACCGTGAGTTGCGCGACGAGTTGCGCCAATGTGGCTATCACTTTTCTTCCGATGGCGATACCGAGGTCATTATCAAGGCCTATGCCGAATGGGGTGAGCACTGTGTGGAACACCTTGATGGCATGTTCGCCTTTGCGCTGTGGGACAGCACACGCCGCCAGTTATTCCTGGCCCGTGACCGCCTGGGTATCAAGCCGCTGTATATCGCCCAGGTGGGCGATGCACTGCGTTTTGCCTCCAATACCCAGGCCCTGTTAGCCACGGACGGTATCGACACCCGCATCGATCCGGTTGGTCTGCACCACCAGTTTACCCTGCATGCGGTGATTCCCGCCCCGCACACCATTCTCAACGGCATACGCAAGCTGGAGCCGGGCACGACGCTGCGTATTGATGCGGCCAGTGGTGAGCAGCGTGTGCATCGTTACTGGTCACTGGATGCAACACGACCGACGACAGGGCCGGAGACTGGCTGGGGGGAGGCGCAGTGGACCGAGGCGATCCACGCCGCCCTGCGTGAGGCCGTGCGCCGGCGTTGCGTGGTGGCTGATGTACCGGTGGGCGTGTTGCTCTCCGGCGGACTGGATTCCAGCCTGCTGGTCGCCCTGCTCGCCGAGGCAGGTATCAAGGATTTGCGCACTTTTTCCATCGGTTTTGAGGATCAGCCGGAGGAGAAAGGCAGTGAGTTTGAATTCTCCGATCAGGTGGTTGCACGTTACCAGACCCGCCACCGCAAGTTTCACATCCCCAACCACGAGGTGCTCGAGCGGCTGCCCGAGGCCATCGGTGCCATGTCCGAACCCATGGTGGGACAGGACGCAGTGGCCTTCTACCTGCTCGCCGAACGGGTGTCGCAGGAGGTCAAAGTGGTGCAGAGCGGACAGGGAGCGGACGAGGTGTTCGGCGGGTACTTCTGGTATCCCAGGATGGCCGCCGAGACCACGGGTAGCCCGCTCGAGCGCTTCGCGCGTCACTACTTTGATCGTGATCACGCGGAGCTTCTCGATACGGTAGCTGCGGCCTATCGGGGTGCGGACCATACCTCAGCATATGTGGCGCGGCGTTTGGGTGAGCCTCTGGCGCAGGACTTCATCGACCAGGTGTTGCGCCTGGATGTGACCACATTGATCGTCGATGACCCGGTCAAACGGGTGGACAATATGACCATGGCCTGGGGTCTGGAGGCGCGGGTGCCGTTCCTCGATCACCATCTCGTCGAACTGGCCGCGCGTATGCCACCGACGCTCAAACTGAGCAGCGAGGGTAAGCACGTGCTCAAGACCCTTGCGCGGGGCGTGTTGCCGGCTGCGGTCATCGACCGACCCAAGGGGTATTTCCCCCTGCCGGCGCTGAAATACGTCCGTGGTGCCTTTCTGGATTTCATGCGCGATATCCTGGATACCCGGGCCTGTCGCGAGCGCGGTCTGTTCAACCGCACCTATGTCGAGACTTTGCTGGCCGAGCCGGATACCCATTTTACCCGACTCAACGGTAGCAAGCTCTGGCATCTGGCGCTGCTGGAATATTGGCTGCAGACCCATGTAGATAGGGCGTCGAGTCCTGCGGCGGGGGCATAACCCCACAAAGCCCTAGTTTTATGCTTGAGTATTTGGGTTTATACTCCCCTATCGACTTGGCGGTGTTACGCCGGTTCCGGTACGGGTTGTCGCCCGCGCCCCTATTCTGCCCCCCACAGTGGCGGGTGACAGCTCTGGTTAAATCAAGAGGTATGTGTATGAACGTCATGGAGCGTATTAAAGAGCAGGTGGAAGGCAGCCCTGTTGTTATTTTTATGAAGGGTACGCCGCAATTGCCACAGTGTGGATTCTCCAGTCGCTCGGCCCAGGCCTTGCAGGCGTGTGGTGAGGATTTTGCCTATGTGAACGTACTCGCGGATCCGGAGATTTTCGAAAATCTTCCGCGCTACGCCGATTGGCCGACCTTCCCGCAGCTCTACATCAATGGTGAACTCATCGGTGGTTGTGACATTACCCTGGAGTTGTTTCAAAAAGGTGAGTTGCAGACGATGGTTAAACAGGCGACTGGCAGCCAACAGGCCTGAACCGCTGGCTATGCGTAAAAAAGCCTGGGCCAGTCCCGGGCTTTTTTGCGCCTGTCGATACGGTCATGACGCTCAGTCGTGGGCGCGTTCGGCGATCATGTCGTCCCAGCGATTGACCATGGTGCAGAACAGTTCAGCCGTGCGCTCGGCGTCGTAGACCGCAGAGTGGGCCTGGTCTTCGTCCCAGGCCATGCCTGCGACCTGGGCGATACGTGCCAGTACGGTTTGCCCATACACCAGTCCGCCGAGGGTGGCGGTATCGAAGGTACTGAAGGCGTGGAAGGGGTTGCGCTTGATGCCGGTGCGATCCACGGCGGCCTTGATAAAGCCGAGGTCGAAGAAGGGGTTGTGTCCGACGAGGATGGCCCGGCTGCACCCGCTTTCCCTGACGGCCTTGCGTACCGGCTTGAAGATAGTCTCCAGTGCGAGATGTTCCGGCATGGCAAAGCGAAACGGGTGATAGGGGTCGATGCCGGTAAACGCCAGCGAGGCCTCGTTGAATTGTGCGCCTTCAAAGGGCTCGACATGACAGGCGATGGTCTCGGCGGGTTCGATGCGCGCCTCGCTGTTCATGGTGATGATGACGGCGGCGACCTCGAGCAGTGCGTGGCGCTGGGCGTCAAAACCGGCGGTCTCCACATCCACCACGATGGGCAGGAAACCGCGAAAGCGTTTGGAGATATCGGAATGGGTGGTCTGTGTCGGCATAAGGGACAGGATAACGAATGAGGACGGAAATTTCGACGTTGCTGTGCGCACGGGTCTCTTGGGTCGTCTACTGGTGCTCTGTCAGGCGCCAGGCGATACGTTCCCCGGCGCGCAGTGGCACCAAGGTGTCAGTGCCGAGGGGTAGGCGTTCGGGGACGCACCAGTCGGTTTTCTCCAGCGTCAGTGTTGTCGTGTTGCGCGACAGGCCATAGAAATCCGCCCCGTGGTGGCTGGAAAAACCTTCCAGCCGGTCTAGCGCACTGGCGGCTTCAAAGGCCTCGGCATAGAGTTCGATGGCGGCGTGGGCGCTGTAAATGCCAGCGCAACCGCAGGCCGATTCCTTGGTGCTGCGGGTGTGTGGTGCGCTGTCGGTACCAAGGAAGAATTGGCGTTCTCCACCAGTGGCGGCCTCCAGCAGGGCCTGGCGGTGAGTCTCGCGCTTGAGCACGGGAAGGCAGTAATAATGTGGATGGATACCGCCGGCGAGCAAGGCGTTGCGGTTATAGAGCAGGTGGTGGGCGGTGATGGTCGCACCGACCTGCGGGCCGGCGGCACGCACGAAGGCCACCGCTTCGCGGGTGGTGATGTGTTCGACGACGACCTTGAGCCCCGGGAAGTGATCCAGCAGGGGGGCCAGATGTCGCTCCAGAAAGACGCGTTCCCGATCAAAGATATCCACGTCGGTATCGGTGACCTCGCCGTGTACCAGCAGGGGTAGCCCCACCGCCTGCATGGCCTCCAGGACCGGATAGGTGCGGGCCAGATTGGTGACGCCGGCATCGGCGTGGGTGGTGGCACCAGCGGGGTAGAGTTTCACCGCGTGCACCACACCGCTATCGCGTGCCCGTGTTATTTCCTCCGCTACGGTGTCGTCGGTGAGGTACAGGGTCATGAGTGGATCGAAGTCGATACCGGCCGGCACGGCAGCGCGTATCCGATCACGGTAGGCGCAGGCCTGTGCGGTGGTGGTCACCGGCGGTCGGAGGTTGGGCATAATGATGGCACGGGCAAAGCGGCGCGCCGTGTCCGGTACAACGGTGCCGAGGATGTCAGCGTCGCGTACGTGTACATGCCAGTCATCGGGGCGGGTGAGGATCAATTGGCTCACAGTCAGATTCCATCGTCAGTCCACACAATCGTGCCATTATGCCACGGACGCGTCGACCCGACGGCGTGGCTTTTCAGATCAGCAGGGTGGTTCGGGTGTCCACCAGTGCCTCCCAGGGGGTGACCGACACCTCGCTACTGGCACAATGCCCCGCAGGCAACACAGGATTTCCTCTTGCCTGCCATTGATCAATACTATCGTGGGCGTAGCAGGTGCAGCGCGATGAGGCCATGCGCTCCTGCGGCATCGCGGCGTAGCCCCTGATGCTGATAGCCTCCTCCAGGGGGTATGCCTCCTGTTCGTTCAAAACCGGTCTGGATTTGATTGTGGCCCGCAATGTCCTGCACCGCCAGGAAGGAGTCGTTGTGCATATTTTGACGAGACACCGTATCGATGAGGAGTCGGCCCAGCGGGTGCAGGCATTGCTGCACCAGGGCGTGTTGCCCGCACTGCGGCCTGCGACACTGCTGCTCGTGGGTGGCAAGCGGGACTGGCTGGAGTCGGCTTATCGTGAGGCGGTGCCCGAGGGTATGCTGACCTGGTGGCCGGTAGAGAGCGGACCTGATGCGACGGCCTTGTTTGCGGCGCTGGCCGGTGCGCAGTCGGACAGGGTCCGGTTTGATCTGGCGATCGTCGTTGGCTTGCTGGAGCAAACGAACCGACACACGGCGCAGACGGTGTTGTCGCGCCTGCGCGATCTGTACGCCCGTCGCCTGCTGGTGCGGGTGGATGTGACCGGTGCCCATGCACAGGGCTGGTCGGAGGTGGACCTTCTGGCCATGGGATTGTACCGGATGGGCGAAGCCGAACCGGGTACCGGGTCTGGACCGGGTTCGGGAGCAGCGCCTGGAGATGCCGCCGCCCTGCTGACCTACGTCTTCGATCTCTATGACTACAAACCCACGCCTGACTGGCTCAATAGTCGTTTCTGGGCGCACCCCGAGCGCTTTGATAAGGACTGGTGGTAGTGCGCCGCCAGTGTGGGATCACCGGGTACGTCGGTTTGTCTGTGGCGAACTGTCGGGTGGGGTGTTCAAGGGAAGGAGGGCACACGGTGTGTACTGTGGTTCCCAGAACCCCGATGTCAGGGCTGGGGGAAGGCGCTGCGCGGTGCTCACGCGGTTGTTCGCAAAGGTGGGCCTGCTGTTGAAACACCCCGTCGCAGGTGATGCCTGCAACGGGGTGTGGTTCGACTCTACTTTGGTGGCATAAATCCATAGTGCCGATAGAGCTTCTGCGACACGGGGCCCATCAGGAACTTCATGAAGTCACGGGCGGCCTCAGGATGCGGTGCGTTTTTCATCAACGCCGCCGTATAAGCCACTATTTTGTTGTTCTGCTTCGGGACGCTCACGATGGAGATGGGGTGGTGGGCGATCTTGGCGTGAAAATAGGCCTCTGTATACCATACAACACCGGCCGTGCACTTGTGTTCCATGATGCGTACGGGTGTCTGGCGATGGTGAATATGGGTCAGGAAGGTGGTGCCTTGTTTGACCTTTTCCTTATACACCGCATTGAACAGGGCCTCCCCGCCGGTCTTTTTCAGAGCAGGAACGATGGCGTGCTCGGCGATACCTTCCCACTCCGGGTTGGGCATGCAGAGTTTCAGACTGGGTTGGGCCAGACTTTTCATCCCCGTGACATGGCTGGGGTTACCCTTGTAGACCATGATAGCCAGACGGTTACGGGCATAGATTTTGGTTTCGGCGAACCAGTGGAGCTTCTTCTGCAATCGCATGATGCCGCCGTGGCCGGCGGTGAGAATATCCGGTTTCAATGTGACGTGCATATTACCGATGAGAATGCCGTTACCCCGTTTGATAGAGGTGATTAACCTGCCCGGTGGCATGGTAAAGGCAACAACCCGTGGGTATTTGGGGTAGGCCTTGCTGAAGGCCTTCATCAGGCGGTTGACCAGCATATACTGGTTGCCCGCGAAGAAAACAACCAGCTGCGGATTGTTGATGTCACCGTGGATGTCGGGTACGTTTTGCAGTCCCGGTACGGTGAGTTCGGTGCCTGGATACATGGGTTTGCTCCACGGGGGTTGCACGTCGAGCAGTTGTTTGGGGAAATCCCGCATGTATCTGGAGTTTGCGTATGTGGAAGAGGCCCCCCCCTGTGCGGCCTGGGTGGCAGGGGCGAGTCCGAGGAGTAATCCTGCGGCGAGGCTGGCGGCGATGGTGGAGGTGCGGAAAATAGTTAGATTCAATTTCTGTCTCCTTCTAAGTGAGAATCTGTGTTATTTCATGTAGACGGGGTCCTTGTCAATCCCGTTCTGCTTTCACTGGGAGGTAACGGGGGCAGGGTCAGGTCAAAAACGGGCGTTTTCAACGTGCGCTGTCGTGTGGATTACGTGTCTGCTTGACGGGAGGGTGCGACAAACGGGTTCGCGCGGCCGACCCGCGGGCCGTGTTGACAGGCGGGGCTCAATCCAGACCGAGTTTTTTGAGCCGGTAGCGCAGTGCGCGAAAGGAGATGCCCAGCAATTTGGCGGCGGCGGTCTTGTTGTATCGGGTCTGTTCCAGGGCCTGAATAATGACGTCCTTCTCCTTGTCCTGCAGATAGGGTTCCAGGGATGGCGGGGCACCGGGGGCGTATGATGCCTTCGGTGTGGCCGCAGTGTCAGTACCGGTATCGGCAGCGGGTGGGCCGCGCTGGGGGAGTTGCAGATCATCGACCGAGATGGTCTCACTGTCGCACAGGGTGAGTGCGCGTTCCAGGATGTTCTCCAGCTCACGCACGTTACCGGGGTAGTGGTAGTCGAGCAGGGCCTGCATGGCGGGATCGCTGATATGGGTCGCTCCCGTGCCCCAGGCAGTAGCGAGGCGCCGCAGGAAGTAGTCAACTAGCAGCGGGATGTCGTCGGGACGTTCACGCAGGCTGGGTACGTGCAACTGAATGACATTGATGCGGTAGTACAGGTCCTGGCGAAAGTGTCCGTTTTCGACCAGTTTGCCCAAGTCCCGATGAGTGGCGCTCAGCACACGCACGTCAATGGCCTGCTCTTTGGCTGCGCCAACCGGACGCACGGCCTTTTCCTGAATGGCGCGCAGCAGTTTGACCTGCATGAGCAAGGGAAGATCGGCGACTTCATCGAGGAACAGGGTGCCACCCTCGGCGGCCTGAAACAGGCCCTGTTTGTCACTGGTGGCGCCAGTGAAGCTGCCTTTTCTGTGGCCGAAGAATTCGCTTTCCATGAGCTCGGCCGGGATGGCCCCGCAGTTGACTGGGACGAAGGGGTGTTCCCGACGCGGCCCCTGTTCATGGACCAGACGGGCGACCAGCTCCTTGCCGGTGCCGGACTCGCCGCTGATATACACGGGTGCCTGGCTGCGTGCCAGCTTGGCAATAGTCTGGTGGGTGGTGCGGATGGCGGGTGAGTCGCCGATGAGCTGGAGGTGATCATCCTCATCGGTGACAGCGGCCTTGCGGGTGAGTTTCAGTGCCGTACTCACCAGGCGACGCAGGACCTGGAGGTCGACCGGTTTGGTCACGAAGTCGAAGGCACCGGCCTTGAGGGCCTCGATGGCGGATTCCATGTTGCCGTGTGCAGTGATCACCGCAGCCGGGATATCGGGATAGTGTTGCTGCATGTGACGGACCAGTTCGATACCGTTGCCATCGGGCAGGCGCATGTCGGTGAGGCACAGATCGAAGTCGCGTTGTTCAAGCAGACGTCTGGCGCTGGTGATGTCTTCGGCACAGTGTGCCGTCACGTCCATGCGCGCGAGTGTGATCTCGAGCAGTTCGCGAATGTCCGGCTCGTCGTCAACCAGCAGGGCATGGTGGGTCTCGGTAGTGGGCGTGTCCATGCTCAGGGGATTTGTCTCCTGGGGTCCTGAAAGATGAGACGGAAGCAGCTGCCACCGCTGGGTATAGGGATATAGGATAGCTGAGCCTGGTTGGATTCAGCCAGTTCCCGGCTGATATACAGCCCCAGTCCGGTGCCGCCGGGCTCCGTGGTGTAGAAAGGCTCGAAGATGTGTTCGAGGTGGTGTGGGTCGATGCCGGGTCCATGGTCGATAACGTCGAGGCTGGGTCGTCGGTAGGTGTGCGTGGTGTGGGCCAACAGTTCGACCTTGTGTCCGCCCGGGTCGTCGATGCCGTGGTGCAGGGCATTCTCGCACAGATTGCTGAGGATCTGGTGCAACTGGGTGGGGTCGAAGCGGACCTCCAGTTCCACGGGCTCGACACGGATCAGGATGTCCTCACGCGCAACGCTATGGGTGGCGAGGAGTTCATCGAGAAAGTGTTCCAGAAATGCCTTGAGTGTGAATATGGTCGGCCGGCTCTGGTCGCGGCGGCTGAGTTGCTGCACGTTCTCGATGATGGCGTTGATGCGCAGCGAGTGGGTGGTGATGATCTCGACCAGGCGCTGATCATGACCGACCAGGGCCGGGGATTCGGCCAACAGTTGCCCGGCATGACTGATGGCGCCGAGCGGATTGCGGATCTCGTGGGCGATACTGGCGGTCAACCCGCCCAACGAGGCGAGTTTCATCTGCTGGGCCTGCTGGGTTGTGGCCGAGGTGTCTTCCAGGTAGATGAGCAGCCCAGGGGTATCGCTGCCGATACGTGCGAAGCGGGGCAGGAGCGGGACGTTGTCGGCACCCAGGCGTACTGGCTGGGCCATTGGGTCTGCTTGCGTACGCCAGTGATCCAGCTGTGCTTTGATGGGTGCTGCAATCCGGGACAGGGGTGGCAGATCGTGGATCGTGGGCATACCCAACATCAACCAGGCTGCCTCATTCATCAGGCGGATGCGCTCCGCCTCATCAATGACAATGATGCCGGTCTGCATGCGCTGGATGATGTGCTCGGTGAGCTGAGCGAGGTTGGCCAGATCGACGCCGCGCTGGGTGGCCAACGCCTCGGTCTCGCGAATACGCCGTGCCAGCACATGCGCCAGTATCGCGGTGGCGAAGAGGGTCAGGCCGAGCAGGCCGGCCTGGGGGTAGCTGTTGGTGCGCGGCAGCGAGAAGTAGTGGGCGTAGAGTGACTCCGCCAGCACGGCCAGGCTGGCCAGCGCGGCGAAGGACATGGCCGTTCGCCCGGCGGTGAGAATGCTGCCCCCGGCAATGGTGACCACCAGCAACATGCCCAGGCCGCTGGTGCCCCCGCCGCTGCTGTGCATGAGCAAGGTGATGGCGAGGGTATCGACCAGCACCAGGAAGAAGACCTGAAGATGAAAGCCCGGTCGCTGCCAGACGTTGAGCCCCACACTGACAAGACAGGCCAGGAGATAGATCGTACTGACGGCGCCAAACAGGCGGGGCGCACTGGCGCCCAGTGGGCTGAACAGGTGGTGGGTGTAGTACAGCGCGTTGAACAGCGCAGCGATAAGCAGGCGATACCCATTGAGGAGGCGCAGCGGGCGCCAGCTGTTTGTGCTGCTGGTGGCCCGGTGTTCGGCGCGGTCGGTTGGGCTGAGCAGGTAAGGCTCCATGGGCGCCAATCTTAACCCCAATCCGGTGTCGTGTGTGCAACCCTCTGTGCGGACACCGTGTTGGCGTGGACCCCCGTGGGCTCAGGTGCGGTGCTGGTTGCGGTGGCGGGCGCTGCAGTAGACATGGTTGCCGTCACGCACTGCCTCGGTATCCGGGACATGCAGACCACAGTGTTCGCAGCGGACCATGGTGGCCACGGCGCGTGTTGTGCCCCCTGCTTGTGATGAGGGGGTTGGTGGCCTGAGCAGACTGCGGATAAAGCGGTAGGCTAGCCAGGCAAGAAAGGCAATGATGAGCAGGCGTATCACATTCACGGGTCTCGGTGTGGAGGGGGAAGTGAATGGATTGTACCCGCCGGGTGCCGGGGCGACCAGCCGGGACTGCCTGCGGGCGGAAGGACCAGACTTGGATGGGGCCCACGGGAGGCAACGGGTCGTGTCCGACAATGAGGATTGGGGTGCGTCTGGTCTGAATCCGGTCTTGGATTCGGGTACAGAATTTTGCGTCTGGGCGCAGATTCATCCAGAATATCATGCCTTTATTCAGGCGCTCCCGCTCTGTTGGTGGTCGGGAGCATGGTAAGCGGCCCAGATCGGTGGCCGGAAACTCTGTGTGTACTGCGCACTACGTGCGCGGTGTGGTGGTGGGTGCGAAGAGCGAATCCGAAGTATGAATCTGCACGAATATCAGGCAAAACAGCTGTTCAATGATTACGGGATCCCCGTGCCGGCAGGGTATCTGGTGAGTTCAGTCTATGAGGTGCCCGCCGCGGCACGAGAACTCGGTGGTAATGCCTGGGTGGTCAAGGCCCAGATCCATGCCGGCGGGCGCGGCAAGGCCGGTGGCGTCCGTCGGGTCGAGGGCTTGGGTGCGCTGATCGCGGCGGTCTCGGACATGCTGGGCAGCATGCTGGCCACGGCTCAGACGCCAGTGCTGGGTCAACCCGTCAACAGTGTGTTTATCGAACGGCCCAGTACTATCGCCCAGGAACTCTACCTCGGCGCGCTGGTGGACCGGACGCTGCGCCGCATCGTGTTCATGGCCTCGGTGGCCGGTGGTATGGACCTCGAGGAGATTGCCGGCGCACAGCCTGAGCGTATCCTGCGCGTGAGCGTCGATCCGGTCGTCGGCCTCCAGCCCTACCAGTGCCGGCGCATCGCCTATGGCCTGGGCCTGGCCGGGGAACAGGTCGTGGCCCTGTCGCGTATCATGCAGAACCTGTACCGGCTGTTTACCGAGCGCGACCTGAGCCTGGTCGAGATCAATCCGCTGGTGATTGATGCCGACGGTGGCCTGCTGGCGCTGGATGCCAAGGCCACCATCGACGACAACGCCCTGTATCGGCAAAAGCTGCTGGTGGAATGGCGTGACCCCAGTCAGGAGGACGAGAAGGAACACCGCGCCCAGCAGCACGGCCTTAGCTATATCAGCCTCGCGGGCAGCATCGCTTGCATGGTCAACGGTGCCGGTCTGGCCATGGCCACCATGGACCTCATTAAACTCCATGGTGGGGAGCCGGCCAATTTTCTCGATGTCGGTGGTGGCACGACCGCAGAAAAGGTGGCCGAGGCGTTCAAGCTGATCATGACCGACACCCGGGTGCGTGCCATCCTGGTCAATATCTTCGGTGGCATTGTGCGCTGTGATCTCATTGCCGAGGGCATTATCCATGCGGTGCAGGATACGGCCCTGAGCGTGCCGGTGGTGGTGCGTCTGGCGGGGACTAACGTGGAACAGGGGCGGGCCCTGCTCAGGGACAGCGGGCTGGCCATTATCAGCGCCAATGACTTGACCGATGCGGCAAAAAAGGCGGTCCAGGCCGCAGGGGCGGTGAACTGATGGCGATACTGGTCAACAAGCACACCCGGGTTCTGTGCCAGGGTTTTACCGGAAAACAGGGCAGTTTTCATGCGCAACAGGCGCTGGAATATGGGACCCGGCTGGTCGGTGGGGTGACACCAGGCAAGGGTGGGCAGAGGCATCTGGGACTACCGGTCTTCGACACGGTGCATGATGCTGTCGCGGCGACCGAGGCTGAGGCCAGCATGATCTATGTGCCTGCGCCGTTTGCCGCCGATGCCATCCTGGAGGCCGCCGATGCCGGTATCCAGGTGATCGTCTGCATCACCGAGGGGATTGCGGTGCAGGACATGCTGCGGGTCAAGGCGGCGTTGACCGGCAGCGCCGTGCGGCTGATCGGCCCCAACTGTCCCGGGGTGATCACGCCCGGGGAGTGCAAGATAGGCATCATGCCCGGTTTCATCCATCAGCCCGGCAGCATCGGTATCGTCTCGCGCTCCGGTACGCTGACCTATGAGGCGGTGTACCAGACCACGTGTAATGGTCTGGGTCAGAGCACCTGCGTGGGCATCGGTGGTGATCCCATCCAGGGCATGAGCTTCATCGACTGCCTGGCGCTGTTCGAGGCTGATCGCCAGACCAAGGGCATTATCCTGGTCGGTGAGATCGGCGGCACCGCAGAGGAAGAGGCCGCAGAGTACATCAAGGCCCATGTGCGCAAACCGGTGACGGCCTACATCGCCGGCGTCACCGCCCCGGCGGGTAAACGTATGGGGCATGCCGGGGCCATTGTCGCGGGCGGTAAGGGCACGGCGCGCGAGAAGTTCGCGGCCCTGGAGGCAGTGGGTGTGGCGCTGGCCCGCTCTCCGGCGGAGATGGGGGCACGTATGCTGGAATTTTTTACCGGTTGATGGCCATGGTCGCCAGGTTTCACACTGTGCCCCGTCGCCATGACTGCATAATAGTGGGAGGCATCTGTCCCGTATGACGGCCACCACGCTGCGTGTGGCGCTTGCCCAGATCAATCTGCTGGTCAGTGATGTGCCGGGCAATGTTGAGCGCATCATCGCCGTCAGCGCGCGTGCGCGCGATACCCTGCACGCTGATCTGGTGGTCTTCCCCGAGCTGAGCCTCACCGGTTATCCACCCGAGGACCTGTTGTTGCGCCCTGGACTGCATCTCCAGGTGTTGCGTGGTCTGGAGGTGCTCAAACAGCGTGTGCGCGGCATCGATCTCCTCGTCGGTTACCCCCACCAGGCTCCGGGTGGGGTGTACAATGCGGCCTCGCTATTGCGCGAGGGCACGGTCATTGCCACCTATCACAAGCAGCACCTGCCCAATTACAGCGTTTTTGATGAAAAGCGCTATTTTACCCCGGGCACCGAACCGTGCGTGGTCGTGGTGTGCGGGGTGGCACTGGGCATCACCTTGTGCGAGGACATCTGGAGTCCACTGCCAACGGCACAGGCCGCCGGCGCCGGTGCACGACTCATTGTCAATCTCAATGCCTCGCCGTTTCACCTGGACAAGGGGCGTGAGCGTGAGGCGGTGGTGTGCCAGCGTGCCAGTGAGACCGGCCTGCCGGTACTCTATGTCAATCTGGTGGGAGGGCAGGATGAGCTGGTGTTCGATGGTGCCTCGTTTGCCGTCGATGCGCAGGGTCAGCTCGTGCGCCGCTGCATCGCCTTCGAGGAGACCTTGGCCCTGGTCGAGTGTGCGCTCGGCGCGACGGGGGTGACAATACCCGCTACGCTCACGGCACAAGTCCTGCCTGCGCCGCTATCGGAGGAGGCCAGCGCCTATCAGGCCCTGGTGCTTGGTGTGCGTGACTATGTGGACAAGAACGGCTTCAGTGGCGTGGTCATCGGTCTGTCGGGAGGGATCGACTCTGCGCTGACCCTGGCCATCGCCGTCGATGCCATCGGCCACGCCCGCGTCGAGGCGGTGATGATGCCCTCGTGCTATACCGCAGACATGAGTATCGAGGATGCCACAGCCGAGGCCGAGGCGCTGGGTGTGGCATACCGCATCATGCCTATCGAGTCGGTGTTCGAGGCCTTTCTGGCGACGCTGCGCGAGGAGTTTGCTGGCACCGAACCCGATACCACTGAGGAGAATATCCAGGCGCGTTGTCGTGGTGTGTTGCTGATGGCCATCGCCAATAAGAAACGCAAGATCGTGCTCACCACCGGTAACAAGAGCGAGATGGCCGTTGGGTATGCCACACTGTACGGCGATATGGCGGGGGGGTTTGATGTGCTCAAGGATGTGTCAAAGACATGGGTCTACCGCTTGGCGCATCACCGCAATACGCTCGACCCGGTCATCCCGCAACGGGTCATCGAGCGGGCGCCCTCGGCGGAGTTGGCGCCGGATCAGTGTGATACCGACACGTTGCCCGACTATGCCCTGCTCGACCCGATACTGGCGCTGTACGTTGAGCAGGACCATGATATCGACGAGATCGTCGCCGCCGGTTACGCGCGCGCCACTGTCGAGCGTGTGGTCGCCATGGTCAACCGCAATGAGTACAAACGTCGGCAGGCACCCCCCGGTGTGCGTATCACCCGTCGCGCCTTTGGCCGGGATCGGCGCTATCCGATCACCTCCGGGCGGATCGGTTGACCGAGGGGTGGATTGGACCGATACCGTTTTGCCATGCGGTATGATCTCTGCCGGCATTTTTGCAGGCGTCTGTTAAACTGCCGAGCGGACAGGCATCGCCGTTTGTCGCAGCGCTGGAACGTCCTTAGCCGATGCCGCACCGCCCTCCCACCGCCACGGTGGGATTAAGGCCCCACTGAACGGGCAAGCACCAAGGATACAGTAATGAAAAAAATAGAAGCCGTTATCAAACCCTTCAAACTCGATGATGTACGCGAAGCACTGTCCGAGATCGGTATCACCGGCATGACGGCCATAGAGGTCAAGGGTTTCGGTCGTCAGAAGGGGCACACCGAACTCTACCGTGGTGCTGAATATGTCATCGACTTTCTGCCCAAGGTCAAGGTCGAGATCGTGATCAACGACGATCAGGTCGAGCGCTGCGTCGAGGCCATCACGAACACTGCACGTACCGGCAAGATTGGCGATGGCAAGATCTTTATCAGCCCCATGGAGCGGGTTGTGCGCATTCGCACCGGTGAAGAAAACGTTGAGGCCATCTGAGGTACCCGTGGGCCACCGACCGGTGTCAGGGCGGTGGCGAAGGGGGCTCAAAAAAATCCTGCCTGCCCAAACCTCATTCTGCACCTGATGGTGCCCTGATGACCTCTCACCGGGGACGTATCAGCGCCCGGCATCTCAGGCGTGTTTTTCGATTCCGGCCAGTCCAGGGAATGCGGGATAGTTCTTCTTGAGCACCCGCAGGGCATCGCTGGCCAGCCCGGGCAGTTCGAGGCGACGGTACCCCTTGATCATGACCGCAAGGGCATCGACCACGGACGGGGTCTTCGGGTAGTTCTCGACCACGTACCGGGCGCGGTTGACCGCCGCCAGGTTGGCGCCACGGCGCAGGTAAAAGTCGGCGACATGGATCTCGTATTGCGCCAGCTGGTTGCGCAGGAAGATCATGCGCTGGATGGCGTTGGGTGTATAGCGGCTGTCGGGAAAGCGTTTGACCAGTTCAGCGAAGTACTGAAAGGCCTTGCGCACCCGTTTGGGGTCGCGCTCACTGGGGTCCTGTCCGAACATACGCGAGAGAGAGCTCTGCCCCTTGCCGAAGGCGGCCAGGGCGCGCAGGTAGTAAGCGTAGTCGACGTGGGCCTGGCGCGGATAGAGCTTGATAAAATGATCAGCGGAGAGAATGGCGGAGTCGGCTTCGCCGTTTTTATAGTGCGCATAGGCGATCTCCAGTCGCCCCTGTTCGGCATAGCGCCCATATGGATAGCGGCCCTCGAGTTTCTCGAACAGGGTGATGGCGGTGTCATAATTGCCGTTATTAAGGTCCTTCATCGCCTCGGTGTAGATATGCTTGGCGTCCCAGTTGGCAGTCTGGTCGCCGTCGCTGCCGGAGGTGGCACAGCCGCTGAGCAGGGTGGCAGCGAGTAGGGTCAGGATGAGCAGGGGTGTGGTCAGGCGGGTGGCAGGCATAGGCAGATCAGGTATCCAGTGGGCGAAGTGTTATGATGTTTCAACAGGTACGAGCGCAAGCGGCCGTTGCGGAAAGACTATATAGCATAGAATTCCCTGCCATGACACAGAACATCAGTTTGAATCGAGCCATTCCCGTCGAACTCGCTGGCCAGCGCCTCGATCAGGCACTGGCGGCGGTGTTTCCGGAGTATTCGCGCGCGCGACTCCAACAGTGGATCCGTGCCAGTCAGGTGCAGGTCGACCAGCAGCAGCGGCGCTGTAAGGATCGGGTGCGTGGCGGCGAGCAGGTGCATATCGAGGCCCGGCTGGAGGCGCAGGAGGACTGGCAGGCCGAGGCCCTGCCCCTCGATGTGGTGTATGAGGATGAGGCCCTCCTGATCATCGACAAGCCGGCTGGTCTGGTGGTGCACCCGGCCGTGGGCAACCGGGCCGGCACGCTGCTCAACGCACTGCTCCACCATGTCCCGGAGCTGGAAACCTTGCCGCGTGCGGGTATCGTGCATCGCTTGGACAAGGGCACCAGCGGCCTGCTGGTCATTGCACGCAGCCTCACGGCGCAAAAGCGGTTGGTCGAACAACTCCAGGCCCGCAGCGTCAAGCGCGAGTACCAGGCCGTGGTGAACGGGGTGATGACGGGTGGCGGTCGGGTCGTGGCACCGGTGGGGCGGCATCCGGTGCAGCGCAAGCGCATGGCGGTGGTGCCCGGTGGCAAACCGGCGATTACGCACTACCGGGTTGCGGCACGTTTTCGTGCCCACACGCTGGTAAAGGTCCATTTGGAGACCGGACGTACGCACCAGATCCGTGTGCACATGGCACACCTGCGCTTCCCCATCGTGGGTGATCCGGTCTATGGTGGGCGCTTGCGCCTGCCTGCCGGTGCGAGCCCCGCTCTCAACGAGGCTCTGCACGGGTTCCAGCGCCAGGCCCTGCACGCCGGTCGGCTCGGGCTGATACACCCGCTGAGCGGTGAGCCGCGGGAATGGACATCGGCCTTGCCGGCGGACATGGCCGCGCTGCTGGTGGTGCTGGAACAGGACCGGGATCGGGATCGGGACCGTGAGTGAGGTGCAGGACACGGGGCGGGACGCGGGCGCTGCGGTAGGCGCCTATGCCAACGCTGGGCAGGACGGTGATGAGCAACGCGATGGGCTGAGCTGGCTGGTGCCGGACTGGCCGGCACCCGCCAGCGTGAAGGCGGCGGCGACATTGCGGGCGGGCGGGGTCAGTGTTGGCTCCTATGCGTCGCTTAACCTCGCCGGGCACGTTGGTGATGATCCGGGTGCAGTTATCACCAACCGGCAGCGTCTGGGTGCGGCGCTGGGTGTGCCGCAGGCGTTGAGCGATCCCACGTTGTGGTTAAACCAGGGGCACGGTGTACGCGTGATTCGCGCCGAGACGCGCAGCACGCAGTCTGGAGAGGGGGCTGATGCGGTCTATGCACGCACCGCCGGTCAGGTGTGCGCGGTACTCACGGCCGATTGCCTGCCCGTACTGGTGTGCGACACGGCAGGTTCGGTGGTCGCAGCGGTGCATGCCGGCTGGCGCGGACTGGCAGCGGGGGTGATCGAGCAGACCCTGGCCGTATTACGGCGCCCCGGTGGCGATCTGCTGGCGTGGTTGGGACCGGCCATCGGGCCCAACGCCTTCGAGGTCGGTGCGCAGGTGCGTGCGTGTTTTATCGACAACGATATACGCGCGGCACGGGCGTTTCGCCCCTCGCCCCGACATGCTGCGGGCACGCACTGGTTGGCCGATATCTATACGCTGGCACGCCAGCGTCTGTCTGCCTGTGGCGTCGAGCGGGTGTACGGTGGGCACTGGTGTACGCTCAGCGCGCCCGGGCGGTTTTATTCCTATCGCCGTGATGCACTAACGGGGCGCATGGCCAGTCTGATATGGATAGACGCGGCCTGAGCGGCGAGCTGCCTGCCACACCCAGGTGTACCGGCGCGTCGTCGTCGTCGGGGGGGAGGGGTGGCGAACGGGAGGGATATGGCGAGTTTTTTATTGAGTGCTCCGGTGTTGCTGTGGGTGTTGTTTGCGCTGTGTGTGCTGGTGCTGCTGGTGTGGTGCTGGCGTGCCTGTCGGCGGGCGAATGAGGTCGACTGGGGGACGGGCTGGAAGAATCTCCTCGATGGTCTCGTGCGCCTGTGGTGTCGGCGCTATCATCGTTTGCATGCCGATCCCGTTGCGCTGCCGGCACAGGGTCCGGCCATTGTGGCCAGTAATCACGTCTCCGGCCTGGATGCGTTGCTGCTGATTGCCGCGTGCCGGCGCCCGTTGCGTTTCATGATCGCCAAGGAGGAATATCACCGATTCGGTCTGACCTGGCTGTTCCGCGCCGGTGGCTGCATTCCCGTCGATCGCGACCACCGACCCCAGCAGGCCTACCGCGCCGCCCTGCGTGCCCTGGCGGCCGGCGAGGTGGTGGCGCTGTTTCCCCATGGCAAGTTCCACCTCGATACCGACCCGCCCCGCCCGCTCAAGTCCGGCGTCTATCACCTTGCCGCACGCTCCGGCGCGCCGATTTATCCCCTGCGCCTGGAGGGCATTACCGGTCAGGGCCATACCCTGGTGTCGGTCTTGATACGCAGCCGAGTCCGGGTCTACAGTCTGCCCATCTTGTTCTGTCACGGCGAACAGGTCGATCGTCGGCACTGTCTGCGCACCCTGGCGGCCTGCCTGGAAACGCCACAGGGTCGGGAACCGAACGCGGCCGGAGAGTAAGTCCGCCCGGATGCAAGCCGCTTTCTATCGGTCTCGCGTCTGCTTGAAAAGACCTCATTGTCTCCCCATTTTTAGGGTTAATAGCCGATCATCATTTTATGAAGCAGGGGGAAGATCCACATGCGTATGGATAAACTGACCAGTAAATTTCAAATGGCCCTGGCCGATGCCCAGAGTCTGGCCGTGGGACGTGAACACCAGCTCATCGAACCCCTGCACCTGATACTCGCCCTGCTCGATCAGGAGGGCAGCAGCGTGCGTCATCTGCTCATCCAGGGTGGGGTGAATGTCAATCTGTTGCGCTCGCAGTTTACCGAGGCCCTGGAAAAGCTGCCCCAGGTGCAGGGCACGGCCGGCGAGATGCACATCTCCAATGATTTGGCACGCGTACTCAATGTCACCGACAAGCTGGCTCAGCAGCGCAAGGACCAGTACATTTCCAGCGAACTGTTCCTGTTGGCCAACATTGAGGATAAGGGCCGGGTCGGTGAACTGCTGCGCCAGGCAGGGGCGACCAAGGCGGCGCTGGAACAGGCGGTGGACAATGTTCGTGGTGGTCAGAAAGTGGATGATCCCAATGCGGAGGAACAGCGCCAGGCGCTGGAGAAATACACCATCGACCTCACCGAGCGCGCCGAGCAGGGCAAACTTGACCCGGTCATCGGCCGTGATGATGAGATCCGCCGTGCTGTGCAGGTGTTGCAGCGGCGCACCAAGAACAATCCGGTGCTGATCGGCGAGCCCGGCGTTGGCAAGACGGCTATCGTCGAGGGGCTGGCGCAGCGCATCGTCAACGGTGAGGTGCCCGAGGGCCTCAAGGGAAAGCGCGTACTCTCGCTCGATATGGGGACCCTGCTGGCCGGGGCAAAGTTTCGCGGTGAGTTCGAGGAGCGTCTCAAGGCGGTGATCAATGACCTGGCCAAGCAGGAGGGTCAGATCATCTTGTTTATCGACGAGATCCACACCGTGGTCGGCGCTGGCAAGGCGGAGGGCGCAATGGATGCCGGTAACATGCTCAAGCCGGCGCTGGCGCGTGGTGAGTTGCACTGTATCGGCGCCACCACGCTTGATGAGTATCGCAAGTACATCGAGAAGGATGCTGCGCTGGAGCGCCGGTTCCAGAAGGTACAGGTGGACGAGCCCAGTGTCGAGGACACCATCGCTATCCTGCGTGGTCTGAAGGAAAAATACGAGGTTCACCACGGTGTGGAGATCACCGATCCGGCCATCGTCGCCGCAGCCATGCTCTCGCACCGCTACATTACCGACCGGCAACTGCCCGACAAGGGCATCGATCTCATCGACGAGGCGGCCAGTCGCATTCGCATGGAGATAGACTCCAAACCAGAGTCTATGGACCGCCTTGAGCGCCGTCTGATTCAGCTCAAGATTGAGCGCGAGGCCCTGAAGAAGGAATCCGATGAGGCATCGCGCACGCGCCTGAACAAATTGCAGGAGGAAATCGATCGCCTGGAGCGCGAATACAGCGAGCTGGATGAGATCTGGAAGTCGGAAAAAGCGGCATTGCAGGGTACCCAACACATCAAGGAGGAACTCGATCGCGCTCGCCAGGAACTGGATACCGCACGCCGTGCCGGTGATCTGCAACGCATGTCCGAGTTGCAGTACGGGCGCATCCCCGAGTTGGAAAAACAGCTCGACATGGCCTCGGCTGCGGAGATGCAGGACACTAAGTTGTTGCGCAATCGCGTCACCGAGGAGGAGATCGCCGAGGTGGTGTCTAAATGGACCGGTATCCCCGTGTCCAAGATGCTTGAGGGTGAGCGCGATAAGCTGCTGCGCATGGAGGTGGAACTGGGTGAGCGCGTGGTGGGTCAGGGTGAGGCCATTCAGGCCGTGTCCGATGCCATCCGCCGCTCGCGCGCGGGGTTATCCGATCCGCACCGGCCCAATGGTTCTTTCCTGTTCCTCGGACCGACCGGTGTGGGCAAGACCGAGTTGACCAAGGCGCTGGCGGCCTTCCTGTTCGACACCGATGAGGCCATGGTGCGCATCGACATGTCGGAGTTTATGGAGAAGCACTCCGTGGCCCGTCTCATTGGTGCCCCCCCCGGCTATGTGGGCTATGAGGAAGGCGGTTATCTCACCGAGGCGGTGCGCCGCAAACCGTATTCCGTCATCCTGCTCGACGAGATCGAGAAGGCGCACCCGGATGTGTTCAATGTCTTGTTGCAGGTGCTCGACGATGGTCGCCTGACCGATGGCCAGGGCCGTACGGTGGACTTTCGCAATACGGTCATCGTCATGACCTCCAATCTGGGTTCGCAACAGATTCAGGACATGGTCGGCGGCACGAACGAGGAGAACTATGACGCCATGAAGGCGGCGGTGATGGAGGTGGTGGGCATACACTTTCGCCCCGAGTTTATCAACCGCGTGGACGAGGTGGTGGTATTCCATCCGTTAGGCAAGGCACAGATCCGCGCTATCGCCACTATCCAGGTCGCCTATCTGCGCCAACGGCTGGTCGATCGGCACATGGATATCGAACTCAGCGATGCCGCGCTGGACCAGCTTGGCGAGGCGGGGTTCGATCCGGTCTATGGTGCGCGACCGCTGAAACGCGCTATTCAGCAGCAGGTGGAAAACCCTCTGGCGCAGCAGATCCTCGCCGGGCATTTCATCATCGGTGATGTGATCCGTGTTGACGTCAAGGACGGGGCGCTGAGCTTTACCAAGTCCGCGCGCAAGGCCTCGGCCGCCTGACCTCTTCTGTTCACGAACCCATGCCGCGAGGGTATGCCCGCGGGCCTTGCCGGGCCCCGCTACGTGCGGGGTCTTTTATGAGTTAGTTGACAGTCACGGTCGTGGTGTTTCGCAACGCCGAGCTCTCGGTGCTGACCAATGTGCCGTCCTCTTCCTGTATGAACATCACCTTGATACCCGCAGTTTTTGCCACCGCCTCACCTTTGGCTTCACCCATACACAACATTGCGGTAGCCCATGCGTCGCCCACCCGTGGGTCGGTACCGAAGACGGTGGCCGAAACGAGGTTGTGTGTGACCGGACTTCCCGTTCGGGGGTCAAGAATGTGGGAATAGGTCTTGCCGTGGACATCGAAAAATCGCCTATAAGTGCCGGACGTATTAATGGATACGCCGTCTCGGTTATTGATAGTGATAATGTCCTGTGGCCGCAGTGTCCCCGGAACCGGCCGCGCGATAGCGATTCGCCATTTCCGGTGTCCTGGTTTGCGCCCCTTAACCAACATGTCGCCCCCGAACTCCACGATGTAGTCGTGGATGTGATGGTGTTCTAGGACCTGCGCCAATCGCCAAATGCTGTAGCCTTCGCCCACCGAATTCATGTCGATGGCCAACTGCGGGATCGTTTTTCGCACGCGCTGGCGCGCAGCATCGATCTCAATGTGATTGAAGCCGATCTCTCGCCTGACGGCAGTGATTTGCCGGGGACTGGGTATATGTGGCGTGCCTTTGCGGAAACCCCAGAGATTAAATAAAGGGCCGATGGTTGGGTCGTAACATCCAGCAGATTTGTGGTAGATGACCTGTTCGATGGCCAGCAAGTTGATAACGTCTGCGGGGAGTGATTGCCAGTTCGTCGACTGACTGTGGTTGAACCTTGCTATGTCAGAGTCGCTGCGGTAGTTCGAGATTTCCTTGTCGATCTGCGCGAGCGCCCGATTGATTCCGTTGGATAACGCGGACTGATCGACGCCATGATCAGCCCACCAGGTAATGTGGTAGGTAGTGCCTTCAGCAAGGCCGTCGAGTTCGTGAAGTGCGGGCTGCTGGGCACAGCTGGCCAAGATGAGCGCTGTGGAAAAGGTTATCAGGGCGGCGAGAATGTATTTCAGGTAGCCGTATTTCGTTGGTTTTGCGAAGGGGGTGATCAGCATACGTTGCGTCCCAGCCATGTCAATTCGGCGCGCCCTGTGGTGGTGCTACGATCGCTGAGGTGAATCGCACGCCCGCTCAGCAGGGGGTATCCGTGTACTATACCCCCTGCTGCATATCGACTCCCGGATGAACTCGATTGACCCCGATCAAGGGCGTTCGACGGTTGATGTCCTATGCTTGGCGGACACGCCGTAAAGGAACCATTGATGACTGAACCGACCCGGATTACGCTCGACGGCAATCAGGCCGCTGCCACGATTGCACATCTGTTGAGCGAGGTATGTGCGATTTATCCCATCACGCCGGCCTCGCCGATGGGCGAGTGGGCAGATGTCTGGTCGGCCGAGGGCCGGCGCAACCTGTGGGGCAGCGTGCCGCACATCGTTGAGATGCAAAGCGAGGGCGGCGCGGCGGGTGCCATGCACGGTGCCATTCAGGCCGGTGCGCTGGCCAGTACCTTTACCTCCTCGCAGGGTCTGCTGCTGATGCTCCCCAACATGTACAAGATTGCGGGTGAACTGACCCCGTTCGTGGTGCATGTGGCGGCGCGCTCGCTGGCCGTGCAGGCCTTGTCCATCTTCGGCGATCACAGCGACGTGATGGCGGCACGCAGCACCGGCTTTGCCTTTCTCGCCGCCGGCAGTGTGCAGGAGGCGATGGATATGGCGCTGATTGCCCACTGCGCGACCCTGGAGGGGCGCCTGCCCATCGTGCATTTCTTCGATGGTTTTCGCACCTCGCACGAGATCGCCAAGATTGCGTCGGTCGAGGTGGCCACTGTGCGTGCGCTCGTTGACGAGGCGTCGGTGCAGGCATACCGGGCGCGGGCCTTGTCACCGATGCACCCGGTATTGCGCGGCAGCTCGCAGAATCCGGATGTGTATTTCCAGGCGCGCGAACGTGTCAATCCTTGGTATGAGCGTTTTCCCGGTATCGTGCAGGATGTCATGGCGCGTTTTGCCGCCCGGACCGGGCGTGCCTATCACCTGTTCGACTATGTCGGTGCGCCTGATGCCGAGCGTGTGCTGGTGTTGATGGGTTCAGGTGCGCAGACCGTGCACGAGACGGTCGAGTACCTGCAACGCCAGGGCGAGCGGGTGGGTCTCGTCAAGGTGCGCCTGTTCCGCCCCTTTTTGCCGCAGGCCCTGATCGATGCCTTGCCTGCGAGCGTGCGCAAACTGGCCGTGCTGGACCGCACCAAGGAGCCGGGTGCCGATGGCGAGCCGCTGTACAAGGATGTGCTGGGCGCGCTGGCCCAGGACTATTGTCGGGGTACGTGCAAGTTCGGGGCGCTGCCCATGGTGGTGGGTGGGCGCTATGGCCTGTCGTCCAAGGAATTCACCCCGGGTATGGTGAAGTCCGTGTTCGATGCCCTGAGTGCGGACCGGCCCAAACACCCCTTCACCATCGGTATTCATGACGATGTCAGTCATACCAGTCTCGATTGGGATGCGGGCTTTCGTACCGATACGCATACCGAGACGTTTCAGGCCGTGTTCTATGGCCTGGGTTCGGACGGCACGGTCAGTGCGAACAAAAATTCGATCAAGATCATCGGTGAGGCCTCAACCCTGCACGTGCAGGGTTATTTCGTCTACGATTCGAAGAAGGCTGGTGCGGTGACCGTCTCGCACCTGCGTTTTGGTCCACGCCCGATCCGTTCCAGCTATCTTGTCGGTGAGGGTGATGCTCGCTTTGTGGCCTGTCACCAGAGTGTATTTCTGGAACACTACGATATGCTCGCCAAGGCGGGTGAGGGGGCGGTATTTCTGCTCAACTCAACGGCTTCGCTACAACAGGTCTGGGACACTCTGCCACGGCGCATGCAGCGCCAGATCATCGACAAGCATATCCGTGTGTATAGCATCGACGCCTATGCGGTGGCCGAGACCGCAGGCATGGGGCGGCGCATCAACACCGTGATGCAGACCTGTTTTTTTGCCATTTCCGGTATCCTGCCGCGCAAGCAGGCCATTGACGCGATCAAGGAGGCGGTGCGCGAGACCTACGGTAAGCGTGGACCGCGGATTGTCGAGCGCAATTTCAAGGCCATCGATGCGACGCTCGACAGTTTGTACGAGGTGTGCGTGCCGGGCGAGGACGAAGCGGGCGATGTGGGCAGCGGCTTCGATGTGCGCGCGCCAGTGCCGGACGATGCGCCCGAGTTCGTGCGCCGGGTCACCGGCGAGATCATTGCCGGTCGGGGCGATGAGCTCCCGGTCAGCCTGATGCCCGTGGACGGTACCTTTCCGCTGGGTACGGCAGCCTACGAAAAACGCAACCTGGCGCTGGAGCTTCCGGTCTGGGAGCCTGACTTGTGTACCCAGTGCGGCAAGTGTCCGCTGGTCTGTCCGCACGGGGCGATACGCAGCAAGATCTTCCCGGGCGAACAGTTGCAGGCAGCGCCACCGACCTTCAAGGCTGCACCGGTGCGCGGCAAGGACTTCCCCGCAGGATTGATGATCAGCTACCAGGTCGCCCCCGAGGATTGTACCGGTTGTACCCTGTGTGTCGACATCTGTCCCATCCGCGACAAGTCGCGGGCCAACGTCAAGGCCCTGAACATGGCACCGCAATCACCATTGCGTGAATCGGAGCGCAGCAACTGGGCTTTTTTCCTCGATTTGCCCGAGTATGATCGACGTGAGATCAAGCTGACCACCCTCAAGGGGGCGATGCTGTTGCAGCCTTTGTTCGAGTTTTCCAGCGCCTGTGTCGGCTGCGGTGAGACACCCTACATCAAGCTGGCCACGCAGTTGTTCGGTGATCGCATGTTGGTGGCCAATGCCACCGGGTGTTCCTCGATCTACGGTGGCAACTTGCCCACCACACCGTGGACGCGCACCGTCGAGGGGCGTGGCCCGGCCTGGTCCAACTCCCTGTTCGAGGACAATGCGGAGTTCGGTCTGGGCATGCGTATTGGCGTGGATCAACAGCGCGATTATGCCACTGAACTATTGCGGTCGCTGAACCGGGAACTGGGTGAGTCGGTGGTCGAGGCGATTGTCCATGCGGATGAGTCCGACGAGGCGGGAATACAGGCGCAACGCACGCGGCTTGCAGGCCTTGTTGAACCTCTGCGCGGTATCGATCGGCCCGAGGCGCGGGCGTTGGAAGGCGTGGTGGACAACCTCGCGCGCAAGAGTGTGTGGATCATCGGTGGTGACGGCTGGGCCTATGATATCGGTTATGGCGGCCTGGACCATGTGCTCGCCTCAGGGCAGGATGTCAACATTCTTGTCCTTGACACCGAGGTCTATTCCAACACCGGGGGACAGACCTCCAAGGCCACACCGCGTGGCGCGGTGGCCAAATTCTCCGTCGCAGGTAAGCCCACCGGCAAGAAGGATCTGGCCCTGCTGGCGATGGGCTATGATAATGTCTATGTGGCACAGGTGGCCTATGGTGCGAAGGATGTGCAGACCCTGCGCGCCTTCATCGAGGCCGAGGCGCACCGTGGCCCTTCGCTCATCATTGCCTACTCTCCGTGTATTGCGCACGGTGTCGAGCTCGCGTACAACCATCGCCAGCAGCAACTGGCGGTCAAGAGTGGGCACTGGCCGTTGTTTCGCTACGATCCACGTCGCACCGGGGCGCACAAGAATCCGCTGCACCTTGACACCGGGGCACCCTCGATTCGCTACCGGGACTACGTGCAGACCGAGGCCCGTTTCAGTATGCTCTGGCGTAGCCATCCTGAGGATGCTGAACGCCTCCTTGTCGAGGCTCAGGCAGAAGTCGATGCGCGGTATCACCACTACCGGCAACTGGCCACGATGGCCTGGGACACAGACACACCGCAGGCGGTCACGGATGAGGATGCGACTGCGACTGCCCGGCCTGCGAAGGAGCAGTGAGCATGGTAGATCTCGGTACGACATACCTGGGTCTTGCGCTGGACAACCCCCTGGTGCCCTCGGCCTCGCCCTTGTCGCGTGACCTCGATATGGCCAGGCGTCTGGAGGATGCGGGAGCCTCGGCACTGGTCATGCACTCCTTGTTCGAGGAGGTCATTTTCCAGGAGGACCAGCGGATGTTGCGCTTCCTGGACGGGCAGGGCATCGGCTACGCCGAAGCGGACAGCTATCTACCTCCGCTCACCGATTACACGGGCGAACTCGACAAATACCTGGAACAACTGCGGGCACTCAAGTCAGCGCTCGCTATCCCGGTGATTGCCAGCCTCAACGGTATCTCGCTCGATGGCTGGGTCGAACACGGCAGGCAGTTACAGGAGGCCGGTGCCGATGCCCTGGAACTCAACGTCTACTACGTCGCGGCCGATGCCAACGAGACGGGGACCGAGGTTGAGGCGCGCTATGTCGAACTGCTGCGCGAACTCAAACGCCATGTCACCCTGCCCATCACCATGAAACTGTCGTCGCAGTTCAGCGCCATTGCCCATATGGTCACGCAACTGGAAGAGGCGGGTGCCGATGGTGTGGCCCTGTTCAATCGCTTCTACCAACCGGACATCGATCTCGATACACTGACGGTCACACCGCAGTTGCAGCTATCCACCTCTGCCGAGGCCCTGTTGCGCATACGCTGGGTGGCTTTGCTCTACGGGCGGGTGGGACTTTCACTGGCCGTGACCGGCGGCATCCACTCCGCACAGGATGCACTCAAGGCGCTGCTGGCCGGGGCGGATGTCACGCATCTGTGCAGTGCCTTGTTGCAACACGGGCCACAGCGTCTGGCGAGTATCCTGGATGACTTGGTGGTGTTGCTGGAGGTACATGACTATGCGTCGATAGCGCAGCTCAAGGGCAGCGTCAGCCAGCAATATGCCAGTGATCCGGGGGCCTATGAACGTGCGAACTATGTGAAGTTGCTGGATAATTTCAGTGGTGTGCCGGGCGTGCGTCGCTGAGTGCCACTGGTGTACAACAACGCGAGTAAGGAGTGAGAGGGTGAGAGGAGGGTTGACGCGGACCCGTGCCGTTAGCCATTGCGTCTCGCGTATACCGTATGGATATCCAGTTGGATGCACGTTTTCACCATCCCTGGCAGGTTAGCCCGCGTGAGGCCATTGCCATCCAGAAGCGCTTGCGTGGTGCGGTGGAAATTGTGGATCGCCTGCCCGATATCCGCACCGTGGCTGGTGTTGATGTGGGGTTCGAACAGGGCGGGCGCATTACCCGCGCCGCCGTTGTCGTCCTGTCGCTGCCTGCCCTGCAACCCGTCGCACTGGCGGTAGCACGCCAGGCCACGACGCTTCCGTATATCCCCGGCCTGCTCTCGTTTCGCGAACTCCCTGCGGTACTGGCAGCGCTGGCACAGCTCGAAGCCCGGCCCGATCTGATCCTGTGTGACGGGCAGGGCATCGCCCATCCCCGGCGCTTTGGTATTGCCTCACACCTGGGCCTGTTGCTCGACCTGCCCACTCTCGGTGTCGGCAAGTCGCGCCTGTGCGGCCAGCATGCGCCGGCGCCGCAGGCACGGGGCGCGTGGACACCCTTGCGCGATAAAGACGAAACTATCGGTGCCGTGTTGCGCACCCGTGTGGGGGTGAAACCACTTTATATCTCGCCCGGTCACCGGCTTTCGCTGGGCACTGCCGTGGACTGGGTTATGCGCTGTACTTCCCGGTATCGTCTGCCGGAGACCACGCGCTGGGCCCATCGTGTTGCCTCCGACAGTGCGGAGCAGGTGCGCCGTGCCCTGCATAAGGCCGGGGCGTCGCAGTTGATCGAGCACCTTCCATGAAGGTGGGACATCTCACCCCCTTACACCCTCAGACTCAGCAACCGATCCTCGGCGCGCTGACAGGCCTCGTGGTCGAGCACACCTTCATCGCGCAGGCGGCGGATTTCCTTCATCTCGATCGCGAGCATCTGTTTCTTGTCCATCCTGACTTTCCCGCTGGCGGTGAGGATACGTTGTTTTATCTCCTCGACAAAGTGTCTGAAACTCGCAACATCGGGTTTTTTATATAGCAGGCTGATGAGCACTGCGGCGCCATAACGACTGCGAAATTCGATGACATTGGGTGAGTGGTAGAGGAACAGGAACAGACTGCCAAGCGCGAGCAGCACAAAAATCACAATGATAGGTAGCAGCCAGCCGAGCGTGCCAATGCCAGGGTGGAAGAACACGTAGAGAGTGAAGGCCAGAGCGGTGATGCCCGAGTAGGTCAGGGCAAGGAGCCAGCGCCAGGCGATGAGACGGTGGCGCACCGGCCAGGGTTCCATCATCGCCAGATTGAGATGGTACTTGTGTTCACCGAACAGGCCCTTGTACATCACCTTGATGTATTTTTCATTATAGATGTCGAAGTTGCGTTGTTCGCCGAGTGCCCGGCTCTTCTGGTGCAGCATGCGATTGGTGATCTTGCCGTTCATCGTTGCGTATCAGCTGTGGCTGTATCGTTAAAATGTCATGTTGCGCCTTGGGGGCGAATGCGCCGTCTTCTTTGTGCGCCGGCGTGTGGCCTATTCGGCGGGCGTGAGTTCGTGTGCGGCCAATCCCATCAGATAGACAAGCATGGCACTGTTTCCCGCATCGGAGCTCGGTAGTACCGCAATATTCTCGCGGATTACCATATGGGCCAATGCGCGATGAATGTCCAGGGCTTGTTGATGAAAGCGCGCCGTGTAGATATCCCCTTCCACGATATAGATAACCTTTGTTGATATCTGCTTGAGTTTGTCCACCTTCTCCCAGAGGCTGCCATCGACCACGCTCAGAATCAGATCAGTGGCGGATTTGCGCTCGATAGCCACACCGTTGGGCAGGATATAGTCACCCACCTCCAGTTCAACAAATTCCAGACTTACCCCTTCGTTTTGTTCGAGGCGTGAAATGATCGTACCCCGTTCACGGGTATCAACACGTATGTGTAATGCAGGTGCAGACATGACGGCTTCCTATGCGATGGTGATCGAAACGGTATACGATAATCCGAAGAGGTTGCCCTCGGTGTGACAGTCGCATGCGCTACTGTATTGGCGTGCCGCGCCCCGTCCCTTGGTGGATACCGGCGCTCATGCAGGGTAGGGCGAATATATCATACCTGTCTGTTACCGGGTGGTGATAAAAAAACCCTAAATAGCCGTTCAAAATACCCGGTTATTTTGAAAAAAAACCAGCCTATCAGGCAGTCTCATTCCTTTCCCTCGATCAAAACCGGCATTTGATTTTTCCGGTTCTACGTGGGCGGGTATTTGGAACCGCTATGTGGTCGCCGTGTGTCAGTTCAGGCGTGATTCAGTTATCAGCGCGCAAACTGTCTCCCAGACGTGCTCGATTAGGTATCTGTGTTGTACGGGTAGCTGACGGGTCATCGTATCACCCTGAGTAGAATAAGGAGTGGCCTACATGAAACGCATACTGACAGTACTGGGTGCCGGCGCCATGCTCATGGCGGCCAGTGTAAGCGCACAGGCACAGGATGGCGGGGTCTGGCTGGGACTCAATATCGGTATCCCGCTAGGACAGGTCTGGGCGCGGCCCATGGTCGTCATACCGCCGATGTATGGCTGGCGTGAGCATGAGTGGCGCCCGCGTCGCCATGAATGGCGTGAGCGGCGTGGCTGGCGGGCGGTGAGGAGATGGCACGATAGCGGGTGGAGGGAAAGGGGGTGGCACAATGGCGGGCGGGGAGAAAGAAGGTGGCACCCTGGTTGGCGGGGATGGCATGAGGATGATGACTGAAACGTCCCCCTCGGGCTGCGCAACCCCGGTCCTGACAGATGAATTGCAGGGCAAAAAATGCGCCCCGGACCCGTGGTCGGGGCGCACCTTTATCCCTGATGATCCGGCTGGTATCAGCCCGCCGGTCTGCCGTATACGCCACCCAGGACCGCGCCAAAAATGATATGCAAGACCAGTGTCATGACCGGTGCCATAATGCCGAGGTGCAGACCGAACAGACCGGCACCCGCCATCGGCATGACCACGATCATCATCAGCACCCATGCACCAATAGCGAATATGATGCCTTTCAGCCACGGTGCTTGGCTGGGCAGTTTGTTAAACAGCAGGGCAAAGGCAATTCCCCAGATGATGGCACCAACGACGAAATGTGCCACCCAGCCCATCACGGGCGCGGCGTGCATCATGTGGGCGAGCATCTTGATGACATTGAGGTCCGGCATGAGTCCCATCATGGCCTTGAAAATCATCAGTACGGAAAGCACCAGTGTCGCGATGAAACCGGCGAAAATAGCCTTGGGTATATTCATGTAATCTCTCCATTTTGATTTAGTGCTATTAAGTAGTGTGGATGAGAAGCGTGCGTTCTGTCTGTTAGTCCGTGAACGGGGGGATTCCTTACAAAAATGTACATTTTTCCGAATGCTGCTATCCCGGAGGGATGTATCAGTTCGTACTGAAAGATGTCATCGCGGGGACATAAGGAGCCAGGGTGGGCAGGTGAAACGACGGTCTGAATGCGCCTGGATTTTTGGCAAACAATGCGCGCTTCAGATATGCAGTGAGCACGCCCCATCGGATGCCGTGTCGTCGTGTCTATGCGGCCCGTCCGGTGAGCACCGCAGCGCGCCCGGCGGCCTTGGCCTGGTACATACGCTGGTCGGCGAGCGCCACCAGAGCCTCGGGGGAAGGGGGGGCATCGTGTCCTTGTTCGGCGATGCCGGCGGAGAAGGTCAGCAGTTCGCCGCCGGGCCCGCGCCAGGTCTGCGCATGCAGCAGCCGTTTCAGGCGTTGTGCTGCGTCGTGGCTGGCCGCCCCCGGCAGTACGGCAAGAAACTCCTCACCACCCCAGCGCACCAGGGCATCGCCCGCGCGCAGTGCTCCCTGCAGGCGTGTGGCGAAGTCGATGAGGGTCCGATCCCCCGCCGCGTGGCCGTGGGTGTCGTTGACGCGTTTGAAGTGATCGATGTCGATCAATGCGACGCTGAGCGGTTTGTGGTCGCGCTGTGCCTGTTGCCACTGCAGTGCGAGCAGGTTGATGCCGGCACGCCGGTTGTGCAGACGGGTCAGCGGGTCGGTCACCGCGTCACGGAAATTCTGCAACAACAGTGCGGTCTGGCTGACACCGGCTAGGATCCCGATCAGGGCAGCGACGAACAGTATCCACAGTTGGCCAAGGTCGGCAGCGTTGCTCAGCATGGCATCGCCAAGGATGTAGCGCCCGAGTACGGTCGCCAGCAGACAGGCGCCGGCCACTGCCAGGCCTTCCAGCACGGTGACGGGCAGCAGGCCAATGGAGGCGACGATCAGCAAAGGTATGAACTGATAGGTCTTGATCAATGCCGCGCCCGTGGCTGACAGCGTCGGGGTGTGTACGAGGGTGGGCACAATCAGCATGAAGTAGAGCAACGGTGTCCCGAACAGCACTGCCAAGGCCCTGCGCGTGCCGCGTACCTCGGGTGGGCAGCGGCACAGCCAGACCTCGGCGATGAGCAGGAGGGTGACCACCAGGCGTCCGAGTGCCAGGCGGTGGCCGGCGGTGCCACCGACCAGAAGGAGATCGAGCGGGATCCATAAGGGCACCACGATGGCCCAGAGCAGCGCCCACATCCGGATTCGGGCCAGCAATACCCAAGCCCGGTAGCGGCGTGGCAACGGTTTCTGTCCGGCGGCACGCAACAATCCACGCCACAGCCCCAGCCCGGGCAGCACCGCGTCGCGCAGTCCGGGGGCGGTATTGGCACGTGCCCAGTCCTCCTCGTGAGGCGTGCTTGCAGGTGGGGAGGAGGGGGTGCTCACGCGAGGTCGTCCGGCACCAGCGGCAGGGTGCGCAGCCTTTGGAGTAGTCCGTTATAGCGCTGGGTGAGCGCATGGGCGGGCTCGCTCAGCGTCTCATGATCGCCCGCCATCAGACGCACGGTGAGTGCCCGCGCGGCCGCAGTCAGTTCACCGTGTTCGGCGGCGAGGGCCTGGAAGGTGGCCGTGCGTCCATAGAGGGTATGCCCCGGACCGGCCAGCCAGCGCCCGAACGGTGAAGGTGTGGCCGTTGCCCCGTACAGCCACGGACAGCCATCGCGGGGATGGGCGGGCGTACCGTCGAGCGTGTGCGCTAGCGCCCGTGCGCAAATCCAGTCCTGCAGCGCGAGCGTGAACACCTCGGCACGGTCGAACAGTGGGGTCATGGTCCCTTTGTTCGACCATGCCCAGGGCGTGGTGTCCCAGGCGCGCAGCCATGTCTCGGCCTGGTCGGCGGGCATCGGTCGGGCGATGCGGTAGCCCTGCAGCTTGGGACAGTCGAGATGGTGCAGCAACTCGGCCTGATTGTCGTTCTCCACGCCCTCGGCGACCACGTCCAGGCCGAGCAGGCGCGCGGTCAGGATCATACCGCTGACGATGGCCTCCTCACGGCGCCCCTGCAACAACTGGTGGGTAAAGGAGTAGTCGATCTTGATGCGGTGTACCGGGAGATCCTGGAGATAGCTCAACGAGGCGTAGGCGGTACCGAAGTCGTCGAGTACCGCGCGTACCCCCCGTGCGCGGGCCGCCTCCAGCGCTGCAACCGCCGCACCGTGCGCCGCCAGATAGGCGCTTTCGGTGATCTCGATCAGCAGCCGCTTGCGGGTGCACATGTCGTGTTCGTCCAGTGCTGCCTCCAGATCACTGACAAAGGCGGGGTCTGACAGGTGACTGGCCCCGATGTTGACGGATACGTCCACGGCCAGGCCCGCCGCCGACCACGCCGCGATGCGGGTAAGCGCCTCTTTGAGGACGAAGCATCCCAGGTTGCGCAGCCGTCGCGGGTCCTGCTCGACCTGTGGCAGAAATGCGGCCGGTTCCCGCACGCTGCCGTCCTCGGTGCGCCAGCGCACCAGTGCCTCCATCCCCTCGATCCGGCCGTTGTTCAGGCTCAGTACGGGCTGGTAGTACAGGACCAGCTCGCCGTGCTCCAGTGCCCGATCGAAGTCCTGGCGTACGCGTTGTGCCACGTGCACGGTTTCTTCCAGTGCGGGGGTGAAGCCGATGATGGTGCCGGCCCCGTGTACGCGGGCCGCCTCCAGAGTCAGTTCGGCGCGCACCATCAGGCCGCTGGCCCCGTTCCAGTGTTCGGGCCAGCCGGCCCAACCCACCGTGCTTTGCACGCCCACGTCTTCGCTGCTGCTCAGGCGCAGTGGGGTGTCCAATGCCGCCTGTACCTCGGCCAGCCGTTGTTCGACCTCACTGGGGGTCGCTCCCGGTAGCATCAGGAACAGCCGATCACCGTCCCCGCGCGCGGCCAGTGCCCCTGTGTGGGCACTGGCCGCAGCCTGCAACCGTGTCGCCGTCGCGCGCAGCATCACGTCGCCGGCCTCGCGTCCATGTATGGTATTGATCTCACGTAGCCCCTCCAGGTAGAACACCGCCAGCACGCCGGGTGCCGTGCTGTCTTGTTCTCCCTGCAGCCGATCGAGCAGGTGTTGATGGTTTGCCAACCCGGTGAGTGCATCGTGGCTGGCGGTATACTCCAGGTGTCGGCGTTGCGCGGTGTCCTCCAGTGAGAAGCCGAGGTCGAGCACCAGCTCGTCGAGCAGGGTCTGCTCCGATGTATCCTCCAGGATGCCTTCGCTCGTACACAGCCACAGCATTGCCACGATGTCCGTTCCCTGGCGGATCGGCAGGAGCCGGTGTGTGGGTTCTCCCTGACAGAAATCGAGACGTTCGCACTCGGATGGGCCCGGGTTCTGGTGCATCTGACCGCTCGTGATCACCGTGCCCGTTGCCCCCGTTACCGGTTGGCAATAGGGCCCCAGGGCGGTGTCCACCGTGGTGTTGGGTGCTTGTGAGGCCTCGGCCACCCAGCGTATCGATGGATCGAAGCGGGTCGGCAGCGGTGTACCGGGGGTGGTGAGGGAGGGGACTACCCAGCCGATGCGCGCCACCCACACCCCGGCCCGTTCAACCAGTACCTGACACACCTTCGTGAACAGCGCCTTCGGGTCCGGGTGGCGCACGATGAGCTGATTGGTATCACTGAGTGCGGCATACAGATTGCGGGTATGGCGCACACGCGCCTGTTCGGTGGCTACCGCCGCTGCGCTGCGTTTGAATACCCGCATCACGGCCTCTGCCACGGAGGCGATCAATACCAGAAACAGCATCCCCGGCCAGATGATCGCCCACCATTGGTGGCGCAGTGAGGCGTTTGAGATCCCAACGCCCAGGCTCAACCCGGTGTCGCCCACGGCCTGCCAGGTCGATATCACCGGGGCCACGGTGTCGCCCCACAGGCGCAGTGAGTGCCCGTTCGGGTCGCGCAGGGCGAAGAAGTCGGTCGTATCATGCCGTGGGAACTGCGCCCACAACGGCGTCAACACCGCCAGTGGCAGCGCCCCGACGATCGTGTGTGTGCCCCGTTTGCGGACCAGCCACACGCGCGTGTTCGCGTGTGCCGGGGTCTCCAGTGCCACCACGCACCCGGTCGTCGAGGCGCAGGGTGCCGCAGGTACCGCCCGCGGTGGGGCCGCCCCGGACATGTCGAGCGTACCGTGTGGCCCATATACTGCCACGCCCTGCCAGTCCGGGTGGGCGGCGAGAAATGCCGTTGCCGCGCCGGTGAAGTCCGCCTCGGCCCGCCTCCCCACCGTGTCGAGCTGGCGCAGTCGTTCCCCGAGCAACACACTCGCCCCGGTCGCGGCGAGATCGGCGAGATGCCCGAGATGCACCGTGCGCAGGTGTACGAAGTTCTGCCATGAGGCTAGTGCAGAGAAGAGTGTGAAGGCCGCCAGCAGACCGTACACCAGGGTGCGCAGACCCCGCAGGGGGCGGGCCTCGTTCGGGTGGGGCGTGCGTGAGGCGCCGATGTCTTCGATGTCTTTCACAAGCCTTGGTTTTTTCTGCTCGGTTTATCCCAGTCGGAACCGGGCGGTTTGGTTGGTCAGATCCGCCGCCAGCGCCTGCAGGCGTTCGCTGTAGGTGCGGACCTCGTCGGCCGCCACCTCACTGTCACGCCCGCCCTCGGCAATGGCCACCACGTTGCGGTCGATCTCTGCGGCCACCGTACTCTGCTCCTCGGCCGCACTGGCGATCTGTGCCGCCAGGTCTGCGATCGTGCCCACGGCGCCACTGATCTCCGCGAGGGCCTCGGCGTTGTGCTCGACCTGTTCCTCACTCTTGTTGGCCGCTGCATCCGCCTCCCGCGCTGAGGCCACCGCCTCGCCCGCACCCCGCTGGATGTGTTCGACCGCCTCGCGGATGCGCTCGGTGGACTGGTGGGTTTTCTGTGACAGTGAACGGACCTCATCGGCCACCACCGCAAACCCACGGCCATGCTCGCCCGCCCGTGCCGCCTCGATCGCCGCATTCAGTGCCAGCAGGTTGGTCTGCTCTGCCAGTCCCGCGATGATCTCCAGCACCCCGCCGATCTCTGTGGCAGCCGCACGTAGTTGGTCCATGACCGCGCCACCAGCGCGCAGCTTGTCGATCAGCGCCTCGATGGCCCCCATCGCCTCGCTGGCCACCAGGGCTCCCGAGCTGGCCAATGCCTTGCCCTGCTGTGCCGTCTGCGCCGCTGTCTGCGTGTTGCGTGCCACTTCCTGCACCGAGGCGGCCATCTCGTTCATCGCCGTGGCGATCTGGTCGGTCTGCACCCGCTGTCCGGATATGGCCTCCTGCGCATGTCCCGCCGTTGTGCGCAGTTGCGCCGCTTGTGCGCCCAGCTCTTCCGCGCTCACTGCCAGGGCGCCGATCAACTCTCCTATACCGGTGCGCAGGCGCTCAGCGGCCCGCGCCACGACCCCAAATTCATCCTGCCCCCCCACATGTACCGGTGCACTGAAGTCCCCGCCTGCCAGCCGCTCCAGGTCATCGACCAGGGTGCGGGCCGGGGCCACGATGCCACGCCGTGAGAGCACCATGAAAAACACAAAGGACACGAACACCGAGGCCGCCATCAGCATCAACGTCACCACCAGCCTCTGGTCGATCTGGGCGACCATCTGATCCATGCGGGTGGTCAGGCTCCGCACGCGCTGTGCAAGCGCCTGCGCCTGTCCCGTCTGCGTCCCGGCGCGGGATGCAGGTGAAGCGTTGACCGTGACCTCGTGGTGCATGCCCGCGTCCATACGGGTGATATCAACGTGGATCCACCACAGGCCGGTCAGGGCGCTCGCCAGCAGCAGCGTCGTGCCGCCACCGGTGATCAACAGTAGTTTGCGAAACAGGCTGCGGCTAAACCAATGCATGTCCAATACCCCCAGGACCGTGATTAACGAGGACGGGGTCGTGCAGGCATTGTGCCCCCACGACCCCCGATACTCCCGTTATCGGCTGATCGTGCGCTTTCTGAAGTCTTTAATGAGACACCGAAGGTGACTGCGATTGTCCGTGTGTCATGACCGTACTTGGGAACAGGTATAGACAATTAAGGTACGTATGCTAACCATGTGCATGGGGTCGGTGCTTGATCCAGATCACGTTTCTGGCGAAAGAAGAGGAGAAAGGTCAGCGTGTCACCCAAGGCCCACAGGCCGACCGATATGCCGTGCAGATCATTGATGGTCAAGGGATAATGGTCTTTATGCACCGTAAGCAGTGACCGGGTTCACGTCTGTGCCATTCAGGGAGCATCCAGAATGCCCGCAGGGCCCATCGCCCGATCGAGGGCGGGATGCTTTTGTGATGAATAGCGGCCTACAATGCCTTGAATCGTTGCCGCTGTAGCTGTCGCGATATGTCCACCACGGCCTATTGTCCATACAAAAAGCAGTGCCGAGACTACCTGCCATGCCACGTCGCATCCTGATCATCGAAGACCATCGCGACATTGCCGATCTCATCGCCCTGCACGTGCGCGATGGCGGTATGCTGGCCGAGGTTGCCTATGATGGGATACGGGGGCTGGAGCTGGCCTTGCAGACGGGATATGACCTGGTGATCCTCGATCTGATGCTGCCAGGGATTGAGGGTCTGGAGCTGTGCCGACGCTTGCGTTGCCATGCGGTCTATACGCCGGTGCTGATGCTTACCGCCAGGAGCAGCGAGGCGGATCGGGTGGCAGGACTGGAAATTGGAGCCGACGATTACCTGATCAAGCCGTTCAGCCTGCGCGAACTGCTGGCGCGGGTGCGGGCCCTGTTCCGGCGCGTTGATGCCCTGAGTGCGGGCATGGAGGAGGCCAGCGCGCAGGTGGGCGCACTGGTGGTGGACACGGCGCGTCGGGCGGTGCAACTGGGTGGTAAAACCGTTCACCTGACCGCGCGCGAGTTCGATCTGCTCTGGCATTTCATTACCCATCCCGGGCGGGTCTTTTCGCGCAGCCAGTTACTCGATCAGGTGTGGGGCTTCGGCCATGAGGGCTATGAACACACAGTAAACTCTCACATCAACCGGCTACGTTCAAAGATAGAACACGACCCGTCGCGTCCGCAGTATATCCTGACGGTATGGGGGGTGGGGTACAAGTTTGCCGAGTCGATCGACGCGGCTGGGATGCCGGTAGGGAACAGGACAGCATGAGCGTGTTTAACACGCTGTACAGTCGGCTGGCCCTGGTGTTGTTCCTGCTGGTGTGTCTGATCAGCTTAGCCTTCGTGCTGCTGGCGCGTTTTGCCAACCTGCACTATCAGCAGGAATTGACACAAAAGCTCAACAGCGATCTGGCACGCAATCTGGATGCTGGCGGGCAGTTATATCCTGCGCATCAGTACTCTGGGGCTGGTGGCCAGTCTGTTGGTGGCCCTCGTGGCTGGGCTGCTGTTGTTTGCCTGGCTGACGCGGCGTTTGACCCGGCTCTCACGTACCCTGCAGACGTTTACTGCGGATACTGGCGGTGCCGGCATACGTTATCCGGTGCCGGTGCGAGCGCGCGATGAGATCGATCAGCTGGGGGGGCATTTTAATGCCCTGGCCGTTCTCCACCGATGAGCAACGCACGTCGTACCAGGATGTGACCACGTATAACAATTTCTACGAATTTGGTACCGACAAGTCTTCTCCCGCCCGACTCGCGCATACGCTCAAGACTACGCCCTGGTCGGTGGCGATTGAGGGCGAGGTCAACAAGCCGGGGGTCTATCACCTGGAGGATATCCTGCGCCCCGAGGCGCTGCAGGAACGTATCTATCGCCATCGCTGCGTCGAGGGTTGGTCGATGGTGATCCCGTGGGTGGGATTTCCGCTGGCCGATCTGCTCACGCGTTTCGAACCGACCGGTAAGGCCCGGTTTGTGCAGTTCACCACTTTATACGATCCCGGGGAGATGCCGGGTCAGCGGCGTGACGTACTCGACTGGCCCTATGTCGAGGGCTTGCGCCTGGATGAGGCCATGCACCCGCTGACGTTGCTTGCGGTGGGCCTGTATGGTGTGATCCTTGCGCTCTTGCTCCTCTACCGGCTGGCACCAGGGCGGTGGCGGCGTCTACGACCCGCCCGGCGGCGTGTTGCGGTGCGCCCCGCCCCGGCCGATGGCTAAGGTCGCCCGTACCCGGTGGGCGGGTACGGCGGGAAGGCAAAAACATGCACACGCCTGTGGCTTGTATTATGATTGACCCCCTCTGCCGGGTTGATGATGCCCCTCGCCGGGAGTGAAAATACTTAAAACAGATCATTCAAAGATGTGATTAGGAGGAAAGATGTCAATCAGTCGACGCCATTTCATTCACTTGATGGGTATCGCCGGTGCTGCTGGCCTGCTGCCGGCCTGCAGTTCGAAGACCGAAGCGAACAAGGCCCCCAGTGATCTGTACGAGATCCCCAAGTTTGGCAATACCACGCTGCTGCACATGACGGACTGCCATGCACAGTTGCTGCCTGTCTATTTTCGTGAGCCGAATGTCAATCTGGGGGCCGGGGTGGCCTATGGCCGTGTGCCCCATCTCGTGGGCGACAAGCTGCTGGCCCATTTCGGCATTAAGCCGAATACTATAGAGGCGCATGCCTTTACCTACCTGAACTACACCGCAGCGGCGGAGAAATACGGCAAGGTCGGCGGTTTTGCCCACCTGCGCACCTTGATCAAGCGTCTGCGCAGTGAATACGGCGATGGCAATACCCTGTTGCTTGACGGTGGTGACACCTGGCAGGGCTCCGGCACCGCCTACTGGACCCGTGGCCGCGACATGGTCGGCGCCGGCAATCTGCTGGGTGTGGATGTCATGACCGGACACTGGGAATTCACCTATCTTGAAAAGGAGATACTGGACAACATTGCCGCCTTCAAGGGCGAGTTCATCGCGCAGAACATCAAGCTCAAGGCCGATGCGATATTTGACTACAAGTATACGGATTCCCCCGGCTATAACGCCGACACCGGATTTGTCTTCAAACGCTATACGATGAAAAATGTCGGTGGCTCACGCATCGCGATCATCGGTCAGGCCTTCCCGTATACGCCGATCGCCAATCCCGGCCGATTTATCCCGGACTGGACCTTTGGTATCCGCGATGAAGATCTGCAGGCACTGGTCAACGAGATCCGGGCAAAGGAAAAACCCGATGCCGTGGTTCTGCTCTCGCACAACGGCATGGACGTGGACCTGAAGATGGCCTCTATCGTTAGCGGCATCGATGTCATCTTCGGGGGCCACACTCACGATGGTGTGCCGACGCCGAGCGTGGTCAAAAACCCAGGTGGCCAGACGCTGGTCACCAACGCCGGTTCCAACGGCAAGTATCTGGGCGTGATGCAGCTCGATATTCGCAACGGCAAGGTGCAGGATTTCCGCTACAAGCTGTTGCCGGTGTTCTCCAATCTCATCGAGCCCGACAAGGAGATGAGCGATTACATCACCCAGGTGCATGCACCCTATAAGGAGAAGCTGGAGACGGAACTGGCGGTGACCGAAGGGCTGTTGTATCGCCGCGGCAACTTCAATGGCACCTTCGATCAGATCATCTGCGATGCGTTGCGTGAGGTGAAGGGTGCGCAGATAGCGCTCTCGCCGGGCTTTCGCTGGGGCACCACAGTGTTACCGGGGCAGGCCATTACCGTGCACAACGTGATGGACCAGACATGCATCACCTACCCCGAGACCTATGCGCGTGCGATGAGTGGTGCTGAGATCAAGCTTATCCTCGAAGACGTGGCCGACAACCTGTTCAACAAAGATCCCTACTACCAGCAGGGTGGTGACATGGTCCGCACCGGTGGTCTGGACTACGTCATGGACCCGACCCAGACCATCGGCAAGCGTATCACCGAGATGCAGCTCGATGACGGCACCCGGGTCGAGGCGAACAAGAACTACATGGTCGCTGGCTGGGCGACGGTGAATTCAAAGGCCCCGGGTGCACCGATTTGGGATGTCGTATCCGACTATCTGGGACTCTATAAGGTTGCGCGGATCAAGAAACTCAACACACCGAAGCTGAAAAATGTCAAAGGCAATCCGGGTATTGCCGATTATGCCGGCAAGATATTGAGCTGAGGGCAGTAAAAAAGTGAGAGAGGTGAGGCGTTAGGCGCGTGTGCGTTTTTCGCTTGGCGCGAAAGTGGCCCCCGGTGGATTTTCATGGCCACAGTCCTACTGTGCCTCGGTGACGGCTTTGCTGTCATAGGCCGGGTCGGCTTCCGGCCAGCCCTGGATGTGTCGCTCGACGAGTCCAGTGAGCATGTCGATGTGTTCGGCACCGGCGTTGAGGGCGGGGATGTAATGGTAGTCCTGGCCTCCGGCCTTGAGGAACAGGTCACGGTTTTGCATGGCCATCTCTTCGAGGGTTTCCAGACAGTCGGCAGAGAAGCCGGGGCTGATGACGTCCACGCGCCGCAGACCGGCTTCGCCCAGACTGCGCAGGGTGTGATCGGCATAGGGCTTGAGCCATTCCTCACGACCGAAGCGTGACTGGAATACCACCTGCCAGCGTTCCGCGGGCAGATCGAGGGCAGCTGCCACCAAGCGGGCGGTCTTGTGGCACTGACGGTGATAGGGATCGCCTTGCACCAGGTAGCGCCGTGGCAGGCCATGGAAGGAGAACAGGAGCTTGTCGCCCTCGCCGTGTTGCGCCCGATAGGCGCGCACACTGTTCGCCAGCGCGGCGATATACGCCGTGTCGTCGTGGTAGTGCATGACTAGGCGCAACTCCGGCACCCAGCGCCAGGTTTTGAGTACATCGACCACGGCATCGAACGTGGAGGCGGCGGTGCTGGCAGAGTACTGCGGGTAGAGCGGCAGGACCAGGAGGCGTCGTGCGCCGGCCCGGCGCAGCGTCTCCAGACCCTGCGCGATGGAGGGTCGACCATAGCGCATGGCCAGTGCAACCTGTGCCGGGCCGGGTAGGCGGGTGGTGAGTCTGTCTTGCAGGGCCGTGGCCTGCTGCCGGGTATGGACGAGCAGTGGTGAGCCGGTCTCGGTCCAGATGCGTTGGTAGGCGCGGGCGGCACGACGCGGGCGCAGGCGCAGGATGACCCCGTGCAGGATCACCCACCACAGCGTGCGGGGAAACTCCACCACGCGCGGGTCGGCGAGAAATTCACCCAGGTAGCGGCGCAGTGCCGCCGGGGTGGGCGCATCAGGCGTCCCCAGATTGGTGACCAGGATGCCCAGACAGGAGGGGGCGTCATGGGAGAAGTTGTGCTCTCCCTGATAATGCGGCATGCGTGTCCCTTGTACTGTGGTATGTTATCGGTCCGGATATTTGAACGGCGCACCAGTATACCGCGTGCGCTGCCTTCAGGCGAAAGCTAGCCACCCCCCTGACAGTCAAGGAATCAAGCGACATTATGCGAGGCGTATTTCTGGATTTGGCGTCCATTGACACCGGTGATCTGAATTTCGACGGTCTCAGGGCGGTGCTGCCGGACCTGGACTGTCATGCCGCCACTCGGCCGGAAGAGGTGGCCGGGCGCATCGCGGGGGCGGAGATCGTGGTGAGCAACAAGGTGGTGCTGGATCGCAACCTGATCCTGGGTGCGCCAGCCTTGCGCCACATTAGCGTGGCGGCGACCGGCACCAACAATATCGATGTCCATGCCGCCGCTGAGCGTGGCGTGAGCGTGAGTAATGTCCGCGCCTACGCCACGCCCTCGGTGGTGCAGCAGACCTTCTCACTGATGCTGGCGCTGGCCACACGCCTGCCGCAGTACATGGCGGCGGTGGTGGATGGACGATGGGCCCGCAGTGACAAATTCTGTTTGCTGGACTACCCGATCCTTGAACTGTCCGGCCGGATCCTGGGCATTGTCGGTTATGGTGAACTGGGGCAGGCCGTGGCGCGGGCCGCGCAGGTATTTGGCATGAAGGTGCTGGTGGCGGCGCGTGCGGGGCAGCCCCCCGGTCCCGGGCGAATCGTATTGGACGAACTGCTGCCCCAGGTGGATGTACTCAGTTTGCATTGCCCGCTGACCGAGCAGACGCGGGGGCTCCTCGATGCCCGGTCCCTGGCGCGCCTGCCTGCGTCTGCCCTGCTCATCAACACGGCGCGCGGTGGAATCGTCGATGAGGGGGCCCTGGCCGCCGCGTTGCGTGCCGGCCAGCTGGGTGGCGCTGGTGTGGATGTACTGAGTGTGGAACCGCCGCGTGACGGGAATCCGCTGTTGGCACTGGATATCCCCAACCTCATCGTGACCCCGCATATTGCCTGGGCCAGCCATGCAGCGCGCCAGCGTATGCTCGACGAGATAGCCCAGAATATCAGGGCCTTTCTCGATGGTCAGCCACGTAACCGGGTGACGTGACGGACGCGCGCCTGCACGCGGGAAAGTGTGAACGTCTTCACAGATGCGGCGCTTGCGCTTGCGCTGACCGGCGCTGTTTCGGAAGATGGCGTGTCCCTGCCTGGCAGGGGGCGATGCCCGCTATCACTTATACTCATCCTACGGGCTATCACTGACATTGAACTGGGGAGAAATATCGTGAACAAGCAAGTGGATAGCGTGTCCGGAGGGGAGCCCCGGCAGCATGTGCAGTCGGGCCCGTGGCTGGGCCGGAAGGTCTTTTTGGGATTGTCGCTCACCGCGGTTTTGTGCGTGTTGGCGGGGGTGTCTGGCAGCGTGTTCGCGCAGCAGGCACTGCGGGCGCAGTCCGCTGCTGAGAAAATGCCGACCGCGCGCATGCCGGTCAGTACCCCGTCCGCGACGCCCCCCAACGTGTCCGCGACACCCATGCCGGCCTCAGGCAATGCGAATAAGACACCTGCCGTGGTGCCGCCTGCGGCATCGATTGCGCCTGTGCAAGCGGTATTACCACGGGGTCGGGTGCAGCGTTCCAGCTTTACCACGGCGGTGGTGAACCGTGAACCGGTAGACACGTTGCGCACCGTGCCCAACTCGGTACACACGGTCTATTACTTCACGGAACTGCGCGGACTGAGCGGGCAGACGGTGATCCACCGCTGGGAATATAAAGGTACGGTTATGGCGGCGGTGCATTTCAAGGTGCGTGGTCCGCGTTGGCGGGTGTGGTCGAGCAAGAATATAAGGCCGGACCAGACGGGCCAGTGGAAGGTGTTCGTGATCAACGGTTCCGGCCAGGCAATCGCCGAGGATGCATTCAACTACGTCACGGCGCCACCGCATAAGGCGATGCCTGCCCCGATGCCTATGTCGGCGCCGTCGCATAAGGCGATGCCCGCCCCGGTGCCTATGCCGGCGCCACCGCATAAGGCGATGCCTGCCCCGATGCCCATGTCGGCGCCGTCGCATAAGGCGATGCCTGCCCCGATGCCCATGCCGGCACCGCAGCATAAGACGATGCCCGTCCCGGCACCCATGCCGGCGCCACAGCAGTAGGGTTGGTGAGGCCGGCCCGCCTGGGTCCGACCTCACGCACCGTGGTGTATCGTCGTGGCGTCTGCCCGGTGTCGATTCTCCGGCAGAACAGCAAAACCCGCAGAGCCTGCTACTGTTAGCGTAACAGGCTGGTGGAAATGTCCTCGGTGGGACATCCGGCAAGGTGCGGTGTAGTGAAGCAATGTGCCTTGCCGGGCGCCAATGCGTGCCTCCTCGACTTTTTTAGTGGCCTGCCCTTTACCGGGGGCCAGTCTATTCCTGCCGTTTTGTCTGATCCCCTGAGTCCCGGTCTGGTTCCGCACCGTATCCTGTTGCGGCGCTGCACAGGGCACTTGCACCGTGAGGAGGCAGGTGATGCCGACACAATTCGAGCCGCGTGTGGGAGACTGGTATGAGGACGGCGAGGGTCGTACCTTCGAAGTGGTGGCTATTGACGATGATGAGGCGAGCATCGAGATTCAGTATTTTGACGCAGATGTCGCCGAGCTGGATAGGGAAACCTGGCAGGAGATGAATCTGCAGCTTGCCGCTGAGCCCGAGGATTGGTCCGGACCCTTCGATATGCCGGATCGCGATGATCGGGGTGACAGTGATCTGCCGTTCAGGCCGGATGCATGGGGTAAACCACTCGATGAGGTTTAGCTATATCAGCAGGCGCTCACGCTATGTAATTATCCCTGCGACCCGGTGTGCCGTTCGACCTGGCGTATTGCCGTGTCTAGCGCTCGTGCAGGGCGTTCCTGCCTGCCCAGTCACGGGCGAATTGCCAGGCACTGCGACCACTGCGTGAGCCGCGTGACAACGCCCAGCGCAGGGCTTCGGCACGTGCGTCTTCATGGAGTGTCCCGGCGGCGCATGCGTGGGCACCGAGTTGGTCGAGCCAGTAGGCCACGATGGCCAGGTACGCATCCTGTTTGAACGGATAGAACGACAGCCACAGGCCGAAGCGCTCGGAGAGCGATATCTTCTCCTCGATACCGTCTCCGTGGTGCAGTTCGCCTTCCACGTGGTGTGCCTCAAGGTTTTCACTCATAAATTCCGGCAATAGATGCCGACGGTTGGAGGTGGCATAGATCAGCACGTTGTCCGGTCCGGTACTCACCGAACCGTCGAGTGCAACCTTTAATGCCTTGTAGCTGGGGTCGTTGGCCTCGAAGGAGAGATCGTCGCAAAAGACGATAAAGCGTTCGTTGCGGGTGTACAGTTGCGCGACGATATCCGCCAGATCCACCAGATGGTGTTTCTCGACCTCGATGAGTCGCAGGCCCTGTTCGGCATACGCGTTTAACAGGGCCTTGATGAGCGAGGACTTGCCCGTGCCCCGCGAGCCCCATAGCAGGACATTGTTGGCGGGCAGGCCGGTGATAAATTGACGGGTGTTGCGGTCCAGAGTCTGTTTTTGTGCATCGATGCCCTGCAAGTCACGCAGACGTATCGTGTGGGGATGCGCTACGGTTTCCAACCGGCCCTGTCCATCGTCGTGACGCCAGCGAAAAGCACTGTGATGCGCCCAGTCGGGCTCGGATGTGGTCCCGTGCAGGGTGCCAAGTTGTACACTCAGACGTTCAATGGCCGCCGTCAATGCATGCAGGGTGTCGTTCACGGTGTAGGGTCGATGTGTCGCGCTGGTGATGGGGGCGAGCCAAGGAGGTCGCTCGTCGATTCCGATCACCGTGAGGTGATCGATGTGTGCAAAGTATAGGCGAGCCTGACAGGGCAGGGAAGGGGCGTCTAAATACGCGCTCCAAATACCCGCCCACCTAGAACTGGGTGGAATCGAATTGCGGTTTTGATTGCGGGAAGCAATGTGGCCGTCGTACGTCAAGACACGGCGTAAATACGTCCCTTCTGATAGTCCGGTTTTTTTCAAAATGATCGGGTATTTTGAACCGCTATTGAGTGCGACTAAGCGCTCTGAGTGGCATGCCCGATGTCAGGATAATCGGTGTTACAGGATTAGAGGTTTATACCGGAGCCGGTGCGGGGTGGTGGCTTCGGCGCCGACGCGGCGCTGGTAGTCGGCCTCGTAGTCGGCGTAGTTACCCTCGGACCAGACCACCCGACTGTCGCCTTCGTAGGCGAGAATGTGGGTGGCGATACGGTCGAGAAACCAGCGGTCATGGGAGATCACCACCGCGCAGCCGGGGAATTCCAGTAGGGCCTCCTCCAGCGCGCGCAGGGTCTCAATGTCGAGATCGTTGGTGGGTTCGTCGAGCAGCAAGACGTTGCCACCGGCGCGCAGCAGTTTGGCCAGATGCACGCGCTTGCGTTCGCCCCCGGAGAGGTCGCCCACGCGTTTTTGCTGTTCGACACCGCGGAAGTTGAAGCGCCCGACATAGGCACGGGAATTCAACTTGAAGCCACCAACGGTAATGATGTCCTGACCATCGGCGATCTCCTCCCACACGGTCTTGTCTGCCGAGAGGGCATCACGCGACTGATCGACATAGGCGAGGTGTACCGTGTCGCCCAGCCGGATCTCGCCGCTGTCGGGCCGTTCGCCACCGGCCGACGCCTGGCCGATGAGCATGCGCAACAGCGTAGTCTTGCCGGCGCCGTTGGGGCCGATAATACCGACAATGCCGCCGGGCGGAAGCGTGAAACTCAAGTCATCGATGAGTAACCGATCCGCCACGCTTTTGCGCAGATGTGAGACCTCGATAACGTGATCGCCCAGACGCGGCCCGGGCGGAATGAACAACTCGTTGGTCTCGTTGCGACTCTGGTAGTCGCTGCGCGAGAGTTCCTCGAAGCGCGCCAGGCGGGCCTTGCTCTTGGCGTGACGGCCCTTGGGATTGCTGCGCACCCACTCCAGCTCGGCCTTCATGGCCTTGATGCGGGCCGTTTCGCCCTTCTGTTCCTGTTCCAGGCGGTTTTCCTTTTGCGCCAACCAGGAGGAATAATTACCTTCCCAGGGGATGCCGTGGCCGCGGTCGAGTTCCAGAATCCAACCGGCGATATTGTCGAGGAAGTAGCGATCGTGAGTGATGGCCACCACGGTGCCGGGGTAATTCTGCAGGAAACGCTCCAGCCAGGCCACACTCTCCGCATCGAGGTGGTTGGTGGGTTCATCGAGCAGCAACATGTCCGGTTGGGACAGCAACAGTGTGCACAGGGCGATACGGCGGCGCTCGCCACCGGACAGCGTGCGGACATCGGCCTCCCAGGGTGGCAGGCGCAGGGCATCGGCGGCAATGTCGAGCTGGCGTTCGAGGTTGTGCCCATCGCGGGTCTGGATCAGGGCCTCCAGCGCTGCCTGCTCACTGGCCAGGGCGTCAAAATCGGCACCCGCCTCAGCATAGGCGGCATACACCGCATCGAGGCGGCGCAGTGCGGCCTGGATCTCGCCCAAGGCTTCCTCGACATTGCCGCGTACATCTTTGTCCTCATTGAGTGTCGGTTCCTGCGGCAGGTAACCGATCTTGATACCGGCCTGGGGCCGGGCCTCACCTTCGATCTCGGTGTCCACGCCGGCCATGATACGCAACACGGTGGACTTGCCGGCGCCGTTGAGTCCCAGTATGCCGATCTTGGCACCAGGGAAAAACGACAGTGAAATGTCCTTGAGGATTTCGCGTCGGGGGGGCACGATCTTGCTTACCCGATTCATGGTATAGATGTAGTGGGCCATAGCGCTGCACGGTCGGGTGTGTGGGCTGAGGGCAGGTGATGGCCTCAGTGGAGCTCACGGATACACTCTATGAGTGCGGGATTGTAGCATTTTCACCTCCCGGCGCCTGTCCGGTCTACGGTATCGGCACCAAACACACGATATACCGAGGGTTTTATTTCTCCGCATGATGGCAGACAATGTGGCGCCAGTCGCCACTGCCGACCTGCAACCCGCCGAGGATAGTATGAAATCGATTAAAGTCACCGACGTCGGTACCCTCAAGAACGAGCTGAACAAGTACCGTAAAGGCAAGAAATTCGAGATCCATCAGTTCAACAAGGTGGCCCGCTTGGCCTGGTTGGGTAATGTGGTGCTCCAGGCCCTCGACCCCACGGAGGAGGAGGTGAAATCCTACCTGCTCTATTGTGACTATCCTGAGTCCCTACCGGAACAGATACTCGATATCGAGCAGGAACTGATTGGTCACATCCATATCGTGGATGCCGCGCAGGGTGATGCCTTGGCGCGTATCCTGGAGCAAGGCTTTCAGGAGCGCGTCGCCCGGTATCAGGACTTGTGCCAGCGTGACTTCTACTTTGACAAATTCTATGATCAGAAGGGCAAGCCCAAGGGTGGCAGTGCGCGCTAATGGGTGAATTACGGGGGCGCTGGCTCGATCTCGGTCAGTGCTCGCCCGTGTCACTGCATGCCGCCTACAGCGGGCTGGCCCAGGCCATGGCGGATGATGCCTCACCGTTGCTGGTCTGGGCGCACAGCCGGGCGCATGTCACCACGGGCGCCAGTCAATGGGCGGGAGCCGAGCTCGATCTGCACGTCTGCCGGCAGATGGGTATCGATATCGTCGCCCGCCCATTGGGTGGCGGGATGGCCTGGATCGATGAGCATCAGGCCTGTTTTTTCTTCATCACGCCGTACCGGCGGCTGGGTGGGCGTCATCTGCAGCTCTTCACACGCTGTCTGGAGGCCGTGGTTGCGGTGTACCACCGCTTTGGCTTGCCGGTCGAGCGGGTGGGAGAGACGGATATCTGGCTGGCCGGGAAGAAGATCCTTGGCAGTGGTGCGGCGACGATTAACCGGGCCATGGTGTTTGGCAGCAGTTTTTTACTGGGCTTTGACAGCGCGGCCTTCAGTCGGGTGGTGGCCTGTCCCTCCGAGGGTTTTCGTGCCTGGCTGCGCGAGGCCCTGGCTGCTGGCATGACCTGCTGGGAGGCGTATGCCCCGCCACCTGCCGAGTCCGCCCTGCGCATCGCCCTGCGTGAGGCCTTTGGTGCAGCCTTTGACTGTCGTTTCGAGCCCGCGAACATTAGCGCTGCGGAGGCGACGGCCATGGAGGCGGCACGGGAGGACTGCGAGGTGGTCTGCGCGCCGGGTGCAAGGCGACGGGTGCGCCATGGCATCAAGGTGAATCACCAGACCTATCTGGTCGAGACAGGCGCAGGCGCGGACAGCCTGCGCCTGTGGTTGGCGCACGGTCGTATACACCGCATTACGGCAGGGGATGTGGGGATCGCACGCGCCCTGCAATACTGGCTGAATTATGAACCTGAGCGCGTTTGCCTGTTGGCCGCGTCGCGCAAGGGACGTAGCGGTGACCGCAGGCAGGTCGGGGCACCATTGGCGGGGTCGGCAGCAGAATACTGGACGGCACGTATCGATGAGGCCGCCTGCGATGTCAGGAGACTGTGGCATGGTTGAGCCCACGATTGAACGACGCCTGCAACGCAGGTTCATCCTCATGACTCGGGATGATGCCTTGCGCCAGAGCCTGGTTGCACAGGTGCCCGAGGACTGGGAAATGGTGAGTGTGGACGATCTGCAGGAGATCGGTGATTGGCACGAGATCCTGCTCCACCGGTTTTTGCTCATCGATCTGGATGAGTACGATGCCTTTGACCCGCTGGATGTCATCCACCTGTTGCGCCGCGAGTATCTGGTCAATATCGCGGTGTTCTGTTTCGGCGGGGAGCAGGATATCCGCGACGAGATGCGCATGGCGCGCGCGGATCGGTTTTTTGACCGCGATGCGATTGCAGCCATGTTGCCCGTTTTTTTGCGACAACACGGCTGGGGGGACTAGGTGTTGCTCCCCCAGCCGCGCAGGTTGCGCCCGAACCCGCCCCGCCACAGGGCGCCAGCGTGGTCTGATGTGCGGCGGTTGAGGTGGTCCGAGGCGGTGGTCTGCCAGGTTCAGCCTACCCAGGCATGCTCCATGACATCCAGGCGTAATGACTGACTAAACTGTTCGTTGCTGCCCTCGACGATCAGCGTACCGAGGCGAATGCCGGCATTGTGGAAGCTGACCTCGCAGTCGAAGGTGCCGGGCAGAGGAATGCTCTTCTCGTAGACCGTCTTACCGTCGACCTCCAGACGGGCCTTGGCGGTGCCGCTGCCATCAAGCAGGGCCTGGACGCGGAAGGGTTCATCCGGGGTCCTGCGATAGACGGCCGGGTCCCGATTCGGGTTGTACTGCAGGTTATTCAGTCTGACGAGTTTGACCAGTTTTTTCATATTCATTCCCAATCTCCAGTGGGTGTGGGCCGGGAGAGACGGTGTCCACACCGTTTGTCTGACTATGCCTGACTATATTAGTGAAGTATAATCTACGGATTATACGCATATTCCAGCGCGTTGCGCACCTGCGATTTATCGACGAATCCCGATTGCAGAACAGACAGTGTAGAACAGACGAAGAGCCTTGCCACCCATGATGACATTGACCCCCCTGTGCCTGGAAGACCTGAGCGCCGAGTTCGAGGCGATTGGTGAGGCCATCAGCGAACTTGAGGAGCGGTTGCGCGAGACGACCCCGCCACTCTCACTGGATGTGACCCTGGCGTCCAGTATGGCACTGACCCGGCGTATGCTGAGTGCCTTCGGTCGTTACCGTGGCAAGGACATACCCTTGAAAGAGGATGCCGACCTGCTGGTGATGTTCAAGGCCTTTGTCAAGGCCGATCCCAGCCTGAACACCGTGCGCGACAATGTGCGCGAGCTGGTGTACTACAAGAACTGCATCGAGATGGACCGGCGCGATGCCCTGCCCGAGGCGGCCCACTGCGCCGCAGTGCGCACGGTTCGCCACATTCATTTGTATCTGTGCACCCGGCTCATCCAGGCCGAGCGCCACACCACACCGCTGTAATTCCCGCTCACCAGTGAGGGATCATCATCGTGCCCGCAGCCACGCATTCTGGTCTACGACTGTGTCGGCACGTTGTCCGGATCTCCGCATACGTGTAGAAAATCGAATACCATCGAGAGTGCCCCCCTGTTATGAAAGAACTCATTGATCGACTCTTCGGCGTGGAACGCGATGTGATCCAGGCTCCGGTCAGGGGCGTGACACCTTACTATGAACCGCAGAGCAACGAGGTCGAGATATTCATGGCGGCCTACAAGAAGCGTCTGCCGGTAATGCTCAAGGGACCGACCGGCTGCGGCAAGACGCGGTTTCTGGAACACATGGCGCACCGCCTGTCGCAGCCCCTGGTCACTGTTGCCTGCCATGAAGACCTGACTAGCTCCGATTTGGTGGGACGGTTTCTTCTCGAAGGCGAATCGACCGTGTGGCAGGATGGTCCCCTGACCCGTTCGGTCAAGGAGGGGGCCATCTGTTATCTGGATGAGATCGTCGAGGCCCGGACCGATACCACCGTGGTCATCCATCCCCTGACCGATCATCGTCGTCAACTGTCGCTGGAAAAAAAGAGCCAGATCATCGAGGCGCACCCCGATTTCATGCTGGTCATCTCCTACAATCCCGGTTACCAGACTGTACTCAAGGACCTCAAACCTTCCACCAAACAGCGTTTTGTGGGCCTGCAGTTCGACTATCCGAGTGAGGCGCTCGAGCGCAAGATCGTCGCCAATGAGTCCGGTGGACTTGACGCGGACAGACTCCAGCGACTGGTCGCTGCCGGGCGCAAGGCCCGGGCTCTCAAGGACCACGGTCTGGAGGAGGCGATCTCCACGCGTGCCCTGGTCTACGCCGCTGAGCTCATGAGCGCCGGGTTGGACCCGATCGAAGCCTGCCGTGCTGCCATGGTCTATCCGCTCACCGACGATCCGGAGTTGATCGAGGCGCTGATGGAGATCGTCCAGGCTCATTTCGAGATGCCCGCAGATGCGCCGGACGCTGAATAACTCCCGCCTTGGGCGCGATCGCACTACCGGGGCCACGGTGTGGGCTTGACGCGTGGCGGATGATGACTGAACGCGACCCCCCGTTGACCGTTGAAGCAGGACTCCAGTACCTGGAGGCGGTGAGCTTTGTGGCCCACCGTGATGCCAGGGCAGTCCTGCCCGCGCTCAGCGCATTTAGTGTGGACACGCAATTGTATTGGCTGGATGCGGCACGCACCCTGTTCTTTTACGATCGCGATGCGGGCAAGGCCTTCATGCACCATACCGCAGCGAGCATCGCATGCACCGGCACAGTGCGCGAGTGGGTGGCGCAGGCAGTGAGCTTTACACAGCGACGTGGTGCCTGGAAGGCGCTGGAGGCCTTCATGGCGCAGTTCGACGAGGTCTACCAGGCCTGGGGTGCTGGAGGTGAGGCCGAGTGGTACCGCCTGGGTCATACCTGGCTGGGTCGGCACCTGGATAGCGGCGTAGCCTATTTCTGCACCTCCTGGGCGACGCTGAGCGGCGGTGAGGGCATTGCGGGGGTGCGCGCCCTGCTGGCCCCGGCCGAGAGACTGTTTCAGGAACGCCGCCTGGCGCTGGGCAGCTATATTGGTGGCGCGGTGCAAGTGCGCCAACTCATCGGTGATGCCGGACTGGCGACCTGGGCGCGGCGGGGCGCGGACATCCTGCAGGCCGGGCGTCAGCGCGGCGAGGCCTTTTTTCAACTGCAAAGCGATGAGAGTCTGGCCATCCTGCTGGAGAATACGCCGGGGCTGCAGATGCGCGAGCACGTCCGGCTGTTCCAGTTGCTGGCCTATGTGTGGTTCGGTGAGGACTTTCCGTTTGCAGACAGCGGCTGGCGCCCGGATTACGGTCGCCCCTTTATCGAGACCGATGCCCGGGGCCTGTTTGTGCCCGTGGTCATGGCCGATCACGAAGAGGCCGTACTGGCGGTGCTCCATGCCTGTGGGCATCTGTATTTTCACTCTTATGCGCGCCACTGCATCGAGGCGTTGTTTCGCCAGGCGGGCATGGACTCACCGCCACTCGATGCCGAGCAGCGTATCGAGTGGCCGTCGCTGTTTGCGCGCTATGGTGAGGACGGGGTGCGTTTCCGGCTGCTCTTCGACCTGTGTGAGGACCTGCGTGTGGATGTGGCCATTGATCGCATCGTGCCGGGTTACCTGCACCGTTTGCACCGCAAGGCAGCCGGTCAACCGCTGCCCACAGGCGCGGCAGCGGCGTATTACCGCCTGGCGCTGGAGAGCGTGGCCGGCGTCGTTGCGGGAGAGAGTGCATCGATGCCGGATGCCTGCCTGGTGCCTCTGCTCAGTGCCGATGCCACGATTGCCGATGCCTTCCGTATCGCCAATACCCTCTACGATGCGCAGACGCTGCCTCCGGTGACGCAGGCGGAGCACGAAGCGGCTTTCTTGCCCGGTCGCGGACCCAATGTCACGCGACCGATCTATCCCCGTGAGCATCCGCAAGACACCGATGGACCCGGTACTGTCCATGACGTGAAGGGTGAACCGGCACAGCAACCCCGACCCGAGGAGACCAGGATCCCGCCGAGTGTGACCAGTAATGACCCGGACCTTGATATCCCAACGCAAGACACGGCGGGTTCCGGTGGCCGCATCGGGGTGGGGATCCCCCAACCTGCACGGGTTTACGGGCGTGGTTATGGGCATCAGTACGGCACCAGGGGGGTGGCCTACCGGGAATGGGATTACCGCGACAACAGCTACAAGCCGGACTGGGCCTGGGTGCAGGTGCGTGAACTGGAAGAGCGCGACCCGGTGCGGGCTACACAGATCCTGGCTGGCCATGCCACTGTGCTCACGCGTCTGCGCAAGGCGCTGGAGAGACAAAAGCCCAATCGCCGTTCGCCGCTGCGCCGCCAACGGGAGGGCGATGAACTCGATCTGGAAGCGACGATAGAATATGTCACCGAACGCCGTGCTGGGCGCTCACCCAGACCCCATGTCTATCGGCGCCGAGTGATGCAGACCCACGAGACGGCGGCACTGCTGCTCGCCGACCTGTCCACCTCGATTATGACCGCCGCGGCGCACGGTGGCGGGCGGGTCGTGGATCGCCTGCGCGCGGGTATGCTGTTGTTTGCCGAGGCGCTGGACAGCGTGGGAGACGCCTGCGCCATTGCCGGATTCGCATCCAAGTACCGCGACAACGTCAGTTATTACCGTATCAAGGGCTTTGAGACCCCGTTGAGCGCCGAGATACGCGCCACCATTGCCGGGCTCACCGGTCGGCTGGCGACGCGCATGGGGGCGGCCATTCGCCACGCCTTGACTGAATTTGACGGTGCCACCGCCAGTCGTCGCCTGCTACTCATCCTCTCCGACGGGCGCCCGGCGGATTACGACGACGGGGGCGATATGCGCTATCTGCACGAGGATACCCGGATGGCGGTGAAAGAGGCGCTCGATGCGGGCGTGCATCCCTTCTGCGTGACCCTGGACCCGAGTGGCAGCGAGTATCTACCGTCGATCTTCGGTCCCGGTCACTATATGATCCTCGATCGTGTCGATGACCTGCCGCGGCGCCTGCCCGAGGTCTATTTGCGCCTGCGACGCTGAGCGTGCCGAGGGTCGGCCCGTGACCAGACAAGACTGAAATATGATGTTGAATCCAAACCCTGGCCCGAATCAGGCTCTGACCGAGACCGACTACCTTGCGCCGATGCACAAGGCGACGCTGATCGCCGCCGCACGCTACCGGCACCACAGCTATGGTGACAATCATCCGTTGGGTATCCCTCGCGTCTCTCTCACCGTGGACCTCATTCGGGCCTACGGGGCCGTGAGCGACGAAGAGTGCCTCATCGGGCGCAAGGCGACGGTGGCCGAACTCGAGGTCTTTCATACCCGTGAGTACATCGCGGCGCTGCAGCGCTGCGAGGCCCTGGGAAAGATCCTGGACCGCTACCGCAAGGCACACAATATCGGTAATCTGGAAAATCCGTATTTCCCCGGCCTGTTCACCATCCCGGCCCTGGCCAGCGGGTCGAGCATCCAGGCCGCCGAACAGCTGTTGGCAGGCCGTATGGCCTTCAACCCTGCCGGTGGCATGCACCATGGTCGGCCCAACGAGGCGCGGGGGTTCTGTTATATCAATGACCCCGTGCTCGGCATCTTGCGCCTGCGCGAGGCGGGCCTGCGGGTGTTGTACCTGGACCTCGATGCCCACCACGGCGATGGCGTCGAATATGCCTTTCGTGATGAGCCCGAGGTGATGACCGTCTCGCTGCACATGGATACCGGGTATGCCTATCCCTTCGAGGGGGGGCATATCGAGGATCAGGGTCGATATGGCCATGCCGTCAATCTGCCCCTGCCTCGCGGGACCAATGACACGGAATACCGGCTCGCCTTTGAGTTGCTCTGGCCGCAGGTGCTGCGTCGTTTTTGTCCCGATGCGGTGGTGCTGCAGACCGGGACCGACACCCTTATGCCCGATCCCCTGGGTAAGTTCGCCCTCTCCACCCAACTGTTCCTTGAACTGGTGCAGCGGGTGCGTGACGACAGTCCGCGCCACGCCGATGGCACTCCCAGGCTCATGGCGGTGGGTGGGGGGGGCTATCATCCCCTGATGTTGGCACGTTGCTGGGTCGGAGTCTGGGCCATCCTCTCCGGGCGCACCCTGCCCACGGCTATTCCTCCGGCGGGTGTGGCCCTGTTACGTGCGGTCGACTGGGATGAGGACGAGGACGAGGACTATTTCGACGCCCTGTTCCGCTCCCGGCTCGACCCGGAGCAGGCGGGTCCAGTGCGCCCCGAATGCGAAGCTGTGCTGCAGCGACTGCAAGACGAACATCCGGTCTTCAGGAGTGAGATATGAACCAGGTCGCAGTGATTCCAGGTTATGCCAATGCGCCGGGGACGCGTGCGTATGTGCGACGCTTTGCTACCGAATTGGGCGAGGGTCATTTCAGTGATTTTCTCAAGACCCGCATTCACCTGAGTTCGATTGGTCTGGGCACTCTCCCTGGCGCGGCCTCGCTGGAGGTGGATGTCGCCTATGCCGCCATCATCAGTCAGGGCCTGCGCTCGGGGATCAACGTCATCGATACCGCCGCGCATTACCGTTATGGCCGCTCCCTGGCTGCAGTGGGGGCGGGGGTGCGCGATGCCGTCGCCAAGGGCGTGCCACGCGAGGCGATGTTTCTGTTATCCAAGGGTGGTTTTCTTACCCTGCGCGATGGCATGCCGGTCGATATGAACGCCTGGTTTGAGGCCGAGATCGTGGCCAAGGGCTTGGGGGGATACGAGGACCTGGCCAAGGGCGCGCACCTGCTGAGCCCGGCCTACATCGATTATCAAATCGACTTGTCCCGCCGCCTGATGGGTGTCGAGACCCTGGATGCCTTTCTCATCGACCAGCCCGAGGTGCACATCCCCGAGATCGGCAAGGATCGGCTCAACCGGAAATTGGAGCGGGTGTTCGTGCAACTAGAACGCGCAGTGGTGGAAAATCGCATCCGTTGCTATGGCATCTCCACCTTTGATGGCTTCCGGGTGGAGACCGATGCCCCGCTGTTCCAGTCCCTCACTTCCATGCAAGGCCATGCCGAGAAGGCCGTGCGCGAGGCGACCGGCGATGACGCGGCGCGCCACCATTTCAAACTGATACAGATGCCCTTCAACCAGGTGATGCTCGAAGGTTTTACCCGTTTCAACCACGCCACCGGTCAGGGCAATGTTGCCTCTACCCTGCAGAGTGCCTTCCAACTCGGCTGCTATGCCATGGCCAGTCACACCCTGTTCAAGGGTCATCTGGCCAGCCAGAGCCTGGACGTGGTTGCCGAGACCCTGGCTGGACTGGCCAACCCCGCCCAGCGTGCGATCCAGTTCAATCGCTCCACACCGGGGCTGGGCACGAGCCTGGTTGGGGTGAGCGACCTGCGCCACCTTGACGATGTGCTTACGGTTGCCCGGTGTGCGCCGATCGCGCGCAAGGCCTATCTCGCCATGTATCAGCGGAACGAATAGGCTGGATGCGGACGGATTCGGGTGCCATGGCTACATCGCGTATCTAGAATAATTATTAAAGATTGGGGATATCAGGCCGCCAACGTGAGCAGACGTCTTGTTGTGAGATACCACCCTGACCCTTAAGGCACAGGGACATACCGGGCCGGGTCCTGTGCCGCATCCCGGTCTGTGTCTTGTATCAAATCCAGGAGCCATAACATGTTTTTTAATCGCTTGACGATTAAGGCCAAGATACTCTCTGTCACCGGCCTGGCTGCCGGTCTGGTATTTATCGCCTTGCTGGTCTCCTTGTACGGGATTCAGGATCTGCGCAATCGCTTCACCCATGTCGTCGAACCGATGCAGGTCCGGCTCAGTCTGTTACAGAGCATGTATGGCAATGGCCTGTTATCCAGTGTTGCGGTACGTGTCAAGATATTGCACCCGGCCGCGCAGGGACCACGCAGGGTTACCCAGAAGGCAATCGATGAATTTAATGTCTCTTTGAAAAGGCTGGAAAAGGATGCCCAATCCCAACCGCAACAACTGAAACGCCTTGAACACCTTGGTGTGGCCTGGCAGGCAAACAGTGCCCTGAAGATGAAGGTCTTCGATCTGTTGGATCAGGGCAAGGCCGATGTGGCGAGAGACCTGGTCGTCAATAAAGAACACAAGACCTGGCACCGGATCCGCATCGAATTGCAGGGGTTGATCAAGGCCCAGCGCACACATTATATCGCGGCACGCAATGCCTCCTTTGCGCGGGCGGGCCGTGATTTTAACTGGAGTGTGGTGGTGGGGGGGATTGCCATCGTACTCGGTGTCCTGATGGTGTTGCTGGTGACGCTGGCGATTACCCGCGGGCTGCGCACCACCATTGTGGCGTTGACGGACATCGCCGAGGGTGAGGGCGACCTGACTCGCCACCTGGAGGTCAATGGCCGTGACGAGGTGGCCCAGCTGGCCGGGGCGTTCAACCGGTTTGTGTCCAAGATCCGTGACCTGGTCGGTGAAGTGGCGCACTCCACACTGCAGATCAATGCGGCCTCGGAGCGGATGGCGGAGATCACCGAGATCACCCACCACGGGGTACAACAGCAGCAGTCAGAGACGGAGCAGGTCGCTACGGCGATGAACCAGATGACGGCGACGGTGCAGGAGGTGGCGCACCACGCCAACGAGGCGGCGGATGCGACGACGCATGCCAACCAGGAGGCAACCACCGGCAGGGGTGAGGTGGAACAGACTATCAGTGTCATTACCGACCTGGCGGGTGAGGTGGAGAAGGCCGCGGGCGTGATCCACAAGCTGGAGACCGACAGTGTGGAGATCGGTTCGGTACTGGATGTCATCCGCAGTATTGCCGAGCAGACTAATCTGCTGGCACTCAATGCCGCTATCGAGGCGGCGCGTGCCGGTGAGCAGGGTCGGGGTTTTGCCGTCGTGGCCGATGAGGTGCGCACCCTGGCGAGCCGCACCCAGCAGTCGACCCAGGAGATCCAGGTCATGATTGAGCGCCTGCAGAGCGGTGCGCGCGATGCCGTACAGGTGATGGAGGAGGGGCGCGGTCAGGCCCAGGCGAGTGTGGAGCAGGCGGCGAGAGCCGGTACCTCTCTGGAGGCCATCACCGAGGCGGTGACGCGTATCAGTGACATGAACCTGCAGATCGCCAGTGCCGCCGAGGAACAAAGCCAGGTGGCCGAGGAGATCAATCGCAATATCATCAACATCAGTGAGGTGGCGGAGAAGAGCGCCGAGGGTGCACAGCAGACCTCGGTGGCCAGTGAGGAACTGCAACAACTGTCTGTCCAGTTGCAGGATCTCATTGGGCGATTCCAGGTGTAGGGGTGAGACGTTAGTCCTGTTTGTCTTTGCCGCGCTTGCTCAGTGCCCGGAGCATGGCCTCTTGTTCGGCGAAGGACGGGGCCTTGTGCCGGGGGGGCGCAGTCCCGCCCGGCCTGACTGGCTGGATACCGGCACGCTCCTGGTCTTTCTCGCGCAGGTAGTCATCCAGTCCGCTCTCGTCGGTGTAGCGCCCCCGATACCCCGCAGGGGCGGCGGTGCCAGCAGTGCCGAGACAGATGCGCATGCGGATCTGTTTGTTCAGTGAGACGATTCGACGGTCTATCCAGAACAGGTCGTAGAGGCCGAAGCCGATGGTGACGAGCAGGGGGGGCAGGGCCCAGATACTGTGCAGGGTGAACCCGCCCAGCAAGGCCAGGGCACTGAGTCCCGGGTAGATCAGACCGGAGGCGTACGCGTTGAGGTAGTAGCGGTGGGCACCCAGGGGGAACAGTAGCCACCAGGCATAGGCTGGGGCGTGTCTTTTCATCGAGCGGCTCAGGCGCTGGTTGACATGCTGTAGCCCGCCGCCTTCAAGATCGATGGTTTTCCAGGCTTTTTTCATTATATTGTGGCTGAATGCATCACGCTGGCGATGTTACGCCCTCTGCCCGTCGCTGGCCACCCTGGGTCCGGCACGCAGCCCGCCCGCACGGTGATTCGGCGTGTATTTGTATTCCTTCCCAAGCTTGGTAGTATGCACACGGCTTAGATTTCATATATGCGAGTATAAAGGGAATGTATTTTTCCGTATCGCACGACCGGGAGGTCGCGATTTGCGATGAACAGTGTGCTCCCCGGCTGGAAGAGCAAGGTCGTGTAGCCGTTCCGATTTAACCGGTGGAGCCGTTGCGCCGGCCGCAAAATGAGGCATACATGTCGGATAGACGTTTACAAGTATTTCACACCGTGGCACGTTTGCTGAGCTTTACCAAAGCGGCGGAGTCACTGCATATGACCCAGCCTGCGGTCACCTTCCAGGTCCGACAGCTCGAAGAGCATTTCAATACCCGACTGTTCGATCGCACCCACAATCGCATCAGTCTGACCGAGGCCGGTCAGCGTGTCTATGGCTATGCCGAGCATATCTTTGTCATGTACGCTGAGATGGAGAACGCCGTTCGGGAGTTGACTGGTGAGATCAGCGGGGTGTTGATCCTGGGCGCAAGTACGACTATTGCCGAATACATGCTCCCGGCGCTGCTGGGCGATTTCAAGGACCAGTATCCGGATGTGACCGTTCGCCTGAAGGTGTCCAATACTGACGGCATCGTCTCCATGGTGGAGAACAACGTCATCGATCTGGGAGTAGTCGAGGCCCCGGTCATGAACAAGAATCTGGTCGTCGAGCACTGCCGCGTGGACCAGCTCGTGCTCATCGTGGCACCAGGGCATCCGCTGGCGCGCCGGGATCGGGTCACGCTTGCTGAACTCACTGAGTATCACTATATCTGCCGCGAAGAAGGCTCGGGTACTCGCGAGGTGATACTGGAACACCTGCACGATGTCGGCTTGGGTGTCGGGGATCTCCATGTCGTTATGGAACTGGGCAGTTCCGAGGCGATCAAGGGCGCGGTCGAGGCCGGCATGGGTATTTCGATACTTTCGCGCGCGACCATTGCCAAGGAGTTGAAGCTGGGCTACCTTGTTGCCGTGGACCTCGACCCTCGCATAGATCGGCCGTTTTCCTTCGTCCACCAGAAGCAGAAGTTCCGTCTCCACGCCATGGACGAGTTGCTGACATTCGCTCGCAACTATTGTCACGCACATGCCGAAGACGTGTTGTAAAGACGCCCACGGGCGCGAGTCACAAGAGGCCCCTCCTGATGAAATCCTATGCGGTATTGCAGCACACCTATTCCGAGTTTCTTGGCCTGATCGAGACGCAGCTGGAAAAACGCGATATCGGTTTCACCTATATCCGCCCCTTTATCGACCAGGGTGTGCCGGGCAGCACTCAGCAATGGGATGGGTTGTTCGTGCTGGCGGGTGCCACGCGGATCAATGACCCCGAGGCCAGTCCGTGGGCGGGGGATGAGCAGAACCTCATCCGTATTTTCCGCAAGAGCGAGCGCCCTGTTGTGGGCCTGGGTTACGGTGCCCTGTTGATCGCGGAGCTGGACGGCGGACAGGTTCATGATACGCCCTTGCATACCGCTTACTGGACTACGGCACATGCCACGCAGGCCGGGCGCGACGATGCGCTGGCTCAGGCGGTGGACGGACGACGGGTGTTTGTCATGTATAACGGGCGAGTCGATCTGCCCGAAGGGGTGGCGCCCATCCTGGTCGATGACGCGGGGCACTGGCTGGCTATCCGCCCCGATGCCCTGACCTATGGATTGCTGTTTCGCCCGGAACTCAAGCCCGGCATGATCGAGGACATGATCATGGAGACAGATCGTGATGTGCCCGATAATCTCGGTGAGTTACTCGGTGTCGCGCGTGAGCACTGGGGTGAGATGCAGACGCTCAATGATCAGGTTATTGTGGCGCTGGTCAAGGAACTGGACCTGATGCAGGAGCGCCACAAGCAGCCGGTATTCAGTGTGCGTGTGGGAACCTAATGACTAGAGTCCGGGGGACCCTGTGAATTCACGTGAACGTAAATTACTCAATCGTTTCCGAGTCCTGTCCGAGGCCGAGGCGGAGACGCTGTTCGTCTTTGCCGAGTTTCTGGCGACACGCGCTGAGGCTGCGCCAGCGGTCCTGCCCGAGCCGGTCGATGTTCCCCGCCCCGAATTAGAGAGTGTCGTTGGGGCGCTCAAGCGCCTGTCGGCAACCTATGCCATGCTCGACAAGGCGAAAATGCTCAATGAGACCTCGACCATCATGACGCAACATATCATGCAAGGACGCGACAAGGTGGAGGTGATCGACGAACTGGAAGTGGTCTTTCAGCGCCACTACGAGACCCTGCGGAACGAACACGAAAAGCGCTGATGCTGACCGTCATCGGCCACTGGTTCCAGCGCTACTTTTCCCATCCGCAGGCAGTATTCCTCGCGGTCCTGCTGGTCATCGGTTTCGGCATTATTCTGACGATGGGCTATATGCTCATTCCGCTGTTGGCAGCGGTGGTTCTCGCCTATCTGCTAGAGGGCCTGGTGGCCTTGTTCGAACACCATGGCGCGCACCGGTTCTGGGTGGTATTGCTGGTGTTCGTCCTGTTTCTGGCCTTTGTGGCGGCTCTGGTGTTTGGTGTCATCCCGGTGCTGTGGACCCAGCTCAAGGAACTACTGCGCGAATTACCCAACTACATCGTCCGGGGTCAACATGCCCTACAGGCGTTGCCCGAACACTACAGCTTCATTTCCCAGGAACAGATCGATGAGGTGATGACGACACTGCGTGGTCAGCTCACCGGCGTGGGCCAACACATCATCACGCTCTCGCTGGCCTCCATCCCTGGCGTCCTTACCCTGGTGATCTATCTGATTTTGGTCCCGCTGCTGGTATTTTTTTTCCTCAAAGACAAACGGACCATTCTCGATTGGTTCGGACGCTATCTGCCGCAGGAGCGCAGCTTGACCAAGCAGGTCTGGGACGAGGTTGACCAGCAGTTGGGTAATTATGTCCGTGGCAAGTTCTGGGAGATCCTCATCGTTGGCGTGGTCTCCTACATCGGTTTTGCCCTCTTCGACTTGAAGTATTCCATCCTGCTGGCGGTGCTGGTGGGACTGTCGGTGATCATCCCGTATATCGGCGCTACGGTGGTGACGATCCCGGTGACCCTGATCGCCTACTTCCAGTGGGGTTGGAGTGCGGATTTTGCCTATCTGATGACCTTCTACCTGGTAGTCCAGACCCTGGACGGCAATCTGTTGGTCCCGGTGCTGTTCTCCGAGGTGGTCAACCTGCATCCCATCGCTATCATCGTCAGTGTATTGGTCTTCGGGGGGCTGTGGGGATTCTGGGGCGTGTTCTTTGCCATTCCTCTGGCCACCCTGGTCAAGGTATTGCTCGAGGTGTGGCCGCGCCCGGCGCCGGACGGCACCGATACCGATGCCCACCAGACATGATGACTGATCAGTTCATTGGTCGCAGCGCGTCCCCAATCGCCGCCTGAATGCGGTTGGGTGAGTACCTCGAGATTGTCCATCAAGGCGCCCATCCACGGGGTCATCTTTTCTTCCTCGGTCCCCGGCAGGAAACCGATGTCCTCGCCCACCGACACGGTCACCCGGGTCATGATGATCTCCTGGTAGCGTTTGTGCTCCAGGGTCTGTTCCAGGCCGGCGGCGAGCGCCAGCAAGGTCTTGCCTGTACCGGCCATGCCCATCAGAGAGACAAAGTCGATTTCGGGGTCCATCAACAGGTTGAGCGCAAAGTTCTGCTCGCGGTTGTGGGCGGTGATGCCCCACACCCGGTTGCGTGAGGTCGAATAGTCACGGATGAGTTCAATAACGGTGTCCTGGTCGTCGCGCTTGCGGACAACGGCCTGAAAGGCGTCGCCGGTGTTGGTGTAGAGGAATTCATTGGGCACCCATTCTGCGGTCTCGGGGCCGCGCAAACGGTAGTAGGTCCGTCCTTCCTCCTTCCAGATATTCATGGATTTGTCGTGGCGCTCCCAGAAATCCGCACGCAATGCCCGATAGCCACTGTAGAGCAGACTGACATCGTCGAGGACCTGATCGTTGTAGTAGTCTTCGGCGTGGATACCCAGCACCGCAGCCTTGATGCGCAGGTTGATGTCCTTGGAGACGAGAGTGACGCTGGTGTCTGGGTAGACGTGCTGCAAACCCAGGGTGGTATCGAGTATCGCGTTATCGGGGTGGCTGCCAGGCAGGAAATCCGGCACGTCCCCGGCCAGGGTGCGGGTCTGGAAGAATAGCCGTCCGGGCCGCACCCCGGTCTTTATCCCCGGTGTGCCGGCCCGGGTGAGTTCGAGCGCAATGCCCGCCTCGATGTGCTCACGTGTTGCCCCCGACACCAGCGCATCGAGAAACCGGCTTGCCTGGCGGGCATTGCGAGCCACCTCGGAGTGGCCTGTTTTATTATTGTCCAGTTCTTCGAGTACCCTCATGGGCAGAAAGATGTCGTGTTCCTGGAAGCGGAACAGGGCCGTGGGGTCGTGCATGAGAACATGGGTGTCGATGACGAAAAGGCGGGATTTGGCGGCAATTTTCTTCTTCATGATGTGCGCGTAATTCCCTGTTCGAGATCGCCAAGTCTGATGTTGGCTCAGTGCGTCTTGTTGAGCGCCTGGGCGGCGTCAAGTACTTCAGCGACATGCCCGTCGAGCTTCACCTTGTGCCACGCGTGGCGCAGTACGCCCGCGCTGTCGATCAGGAAGGTACTGCGTTCGATACCACGTACCTGTTTGCCATACATGATATTGATTTTTCAACTTCATCGTGGATGTAACGCATCGTTCCAGTTACCTAATGCACGTATCGGATGGGCCATGGTGGTGAATGTGGCAATGTGATTCTGGCGCGGCGCCTAAATCCCGGGTCTTGTGCCCCAACGCCGCCAGTCAGCTAGCCCTTGATAGGTTCCATCACTGCGTCGAGATTCAGGGCATCGCAGAAGTCCAGGAACTGTTCGCGCAGGCTGGAAAGGTGTGTGTCGGCCGGTATCTCGATAGTCAGGTTGACACTGAACATGGGGGTGCCCGTATGCGCCGCGGCATAGCTGCCGGTGTACATGTCGTGGATGTTGATCTGGCGGCTGGAGAAAAAACGGGCCAGTTCGCTGACGATACCGGGGTTGTCCAGGGCGATGACCTCGACGCTGTAAGGCATGGCGTTGCCGGGCGTGGCGCGTTCCTGCGTGCGGCGTGAGATCAGTGTCAGGTCGAGGCGTTTTTGCAGGCCGGGCAGGGCGTCTTCGAGTTTTGCAATCGCCCCCCAGTGTCCGGCGCTTAGTATCATCAGGGCGAATTCACCGCCCAGCACGGTCATGCGACTGTCCTGGATATTGCAGCCGCAATCGGCTATCGACTTGGAAAGATCATTGACGAGGCCGGGTCGGTCCGTGCCCAGCGCGGAGATAATCAGCAGCGTGCTCATGAATGCCTGCGGTAGTTGCGCGTGATACGGTTGCGGGTCGATGGTGGCAGCCCTTTCGCCGGAGTGTATCACAGGCGGTGAGGATGCAAGGATTGCGTGTTGCTCTCAGACGGTCACATCCTGCAATTGGGTGACGACTATCGCGCAATGGGGGGGTGTTGCCGAACAGGCCAGGGCCCGGATCAAGACCGGTGGAAATGCAGATGCGGGGAGCGCCGTCTCGTCGGACAGTGGGATTATCTTGAGTTTGGCGGACTCTTGACAGAGGTTTATTTTCCATCATCGTAACTATTCAGCGAAGAAAATCGAAAAGACTACTTGACAAGGTTTTTGCGAGATTCCCTTGATCCCGGGAGTTTCTGTGCGGTTCCATTATACCTGCCATAGCAGGCGATAGGTGGCTGGCTAACGGGTTGTAATCCGTGAAGGCCCCCCCGAGGCTATGGTCTTGCAGAAAACGTCTTAGAATTGCTGGTGGCACCCAAATTCTCGTTCTGAACACCCATGCGATAATGCCCTCACACAAGGGCATTACGGTGCGGTTTGTTGAAAATAGAAGATATTGACGTCGGTTCTGCAATCGACTCGGCTAAAACGCTCCTTCGAAAAGAGCGCGACCTCTCGCCTGCGCTGCGAGCGGCGCACCTTGCCCAAGGGGTGCCGGTACCAAGAGGCAGGTCTTGAATCGCGCCAAGTCATCGATATCGACTTCTCGCGGGTGGTGACCGAATACCGGGCACAGGTCATCGAGGACCTCCAGGGGAGCCGGTTTGTGGCCTCTTTCCCGCAAGGGGTGAATCGAGCGGTCCAAGGTGGCCTCACCGATGGAGGGAGCGAAGATATTTTGTCAGATTCGCAGCTACCTGTCGCGCGCAGGGATTGACGGCTACCCAAGCATTGACCCTGCTTTTCCAGGGTAATAATCCGGTGATCATGGAAAATCGCGCTGAATAGTTACGAATTATCCACATAAAACACGAACCCGTGTCCCCGCCGGTCATTTGACTTCATCGTAATCTCTCCGTCAGAGGTATTCGCAGGAAGCGATTTATCGACGACTCGCTTTCTTCTGTGGCGCGACGTCGTTACTGTTGCCATGGCTCTCCATCCAATTGCGGAAATCATTCAGCAAACGGAGCAGTTCAGGGTCGGGTAGGCAATAGTAGATAAATGTGCCCCTGCGCTCTGGACGAACCACCCCGGCTTCGCGCAATGCGCGTAAATGGAAGGACACATTGGTCTGACTTAACCCCGTCGCTTCGATGATATCGGACACCGGGCGACACTCCAGCCCCAGGCCGCACAAGATCTTGAGGCGATTCGGTTCCGCCAGCAGTTTAAAAAGCTCGCTCAGGGCCTTGACAGATCCGCAATCATATGTGTTTTCACTCATATATGGATATTCATGGATTGCTGAACGAATGTCAATGTTTGAGGGAAGCATTTTGTGCGTATACGCAGTGATACGTTGAGGATTCCGGTGGCACCACCACCGACCAACATCTTGATAAACTCTAGCCGGAGGGCCTGGCTATGATGAAAATGTGCGATGAAATGATGGGTACTATGGGTATGGACGGCATGATGGGTGGCAGGGGTGGCGACATGCCTGATGATGCCACGTCTGGAGAGGTTGTCGAAACCGAACAGACGGAGACAAAGGCCCCTGCAAAGAAGAAGTGAGTGTGCTGTTCAGTGTGCAGTGGCTTTATTTACCGGCACTGCCGTTTACATAAGGCGCGTACGCCTTGATATAGAATTCAGCCTCCCGCTGATTCTCCTGAACCGAGGGGCGTTCCCGCATCGCCTCCAACCAGCGATGTAGTTGGGTATATTCCGTCGGTATGTCGAATCCTCGATAGTGGGATAGCACCGGTGCATGTTCGAAGAAGGGGTAATAGGTGAGATCGACCAGGCTAAGTCGCTCGCCAAGCCAGTAAGGACCTGGAGCAGTTTCAGCCAACCCCTCATCCATGGTTTTGAGACTGTCTTGCAGCACAGTGCGGATGGCTTCGTGTTTGCTCTCATCGAGCTCGAAGACCAGGCCGCAGTAATTGGGCTGGAAAGCGGTATTACAAAACGCGATCCAGATACGCGCATGCGCACGCGCAACCGGGTTTTCTGGCAGCAGGGGAATATCCGGGTAGGCATCCTCCAGAAATTCATTGATGACCGTGCTTTCCCAGACCAGGTCATCACCGCGCTTCAGCAGCGGTACCTTGCCAGTGGGGGAGATGTCGTAATACCAGTCCGGAATATCTAACAGATCGATCGTGTGTAACTCATGGTCGATGGCCTTCTCGGCCAGCGTCAGGCGCACGCGATACGCGAACGGGCAGACATCGTTGCTGTAGAACTGTAATGAACTCAAAAAAGGTTTCCCCCGGATCAGATGGGCGCGGCAGTTGACAAGACAACTATATTATGCGTACACTCGCATATAAACAATAACGCATATATTTGCCGATCTACGCATGAATGTCAATCAGGAGCCCCGAACATGAACGATGATGCACTGTTTCCCGCCACCATTATGCCGGACAAGGGCTGGTGGCAGGCCTTGTGGCCGGACCCCGAAGCGGTGCTTCGGGATGTGGGTATCAAACCCGGCATGCAGGTTGTGGATCTGTGTTGCGGTGACGGACATTTCACCAAACCCCTATGCGAGCTGGTCCATCCTGGCAAGACTTGGGCAGTGGATCTGGATGCGGACCTGCTGGATCAGGCCGAACAGGGTTGCCAGGACAACCCGAATTTCCATGCCATTCTGGGTGATGCACGCGAATTGCCAAAGCAGATCGCTGCGCCGGTGGACTTTGTGTTTATCGCCAATACATTCCATGGCGTGCCGGACAAGACCGGACTGTCCCAGGCAGTACACCAGGTACTCAAATCCGGTGGGCGCTTTGCCATCATAAACTGGTATCGGCGACCACGGGAAGAAACTCCTGTCCTGGGTGAACCTCGCGGACCAAGTACTGATTTGCGCATGGAACCTGAAGATGTGCAGCAGGTCGTGGAACCCGCCGGGTTCAAACTGGAAAAAGTCGTGGATGTTGGCCCTTATCACTACGGGGCTGTATTCCGGAAAATCTGAATGTACGTCAAATGCAGAGCGCTATGAAAGAAACGATGCATGGTGTTGCGTTCTTGGTGACGGGTAGGTATTCGAACTCTCCGACCTCAGCCGAGGGCCATTTAATTGTAACACGTTGTTATAGAATGGTTTATGGTGAAATATGTCATTTAAAGATATTCAAAGATATTCGGTCTTCATGCCTTAGTGAGTTTTACGCTACACCTTAAAACAGGCAGCGAGTACCGAGGCCATAGATCGTCAACACTATAGACAGTGTCCTTGCCACCTGCGCGTCGCAGGGGGGTGTGTACACCATGGCTGGATTTTATCCGGAGGGTGGCCCCCGGCGGGGACGGGCCCGTCGACCAAATCATCGTGTCGGTGACCCGCGCACAAGGATTGACCGGTTGTCATGAAGCAATAGCGAACGTAACATGCACGTCTGTTCTCACGGGAGTACGGGTATGTTTCACGGCAGTATGGTTGCGCTGGTGACCCCAATGCGGGAGGATGGCGCCCTGGATGACGAGGCGCTGGCCAGGCTGGTCGAATTTCATATCGACAACGGTACCGATGCCCTCGTCGTGGTGGGGACCAGCGGAGAGTCGGCCACGCTGAATCACCAGGAACATTGTGCCCTTATTCGTCGTGTGGTTGGACTGACCCACGGCCGGGTGCCGGTCATCGCCGGCACGGGTGCCAATGCCACCCTTGAGGCCATTGCCCTGACGCGTTGCGCCATGGGGGCCGGGGCCAGCGCCTGTCTGCTAGTGACACCGTACTACAACAAGCCGACTCAGGAAGGTCTGTATCGTCATTTCAAGGCCATTGCCGAGGCCGTGGCCATCCCCCAGATCCTGTATAATGTCCCCGGTCGCACCGCTGTGGATATGTTGCCTGAGACGGTCGAACGCCTGGCGCCGATTTCTAATATCGTCGGCATCAAGGATGCGACTGGCGATCTGGGGCGCGGCCGGGAACTGATTGCGCGCTGCGGCCAGCAGATGGATATCCTTAGCGGTGACGATGCCACGGCCATGGAACTGATACTGGCCGGTGGCAAGGGTAATATTTCCGTCACTGCCAATGTCGCGCCGCGCGCCATGCACGCATTGTGTGCCGCCGCGCTGGCTGGCGATCGCGCGCAGGCCACCGCCATTAACGAGACGCTTATGCCCTTGCACAGAAACCTCTTCGTCGAATCCAATCCGATCCCGGTCAAGTGGGCCCTGTATGAAATGGGTTTGATCCCGCCGGGTATTCGCCTGCCACTGACCCCCCTGGCCGAGGTCCATCATGAAACGATTCGTGTCGCCTTGCACCAGGCGGGGGTGATCGGAGCATGATGAAATTCTCTTTCGTAGCGAAGTGCGCGCTGGCCTTGCCGCTGATGGTGTCACTCAGTGCCTGTTCCCTGTTTGCCAGCAAGAGTGTGTATGAAAATAGTCGCAATGGCCGGGCACTTGAGGTGCCACCGGATCTGTCCTACACGCAGGGCAATGCAGCGCTGGATATACCGCAGATTGCACCCAGCTCAGCGCGCTTTTCCCACTCTGCCCGGAGCGCTCAGGGAAATACCGCCGTTCGCACGTCTGCGAGCGGCGCGGCGAGCGCGACGGGAAATCCTGCACCACACGCCCGGAGCGGTCAGGCCGGGGTGCGCATCATGCGCGACGGTGCCGTGCGCTGGTTGGAACTGGACCTGACGCCCCGGCAGGTGTGGCCGAAGGTGCGCGATTTTCTTTCCCGACAGGGACTCAAGATCACGCAGGATAATCCGCAACTCGGCATCATCGAGACGGGTTGGCGCGAGTACAAGGCGGAGACAGCAGATGGGTTTTTCTCACGCCTGCTGGGCAAACTCAACTCCACCGGGCTGCGCAACCGTTACCGTTTTCGTATCGAGCCCGCTACCACGGCGGGCAAGACCGATGTCTATATCACCCAGCAGGGCCTGCGTGAGGTGGCCACGGCGGATAATGGCCTCAATATTATTCAGACCGCGTGGGAGACACGCCCCACCGACCTCGGACTGGAAGCCGAGATGATGCAGCGTTTCCTGGTCTATCTCGGTGAGGGCAAGACCGTGGCCAGCAAGATGTTGGCGGCCACGCCGGCACAACCGCATGCACGATTGGCCCGGCGTGGCGCTGTGTCAGTGTTGCTGGTCGATGAGGTGTTTGCCCGCACTTGGTTGCGTGCCGGCCTGGCGCTGGATCGGATGGGTGTGAGGGTCACAGATCGTGATCGCTCCAATGGTCTGTATTTTATTGGTTTGCCAAAAGATTTTTCCACTCAACAGGGCAAGAGCTGGTTGGCCGGCCTGTTCGGAGGGGATAAAGAGCAGGTCGTCGCTGACCGCTATCAGCTCAAGATTGTGGCACAGGGACCACGGTGCGTGATCACTGTACTGACCCGTACCGGGGTGGCGGACAAGAGCCCGGTGGCAGAGCGGATACTCAAACAATTGTTGGTGAATCTGAAATAAGCGCCGCCATGGCGCGCAGTGGCATGCGTTGGGATGACAGATGCCAAATCCGCTGAGAGCTGGTCTGCGCTTTGCCTGCCTGGGCAGCGGTAGTCGTGGCAATGCGCTACTGGTCGAGGCCGGGCAGACCTGTATCCTCGTCGATAATGGATTTTCCCTGCGCGAGACACGGAAGCGGTTGGGCGCAGTGGGGCGTGAACCACACGATGTCGCGGCGATACTGGTGACCCATGAGCACAGCGACCACCTCAACGGCGTTGCCGCGCTGGCGCGGCGTCACAACATTCCGGTGTGGACGACACGCGGCACCGCTGGCCACGCCAGCCTGAGAGACCTGGCGCAGTTGCGTATCCTGAATTGCCATACCGCTTTCGGTATTGATGACCTGGAGATTCAACCCTATCCCGTGCCGCACGATGCGCGCGAGCCCTGTCAGTTCGTTTTCAGCGAAGGTGGGTGTCGTTTTGGTATGCTGACGGATGCGGGTTACATCACACCACATATCGTGGACCGGCTTGGTGCCTGTGATGCCTTGTTCCTCGAGTGCAATCACGATGTGCCGATGCTGGCGCAGGGTCCCTATCCGCAGGCACTCAAAGCGCGGGTTGCCGGGCGCTTTGGTCATCTGAGTAACACTCAGGCCGCCGGTCTGCTGGCGGCGATCAGTGTTTCGGCACTGCAGCATCTAGTGGCCGGGCACCTGAGCGAGCAGAACAACACACCGGCCCTGGCCAGCACCGCCCTGAGTCGGGTGCTGGGTTGTGAAGATGATTGGGTCGCGATTGCACCACAGGACGCATGTCTGGCCTGGCGTGAGGTTCGACCGGGTGGGCAGGCATGAGATGAAACCAGACCGGGATGACAGCGCCAGGGGGCGATGATGCAAAGACAGACTGAACTGTATACCGGCAAGGCCAAGTCGGTATATGCCACGCAGGAGCCGGAGCGGTTGATCCTGCATTTTCGCGACGACACCTCTGCCTTTGATGGTGAGAGGATCGAACAACTTGAACATAAAGGCATGATTAATAATAAATTTAATGCCTTTATTATGCAAAAACTCGAGGCCGCAGGTATTCCGACTCACTTCGAGGCATTACTCTCGGACGATGAGTCCGTGGTCAAGAAACTGACCATGATCCCGGTCGAATGCGTGATCCGCAATAGGGCTGCGGGCAGCCTCTGCCGTCGCCTGGGCATCACCGAAGGGCAGACCCTCACCCCACCGACCTTCGAGTTCTTCCTCAAAAACGATGCCCTGCATGATCCGCTGATCAACGATTACCATATTCGTGCCTTCGGTTGGGCCAGCGATGACGATATCAAGGCCATGAAGACCCTGACCTTCCAGGTCAATAGCGTACTCGAACCCGTGTTCCTGGAGGCCGGGTTGTTGCTGGTGGACTACAAGCTGGAGTTCGGCCACTATCACGGCGAGGTCGTGCTCGGTGATGAGTTCACGCCAGACGGCTGTCGTGTGTGGGATGCGCAGACCCGGAAGAAACTGGACAAGGATCGCTTTCGCCAGGAACTCGGTGGTGTCATCGAGGCCTATGAGGAGCTGGCGCACCGGATCGGCGTCACGCTCTAGCAGAGTGCCGATGGGCCGCTCTGCCTGCGCTTTTTTCTCCCCTGTCACTCCCCCCTGGGCCAATCTGCCCGCAGGGCGATGCCGAGTCTTGTCCGCTGGCATCCCGTTCTTTTCCATTGTGTTCGCGGGTCATTGCCACTGCTTTTTATGGCCTTCCACTGTCAGTGACCGATCCGGCGATAAAGTTTCCTCCTCGGCGTCCGATATACAGCCTTAAGAGACCGTAAACACCCCAAGGCTGAAAAGTGGGTGATGTGCTGAGATGGAGGAAGGTGTATGCAAAGCGCGCTATCCCGACTCATGATCAAACACAGGATCTGGGCCGGATTCGGGGTCGTACTGTTGATTCTGGTGGCGGTGGCGGGCAGCGCCCTGCTCAACTTTGCCAGTACCCAGCGTCGGGCTGTCTATGTCGTCGATCACATCCAGCCGGTTGTGGCGGCCTCCACCCGACTCGATGCCGATCTAAACCGTACCACCAGCGCCCTGGGTTTCTACCTGCTGAGCAAGGATGCGGTCCAGAAGCAACATTTCATTCAGGGTCTTGTCCGGGTCAAGGTGGATCTGGCCAGGCTCAAAGCCATGCCGTTGGTGCGTGGCAATGCCGAATTGGCGCAACAGGTCGCGGCAATCGCCCGTGAGGTGACCCGGTTCGAGTCTTATCGCGATCGCCTGCTGGAGCTGGCCACCAATACGGCGGAAAACTTCCCCGGCATCGCCTATGCCGGCAAGAATATCAATCCGATCTCTCAGCAAACGCTGCAATTGATGTCGGACATGATCATGTCCCAGAGCAATGACACGGTGGGGCCCAAACAGCAGCAGATGCTACTGAACATGGAAAATCTGCGCTACACCTGGGCCAATGTCATGAACGGGGTGCGGGCCTACCTGGCCTTCCGGGGCAAGAGTTCGCTACAGGAGGCAAATCTGTATCTGCAGGCCAGTGGCGATTACCTCAACAAAGTGCGTGGCTACGGTGATGCATTGGGCCTGGACCAGAGCGATGCAGTGGATCGGATCGGCAAGTTGCGCACACGGTTTATCGCCAACTTCAAGCACTTGCAGGCTATCCAGGGCGGTGATGCTTGGCGTACCGATGCACATCTGATTCGCACGCAACTCGGTGTGGTGCTGGCGGGCGCCGCACGGAAACTCTCCACGCTCGATGCCACGACGCGCAAGATGGGCGCAGCGACCAACCATGCACTGCTGCGAGATTTGAACCGGGCCAAACAGAGGGTGGCCATTTTGCTGATCATCGGTCTGGCCCTGGGTGTGTTTGCGGCCTGGCTCGTGAGTCGTACCATCACGGGGTCCTTGCGCACCGTCGTGACGGCGATGCGCGATATTGCGGAGGGCGAGGGTGATTTGACCCGGCGACTGGAGGTCAAGGGCCACGATGAAATCGCACAGCTCTCTATGGCCTTCAATACCTTCGGTGAAAGGATCCAGCAGGTCATTAGTCAGATTTCCGGATCGACCTCGCAGTTGGCCTCGGCCGCCGAACAGATGTCGGTGATCACTGACCAGACCAGCCAGGGTGTACAGCGCCAGCAGTCCGAGACCGATCAGGTGGCTACGGCCATGAATGAGATGACGGCGACAGTGCAGGAAGTCGCCCGTAGCGCTACGGCAGCGGCGGAGGCGGCCAGCCGTGCCGACGGCGAGGCCACCGCTGGTAAGGGTGTTGTCAGTCGGACCGTGGATGCGATTGACAATCTTGCCGGTGAAGTGGAGAAGGCGGCGCAGGTGATCCAGAAACTCGAGGCCGACAGCGTGGAGATCGGTTCGGTACTGGATGTGATTCGCGGTATCGCGGAGCAGACCAATTTACTGGCGCTGAATGCAGCCATCGAGGCGGCGCGTGCCGGTGAGCAGGGACGGGGTTTTGCCGTGGTGGCCGACGAGGTACGCACGCTGGCCAGCCGTACGCAGCAGTCGACGCAGGAAATTCAGACGATGATCGAACGCCTCCAGGGTGGTGCCCGGGATGCGGTGCAGGTGATGGACGAAGGACGCAGCCGTGCCAAGACCAGTGTCGAGCAGGCTGCACAGGCCGGCAGTGCACTCGATAGCATTACCAATGCGGTGGGTGAGATCGCCAGTATGAATACCCAGATATCCGATGCCGCAAGCCAGCAGGGTGAAGTGGCAGAGGAGATCAACAAGAACATTTTCAATATTACCCAGATAGCCGATCAGACCGCCGAAGGGGCGCAGCAGCTCTCCTCAGCGGGTGGGGATCTTGCCCGGTTGGCCTCCGATCTGCAGGGCATGGTCGGTCAGTTCAAAGTCTGAATGCGAATAGCGGTGTCATCCTTCCCGGGATGGGGACGGGGGCAGCATGCCTTCGCGCACCCTCCAACTCCGTTACCTCCCGCAGAAAAACCGGAATCACCGCCGTAGTGCGTTTATCCTGTCCACTGTGTGCTGCATCATATTTTTAACCCTGGCGGGCGTCATGCTCCGGATCAAGGGGTTGGTGCGGCTTGTCCTGCGCCCGGATTCCAGATAGCCTTTGTGACACTTTTTGGACCGCCGCCGAATCCTTGCTCATCATGGAGTGTGTGATGGGTGGGCAGGGTGGTACGCAGTATTCAGTCAACCATCATGATAACTGGAGCCCTATGGCACGTGATTCCTATACGGCGGAGGCCATCGAGGTCCTCACCGGGCTTGAGCCGGTGCGCAAGCGCCCCGGCATGTATACGCAGACCGAACGGCCCAATCACCTTGCCCAGGAGGTGATCGACAACAGCGTCGATGAGGCGGTGATGGGTTACGCCAGTCGTATCGAGCTCACGCTCTACCAAGATGATTCGGTGTCGGTCAGCGACGACGGGCGTGGTATGCCGGTCGATTTGCATCCCGGGGAGAAAGTGCCGGGGGTGGAAGTCATCCTGACCCGGTTGCATGCGGGCGGCAAGTTCTCCAGCAAGAACTACCGTTTCTCCGGCGGCCTGCACGGTGTCGGTGTCTCGGTGGTCAATGCCCTGTCCCGGCATCTGGAGGTGTGGATCCGTCGCAATGGGCTGGAGTACAAGATGGCCTTTGCCGATGGCACCAAGGTCTCGGACCTGGAGGTGACGGGGAGTGTTGGCAAACGCAATACCGGTACCAGAGTGCGCTTCTGGCCCGATCCACAGTTTTTTGACTCGCCACGGTTTTCCGTGCCGCGTCTGCGCCATGTGCTGCGTGCCAAGGCCGTATTGTGCCCCGGCCTGACGGTAGTATTTCGTGACGAGCACAACGACGAGGAAGAGATTTGGCACTACGAGGGGGGACTACAGGACTATCTGACCGGTGCCCTTCAGGGCATCGATATCCTGCCAGACCCCCCCTTCGCGGGTAGTTTCGAGGGCAATGAAGAGGCTGCGGACTGGGCAGTAGTGTGGTTGCCTGAGGGCGGTGAGAGTATTACGGAGAGCTATGTCAATCTTATCCCCACGGTGCAGGGGGGGACACATGTCAACGGTCTGCGCACCGGTCTGACCGAGGCGATTCGCGAATTTTGCGAATTCCGTAACCTGACTCCGCGCGGCATCAAGCTGACCCCCGATGACGTCTGGGACCGGGTGGGTTACATCTTGTCGGTGAAACTGGCCGATCCGCAGTTCTCGGGACAGACCAAGGAACGTCTGTCCTCGCGTGCCTGCGCGGCCTTCGTCGCCGGTGTGGTCAAGGATGCGTTCAGCCTGTGGCTGAATCAGCACACCGATGCCGGGGAGCGTATCGCTGAGTTGGCGATCAACAATGCACAGAATCGGGCTCGGGCCGGGCGCAAGGTGGTACGCAAGAAAGTGACTCAGGGTCCGGCGCTGCCTGGCAAGTTGGCGGATTGCGCCTCACAGGACCTGGAACGCACGGAACTGTTTCTGGTGGAGGGAGACTCTGCGGGTGGTTCTGCCAAGCAGGCACGTGATCGTCAGTTTCAGGCGATCATGCCTCTGCGCGGCAAGATATTGAATACCTGGGAAGTGGAATCCATTCGGGTATTAGCCTCGCAGGAGGTCCATGACATTGCGGTGGCGATAGGTGTTGATCCCGGTTCGGACAATCTCTCCGGTCTGCGCTACGGCAAAATATGCATCCTGGCCGATGCCGACTCCGATGGTGCGCACATTGCCACGCTGCTCTCTGCCTTGTTTCTGCGCCATTTCTGGCCACTGGTGGCAGCGGGCAGGATCCATGTTGCCATGCCGCCGCTGTATCGTGTCGACGTGGGCAAGGAGACCTACTACGCACTCGATGACGCTGAGCGTCAGGGTATTCTCGACCGCATTACCGCGGAGAAGAAAAGGGGCAAGGTGCTAGTGACCCGTTTCAAGGGGTTGGGTGAGATGAATCCCCTGCAATTGCGCGAGACAACCATGGACCCCGATACCCGGCGTCTGGTGCGCATGACGATCAGACCCGGCGACGGCACACAACAGCTCATGGATATGTTGTTGGGCAAGAAGCGCGCAGCGGATCGCAAACGCTGGCTCGAAGACAAGGGCGACCTGGCTGAAGTGTGATGCGCGTCCTGCCCGCTGTTTCTTTGAGCCGATTTCAATTTTCCAGGATTCGATATGACGACTGATACCCCGCAACGCCCGCTGGCGGATAACGCTGAGCGTCTGCCGATGAAAGAATTTACCGAGAAGGCGTACCTGGACTACTCCATGTATGTCATTCTCGACCGTGCACTGCCGCACATTGGTGATGGCCTGAAACCGGTGCAGCGCCGTATCGTCTACGCAATGTCGGAACTGGGTTTGAATGCCGGCGCGAAATACAAGAAATCTGCTCGTACAGTGGGTGATGTGCTGGGCAAGTTTCATCCGCATGGTGACAGTGCCTGCTATGAGGCCATGGTGTTGATGGCCCAGCCGTTTTCCTATCGTTACCCGTTGGTGGACGGTCAGGGCAACTGGGGGTCGACCGATGATCCCAAGTCTTTCGCCGCCATGCGCTACACCGAGTCCAAACTCTCACATTTCGCCGATCTGCTGTTGGCCGAGGTTGGGCAAGGCACTGTGGACTGGGCACCCAATTTTGATGGTACGCTCGAGGAGCCCTTGCTGTTGCCTGCGCGGGTGCCCAATGTGTTGCTCAATGGCACCATGGGTATCGCCGTGGGTATGTCCACCGATATTCCTCCGCACAATCTGCGTGAGGTGGTCAGCGCGTGCATCCACCTGATTGAAGACCCCAAGGCGGACGTGGCACAACTGTGTGAGCATGTGCAGGGGCCGGATTACCCCTGTGATGCCGAGATCATCACTCCGCGCGATGAGATCGCACGCATGTACGCGACGGGTGTTGGCAGTATCCGCATGCGCGCACGCTTTGAGCGCGAGGATGGCGATATCATCATCGTCGGGATGCCTTACCAGACTTCGCCCGCGAAGGTGCTGGAGCAGATTGCCGCGCAGATGAACGCCAGGAAACTGCCCATGGTGATCGACCTGCGTGACGAGTCGGATCATGAACATCCTACTCGCCTGGTGATCGTGCTCCGCTCCAGTCGTGTCGACGCCGATGTGCTCATGGCTCACCTGTTCGCGACCACCGACCTCGAGCGGACCTACCGGGTCAATATGAACGTCATCGGGCTCAACGGTCGCCCGCAGATACGCAATCTGCGTGAGATGCTCAGCGACTGGCTGACCTTTCGCATCGCTACGGTCCGGCGGCGTCTGCAATTTCGCCTCGACAAGGTCAGCCAGCGCCTGCATCTGCTCGAAGGCCTGCTGATCGCCTATCTCAATATTGACGAGGTCATCGCGATTATTCGCAATGAGGATAAACCCAGGCCGGTGCTGATGGCCCGTTTCGGTCTCTCGCAGACCCAGGCGGAGGCCGTCCTGGAACTCAAGCTGCGCCATTTGGCCAAACTCGAGGAGATGAAGATCCGTGGTGAGCAGGATGCACTCGCCAGCGAAGGGGCCGGACTGGAGAAGACGCTGGCGTCGCCACGGTGCATGAAGACCCTGGTGCGCAAGGAGCTTGAGGCGGCTGCGGTTGAATTCGGTGACGCGCGCTGTACGCCCATTGTGGCGCGCCGCGCCGCGCAGGCATTGGACGACACTGCACTGATCAGCGCCGATCCGGTGACCGTGGTGCTGTCCGAGCGCGGCTGGGTACGTAGTGCCAAGGGACATGAGGTGGAGGCCGGGGGGTTGAGCTATCGGGCTGGCGATGCTTTCCTGCATGCCGCGACCGGGCGGAGTAACCAGCTCGCCGTATTTGTTGATTCAACCGGGCGTACCTACGCCGTTCCCGTTCACACCTTACCCTCGGCGCGTGGCCAGGGCGAACCGCTGACCGGTCGGCTCAATCCCCCGGATGGGGCGACCTTCTGTGGTGTGATGTGTGGCGATCCCGAACAGCACTATCTGCTCGCCACGGATGCCGGCTATGGTTTCGTCGCCAGGCTGGGTGATTTGATGACCCGCAACAGGACCGGCAAAACCCTGCTCACGGTGTCAAAGGGGGCACGGGTATTGGCGCCGATCGTCGTCAACGACAGGGCGACGGACTGGGTGGCGGTGGCCAGCAACACAGGACGGCTGCTCATCCATCCGGTCTCCGAGTTGCCCGAACTCTCTCGTGGCAAGGGGGTGAAGATCATCGCTATCCCCGGTAAACGGGTCGAGGCGCGTGAGGAGTTTGTTTGTGCAATCACGGTATTGGGCGAGAATGGAAGCCTGACGATCCACTCGGGTAAACGCCACACCACGCTCAAGGAGGCCGATCAGATAGCGTATGCGGGTGAACGAGGACATCGCGGTAGTTTATTGCCCCGGGGCTTTCGCAGTGTCGAGCGCATGGGTCCGAGTGAGTAACTCCCGCGCACCGATGGGGGGGTGGGGGCTGCGTTGCAACCTGGATTGAGAGTGCGGGGTGTCCGCTCAGGGTGGGGGTGCCACCGATGGGACAGGTGTGGCCGGATGGATGCGCAGTTCCTGCAACTTTGCCAGCACCTTATGCGCACGCGTGATGTGTGCCGCCAGTTCGGCGTCCTGCGGGGCGAGTTTTCGCACGCGCAGCCAGATGTCCAGTGCCTCGCGTATCTGTCCCTGACTGTAGAGTTGGCGCCCCGTTTCCAGTCCGTGCTTGACGGTGTTGTGGATTTGCACGGTGAGGCGGTGTTGTAGTGCGGGTAGTGCCTCGGCGTTCGGGGCCACCTGAACCAGGGTGGTGAGTGCCTGTCTGGCACAGAGCCAATTACGGCGCTGATAGCAGCGCTCGAAATGTGCCGTGTAGGTACGCGCCAGTGCGGCACGCCGGGTCTTTGCCCGTGCTGCCTGTGCCCGGGTGTGTAGCCGGGTTTGTGTCCGGTAATAGGTGCGTACAGTCTTCAGCCCGGCACGGGACACGGGACCGGGGTGTAGTTTTTGTGCCAGTCTAAATACCTCGCCTGCCTGCCGGTAGTCTCTGTCAGCGAGCGCAGCCTGTCCCATGATGGTGAGCTGTTTGCCCAGGTGCACGGCCTGTTGGCGTTCGTCCTCAAGCGCTTGCACGGACCGGCTATCGGTCCCCCCGACCTGGTTGCGCCGCTCGTGCAGGGGCAGGGTGGCGATGAGATAACGGGCATGACCGAGTGCGATCTGCGCCTCTAGGGTGTTGATGTATGCGCGGCGGTGGCGTCTGAAGCCGGCCTGGGCTGCGCGCAGGTGAGTACTGCGTGGGAGTGTGTCCAGGCCCTGGCGGTACAGCAGTGCGGCGGCGCGCCAGTTACCGCCCTTTTCCAGTTCCCGGGCGGCGCGCAGTGTCGTGGTTTCATAGATCGCAGCATGGCGGCGCGTTGATGCGAGTTCGGCCTTGAGTCGGGCATCGTCGGGGTAGGCTGCGGCCAGGCGAGTGAGCACATCAAGGGCATCGCCGTAATCCTGTTGGCGGGTCCATACCCCGACTTGTCGGTCCAGCGCTGGTCCGGGCTGGTACAGATAGGCGCAGCCGGACAGGAGAGCCAGCAGGAGGCCGAGCGGGATACGGGACACCATGGTGCGCACCGGACTCCTCATGCCACCACTTTGTCGGCCAGAATGGCCTCGATCCGGTGATGCATCTCCTGGCGATAGGTGCTGGCCACATCCCGAACGATATAGGTGGTTACCGGGAGGCGTTTTCCACGCAGGCGAATGGATTCGTGGCGCCGCGCGATGATACGTCCGGCCACGGCGGGATGTGCACAGAATTCTTCGGTGACGACAACCTGGTCCTGTTCGGCGACCGAATACAGGCGGGCGGCGAGATTCACCGAGTCACCCACGACGGTGTATTGCATACGCTCGTGTGATCCCATGTTGCCAGCGAGCATCATCCCGCTGTTGACACCGATGCGAAAATGGATCGGAATTTTTCCGTCGCGTTGTCGCTGTATGTTCAGACGTGCCACCAGATGGTGGATCATCACCCCGCAGGCGATCGCATTGAAGGCATGATCCGCGTCCTGTTCGGGCACACCAAAGACAACCATCGCACAATCGCCCATGTACTTGTCGATCGTGCCGTTGTAGTGCTGGCTGGCCAGGGAGATATAGGAGAAATACTCGTTGAGTAGTGTGGCGACCTCGTCGGGTGAGAGTAGTTCGGAAATACTGGTAAAACCGACAATGTCGGCAAACAGTACGGAGGCCTGCACATGCTTGCCGCCGAGCTGGATATGATCGAGGTTTCCAAGGATCTGTTTGGCGACGCCAGCGGAGACGAATCGCGAGAAGGCGCTCTCGACCTGATGTTTTTCCAGCAGACCTGCCGCCATGGTGTTGAATGCGCCCATGAGATGGCCTATCTCGTCGTTGCGCCGCTCCGTGATGCGATAGCTGAAGTTGCCCTCGTCAATGGCCCGACTGGCGTCCATGAGCTCATTGATGGGTCTGGAGATGCGCCGCCCGATGAGAAAGGCGGTGATGATGCCGAGCAGGATCATGAGTACCATGGCGCTGATGATGGCGCGGATAGCATCGTGGATGGCCCGTGTCATGGTTGAGCGGTTAAAAGTGATTATGGCATGGCCAACGATCAGGTTGTGAAAGCGGATGGGTGTCAGGTAGGAGACCACGGGAATGGGGTCCACCTGTTTGTCGTGCCACTGCCAACTGTAGGTGTAGTTGCCTGGTCCGAGCTGCGTGGCACGGCTGTACACGTCAAGTATACCGAGTTGCGGTGTGATGCCGCGCGATACCAGCATCTTGCCCGTGTCCGAGTAGATGGCGGTGCCCAGGATGTTGTCGTTGGCATCGAGATTGTGCGCCAGCACCTTGAGACCGAGCATGTCACCAGCGAGTACCAGCTCGCGGGCGGACTCGGCGAGTTGGGTGACGACCGTCTGGCCGAACTCGTGCATCTGAACTTCGAGCAACTGGGTCTGGTTTTTGACGATAACCAGACCCAGCAGACTCATGCCGATGGTGATCAGTACGGTGATAATCAGGGCGAGCTTATAGGCAATGGGGAAGTTCTTCGGCCGATAGGTACGCAGGAGTCCGCTCACGCGCCGTCGTGCCCGGATGCTCAGGCGGCGAAAACGTCTGCTTGGGTGTGGTGAGGATACGCCCACGTGCGAAGAACTCCCTGGCATTCCCGGTTGATCTGGCCGTTCGGGCCTATCATACCTCAAAGTGTGTCGCTGCCAGAACTGTCAACCCAGAACCGTCAATTCGGCACTGCTAATCGGGTATTCCCGTTCAGTTTAGCGGCGGGCACGGGGAAAAGTTTACCCGAACCATGTCCTTGGCCGTGGGCCGCACGGCAGACCGGCGGGTGTCTTGCCTGTCCGGATGCCCCGGCCGGTGGCCTTAGTTGGGTGCTGTGGCGGGGGCGGGCATGTGTGCGCACTCCAGGAAGATACGTTTGTCGCAGCGGCGGCAGCGCTCCGGGTCAAGATGTTTGATCACGATCTCATGGATGGCTTCCTGTTTGCTCGCGAAGACGTGTTTAGCGTTGATCTCGCGCAGGTATTCGCCCTGTTTGAATATCTGGCAGACATCGTCCTTGATCTTGCACATATAGAGCACGCCACCTCCCTGTCTGCGGCGTTTGGCCTCCCCCGCCAGCATCTCGGCACCGGCGATATCGACGAAGTTGATGCCCGAACCCTCGATCAGCAGGCAGTTCTGTCCGGGCGTGCGCTGTTCAAGGCCCTGCAGGCTTTCCTGGACATGGTTGACGGCGCCGAAGAACAGGGAACCGTCGATGCGCACCACCTTGAGTTGGGGGCATTCATCGCCAGGGAGGGTAGCGGCAGTGAACGTGCGGTGTTCATCGCTCGGGTTGGGCACCAGGGTGTGGATGCGTGGTCGCGAGGTACGGTTCAGGTAGACGATCAGCGAGAGGATGACACCGAGCAGGATGGCGAACTCCAGCTCGATGAACAGCGTGGAGAAGAAGGTCGTGGCCAGGATAGCGGTCTCGGAACGGCTGGCCCGGATGATGTGTTTGATGTGGTGAAAATCGATCAGCCCCCAGGCGACCAGCAACAGAATGCCCGCCATTGCGGCATTGGGCAGGTAGGCGGCATAGGGGGCGACCAGCAGCATGATGCCCATCAGCATGACGCCGGCAAAGGCGGCAGCCAGTGGCGTACGAGCACCCGCCTCGTAGTTGACGCCACTGCGGTTGAACGACCCGGTAGCGACGTAGGAGGAGAAAAAACTGCCCACCATGTTGGACAGGCCCTGTCCCTTGAATTCCTGATTGCCATCAAGGCGTTGACCAGAGTAGGCCGCCAGGGACCGGGCGATGGAGACTGCCTCGGTCAGGGCGAGCAGGGTGGTGGCCAGTGCAGCGGGCGCCAGATTTCTGATGGTGGTCAGCGTCAGGTCCGGTGCCGACAGGGGTGGCAGGGAAGCGGGCAGGGCACCGACGGTGAGGATGCCCGTTACGTTCTGCCCATAGCGTGCGTTGAGTGCAATGGACAGGGCGCTGCCGGCAAACATGGCCACGATCATATAGGGGATCTTCGGCAGGTAGCGTTTGACCAGGATACCGGTGAGCAGGGTGAGCACGGCAACGGCGGTGACATAGGGATTGATCTTGTCTGATTGCTGGTACAGGGTCAGGAATATCTCGTGGAAATGCAGGCCACGGGGTATGGGAACGCCGAAAAAGTGCTTGATTTGGTTGGCGGCGATGAGGATGGCGGCCCCGGCGGTGAAACCGACAATCACCGAATGCGAAATGAAATTGACCAGCGTGCCGAGCCGCACCAGGCCCATCACCAGTTGGATGAGGCCGACCATGAAGGTCAGGGTGATGGCCAGACGGACATAGTCGGCTGAACCAGGTTCAGCCAGGGCGCTTAGCGAGGCGAACAGTACGACCGAGGCCGCGGTGGTGGGACCAGACACCAGGTGCCAGGATGAGCCGAACAGGGCAGCGATGACGGCCGGCACCATGGCGGCGTACAGGCCGTATTCCGGTGGCATACCGGCGATGGTGGCAAAGGCCACCCCCTGGGGCAGCACAATAATGGCGCCGGTCAGCCCGGCCAGGAAATCGGCCCGCAGGGTTACCCGATTGACCATCGGCCACCAGCGCAGGAAGGGAAACAGCCGGACCCAGAAAAGACTGCATTGCTGTGGTTGCCTGACAGGCTGTAAGTGCTCCATTCGTGCTTTCCGGTGGTTGTCGTATCGCTGGGTACATTGACCCCTGGAGGGGCCGATATGCAAATAAAGCGTTAAATTATATTGAGCCGGTCTGATATTCTCAAACGAAACTGTTGCCCGGATCTTGCCGGGGTATGCTGCGGGGTATCGATACCGGGTTTTTATTCGCTAGAAGACCGTCGGTTCGGAGGTGTTGCTGGCAGGCAAGGGGGGGGATTCATTTTCCCGATTTCGAGAGCTACAGTGGCCCGGTACAATGAGGGATCAGGGAAATCTGTACTAACTCTGCCACCGGTGTGCCCGTCTCCTGCTCAGTCCGACAGTTGGGTATGGCGTTTTGTCGACCGGTCCAGAGAGGATGGTCTGCATTCCTGAGCCGCGGTGTCGGTGTGCCCAGGGGAGGGGGCGTGTTGCACGAAATCAGGCGCTGCCTTCCTCGTTGAAATCGTAGTCGAGTTCGATGCCCGGTGGCTGGAGGAAATGGCCCTGGATGAAGTCGAGGCTACATTGCCAGAGCACGGCGAGACTGTTGGCGTCCTCGACGCAGGAGGCGATGGTCTGGACTCCGATATTACTGGCATGGTCGCTGATTATTTTGATCTTTTCCTGTGCCCCAAGATTGTTGGCGAGATTGTTTGCCAGTGAGCCGTCGAGTTTCAGGTAATTGACGCGCAGGTGTTTGATGGCATCGAAGGTATCGGATTCATTGCCGAAGTGGTCCAGGGCAATGCGACAGTGAAACCGGGACAGGCCGTCAATCAGTTGCTGGGCCTGTTTCAAGCGGTTGAGTGCCGTCTGTTCGTCGATCTCAAAGACGACGTAGTCGGCATCCAGTTTCAGCGCCTTGAACCGCTCACCAACCCATTCCAGCAACCGTGGGTCCGAGATCGAGCCCCCCGACAGCTTGATGAACAGCCGGGTCCGGGTGCCGTTCTGGTGGCGTTCGGCCAGCCTGGTGAGGGCATTGGCCATCACCCAGCGGTCCACATACAGCATCAGGCCGGTTTCTTCCGCCGCGGGCATGAACTCTGCTGGTGACACCTCGGTGCCGTCTTCCTGGTACATGTGCAGCAGGGTCTCATAATTTTCTCCCGGCTCGCCATGCAAACTGATAATCGGCTGATAGAGCAGCTGGAACTGGTTGTGTTGCAGGGCATATTTAATGGTCTGCGACCAGTGGAGCACTTTCTCCTTCTCGGCGAGTTCGGAGATGCGGGGATTGTAGACCATGGCACGGTTGCCGCCGCTTTGCCGGGCATCGTCGCAGGCCTTCTCGGCATTGAGCAGGCATCTCTGCCCACTGCTGGTGGTTTCATTGAACAGGCTGATGCCGATACTGGCGGTGCTTCGCACCGTTTGCCCCGCTACATCGGCGAGATGATCCGCAATCGCCGTGTAGATTGTCGTCGCACTGGCTTGTGCCTGTGTCGTGTCAGCACCCTCGAGTAGGAGGGTAAATACCGCGCCCTCATAACGGGCGAGCAGGGCCTGTGCGCTTAGCTGTGCCTTGAGTACGCCAGCTACCTCGACCAGGTACAGGTCGGTCCCGGACATACCGATTTTTTCCTTGATGTCCTGGTAGTCGTCGAGGTCGATATACAGCAGCGCCCCGCGGGCCTTGCCATCCACCGCCCGGGAGATGAGTTTGTCGACCTGTTCCATGAAGTAGGAACGATTGTATGTCCCGGTCAGCAGGTCCTGGCGGCTGAGCACGCTGAGTTTTTTCTCCAGTTCCTTGCTCAGGGACTGGTCGCGAATGATGATCTGGATGCAGGTCTCGCCCTCCATGCTCGCAGGGGTGAATTCCATGGTGATCTTGAAGGTCCGCCCTTCGCTGTGACGGCCGCTGAGCTTGAATGAACTGTCCTCGCTGTCACCCCGGATATAAGTGCGCAGGAAGTCCTTGAACGCCGCATGCTCCTTGGTGTCGACCATGTCGAGGATGGGCATGCCGAGAATGTCGTCAAGATCATCATAGCCGAACATCTTCAGGTAGGCCTGGTTGGCGTACAGATGCATACCGTCATGCACATAGGAGATGGCGTCGCGCGAATTGTCGATGAGATTGCGCGCGCGTTTTTCCGTCTCGTGGAGCATTTTTTCGCTTTGCCGCAGGGCGCGACGAGTCTGCAGATCGGCGATTTCACGGCTTACGATATGCTGGAGGCGCACCGGTTGGTCATTACCGATGATATCGCGGGCACCGGCGTTGAGCAGGTCGATGGCGCTGTTCTCCTGGCCCGGATCAGTGATGATGACCATGGGCAGGTCACGGCCACTGGCGGCGATGATGTTCAGGGCCTGGCGGGCATTGAGCAGGGCCAGTTTGGGGCGACCGAGTACGAGATCGAGAGGGTGTTCGTCAATGGCGTTTTTGAGGTCTTCATCGTCTTCGGCGCGGATATCGCGGACGATGTGTCCGGCATTGCGCAGCGCATTGATCAAGATCTCGGCTTCCTCGGATGCATCGAAGAGGGTCACTATCCTCAGGAGGTTGTTGTTACTCATGTCGGTTTCTCTCAATACCTGTCGGTTGCGGGAGCCAGGAGGGGAAACGCCCGGGTATACGATGTTATGCCGTGTCTTTGTCGAACAGTGATTTTACAGGGTTGACCAGAGGGTACTGAAGTCATGTTCGTTGGTCGATTCAGGGTGGTTTTTTTTTGGCGCTGACGTGTCGGGTGAAGAGAACTGAAATTGGGCGAATAGACCCGTATTTTCGACCATTTTTGTTAATGCTATCGGTGTTTCCCCGTTAGCAACCTGCAACAACAGTTTGTTTCCCTCCCGATAGGGAACCGGTGGCAGGACCAGTGTGGCCGGTTGGTTGATGCCGGTGAGGGCGGGCAGCAGCAGGGCGCGCTCATAGTCTTCTTGCCGGGGATGACTAGCCGGTTTGACCCCCCCGATGTCGGCGGCCGGGGAGATCATCTGGACTCCCAGGTGCAGGCCTTGGGTGTCGTCATTTTTCATCCAGCGAATGACACCGATGTGCCAGGTATAGGGCATCGAGGCGTCCACATGGTGGAAGGCGACGAGTTCGCCTACCAGTACGCTGGCATGCTCCTTTACCGGGTTGACCAGGCAACAGCCGCCGGCACTTTCGTTGATGAGCCGCCAGACCAGGGTGTGATAATTGCGTGCGTTCAGTGATGCATCGAAGGACGGGGGCGGTGCCGGTTCGCTGTCCCTGAGCGGTTCAAAAGGGGTGGTATCGTGTGCATAGATCATCTCCCAGACGTCCGGCTGGGTCTGGTTGATATCCTTGACCGGTTGACTGTCGTAGTGGGCAGGGCGTGAGAATTGCTGCGCACCATCCGTTGGTACATCCTGCCGGTTGGCGTGTTGTTGCCCAGTCCGTCCCGGTATGAAGTGGTGTGCCGCACTGAGACCGAGGGCTACCTGCACCTTATCGCGCTTATCCACCCGGGAATAGCTGCGTTGGGGCGTCATGCCCCAGGTCAGCATGAGTCGGCGCATCAGATCATTGGACAGCGTCGGTGTTTGCAAGTCGATGCCGGTCAGCGTGGTCAGTGTCTCCTCGGTGTTGTGCATGATCTGCTCGCGCAGGACACGAGCCAGTTCATCGGTATCGAGGCCACGACAGTATTCCGGGTGGTGTTTTGACGGTGAAGGCGGCATATAGCTCGGGGGATAGTCGGCGTTGAGTACGACGACAAAGCGACTGTTCTGGTGACCCTTCTGGCTAAGCTGACCGAGACGGCAGGGCTGTGCCCAGCGTTCGAGATTGACATAGACCTTTTCCACCTCGCCTTGGCGCAGGCGATAGGGCGAGGCCAATGCGAGTAGCAACGCACGCTTGTATTCGTTGGTGAGGGTGGATTTGGGTAACAAGCGGTGTCGGTCGTCGATCACTGTGTTGGCTGTGAGCTTGTGTTCCTCGGCAAAATGATACAGGGCGTGCAGTTCGCGCCACAGTCCGCCAGGGACCGGCGCATAGATCTGATAGGCGGTGAGCAGGACCTGGACTTGGTAGGTGATGGCGCGGTGTGTGAGCAGGGCCAGGGTCTTGTTATCCTGAAACAGGCGGAGGCGCGCCTGGCTGTTTTCCAGGGCAATCTTGTAGCCGGTGCCCATTTCTGCATAGATCGCGCGCGCGAGGCCAGCCGTCTTGCGGCTCTTGCCGGGCAGGGGAAGGCTGATGCCGACGAAATGTTTTTTGAATGCCTCGGTCAGATAGTGGACGGGCTCGCGCAATACTTCCAGCAAACGCAGCCTGTCCTGGGGCGGCAGCGTATAGCGGTTGGTCTCGGTCAATACGCCGAATATCTGCCGTGCCGTCTCGCCGATGTTGGCCATGGGCAGTTCGGCTAACCACTGCTCCACCCTTTTGTGGCGGATGTCGAAGGCATTGGCAGGCCGAGGACCCTGCTCAGGCAAGTTCAGATCAAGGTGTGTCCCCAAGGGAGCTCTCCTGCGCGCGCGCGTACAATAACAAAAATCCTTTATGGACAGCCCGTTAGTGAAAGTATGACATTATTGCTTGACGAACGTCTACTTGCACCGTATGGCAGGTGGGTCTGACAGGGTATGCGCGTGGACCAGGTTGAACGCGGTACGTTGAAGTGGGATGTATCAACTCAGTGGGATCTTTGATGCGCCACCGGGTATTTCCCGGACCAGGCGGGGCACGAGGTAACCGGACAGGCGCGCACGCAGTGCATCGATCAACGCACGGGCCTGCTCGTCCGCTACAGCGAAATGTCCCGCACCCTGTACCCGGTCGAGCTGGTGCAGATAGTAGGGCAGGACGCCGGATGCGAACAGGGCCTCACTGAGTTCGGCCAGCGTGTCGGGCTCGTCGTTGACACCACGCAGCAGAACAGATTGGTTGAGCAGCTCGACCCCGATTGCACGCAGACGTGCCAGCGCTTCTCTGACGTCGGTGTTCAGCTCCCGGGCGTGATTGGTGTGCACGACTATGACGGTCTGCAGGGGGCAATCGGTGAGCCATGTGAGCAAGGCATCATCGACCCGTTCGGGCAAGACGATGGGTTGTCGGGTATGGATGCGCAGGCGCTTGATGTGGTCTATCCCGGCCAGGTGAGCGCCGAGTGCCGCCAGTCGGTGGTCATTGAGGGTGAGTGGGTCGCCGCCGCTGAGAATCACCTCGTGTATCGAATCATCTTCGCGCAGGTACGCCAGGGCACTCTCCCAGGCATCGGTCGCTGGGTTGGCGTCGCGGTAGGGAAAGTGGCGCCGGAAGCAGTAGCGACAATGCACCCCGCAGGCGCCGGTGGTGACCAGCAGTGCCCGGCCCGGGTATTTGTGCAATAGACCGGGGCGCACCATGGCGCTCAGATCCCCGACCGGATCGATCAGGGCGTCGGCGTCGGCATGCAGCTCAAGATCGAGCGGCAGGACCTGGCGTAACAACGGATCATCGGGATTGCCCGGTTCCATGCGCGCAACATAACCCCGGGGCACACAGAGCGGAAACAGCACAGACGCGGCACGGGCGGCAGGCAGCAGTGCCGGGGGTAGTGCCAGCAGGGTGAGTAACTCCGCTGGGTCGCGCACGGCCTGGGCCTGTATTTTTTGCCAGGACTGGGCCTGCCACGTGACGGCGCTTCGGGGTATCATAGACGGTATCACTCTGCGTAGTCCGGGTGCGGACATGATCCCAGAACGAGGAAACAATGGCTACCTACAGCACAAATGAATTCAAGGGCGGACTGAAGGTGATGCTCGATGGCGATCCGTGCAGCATTCTTGAGAACGAGTTCGTCAAGCCTGGCAAGGGGCAGGCCTTCAACCGCGTGAAGTTTCGCAATCTCAAGACCGGGCGCGTGATCGAACGCACGTTCAAGTCCGGGGAGTCCATCGAGGCGGCGGATGTCCTCGAGACAGATATGCAGTATCTGTATAACGATGGTGAGCACTGGCACTTCATGCACCCGGAGACCTTCGAGCAGGTGGCAGCGGACGTAGCGGCGGTGCGTGACGCCAACCCGTGGCTGAAGGAACAGGATACCTGTACCGTGACCTTGTGGAACGGACAGCCCATCATCGTGGCGCCGCCTAATTTCGTTGTTCTGAAGATCGCCGACACCGAACCCGGTGTGCGTGGCGATACCGCCAGCGGCGGTGGCAAGCCGGCCACACTGGAGACCGGTGCGGTGGTGCGCGTGCCCCTGTTCCTGGAGGTGGACGAACTGATCAAGGTCGATACCCGCACCGGCACCTACGTGTCCCGGGCCAAGGAATAGGCCGCTCCAGCGTGTGCGCTGGCGAGGAGAGGGCAGGCGATGCCGGGTCTTCGCTGCCACCCGCATGCGTCGTGCTCTGCGCTTTCCCGACCCCCCGATCCCCACAGTCAGGACACACTGACGACGGACAGATCACAACATGACGGCTAGTGGTGGCCCCGTGCCCTGGCGCCCCGCGCCGAGCCTCGCCGTGTTGCGTCGGCGTGCCCGGATGTATGCCGACATCCGCGCGTTCTTCCAGACCCGGGCCGTGCTCGAAGTCGATACCCCCGTAATGTCTGTGGCGACAACGAACGATCCCCACATCGAGAGTTTCTCCGTCCTCTATGCCGGTCCTGGCGGTGCGCAGCGCCGCTACCTGCATACCTCACCGGAGTTCCCCATGAAGCGGCTGCTCGCTGCCGGCAGCGGGGCGATCTACCAATTGTGCAAGGTGTTCCGTCAAGGTGAGGCGGGGCGGCGCCATCAGCCGGAATTCACCCTGCTGGAGTGGTATCGCCCGGGCATGGATCATTTTGAACTCATGGGAGAGGTCGAGGTGCTGGTGCGCGACCTGCTCCCGGAACGGGTGTTGGGTCCGGCTGTGCAGCTCAGCTATGCCGAGGCCTTTCAGCGCTACGTCGGTATCGATCCTCACACTGCCACGCCGGGGACATTGGCGACCTGTGCCCGTGAACATGGCCTGAGTATCGGCGTCACCGACAGGGACGATGGTGGAGATTGGGATCGGGATACCTGGCTGGAACTACTTCAGTCCGAGGTACTGGAACCCTCATTGCCTGTCGATCAGCCGGTATTTATTCATGCCTTTCCTGCCTCGCAAGCCGCACTGGCGCGGCTGGTGCCCGGCAAGCCGAGGGTGGCAGCGCGTTTTGAGCTATATATCAACGGTATGGAACTGGCCAATGGCTTTTATGAACTGGGCGACAGCACTGAGCAACGGCGGCGTTTCGAGGCCGATCAGCAACACCGCCACGTGGCCGGGCAGTCGGTAGCACCGCTCGATGAGGCTCTGCTGAGCGCCCTGGCCGAGGGGGGGCTACCAGAGTGTGCCGGTGTGGCTCTCGGGGTCGATCGCCTATTGATGCTGGCAGTGGGAGCGGTATCGATCGAGGAGGTCGTGGCCTTTCCCTTCGCGCGGGCCTGAGTCAGGTCACATCCCCCGTTTCGGGCGTATATTGGCCCCTCCCCGGTGCTGCCGGGGTTAGGTCGCCGCTGGCGCCTTGCCTCGCCGTTCCTCTGACTGCGCGGGTCTTCCGGGTCTCGCATTGTAACATTCCCACAATGACGTAGGGTGAAGGGTGCCCAGCTTGGCCATACCACCTGAGGGTCGGCGCTTCGCCCGATTACAGTGCCATGCAGCCATGACTTGGGCTCAGCGACTCAAGCGGGTGTGACATCGACATCGAGAAGATCTTCACCTACCTGGAGAAAAGATCAGCCTCGGGAGGAACAGGCTTGTTGCCGAAAGTCCGGGCACCGACTCGGACGAAGCTATTCGGCTGACGCCGGAAACAACAACTATTCCAATAAAATTTCTGCGACTCTGATGGAGCGGTAAAGATACTGTTGGTTTGAAGGCCGACATTGGACGGAAATGAACGAAAAGCCTGGGAAGTTCAGGCGCTAGTGGTGGAATTCAGCGCACGCCACTCGTCCTTGCGCACCTCGTCCACGGCCTGGTTCAGTGCCTTCATGACATGGAATAGATCAGAAAATGAAACCCTTGTTTACATTGAATTTCAAGTCATTGCATCAACCTGGAATGCTGGCCCCGTTCGTTGGGAAATCCGGATAGACCCCCATCTTCATATGTAAGATGGTGTTCTGACAATACTGAGGTATTGTCCTTGAAAGCCAGATATATAAAGGCGCGCGTCCCCTTTATTCGTCCCCTTTATTCCCATTTCAGTTATGGCTACCGGCCAAAACGTGGAGCGCGACAAGCAGCAGATGATTT
>CAZLQI010000002.1:0-246462 GCA_964561765.1 uncultured Chromatiales bacterium
AACCCAAAACATCCAAGTCCGTCGAGACCCTCACCCACGAGGAAGCGACGCGCAAGAATATCCCGACTGCAGAATACCAATCGGTGATGCAGAAGGAGGAGCAAAGCCCCGTTCGGGTGGCCTAGGAGCGTGGTGGTGCCGGGCTCGACGAAGAGAAGCATCGCCGTAACCGTGATCTCGACCCGCAACTGGTCTGGCGCGGCAAGGACGAGCAGGATGGGTCCGATCTGGTGGTGCATGCGCCGTCCCTATATATTCAGGAGAAGGTGCATCCCAAGGTGCTGATCGACGACCTGCTGCGCCGTACCGAGTCGGATGAAGTAGCGGCGGAACCTCAGGCCGACCTGTTTGCCGATTTCAATGGCGTGCCGGACGAGGGCGCCAGGACCGAGTTCTACCAGCACGACGCCAACTGGACCAACCGCATGATTCTCGGCGACAGCCTGCAAGTGATGGCGTCGCTGGCCGAGCGGGAAGGGCTGCGAGGCAAGGTGCAGTGCATTTATCTCGATCCGCCTTATGGCATCAAGTTCAATTCCAACTTTCAGTGGTCTACCACCAGCCGGGATGTGAAAGATGGCAAGGTGGATCACATTACACGCGAACCGGAGCAGGTAAAGGCCTTTCGGGATACCTGGCGGGACGGGATTCATTCGTATCTGACTTATTTGCGGGATCGGTTGACCGTGTGCCGGGATTTGTTGACCGATTCAGGATCGATCTTTGTGCAGATTGGGGATGAGAATGTGCATCGTGTGCGGGCTTTGATTAATAAAGTGGACCCCGAATTTCGGACGATAGTTTAAGCTGCCATCCGGTACTGAGGATACGCGATATGAGCGCAGGAAGTGCAAGGTTCATGGCCCAGAGTTCAAGGTAAAGGTGGGTCTGGAAGGCCTGAAGGGGGTGAAGACGATCAACGAGATTGGCCAGGAGTACGGGGTTCACCCGGTGCAGGTCGAGCAGTGGAAGAAGGCGATCCAGGAGCAGATCAAGCGCCTGTTTGAGGGCAATCGTGGCTCGAGTGGTTGAGCACCGGGAGCCGGAGTGCCTGTACAGCGAGATCGGCAAGCTCAAGATGGATCTGGCTTGACTGAAAAAAGTCTGAGATTTACCTGCCATGACGCGGTGATCATGGGTAGACCTGGAGGGGGGTGATTTCCTGGGTGCGCGCTAGTGCGTACTGGCCGGGGTATCACGGGCGAGAGTGTACGCCCGCCGCCGCCCCGAGGAAGCGGACGAGACCGATCTACGGCTCTGTTGCCCGCCCGACAAGAAATACACCCACCACCCCTTCTACGGTAGCCGCCGGATGGTGGTGTTCTTGCAGGCGACTAACTATGTTATTATGGAGAACCGGAGCGTCTGGCCGTCGGCACCATTTATGGACCATCCAGGAAGCAGATTCCTGTGAAAAAATCGTCTTACGATAATGGCGTAAGTGATTTTTTTATACCTCAATAAAACTCATAACACATTCATTTTTAATCATTTCTATATCTTACCGAAACTTGACACACTACGAGAGGCTGGCCTAGACTGACCTCTTGCTGTTTTCCCTTGTGTGTGCGTCTTGCCAAGGCATTATGCGCATACGGGTGGGGCACGGGTAATGAGGACTGCGTCAAATGCTTGAGAATTACCTGCCAATTCTAATATTTATCATTGTCGGGCTTGTACTCGGTGCGATAATGATGGCGATGGGGTTTATGTTGTCACCCGCACGGCCAGATAGTGAAAAACTGTCACCGTATGAATGCGGCTTCGAGGCATTCGAAGATTCTCGTATGAAATTCGATGTTCGCTATTACCTTGTCGCCATCCTGTTCATCATTTTTGATCTGGAGATTGCGTTCCTGTTCCCTTGGGCCATCGTGCTGCATAAAATTGGCATGTTCGGTTTTGTCGCTATGTCGGTATTCCTGGGTATTCTGGTAGTCGGCTTTATTTACGAGTGGAAGAAAGGGGCACTGGAGTGGGAATAGAAGGTGTCTTTAAGGAAGGCGTAGTCACTACCACCGCTGATAAACTTATTAACTGGGCGCGTACCGGTTCGCTCTGGCCCATGACTTTTGGATTGGCCTGTTGTGCAGTTGAAATGATGCAGGCGGGTGCTTCGCGCTATGATCTTGATCGTTTTGGTATCGTATTCCGCCCAAGCCCCCGCCAGTCCGATGTAATGATTGTCGCCGGAACGTTGGTTAACAAGATGGCGCCTGCCCTGCGCAAAGTTTATGACCAGATGGCAGAGCCGCGCTGGGTCATCTCCATGGGCTCGTGTGCCAACGGGGGCGGTTATTACCATTATTCCTACGCCGTGGTACGAGGATGTGACCGCATCGTACCGGTGGACATCTACGTCCCTGGTTGCCCTCCTACGGCTGAAGCGCTTATTTACGGGATTCTGCAGTTGCAGAACAAGATCAAGCGCACGAGCACAATCGCGCGTTAACCGACAGAGACGATCTGGATATGTCTGATTTCTATCAGAAGCTGGCTGCGCGCGTGCAAACGCGTTTCGCTAATCTGATATCCGGGTGCCGTGTCGCACATAGCGAGCTGACTGTTGACCTGCCTCGTGAGCATCTCATCGAGGTCAGCACGGCATTGCGCGATGAAGCCTCGTATGCGTTCGTACAACTGATCGACCTTTGTGGTGTCGATTACCTGGAGTATGGGCCGGACCCGTGGAGCGGGTCACGTTTTGCAGTGGTTTATCATCTCCTGTCGCTAAGCAATGATCAGCGTATACGATTGCGTGTCTTTCTCAATGAGGATTCACTCCTGGTGAGCTCGATCATCAGTGTGTGGAACAGTGCTAACTGGTATGAGCGCGAGGCCTTCGATTTATATGGAATCGTGTTCGAGGGCCATCCCGATTTGCGCCGTATTTTGACGGACTACGGATTTGTCGGTCATCCCTTCCGCAAGGATTTTCCGCTCATTGGCAATGTCGAGATGCGCTACGATCCGGAAAAACGTCGAGTAGTCTACGAACCGGTGAGCATTACGCCACGGATCACCGTCCCGCGGATCATCCGCCAGGATAACCGTTATCTCGGCGTTGCCAGCAAGGGAGACTGAAGCGATGCCTGAGATTCGCAATTTCACCATGAACTTTGGCCCACAACATCCTGCCGCGCACGGGGTGCTTAGACTGGTACTGGAGATGGATGGTGAGGTGGTGCAGCGTGCTGATCCGCATATTGGTCTGCTGCATCGTGGCACGGAAAAACTTGCGGAGAGCAAACCCTTCGCCCAGAGCATTCCCTACATGGACCGGCTCGATTACGTCTCCATGATGGCCAATGAGCACGGATATGTGCTGGCCATGGAGCGTTTACTGGGTGTTACCCCACCTTTGCGTGCGCAATACATCCGCACCATGTTTGATGAGATCACTCGGGTCCTCAACCACCTCATGTGGTTGGGGACCAGTGCGCTCGATCTGGGCGCCATGACCGTATTCCTCTATTGTTTTCGCGAACGTGAAGACCTGATGGACATGTATGAGGCCGTCTCCGGTGCACGCATGCATGCCGCCTATTATCGTCCGGGGGGTGTGTATCGTGACCTTCCCGATCAAATGCCGCAGTATCAGCCATCGAAATGGAAGAGCGAGGCAGATATCGCCCGGCTCAACGAAAATCGCTCCGGTTCACTGCTGGATTTTATCGAAGATTTTTGTCATCGTTTCCCCAATTATATTGATGAGTACGAGATACTGCTGACGGATAACCGCATCTGGAAACAGCGCACAGTCGATATCGGCGTGGTGTCACCCGAGCGTGCACTGCAATTGGGTTTTACCGGACCCATGTTACGCGGTTCAGGTGTCGAATGGGACTTGCGCAAGAAACAGCCCTACGAAGTCTATGACCGACTCGAATTTGATATTCCGGTGGGTAGCAATGGCGATTGCTATGATCGTTATCTGGTGCGTATCGAGGAAATGCGCCAGTCCAATCGCATTATCCAGCAATGCCTGGAGTGGTTACGTCAGAATCCCGGTCCGGTCATGTTAGACAATCACAAAATTGTGCCGCCAAAACGCGAAGAGATGAAGGCCGGCATGGAGTCCCTGATTCACCATTTCAAGCTGTTTTCAGAGGGCTATAGCATTCCAGAGGGTGAGGCCTACGCGGCCATTGAACATCCCAAGGGGGAGTTTGGTGTCTATGTGATATCTGATGGCGCGAACAAACCTTACCGGCTCAAGATCCGCGCCCCTGGTTTTGCACATCTATCGGCAATGGATGAAATGTCCAGAGGGCACATGCTCGCCGACGTCGTGGCCATTATCGGTTCGCTGGATATTGTGTTTGGGGAGATTGATCGGTGACACCACGAAAGCGATATGCCAGCATGCTTGATTTGATTGACAGTGAAGCACGCGCTGAAATTGACCGCTGGATCGCGAAATATCCCGAAGATCGCAAACAATCTGCCGTTATGCATGCCCTCAAGGTTATGCAGGACCAAAATGGTGGCTGGCTGACAAATGACCTCATGAATGCCGTTGCCGAGTACCTGGGGATGGAACGTATTGCTGTCTATGAGGTAGCGACATTTTATTCAATGTATGAACTGGCTCCGGTGGGTCGCCACAAGATTTGTGTTTGCACCAATATATCCTGTCAGCTTCGTGGCTCGGACGGGATTGTGTCTCATCTGGAACAACGTCTGGGGATATCTCTGGGTGAAACCACGGCCGATGGGCGTTTTACACTCATGGAAGTGGAGTGTCTGGGGGCCTGTGTCGGGGCGCCGATGTTGCAAGTCGGGACGGATTATTGTGAGCATCTGACGCCGGAGAAAATTGATGAACTGTTGGACAAGCTTGACTGAGATGTTGTTCTGGCCCTTGGTGGGCCGGTGGCGATGCGGCGTGTCGGTACGCACGTTTACCACACGGGATTGAGAATCATGGCAAACGAAGTTTGTTTCCGAACATTGCATATGGACAAACCCTGGACCCTGAAAACCTATCAGGAAGCTGGGGGGTATGCGGTGTGGAAGAAAATTCTCAATGAGAAAACACCTGCCGATGAGATTATCGCGGAACTGAAAATTTCTGCGCTGCGTGGTCGAGGTGGAGCCGGGTTTCCAACAGGGCTCAAGTGGAGTTTCATGCCACGCAACGCTCCTGGGCAGAAGTATATTATTTGCAATTCTGATGAGGGTGAACCGGGTACCTGCAAGGATCGCGATATTCTGCGCTTCAACCCGCACCAGCTGATCGAAGGCATTGCTATTGCTGGCTATACCATCGGTGCGAGCGTGGGTTTTAACTATATCCGCGGCGAGTTTTGGGAGCCGTATGAGCGTTTTGAATCGGCCCTCAAAGAAGCCTATGAAACTGGATTGCTTGGTAAGAATGTGCTCGGCTCGGGTGTTGATTTTGACCTCCACAGCCACCTTGGTGCGGGTGCCTACATTTGTGGAGAAGAAACGGCCTTGCTGGAATCACTCGAAGGCAAGAAAGGGCTGCCTCGTTTTAAACCGCCGTTCCCTGCCAGTTTCGGCCTCTACGGGCGTCCTACAAATGTCAACAATACTGAGACGCTCACCTCTGTTCCCATGATTTTGAAAAATGGAGGCAAGTGGTTCCTCGAACTGGGCAAACCCAATAATGGCGGCACAAAAATATTTTGTGTCTCCGGCCATGTCAACAAACCGGGGAATTACGAAGTTCCGCTGGGTACGCCGTTTGCCGAACTGTTGGAGATGGCGGGTGGCGTGCGCGCTGGGAACAAGCTCAAGGCGGTTATTCCAGGTGGCTCCTCGGTCCCGGTGTTGCCGGGGGAGGCTATAATGGATGTTGCGATGGACTATGATAGTCTCTCCAAGGCAGGCTCGATGCTGGGTGCGGGGTCGGTCATCATCATGGATGAAACGACATGCATGGTGCGTGTGCTGGAGCGCATTTCACATTTTTATTATGAAGAGTCCTGTGGTCAGTGTACCCCTTGCCGTGAGGGCACGGGGTGGTTGGCGCGGGTCATTCATCGTATTGAGCACGGTGAGGGTAAATTGGAAGACCTCGATTTGCTCACCGATATGGCCTCCAAGATCGAGGGTCGCACAATCTGTGCGCTGGGTGATGCTGCAGCGATGCCTGTAACCAGTTTTATCAAGCACTTCCATGATGAATTTCAGTACCACATTGAGCATAAGAAATGCCTGGTCGGGTCCGGGACAGCATAACGATACAGCGACGTGGCGGCCCTGCATTAGATGACCGCCTTGTGGACGAGACGAACAGAAAGTAAACGAGACGCACGATGGTCAACATCGAGATCAATGGCAAGAAGATAGAGGCCCGCGACGGCGCAATGGTGATTGAGGCCGCTGATGAGGCCGGGATCGTTATTCCCCGTTTCTGTTACCACAAAAAGCTTTCTATTGCCGCTAACTGCCGGATGTGTCTGGTAGAGGTGGGAAAAGCGGCCAAACCACAGCCTGCTTGTGCCACTCCGGTGACCGAAGGCATGCGGGTGTTTACCAAATCGCCCAAAGCCATCACTGCCCAGAAGGGCGTGATGGAGTTTCTGCTCATCAATCATCCGCTGGATTGTCCTATTTGCGATGAAGGCGGTGAGTGTGATTTGCAGGAAATGGCCATGGGCTACGGTCAGGATGTTTCACGCTACAGTGAAAGCAAGCGCGTAGTGAAAGACAAGGACATCGGTCCGCTCATTACCACTGAGATGACCCGATGCATCCATTGCACGCGTTGCATCCGCTTTGGTCAAGAAATTGGTGGCATCATGGAACTCGGTGCAACGGGTCGTGGCGAGCACATGAAAATAGGTACTTATATCGAAAAGGCGGTCGCCTCCGAGTTGTCAGGTAATATAATTGATCTGTGTCCGGTTGGAGCGCTGACTTCGCGCCCTTATCGGTATTCGGCGCGCTCGTGGGAACTGACCCAGAACTACAGTGTAGCGCCCCATGATTGCGTTGGTTCCAACTTGATCGTTGAGACCCGCCGTGAACAGGTTATGCGGGTATTGCCGCACGAAAATGAGTCTATTAACGAGACGTGGATATCCGACCGCGATCGTTTCAGTTATGAGGCACATCGCAGTACGGATCGATTGTTGCAACCCATGGTCAAGGAAAACAATGTTTGGCACGAAACCGACTGGGAAACCGCATTGCAACGCCTTGTTACCGGTACACGCGAAGTGATAGAGGCGCATGGCGCGGATGAATTCGGCGGGCTTGCTTCACCTTGTGCCACAACCGAGGAGCTGTATCTACTGCAACGACTGTTGCGCGGTATCGGCTCAAATAACATCGACCACCGCATGCGCCAAACCGATTTTAGTATGCAAGACACCATGCCCGCATACCCGTACCTGGGACAGCCCATTGCCGAGCTGGAAAATATTGATGCCGCCTTGTTGATTGGTTCGAACCTGCGCAAGGAACAACCTATTTTGGCGAACCGCCTACGTAAGGCTTCTATACGCAATGCCAGGTTGATGTTCATCAATCCTGTTGACTATGAATTTACTTTCCCAGTTGCCGAGATGTTGATCGAGTCTCCGGCAGGTATGGTGCATGCGCTTGCAGGCATTGCCAAGTCGCTGTTACACATTACCGGGCGCAGTGCACCTGCGGAGCTGGAAGCTCTATTGGCGGATGTCGAAAGTGATGATGTCCATCTGGCCATCGCAGAATATCTGCGCGATTCGGCCAACTCCTGTGTACTGCTGGGCAGCCAGGCCTGCATGTATCCCCGGTATGCGAGTCTGCACGCATTGGCGGTACTGGTAGCTAATATTGCTGGTGCGCGATTTGGTACACTGAGCGACGGCGGCAATGCGGCTGGTGCCTGTCTTGCGGGCGCCTTGCCACATCGTGAGGCGGCTGGACACCCGGCGGCCAAGCACGGAAAACATGCCGAAGCCATGTTGCGCGAGCGGCTCAAGGGGTACCTGCTGTTGGGTATCGAGCCCGAGTACGATACGCTTAATCCGGCATTGGCCCTGAATGCGGTGGAACAGGCAGATTTCGTTGCAGTAATAAGTGCCTATGTAACGGACAGCATGCGCGCGTATGCTGATGTATTGCTACCGCTTACATTGTTCACTGAGACCTCGGGTACTTTTGTCAATGTGGAGGGCCAGTGGCAGAGCTTTCAGAGTGCAGTTGAACCGCCCGGGGACGTGCGTCCGGGTTGGAAAGTGTTGCGAGTCCTGGGAAATTTGTTTGGTTTAAACGGGTTTGACTATCTGTCTTCAGAAGACGTGCGCGATGAGCTCAAGCGGCAATGTGAAGGGGTAAAATCTATTCCCGCGGTGACCTGGACCGATCTTGAAACGCCGGAAGTGACAGATGTGATTACTCGTATTGGCTTCGTTCCCCTTTATGCGACGGATGCCAGCGTACGGCGCTCGTCTCCATTACAGGACACGATAGATGCTCAGATTGCCATGGCAGTGATGAATTCTGCTACAGCACGCCAGTGCGGAGTGAGCTCACATGATGAGATCACTCTTGTTCAAGAGGGTAATCGCGTCGTACTCCCCCTTGTTGTCGATGATACTGTTGCTGATGATTGTGTCATTGTCCCGGCGGCACTGGATGTTACCCGCACATTGGGTGCCTGTTTTGGCACAGTGGAGATCGCCCGTGGTTAACAGCAATCCCGTCTATGAGAGAGTTCGTACATGATTGAGTGGATTCAATCCCTATGGGGTTTTTTGCCCGGTGACGTGCAGATAATTGTGCTGATCCTGCTCAAAATCATCGCTATCGTACTCCCGCTGTTACTCTCGGTCGCCTATCTCACCTTTGCCGAGCGCAAGATAATCGGTTACATGCAGGTCCGTATCGGACCGAACCGGGTTGGGCCGCGTGGCTGGTTACAGCCTATCGCCGATACAGTTAAATTGATGTTCAAGGAAATCATTATTCCCAGTGGCGCGAATAAATTTTTATTTTTGCTTGCACCCGTGCTCTCTATTACCCCTGCGCTCGCCGCCTGGGCAGTGATTCCGTTTGACCATCATATGGTTCTGGCGAATGTTAATGCTGCATTGCTCTATGTGCTGGCAATTACTTCGATGGGTGTATATGGCGTCATAATTGCTGGCTGGGCATCGAATTCAAAATATGCCTTCCTTGGGGCAATGCGTTCAGCGGCACAAATTATTTCTTACGAAATAGCCATGGGTTTTGCATTGGTTGGGGTGTTGATGGCTGCGGGGAGTATGAATTTCGGTGAGATTGTGCTGGCGCAAAAAGGTGGCATTATTCACTGGTTCTGGTTGCCCTTATTACCTTTGTTTGTCATCTATTTTGTCGCCGCGGTTGCGGAGACCAATCGTGCTCCCTTCGATGTTGCTGAAGGTGAATCTGAAATTGTTGCCGGATTTCATGTTGAGTACTCCGGCATGGCTTTTGCTGTATTTTTTCTAGCCGAATATGCCAATATGATTTTGGTTTCAGCCCTGGCTGCCTTGATGTTTCTCGGTGGTTGGTTATCACCCTTTCAGGGGATGGGACTTGATAATACTGCACTAGGTTTCCTGACTAAAGGCAGCATCGTGTGGTTCTTGGCGAAAACAGCTTGTTTCCTGTTTTTGTTCTTGTGGTTCCGTGCGACATTTCCACGCTATCGCTATGATCAGATTATGCGTTTGGGATGGAAAGTATTCCTTCCTATTACCATTGCCTGGCTTCTGGTACTTGGCCTGCTCATTGTCGGCCATGTCGGCCCGTGGTTCAGTGCGGCATAAACTAAAGATCTGGAGTAAATTGGCATGAAAATCGGACATTTCTTCAAAAGTCTCTTTTTACTGGAGCTGATGAAAGGTCTGAATCTGACCGGCCGATATCTTTTTGATCGGAAGATTACAGTCCAGTACCCGGAAGAGAAGACACCGTTGTCTCCACGCTTTCGTGGGCTTCATGCCCTGCGGCGCTACCCTAACGGCGAAGAACGCTGTATTGCCTGCAAGCTCTGTGAGGCGGTTTGTCCTACCTTGGCCATCACTATTGAATTAGAGCAACGTAGTGATGGCACACGGCGTACTACGCGTTATGATATTGATCTGACCAAGTGTATCTTTTGTGGTTATTGCGAGGAGTCATGTCCTGTCGATTCCATTGTAGAGACCCATATTTTTGAATATCACGGTGAGAAACGCGGTGATCTGTACATGACAAAAGACAAGTTACTTGCCGTGGGTGACAAGTATGAACATGAAATTGCCGCCGCTCGTATCCAGGATGCGCGGTATCGGTAACGGTAAGGGTGACGGAAAATTTATATGGGCATTGAGAAGATAATATTCTACATTCTGTCGATTATCATGGTTTTCGGAGCGACCATGGTTATTACGGTGCGCAACCCGGTTCGTGCCGCGCTGTTTCTCGTTTTGACATTTTTTGCCAGTGCCGCGTTGTGGTTGTTGCTTGAGGCCGAGTTCCTCGCGATTGTACTTGTGCTGGTGTATGTCGGTGCAGTAATGGTGTTGTTCTTGTTCGTCATCATGATGCTGGATGTCAATCTTGCCAGACTGAAAGAGGGGTTTATCCGTTATCTGCCCGGTGGTGCGCTGGTCGCACTGATCATGGTCGCGATGATGGTATATATAGTCGGTCCGGAGACCTTTGGTTTGAGTCACATTGCTGCACCGCTTCGGCATGCAGCCGATTACAACAATACCAAGGAGCTTGGTGGCCTGTTGTATACCGTGTATGTCTATCCGTTCGAAATTGCTGCGGTAATACTGCTTGTGGCTATTATTGCTGCAATCACCCTGACGTTAAGGCGTCGCCCGAAAACAAAGTATCAGAAGATAGAGCAGCAATTATCGGTGAAACGTGATGATCGTCTTCGTATCGTCAAAATGCCCACAGAGGAACGCAAGTGATTCCGCGGCCAGACCTGTTGCTTCTGAGGTAAATTATGATTGCACTATCTGACTACCTGATATTAGGCGCAATTTTATTCTGCCTGAGTGTCGCTGGCATATTTCTTAATCGAAAAAATGTCATCATCTTGCTTATGGCCATTGAGCTCATGTTGCTTGCGGTGAACATGAATTTTATAGCGTTCTCTTATTATCTGGGGAATATGGCTGGACAGATTTTTGTATTCTTTATTTTGACAGTGGCCGCAGCCGAGGCGGCTATCGGTCTGGCCATCCTCGTGGTTTTGTTCCGTAACAAACGAACCATCAATGTCGATGATCTAGACTCTCTGAAGGGATAGAATTGTGTTTGAGAATATGCAAAACGTCTATCTCGCTATTGTGCTGGCGCCCCTCGCCGGTTCATTGATTGCGGGTCTCTTTGGCAAAGCAATCGGTCGCTCGCTTTCACATTGGGTGACCACCGTCGGTGTGGCAGTATCCTGTCTGCTTTCGATCGTGGTTTTTAAACATCAGGCGATTGATGGCGCAGCGGCCTTCAACGGCTCTGTTTATACTTGGATGGTGAGCGGTGGGGTTACCTTTGAGGTTGGGTTCCTTATTGACAAACTTAGTGCGTTGATGATGGTCGTTGTGACCTTCGTTTCGTTAATGGTCCACATCTATACGATCGGCTATATGCGTGACGATCCCGGTTATCAGCGGTTCTTCAGCTACATTTCGTTGTTCACCTTTTCCATGCTGATGTTGGTGATGGCGAACAATTTCATGCAATTGTTCTTTGGCTGGGAAGCCGTTGGCCTTCTCTCTTATCTCCTCATTGGGTTCTGGTATACCCGAGAGTCAGCGATTTATGCCAGTCTCAAGGCATTTCTTGTCAACCGTGTCGGCGATTTCGGTTTTCTGCTCGGCATCGCCGCTATTCTTATGTATTTTAATACCTTGGATTACTCTACCGTATTCAGTACCGTCAGTGAACACAAAGACCTGACGATCGAAATTCTGCCCGGTCTTAGCTGGTCGGTAATTACTGTCATTTGCATTCTGCTGTTCATTGGTGCGGTAGGTAAATCCGCCCAAGTGCCGTTGCATGTATGGTTACCTGACTCCATGGAAGGTCCGACACCGATATCAGCGCTGATTCATGCGGCAACCATGGTGACAGCGGGTGTTTACATGGTAGCGCGTATGTCGCCGTTGTTTGAGTTTTCCAATACGGCACTGAGTGTGGTGATGGTGATCGGAGGTACGACTGCGCTGTTTATGGGTTTTCTCGGTGTCATCCAGAGTGATATTAAACGCGTTATTGCATATTCAACCTTGTCGCAGTTGGGTTATATGATGGCAGCCCTGGGGGCTTCTGCCTATGCGGCAGGCATTTTCCACCTGATGACACATGCCTTTTTCAAGGCCCTGTTGTTCCTTTGTGCAGGGTCGGTGATCATTGCCATGCACCACGATCAGGATATGCGTAATATGGGCGGCTTGCGAAAATATATGCCTATTACCTGGCTGACTTTTCTTGTCGGTTCATTGGCATTGATTGGTGCACCCGGTTTTGCCGGATTTTTTTCCAAAGACACGATTATCGAGGCGATAGGTTTATCAACTCTTCCGGGAGCTGGGTACGCCTATTTTGCGGCTACGGCCAGCGTATTCGTGACCGCATTGTATACTTTTCGTATGTATTTTCTTGTTTTCCACGGGAAAGAACGTATGGGTGAACACACCCGATCCCAGTTGCGCGAATCTCCGGCGGTGGTAACTATACCTCTGATTATGTTAGCTATCCCGTCGGCGATTATTGGCTACATCTATGTGGGGCCCATGGCATTCGGTAATTTCTTCGGTCAGGCGATCGTCGTTTTGCATCAGCACGATGTGTTGGGGGAGCTCGCACGACACTTCCACGGCCCTGCAGCTATGATGCTGCATTCGGTTCAAACTTTGCCTTTCTGGCTGGCAGCATCAGGCGTGTTTGTCGCGTGGTTCCTATATTTAAAACGGCCTGATATCCCCGGTGTTATCAAGGAAAGGTTGTCATGGTTGTATTTCATCATGGACCGGAAATATGGGTTTGATGATTTTAATGCGTTTTTTTTCGCAAGAGGCAGTCGAGGCATAGGTCGTATGCTGTGGAAGTTTGGTGATGTACGCGTCATTGATGGCCTTGTTGTTAATGGCTCTGCGCGCAGCGTCGTCTGGATCAGCGATGTGATCCGTCGTGTACAGTCCGGCTATCTGTATCATTACGCATTTGCAATGATAATTGGGCTGCTGTTTTTGATTGGAATTTTCGTGCTCAATGGTCTCCATTGGGCTTGATAACAAGAAGAGTAGGATTACATGTTTGCTGATTTTCCGCTTTTAAGCCTGGTCATCTGGATCCCAATATTCGGTGGCATCCTTGTGCTTGCCACCGGGGGCGAGAAGAATGCAGTCGAGGCGCGAGTATTGGCGCTATTGGTCGCATTAGCGGCGTTTGTAGTTTCTTTGCCGCTATATTTCGATTTTTCTACAACGACAGCCGCGATGCAGTTTGTCGAACTGAAACCATGGATCAGTACTTTCGGCATAAATTATCATCTTGGTGTGGATGGTATATCGATGCCGTTTATATTATTGACGACACTGATGACCGTTGTGGTCGTCGTCGCTGGCTGGGAGGTGATAGAGTACAAGACAGCGCAGTACATGGCAGCCTTTCTTATTATGGAAGGCCTGATGAATGGCGTTTTTGCTGCGCTTGATGGCGCGCTATTCTATGTCTTCTGGGAAGCCATGTTGATCCCGATGTTTATTCTGATTGGGGTTTGGGGCGGACCACGCCGTGTCTACGCCACAATCAAGTTTTTTCTTTATACGTTTCTTGGCTCGGTCCTCATGCTTGTCGCTCTGATCTATCTTCATCTCAAGAGTGGCAGTTTTGACATTCTCGATTTTCAGAGCCTGAAGCTCGGTTTGACTCCACAGATTCTTATTTTTATTGCTTTCCTTTTGGCGTTCGCCGTGAAAATTCCCATGTGGCCGGTTCATACCTGGTTGCCTGACGCACATGTAGAGGCCCCAACGGGCGGTTCGGTCATCCTTGCAGCTATCATGCTCAAACAGGGGGCGTACGGTTTTTTACGATTCAGTTTGCCGATTACGCCCGATGCCAGTCGTGAACTGGGGCCGCTGATGATCGCGCTGTCACTTATCGCCATTGTCTATATCTCTTTTGTCGCTTTGGCGCAAAAGGATATGAAGAAGCTGATCGCCTATTCATCGATTTCGCATATGGGATTTGTGACTTTGGGGTTCTTTATGATCTTCGCCATCTACCGTAACACCGGCGGCATAGGTGGTTCGGCCATGGGGATGGAGGGGGCGTTGGTGCAAATGGTGTCACACGGGTTCATTTCTGGCGCCATGTTCCTGTGTGTGGGCGTGATGTATGACCGTCTGCATAGTAGAAACATCAGCGATTATGGCGGTATTGTAAATGTAATGCCGAAATTCGCCGCTTTTATGGTTTTGTTTGCAATGGCTAATGTCGGTTTGCCGGGTACCTCCGGGTTCGTCGGTGAGTTTATGGTTATCCTGAGCGCCTTTCAGGCTAATTTCTGGTACGCCTTTCTGGCAGCGACAACCCTGATACTCGGGGCGGCCTATACCTTGTGGATGATCAAGAGAGTGATATTTGGCAACGTGGTTAATCCTGCGGTGGCAAAGCTGTCAGATATAAATTCGCGCGAATTCATGTTCCTTTTAGTTCTGGCGGTGTTGGTGCTGGCGCTGGGACTCTGGCCTGCACCCTTGCTTGATGTTATGCATGTCAGCGTGAACAATTTGCTTCATCATGTCATGCAATCGAAGTTGTAACTGAGAGACAATGCACGATGAATTTTGTAATGCCAAATTTTATACCAGCCATTCCGGAAATATTTCTTCTGGCTATGAGTTGCCTCATTCTGATTGTTGATCTTTTCCTCAAAGATCGCAGTCGCGGAGCGACTTATCTGCTGTCTCAGATTGCACTGCTCGTCACGGCCGTTATAACGATCGTGATGTATAGTTCCGCTACGGTGGTGACGTTCGATGGGACCTACATTAGCGATCCGATGTCATCGTTGTTGAAGGTGTTCATATTAATAGCGACGGCTGTCGTTTTCGTCTACTCAAAGGATTATCTGCGCGAACGGGACATATTCAAAGGTGAATTCTATGTCCTCGGATTGTTTGGCGTACTGGGGATGATGATTCTGGTCTCCGGCCATAATTTTATTACCATTTATCTTGGGCTGGAGCTGTTGTCACTTTGTCTGTATGCCCTCGTTGCGATGCATCGTGGTTCACTGGTTGCATCCGAAGCAGCCATGAAATACTTCATTCTTGGTTCCTTGGCATCGGGCATGCTCTTGTATGGGATGTCTATGATCTATGGTGTCACCGGGACACTTGATCTGACAGTGTTGCACGATCGATTGGCTCATGCGTCGATGAATAATCTTGTACTTATTTTCGGCATGGTTTTCATCATTGTTGGTATAGGGTTCAAGCTGGGTGCAGTACCTTTTCATATGTGGATCCCCGATGTTTATCAAGGGGCGCCAACGGCGGTCACCCTTTATATCGGTACTGCCCCCAAGTTGGCGGCGTTCGCCATGCTCATGCGCTTGTTGGTAGATGGACTGGGGAGTCTACATGCCCATTGGGTTGCAATTCTCATTATTCTCTCCATTGCGTCTATGGGTATTGGCAATGTCGTGGCTATCGCGCAGGGCAATATCAAGCGCATGCTTGCTTATTCCACAATTTCACATGTCGGTTTTATCCTTCTCGGTGTGATTGCAGACACCTCATCGGGCTATTCGGCCGCCATGTTCTATACGGTGGTTTATGTACTGATGAGCCTGGGTGGGTTCGGGATGGTCATCGTCCTCAGTCGCAAAGGCTTCGAGGCCGATTCGATTGATGATTTTAAGGGGCTGAATGAGCGCAGTCCGTGGTTTGCCTTCATGATGCTGATTCTGATGTTTTCCATGGCGGGTGTACCTCCGTTTCTCGGTTTCTGGGCCAAGCTGTCTGTGCTTCTGGAAGTGATTGCTGTTGGTAAGGTCTGGCTAGCTGCGGTGGCGGTAATTTTCTCGCTGATTGGTGCCTACTATTATCTGCGGATCATAAAACTGATGTATTTTGACTCTCCTGTCGACAACAATCAGATAGCCGTCAGTACCGATGTTCGTGTGATGATGAGCGTTAATGGCCTTCTCGTGCTTGGGCTGGGTATATATCCTGCTGCCTTGATGGCCTTATGTTTTTCAGCGCTGAACTACTGAATCAGGGATATGTCTATGTATTGGGATGCACCACAGCTTCGAGCATCTTCGGTGTAACAATCTAAGGAGACAGTTTGTGCAGAGTCTTGCTATCTGGGGTTTAATATTCGCAGCTCTTATTTTCGCCAATTTGCCATGGTTGGGAGATCGGTTTTTCTTTTTTTTCACGCCTTCGGGTGGAATAAAAAAGATTTGGATGCGCCTACTTGAGTGGTTCGTTCTGTATTTTGTTGTAGGTCTTGCTGCAATGGGACTGGAAAAGAAGTTCAATGGCGTTATCCATCACCAGACTTGGCAGTTTTACACCGTAACCTTTTGTCTTTTCCTTGTTTTTGCTCTGCCTGGCTTTATTTATCACACGGATCTTAAACATCGCCTCCGTCAACGCTGATGCTGGCAGGCGCAGTATTGTGTTGTACATTATTTTGCTCATGAGCGTGGCGTTGTGCCGGGGTGGTGCAGAGTGATGTGCTATTGCAGGTTCAACGTGTAAGCGCTATCCCCGTGTATAGTAGTTAATAGGTCATTCATTTTATTCTTGTTTTTGAGCATATAGGTTTTGTGCCTTTTGCCTTCATCGGCATCACACCTCGTATTCTGATTGCAATTTCAGCTCACCCTGAAGGTTGGCGGAGCGGGGATGATGCGTTTGTGCGGTTACCCACATTCTCACTATTTTCCATTGCCGGTGTCCGCCATGGGTCAAAAATCGGGGAAATGTGTTCCCCCCTCCACGGCCCCCCTTCAGCCCGGTGGTTTCCCGGCCTTTAGCGGCCTCAGTCCAGGGGGTGAGCGATGATTTTTGACCTTGAGGAGAGCAGACATGAACATGGCGGATTGCCGCGTAAATTGTTTGCCGATTCAGGCTTGCGGTGGAGATGATGGCAAAGGTATACTTGCCGAATCAGTTGCGGGGTGGAGCAGTCCGGTAGCTCGTCGGGCTCATAACCCGAAGGTCGTAGGTTCAAATCCTACCCCCGCTACCACCTTAACCAGGTGAATACGTCTTTTTACTCCATCAGAGGGGGATAGCTTCTGGTGGGGGGTGGTTTCTTCGGGTATGGCGTTTTTGGCAGTAAGGCGTTATAATACCGCCGGTTTTTATTTGGAGTTTTTGTGGAGTGGGCCTTGTGCCCACTTTTTGTTTCCGGGTTTCGGGAATGCGTATAGAAGTGGATTTGGAAAAGCTAATTGGCCACGCCGTAACCGCGCTGGGGTATGATTTGGTCGGTATTGAGCATATCCCGCAGGGGCGACGCCTCTTGTTACGGATATATGTGGATAGCGAACCGGGCATAACGCTGGATGATTGTGAACGGGTCAGCCATCAGGTGAGTGGTATCCTTGATGTCGAGGATATCATCCGGAGTGAATATACTCTGGAGGTGTCGTCGCCCGGGCTTGATCGGCCACTTTTTAAGGCTGAGCATTATGCGCGCTTTATTGGCCACAGGATTCGGCTACGGTTAATTGCCGCTCATGATGGGAGACGAAAATTCAGCGGATCCATCGAACGGATTGAAGATGAAAAACTTTGGATCAAAGATCAGGAAACCGATGCGTTGCTGGAGTTCAGTCTTGGTGAGATTGACAAGGCGAATCTGATACCGGACTTGTAAGTGCAGATATTGTGCCAAGCGTCATCGAAGGTGATGCGTATATATCATCCGCTTGGAGCAAGTCTTCGCAGGAGCTGTGAGCGTTACTTGAGGCAGGGCAATGAATAAAGAGATTCTGCTTGTTGTCGATGCGGTGTCCAATGAAAAGGGCGTCGAGAAAGATATCATTTTTGAGGCAATAGAGGTCGCACTGGCCACTGCCACAAAGAAGCGTTACAGCAACGATGTTGATGTGCGGGTGAGCATTGATCGCGAAACCGGCAATTACGATACCTTTCGTCGTTGGATAATTGTCGAAGATGATGCACTCGATCATCCCGAGCAGGAGACGACGATCAGTGCCGCGCGGCTTGACGATGCCGAGATACAGGTCGGTGATTTTGTTGAAGAGCCTATTGATTCGATTGTGTTCGGACGCATTGCGGCACAAACTGCCAAACAGGTCATCGTGCAAAAGGTGCGTGAGGCGGAGCGAGCACAAATTGTGGATGCCTACATGGGCCGTATCGGCGAGCTGGTCATGGGCGCTGTGAAACGCGTTGAGCGGGGCAGTGCCATACTCGATTTGGGTGAGAATGCCGAGGCGTTGATCGCTCGTGAGGACATGATTCCCCGAGAGGCGGTGCGCAATGGTGATCGCCTGCGTGGTTTCCTCAAGGAGGTGCGTGCAGAACCACGTGGACCGCAGCTTTTTATCAGCCGTACCGCACCCGAACTGCTTGTTGAGTTATTCAAGCTTGAGGTGCCGGAAGTTGGAGACGGTCTTATCGAGATCAAGGCGGCTGCCCGTGATCCAGGCTCACGGGCCAAGATTGCCGTCAAGTCCAACGACAGTCGCATCGACCCGGTAGGTGCCTGTGTGGGTATGCGCGGGTCCCGTGTGCAGGCAGTCTCCAATGAGCTGGCGGGTGAACGTGTGGATATCATCCTCTGGGATGAAAATCCCGCACAATTCGTCATCAATGCCATGTCACCAGCCGACGTGGTGTCCATTGTCATGGATGAGGATACTCACAGTATGGATGTCGCTGTGGACGAGGAGCAGTTGTCACAGGCGATAGGCCGTGGTGGACAGAATGTCCGCCTCGCCTCCGAGCTTTCTGGTTGGGGACTCAATGTGATGACCGAGTCAGCGGCCGAGGAGAAGAGTGAGGCCGAGGCCGAAACCCTGCAACGTCAGTTCATGCAGCAGTTGGATGTCGATGAAGAGATTGCCGTCATATTGGCGCAGGAGGGGTTTACCAGCATCGAAGAGGTGGCCTATGTGCCGGTTCAGGAAATGCTAGAGATTGAAGAATTCGACGAAAATATGGTCAATGAACTGCGCGAACGTGCCAAGGATATTCTGCTGACGCGTGCGATCACCAGTGAGGAGCATCTTTCCGGAAAGCCTCCTGCACAGGACTTGCTTGAGATGGAAGGTATGGATGAAGAACTGGCCTATACACTGGCCGGTCGCGACGTGGTTTCGATGGAAGACTTGGCCGAACAGGCGGTGGATGACCTGCTGGAAATTGAGGGTATGGACGAAGAACGTGCTGCCAAACTCATTATGACCGCACGTGCGCCGTGGTTCGCTGACGAGCAAAAGGGTTAACGCCAGGAGTTTAAGTATATGGCAGAGGTCACCGTCAAACAGTTTGCTGATGTGGTAGGCATCCCTGTTGCCCGCTTGTTGGAGCAATTGAAAGAAGCCGGAATCACGTTTAGCGACGTCGACACCATCATTGGTGATAAGGATAAGACCGAATTGCTGGGCTACTTGCGTGGTAAGCATGGGTCGGCTCAATCGGAAACGGGCGAGCCGAAAAAAATCACCCTCAAGCGCAAGAGCACCAGTGAATTGCGCATGGGCAGCACCCGTAGTGGCGCCAGCAAGACCGTTACGGTGGAAGTGCGCAAGAAACGCACCTACGTCAAGCGCAGTGTCGTACTCGAAGAGCAGACCAAGCGTGTCGAGGAAGAACGCGTGCAGCGTGAGGAAGTTGAGACCAAGGAGCGTGAGCAGGTTGAGGCAGAGCAGCGCGCCGCCGAGGAAGCAGTGCAGCGCCAGGCTGCCGAGGAAGTGGCACAGCGCCAGGCTGCCGAGGAAGCGGCACAGCGCCAGGCTGCCGAGGAAGAGCTCAAACGCCAGACTGTCGAGAAAGTGTCCCGGCGTCAGGTCGTTCGGGAACCTGCTGGAAAAACGGCTTCGACGGGGGCACCCGAACAGCCGGTGAAAGCGGCAGATGCCAAGTCCAAGAAGGGCAAACGCGGTAAACATGATCATGGTGAGTCGGGAGATCGCGGTACGCGTTATGGTCGCCAGGAGTTGCATGTCTCCGCCGATAAGTCCGGTCGTCGCAAGAAAAAGCCGATACGATCCCGGCGTGGGACGGGTGGTACCAGTGGTGGCGCGCATGGCTTTACACGCCCTACCGCACCGATTGTCCGCGAGGTCATGATTCCCGAGACTATTACCGTGGCCGAACTGGCGCAGAAGATGAGCGTCAAGGCGGCCGAGGTGATCAAGACTATTATGTCCATGGGTACCATGGCGACGATTAATCAGGTGCTTGATCAGGAGACCGCTTCGATTATCGTCGAGGAGATGGGGCACACGCCCAAGCTGCTGAAGGAGAATGCACTTGAAGAACAGCTGAATATAGATGCAGCGGCGTCCGAAGGTGAGCGCAAGCCCCGTGCGCCGGTGATCACCATCATGGGCCATGTTGACCACGGCAAGACGTCTTTACTTGACTATGTTCGTCGTACGAAGGTTGCCGCAGGCGAGGCTGGCGGTATTACCCAGCATATCGGTGCGTATAACGTCGAAACTGCACGAGGCTCGATCACCTTCCTGGACACACCGGGCCATGCAGCCTTTACCGCCATGCGTGCCCGTGGTGCCCAAGCGACCGATATTGTGGTGCTCGTTGTGGCCGCTGATGACGGTGTGATGCCACAGACCAAAGAGGCCGTTCAGCATGCCAAGGCTGGTGGGGTTCCGCTTATTGTGGCCGTCAATAAGATCGACAAGCCAGACGCTGATCCGGATCGCGTCAAACAGGAGCTGAGTCAGCTCGATGTCATCTCCGAGGCCTGGGGTGGCGATACCATATTTGTACATGTCTCCGCCAAGACCGGTCAAGGCATTGATGAGTTGCTCGAAGCATTGTCACTGCAGGCGGAATTGCTCGAACTCAAAGCGTTGGATGAGGGCCCTGCGCGTGGTGTGGTCATCGAATCGCGTCTGGACAAGGGTCGGGGACCGGTAGCCACTGTTTTGATCCAAAGCGGACGACTGTCCAAGGGTGATATTCTGCTTGCTGGCCAGGAATATGGCCGCGTGCGTGCCATGCTGGATGAGCATGCCCAGCAGTTGGAGTTCGCCGGTCCGTCAACACCGGTTGAAATCCTGGGTCTTTCCGGCGCTCCCAATGCCGGTGACGAGGTTGTCGTGGTACCCGACGAGCGCAAGGCGCGGGAAATCGGTATGTTCCGTCAAGGCAAATTCCGCGACATCAAGCTTGCCCGTCAGCAGGCGACGAAACTTGAGAACATGTTTGCACAGATGGAAGAGGGTGAGACCAACAATCTCAATATTGTACTCAAAGCTGATGTACAAGGCTCGGTCGAAGCGATTTCCGATGCGTTGACCGCATTGTCGACCGACGAGGTGAAGGTCAAGATTATCGCCAGTGGTGTCGGTGGTATTACCGAGTCGGATACTAATCTGGCGGTCGCGTCGAATGCCATTATCCTCGGCTTCAATGTGCGCGCCGATACGGTAGCTAAGCGCGTTGTCGAGGAGAACGATCTGGACCTGCGTTATTATAACGTTATTTATGACCTCATCGACGAGATCAAGCAGGCCATGACCGGTATGTTGGCTCCTGAGTTCAAGGATGTGATCATCGGACTCGCCGAGGTGCGTGATGTGTTCCGCTCACCGAAAATGGGTGCTGTAGCTGGCTGTATGGTTATCGACGGTGTGGTCAAACGCCACAACCCCATTCGTGTCCTGCGCGATAATGTCGTGGTCTATGAAGGCGAGCTGGAATCATTGCGCCGTTTCAAGGATGACGTTGGCGAAGTCAAACAGGGCACAGAGTGCGGTATTGGCGTCAAGAATTACAATGATGTCAAGCCTAGCGACCAGATCGAGGTGTACGAGCGCGTACAGGTCGAGCGTACGCTGTAACGGCAAACTATTCGTAGTGGAGAGGGCGTATATTGCAGCGCGCCTCTCCCCCATTTTATACCTTCCGTTCTATACTAAACTCATGGCCAAGGAATTCAGTCGTACACGCCGTGTTGGCGAGCAGATCCAGCGTGATTTGGCCCAGCTGATTCCCCGCGAGGTCCGCGATCCCAAGTTGGGAATGGTGACTGTTGCCGGTGTCGATGTGACGCGTGACTACAGTCTGGCCAAGGTGTTTATCACGGTACTGGGTGCGGAACCGAATGTGAGTGTGCATATTCTCAATGATGTGGCTGGATATTTGCGCCATATGCTGGGCAAGCGCTTGATGTTGCGTAGCGTGCCGGCACTCAGATTCATTTACGATGATACCACTCAACGCGGTAACCATCTTTCGCACCTTATTGATGAGGCGGTGGACAAGGATCGCAACAGGCATTAGCACCTCTGAGGTATAGCATGAGACGTCGAAGAAGCCGGGGGCGTGCCCTCAACGGCATCCTGCTGCTGGATAAACCAGTGGGAATGACCTCCAATGCGGCCTTGCAGACGGTAAAACGTCTCTATCAGGCGAACAAGGCCGGCCATACCGGAAGTCTTGACCCGCTGGCAAGTGGCTTGTTACCGATTTGCATGGGTGAGGCGACCAAGATGTCGGCGTTCTTGTTGGATGCCGACAAACGCTACCGTGGGGTGTGTAAGTTGGGTGTACGCACGACCACGGCGGATGCCGAAGGTGATGTGTTCGAGACCCGGCCTGTGGTGGATGTTAATGCGATCCGCGTGGGTGAGGTGTTGCGCAGTTTTACCGGCAACATCGAACAGATCCCCCCAATGCACTCAGCGATTAAATACCAGGGACAGCCGCTGTACAAACTGGCCCATCAAGGGATTGAGGTTGAACGCAAGCCGCGAACAGTGCATATCTATGCACTCGATTTGATCCGCCTGGAGGGTGACGAGCTCGAAATCGAGATCCATTGTTCCAAGGGGACCTATATTCGCACTCTGGCCGAGGACATTGGTGCGATACTGGGTTGCGGGGCACATTTATTACAGTTGCGCCGCAGTGAGGCCGGTCCGTTCCAGCTGAAAAAGGCCATCAGTCTGGCGGACCTGCAGCAGCGGGCAGAGGCAGGGATGGGGGGAATCGACACGCTGTTGCTGCCCATGGAAATGGCACTAGCGGGTTTACCAGCGGTAAGCCTGAGCCAGAATACCGCCTTTTATCTACGCCAGGGTCAACCGGTTCTGGTGCCCCAAGCCCCCACCAGTGGCTGGGTACGACTGTTCGAGAACGATGCGCAGTTTATTGGTGTGGGACATATCCTGGACGATGGGCGGGTGGCACCCAAGCGGCTGATCGGGCAAGGTCCCGCGATCCCGTGAGAGGAGATTTAGCTTGTCCGTAAACGGGCGCGAAGCTACAATACGCACCTTGCGTTTCACAGCCTAAATTTGTGATGAGGTAGGAGTTTTTCATGACACTGAGCACCGAGCAGAAGGCTCAAATTGTTAAGGATTATCAGCAGGCAAATGTCGACACCGGTTCTCCGGAAGTTCAGGTTGCTTTGCTGACGGCACGCATTGAAGACCTGTCGGGTCACTTCAAGGCAAACAATCATGATCATCATTCCCGTCAGGGTTTGTTGCGCATGGTCAATAAACGTCGCAAGTTGTTGGATTACTTGAAAAAGAAAGATATGGGACGCTATCGAGAACTAATCTCCCGCCTGGGTCTGCGCAAGTAATCGCAGCAAACACCAACCGCAGCAAATTTGGGAAATCGAATGACTCCGCTAGTCAAAGAATTCAAGTTTGGTAATCACAGCGTCAAGCTGGAAACCGGTGAAATTGCACGACAAGCCTCTGGCGCCGTGCTGGTCAATATGGACGAGACCGTGGTGCTGGTCACTGCCGTCGCCATGAAGGAGGCCAAGGAGGGGCGCGACTTCTTCCCACTGACGGTCAATTACCAGGAACGCACTTATTCTGCGGGGAAGATTCCTGGCGGTTTCTTCAAGCGTGAAGGCCGACCTACAGAAAAAGAAACCCTTACCTGTCGCCTCATCGACCGTCCGATTCGCCCACTGTTCCCCGATGGTTTCATCAACGAAGTCCAGATTGTCGCCACCGTCGTTTCACTCAATCCCGAGATCGACCCCGATATCCCCGCTATGATCGGTGCCTCTGCGGCACTGGCCTTGTCCGGTGCGCCCTTCAATGGTCCGATTGGTGCCGCCCGGGTTGGCTATCGTGACGGTGCCTATCTGCTTAACCCGGCACGCTCCGAACTCAGTACCTCACAGCTTGATCTGGTCGTCGCAGGTACGGAAAATGCTGTTCTCATGGTGGAGTCCGAGGCCAAGGAGTTGTCCGAAGAGGTCATGCTGGGAGCCGTCATGTACGGTCATGAGCAAATGCAGGTTGTGATTGGTGCCATCCGTGCGTTGGTCGCCGAGGCGGCTGTGCAGGCCTGGGCCTGGCAGGCGCCGCCGAAAGACGAGGCCCTGGATGTGACCGTTTCCGGTGCGGGTGAAGCGGCATTGAGCGAAGCCTATACTATTACCCAGAAACTGACCCGCTATACGCGGCTGGATGCCATCCGGCGTGAATTGATGGAAAAATTCACCATCGAGGGTACCTATCCACCGGAAAAGGTGCACAACGCTATCGAGGCGCTGGAAAAACGCATTGTGCGTGAGCGTATTATCAAGGGTGAACCTCGCATCGATGGTCGTGATCAGAAGACGGTGCGTCCGATTACGGTTCGCACTGGTGTGTTGCCGCGTACCCATGGCTCGGCACTGTTCACTCGCGGTGAGACCCAGGCGTTGGTTGTGGCTACGCTGGGTACTGCCCGTGATGCTCAGGTGATCGATGCTATCGAGGGCGAGCGCCGCGAGCCATTCATGTTGCACTACAATTTTCCGCCCTACTGCGTGGGTGAAACCGGTATGGTCGGTAGTCCCAAGCGCCGCGAGATCGGCCACGGGCGTCTGGCCAAGCGTGGTGTCATTGCGATGATGCCCGATCCGGAGTCCTTTCCCTACAGCATTCGCGTGGTCTCGGAGATCACCGAGTCCAATGGTTCTAGTTCCATGGCCTCGGTATGCGGTACCAGTCTGGCGTTGATGGATGCGGGTGTCCCGGTCAAGGCACCGGTGGCGGGTATTGCCATGGGTCTGGTGAAGGAGGGCAGCGAATTCGCTATCCTGTCCGACATCATGGGCGATGAGGATCATCTCGGTGACATGGATTTCAAGGTCGCTGGCAGCCAAGATGGCGTGACTGCCCTGCAGATGGATATTAAGATTGACGGTATTACCCGCGAGATTATGGCCCAGGCGCTGGAACAGGCCAAGGTCGGGCGTTTGCATATCCTTGGCAAGATGAACGCGGTGCTCGATGCCCCGCGTACCGAGATGTCTACTTACGCGCCGCGTTATATCACCATGAAGGTTCACCCGGACAAGATCCGCGATATTATCGGCAAGGGCGGTGCGACAATTCGTTCTATTACCGAACAGACCGGTGCCAGTGTCGATATCAGCGATGACGGTAGCGTCAAGATTGCCTCTGTAGATCAGGCGGCTGGCCTGGAAGCGAAGCGACGCATTGAAGAAATCACCGCCGATGTCGAAGTCGGTAAGATATATGAAGGCCGGGTTGCCAAGTTGATGGACTTTGGTGCTTTTGTCACTATTCTCCCCGGTAAGGATGGCCTGGTACATATCTCCCAGATCTCCGAAGAGCGTGTGGCAAATGTGAGCGATAAACTCTCTGAGGGTGATGTCATCAAGGTCAAGGTTCTGGAGATTGACAAGCAGGGTCGTATCCGTTTGAGCATGAAGGCAGTCAACGCAGATTGAGAAGATCGTAGCGTTGTTTTTAAAAAGGGACCTTCGGGTCCCTTTTTTGTTGTTGCGCACCGCATAGAAGACCCAGAGGCATATACGCGAATCACTGCCTTCGACTATGGACGCCGCGTGAGCGGCGGTGCTGCGCCATCGTCATGGTGTCGAAGTTTCTGACACAGGTAGGCAGGGATGCGTTGTTCGAGCCAATATCGAGGCGCCCAGGGAGGGCCGCTGATGAAGCCTACATGGCCGCCGTGGCGGGACACCTCCAGGGTCACGCTGGTGGGGAGTTCCTCCCGGGAGGGGAGTACATCTAGCGTCATGAAGGGATCGTCTTGTGCGTGAATGATGAGTGTGGGAATGGTGATATTTTTCAAATAAGGCCGGCTGCTGGCGCGGGCATAATAGTCATCGGCACTGCAAAAGTCGTGTAGCGGCGCGGTGATGGCGTCGTCAAACTGATAGAAAGTCCGCAGTTTTCGCAGATCCTTGAGCGGCACAGGAGGCACGAGCGTTCGGCGAGTGAATTTTTCGTGCAAAGAATGGCGCAGCTGCGTAAGTAGATGCCATTGATAGAGACGTGAAGCACCGCGTGCCATGCGCCAGGCCGCCCGTTCCAGCAACATAGGCACAGAAATCGCTACGGCACAGCATAAAGTGGTGGTGTGATTCCGCTCGCCCAGGTATTTGAGCAGCACATTACCCCCGAGTGAATAACCCACCGCAGCCAGCGGGGCATCGGGATGGTGGGCACGCAGATGTTGGATGACGATGTCCAGGTCGCCAGTTTCCCCGGAGTGATAGCTGCGAGCAAGGCGGTTGGGTACACCACTGCATCCACGAAAGTGCATTACCACTCCGCGTAATCCCTGCGAGCGCAGGCTGTGCATCAGGCCACGGACATAGCGTGAATCTGCAGAACCTTCCAGACCGTGCAAGATCAAAATGAGGGGTGTTGTATTATCGTCGGCGTCTTCATTCGCCCAATCCAGATCGAGAAAATCTCCGTCCGCCAGTTCAATGCGCTCGCGTTGCAGCGCTGGGCGTGCAACCCGGCGAAGCAGGTTGGGCCACAGGGTCTGGAGATGGGCACCGGGCAACCACCAGGCGGGCCTGAAGTGATCGTGACTGTGCGCACATTTGTCCTCAGAGTACACGGTGTTGTACTGCGGTGCTTTCAGGGCCGTACATATTTCTTGTCACCCTGGATCCAGTTCATCTCAAAAATGCGCTGTGCCTCGTGTAGCGATATCTGCCCACGGCATACCTCCTGGTGCAGCTTGTTTTCAAATCTGTCTTTTTGTTTTGCCCCCCAGCGACCGTAACGTGGTTCGGGCCAGAGGTTGTGTGGATTGCGTGGTGCGCCACCCACCTCAAGCGGGACGAGATGATCTTCTTCATAATGCCAGATGTGTTGGTCCGCGTAAGCGTATGCGTGCATCTGCCGACGTTTGAGCCGCTCGGTGTATGCTTCTGGTGGTCTGACTGTGCGGGTATAACCGTGCATACAGATCGTTTTATGTATATTGTTCTGGGTCACGTGAGCGTCAACTGCACCAGGAGTGCGTGTCGGGTTGGGCAATCCGGAGGGGGCGGCGTGTACGCCCAGGACAAACAGGGCAAGGCACAGTGCCGTCACTATTCGCACGGGAGAAGCATTAAATGCCATTATAGTGTCCTCATCGCAGCCCGGTTATCGTATAAGTGATGGTGCGTGACATCTACCTTTTATCTCCCTGTTCCCTGTTACTGCGAGTCTCATCGTAGTCATTGCTTATTGTTACATACAGCGTCTTTTTTTCTCATAAAGGCTTTCCACAATACTTTTCAACGCATTGTTTTTCAATCTGTTTGGTATGCCCTCCTGCTTTTTTGGAGCGATCATGCCAGCCACGAGGACAACAATGCGCAAAATACGAGAAATTCTACGCTTACGCTACGCTGCCGGGCTGTCGATCCGACAGATCAAAGCCAGCACCAAGCTCAGTGTCGGCACCATCCAGAAACTGCTGCGCAAAGCCGACGCGCTGGAACTCGGCTGGCCCCGCTGCCACCGGAGCTTACTGATAACCAGCTGGCACGCCTGTTCTATCCCGGCGCCGACACCCGCGTCTCCCGCCGTTTCCAGGTGCCGATTGGTCACTCGTCCACCAGGAGCTCAAGCCCAAGGGGATGACCAAACAATTGCTGTGGGACGACTGCATGGATGCAGGAGGTAGGGCAACGCAGGAGCAGTTGCCGAGGAATACACTCGGCGCTATCCCAACCGCTGTTACAGCTACTCGCAGTTACGCATACTGGCGCGGCCTGCAAAAGCGTTCCATGCGCCAGCTGCACAAGGCCGGTGAGAAGTGCTTCGTCGATTACTGCGGACCGGCGCTGTCCATCGTCTGCGCGGCTACGGGTGAGATCCATCCGGCCCAGGTGTTCGTGGCGGTGCTTGGGGGCATCCAACTACACCTATGCCGAGGCGACACTGAGTCAGTCACTGCCGGACTGGCTGGGCAGCCATGTGCGGGCATTCGAGTACTTTGGCGGGGGTACGCGATGCCCGTAGTGCTCGATAATCTACGCAGTGGTGTCACCCGAGCGTGTCGCTACGACCCCGATCTCAATGCGAGTTATCAGCAGTGGGCCGAGCACTACCAGGTGGTGGCGGTTCCGGCACGGCCCTACAAGCCGAAGGATAAGGCCAAAGCCAAAGTTGGCGTGCAGATCGTCGAGCGCTAGATCCTGGCGCGCCTGCGCCATCACACCTTCTTCTCGTTGGCGGAGCTGAACCAGTGTATCCGTGCCCTGTTCGATGAACTGAACCAGAAGCCGTTCAAGCAGTTTCCGGGCAACTGCCGCCAGGCGCTTGAACAGCCTGCGCTCACTCCCTTGCCCCGCCACCCCTACCACTATGTCGACATCAATCCGGTCAAGGTCAATATCGACTATCACGTGCAGTATTGCAAGCATCACTACTCGGTCCCGCATCACTACGTGGGCGAGATCCTAGAGCTGCACGCCAGCGATACCCTGATCACGCTTTACTTCCTATAGTAATGTTTTTTCATCATCCTTTTTCAACCATCCAACCCGTTCACTTAGTCCAGAAATTCGTTTAACTTTACGTTTGATAGCCGCTGTAAATTGATCCGTTGATGCAGAAATTCTGCAATGAGATTTTGCACGGGTAATACCAGTATAGATCAACTCACGGTTTACTACAGATGATTCTTCAGGAGGCAGCACCAGTAGAACATTTTCATATTCAGAGCCCTGGCTACGGTGTACGGTGAGTGTCCAGGCCGCTTGCCATTGCGGTAGCTGGTGTTGGGTGAAGGCGATCAGTTCTCCGTCTATGGGAAACCAGGCTTTGAGTTCATTGTTTTCATCTTTCCAGAAGATGCCTGTGTCGCCATTGAAAAGTCCGGTTTCATGATCGTTTTTGAGAATAATGAGCGGCAGGCCATTATAGGGTTGGCTGTTTTTTACTTGTGTCAGGCCTTCGTTATTCAGCCTTATTTCCAGTCGTTCACGTATGCTTTGTTCGCCCCAGGGTCCGATACGCATGGCAGTGAGGATACGGCTGCTTTCAAATATCTTAAGGGCATCGTCCACCGTGTCAACATCAAAAATGGCTTTGTAGTGTTCTGTTGCCCAATCAATAATATTGTTATCCGGTTGCTTCCCTCTGGTTTCAATCCAGCTTAGTTGTTGTTGTGCTTCAGTATTATTGCGTAGCAGGATGATGGCATTTTCAGCATCTCCTTTGTTTACGGCTTCGGCCAGCCGTCCAATACCTCCGCCCTCGCTGAACCGGTAGCTGAAGGTGAGTTCGGTGATATGATCGGCTATCTCTGGGGTGTCATTCGCAATGAGAGTTGTTGGAAATTTTCCTGTTATGCCTGAGAGTATATTCGCGCGTTCTGGTGACAGGGTAAGCGCTGTGCCGTGACCACTCAGGTCACCCAATACACTGCCGGCCTCAACGGAGGCCAGCTGGTCGCGGTCACCGAGCAGGATAAGACGGCAGTTATCCGTCAAGGCACTGAGCAGTTTGGCCATCAATCCTTGGTCGATCATTGAGGTTTCGTCGAGCAGAAGGCAGTCACAGGGCAGCGGGTTATTTTCATTGTATTCAAAACCGTCTCTCCTCCAGCCAAGCAGGCGGTGGATAGTGCCTGCTTTTGGAATCTTTTCAATGTGTGTCGTATCAAATTGTTGTTTTTTCAGTTCGATGCATTGCTTAGTGAAACTTTCATTTATCCGCGCGGCGGCTTTGCCGGTAGGGGTGGCCAGGCGTATGCGCATACCAGGATTCTGTTCCAGCATGATTGCCAAAATTTTGGTGACTGTTGTGGTTTTTCCTGTGCCCGGTCCACCGGTAATAATAGTTAGTTGATGGGTTAATGCCATGGCTGCCGCTAGCTTCTGACGAAAAGAATGATCTTGTTCTAAGCATGGTTTAAAAAGCACATTAATTTTTTCTTTGATAAGTTCTTCATTAAATTCAATCGCTATAAAGCGTTTTTTTAGTGCTTCGGTGATGATTTTTTCTTCTTTCCAGTGACGGTGCAGATAGAGCAGTGAGCCGTCAAGAATCAATGGTTTATAGTCACCAGGTCCGCCGACAAAACCGCAGTTTAGCGTCGCCGATAAATTTGTAAAATCGAGAATATTATTCAGCGACTTATTGTCCTTGTCTTTGATGAGGGACACATCGTTCAGTGTGTTGATATCAAGACAGGTATCACCCTGGGTGTCGCGTTCGGCCAGTATGGCGGCGGTAATAAGCTCCAGTTCATTCGCATTGCAGTCCAACTCTGCGCAGAAACCAGCAAAGTGCAGAGCCAGGGACGAGAGTTCAGCTGAGCGTAGTATTTCGGATACGTTCATGCGGTTTTCTCCAGTTTAAACGTGAAAATATCCTCGTCCAGCCGCCTGATTAATGCGTAATCGGGTCGGGTAAAGTAAATGCCGTAGTCGTTACCTGTTTGTGGACGCATGGCGCGCAGGAACAGGTAGTAAACGCCGCCGAAATGGTGTTGGTAATCATAATCCGGTATACGCTGTTGCAAATGCCGGTGCAGCGCCAGTGTATAGATCAGATATTGCAGGTCATAGCGACGATTGGCGATTTCCCTGCTCAGAATGTCGGGGGTATAGTCTTCAAGGCGTCGGCCAAGCAGATTGCTTTTGTAATCGGCAATGTAAAATCTGCCTTTATGCTCGAATACAAGATCAATTACGCCGGTAAGCATCCCTTGAAAATCATCGAACTGTAATGGCATTATTTCATCGCTGTCATGGCCAAGCAGTTCATTGATCCTGTCTGCCTGAACCAGACCGGTAGAAAGATCGAAGTCCAGCTCACGCAGGACTTTATTGTGATCAAGCCCACCCAGGGTCAGGTTGTTGTTATCGAGTGGCGTATTGAGCACATCACGCATCCAGCTTCCCAATCCGCCAAGGTCGTGTGCGATTTCATTCTCCAGGATGCCATAGCGCCGGAATAGCCAGGGTGTCATTTGTTCAATCTGCGGTTGCAAATCGGTTTCAGGTTCGAGGTGTTCGAGCAGGGCGTGCAAAAAGTTGCCGATATTGGCGCCAGCGGGATAACGCAGGGCAAAGCGCTCGCTGCCGGTCGCTGCCAGTGCGTGAGTGGTTTGGTGGGTGTCGCGGGTCATGGCCGAGAAGGAGCCGACGCGCCAGTTGATGCGCAGGCGGCGCTTGAACGAGGTCGTTTGCAGCATGTTCTGACCCGCAGTGGCTGCTACCACATGAAGACTGCCATCGTATTCTGCCGCAGGTACAACCTCGATATGTGCCTTATTTTTTAGCGCTTCTGTTGAGACATCGTCTTTGTTGATTTCAAAAGCGTGCTGCTCGAGATCGATATCCTGTGCAGAGAGCAGCCAGGAGAGGGCTGTGCGACCAGCTGCATTACCGGCAGAGCCCATGAACAGGTGACAGTGAGATTCGGCGCGAGTCAGTGCGACATAGACTTTACGAATATCTTCAGCCAGGCGTTCGTGCTCTTCTGGAGCACAGCCTTCTTTACAGCCTTCGGGTGCATACAGGTGGCGGAAGCCGTTGTTGACCTGTTTGTGCCATGTTGTCTGAGAATTGGCTCGCCTCTTGTCTTTGCAACTCCATAAATAAGGCACAAACACCACCGGGTATTGTAGTCCTTTGCTTTTGTGGACAGTGATAATCTTCACCAGATTTTCGTCACTTTCCAGACGCAGTTCCAGATCTTCGTTATACGCAACATTCTTTTGGTGTGTCATCCATGCCAGTAGTTGTTCGCCAGTAGCGTGTTCGCGGTTTGCCGTTTGCAGAAGGTCGGCAAGGTGCAGCAGGTTGGTAAGTGTGCGCTCCGGGTCGACTACGCGGTCCAGCCAGTCGGTAGCCTCATCTGTTTCAAGTGCTTTTGACAGCCCTTGCAGCAGATAATAAAAACCAGACATATAGCCGAAATTACGCCAGCGATTGCCGGTTTCGGCGAGCAGATTAACCCAGCGTCCCCACCGGCGGGTGTCAGTGATGAGAGTGTGTATTTCATTATAGCGAAGATTGAGCATGTCTTCGGCAATGGCCTGGCGTAACAGATTTCTGTCGGTGGGTAACAGGGCGGCTTCCAGCAGGCGTTGCAGGCCCCGTGTTTCAGTGGTTTCCCAGATGCTGTCCTTGCCTGCGGTCACCGCACGCACGCTGCGTTTAAGCAGTGCTTCACGCACGGCTTTGCCCTGTTGATGCTCACTGACAAGAATAGCTATGTCAGCAGCTTGTAGCGGTCTGTCACCAATCCTGGCCTTTCCGGGTTGCAACAGTTCAGCAATGCGCCCGGCCACCGACATGTGCACCAGCCTTTCGGTAGTGTCCTTGTCGCCGATGCGTTCTCCGTCAATCAGCGGCAGGTTTTCTATACGCAGAGCAGTTTGTACCTGAGCGTCGATAATCAGAGGCTGCGCTTTGCTGTTTCCAGCTTCCGGATATTGCGAAGGATTATATGGAATGTCGGTATAGGCAAAAGGGTTTGAACCGGAAAATAATGTGTTGATGGACTGTATAGTTTCTTCAGTAGAGCGCCAGTTGACCGACAGGTTCCAGTACTGATCCGCCTCGTGGCAGGCCTGCATATAGGTAAAGATATCGCCACCGCGAAAACCATAAATGGCCTGCTTTGGGTCACCAATGAGAATCAGAGTATGCTCGCTATCAGCTTGGTGGATACGTTTGAATATAGCGTATTGCAACGAATCGGTGTCCTGAAATTCATCCACCATAATAACCGGGTGTCGTTGGCACAGTTGGTCAGCAAAGACGCGGGATGTCTGCTCGTTATTGAGCAGTGCATGATGCAGTCGTTCGATCATGTCATCGAAAGAAATCCGTCCAAGGCGTTGCTTGGTTAATTTCAGTTGGTCACGAACAAACTTGTGCGCATCATCCAGTTCATGCAGGAGTAGTTGCTCCGAAGAACCGTCAAGTAGTTCTCGTAATTCTTCGGCGTAGGTAAAAGATTTCTTGTCAACGCGTGATTTGTCTTCGATGGTGACATATTTAGTATAAGTAAAGTTAGATATTGAAATAGCTTTCAGGCTATCTTTTTTTGGAATGACAGAAAACGCGAGAAGCAAGCTGGTATCCAGCGCGTTCAAATGCTTTACAAGTGATTTATATTGGTGACGATTTCTATTTAATGGGAATTTTTCATCCAGCAATAATTCTCTGGCTGTAGCGTGTTCCTCTCGCCATGATTTTTTGAGATTGTTCAGTGTGTCTTTAAATTTTTTCTGTAACGTTTTTATATCAGATGTTGGGGATGGATAAAGCTCAATAGTGGGTGAGCCCAGTAATATTTTTAAGCAATTTTCGAGACATTTAATGTTGGGTAAGAAGGTTTGGAATACTGCCAGTTCGGTATTTTCAAGCCCATAAGTACGTTTACGCCACCAGTCCTGCATCGCGCGTCGCTTGAGGTCACCGTCATCCGCCTGTTCAAGGTCAAAAGTCTGTCCGCTGCTAAAGGCCATTTCACTCAGTGTTTTCTGGCAGAAGGCGTGAATGGTGTAAATGGCCGCCTCGTTGATTTCCAGCAGTGCCAGTTTGAGATTGTTAAGTGCCTGCTGTCTTTTTTCACCTTTTGTCCAAGCATCTGGCAGAGAAGAAAAAAAATCATCGACATTATCTGGTGCCTGCCCCTGCTGTAGCATTTTGCGGGCCTCGACAAGCCGGGAACGAATACGCCCGCGCAACTCATCGGTAGCATCGCGGGCAAAGGTAACGACAAGCAACTGCTGTACTTTTCTGCCTTCGAGGATATAGCGCAGAAAGAGATTGGCAATGGCGTAGGTTTTTCCGGTGCCTGCATTGGCCTCGATAAGGTGAATACGGCCGGGCTGAATCTCTTTGATATTGAGTTCGTGGGTATCGTTACTCATGATTTTTTGTTCAGATATATGGTGAGAGGGTCGAGGATGGTATGCGCCACATCCGCCATCGAGTCGTCCGGTTGCCATTGGTGAGCATGTAAAATAATGCGATGATGGTAATTTTCGCGGTCGCCTGTTCGATTAAATGCACCTAGCCAGGTGTCTCGTGCAGTTGATAATGCAGTTTCATGATTTTGTTTTATGGCTAATTTTTCGATAAACGCGCTTACTGTGCGTACAGGAAATGCCAGTGGCATCTCAAGTCCTGCTTCATACAAGGTGAGCAATTCACCGAGGTATTTTCTGGATTCATCTTTTGGCACAGGGCCAAACGCGGCATTGGCATCCAGTCCAATAAAGTGTGCCATGCCTTCCGGGTTATGCCCGCTGGCATGCAGACACAGGTGTTTTATCCACAATGGCAGCATTTTTATTAGTGAGTATTTGCTGGCAGTGATTTCCAACAGGCCGTGTCTTGAATAGGCACCGGAGATTCGGCCACTGAGTTGCCAGCAGTTTTTTTCTGCACTCAGGTGCAGATCAATATCAATGATTTCATTGGTCAGGGGTGGTGTAATATTGTTTTCAGTGCTTTGTTTTTTGATAGTATCAAATTCTTCCTGAATTTTTGCAAACAGCGCCCCACCCTGGGTGCCATGTGGCAGCATACCACGTGCATGAGCCAGCAGGCATGCAGTGCCATCTGTATTCTCCTGTAACCATGACTGGATAAGCAGGTCACGTAGTTGCCATTGTTCGAGACCATCAAGCTGAAACGGTTCGTCTTCTACCAGCTCCAGATCAGTCGGCTCGTACAGGCGCAGGCGTTTACTAACAAACTGTTTTATCGGGTTTTTGAAAAAAACAGCCAGTTCCTGTGGCGTTACTCTGTATTCAAAATTCTCTGGCAAATCGAGGCTATAGGCAGGCCAGCCGGTTTCTGGGCGGGGCTGTTGATGCTGGTGTATGGCTTTTGCTATTTGCAGCCAGCGATGATCAAAGCTCGGGATTGGTGTAGCTGCCGGGGATTTATTGTGTGGGGTATTCGCTGGCGCTTTCATGGTGAAATTGTGCCGGCTAAAGGGATGCAGGGGGTGGACGCGTACCAGTTTTTTTCCGGGTGTATATCCATCGAGGCGATAGCTGTCGTCAAGGTAGTCCAATAGCTCCTGTACCAGAACCGAAGGTTGCAGGGGGTCGTTGGTTTTGGCATTGCGCCCGGTATAGCTGATAATGAATCTGTCGCGGGCAGCGAGCAGGACTTCAAGGAACAGGTAACGGTCTTCCTGTATGGGTTCGGGATCACCCTGGCGCCAGCCATCGTTCATGCGATCAAATTCATTACGATTGCTGCGACGCGGGTAGGCTGTGTCCTGCATGCCCAGCAGGGCGATAACACGAAACGGTACGCCACGCAGCGGTTTCATCGCGCAGAAAGTGATGCCGCCACTGTATAAGCGGCCTTTTTCGATTTGCGTACCCAGCGTCTGGTTAAGCCAGTAGCGAATCACGTCCAGTGTGAGCGTTTCTACGCCACCGTCTTCGGCCTGTTTGAGATCCCTGATGGCCTCGCGTATGTGTTCCAGGCGTTCATCGTCATCACCTGTTCGGGCAAACATTTCATCGACCAGACTGCCCAGGCGCTCTGCCCATTCAGCCGGATCGCCAGGCTGGCGTAAACGACTGGCCCAACGTTTAAGGGTATCGAGCAGATCGAAAAAGCGGGCTGCGCGTTGCGCGCTGCCAGCGTCAATGCGGGGGGCAGGTGCAATGGTTCGATTGCCGGCAAGCAGGTTCTCATCGCCCATGGCAAAGCCGGCCATAATGCGAACCAGACCCTGGTGCCAGGTGTTTTCGTCTATTGCCGGCAGATTGAGGCGCTGTTTGTCATCTCCATCCAGCCCCCAGAATATGCGTAACTGGTCGAACAGCTCGCTTAGCTCGACCATGTCGGTTTCTTCCAGGCCAAAACGCTGGTGCACCTGGGGAATATTGGCCAGGCCCAGCACTTCAGCGCGGGTGAAACGGCTTTCCGGCAGGTTCAGCAGATCGAGAAATGCCTGGATTAAGGGGTGTTCGTCCGCCTGAATCACATCGGAGATGTTGTAGGGTATACGTATGTTATCAGCAATACTGCCAAATACGGCTTCAATATAGGGCGCGTAACGGCTGATCTCCGGTACCAGTACCAGAATGTCTTCCGGCTGCAGGCTTGTATCGGCCTGCAGGCAATGCAGCAGGTTGTCGTGCAGTACTTGGCATTCGCGCAGGGCACTGTGGCAGATGTGAAACTGCATGGAGGCCGGTGATGTTTCGTTGGTGATGTTTTCAGGTTCTTCACCAGCATCCGGTGCCACAGCATCATAGATATCGGCCTGTACTCGTTGCAGCAGTGAATCGTCGTTGGGTCTGACGAAGTGTTCTGAATCTTCCTGTAGCTGGATGTTGTCATCGAGCAACAGGTCCTGGAAGCTTTGACCTTGCCGTCCCCACTGGGTCAGCAATGGATTGCCGGCCTGCCACAAGGCAAGCTCATCGGGCGATTTTTGGCCTTTGCGTGCCAATTTTTTGGGGTCGGCCAGGTCGGCCCAATATTCGGGGGTTGGAGACAGTAGCCAGAGGTGCATGGACGTGTGTTGCGCAATAGCGTTAAGGGCCTGCAGCAGCAAAGGTGGCAGGGTGTGAATGGCAAACAGGTCGATGCGTGTGGGCAGGTTCTCAGCCTTGCCGTCATTGAGTTTTTCCAGAAAAGCATCCATAAGCGCGACACGATGGATGTCGATATCCTCAGTGATGCTGCGCCACAGATGAGCCTGCCAGTGGTTTTCCTCCCCGACAGACCAGTCGCGTATGCTGTCAGGTCGGTAGTACTGATAACGGTCAAAGGCATCGGCAATGCGCCCGGCCAGCTGCCAGCGTTTCAGAACATTTGTATCGGCCAGGTAATTTGAAATTTCATCCAGCCCGGGATGCGTCCAGAAGGATGCACCCTTGTCCAGAGCGGCAAAGATACGCCATGGCAGACGTTCACGGTTTAGCGGGTCTTCACATTTTGGCATGGACAGGGACAGGTGGGCTTGTCGCCACAGCCAGGCTGCCGGCAATTCGGTTTCCGTCAGGCAAACCACACCGTCGTGCAGGCAGATACGGTTTTTCAGCCAACGCCCCAGCGATGGGTTCTCGACCAGGACGGGGCGTGAGACCAGCGGGGATATGTCATTATTCCGGAAAGAGTCCGTGTAGATGTGGGCCAGAGTATCGAGTCGGTTACCGCGATGGAGATGGAGCATGAATTTTCCTGTTTGGATTTTCAGTGCAGGGTAACGCGAATCAGCATGCCAAGTTTCTCGCAGTTGCGCAGGAAGCGAGCTTGCATTTCCGGTGCCGGGCGCAGGGATTCGGGTACATCGAGAATTTCTTCGTCGATCTCGATATCGTTGAATGCCAGATCATCGTATTTATACACGTATATTTCATGTCGTTTCATATTCATAGTATTTACAGGTCTCAGTGATTGTGTGCGGATTTCTTCACGAAGGCTTTGAGGCTACAGGACTTCGATTCTCTCACCCATGCCGAGTATCCATCATCTTGATTCGATGGTTTCGTGTACAGTGGCTATCAGGATCAAATCATCCTCAGTGTACTCGACGCTCTGCTCATCGCTGAGGGGGGGGGGTTCGAGTGCGTGGTTGAATGCCTGGCCGTCGTTTTTAATCCATGCCTTGAGAGTCATTTTCTGCCAGTAAAGGTAGTCATTCCAGGCATGCTCCGAGAATATGAGTTTCGCTCGTCCAGGTCCTTTTCGACGCCTTTGCCTGCTTCAAGTTGGGAAATGGATTCAAAGAGCCGTTTAACGTTTTTAGGGCTGCGTAGTAGATAGGTGGTCTCTTCGAGAGATTCATAATCTTCAAGAGAAAGCATTACAACAGAATCTTCACTTTTTCGTGTAATAATAATTAGGTTCGTGATCATTGCACACTTTTTCCATGGTTTTGACTAGAGTCTAAGGGCGGTGTAGCTAAGTGCTTTCCACTCATGGTAATAAACCTCATTCGCGTACATGTACGCAATAGCGTACGACACAAGTTCGTGTGTAACAAGATGTCGCACTGTTCTGCTAGCGCTATCTTGGGCGATGGATGGTTTTAGGTCGCCTTTGAGGTGCTCACCTGATAAACCTGATCTTGCCGGGGGTGATTTTTCTTCTCTCCTGCTGACATCACCAGGTGCGGCAGAGTGGGCGCGACGCCATACCGTTTAGCCGGTACAATGGGCGACCATGTCAGGAAACAGCATAGGCAAACTCTTTACAGTCACCTCGTTTGGCGAAAGTCACGGGCCGGCCATCGGCTGCATCGTCGACGGCTGCCCGCCGGGCATGGCCCTGAGCACCGAGGATCTACAGGCCGATCTGGAGCGTCGTCGCCCGGGCAAGACGCGTCACACCACACAACGGCGCGAGCCGGACGAGGTGCAGATCCTCTCGGGCGTATTCGAGGGGTGCACGACAGGGACCCCTATTGCCCTGATTATTTACAATACCGATCAGCGCTCGAAGGATTACACCAATATCATGGATCGGTTCCGACCGGGACATGCCGATTATACCTATCAACAGAAATACGGTTTTCGCGACTACCGGGGCGGTGGGCGCTCCTCGGCCCGAGAGACGGCCATGCGGGTGGCCGCCGGTGGCATTGCCAAGAAATACCTTGGCGAGCGTTATGGCATCGCCATTCGGGGCTATATGGCCCAACTCGGGCCCATCACACCCGCGTGTTTCGACTGGGCGGCGGTGGAGGCCAACCCCTTCTTTTTTCCCGATCCGGACAAGGTGGCTGAGCTGGAGGCCTACATGGATGCCCTGCGCAAGGAGGGTGATTCCATTGGGGCACGCATCAACGTGGTGGCCAACGGTGTGTCACCGGGATTGGGTGAACCGATCTTCGACCGCCTCGATGCCGATATCGCCCATGCCATGATGAGTATCAATGCGGTCAAGGGGGTGGAGATCGGGGCCGGTTTCGCCTGTGTCGAACAAAAGGGTAGCGCACACCGCGACGAGATTACGCCCGATGGTTTTCTCAGCAATCGTGCCGGTGGCGTGTTGGGCGGGATCTCCAGCGGTCAGGATATCCTGGTCAGCCTGGCACTTAAGCCAACCTCCAGCCTGCGCTTGAGTGGGCGCAGCATTAATCTCAAGGGCGAAGCCGTCGAGGTGGTGACCCATGGGCGCCATGATCCCTGTGTAGGCATCCGTGCCACCCCGATTGCCGAGGCCATGCTCGCAATCGTGCTCATGGATCACATGCTGCGCCACCGTGCGCAGAATCTGGATGTACGCTCGGAGACCCCGGTGATCCCCGCCAGCACCGAGGCATGAGTGCCCCGTCGCGCGCACCGTCCACTGATGCCACGCCCTACTGGCGCCTATCCTCCTTCTACCTGTTTTACTTCGCCAGTCTCGGTGCCCTGATCCCCTATTGGGGTCTGTACCTGAAGGGGCAGGGCTTCGATGCCCTGGCCATCGGTGAGTTGACGGCCTTGATCATGGTGACCAAGATCATCGCGCCCAATGTGTGGGGCTGGGTGGCGGACCACACAGGTCGGCGTATGACCACTGTGCGTCTGGGCGCTTTTTTCACGGTGGTCAGTTTTCTCGGTGTGTTTTTCAGCCACAGCTACATCGGGTTGGCCGCGACCATGCTGTTGTTCAGCTTCTTCTGGAATGCGGCCCTGCCGCAGTTCGAGGCCACGACCTTCAATCACCTCGGGGCCGAACCCCACCGCTACAGCAGTGTTCGGCTCTGGGGCTCGGTAGGCTTCATCATCACCGTGACCCTGCTCGGTCTGCTCATACAGTGGACGGGGGTGGGTGTATTGCCCTGGGCCCTGTTGATGTTGTTCGCCGGCATCTGGCTGGCCAGTCTGTTTGTGCCCGAGCAGGCCAGCGGCCACTCACGGCCCGACCCCCGGCCCCTGCGTGAGGTATTGTTGCGCCCGGAGGTGGCTGCCCTGCTGGTGGTGTGTTTCCTCATGCAGGCCAGCTATGGACCGTACTACACCTTCTATACGATCTACCTGAAAGCACACGGTTATACCTCGGGGCTGATCGGTATGCTGTGGGCACTGGGGGTGCTCGCCGAGGTTGGGGTGTTCATGGTGATGCACCGCTGGGTGCCGCGTTTCGGGGTTGGACGTCTGTTGCAGGCTAGCCTGCTGCTGGCCGCCCTGCGCTGGGTGTTGATCGGCACTCAGGTGGAGCATCTGTCGGTGCTGGTGTTCGCGCAACTGCTGCACGCCGCCAGTTTCGGGGTCTATCATGCGGTGGCGATCCAGCTGATTAACCAGTATTTCACCGGCCGCCATCAGGGCAAGGGTCAGGCGCTGTACAGCAGCGTGAGTTTCGGCGCTGGCGGTGCGCTGGGCAGTTATTACGCCGGATTGGGTTGGGACAGTCTGGGTCCCGGCCCGGTATTCGGGATTGCCGCGCTACTTAATCTGCTGGCCTGGGGGTTGGTCTGGCGCTATCTGCCGTCGCGTACGCAGGCCGCCGCGACCTGATCCTGTCCTGCTATCCAAGCAGATTTTGGTGCATTAGGTCAGGAGGCGATCTGTTTCCCGGTTCTCGTCTTGTAACAGGGTAAGCAGGCTGCGGGCCGCATTGGACAGGGTGCGTGCGCGGTGGCGCACCACACCGAGTTCGCGTATCAGGTGCAGTCCCGGCACATGTATCTGTACGAGTTTGTCGTCGAGCATGGTCGCAGGCAGGATACCCCAGCCCAACCCGATACTGACCAGCATTTTGATGGTTTCCAGATAATGAGTCGACATCCGCACCTGCAGGTGCATCGGCGCGAACGCGCGTTCCATGACCTCACGGGTATAGGTGCCCCGGGCAGGGAGGATCGCAGGCCAGTCCGCCAGTGTGGCCACATCGACCTGCGTGGTCTGCCGGTTCTGGAGCAGACGATGATCGGCGCTGGCAACCAGTAACAGGGGGTCGGGCCAGATACGCCGGGCCTCCAGGGTGTCAGGCACGACCAGCGGCAGGGTGACGATCCCCAGCTCGAGTCGGCCTTGTTCCACGCTCAGGCAGGCCGCCTCCGAGTCCATGAAGTGCAGGTCGAGTTCGACATCCGGGTAGGCGCGCGTGTAGCGACGTAACACCGTCGGCAGGCGGTGCAGGCCGATATGGTGACTGGTGCCGATACTCATGCGCCCACCGACCTGTGACGTCAGATTACGTATGGCACGGCGGCTGTCCTCCAGTTGTGCCAGGATCGCCTGCGCCCGTGGCAGCAGGGCGCGTCCGGCCTCGGTCAGCAGAGTCTGGCGGCCGAGGCGGTCGAACAGCGAAGTGTCCAATGAGTGTTCCAGGTGGGCGATGCGCTTGCTCACCGCCGGTTGGGTCAGAAACAGCGCCTCCGCAGCCAGGGAGAAGGAGTGGTGTTCTGCGACGGTGATGAAGGCCTGCAGGCTGGCAATATCCATGGGGTGTGTCTCGTATCTAATACTATTAGTTATAGATTATATGAAAAATATGAATTTGAGTAATATTACGGTCCTGTTAGCATGTCTGAAACGGGTACAACATTGAGATTGGAGACCGCAGCGATGGCAGGAAAGACGCTCTACGACAAGCTTTGGGATGTGCATGTGGTGCGTGTGGAGGCGGAAGATACCGCACTCCTCTATATAGATCGTCATCTGGTGCATGAGGTGACCTCGCCGCAGGCCTTTGATGGTTTGCGCCTTGCCGGGCGGCACCCCTGGCGGGTCGATGCCAACCTGGCCACGCCGGATCACAATGTACCGACCATCGATCGCCAAGCCGGGATAGCAGACCCGATCTCGCGCCTGCAGGTCGAGACGCTGGATGACAATTGTCGGGAGTTTGGTATCACCGAATTCTGCATGGAAGATCCGCGCCAGGGCATTGTGCACGTCATTGGCCCTGAGCAAGGCGCGACCCTGCCCGGCATGACCGTGGTTTGCGGTGATTCCCATACCTCCACTCACGGTGCCTTCGGTGCCCTGGCCTTTGGTATCGGCACCTCCGAGGTGGAGCATGTCCTGGCCACCCAGTGCCTGGTGCAGAAGAAGTCGCGCAGCATGCTCATCCGGGTCAATGGGCAGGTCGGTCCCGGGGTGGTGGCCAAGGACATCGTGTTGGCCATCATCGGTCGCATGGGTACGGCGGGTGGCACCGGTTACGCTATCGAATTCGGTGGTGATGCCATCGTGGCCCTGTCCATCGAGGGGCGTATGACGGTGTGCAATATGGCCATCGAGGCCGGCGCACGCGCCGGCATGGTGGCGGTCGATGACAAGACCATCGAGTACGTGCGGGGACGCCCCTATGCACCGAAGGAGGCGCAGTGGGTGCAGGCCGAGGCGGCCTGGCAGGATCTACACAGCGATGACGATGCACACTTCGATCAGGTCGTGGAATTCGATGCCGCCGTCATTGCGCCTCAGGTGAGTTGGGGTACATCACCGGAGATGGTGGCCGACATCACTGGTGCGGTGCCTGATCCGAACAGCGAGCGTGATCCGGTCAAGCGTGATGGCATACGCGCCGCGCTCAAGTACATGGGCCTGGAGGCGGGCATGCCGATCAACACTATCGCGCCGGATAAGGTCTTCATCGGTTCGTGTACCAATTCACGTATCGAAGACTTGCGCTCGGCGGCGGCCGTGGCCCGTGGGCGCAAGGTGGCAGACTCTATTAAATTGGCCATGATCGTGCCGGGTTCGGGACTGGTGAAACGCCAAGCCGAGGAGGAGGGGCTGGATCGTATCTTTATCGAAGCCGGTTTCGAGTGGCGGGATCCGGGGTGCTCGATGTGTCTTGCCATGAACGCGGATCGCCTGGAGCCAGGTGAGCGTTGCGCCTCGACCTCTAACCGCAATTTCGAGGGTCGTCAAGGTCAGGATGGGCGTACCCATCTGGTTAGCCCGGCGATGGCTGCCGCTGTCGCTGTCACCGGTCACTTTACGGATGTGCGTGAGCTGTAGCGGCGCGTGATGAAAACACCGTATGCCTGGAGGTTAAAGAACGTGAGGAATCAAGAATGGAAAAATTTACAACACTGAACAGCCTGGTCGCACCGATGGACCGCCCCAATGTGGACACTGATGCCATCATTCCCAAACAGTTTTTAAAGTCGATCAAGCGTACCGGTTTCGGTCCGAATCTGTTCGACGAGTGGCGTTATCTGGACCATGGCGAGCCCGGTATGGATAACAGCACGCGTGTGCTCAATCCGGATTTCGTGCTCAACCAGACACGTTATGAGGGCGCGCAGATCCTGCTCGCGCGCAAGAACTTCGGTTGCGGTTCCTCACGCGAACATGCGCCCTGGGCGTTGCTCGATTACGGCTTCCGGGTGGTGATTGCACCGAGTTTTGCCGACATTTTTTTCAATAACTGTTTCAAAAACGGCATTCTGGTTATCATGCTTGATGAGGTGCGCGTGGACGCGCTGTTCAAGACCGTGGCGGCGACGCCGGGCTACCGGCTTGAGGTCAACCTCAAGGCCCAGACGCTCATGCGCCCTGATGGGGTGAGCCTGGCGTTCGATATCGATGCTTTTCGCAAGCATCGTCTGCTCAATGGTCTGGACGACATTGATCTGACCCTGCAACATGGTGATGATATCCGTGCCTATGAGGCACGCCGTCGCAGCGAGGCTCCCTGGCTGTTTGCTGCCGGGCGCTAGGTGTAAGGTGCGGGTCCGCTGATAGCGGGCGGTGGCCACGGCCAGACCAGACGTACTCCCGCAGCGGGCGATGTAACGATGAACAGAGGTGCAGGTGCATGATGAAGAAGGTGTTGGTATTACCCGGTGATGGTATCGGGCAGGAGATCGTGGCCGAGGCAATCAAGGTACTGGAGTGGCTGCGCCGCGAGGCCGGTTTGGCACTGGAACTGGAGCAAGGGTTGGTCGGTGGCAGCGCCTATGACGCCACCGGTACGCCCCTGCCCGAGGCGACATTGTCGCTGGCCAGCGAGGCCGATGCCGTGTTGCTGGGTGCAGTGGGTGGTTACAAGTGGGAATCGTTGGAGATCGCCTTGCGCCCGGAAAAGGGGCTGCTGGGCTTGCGTGCCAGTCTGGACCTGTTCGCTAATCTGCGCCCGGCGCTGCTCTATCCACAGCTGGCCGATGCCTCGAGTCTCAAATCGGAGCTGGTCGTGGGGTTGGACATGATGATCGTGCGCGAGCTGACCGGCGGGATCTATTTTGGCCAGCCCCGCGGCGTGCGCACCCTTGATGATGGGCAACGCCAGGGCTTCAACACTCTGGTCTACAGCGAGTCGGAGATCCGGCGCATCGGCAAGGCTGCCTTCGACATCGCCATGAAGCGCGATCGCCGGGTGTGTTCGATCGACAAGGCCAATGTATTGGAGTCCACTGAACTGTGGCGCGAAGTGATGGAAGATCTCTCCCGCGACTATCCCGAGGTGGCACTTAGCCACATGTACGTCGACAATGCTGCCATGCAACTGGTGCGCGCGCCCAAGCAGTTCGATGTCATGGTTACCGGCAACATGTTTGGTGATATTCTTTCCGACTGTGCGGCCATGCTGACCGGTTCCATCGGCATGCTGCCCTCCGCCTCGCTCGATGAACAGGGCAAGGGCATGTATGAGCCCATCCATGGTTCGGCACCGGACATTGCCGGTCAGGGTGTGGCCAATCCGCTGGCCACGATCCTCTCGGTGGCCATGATGTTGCGTTACTCGCTGGATGAGGCCGCACTGGCTGCGCGTATCGAGGCGGCAGTGGCGCGGGTGCTGGACCAGGGCTTGCGCACGGCGGATATCCACGCTGCGGGTACTACGTGTGTGGGGACGTCGCAGATGGGCGATGCCGTCATCGCCGCGCTGGCGCAATGCGCCTGATGTGTTGCACCGGGTCCGTAATCGAGAATGGGCGGTGCGTTTTATACCCTGTGGTTTGAACGGTCCGGATCGGGTCAAATGCGGCTGATTCATTGGCTGAACAGGACAATAGGGTGACAATATGCCAAGGTAGGCACCTTGGCGGTTCAGTGACCCGGTATGCCTATCCCTTAACTTAGTTTGTCACCCATGGCGGTGGTGATCCGGATGACAGACGGCGGCGCACGCCAGGGTCGCAGGCCATTACAGTACTCACGATGTGTTGAAAGAGGATTCTCATGAGCAAGACCTTTGATGTAGCGGTCGTTGGCGCAACGGGCGCCGTGGGCGAGACTATGTTGTCCATTCTGGAAGAACGCGATTTCCCTGTGGGCACGGTCTACCCCCTGGCCAGTAGTCGCTCGGCCGGTAGCAAGGTCGGATTCAAGGGCAAATACTACACCGTGGCCGACCTCGCCGAGTTTGATTTTTCCAAGGTGCAAATTGGCCTGTTCTCTGCCGGTGGTGCGGTCTCTGCCGAGTTTGCCCCGAAGGCGGCCGCTGCCGGTTGTGTGGTGGTCGACAACACGGCGCATTTTCGCTACGACGACGACATCCCGTTGGTGATCCCTGAGGTGAACGCCCATGCCATTGCCCGTCACACCCATCGCGGCATCATTGCCAACCCCAATTGCTCGACCATACAGATGCTGGTGGCCCTGAAGCCGATTTACGATGCAGTGGGTATCGAGCGCATCAATGTGGCGACATATCAAGCCGTTTCTGGCACGGGAAAGAGGGCCATCGAGGAACTCGCCGGGCAGACGGCCGGTCTGCTCAACATCAAGCAGATCAACTGCGAGGTCTACCCGAAGCAGATTGCCTTCAATGTCCTGCCACAGATCGATGTCTTCCAGGACAACGGCTATACCAAGGAAGAAATGAAAATGGTCTGGGAGACCCGCAAGATTTTCGAGGACGAAAGTATCCTGGTGAACCCGACCGCGGTGCGCGTGCCGGTGTTTTACGGACATTCTGAGGCCGTGCACATCGAAACCCGCGAGAAGATCAGTGCCGAACAGGCCCGCGCGTTGTTGACCAGGGCGCCTGGTATCACCGTGCTGGACCGGCGCGAAGACGGCGGTTATCCGACGGCGGTAACCGAGGGGGCGGGTAAGGATGCGGTCTTTGTGGGTCGAATTCGCGATGATATCTCGCATCCGCAGGGCCTCAATTTGTGGGTCGTGGCCGACAATGTCAGGAAGGGAGCCGCATTAAACAGTGTCCAAATTGCGGAAATTTTGGTAAAAGACTATTTATAAGCTATAGTTAGTGCAAACTTATAAAGAGCATTCGAGATAAATTGACTCAAGTCCCCGTGAAAGAAGTTGATTTACTGAACGGGTCTGTATCACAGGGCAAGTCGCGCGGCGACACTTTTAGGTAGGGAGTGAGGATGGTGCGCAAACTGTTTATCGTGCTGGTAACATTGGGCATGTTGTCCCCCATGGCTGCGTTTGCCCTGGGCTTTGAGAATATCACGCTGCACTCGGCACTCGGCCAGAAACTGGATGCCGATATTGGCATTATCTCGCCTTCGCCACGGGATATCAGTAATCTCAAGGTACGGATGGCCCCTTACCAGGCATTCAGCCGTGCCGGCATCGACAAGCCACCGGTACTGATGTCGTTGAAGTTTGCCATCAAGCAGCGTGCCGGCGGCCAGTACTACATCCACGTCTCATCTCCCCAACCCATCCGTGAACCCTATCTCGATTTTCTGTTGCAGTTGACCTGGCCTACCGGTCGTATGCTGCGTGAATACACGATGTTGCTGGACCCACCGAGTCTTTTCCGCAAGGAGAGGCATGCCATCGTGCAGACTCCGGTCGTGCAGCCACCTGTCGCCACTGTACGTCCTGCTCCCACCCCGATGCCGAGGCCCGCACCAGCACCGGCTGTTGCTCCGGTGAAACCTGTCCCGCCGGTGCCTCCAGCGGTTGCCAAACCGCCGACAGTTACCCAGCCCCCGGTGAGCCCGCTTGAACGGGTGGCCCGGAGTGATGAGCACCGCGGCTTGTTCCCTTATATACCCATCGGTGGGGGGGGGCCAGCGATGGCGCCCGCCGCCACGGGTACGGTGATGGTGACCCATATCACCCGCAAGGGCGACAAGCTGTGGGACATCGCCCAGAAGATGCGTCCGGACGAAGCGGTTAGCATCTACCAGATGATGATGGCACTCCTGAAAAGCAACCCGCAGGCTTTTGAACAGGATAATGTCAATCGTCTGAAGGCCGGGTATGTGCTGCGTATCGAAAATCCAGCCCTGTTGAATGCGATGAGCAAGCGGGAGGCGGCCCACGAGTTCAGGATACAGACTCAGGATTGGGAGGCCTATCGGCAACGCGTTGCCCGTGCGGCGGGAAAACAGCCTCTGGTCACCACGCACAAGATGACCGCAGCGCCGGCTCCCGGAAAATCGGCAGCCGAGAGCGGCAAACTGGAACTGCTGGTGCCCGAAGGCAAGGGTGAATCGGTGGGCAATGGGCAGGCGAGCACCACATCGGTAGACAAGATCAAGAGTATCGAGGCTGCGCGCAAGCAGCTTAGTCTTGCCATTGAGGCTGCCGTGACCGAGAAGCGCAAAAACGCCGAGGTGACCGGCAGATTGAAGCAACTTGAGTCGCAAATCGCTAATATGCAGCGACTCATCGCCTTAAAGAACGATGAACTCGCTACCCTGCAGGAACAGATGCGCAAGCAGGGTGAACCGACTCCGCACGCGGTAACGCCCTCCACGACGGCAGTGACCACCTCGGTCACACCACTGGTTGAGCCTGCAGGCAAGACGTCCGTTGTGGCACCGACTGAGAGTGTGGCGGTACCCACGAAAGCGACTGCTGTGCCCATGACCGCGCAGAATACCTCGGCAGTTTCGTCTTCTGCCGGGGAGGCGGGTGCGGCACAGACCGAAACACCGCAGGTTGCCCCGTCGTCAACAGCCGTTGCGCCACCCCGGCCTGCGTCGATCGCCCCCGCCAAGTCCTGGTGGCAGTTCGCACTGGCAACAGCCAGTGGTTTTCTGACCATTCTGCTGGCCAGCCCGTTGTTGCTTGCCGCAGCTGCAGCGATACTGTTGATTCTGATATTGCTGCTGATCGTCGTGCGCCGGCGAAAGAAGGGCGATGGCTTTCAGGAAAGCATCCTGACCGGCGAGGCGAATGTTGCCGAACAGGGTTCCGCCACCGAGGGCAAGAATGGGGACGAGTCATCATTCCTGAGTGACTTCGCCGTGAGCGGTGTCAATGCGATTCAGGAGGACAACGAGGTCGATCCCCTGACCGAGGCTGATGTCTATGTGGCCTATGGTCGCTATCAGCAGGCCGAAGAGTTGCTTGGCGAGGCATTGAAGCAGGATCCCAAGCGTAAGGATCTCAAACTCAAGCTGCTTGAGGTGCATTATGCCAACAAGAACCGTGCCGGTTTCGAGGCAGTGGCAGAGGATCTCTATGCCGAGATCGGTGATCCGGATGCACCAGAGTGGAAAAAAGTGGTGGACATGGGGACCGAGTTGGCACCGGGCAATCCGATGTTCTCCGGTTCAGCTTCGCCGTCAGTGACGGGCGCAGCGGTCGTGGGCACGAGCCCCACGACCCTGTCCAAGGATGAAGTCATGGATATTGGTCTGAATACCGGAATGTTCCAGAACGAGGATTTTCAGAACAAAACGGATGCACAAGCACCAACCGGAGACAGCGGAGAGGACCTTGGTTTTGACCTTGATCTCGATGACGCTGCGGTGCAATCAGGGCCGGGCGCTGATCTGGATTTCAACCTGGATCTCGAAGAAACACCGATACCGGCCGCAGTCGAGGCGAAGAAGCCCGAAGCGGAGAAACCTGATGAGGGGGCTGATTTCAATCTCGATTTCACCGAACCGCAGGTCGAACAAGCCGCAGCGGTGACACCAACACGGGCCGAAAAGGGCACAGACGATGAATTCTCACTTGAGTTCCACTCCGAGGAGGAGCCAGTCAGCATGGTGGAGCCGGAAGAGTCGGGGCTTGATTTTGACCTGGGTGGGCTGGATTTAGATGGACCAGCCACAGCGCCTGGCCCGGCATCCGCATCGCGCGAGGATGATACCCGGATAGACATGGAAACGCCCTCGGCCTTGCGTGAAGACGATACTGAAGTCGAGTTGAGTGCGGGCGCCAGTGCCAAGGCACCCGAGGCGATGGATTTCGATATCGAGGCCGGTGATGCCGCCAGTCTGGATATACCGGATGACCTCGATGAGGTGGGTACCAAGCTCGATCTGGCCCGTGCCTATATTGAAATGGGTGATCCAGACGGTGCACGCAGTATTCTGGATGAGGTCGTCGACGAAGGCAGTGATGGCCAGAAGCAGGAAGCCCAGGCGCTGATCTCCCAGATCGGCTGAGCGATGAGCGCGGCACCCGCGACGCAGTCCACCAGGTCCTGGGTGTCTGAGTCTGCAAGCGGCAGCGTGAGTGGCGAGCTGTCACCTATAACCGGGCTGCACCCGGTCATCCGCTCAGCCTGCCTTCTTAATCTTTGCCGAGTTCTTCCTCCGGGAGGGACCGGCCGGGTTTGCACCGGGTTGTGCCTTGTAGACGCGGCTCGCCGCGGCGTACTGGTCGGCCCTGGTGTTGTGTTGGCGCGGCTTGGCACCAGAACAGTTGGCGCTGCGCATGATACTGACCCCGGTTGCTACCTTTCGGGTACTACACCGGCCCTGGCCACACCAGACATCACGTTTTAGTGATTCGTGCGCAGCACACCATGCACCACGCGGCACTCTGGAGCTGCTATGCTTTTTCCTCCTCGAACCGTGTGATTGCAAAGTGGCTGTGTGATGCGCATTGCACTGGGTATTGAATATGATGGCCACCCCTTTCACGGTTGGCAGTCCCAATCCTCGGGGAGCGGTGTCCAGGACAGTGTGGAGGCAGCGCTCTCAACAGTGGCGAATCATCCCCTGCGGATCGTCTGTGCGGGGCGCACCGATACCGGCGTGCATGCACTCGGGCAGGTGGTGCATTTTGATACCGAGGCCGAGCGTAGTGAACGTGGCTGGATCTTCGGTGCTAACGCAAATCTGCCCGGTTCGGTCAGCGTGGTGTGGATGAAACCAGTCAGCGAGGCCTTTCATGCCCGTTTTATGGCTCGCCGCCGCCATTATCGTTATGTAATTTACAATCGGGCCATCCGCCCGAGCTTTCAGCGATGGCGGGTGGCTTGGGTATACCGTCCCCTCGATGCACAACGGATGCAGGAGGCCGCGCGTTATCTGCTTGGTGAACATGATTTTTCTTCCTACCGGGCCCTGGCCTGTCAGGCCAAGAGCCCGGTGCGCACGCTCTACCGACTGGATGTCCGACGTCGTGACGAGTTGGTGATACTCGATCTGCAGGCCAATGCCTTTTTGCATCACATGGTCCGCAATATTGCCGGCGTGCTGATGGCCATCGGAGCGGGGGAGCAGCCGCCGGAATGGGCGCGCACGGTCCTGGATTGTCGCGATCGCACTCTGGGGGGAGTAATGGCCCCGCCGCAGGGTTTGTATCTCATGCGGGTCGACTACCCCAGTGAGTTTGAAATCCCGCGCCTTTCACCAACCTCGGCGGTCTGGTAACCTGAGCCCCTTTGGGGCGAACGATGCGCACACGGGTCAAGATTTGTGGCATTACCCGCCCGCAGGATGCGGTAGCGGCGGCGCGGGCGGGTGCCGATGCAATTGGCCTGGTATTCCACGCTCCCAGTCCGCGCGCGGTAAGTATCGCGCAGGCCCTCGCTGTTATCGCGGCATTGCCGCCGTTTGTCAGTGTCGTGGGTCTGTTTGTAGATGCCACCGAGGCGGCCATCCGTGCAGTGCTCGAACAGGTCCCCCTGGACCTGCTTCAGTTCCATGGCAATGAGTGTCCGAGCGAGTGCGGTGGTTTCGGGCGCGCCTATATCAAGGCGTTGCGCATGCGCGAGGGGACCGATGTACGCGCCTATGCACAGACCTATCCAGAGGCGGTAGGGGTGTTGCTCGATGCCTATGATCCAGCGACACCGACGGTGCGGGGTGGCACCGGCCAGACCTTCGACTGGTCGCGCATCCCTGCGCGGTTGCCCGTGCCGCTGATTCTTGCCGGCGGCCTGACACCGGAGAACGTGGCCGAGGCGGTGCGGCGCACCCGTCCCTACGCGGTGGATGTGAGCAGTGGGGTCGAGAGGGGCAAGGGCATCAAGGATGCCGCGCGCGTCGCCGCGTTTATCGAGAATGTGACTGCTGCCTGAGAGGCGCCATGCTCTCTCCGGGTAGCCGGTAAATACACCATGCACTGGAGTGATCAACGCGTGATTGGGACGAAAAATGACCGTGTCTGAACCCGCTGAACCTGTTCCTGCCGATGCCGGGCAGCCGATGCCGGATGCGCACGGCCACTTTGGCCCCTATGGTGGGATGTTTGTCGCCGAGACGCTGATGGGACCGCTCATAGAACTGCGCGAGGCGTATGAATACGCCATGCAGGACCCGGCGTTTCTCACCGAACTCGATGAGGAACTGCACCAGTACGTGGGGCGCCCCACGCCGCTCTACCATGCCCGGCGCTGGAGTGAGGTGCTCGGTGGCGCGCAGGTCTACCTCAAGCGTGAGGACCTCAATCACACGGGCGCACACAAGATCAATAACACCGTTGGCCAGGCCCTGTTGGCCAGACGCATGGGCAAGACACGGATCATTGCCGAGACCGGGGCTGGTCAGCACGGTGTCGCCAGCGCCACGGTGGCCGCCCGACTGGGTATGCAGTGCGTGGTCTACATGGGGGCGGAGGATATCCGGCGCCAGGCCATCAATGTCTATCGCATGCGTCTGCTGGGCGCCGAGGTGGTCGCCGTCGAGTCCGGTTCGCGCACCCTCAAGGACGCCCTGAATGAGGCAATGCGCGACTGGGTGACCCACGTCGATGATACCTTCTACATCATCGGTACTGTGGCCGGACCACATCCGTATCCGCTTATGGTGCGTGAGTTCCAGGCGATCATTGGGCGCGAGGCACGCGAACAGTGTCTGGCCCAGACCGCCCGCCTGCCCAACGCCCTGGTGGCCTGCGTAGGGGGAGGCTCCAATGCCATCGGTTTGTTCCACCCGTTCCTGGCAGATGAGACGGTGCAGATCTACGGTGTCGAGGCCGCGGGTGACGGGCTCGACACTGGCCGGCATGCCGCACCGCTGTGTGCCGGTCGCCCCGGTGTGTTGCACGGCAACCGGACCTATCTGATGGAGGACCGCGATGGCCAGATTATCGAGACGCATTCTATCTCCGCCGGACTGGATTATCCCGGGGTGGGTCCGGAACACGCCTGGCTCAAGGATAGCGGCCGTGCCCATTATGTCGCGGTGACCGATGACGAGGCCCTGGACGCCTTCCACGCACTGACCCGCATCGAGGGCATCATGCCCGCGCTGGAATCCAGTCATGCCCTGGCCTATGTGCGCAAACTGGCCCCGACCCTGGCGCAGGATGCCATCGTCATCGCCAATCTGTCCGGTCGTGGTGACAAGGATATCCATACCGTTGCGACACGCGAAGGGATCACGATATAAGCGGTGCAGTGCGCCGGATTCGGAAGGCATTTATGAGTCGTATCGAGAATAGATTTGCACAATTACGCGACCAGGGCCACAGGGCGCTGGTGCCCTATATCACGGCGGGGGATCCGAACCCGCAGGTCACTGTCGTGCTGATGCATGCGTTGGTCGAGGCCGGTGCCGATATCATCGAACTGGGGGTACCGTTCTCCGATCCGATGGCGGACGGTCCGGTGATCCAGCATGCCCATGAACGGGCACTGCGCCACCATGTCAACCTGCACCAGGTGCTGGAGATGGTGGTCGCGTTTCGCCGCCAGGACACGGCAACCCCAGTGGTGTTGATGGGTTACCTCAATCCGGTTGAGGTCATGGGCTATGAGCACTTTGCCCGGATGGCGGCCGAGGCCGGTGTGGACGGCGTACTGACGGTCGATATTCCGCCGGAGGAGGGGGCCGATCTCCTGGGCGCATTGCGCGGTGTCGGGCTGGACCCCATCTTTCTGGTCGCACCGACCTCCAGTGAGGCCCGGATTAGCATCATCACTGAGGTTGCCAGCGGTTTCGTCTATTACGTGTCCGTCAAAGGGGTCACTGGTGCCGCCCACCTGGATGTCAATGATGTGGCAGGACACATTTCAGCAATTCGTGCACACACCGGTCTGCCGGTAGGCACCGGTTTCGGCATCAAGGACCCGCAGACGGCGGCCGCCGTGGCGCAGGTCTGCGATGCGGTCATTGTTGGCAGCGCACTGGTGAGCCGGATAGGTGAACTGGCCGATGAGCCGCAGGCCATACCGGGCGCCCTGGCCGGGATACTGGGTGCCATGCGTGCATCGATGGATGCACAGACCCTGCCGACAGCAACGACAATGACAGGAAACCGAATGCCATGAGCTGGCTGAACAAACTGTTGCCGAGCCGTATCCGCACCGATGGTGGTGCCAAGAAGACAGTGCCCGAAGGTCTGTGGGCCAAGTGTCCCGCCTGCAATGCGGTCCTCTACCGTGCGGAGCTGGACCGCAACCTTGATGTCTGTCCCAAGTGCGATCATCACATGCGCGTCAGCGCACGCCGTCGTCTGGAGGGCTTCCTTGATGAGGCGCCGCGGGTAGAGATCGGCGCAGGCCTGCAGCCTCTGGATGTGCTCAAATTCCGGGACAGCAGAAAATACCGCGAACGGCTTGTCCAGGCCCAGAAGGCCACTGGCGAGAACGATGCCCTGGTCGTGATGATGGGGCAGGTCAAGGGTGTAGCGCTGGTGGCGGGGGCCTTTGAGTTTCGCTTCATGGGCGGCTCGATGGGCTCTGTGGTCGGCGAGCGTTTTGTCCGTGGTGTGGATACGGCGCTGGAACACGGTATTCCCCTGGTGTGTTTTTCCGCTAGTGGCGGGGCACGCATGCAGGAGGCATTGTTCTCGTTGATGCAAATGGCCAAGACCAGTGCGGCCTTGGCATGTCTGAGTCGGCATGGTCTGCCTTTCATCTCGGTGATGACCGACCCGACCATGGGCGGCGTCTCGGCCAGTCTGGCTATGCTCGGTGATGTCAACGTGGCCGAGCCCAACGCCCTGATCGGTTTTGCGGGTCCACGCGTTATCGAGCAAACGGTACGCGAGACGTTACCGGAGGGATTTCAGCGCAGCGAGTTTCTGGTCGAACACGGTGCGGTGGACATGATCGTCGATCGGCGCGATATGCGGGATCGCGTCGCTGGTCTGTTGGCCATGCTAACCCGCCAACCCACTCCCTAACCCCCACCGTTTCCGGTCATTGCCGCCCGGTGTGTGGGCCCGGGCAGTCAAGGTGTACTATCCCGGCGGCGGCCCCGAGACTGAATCTCTCCAGATGCGCTTCACGACACTGGTCGACTGGCTCCGCTGGCAGGAAACCCTGCATCCCAACGCTATTGCCCTCGGACTCGAACGGGTGCAGGCGGTGTACCAGCGCGTCGGTGAGCGCGCACCGGCCCCACAGGTGATCACTGTTGCAGGTACCAATGGCAAGGGGTCCAGCGTGGCCATGCTGGAAACCATCTTTATCGCGGCCGGTTATCGGGTCGGGGCCTATACGTCGCCACACCTGCTGCGCTACAACGAACGCATCCGCATTGGCGGCGAAGCGGTCACCGACACCCTGCTGTGTGAGGTTTTCGAGCGTATCGATCAGGCCCGTGGTGCCCTCTCTCTGACCTATTTCGAGTTCGCTACTCTGGCGGCACTGGTGCTGTTTGCCGATGCACGCCTGGATGTCGCGGTTCTGGAGGTGGGGATGGGGGGGCGGCTGGACGCCGTGAATATTATCGACGCGGATGTTGCCCTGATCACCCCCATCGACATCGATCATGGCGCCTGGTTGGGCGATAACCGCGAGGCCATTGGCCGTGAAAAGGCCGGTATCCTGCGTGCGGGTCGCCCGGCGGTGTGCAGTGACTCGGCGCCGCCGGTGAGCCTGCTCGAACATGGCGCCGAACTGGCCAGCCCGCTGTATTGCCTGGACCGGGATTTCAGCGCCATCCCCACCGCGACGGGTTGGGACTGGGTCAGTGAGGAGCGGCGGCGGACCACATTGCCGTTGCCGGCGCTGCGCGGGCGCCACCAGCTCGATAATGCTGCCGGTGTGATTATGGTCCTGGCGCTGCTGGCCAGGCGCCTGCCGGTGGGACAGAGCGAGTTGCGCCAGGGCCTGCTCAGTGTCCAGTTACCGGGGCGCTTTCAGGTGTTGGCGGGGGAGGTCACGCGCATCCTGGACGTGGCGCATAATCCGCATGGCGCGCGCGCGCTGGCCCGCCAACTGTCGGCCTATCCATGTTCGGGCAGAACGCGGGCGGTGGTGGGCATGCTTGCGGACAAGGATTTCCGGGGTGTCTTCGCGGCCCTGCTTGCACAGGTGGATGAATGGCACCTTGCCGGCCTTGCAGTGCCGCGGGGTGCCACGGCGGCGCAGTTGGCCGATGCCCTTGTCGGGGTATGCGCTGATCACACCGGGCAGAGCCGGGCGGCGGCATGTTGTTATCCTGATGTCACCGCCGCCTGCGCGGGTGCCAGGGCGCAGGCGCAGACCGGCGATCGGCTGCTCATTTTTGGTTCCTTTCATACCGTAGCCGCTGCCCTGCAGGAAGGCTTATAATCGGTATGGTACGGAGTATCCCGGGTTGCGTTGTGTGGGTGGCCTGGGTGGCCCGAGGGTGTGTTTGTGTACTACAACAGTACCGGGCGGTGTGCCCGGGAGAGAGAGCCGTGTGGAGGACCGTCCCCTGAAGCAGCGTCTGATCGGGGCCATCGTGCTGGTGGCCCTTGCCGTTATATTCATTCCCATGTTGCTCAACGGGCGTTCCGAGGGCAGCTTCGGTGGCAGCAATATTCCCCCGCAACCGGCCGAGCAGAAAGAGGTCAAGGTGCTCAGGCTCGACGCCCTGCCTCAGGCACCGTCGCAGAGTGGCCCGACGCATGTGCTGATAGGCACGGACCTGCCTGCCCGGCCCGCCGCTCAGGCGAAGGTGGCCGAGGCAGATCATGGGGGGGGGATGCCCTCCACCGCCGCTCCGGCCCCGGGCAAAGTGCTTGCCGCAGTCGCTGGCAAGGTGGGGGGCACATCCATCCGGACTGCCAGCAAGGCAGCGACGCCAAATGCCCCCAAGGCTTGGGTAGTCCAGGTCGGTAGCTTTTCGCGCCAAGCCAATGCCCTGGCGCTGCGCGATCGTCTGCGGACACGGCATTTTCCGGCATTTGTCGATGCCATCGCCGGCGCTAAGGGCCCGGTCTACCGAGTGCAGGTGGGGCCTGAGCTGCGACGCAGCAGTGCCACGGCGCTGCAAAAACGCCTGCGCAAGGCAATCAAGACCCGGACGCTGGTGATGGCGTATCCGGGATAACCCGTGCATCGGTTCTTCTGTGACTGTTTCAGCTCTGTTACAATGGTCCTTTTACCCCCCGGCACAGGTTTCACATCATTCCAGTCGTTGTAAAACGCTAAGCGGGTGGCGCGGAACCGGAGACAGAGCACTGCTCAATGATTTGGGTCGATTACGCTATACTGGCCATTGTTCTCATCTCCGCCTTTGTCAGCTTGCTGCGGGGTTTCGTCAAGGAAGCCCTGTCTCTAATGGGCTGGATACTGGCGTTTTGGATATCGCTCACGTTCTCGGGCAACCTTGCCGCCGTACTCAAGAATTCCATCAGTTCACCGACATTACGTCTCATTGCTGCCTTTGCAATTTTATTTCTGCTCGCACTCATGGTCACGGCGGTTGTGAACTACTTTGCCTCCCGACTGGTCAAGGTGACCGGTCTGACCGGTACCGACCGTATGTTGGGCATGGTCTTCGGTATATTGCGGGGCATGGTGCTGGTGGCGGTACTGGTGTTGCTTGCGGGTCTGACGACCTTCCCCAAAGAGCCGTGGTGGGGACAGTCGGTACTGTTGCCGCAATTTCAGACCACCGCGCTGTGGCTGCGCGGTTTTCTACCCGAAGATATCGGGCGCAGTTTTAACTTTTAGTGGGTCCCTGATTAATCCGCCAAAGCGGATGCGGGCAAGGCGGGAAACGGCGAAGAAAATACGCAGTCGATGGCGTAGTTCGAGGCGTTTCCTGATGTCGCCAGCATCGGTTTGATGTATTAATCAGCGGTTCTTAGGCTGACCGCCTGCCCGGGCGGCGGTGTGTGTAGTAAAGGTCCGAGGATACTGACATGTGCGGCATAATCGGCATCGTTGCCCAGAGTGCGGTTAACCAGGCGTTGTATGATGGTCTGACGGTGCTGCAGCACCGGGGCCAGGATGCAGCGGGTATTGTCACCTGCCATGAAGGGCGCATGCATCTGCGCAAGGACAACGGTCTGGTGCGTGATGTATTCCAGTCCAGGCACATGTTCAAGCTGATGGGTAACATGGGCATTGGCCACGTGCGTTATCCCACGGCGGGTTATTCATCCTCGGCCGAGTCGCAGCCCTTCTATGTCAACTCGCCTTACGGTATCGCATTGGGGCACAACGGCAATTTGACCAATGCCGAGGACCTCAAGCGCGAGTTGTTTCTGGAAGACCGGCGCCACATCAATACCAATTCAGACTCCGAGATTCTGCTCAATGTCTTCGCCCACGAATTGCAGAACCATCACAAACTGCAAATTGACGAGACCGATATCTTTGCTGCGGTGGCCGCTGTGCACAAACGCGTGCGGGGCGCCTACGCGGCGGTTGCGATCATCAACAGCCATGGCATCGTGGCCTTCCGTGACCCGTACGGCATTCGCCCGGCAGTGTTCGGCAAACGTCTGACCGACAAGGGTGTGGAATACATGGTGGCCTCGGAGAGCGTGGCGATCGATGCCCTGGGCTTTGAGTTGGTGCGGGATATCGATCCTGGCGAGGCCGTATTTATCGATGTAGAAGGTCATATTCACACCCGCCAGTGTGCCGAGAACCCGGTGTATTCACCCTGCGTGTTCGAGTATGTGTACTTCGCCCGCCCGGACTCCATCATTGACGGTATCTCGGTGTACAAGGCACGCATGCGTATGGGTGAGTACCTGGCGGAGAAGATCAAGCGGGTGGTGCCCGATCACGACATCGAGGTGGTCATCCCCATCCCCGATACCAGTCGCACCTCGGCCCTGCAACTCTCCTACCGACTGGGCGTGATGTATCGGGAAGGTTTCATCAAGAACCGCTACATTGGGCGCACCTTCATTATGCCCGGTCAAACGCAGCGCAAGAAATCGGTGCGCCAGAAACTCAATGCCATCCACCTTGAGTTCAAGGGCAAAAACGTGTTGCTGGTCGATGACTCCATTGTACGTGGTACCACCTCCCAGCAGATCATCCAGATGGCTCGGGATGCCGGTGCCCGTAAGGTGTACTTTGCCTCGGCGGCGCCGCCGGTGCGGTATCCGAACGTGTACGGGATAGACATGCCCTCGGCTAAGGAACTGATTGGCCATGGGCGCGATGAGCAGCAGATTGCCGAGGCCATCGGTGCCGACTGGCTAATCTACCAGGACCTCGGTGATCTCGTCGCCGCTGCGCACAGGGGCAACCCGAAGGTTCAACGTTTCGATACCTCGGTATTCGACGGTGAGTATGTGACCGGTGACATCACCGCGCATTATCTGGAGAATTTGGAGAGGGTACGCAACGACGCCGCCAAGCAGCAGCGCGATCAGCAATACGAGGCCATCGAACTCTACAATACGCCCTGATCGTGTCCCCGGGACGCCACGCGGTGGTCACCGCTGTGTTGACATGGACCGGCGTGTCTCCTATGGTTGGAGGAGAGCGCCGATTTGATTCAGCTTGCGGGCGCGTTACAAATACGGCTAAAGCGAGGGAGACCTGCTTTAGCCCCCTGCTGAGTGGGTTTTTTTGTGCCTGTGGTGCTTGCGGATTGGGAACCTGCAGGGCGGGCGCGTGAATGAGTAGTGGTCGAGGATCTATACCTGTGCAACACGATGATGACGAGGGTAGCGTGATGGAAGCCTGGACGCAGTACGCGTTTGACACCCGTGCCGTGCGCGCCGGTCAGCGACGCACCAGCGAAGGCGAACACAGTGAACCGATCTTTCCGACCTCCAGTTTTGCCTTCAGCAGTGCCGCACAGGCCGCTGCGCGTTTCTCGGGTGAAGAGCCGGGCAATATCTACACGCGTTTCACCAACCCGACAGTGCGCACCTTTGAGCAGCGCCTGGCCGCGCTGGAGGGCGGCCAGGCTTGCGTCGCCACGGCCTCGGGTATGTCGGCCATACTGAGCACCTGTATGGGGTTGTTGCGCCAGGGTGATCACATTGTCTCCTCGCGCTCAGTGTTCGGTACGACCACTGTCTTGTTCACGAACTACATGGCACGTTTCGGTGTGGAGACCCGGTTTGTACCGCTGACCGACCTCGGCGCCTGGGAGGCGGCCATCCGCCCGGAGACGCGGATGCTGTTTTTGGAGACTCCGTCCAATCCGTTGACCGAGGTGGCTGATATACCGGCGCTTGCGGAGCTGGCGCACGCCCACGATTGCCTGCTCGTAGTGGACAATTGCCTCTGCACGCCCGCTCTGCAGCGCCCGCTGGAGTTGGGGGCGGATGTGGTGGTGCACTCAGCAACCAAGTACCTTGACGGTCAGGGTCGATGCCTGGGCGGTGCCGTGGTCGGTGATGCCGAGCGGGTCGGCAAGGAGGTCTATGGTTTCCTGCGCACTGCGGGTCCGAGCATGAGTCCGTTTAATGCTTGGGTCTTTCTCAAAGGACTGGAGACGCTGACCCTGCGCATGCAGGCCCACAGCCGCAATGCATTGGCCCTGGCACAGTGGCTGGATGCCCATCCCGCCGTGACACGGGTCTTCTACCCCGGACTTGAGAGCCATCCCCAGCATGCCCTGGCGGCACACCAGCAGCAGGGGTTCGGTGGCATGCTTGCCTTTGACGTCAGCGGTGGCCGAGATGCGGCCTGGCGGGCGGTTGATGCCACGCGCATGCTCTCTATCACGGCCAATCTAGGTGACACCAAGACCACCATTACGCATCCGGCCAGTACGACACACGGTCGTCTGAGTCCTGCACTGCGGGCCGAGACGGGCATCAGTGATGGGTTGTTGCGCATCAGTGTCGGCCTGGAGGCCATCGCGGATATCCAGCAGGACCTTGCGCGCGGATTGGACAGTCTGGTCTGAGAACGTCCCTTTCTACTTTTCCCCCTGCGAACGGGACTGCCGCTCGGTCGGGCTGCCCGCTGAGGGTGGGTGGAGGTTAGTAGGGTTTCAAAAAAAGAAGCCCCTGCAAGGCAAGGGCTGCTAAGATTTGTCATTGCTGTTAAGAAAATGCGGTCGGTGAAGACCGCTACATGGCGAAAATCACCCTGGAATCTCAAACCCGGTGGGACCGGAGACCCGAACTACGGTGTACTACCCAACGCTCAACCCCGCTTGTCTGGTGACATTGGCATCACTGGGCATGATGTGCGAAGGTCCTTGAGGGGGCGATCCGTGGCGGAGCGCCTCGAACAAGTTGGGCATACCCTTATACCTCCTGTCACTCCCGTGTTCCTTTCAGGATGCCCGGCCGGACCGTTTCCTGGAAACAAACATCGTGCCGGTAGGGTAGGTATAGCTGAGCTCCAGTATCTCGTCAACATACCGGACTGTGAAAAATATGTTATCAAATAATAACTCATTATATATCTGTGGTTTGAGAATGGAATTTAACTTGTGCCTCACAAAAATCGACATAAGCTACTAAATATTATGGAAGCGGCGCTGAGTGCCGTCGATGGCGAACGGCAGGTTATCGATGCGCTTGCCCGTCATCCGGTGCCAGCGGATCTACTGGGCCTGGTGGCCGTGGGCAAGGCGGCACCGGCCATGGCGGCCGGTGCCTGTGCAGCGCTTGGCGAGACGGTGGAGACGGGGCTGGTCATTACCAAACAGGGGCATTGCGGGCTTCGAGCACTACCCCCGAGGGTACGCTGTAGGGAAGCGGGCCACCCATACCCGGATGCGCGCAGCCTGGATGCAGGTGCGACCCTGTTGGCCTATTTACAGGCATTGCCCGACCGACATGGCGTCCTGTTCCTGCTGTCCGGTGGAGCTTCGGCGCTACTGGAAAGCCTGCCGGAGGGGATGACGGGAGAGGATCTGGCCAAGGTCAATCGCTGGTTGTTGTACAGCGGACTGGATATCGTGGCCGTTAACCGCATGCGCAAACGCTTGTCCTGCCTCAAGGCCGGACGGCTTGCCCGCTACCTTGCCGGGCGCGCGGTTCTGCAACTGCTGCTGCCAGATGTCCCGGGTAATCACCCTGATGTGATCGGCTCTGGTCCCCTGGTGCCTGAACCCGAAGCCGAGACGGCTGCAGCACTGCCGAGCGGACTACCAGACTGGTTTGTCGATCTGCTCAGCCTGGCACCACCGGCACCACACGCTCGGGAGGCCTGTTTCAGCACGATTCGAACCGTTTGCCTGGGAGGGAACGCCGAGGCCATGGCGGCGGCGCGCCAGGCGGGGCAAGCGCTGGGATTGGTGGTTCACACCCATGACACACTGTTGTGTGGAGAGGCTGCGGTGATGGGTGAACGTGTGGCCGCGACGGTGCTTGCAGGTGCCCCCGGTTTGCATGTATGGGGTGGCGAGACAACGGTCAGCCTGCCCGCCCACCCCGGGGTGGGCGGGCGCAATCAGCACTTGGCTCTGGCGGCGGCACGCAGATTGGCCGGTCAGGCCGGTGTGTGGCTGCTCGCCGTGGGGACCGATGGCACGGACGGTCCGACGGAAGACGCCGGGGCCCTGGTCGACGGTGGTACTGTGGCGCGGGGTGAGGCGCAGGGGCTCTCGGCCGAGCATTGTCTGGACACGGCGGATGCAGGACGTTTCCTTGCCCTGAGCGGTGATCTGCTCCGGACCGGGCCCACCGGGACGAACGTGATGGATCTGGTCCTTGCCTTGAGAACAACCGACCGTTGATTCTACCCCCTCCTGTTGCGCCACTGAGGGTGTCGATCGACACCTTTTCCATCCTGGCATGTAGAATATCCGGATGAGGCTGCCTGGCGATTTATTGAGCGCCGCACATCTGTGCCTGTGCGAACCGGACCCGGCGCGCAAGGTCGCGCTGACCCAAGAAGTGGCACGGGCGCGGCGACAGGGCGTGCTGCCTCTAGTGCGCAGCGTGCTCTGCGTGCCTGTGCACAGCCCCGGGCGTCCCGCACTGCCCCATCTGGTGGCGCCACGTTGTCTGCCACGACGCTCCCCACACACCCGGGCCGGGCGGACGGCGTTGATCCACGCCTTGTGTCACATCGAATTCAATGCCATCAACCTGGCCTGGGATGCGCTATATCGGTTTCGCGATATGCCGCAGGCGTACTATGATGACTGGCTGGGTGTGGCCGATGAGGAGGCTCACCATTTCAGCCTGTTGCGCGCACATTTGCAGGGCATGGGCAGCGATTATGGTACGCTCGATGCCCATGACGGGCTGTGGGCGGCGGTGCTGGAGACGGCGCATGATGTGCTCATCCGCATGGCGTTGGTACCGCGAGTGCTGGAGGCCCGGGGACTCGATGTGACGCCGGGCATCATGGAAAAACTGCGCCACGCCGGCGATGTACGGGCGGTCGAGATCCTGCGCATCATTCAGCGCGATGAGATCGGGCACGTGGCGATCGGCTCGCACTGGTTCCGTTTCTTATGCCTCCAGCGCGGTCTCGACCCAGAACTGTATTTTCGCCAGTTGCTTGCCTCACACTTTGGCGCACGGGTGCGGGGACCGTTTGATCGCGCCGCGCGCCGCGCAGCGGGATTTAGTGAACAGGAACTCGATTATCTGGAAACGAGGGGATAGAGCAGATGCAGTCAGTGAGATACATATTACTTGGCGCAGCGGTCCTGGTGGTGAGCGCTTGCGGTGATGTCAAAGCGGGTGTGAGTCCATCGCCGACCCCGTCGGCGCAGGTCGCGGCGACCGAAATCATTTTTGTCGAACAGGAAAAAGATATTCCGCCCTACCAGACCCGCGTGGTGGCCACGAAAGATTATCTGCGTTTTGACGATGGACCGGGCTCGCGCGATTTCATTTTGTACAATCGCAAACAGCAGGTTATCTACCGGGTCAACAGCAGTGATCATACGATTATGAGCATTGATGATCATGGCATCGCCATCAAACCGCCCTTTGATCTCAATCTCAGCGAAAGAGACCTCGGCCCGATGAAGGATGCCCCTAAAGTTGCGGGGCACGCGCCGATACACTACCAGTTCAGCGCCAAAGGCGAATTATGCTATGACGTGATTGCGGTACCCGGGCTCATGCCCGGCGCACTGAGCGCACTGCGTGCGTTTCGCAAGGTCCTTGCCACGAACAGTACTTACACCTTTAACCTTATCCCTGCGGGTTTGCACAATGCCTGCGACATGGCGCGCAATACCTTCGCGCCCAACCGGCATCTCAGTCATGGCTTTCCGATTCAGGAGTGGCGCAAGGACGGATACAGCCGCAGTCTGAGGAGTTACAATTTGCACTACCGGGCCAGTCCTGCGCTGTTTCGGTTACCGCGAGACTATCAGCGCTACAATCTCCAGGATTTTCGCGAGGGTAAGGTCAAGCTCGGCGGTTGAGCGGGTGGCGGGGGTAGCCGGCGGCGCTATGCTGGGTAGCGAGGCATCTTCAGCCTGTACTGAGTCCTTCCAGTCGGCAACCGGTCTCATCGCAGACCAGCACGCTGCCCTGCTCATACCAGTCGCCCAGCACGATACGCTGCGCCGCGCGCCCCCCCAGACTGAGGTTGTGGATGCCCGGGCGGTGGGTATGGCCGTGGATGAGGCGCTGCACGCCCTGTGCTCGCATGGCCGTGGCGACGGCGTTGGCATTCACGTCCATGATCGCCTCGGCCTTGTGTGCCGTGTGCGACTGACTGATTTTCCGGTACTCACGCGCCATGTCCAGGCGTTGTTGCGGTGTCTTCGCCAACAGGGTCTGTTGCCACTGCGGGCCGCGCACCATGTCACGAAAGTGTTGGTACTCGACGTCGTCAACGCACAGCGTGTCGCCGTGCGTGAGCAGGGTAGGTTCGCCGTAGAGCATGATAGTGCTGGGATCAGGGAGCAATAGGGTTCCGCTCATGGCCGCGAAGCCGACACCGAGCAGAAAATCCCGATTGCCCTGCATCACGTAGACCGGTACACCGCTGTCGGTCAGGGCGCGCAATCCGTCAATGCAGGGTTGGTACTCGGGTAATAGTGCATCATCACCGATCCAGACCTCGAACAGATCACCCAGGATGTAGAGTGCCTCGACCTGTGCCGCCTGACCCTGGAGAAAGTCCCGGAACAGTCCGGTGATGGCTGGCCGTTGTCCGCTCAGGTGCAGGTCGGAGATGAACAACGTACTCATGTCGCGGATTTATTCGTCGATGTCGACAGACTCGATGATCACATCTTCGGCGGGTACATCCTGATGCCCCCCCCGGGTGGTGGTGGTGACGCCCTTGATGGCATCCACGACCCCCATTCCCTCGCTGACGTGGCCAAACACGCAATACCCCCAGCCATCAGGGGTGGGGGCTCGGTGGTTGAGGAAGGCATTGTCGGCCACATTGATGAAGAACTGTGCGGATGCCGAATGCGGATCCGGCGTACGCGCCATGGCCAGGGCGCCACGATCATTGCACAGACCGTTGTCGGCCTCGTTGTTGATAGACTCACGGCTGGTCTTCTCCTTCATGCCCGGTTCCATGCCGCCGCCCTGGATCATGAAGCCGTCGATCACGCGGTGGAAAATGGTGCCGTTGTAGAAGCCATCGCGCGCATACTGGACGAAGTTCGCCGTGGTGAGAGGTGCCTTCTCATGGTCGAGTTCGATGATGATATCGCCATGGTTGGTGTGCAACGTGATCATGACTGAGTTCCTGTGTTGTTGGGTGAGCGTCGGGCCGAAACAATCGGGCCTGACCTGATTAGTTGGGTTTGGTCTGAGTCGATTGGGTGGGCACGGGTTTGGCCGGCGCGGATTGATTCGGGATGGTGGACGTTGGCGTACCGGCGCTGCTGGCAGTGGCCGGGAGCAGCGTGACCTTCTCGATGATCACCGGTTCCAGCGGGACATTACTGGCGAACGGACCACGCGCACCCGTGGGCAGGTTGCGGATCTTGTCGACCACACGCATCCCCCGGACGACTCTGCCGAAGACACAATAGCCCCAACCGCGCGGTGTGGATGCGGTGTAATCCAGACGGGCGTTGTTGACCACATTGATAAAGAACTGGGAGGTTGCCGAGTGTGGTTCGAAGGTGCGGGCCATGGCGATCGTTCCCCGCGTGTTGCTCAGACCGTTGTTCGCTTCATTCACTATCGGTGCCCGCGTCTGCTTGCGCTGGTAGTCGGCGGTGAAGCCGCCACCCTGGATCATGAAGTTGCGGATAACACGATGGAAGATAGTGCCGGTATAAAAACCATCTTTGACGTATTGAAGAAAATTGGCAACAGTTTTGGGGGCCTTGTCGGGGTAGAGTTCAATGACAATTGTCCCCATGTTGGTCTGCATGCTCACCCGGGGTGCAGGAGGTTCAGCGGCGTGCGCCGTGTCGGCACCGGCTGCGTACAGGGACAGTCCGGCGACGAACAGTGTCGACAACACCAGGGTCGAGAGATATGGGTGGATGTGCGAGAGCAGACGTTGGGTGGCAAGCATGGTGGTTTTTCCCTCCTTCACGGGGCCGGATGGGGCGTGTTCGCCTTTGGCGGGCCATAGTATAAGGTTTGGCCCCTGGGTGAAACCCGGAGTATGCCGGGGTATGCCGCTTTTTGTGGTCGTCGCCCGATTCGGCTACCATGCGCGCAATCATGACTCAGACTATCAAGACACGCTTTGCCCCCAGTCCAACGGGCCATATGCATCTGGGAAACGCACGCACGGCATTGTTCAGTGCGCTATTGGCCGCTCATGCACAGGGGAGTTTCCTCCTGCGTATCGAGGACACCGATCCCGCACGCAGCACCGAGGCATTTCGCCAGGCGTTGGAGGAGGACCTGCGCTGGCTCGGCCTGGACTGGCAGGAAGGCCCGGGTCGCGATGCGGGCCATGGACCGTATTGCCAGTCCAGGCGCCAGCACATCTATAGCGAATATTACACCCGGCTGGAGCGCGCTGGGTTGGCCTACCCCTGTTTTTGTTCCAGTGAGGAATTGGCCTTGTCGCGCAAACAACAGCGCGCCCGGGGTTGGGCGCCACGCTATGCCGGCAAATGCCGCCACCTCAGTGCGCAGGAGGTAGCCGAGAAACGGGATCGGGGCCTGGTCGCAACCTTGCGTTTTCGCGTACCGGTGGGTACCGAGGTGGTCTTCGAGGATCAGGTCCGTGGCCCCCAGCGGTTTGCCACCCGGGATATCGGTGATTTTATTATTCGCCGGGCCGACGGCACGCCAGCGTTTTTCTTCAGTAATGCGCTGGACGACGCCCTGATGGGCGTGACCTATGTGCTGCGCGGAGAAGATCATCTGACCAATACGCCACGTCAGCGCTTATTGCTTGAGGCCATGGGGCTGCCAGCGCCTGCTTATGCGCACATCGCCCTGATTCTCGGGGAAGATGGTGCACCGTTGTCCAAACGCAACGGCAGCCGCAGTGTGCGGGCGTTGCGCGAGGCCGGCTTCCTGCCGGGTGCCATAGTGAACTACCTGGCCCGGCTGGGGCATCACTTCGGACATGACGTGTATGTGGGACTGGCACAATTGGCGGCGGAATTTGATGTCACTCGACTGGCTCGGGCACCAGCCCACTTCGATGAGGCACAGTTACTGTTCTGGCAGAAGAGCGCAGTGGCGCAGGCCACGGATAAGGCCCTGTGGGACTGGCTGGATGCATCGACCGGAGCGGCGGTCTGGCGTGAACAGGTCCCGGCGTCGCGGCGTATCGAATTTGTACAAGCCATACGCAACAATATTACCCTGCCCGGCGAGGCCACGCAGTGGGTGAACGTGCTCTTTGCCGACGTACTCGGTTGGCGTGAGGACGCTCGTGCGGCTATTCGTACTGCGGGTGCCGGGTTCTTTCGCATGGCCGATACAGCGGTTGCGCAATACGGCACGGCATTCAAGGATGTGGCCCATGGCGTCAAGCAGGCCAGCGGCCTGAAAGGAAAGTCGCTGTTCATGCCCTTGCGTGCCGCGTTGACCGGGCGGCTCGACGGTCCGGAAATGGGGAGGTTATTGCCCCTGATGGGGGCTGCGCGGGCCTGTCATCGCCTGCAGGCTGCCGTCGTGCTGGCTGAATCGGATTGATTCTGTCGCCGTCTGAGCGTCGCGGGACACAGTGCCACGGCTGACCAAAAACATCAGTGCCCGAATGCGGGAACGTATCAATAGCCCCCTCGGTTGGTCTGGGATACCGCCTGGAGGTGAAACGAGTTGAAGATGATGAGTGAAATTGGCCCCCCCCCCCGCAGCGTATTGCATATCTACAATAGCCTGAGTCGGCGCAAGGCGGTCTTCGTGCCCATCGATGCGGCCCGGGTGCGTATGTATGTCTGCGGCATGACGGTCTATGACTATTGTCATATCGGACACGCACGCGTGCTGGTGGTGTTCGATGTGGTGTACCGGTATTTGTGTACGATCTATGGCCGCGAACGGGTGAGCTATGTGCGCAATGTCACCGATATCGATGACAAGATCATCGCGCGTGCTCGTGCGAACGGCGAGGACATTGGTGCCCTGACCGGGCGTTTCATCGCGGCCATGCATGAGGATGCCCATGCCCTGGGTGTCCTGGCACCCAATGAGGAGCCGCGCGCTACGCTGCACATGGACGCCATCATCACCATGATTGCTACCCTGGTGGCAAAGGGCTATGCCTATTGTGCTGACAATGGCGATGTGTACTACGATGTGAGTCGTTTTTCCGGCTATGGTCGGCTCTCGGGCAAGAAACTGGGCGATTTGCGCGCGGGCGCCCGCGTCGAGATCGATACCGCCAAGGCTGATCCCCTGGACTTCGTGTTGTGGAAGGCCGCCAAGCCCGGCGAACCGTCATGGCCCTCACCGTGGGGGAGCGGACGCCCGGGCTGGCACATCGAGTGTTCGGTGATGTCGACCCATTGCCTCGGGGAGCATTTCGATATCCACGGTGGCGGTATGGATCTGAAGTTCCCGCACCATGAGAACGAGATTGCCCAGAGTGAGGCGGCCACCGGCCAGCCCTTCGTCAATACCTGGATGCATAATGGTTTTGTGCGGGTTGATGATGAAAAGATGTCCAAATCACTGGGCAACTTTTTCACCATCCGTGAGGTGCTGGCGCGCTACGCCCCAGAAGTGGTGCGTTATTTTATCCTCACCAGCCACTACCGCCGTCCGTTGAACTACTCTGATCAGCATCTGGACAACGCTCGGGCGGGACTCACGACACTCTATACGGCCTTGCGGGGAATCGATATGCCGGCGGTTGAAACAGCGATATCGTCGCATCCGGCCGTGGACCGCTTTCATGCGGCAATGTGTGATGACTTCAATACCCCGCAGGCGATCGCCGAGCTGTTTGAGCTTGCCAGCGAGGTCAACCGCGTACGTGATACCGATCCGGTTGTGGCCGCGCAGACAGGCGCAGTGTTGCGTTCCTTGGGTGGGCTACTTGGATTGCTTGGGTGTGAGTCAGGCGATTTTTTGCGCGCCGGTGCGGGCGTGGATGCCGATGGACCCGCTGAGGCCGAGATTGCGCAACTGATCGAGGCGCGCCTGGCGGCGCGTGCCAACAGGGATTGGGTCCGTGCCGATCAAATCCGCGCGGCACTCAAGGCGCAGGGCATCGTGCTGGAGGATGGTGCTGAGGGGACCCGCTGGCGTCGTCAATGAGTCGGTGGCACTGTGCCCATCTATGCCTCGGGCAATGTGACATGTTGTTTGCCTCTTCGATGTCCCGATGCACGCATCTTTGCGTGTTGTAAGAGGGCGGAATAATCTCCACCCGTATCAGCACGGCGTGTTCTCCGGTCTATGGATGTGGGTGGCGCGCAGCGGCCTCCAGAGTGTTGGCCAGCAGGGTTGCGACCGTCATGGGTCCTACCCCGCCCGGTACTGGTGTGATCCAGGCCGCACGTTCTGCCGCCGGAGTGTAATCTACATCACCGGTCAAACCGCCAGCAGCGGTGCGATTGATGCCGACATCGATCACCACCGCGCCAGGGCGAATCCACTTGCCCTTGACGATACCGGGCTTACCCACGGCGACGACCAGAATCTCGGCACGGCGCACATGGGTTTCGAGATCACGGGTAAAGCGGTGGGTCACGGTGACGGTGGCACCGGCAAGCAGTAGCTCCAGCGCCATGGGTCGGCCGACGATATTGGAGGCACCGACGATGACCGCCTCGGCGCCCTTGACCTTCACTTCGGTGTGTTCCAGCAAGGTCATGATGCCGCACGGTGTGCAGGGCCTAAGTGCCGGTATACGCTGCGCCAGTCGGCCCACGTTATAGGGGTGGAAACCGTCTACATCCTTGTCCGGGTGGATACGTTCGATGACCGTGCCATCATCGATGTGGACCGGCAGTGGGAGCTGTACCAGAATGCCGTCTACCCGCGCGTCGGCATTGAGCGCGTCGATCAACGCGAGCAGTGCCGATTGTGAGGTATCGCTGGGCAGATCATGAGCGAAAGAGACAATGCCGGCCTCTGTACAGGCCTTGCGCTTGTTACGCACATAGACCTCGGAGGCGGGATCCGCCCCAACCAGTACTACGGCCAGGCCTGGCGCCCGCATGCCTGCAGCGAGGCGTTGGTCAATCTGCTGTCTGACTTGTTGGCGCAGTGTGCTGGCAATGCGCTTGCCGTCAATGATGCGGGCTGACATGGAACGCGATTTTTCCTCGGTTGATGAGCCCGGTATAAGCGGGTACGGATAGCAGGGGGACCGACATGCCGGTATCACAGGTCCGTGGCAGGGCCAACAGGCGCATGGGTCGATGGCTTTATCATCGCACGGGTGGGGCGCTTCGCCAAGCTGCAGCTGCGGGTTGCGGAATTGACGCAGCAGGGACAGATGCGTATTATCGCCACCCTTGCGCACCGTCAGAAGAGGGCGGAGTCCAAAGGGCGGGTCGATCGCGGGGTATAGCGCAGTCTGGTAGCGCGCCTGCTTTGGGAGCAGGATGTCGGGGGTTCGAATCCCTCTACCCCGACCAGCTGCCTGGGGCGGGTTTGCAGTCGATGGCGTTGCGGCATACTGTTGTGTTTGATGGTATCGGTGACCTCACGCGCCTGTAGCTCATCTGGATAGAGCATCGGCCTTCTAAGCCGAGGGTAGTGGGTTCGAGTCCTACCAGGCGCGCCAATTTCTGCCATAGTCGTGCTATTCTTGTGCAGATGCGTCAAGTTTCGGCTGGCGCAGTCAGTTTGACGACGGTGAGCGTAGCTCAGTTGGTAGAGCCCCGGATTGTGATTCCGGTCGTCGTGGGTTCGAGTCCCATCGTTCACCCCATTTTCTTCCTCCACGAACATTCGATCCACATCCCTGTGGCCTGTTCCGTGCCCCCCCTCGCCTGCGGGCCAAGTGACTCCGCCCTTGTGGTGACGATAGAATGGACCGCGTTGCTGTTGGATGCGATGCCTGCGCCCTTAACCGGCAGGCTTGAAATTACCTGCCCGGTTGTGGTTCACTATGCGGCCTCGGGCTGCTAGCTCAATTGGTAGAGCAGGGGACTCTTAATCCCAAGGTTATAGGTTCGATTCCTATGCGGCCCACCAACTCCCTGTTGTCCGCCCGCGTGGCGGACAACATATTTCATGACTCTTCCCTCCAATTGCCATTTATTCTGTCGATCCCAATCTGCGTGTGTCTCTCCCCCTTCCCAGGCTTGCCGGGAGGATATTTTTCGCGATTCAGTAAGGTTGAGCAGGATACATGATGGAAATTCATGTATTTACTGTTAGAACCGCCATCCCAGTGCTTGTATAATCGGTGGGATACGGCGCGAAAGTGGCGGAACTGGTAGACGCGCTGGATTTAGATTCCAGTGGGGTAACCCGTGAGAGTTCGAGTCTCTCCTTTCGCACCAGACGGTATTAAGGGCGAGGCGATGCAACCGGGCACATTACGCCTCGTGAGGCCGCAGCGTGCGCGGATGGTGCCTGGCTGACAGGCTGGGTAAGGTTTATTCACTTATTGTGTGTGTAGTTTGAGGTGGCGATTTATGCAAGTATCGGTTGAGACCACGGGCAGTCTGGGGCGCCGTATGACGGTGTCGGTGCCGGATGAGAGCATCGGCCAGGAAATTGAGACCCGGCTCAATACCCTGACACGGAACGCCAAGATCGAGGGTTTTCGCCCTGGCAAGGTGCCGCTGAGCGTTGTCAAGCGCCGCTACGGTGGGCAGGTCCGTGACGAGGTGGTGGGCGAAGTACTGCAATCGAGTTTTACCGAAGCCCTCATTCAGGAGAAGTTGCGCCTGGTGGGGACGCCGGACATCGAGACCCATGGCTACGCGCCGGGTAAGGGGCTGGAATACACGGCCCGGTTCGAGGTCTACCCGGAGATTACCCTGGCGTCGCTGGAAGGTCAGAAGATAGAGACCGTCACTGCCGAGATTGGAGCCACCGATCTGGCGGATATGCTGGAGACTATCCGCAAACAACATGCGAGCTGGGAGACGACTGAGCGCGAGGCGCAGGACGCAGATCGTGTCGTTGTCGACTTCACCGCTACGATCGCAGGTGAGCCCTTCAAGGGCAACGAGGGTAAGGACGTGCCCGTGACGCTGGGTCAGGGACGCATGCTCGAGGGGTTTGAACGCGGCCTGCTCGGTGCCAGGGCCGACGAAGAGCGCAGCATTGATGTGACCTTTCCCGAGCAGTACCACGCGCAGGAACTGGCCGGCAAAGTGGCACAGTTTATCATCAAGATCCACCGTGTCGAGATGATGCAGTTGCCAGAACTGGATGAGAATTTTTCCCGGCAAATGGGCGTCGAGAGCGGTAGTCTCGATGCGTTGAATGTCGAGGTTCAGGCCAATATGCAGCGTGAGCTTGATCAGACCATCAAGGCCAGGGTCAAGGAAAAGGTAATGGATAAGCTTATTGAGATCAATAGTATAGATGTTCCAGAGGCGCTCATTGTGAGCGAGTCGGAGCGTTTGGCTCAACAGATGATGCAGGGACTGGTGGCGCAAGGTGCACGTGCGGATGATCTCAGTCTGGAACCGTCCACCTTCGTGCAGCAGGCGACACGTCGCGTCTCACTGGGTCTGCTTCTGGGTGAAATTGTCGGGACGAACAAGCTGTCGGTCGAGGCCACCCATCTGCGTAAAATCGTGGAAGGGATTGCCGCCTCCTATGCGCATCCTGAGGAAGTGATAAAGTGGTATTATGCGGATAAACGCCGACTGGCCGACGCCGAGTCTGTTGCGCTTGAGGAACAGGTCGTCGACTGGGTGTTGCAACAGGCCGAGAAAGATGAAAAAAATATCTCCTTCAAGGAGATAATGAAATCTGAACACACGTCTGAAGAGGCTTAAAGGAACTCCGAATCGTGACCGATAAACTCAGTATGAATGCCAGCAGTGGTGATATCAACATGAACCTAGTGCCGATGGTTGTCGAGCAAACTGCGCGCGGCGAGCGGGCCTATGACATCTATTCCCGTCTACTCAAGGAGCGAGTAATTTTTCTGATTGGTCCCATCGAGGACAATATGGCGAATCTGGTGGTGGCGCAGCTACTGTTCCTGGAGTCGGAAAATCCGGACAAGGACATTCATCTGTACATCAATTCTCCGGGAGGCTCGGTCACTGCCGGGATGTCCATCTACGATACCATGCAGTTTATCAAGCCGGATGTCAGTACGCTGTGCGTTGGCCAAGCCGCCAGCATGGGTGCCGTGCTGCTGGCGGGTGGCGCTGCTGGCAAGCGTTTTGGCCTGCCTCATGCCCGCACGATGATCCACCAGCCTCTGGGTGGTTTCCAGGGTCAGGCGACCGACATCGAGATTCATGCCCGTGAGATCCTGCAAATTCGTGAACGACTCAATGCGGTGCTGGCCAAACATACTGGGCAGCTACTGGCGCGCATTCAGAAGGATACTGACCGTGATTTTTTCATGGGTGCGGAGGCGTCGGTTAAATATGGCCTGATTGATGAGGTCCTGACTCACCGTGTGGTGGATGAAAAAACGTCCTGAGTACGTTGCTGCCAGGGAAGGTGGTGTGCCCTGCAACTGCAGTGGTAAACAGAGCGAAGAGGGGCGTACCGGGTCGGCCGGTACTTGCAAAAATGCATGTTACTATGTAAGGCTTGAATTAGGCACCCCCTGTATTGAATCTTGCGCGAGGGTAAGGTTATGAGTGATGACAAGAATACGGGTGATAGCAGCAAATTGCTGTACTGCTCGTTTTGCGGCAAGAGCCAGCACGAGGTGCGCAAGCTGATTGCCGGCCCTTCGGTGTTCATTTGTGATGAATGTGTCGATCTGTGCAACGACATTATTCGTGAGGAAGTACAGGAGCAAGCGGCATCGGTCACGGGTAGTAAACTGCCTACCCCGCATGAAATCGATCAGATTCTTGATGAATACGTTATCGGCCAGGAGCGGGCGAAGAAGGTGCTTGCAGTGGCGGTGTATAATCACTACAAACGGCTCGATGTCAGTTATAAAAAGGACGATGTTGAACTGGCAAAGAGCAATATTTTGCTGATTGGTCCCACTGGCAGTGGCAAGACGTTGCTGGCTGAGACATTGGCCCGAATGCTCAATGTACCTTTCACCATTGCTGATGCGACGACACTGACCGAGGCGGGTTATGTCGGTGAAGATGTCGAGAACATCATTCAGAAGCTCTTGCAGAAGTGCGACTATGACGTAGAGAAGGCGCAGACCGGCATCGTGTATATTGATGAGATCGACAAGATCTCGCGCAAGTCCGACAATCCTTCCATTACCCGGGACGTATCCGGTGAAGGCGTGCAACAAGCATTGTTGAAATTGATAGAGGGCACCGTGGCTTCGGTACCACCGCAAGGTGGCCGCAAGCACCCGCAGCAGGAATTCCTGCAGGTCGATACCGCCAATATCATGTTCATCTGTGGTGGTGCGTTTGCCGGGCTTGAGCGTATTATTCGTGACCGCTCTGATAAGGGCGGTATCGGTTTTTCCGCCGAAGTTAAAAGCAAGGATGACAAGAAGAACGTCAGTGAAGTGCTGCATACAGTAGAGCCGGAAGACCTGATTAAATATGGGCTTATTCCCGAGTTTGTCGGTCGTCTTCCGGTCGTAGCGACATTGGTGGAACTCGATGAGAACGCTCTGGTGCAAATCCTGACGGAGCCACGCAATGCATTGACCAAGCAGTATGGCAAGCTCTTCGAGATGGAGGGTACCGAACTTGAGTTTCGTGAGGAGGCCCTGCGCGCCGTGGCCCGCAAAGCCATGGATCGTAAAACCGGGGCACGCGGACTGCGCTCGATTCTCGAGTCCATATTGCTCGACACGATGTATGATTTACCCTCCATGGAAGATGTGAGCAAGGTGGTTATCGACGAGGCGGTCATCGACGCGCAGGGCGAACCTTTGATTCTCTACGAGGCTGCCGACAGCAAGCAGCGGATGATCTCTGACGAGCGCTAAACCCGAGAACGGGCTACAAGTTCGGGCAGGGTTAGGCACATATCTTGTCGAAAAGTACCGTGAACCGTCAGAGGGGTAAGCGCCTGCCCAGCCAGGGCAGATGACGTATTGAGTTTTCCCACTCGTGCCCCCATCTCGAAGCATAGGCGAGATTGTCCCTGGAGTCCGGGAGATCCGCGTCGCCCGCAATTCTTAACCCGATGTCCGCGCTTGTTTTCAACCAGGTAGTGCGCACTCATCCAGCTGAGGTACTCCATGATGGAGCAAAACGATAAGGTTTCCGAAGTGATTGATGAACCCATGACCGTGATGCCGGTATTGCCGTTGCGTGATGTTGTAGTGTATCCGCATATGGTAATCCCGCTGTTTGTCGGCCGTGACAAGTCGATCAAGGCGCTGGAAGAGGCGATGGAAAATGACAAGCAGATTCTATTGGTCGCACAGAAGAGTCCCACTCAGGACGATCCGGACGCTGAAGGTATCCATCGTGTCGGTACCCTGTCCAGCATTTTACAGTTGCTCAAACTGCCTGACGGTACGGTCAAGGTATTGGTTGAGGGCAATGAGCGTGCACGTATCATCAATTTTCTTGCCACGGAAGAATTCTTCCAGGCCCAGGTGGCTCGCTTCGAGGCCGCCAGCATGGATGAGCGCGAGGGCGAAGTCCTTAATCGATCCCTGCTCGCGCAGTTTGACCAGTATGTCAAACTGAACAAGAAGGTTCCGCCAGAGATACTAACCTCTTTGTCCGGTATCGATGATGCCGAGCGTTTGGTGGATACCATCGCGGCGCACATGCAGCTCAAGATCGATGAAAAGCAAGCTATCCTTGAAATCAGCGGTTTGCGCGAACGCTTTGAGCACATTATGGGGATGCTTGAGTCTGAGATCGATTTGCTCCAGGTGGAAAAGCGGATTCGCGGACGCGTGAAGCGTCAAATGGAAAAAAGCCAGCGCGAGTATTACCTCAACGAACAGATGAAGGCCATCCAGAAGGAACTGGGTGAACTCGAAGATGCGCCTAATGAACTCGAGGAACTGGAACAGAAGATCGAAAAGGCGGGTATGTCCAAGGAGGCCAAGCAAAAGGCCAAGACGGAATTTAATAAACTCAAAATGATGTCGCCCATGTCGGCTGAAGCCACCGTCGTGCGTAACTACCTCGACTGGCTGGTGGGTGTGCCCTGGAAGAAGCGCACCAAAATCAGACATGATCTGACCCAGGCAGAAGAGGTACTGGAGGCGGATCACTATGGACTAGAAAAGGTAAAGGAGCGCATCCTAGAGTACCTTGCGGTCCAGCAGCGCGTGAAAATAATGAAAGGTGCGATCCTCTGCCTGGTGGGTCCTCCTGGTGTGGGCAAGACCTCATTGGGCAAATCTATCGCCCGCGCGACGAACCGCAAGTTCGTTCGCATGTCACTGGGGGGCGTACGCGATGAGGCTGAGATCCGTGGCCATCGGCGCACCTATATCGGTTCACTGCCCGGCAAGATCATCCAGAATCTGTCCAAGATGGAAACACGTAATCCTTTGTTTCTATTAGATGAAATAGACAAAATGGCGATGGATTTTCGTGGTGATCCTGCCTCGGCCCTGCTTGAGGTCCTCGACCCGGAGCAGAATCATACCTTCAACGATCACTACCTAGAGGTGGACTACGACCTGTCCGAGGTGATGTTTGTTTGTACCGCAAACAGCCTGAATATTCCCAGTCCGCTACTCGATCGCATGGAGGTGATCCGTCTGCCTGGTTATACCGAAGATGAAAAGGTTCACATCGCCCAGCGTTACCTGCTACCCAAGCAGATCGAGGCAAATGGGCTCAAGTCGGGTGAACTGGGTCTTAGCGAGAGTGCCTTGCGCGACATCATTCGTTATTACACGCGGGAGTCCGGTGTGCGCAATCTTGAGCGTGAGATATCCAAGATCGGCCGCAAGGTGGTGAAGGAGATCTTGCTGCGCGACAAGGGCGGCAAGATCGCGGTCAGCGCGCGCAATCTGGACAAGTACCTGGGGGTGCGTCGATTCCGCTTTGGGCGTGCCGAGGAGAAGAGCCAGATTGGTCAGGTTACCGGCCTGGCCTGGACGGAGGTTGGTGGTGATCTGCTGACCATCGAAACGGTGGTCGTACCGGGCAAGGGCAAACAGATTATCACGGGTCAACTCGGTGACGTGATGAAGGAGTCGATTCAGGCGGCAATGAGTGTGGTGCGCTCACGCTTGCAGACGCTCGGGATCGACCCGGAATTCTATGAGAAAAAAGATATTCACGTACACGTACCTGAAGGTGCGACACCCAAGGATGGGCCGAGTGCGGGCATTGGCATGTGTACTGCCCTGGTGTCCGCCCTGACCGCTATCCCGGTGCATCCTGATGTGGCAATGACGGGTGAGATTACCTTACGCGGTGAGGTTTTACCGATAGGTGGACTCAAGGAAAAATTGCTTGCGGCCCATCGGGGTGGCATCAAGGTAGTGTTGATTCCGGCGGAAAACGAACGTGATCTTGTCGATATCCCCGAGAATATCAAACAAGATCTTGATATTCGCCCTGTGCGCTGGATTGACGAAGTCTTGCAGCTTGCCCTGCAACACATGCCGCAGCCATCCGATAAGGATGAAAATGTTGAAATACCCGTGCGCAGCAAACAGAGTAAACCGAAAAAACGCGGTACACTGCGTACCCATTGAAGCATCGTCCTCGCAGGCGAGTATGCTAGACTGTGGCGTGATGTTGGCTTTTTGTGAAACCGGACAGGTATCAGGTACTTGATACTGTTTGTTCAGGTCGGCTGTTGCTTATATACCTAATGGTCCTGTTACGTATTCCATAGGTAAGCATAGTGGTCTGAATTTTTATCGACTTTCTCACAAGCCTGTTGATGACTGGATTTGCACAGTAGTTCACTTGATTTGTGTGGAGCCGATTGGTATAAAACGGATGGTTATTGCCGCCGATACAGGGCGGTGTTTTTTCGCATAATAAAGAGGGGAGATATCTGTGAATAAGACCGAATTGGTTGACGCCGTTGCCCAGGGTGCTGATATTTCCAAAGCCGCCGCCGCGCGTGCTGTGGACAGCATGTTTGATGCTATCAGTGGCGCCTTGGAAAAGGGTGATCAGGTGACCCTGATTGGCTTTGGTACATTTTCGGTACGTGCGCGTGCCGCGCGTACCGGGCGTAACCCGCGCACTGGTGATCCTATCGACATTCCGGCCTCCAATACGCCAGGTTTCAAGGCTGGAAAAGCCCTCAAGGATGCCGTAAACTAGCGGGCCTTGAAAGCGGGTGCTTAGCTCAGCTGGTAGAGCGTCGCCCTTACAAGGCGAATGTCGGGGGTTCGAACCCCTCAGCACCCACCAGGCAGAGCATTCAGGAGTGGTAGTTCAGCTGGTTAGAATACCGGCCTGTCACGCCGGGGGTCGCGGGTTCGAGTCCCGTCCACTCCGCCACACCTTACAAAAAGGGCGCGACTGCAAGCAGTGCGCCCTTTTTTTATATTCACCTCCACATCACCACTTGAGTGAGAATTCGCTGCCATGATGCAGACTATCCGTGATCGCGCCCAGGGCATTGTCATCTGGATTATTGTCGGTTTAATCATTGTTACCTTTGCGACCTTCGGCCTTGAAAGCTACCTCTCTGGCACGAGTTCGGTGAATGCGGCCAACGTTAATGGTACGGCTATCAGTGAGTCCGCCTTCCTCCACGCCTATCAGCAGGAACAAACTCGTTTGCAGTCAAAGCTGGGAAAGAACTATCGCCCCGATATGATCAATGCCCCTGCGCTCAAGCGCCAGGTGCTTGAGCAGATGATCCAGCGCACCCTGCTACTACAGCTTATCAAGGATGCTGGCTTTCGTGTTGCCCCTCAGGTAGTGGGAGAACAGATTCGAGTCATGAGTGCTTTTCAAAATAACGGAAAGTTCTCCAAACGACGCTATGTGCAGGTATTGCGTAACCAGGGCATGAACGAGCAGAACTTTGAGCAGGACATGACCAATGACATTATGATCCAGGATCTGATCAATGGTGTCAGTCAATCCGCCTTTGTGACAAAACCGGAACTTGCCACCTATGAGGGGCTTTTGCGCCAGCAACGCGATGTCGGGGTATTGAGTATCCCCGAAGCGGGCTTTCTTGCGAGTGCCAAGGTCAATGCCGCTGATATCAAGGCTTACTATGATAAACACCGCAAGGATTTTGTGACGCCCGAGCAAGTTAGCGTACGTTATATCAAGTTATCACAGGCAGCGATTGCAAACCGGATCAAGGTCAACGATGCCGCGCTCCATCAATACTACACGGATCACATAAAGCAATTCGTTACCCACCCGGAAGAGCGGCGGGCCAGCCATATTCTTATCAAAGTCGACAAGCAAACAACCGCAGCCGCGGCGTTGAAAGAAATTGAAAAACTGCGCAAAAAAATAGCAGCAGGTGCCTCATTTTCTGCAATGGCCAGAAAATATTCTCAGGATACCTTTTCAGCGAAAAAAGGTGGCGATCTAGGCTATCTTACCCGTGGGGTGATGCCGCCTACCTTTGACAAGAAGCTGTTTCAGCTCAAGAAGGGGCAGATCAGTAAACCGGTATTAACCCGTTTTGGTTATCATCTGATCCAACTTGAGGCCATCAAGCCGGCTGAAATTTCCTCCTTTGATCAGGTCAAGGGCAGGATTCGCCATGATGTACAATTGCAGAAGGCCAGCATGCAGTTTTATAAAGAGGCCGATCAGTTGACCAATCTCAGTTACGAGTATCCTGATTCACTTGATTTTGTCGCCAAACAGCTCGGTCTCAAGGAGAAGAAGACCGCACTGTTTGGTCGACAAGGTGCACGGAAGGGTCTGGCGGCCAATCCCAAGGTGGTGGCAGCCGCCTTCAGTGATGAGGTGCTCAATCAGGGTTTGAACAGCGATGCGCTGGAAGTGGGTCCCAATACCTACGTGGTGGTGCGATTGGCTAATCACAAACGCGCGCGACCACAGCCATTGGCTGTGGTAAGCGGTGAAATTGAGGTACAGCTACGTCAGCAGTGGGCGCGTCATGCCGCCCGTGTTGCCGCAGACAAAGCGTTGCAAGCCATGGAGCGGGGTAAATCGCCGAAACAGATCGCGGCGATCTATAAAGGGGCGCGGTGGCTTCAAATCGGTTTTATTGGTCGTAGTCCCGGACTGGATGGTAAAAACGCAAAGCCCATCGGTGGCGTGTTGCGGGAAATGGCATTCCGTATGCCAAAACCTGTTATGCAAAAACGAGCAGACGCCACCGCCGTACCCAGCCGTAAGGCCGTCAGTTTGCCTGATGGCAGCGCTGCGGTGTTGGTGGTTTCGGGTGTACAGGAAGGGTCTGCAGGTGTGGTCATCCAGGCAAAACGATTGCGCGCTGAACTGGCTGGGGTGCTTGGTAAGACCGGGATCAACGCCCTGCTGCAAGGTGCGCGTGTCCGTGCCGATGTCAGCATCAATCAGAAGATGCTGAACAGCTCCGGACAGTAACTCTGGTGGGAAATCAGCTGTATGCCTGCTGTCCCACTAATTTTCAGTCAATCTAGTGCCCCCATACCGATGGTGTTGTAGCCTGCGTCGACGTGGGTGATCTCGCCGGTAATACCGGCGGCCAGGTCTGAGCACAGGAATGCCGCGGTGTTGCCAACGTCATCAATGGTGATATTGCGCCGCAATGGCGCACTATGCTCTACCTGGTCGAGCATCTTGCGGAAGTCGCTGATGCCCGCCGCCGCCAGGGTCTTGATGGGACCCGCTGAGATGGCGTTGACGCGGATGCCATCAGGTCCCAGACTCTGGGCCATGTAACGCACATTGGCCTCGAGGCTGGCCTTTGCTAGGCCCATGACGTTGTAATGGGGCATGGCGCGTTCAGCACCCAGATAGCTCAGGGTGAGCAGGGCGCCATCGCGGCCCTCCATCATATTGCGCCCGGCCTTGGCCAATGCGGCGAAGCTGTAGGAACTGATCTCGTGGGCAATGCGGAAGCCCTCGCGGGTGACGCTGTCGAGATATTGACCTTCCAGTTCATTGCGTGGCGCAAAGGCGACAGAATGAATGATGATGTCGAGGTGATCCCAGTAGTCATCCAGGTGGGTGAAGACGGCATCTATTTCTTCATCGCTGCTCACGTCGCACGGGAGGGTGATATCTGAACCGCATTCGGCGGCCATCTTTTCCACGCGTCCCCTGAGTCTGTCGTTCTGGTAAGTGAAGGCCAGCGCAGCACCTTCGCGTTGCATCGCCTGGGCGATACCCCAAGCGATGGAGCGGTTGCTGGCAAGTCCAACGATGAGTGCGCGTTTGCCTTCGAGGAAACTCATGATTGTGTCCTGTCGTTTGCCTTTGTCGACACCCCGGGCGGGATGTGCAGACCCCCTTTGGGGGCACTGAGTCAGTACAATACCCAAAAACTGCCGGTACGGGAAGGGCCGGATACAACGCACCGCCAAGCTGTGCTCAGGGTCGTCAAGTGCGCCAGAGTGAGGCGTGCATCGGGGTGGTAAAACCGGGTAGCATGGACGGGGCAGTGATGTCGTGCGAGAGTAGCCACAGCCAGACGTGCGGGATGCTGACGATGTGGGCGCACGGTGAATCCGGGCGGGTGTTTGTACACGTTGATGCAAGACCCGGTCACTGGCTGTAGTGGCTGTCTGGCTATCCGGGACAGGATAATAATGTACTGGTTTGAGCCGCGTTTACCTGCATGGCAGGAGGGGGATAATGCGCGTATGTGCTTGAGGATAGGATGGGTTCTTGTAGTGATCATCCTGGCAGGGTGTAAACCCGGTATATGGAACGATCCCTATCCGCAGGCTGATATCGGCAAGAACATTCTGTATTCGTCTTTTAGCGAACGCCCGAAACACCTCGACCCGGCGCGCTCGTATGCCTCCAATGAGGTGGTGTTTACCGGTCAGATCTACGAACCACCGCTGCAGTATGCCTATCTGGCCCGCCCCTATCGGCTCGAGGCCTTGACAGCGACCACCGTACCGAAACCGTATTACCTCGATGCCGATCACCGGCGCCTAGTGGTTCCAGTCGCGACGGACAAGATCGCCTACAGCGTCTACGAGATCCACATCCGCCCGGGTATCCGCTACCAGCCCCATCCCGCATTTGCGAAGGATGCCCAGGGGCGGGCACGCTACCTGTCGCTGACTGCGGATCAGCTCAGCGGCCTGCACAGTATCGGAGATTTTGCGCACACGGGTACTCGGGAACTGGTCGCCGCTGACTATGTCTACGAAATCAAACGTCTGGCCGATCCGCGTGTGCAATCGCCCATCTTCGGCATTATGAGCGAATACATCGTCGGTTTACATCAATACGCCGCAACCTTGCGCAAGGCACGCCTGGCGTTGCAGGCGCAGGGACACGCGGGCGCCTGGCTGGATCTGCGACGTTTTCCACTGACCGGTGCGCAGGTGGTCAACCGCTATACGTATCGCATCACGCTCAAAGGTCGTTACCCGCAATTCAAGTATTGGCTGGCGATGCCGTTCTTTGCCCCAGTGGCCCCCGAGGTTGATCGATTCTATGCACAACCCGGCATGCGGGAACGTAACCTGACCCTGGATTGGTGGCCGGTCGGCACTGGCCCCTACATGCTGACGGTGAATAATCCGAATCGCAAGATGGTGCTAACCCGGAATCCGAACTACCGCCATGATGACGATTATCCGCGCAAGGCCAGCGCCGAGGATGTGGCGCATGGTCTGCTGGCTGATGCGGGCAAACCGATGCCCTTCATCGACGAGGCGATCTATAGCCTGGAGAAAGAGAGTATTCCGCGCTGGACCAAGTTCTTGCAGGGTTACTATGATGTCTCCGGCATCACCTCCGACAGTTTCGATCAGGCCATCCAGTTTAACGGCCAGAATGCTCTGCAACTGACCGAGACCATGCGCGCCAAGGGCATTCGATTGTCCACGGCCGTGTTGACCAGTAATTTTTATCTCGGTTTCAATATGCTCAATCCGGTGGTTGGGGGCTATACGGAGCAGGCGCGTGCGTTACGCCAAGCCATTTCCATTGCCATCAATTACGAGGAGTATATTTCGATTTTCCTCAATGGCCGGGGTATCCCAGCCCAGGGGCCGCTGCCGCCAGGTATCTTTGGCTATGAAACCGGCCGCGAGGGCATTGACCCATACGTCTACACCTGGCGCGATGGGCATGCCCAGCGGCGTTCCATCAGCGATGCGCGTCACCTGCTTGCCGAGGCAGGCTATCCTAATGGGCGTAGCGCAAAGACCGGAAGGCCCCTGCTGATCCATCTCGATATTGCCGCGGGTGGCCCTGAAGACAAGGCGATGCTGGATTGGTACCGCAAACAGTTTCACAAGCTCAATGTCGAACTGATTATTCGCAATACCGACTACAATCGTTTTCAAGACAAGATGCGCAAGGGCAAGGCGCAGTTGTTCTTGTGGGGTTGGAATGCCGACTACCCCGATCCCGAGAACTTTCTGTTTTTGCTCTACGGTCCAAATGGAAAGATGCGCTATGGTGGGGAGAATGCGGCCAATTATAATAATCCGCAATTCAATCGTTTGTTCACCCGTATGAAGGACATGGACAATGGGCCGGCGCGTTATGCGGTGATCCGTAAAATGCTCGCCATTGTGCAGCGTGATGCGCCTTGGGCCTGGGGGTTCAATCCCAAACAGTTCGTGTTGTATCACGACTGGTACAAGAATGCCGATGTCAATCTCATGGCGAACAATACGCTCAAGTATAAGCGTATCGTGCCCGCACAACGGGTTGCCTACGTGGCCACCTGGAACCGGCCCGTGTTGTGGCCTGTGTGGTTCCTGCTGCTGGCCATGGCGTTTGTCTTGTGGCCAGCGTTGGCGGCATACCGGCGCAAACAACGCCGTTCGGCGTTGTCCGGTACGGAGTCGACACCGAAATGATGGCCTATGTCGTGCGGCGAATACTGTATGCCATTCCGATTCTCATTGGCGTGAATTTGCTGACCTTTACCCTGTTTTTTGTCATCAACAGTCCGGATGACATGGCACGTATGCAACTCGGTGTCAAACATGTCACGGCACAGGCTATTGCACACTGGAAGCATGAACGCGGTTATGACAAACCGCTGCTATTCAACGACAAGGTGCCGGGACTGGAGAAGGTGACCGACACCATTTTCTTTACCAAGTCAGTCAAACTCTTTGCATTCGATTTTGGCAGCGCTGATGATGGACGCAATATCGGCTATGATATCAGCCAGCGTATGTGGCCGAGCCTGGCCATTGCCATACCGGTGTTTATTGTCGGCATTCTGCTCAATATCACCTTTGCTCTTCTGCTGGTGTTGTTCCGTGGTTCCTATCTGGACACCCTGGGTGTCGTGCTGAGCGTCATTCTGATGTCCATCTCCAGTTTGTTCTACATCATCGGTGGTCAGTACCTGGTGGGTAAACTCATGCACTTGGTGCCGATATCAGGCTTTGATGTCAGCGGTATAGGAACCATAAAATTCCTGATCCTGCCAGTGCTTATCGGTATCCTCAGCGGGATTGGTTCAGGCACGCGCTGGTATCGCACGATATTTCTCGAAGAGACGGGCAAGGACTATGTGCGCACGGCCCGTGCCAAGGGTCTGTCTGAACTGCGGGTGTTGTTCCGACACATACTGAAAAATGCACTGATCCCCATACTTACCGGCGCTGTGGTGGTGATCCCGTTGTTGTTCATGGGCAGCCTGTTGACTGAATCATTCTTCGGCATACCGGGGCTTGGAAGTTACACGATTGATGCCATTCAGGGGCAGGATTTTGCCATCGTGCGTGCCATGGTGTTCCTGGGCTCTGTACTCTATATCATCGGACTTATCCTGACAGATATCTCCTACACGCTGGTGGATCCGCGGATCAGGTTGAACTGAATGCAGCGCCCGCAGATGAGAAAATGGTGGGTCTGGCCGATGTGCATCATTCTGGTGCTCGGGGTGTCACTGCGTTTGTTGCCGAATGTATTCGGTGTCAAGCCGGTCTACCTGTGGACTGACGTGTTGTTGTTTGTGTTGGCAGGACTGGTGATTTTTCTGGTTGCCTATATTCGAAACAGTCCCCACCTGCGTATGCCCTGGCGCCAAGTCTTCCGGCGCCCACTGGCCGTGGCCTCGTTGATGGTATTGTGCGTCTATATAGGTATCGGTCTGCTGGACTCGATTCACTTCAGGGAACCCCTGGTGGTCCAGAAAAATAGCCATGACACGGTGCAAGACTATTCGGTGGACGTACTCAGCGTGCTCGATGTGATCGCGCGCCCCCTGCGCACGCATGTGGAGCAGACCTATTCGGCGCCCTTCGCCACTCACCTGTTTACTAAGCAAACCGTTCGCCAGCCTAATGGCGAGCAGGTACGCGAGTATCCCCGTCTGCGCTACGGCGGAGCGCAACTCAAGAACCCGGACCAGGCTGGCCGGGACATCGTGCGGCGGTTGTTGCTGGCCGGGGCCATGGCCGGGGTGCTGTGGTTGGTCCTGGGACTGTGGCTGGCTGCGGCCAGGGCGAGACATCGGGGCGTGGGTTTGCGGGCCAGTGTCATCGACATAGTGCGTGGTACCGATGCCTGGCCCTGGCGTACGGCCTTGAGTACCCTCCTGGTCCTGTTGCTGATCTTCGCCGCCGTTATCATGCTGGCGCCCTATTACCACATCTTCGGCACCGACAAGGTCGGGCAGGATGTCTTTTACCAGTCGATAAAAAGCATTCGCACCGGTCTGGCCATTGGTACCCTGACGACCCTGGTGATGCTGCCCTTCGCCATCCTGCTCGGTATCATGGCGGGTTATTTTCGTGGCTGGATCGATGACGTCATCCAGTATCTCTATACCACCCTGAATTCCATTCCCGGCGTATTGTTGATTGCAGCGGCAATTTTGTCCATCCAGGTGTATATCGCCAATCACGCCGGCGCGTTTGAGACCGGTACGGATCGCTCCGATCTACGCCTGCTCGCATTGTGTGTCGTGCTGGGGATCACAAGTTGGACCACGCTGTGCCGGTTGCTGCGTGGCGAGGCGCTTAAACTGCGTGAAGTTGATTTTATTGAGGCCGCGACGGCCTTCGGAGTGCGCCATTTCACGATTATCACCCGTCACATTCTGCCCAATGTCATGCACATCGTGCTAATCATTGTCGTGCTTGATTTCAGTGGTCTGGTGCTGGCCGAGGCGGTGTTGTCTTATGTTGGCATTGGTGTGGATCCTAGTACCCAGAGTTGGGGCAATATGATCAACGGTGCTCGCCTGGAGCTGGCACGCGATCCGGTCGTGTGGTGGTCGCTGGCAGCGGCGTTTGTAATGATGTTCACGATGGTGCTGGCCGCAAACCTGTTTGCAGATGGGGTCCGCGATGCCTTTGATCCACGGATGAGGCGCCAATGAGTCGGGACACTGCTGACAGCCTGTTGCGGGTCGAGCAACTCAGTACTCATATTGAAACTGATGCGGCACCCGTACATGCGGTTGATGATGTCAGTTTTGATATCCGTCGTGGTGAGACATTTGCCCTGCTCGGTGAGTCCGGGTGCGGTAAGTCGATGACCGCTCTGTCCTTGATGCGGCTCCTGCCGCACACCGTGGGGCGTATTGTCGCTGGTAAGGTGTGGTTCGGTGGCGATGAGTTACTGGCGTATTCGGAGAGATCCATGTGCCGGGTACGTGGTCGGCGCATGGCCATGATCTTTCAAGAACCAATGACCTCACTGAATCCGGTCATGACGGTCGGTGCGCAAATTGCTGAAGTACTGCGTTGGCATCGGCTCGGTACACCGGGGAGGATGTACTCGCGACGGGGCCCTGCACTGAGGTCACGTGTCGTCGAACTACTCGATGCGGTGGGCCTTCCCGATGCACAACACCACATCAAGGACTATCCTCATCAGCTCTCCGGGGGTATGAAACAGCGGGTGATGATCGCCATGGCGTTGGCGGGCGAACCCGAACTGCTGATTGCAGACGAACCGACGACGGCCCTGGATGTCACTATTCAGGCCCAGGTGCTGACCCTACTCAAGACGATTCAGCAGCGCAGCGGTATGGCCATGTTGCTGATCACACACGACCTCGGCGTCGTGGCGGAAGTCGCTGATCGCGTGGCGGTCATGTATGCCGGGCACATCATCGAGCAGGCCCCGGTGGGGATGTTTTTCGCCACGCCGCGGCACCCATATTCGAAAAAACTGTTCGATGCGCTACCGTGCGCCGATCGGCGCCAGAGGCAGTTGGCTGTGATCCCAGGCAATGTGCCACGTCTGGACAAGCCCTTTACGGGTTGCCGTTTCGCTCCGCGTTGCGCACAGGCCTGGTCGCTGTGCGTCGAGCAGGAACCGGTCTGGAGTGAATGGAGCGACACGGCACAGACGCAGGCGCCCGGGCAGCAGGAGCGACAACGCGTGCGGTGTCATCTGGCCGATCCGGTTCGGGCCGCGACGCGCCCTGGCGGCGGTGCGCTGATGCCGCCCACGCCCAGTCAGGGGGGAGGCGGTGGAACGCCGCAGGAAGGCATTGCCCCGGCCGCGTCTGCTACCCTGCTCGAGGTGACGAACCTCACGGTGCACTTCCCGGTACGCAAGGGGCTGTTCAGACGGGTGGTGGCACAGGTGCGGGCCGTTGACGGGGTGGATATTGTCCTGGCCCGCGGGCGAACCCTAGCTCTTGTCGGTGAGTCCGGTTGCGGCAAGACCACCGCTGGCAAGGGGATTATCCAGCTCATCCGACCCACGGCAGGCACAGTGAGCTTTAATGGCACGGAACTGACCCGGCTGCGTGGTGAGGCCCTGCGGCGGCACCGCAGCGATTTTCAGATCATATTCCAGGACCCATTTGCCTCGCTCAATCCGCGTATGCGTATTGCGGACATTATCGAGGAGGGCATGGTCGCTCAGGGGATCGGCAAGGATGCCAAGACGCGGCGTGCGCGGATACTGGCGTTGCTCGCACAGGTAGGTCTGCCAGAGGAGGCTCTGTTACGCTATCCGCACGCGTTTTCCGGTGGACAGCGCCAGCGTGTGGCCATTGCTCGATCCCTGGCGGTCAATCCCCAACTCATCGTGTGCGATGAACCCACCAGTGCGCTGGATGTCTCGGTTCAGGCGCAGATACTGAATCTGCTCAAATCTTTGCAGGCGCAACATGGCCTGAGCTATCTGTTCATTACGCACAATATTGCGGTGGTGGAATACCTTGCCCACGAGGTGGCGGTGATGTACCTGGGCCGGATCGTCGAGCGCGGTAAGGTCGATGAAGTCCTCGGGGCGCCTCGCCATCCCTATACCCAGGCCTTGCTCTCGGCCGTACCACGGGTTGATCGCGCTGAGCGGCGCGCGGTGATCAGACTGGAGGGCGAATTGCCCTCACCCCTTCACCCCCCAGCGGGTTGCCACTTCCACCCACGCTGCCCCTATGTCATGCCCGAATGCAGGGTCAACTATCCACCGATCGTGCACTTTGGCGTAACGCACGAGGCACGGTGTTACTACGCGATGAAGACTTCAGGGCACAGGGCACAGGGAGGTGAGAGATAAAGAAAAGGCGAGACGTGCAGATGGAGTAGGTTCGTGTCAGCGTCAGATATTGCCCGACTGATGTGTCACATCCACGTACACGGTGAGGTATTGCCCCGGCTGGATGTATTTACCCTTGGGCAGGCGGTTCCAGTAACGCAGCTGTTTGACTGAAACTTTGAAACGTTGTGATATGCGGGCGAGGGAGTCACCCGAGCGCACGGTGTAGCCCACTCGTTGGGTCACTCGCTGGCGATGCGGTGGTGCCTGGATAGTCCGGCGGCGCGAGATCGATACCCGCCTGGCATGTGACCAGATGACCAGGCGCTGGCCGGGTTGGAGCAGATCGCGTGGCGCCATGGCGTTCCATTTAGCCAGTTGTTGGACCGAGACATGGTGGGCACGAGCCAGCCCCCAGAAGGTGTCGCCGGCAGTGACAATGTGGACCAGCTTGCGGCCACCGTGTGGGATACGCTGAGCGGTGCGTCGGCGTTGGTCTTCACTGAGCGCATAGGCACTGGGCTTGCGTGAGGCCACGGGGATGAGGAGGTGGCTGCCAGCCCGGATCAGTTGGCCACGGAGGCGGTTGACACGTCGCAAGGTAGCGACGGTAATTCGGTATTTCTGTGCGATTGTACCTAGCGTCTCGCCCTTGGTGATGCGGTGGCGCAGCCACGTGATGCGTCTATTTGGCGGCAATTCGGCGAGTTTTCGTTTAAATTGTTTGACCTTGTCAATGGGCAACAACAGGTAATGCGGGCCGTTGGGGGCCGTGGCCCAGCGATTATAGCCAGCGTTGAGCATATACAGGTTGTCGAGTTTCATGTCGGCCAGCCTGGCGGCGAGAGCCAGATCCATCTGCGAGCCGACGTCGACGCGTTTGAAATACGGCTGATTGGGTATGGGGTCGACGCTGACTCCGTATTTTTTTGGATTGGCCATGATATCGGCCAAAGCCAGCAACTTTGGTACATAGTCGCGGGTCTCCGGTGGCAGGTCCAGAGACCAGAAGTCGATTGGTTTGCCACGCCGCTCATTGCGCCGGATGGCGTACTGCACGGTGCCTGCCCCGGAGTTGTATGCCGCCAGGGCCAACAGCCAGTCACCATTGAACTGCTTGTGCAGGTTCTGCAGATAGGTCAGTGCGGCCTTGGTTGAGGCATATACATCGCGTCGCCCGTCATACCACCAGTCCTGCTTCAGTCCGTAAAGGCGCCCGGTTCCTGGAATGAACTGCCATATCCCCGAGGCGCGCCCGTGTGAATAGGCAAAGGGATAGTAGGCGCTTTCCACAATTGGCAACAGGGCGATTTCGGTAGGCATGTGGCGCTTTTGCAGGCTATGGACGATGTAGTACAGATAGGGTGTGGCACGATCGGTTACCCGCTCCAGATAAGCGGTGTGGGCGCTGTACCACTTCAGGTCATTCCTGACCCCCGGGTTGTGGTGATCTGGCAGGGCAAAGCCGGCACGCACGCTGTCCCAGAGATTTCTCGGTGGGTGCGGTATGGGTTTGGGTCGCGGGGCCTCGCTGAGCAACCGATTACTCAGTGCGGCATCGGCAAGGGTCAGAGCGGGAAAATTGGCATCACCCAGTACGGTGTACTGCGGTATGGGGGGTGCGGTATTGCTCGCCTCGACGGGGGCAACGGCGACCTGCGTTCTGTCTGGTTGTATCGCACAGGCCGAAAGCCAGAGCGAGAACAGAGCGAGAACGATAAGGTGACGCGCGAGTGTGTGGGTGGATTGCAGCATTCAGGCCAGAATGTTACTGGTCATACGTCCTCGCGGTCAACACCTAAGACCGCTAAATGTTAAGTTGTTCAGTATGCTACGCGGGCCAACCGGGCGCTATCGGTACAGCATGGGCGTGCAGTGGAGAGTAGTGCGGTGTCGAAAAGTCAGTGACGGGTTCCGGCGCTGCGGTATCACCCTTTGCTGCAGGGAGTCCGTTATACTACGGTGGGTCGCTCGTTTCAGAGGACGCCTTTTGCCCGGATAGTGCATGCAGCGATGGCCACTAAACAAGAAACCGGTACACCCACCCACCATTGCGGCACATCGTCTGCGGCGATTAACGCACGGTTGTGCCACTGGTTACAAACGCCACTTGGGGCCAGTTTGCTGGTCGCAGAGCAGGCACAACTTGATGCCTTGCTGCCCGATCTGTTCGGTTACCATCTCCTGCGGATCGGACCTCCGGTCGGGGTCGACCTGACTGGAGCCAGTCGCATTCCTCACCGGGCGGTCATGGATGAGGGTGACGAGGTGCAATTGACGGGCGCCATGGCGCACTTCCACGGCCACGCCACGGCGTTGCCGGTGGCCTGTGACAGTCTTGATGTCCTGGTCTTGCACCATACTCTGGAATTCTCCGCCGCACCGCATGAGGTGCTACGTGAAGCCGATCGTGTCCTGATACCCGAGGGTCATGTGGTCCTGCTGGGTTTCAATGTCTGGAGCCTGTGGATGATTTGGCGCCTGCTCACAGCATGGCGGGGACACGTCCCCTGGTGTGGGCGGTTTCACAGTGTTGCTCGCGTCAAGGACTGGTTGCGGCTACTGGGCTTTGATATCGTCCATGCCCATGTCTATTTTCTTCGCTCACCGGCGCAATATATGGGCGTCATGCGCCGACTGCGTCTCTTTGAATCATGGGGGCGGCGGATCCGGGCGCTTCTGGGTAGCGGCTATGTGATCGTCGCGCGCAAACGCATCGCCACATTGACGCCGATTCGCCCGCGCTGGCGCCCGCGCCGCCAACTGATTGCCAGTGGTGTGGCACAACCCTTGCGCCGTGATCCGCCCCGGCATTGAGGGGATCATTTGAGGGTGCCGTACCACGTGTGTGTGGGGGGTGCCCTACGTCAGTAAAATCCGACAGGGAGTATATCGAGCGTGACAGAGACTGGATCTACCGACCCGCCTATGGTCGAGGCCTATACCGACGGTGCCTGCCGGGGCAACCCGGGACCAGGGGGCTGGGGCGTATTGCTGCGCTATAGTCACCATGAAAAACAGCTCTGCGGTGGTGAGAGGGAGACGACCAATAATCGCATGGAAATGTTAGCGGCGATCATGGCGCTGGAATCACTCTCGCGTCCTGCCCGGGTACGTCTGACCACTGACTCGCAATATGTCCAGAAAGGCATCTCTGAATGGCTGGCGCAGTGGAAGCGGCGGGGGTGGAAGACGGCGAGCAAGAAGCCGGTCAAGAATGTTGATCTCTGGCAGCGACTGGACCGTGCCGCTGCCCGCCATCAGGTAGAGTGGCTCTGGACCCGTGGTCACAGTGGTCACCCCGAAAATGAACTGGCCGATCAGCTGGCCAATCGTGGCATCGACACCCTGAACATCGCCTGAGCCTGTTCGTCGTACCCGGATACGGCACCCAACACACACACACACCGAGGTTGGCATCATGCGTCAAATTGTTCTGGACACTGAAACCACCGGGCTGGAGCCCCGTCAGGGACACCGTATCATCGAGATTGGCTGTGTGGAACTGGTCAATCGACGTCTGAGCGACAATCGCTACCACCAATACCTGCAACCGGATCGCGACATCGACGCCGGTGCCATCGAGGTGCATGGGATCACCAATGAATTTCTGCTCAACAAGCCGCATTTTGCCGATATCGCCGAGGCCTTCCTGGCCTTCATCAAGGGCGCAGAGTTGATTATCCACAATGCCGCGTTCGATATTGGTTTTATCGACCACGAGTTTGCCAAACTCGATGGTGAATGGGGATGCACCCACGATCACTGTACGGTGCTGGACACCCTGAAGCTGGCACGTGAGCGGCATCCAGGGCAGAAGAACACTCTGGATGCCTTGTGCAAGCGCTACGGGGTGGACAACACGCAGCGTGAACTGCATGGCGCCTTGCTTGATGCGGAGATCCTTGCCGATGTCTATTTGGCCATGACTGGCGGGCAGACGCGGCTCTCACTCGACGGCAATACAAGTTCGGCAGACGGCCCGCATCAGGAGAGTGTACGTCGGGTCGATCCGAACCGATCTGCCTTGCGGGTAATTCGTCCCACTGACGAGGAACTGGTGGCACACGAGGCACGACTGGCCCTGATCGACAAGGCCAGCGACGGACGGTGTGTCTGGAAGAAGGCAACAAGTTAACAGTGGGCGGTGACCACCTGCCACCCTTTATTTTGGTGGCAGATTGATGAGGCTGGCATTGATGATGAAGTGGACCCAGATGCTGGCGGCGTACCCCAGCGCCACGGCCCAGCTCCACTTGAGATGGGAAAAGAAGGTATAGACGCCACGTGCCTGTCCCATCAGGGCCACACCGGCCGCCGAGCCGATCGACAGCAGTGAACCACCGACGCCAGCGGTCATGGTGACCAGCAACCACTGGCCGTGCGACATCATCGGGTGCATGGTCAACACGGCGTACATTACCGGGATGTTGTCGACGATGGCGGAGAGCAGTCCTACCAGCACATTGGCCCCGGTGGGGCCGAGCCCCACATACATGCCCTGCGAGGCCAGGGCCAGATAACCTGCCGTGCCCAATCCGCCCACGCACAGCACCACGCCGTAGAAGAACATCAGCGTATCCCATTCGGCACGTTTCATGCTGATGTAGACATCGAACGGGTGTTGTTTGGGTTTGTAGTAGCGCAGCAGGTGTTCGTGATCCCCGTCCAGCGTAAAATCGTCCTGTTCGCCGAGATAGGCGGGTCTGTGGTGCAGTTCATGGCGGCGGATGAAGTAGCCATGGATCTTGAGTAGACCAAGGCCACTCATCATGCCCAGTACCGGTGGCAGGCCGAGGAAGATGTGGATGGTCACCGCCATGGCGATGGTCAGCAGGAACAGGCCGATGACGACCATGCCGCCATAGCGTATGTGTACCGCTTCTTCCGTGGTGCGCGGTTTTTCTCGCGGCACCGTGATGGACATCAAAATTGCCGGTACCAGCCAGTTCACCAGTGCCGGGAAGAAGAGGTCAAAGAATTCGTGGAACTGGATGACCCCCTTTTGCCATACCATCAGAGTGGTGATGTCCCCGAAGGGGCTGAAGGCACCCCCAGCGTTTGCCGCGACGACGATGTTGATCATGGCCACGACAACGAAGCGTTTATTGTCGGCGGCCACGGCCAGTACGACGGCCCCCATCACTAGAGCCGTGGTCAGATTATCGGCAAAGGGCGAGATGAGGAAGGCCAGCAGGCCGGTGATCCAGAAGATGGTACGCAGCGAGTAATCGCGCGATATCAACCAGGTGCGCAGGGCGGCGAATACTTGGCGCTCGCCCATCGTATTGATGAAGGTCATCGCGGCCAGCAGGAACAACAACAGTTCACCGTATTCCAGCAGGTTTTCACGGATGGCCGCGGCGGCAAAGGCGCTGTCTCCCACTTGGGCATAGCCGATACCCACCAGGGTCCAGATGATGCCGGCAGCGACCATCACCGGCTTGGATTTACGCAGGTGCAGAAATTCCTCACTGATGACGAAGAAATAGGCGATGATAAACACGGCCAGAGCAGCCAGACCCATCCAGGTAGGTGTCAGATCAAGGGCATAACCGGTCGTCTCGGTGGCAGCCTGTGCCGGGAGCGGCAAGGCGATGAGAAGGAGCAGGGGCATGAGGCTCGGAAACGATATTCTTTTCATTGCGGATCTCTGATGTGGATGACAGATGTCGACAGGCTGACGAGCGCCCCGCATTGTACCCTGCGTGGCCAGGGGCGACGAATTTCGCTCTTCGCTGGCCGCATCGGGAGGAAGGCGGTTAGTGCGAAGGAGATATGGGGCGATGTTTTTATCTATCGTGGCGCCCTGGTTGTTGGCAGATAGAGATCTCGGTACATCTACAACAAATTGATTATAAAAATAAAATATTATCATGCTTGCCCCGTTCCATACCGCTTTGGTCTGTGTAGGCAAAGATGGCGTCATGGCGTTAAAGTCCAGGGGTATGGGTGCCGATATACCCAGTGTGGCGGCGGTACTCAGTGTCTCCTGACGCGGCCATAGTAGAAGTAGCTTTATGGTGATGTTTCCTCCCTTGTGTGACATGTAGCTCACACTATCTTCAGGCCCCTGATGCACTTGGGGTCTTTTTTATGCCTGGATTTCGTCACAAAGCCTGCCATTACCGACACCTCGGGGAGGCGATGGCAGCCCGATAGCCCTCACACGCCAGCGGCTGTCATGGCGAGGAGATGATGAAAAACGAACACAGTGGGCGATGTTGCACGCTGGGTGATGGCCTGTGTACGCGTGCAGAAACGCTAAACGGTTGTCGAGACTGTCGGGCTGGGTAATAATCCCCTCCTTGCCGTGCCCGCCACCGAGGTTGATTTTCGATGCCTATGCCCCACTTGTCCCCGTCGCATCCCGTGTGGTCCGGTGCCGGAGAGAGGGTATGGTCGGATATTGATGTCTGATCCCAAATCTAAGGCCACGCCTTCGACCCGGTCGTCCACTGGGCTGAGGTCAGGTGCGGTGCTGGCGCGCCACGCGCAGAATGCTGCCTCCAAGAACGCCTCATCCAGGAACGATTCCACCGGGAATGGCCACCTTCCGAGCGGTTCCGCTCGAAACAGCGCGGAGAAGGGTGGTTCACGCCGATTGCTCATGCTCGGGCTCGGCGCTCTGGGTATCGTCTACGGTGATATCGGTACCAGTCCCCTCTATGCCCTGCGGGCTTGTTTCTTTGGCAGCTATGCCATTCCCGTGACCCATGCCAATGTACTGGGTGTCCTGTCGCTGATATTTTGGTCTCTGGTGCTGGTTATTTCAGTCAAGTATTTGTTATTCGTGATGCATGCACATAACCGTGGGGAAGGTGGCATTCTCGCCCTACTGGCCCTGCTCGAACCCTGGCGGCGCCAGCGCAAGCGATCCGGTGTGGCGTTGCTGTTGCTGGCGATATTCGGTGCGGCATTGTTGTATGGCGACGGGATGATCACACCGGCTATCTCTGTACTGAGTGCCGTGGAGGGCCTGAAGATCGCTGCGCCGGCACTGGCGCCCTACGTCATCCCGATCACGGTGTTGGTATTGATCGGACTGTTCAGCTTTCAGAAACGTGGCACGGCCAGTGTCGCTGCCGTCTTCGGTCCGGTGGTGTTGTTCTGGTTCCTGATCCTGGGGGCGCTGGGTTTGTCAGCAATCTTGGACCATCCCCTGGTGCTGGCGGCGTTCAATCCCTGGTATGGCGTGGTTTTTCTCATCCATAACGGCCTGATCGGTTTTATGATGCTCGGTGGCGTGTTTCTGGTGGTCACGGGAGGAGAGGCCCTCTACGCAGATATGGGCCATTTCAATAGCGCCTCGATCAAACTGAGTTGGTTCGCGGTGGTGTTGCCCGGGTTGTTGCTCAACTATTTTGGCCAGGGCGCCGAGATATTGATGCACCCGGAGGCGGCACGCCATCCGTTTTATTATCTTGTGCCGAGCTGGGGTTTGTATCCCATGATTGCCCTAGCGACGTTAGTGACGGTGATTGCCTCACAGGCCGTCATTACCGGTGCCTTTTCACTAACCAATCAGGCGGTGCAACTCGGTTATTCTCCGCCGGTGCGCATTGTGCAGACCTCCTCGGCGGAGAAGGGGCAGATCTATATTGCCAGCGTGAACTGGGCGCTGATGGTGGCGACCCTGACCATGGTGGTGGGTTTCGGTTCGGCGGCCAATCTTGCTGCCGCGTATGGTATGGCGGTCAGCACGACGATGGTGATTACTTCGATACTCGCATTTTTTGTCGCCAGAAACATCTGGCACTGGCCCCTGCCGCTGGCCGGTGGAGTCGTGGGTCTGTTGCTGATCATCGATCTGGCCTTCTGGGGGGCGAATCTGGCCAAGTTGCCCGATGGTGGCTGGGTCCCCTTGCTGGTGGCGTTGGTTGCCCTGTTCCTGATGGCCACCTGGCGACATGGTAAGGCACTGGTCCAGGCGCGTATCCGTGAGCGTTCCGTGCCGCTGGCGCAGGTGCTGCGCAACCTGCATCAGTTCGGTCTGGTGCGCATCTCCGGTATGGCGGTGTTTTTGACCGGCGGGCAGTACCGGGCGCCGGGTGCATTGCTCCATCAGCTCAAGCTCAATCAGGTGTTGCATGAAATGGTGATCTTCCTCACGGTGGTGACCGCCGATGTGCCGCGAGTGCCGGCCAGCGAGCGCATGGAAGTCGAGTCCATGGGAGGGGGCTTCTACCGTCTGGTGGTGCATTATGGTTTTATGCAGACTCCCAACATTCCGGTTGCCATACGTCTGTGCCATGAGCGGGGATTGATTCGCGGTTTCGAGCCTGAAGCTACGACCTATTTCCTCGGTCATGCTCGCCTGGTACCTACCTCTGAGCCGGGTATGAAGCTGTGGCGTAAACGTCTCTATGGTTTTATGGCACGCAATGCACTACAGGCAGATGCCGTTTATCAGTTGCCGCCGGGACAAGCCGTGGAACTTGGCGTACAAATTGAATTCTAACAGGCGGTTGTGGACCTGTTCGCGACGCAGACCAGTACACGGCACAAGGGCGCGAACAGCACCGGTGGCGAGCCCCTCCTGAATTGGAGGATGCCTTTCACCTGTTGTCTGCCCGGACTTGTTGTGCTGTGGCCTGTAGGCCCGCACTCTGGCACTGTCACCAAATCTGGACTATTACATGCAGGACTCTTTCTCCAGTGCCGGCCCAGGCACCCGGCAACGCTTTGACCGTGCCTTTTTTCGTGATACCTGGCGACTGGTCAAACCCTATTTCACCGATTCCGATGAGCGCTGGCAGGCTCGTGGCCTGATTCTGCTCATCGTGGTGACGACACTGGGTCTGGTGTATATCAACCTGCGTATCACCAACTGGTACAACAAGTTCTACAACGCGCTACAAGGCTATGATAGTGGGGCCTATTGGCATCTTCTGGGCGTGTTTGCGTTGCTGGCCTTTGGTGCGATTGCGCTCGGTGTCTACCAGACTTATTTGTCGCAGTTGCTCGATCTCAAGTGGCGGCGCTGGCTGACGGGTGCCTTCCTCAACCGCTATCTAAGTGCGCAGACTTACTACCACGTGGAGGTCTTCAAGCGCGGGCAGGACAATCCCGATCAACGTATTGCCGATGACCTTTCAGCGTTCGCCCAGAATACCAGCAGCCTGTTTACCGGGTTGCTCGGCGCCATTGCCAACCTCGTTGCCTTCATGGGACTACTGTGGTTTTTGTCTGCGCGCATCGTCCTGCCCTGGGGCGGGACGGAGCACCATGTCACCGGATTTCTGGTCTGGGTCGCACTGTTGTACTCGGTGATGTGGACCTGGGCGGCGGCGCGTATCGGCAATCCGCTTATTCGTCTCAATTATCACCAGCAGCGTTTACAGGCTGATTTTCGCTACAGCCTTATGCGCCTGCGCGAGAATAGCGAGGCGGTGGCGCTGTATGGCGGCGAGGCCAAGGAGCGCGCCGGGTTTGACTACCGTTTCGATCATGTCTTCGGCAACTATAAACGCCTCATCCTGCGCCAGAAGAGCTTTAACTGGTTCAGTGCCTATTTCAACCAGTTTGCCGTTATCTTGCCGTTCCTGGCCGCAGCCTCGGCCTATTTTGCCAAGGCGGTGCCACTGGGTTTTCTGATGCAGGTCAGTTCGGCCTTCGGCAATGTGCAGGGTGCGTTCGCCTATCTGGCGCAGAGCTATGACAACTTTGCCCAGTGGCATGCCGTGGTGGATCGTCTGCGCGGTTTTGTCGGACTGATGGATGAGGTCGAACAGATACAGCACGAGGCGCACGCGATCGACCACGAGCAGGGGATGGCCTTGTGTGTGCGGGCGCTGACGTTGCGCACGCCAGCGGCCCGTGTCATCGTCAAGAGGCTGGATCTCGATGTTTCTCCCGGTGAACGTGTGTTAATCACGGGCCGTTCCGGTCTCGGCAAGAGTACCCTGTTGCGTGCGCTGGCCGGGCTTTGGCCCTTTGGCAGCGGGCATATCGTCATGCCACCACCCGAACAGTGCCTGTTTTTGCCACAGAAACCCTATTTGCCGCTGGGGAGCCTGCGTACCGCCCTGTTGTATCCGGCCAGTGATGTCGCTACACCCGATGCTGAGCTGTGCGCATTGCTCGAACGGGTAGGCCTGCCTGAACTGATCCCTCACATGGGAACGGTAGAGCCCTGGTCGCATGTCCTCTCGCTTGGCGAACAGCAACGCCTGGCCTTCGTGCGCGTGTTGTTGCAGCGCCCGCATTACCTGTTTTTCGATGAGGCCAGCTCGGCACTGGATGAGCCCTCCGAGCGCATGCTCTACGAGGTGGTCATCGCGGCCCTGCCGGACAGTGCCCTTATCAGTGTGGGTCACCGGCGCAGCCTGCGTGCGTTTCACCGCCGCGAATTACACTTGCAGGGCGAGGGATGCTGGATGTCTCGCAACGGTGAGAATGCGGACGGTTCACTTGCCGAGGTGGCAGATTGGGAGGAATGAAACGCACATGTGCACCGGCGTACGGGACGTACATAGGCAATGGTGGTGGGGTGAGCAGCACCTGTTTGCTCATATTAAGGTCATGGAAAGCCGTGTTCTTACTTTGATAAACAGTATGGGGATTATTATAACGCCAGAAAAATGGTGCGTCACGATAACAATAGCTATTAACAATATAAGAAATCGCTTATATACTAGCTGGCATTATCAACAGGGGTGTTGTATGTATGAGCGACAGGCGGGTGATGTGCGGATGGGTCGACGGAGGGTGAGGGTGAAGCAATCGAAGCATGTCGTTTTTGCCATGGGCATAGCGGTGTTGATGGTGTCGGGTTTCTGGGCGACAAGCGCCGAAGCCGCACCGTTGCTGACCCCGGTGCAGGCCTATACGCAGGCCCTGCAGCAGGCACCGCAGATGGTGGAGAGCCGGGCACAGGTGGCCGAAGCCCACGGGGCGGTGCGCGAGGCGAAGGGACATCTGCTGCCCACGCTGAACTTGTCTGCAACGGCCAGCGGTTCGAATAATCCATTGAACGTACTGGGCATGAAGCTGCAGCAACGGCGCGCCACTTTCAATGATTTTGGCGCTGGGGCGTTCACCGGCCCGGCGACGCTGAGCATTGCCCCGAACAATCTCAACCATCCCGCCTGGTACCGTAACTACCAGACCCAGGCGCAGCTTGTCGTCCCCGTCTATAATGGCGGCCAGACCTGGGCAGCGTTGCACCAGGCCTCGGCGATGCTGGCCGCGGCCATGCAGGGCGAGGTGTTCGCGCGACAGCGCCTGCTGTTCGAGGTGATCCGGCTTTATGTCGGTGTCGGTACGGCTCGGGATTATCAGCGGGCCGCTCTGAAGGGGCGAAAGGCCGCTGAGGCCTATGTCACTCTCGCCCGCAAATTATACCAACAGGGTGTGGTGGACAAGACCGATGTACTGCGCGCCCAGGTACACTTGGACGACGCGCGCCTAGCGCTGGCACAGGCACGCAAACAGTGGGTAGTATCCCGCGAGGGGCTGCACATCCTGCTTGGCGTACCCGCAGGGCGGCCGCTGCACCTAGCGGCCAGTGACGCGGTGAGCATCACACTGCCTGCGGGCGGTGCCGTTGTCCCATTACAAAATGCGGCCATTGTGGGCAACCCCGGTCTACAGGCCCTCAGTGCCCGGGTGCGAGCGGCACAGGCGGGTGTCTCCAGTGCCAGGGCCGCCTATTTGCCGCACTTCAATATCGTACTCTCCCGGCAGTGGAACGACACTACCTTGCACCTGGCAAATGCATCTACTACCGTGGCTGGCGTGTTGAGTTGGGACGTGTTTGACTTGGGTAGTCGCCGTGGTGCAATGGATCGGGCCACAGCCCGGGTGATTCGCCGTCAGGGTGCATTGCGCCAGGCGCGGGACACGCTGCGCCTGCGGGTGCAAACGGCGTGGCAGGAGGTCCAGCTGGCGCATACCCGCATTCAGCTCAAACAGTCCTCGGTGGCCGATGCCAGCGAGGCGACACGGCTTGCAAAATTGCGCTACGAGAAGGGTGTCACCACCTTCACTCAGCTCCTCGCTGCCCGAGCGGAGCTGGACAAGTCCCGCGCCGATCTGGTCGGTGCCCAGTACCAGGAAGTGATGGCGCGGGCCAGTCTGCTCCTGGCGCTGGGTCGCTTGCAGCCGCAGGCGGTGAGCCTGCGTACTACCAAACACCAGCCCTGAGGGAAGTATCATGTGGAAGCCATTCGCCCTTGTCGCCGTGTTGCTGGTCGGCAGCATTCCCGCAATCGCCGCCGCTGACGGCACCGTCTCGGTACCGATTCCGGTGCAGGTTATGGTGGTTAAACAGACCTTAATTCCGGTCTACGCGAGTTATCCGGGGACCATTGTCCCCTCCGAATACATCCAGGTCGCCTCACGCCTGAGTGGTTACGTGCGCAATATCAAGGTGGGTGTGGGGCAGTCGGTGCGCAAGGGTGACCTGCTGCTGACGGTGGATCCCACGGCGGTCAGTGCTGGGGTACAGCAAGCCCGCTCCCAGGTCAACAAGGCCCATGCCGCCCTGCAAACCGCCAGGGACAACTACGATCGCTTCAAGGCCCTGTACACACAGCACGCGGTGCCAAAACAACGCTTCCAACAGGTTGAACTGGGCTATAAGGCTGCCAAGAGTGACTATCGGGCGACCCAGGCGGGGCTGCGCAGCGCCCTCAACCAGATCGCCTACGCCGAGATCCGTGCACCCTTCGACGGTGTTGTCTTCTCCAAGACGATCAGCAATGGTCAGCTTATCGCTCCCGGCCATGAGCTGATGGTGCTCTACAATCCCAAGCAGTTGCAGGTCGACGTCGAAGTGGGTGATGCCGCCTATTATTATCTCAAACGGGGCGAGCCGGTGCCGGTGGACTACATCGGCCCCGATCAGGTGTCTCACCAGGTGCAGACAATCGTCTCCAACCTGGTTGCCGCCTCTAATCCGGTGACCCATACCCATACGGTCAAGCTGCTGCTACCGGCGGGCACTTCCGCCCAGGGGGGTGAGTATGCACGAGTGATGATTCCGGTCCAGCAGCAGTCTGTGGTCCTGGTTCCGATCGCCGCAGTGCAGGTGCGCGCCGGCATCACCGGCGCATTCGTTGTCGACAAGGCCGGTGAAGCCGAGTTCAGGATGCTAACGTTGGGGGCGCGGCGCGGCGAGCAGCGGGTGATCCTCAGTGGACTGTTCCCGGGTGATCGTCTGATTGTGCGCCCACAGGGTGAATTGGCCAATGGTGTGAAGGTCAAGGCAAGCGGAGACGATGGGGCATGAGTGGTACTGAATCACGTAAACCTCCCGCGCCGCAGGCACCGATGAACATCGGTGGTCGCCTGGCACGGGCCTTCCTGGAGACCAAGATTACGCCGCTGATCATGTTGGCAGTCACCTTGTTCGGCCTGATGGCGATTGTGATCACCCCGCGACTCTACAATCCCGAGATCGTGGTACCAGCAGCGGAGATCATTGTCGCCTCGCCGGGCAACGCCCCGGCGCAGATCCAGGCCCAGGTGGTACAGCCACTGGAACAGCTGATGTCGTCACTGCGCGGCGTCAAGCATGTCTATGGTTACGCCGCCAACGACGTCGGCGTGGTGACGGTGCAGTTCGAGGTGGGTGCTAACGAGACCACCAGCCTCATGTACCTGTACAACGAGCTGCAGCGCAATATCGATCGCTTGCCCCCGGGCGCGCACCAGCCGCTGGTCAAGAGTGTGGGCATCAATGATGTACCGATCATGGCCATTACCCTCAGTGCCAAGCGGCTGACCGGCACGCAGCTGCGCCAGGTGGCGGAACACTTTCTGGTCCAACTGCACAGTGTGCCTGACGCGGGTGTGAGCAATGTGATCGGTGCCGAGCCGCAGGCGGTCAAGATACTGGTTGATCCGCAACGCCTCGCCAGCAGCGGCTTGAGCCTAGATCACCTGCTTAAGGTCCTCAAGGGGTCGAATGTGATCGTGCCCGGCGGTGCGCTGGAGCAGAACAACCAGCGTATTCCGCTGCGGGTGAATGCTACCTTCGGCTCGATACGCGACCTCGGTGGCCTCGTCATCGGGGCCAAAGACAAGCGACCGATCTTCCTGAATCAGGTTGCGACCATTGTTGAGGGCGCGCGCAATGACCAGCAGCGTGCCTGGGTCGCCTTTGGAAAGGCAGCCGGTGCCCGGAGCTTCGCCCCGGAGAACGCAGTGACCATCACGCTGGGCAAGCGTCCCGGGGCCAACGCCGTCACCGTGGCCAACGCCTTGCTGAACAAGTTGGCTATGCTAAAACACGAGGCGCTGCCGGCGGGAGTCAAGGTCACTGTCACGCGTGATTACGGCCACCGTGCCAACGAGGCGGTCAACACTCTGATCGAACATCTTGCCGTGGCCGTCGGTGTGGTGCTGGTGATCCTGTTCTTCTTCCTCGGTTGGCGCGAGGCGATCATCGTCACACTGCTGGTGCCGTTGACCCTGTTCGTGGTGTTGGGGGTGGGTATGATCGTGGGCCAGACGATCAACCGCATCAGCCTGTTTGCCCTGATCCTGTCCCTGGGGTTGTTGGTGGATGCGGGCATCGTTGTCATCGAGAACATCCACCGGCATTTACACCAGGCACGCACGACGGGTGATTTTGCCTCCCTGGTAGTGCGTGCCACCAACGAGATTGGCAACCCGACCAACATCGCGACCCTGGCGGTGATCCTCGCCTTTATCCCGATGCTGTTCGTTACCGGGATGATGGGACCGTTTATGCGACCGATCCCGATCAACGTACCGATTGCCATGGTCGCCTCGTTATTGCTCGCCTATATCGTGGTGCCGTACATCGCACGGCGTTGGTTGCGCAACAAGGCGGCACTGCAGGAGGCGCGGCACCGGCCAACCCTGGAGGAGGAGGACTCGGTGCAGCATGACCCGCTACGGCGGATATATCTCGCCGCGTTTACGCCGCTGCAACGCAGCCGTACCGGGCGCAACGTGTTATTTGCCAGCGTGGTGCTGTTACTGTTGGGCTCCATGCTGATGCCTGCCTGGCAGTTTATTCGACCCAGTGGTATGAACGGTCCCAAGAGTCCCCTGGGGGTGAGCCTGAAGATGCTCCCGGAAGGCAACGTCAGTACCTTTACGGTGCAAATCGAGACCCCGGCCGGTACCGCATTGCCGGCCACCAACCGGGTGGCGCTGGCGGTGGCGCGGGTCATCAGTGCCAACCGTTATGTGACCACCGTGGCGACCTACTTGGGGCGTACCGGGCCACTCAGTTTTGCCGGTATGGTGCGCGGCGATGACATGATGCGCGGCGGTAACATTGCCCAGTTGGTAATCAATCTGGTGGCGAAAGGAAAACGCCCGCATACGGCACAGGTGGGTCAGCAGGTGTGGATGGCATTGGCCCGCACGCGTGCGGCGTACCCTCGCACCCATATCATGTTGTTCCTGTCACCGCCGGGCCCGCCCACCCGTGCCCAGGTGGTGGCGCGGCTGTACGGTCCCGACTACCAGACACTGCGCCAGGTTGCGCATACGGTCTCCAAAGACTTCAAAAAGGTCTACGGCATGATCAATGTGCACGATTCGGTCACCGTGACTCGCCCGGAGTACCTGATCCACGTTGACCCACGCAAGGCGATGCTCTCAGGTGTGGTGCCGGGGCAGGTGGCGAAGCTGGTGCATGATTTTGTCGCCGGCAGCACCATCGGCTCGATGTTCCGTCCCAGTGCAGAACCCGAGGATATCGTGGTGCGTCTCGATCACTCGGAGCGTGCCAACATCCAGCAGATCGAGAGCATGAGTATCACCAACGCCAACGGCCAGAAGGTCCCCCTGGGCAGTATCGTGCATATCGAACGGCGCAGTGGTGCCAAACCGATTTTTTCCCAGGATGGCAATAAGGTCGTATACGTGATGGGGGATGCGTTGGGTTTCTCGCCGGAGTACTCGACGCTGGTGCTGAACAAGATGCTCGATGGCAAGACCCTCAACGGTGTGCGGGTGAGCACTGGCAACCTTGGATTCTCCGATACTCAGCCTAACACGATCAACCAGTACAAGGTGCTGTGGGGGGGGGATATGCGCCTGACCCTGGATGTGTTCCGCGACCTGGGTACGGCCTTTATGGTCGCGCTGGTGTTCATCTACCTGCTGCTGGTGGCGTATTATCAGAGTTTCATGTTGCCGCTCATCGTCATGGGGGCGATCCCGTTGACGCTGGTCGGCATCTTCCCGGGGCACTGGGTGTTCGATGTGCCGTTCAATGCGACATCGATGATCGGGTTCATCGCCCTCGCCGGCATCGTGGTGCGCAACTCACTGCTGCTCATTGACTTTATTCTCGACTACCGTCGTCAGGGGTACCCCCTGGATGATGCGGTCCGGGAAGCCGGTGCGGTGCGTTTTCGTCCCATTTTGCTGACGGCGTTGGCCATCATGTTCGGTTCAGCGGTCATGATCACCGATCCGGTGTTCGGCGGACTGGCGGTGACCCTGATTGCTGGTACCTTTGCCTCCACCATCCTGACCTTGTTCGTAATCCCGTTGTGCTACATGTTGTGGCAGCGCTGGGAAGGGCGCAGAACAGGCGAGGCCGATGCGCCGACAGGGAAGACCTAACAGGTCGGTAATGGAGTCCTCAACGCCGATCCAACAGGAATTGTCAGTAACGATTGCGGACCTGTAGCAGGCGGGATACCCGCCTAACAGATTGAATTGATTGGTGGGCGGTACTGGGATCGAACCAGTGACCCCTGCCGTGTGAAGGCGTATTTATACTGTTTCTGAATGTCCCGCTATGCACAATAGACACCCCTCAATGTACACATAAGCCATTGCAATCATTACACTTCTGCGCCTAGAATATGTTCATGGTGGTACACGGCGGATTGTAGCCAGTTCATTCTTTCTGCTGTTACCGTGCTGTTATGGTGCTGTTATGGTGCTGTTACGGGAGTGTGTGATGAATCAGAAGCAGAACTCAAGGAGAACCGCGAACCTGACGGCGCGAACCGTCAAGGCGATCAAATCGGAAGCAACGCCTTTTCGGGTATGGGACAAGGAACTGAAAGGCTTCCATATCAGGGTGCAACCGTCTGGATCCATGAGTTATTACTTCCACTATCGGACCGAAGCAGGAAAAGCCGTTAGCTACCTGATAGGCAAGGCCGGCACTTTATCCCCGGTACAGGCGCGGGACGTAGCCGAACTGAGAGCGGCGGAAGTCACCAAAGGCCATGACGTACAGGCGGAAAAGAAACAGAAGCGCAACGAAGCCAAGCAAGCCAGGCTCAAAACCTTGGGTGGTTTCATTGAACACAGGTATGCCCCTTGGGTAGAAGCATCCCGCAAGACGGGTGCGGAAACATTGAAGCGGCTGGATACACAATTTAGCCACTGGATGACAAAGCCACTGGATGCCCTCACAAAATGGGACGTGGACAAGTGGCGCAGCAATGAACGCAAACGGGGTAAATCCCCCGCCACCATAAACAGAGATGTAACCACATTGAAGTCGGCGCTATCCAAGGCCGTGGAATGGGGGCTAATAGACAACAACCCTTTGGCCAAGGTGAAACCGATCAAGACGGATAGCAGGGGCGTAGTCCGCTACCTTTCCGCTGATGAGGCAATCTCCTTGCGTGATGCGCTGGACGCACGCGAACGGAATATGCGCGATGGCCGGGGCAGTGCGAACGAATGGCGGCGGATGCGCGGCCGCCCACTGCTGCCGGATATTACAGCCACCACCTTTGCCGATCATATCAAGCCGATGGTATTGCTATCCCTGAACACGGGCATGCGGCGCGGTGAAGTCTTTTCCCTGACATGGGAAGCGGTGAACCTGAACACGGGCATGCTGACCGTTCACGGCAAGACGGCGAAATCAGACACCACCCGCTACATTCCACTGAATGATGAATCTCTTTCCGTCATGAAGGAATGGCGGGCACAGACTGGACAAACCAGCGGCTTGGTATTTCCGAACGCCCAGGGCAAGCGGTTCAACGACATCAAGCGTTCATGGGGGACTGTGTTGAAGCTGGCAGGCATTACAGGCTTCCGCTGGCATGACTCGCCACTGCTTTGCCAGCCAGTTGGTGATGGCAGGCGTGGACTTGAACACGGTACGCGAACTGATGGGGCACAGCGATATAAAGATGACCCTTCGCTATGCCCACCTTGCCCCGGAACATAAGGCGGCGGCAGTGGCCAAGCTGACCGCGCCACAATCAAGCAACGTCACACCCCTGAACGCCAGCCATGCCGATGCTTGATTTATATATAAAGTTTTCTATAATAAAATGCGTATGAAGGACTTGTACTTTGCAGGAACGTCACTGGATGAACTCCGCGACTTTCCGGCAGATGCAAAGCGCAAGGCGGGGTTCCAGTTGGACAGGGTGCAGTATGACCTTGAACCGGAAGACTGGAAGCCCATGAAGGCGATTGCGGCAGGCGTGCGTGAAATCCGCATCCGTGGCACCGATGGCGCATATCGCGTGATTTATACGGTGAAGATGGCGGGCGCTGTTTTCGTGCTTCACGCCTTCCAGAAGAAAACACAGAAGACGGCGCAACGTCATATTGAACTTGCCCGGCAACGATTAAAGGAAATCGGAGGTTAACCATGGCAGCGGTGAAATCATGCGGCAACGTGTTTGCAGACCTTGGCTTTGACGCGCAGGAAGCGGCGAACCTGAAACTGCGCTCCCAGTTGATGATTGAAGTGGAGAAGGACTTGATGGAAAAGAAGCTGACCCAACAGGCGGCGGCGGAAATGCTGGGCATATCGCAACCACGAGTTAGCGACTTAAAACGCGGAAAGGTGGATAAATTCACTATTGATATGCTGGTTAACCTTTTAACCAGGCTGGGGCATAACGTATCCGTGCGGGTTGCCTGATGCGATCATAGAGGCCATGATCTGACCGACTGGCTGGGCGGATAGGGTGGCATAATTAACCACCCGAACGGGAAACACACCCCCTTCCGTCCAGCCTTCATTTCAGGTGTGTGAGGTGTGTGAGGTGTGAAACATGGATATTAAAGAAAAATTAGAAAAGTATTATGGCGAACCTGAGCCGGGTGAAGCAGCGGAAATACTAGCAAACTGCCCTACCTACGCTCATGCCTGCAAGGCACTTTCAGCGGATGCAGCAGCGGAAATACTGGAAAAATGTAAGCTCTCCGAGATTATCAAGAATGAGGGACTTTCACCGGAAATACTTACAAACGGTAAGGTCTCTGCGGAAACCGTTGAAGAATATAAGACCTTGACAGAGTTCTATCGTAGACTTGAACGCATAAATAAACGTCTAGTGGAGGATGCTAAAGATCTTAGTTTCCCGGATAAGCCAGCGGAAATGCTGGCAGAATATGAGGTCTTCGCGGATACGTTGGGTGATGACCGGAAAAGGAGATTCTACATTCAAGTGCTTATCCGCACGGCAAAGGATAATCTAGGCAAAGGTGACAGAGATGGCTTCAAAATCAATATGCTTCGACTCGAAATGTTTAGCAAAGCTTTACTCAATGACAAAAATGCCGCAAAGGCTCTAAAACTCAGAAAAGACGGTGCAACTGGAGGCAAGCTCGCGGCAGAGTTTCGCACCGAACCACGCAAAAAGGTGAAAGAGAGAATCAAAGAAGAAATCAAGAAGCGGAAGCCATGGGATAACTTGTCGCAAAATATTAAATCAATCACTAACACAATCTGGCCAGAGATCAAGAAGGCAATCGAAAACGGTAGTGACTGGCACGGTATAGCCAGTACGGACTTGCAACAGGCAAAGATTGGCAAGAACTCGGTTTATATTGCCGTACAGGAAACCGATCCCCGTTAAAGCATACCCCCTTTGCTGCAAAGCCTCTGAACTACCTGAAATCGGACGGCTTAAAAAATAACAGTTGTAATACCTCATAGCCCACAGCGCATCCGCGCAAATCAAGGGCTACATGAGGTGAACTATGATTGAAAATACCCCAGCAACAAAACGCGCCATGAGTGAAATTGAGGCGGCAATCTATATCAAGATGAGCCGTAGTTTTCTCAGGCAAGACAGAATGAATGGCTTCCGTCACGACCGAACCCCTGGCCCACGATTTGTTCGCATCGGACGGTACATCCGTTACTTGAGGGATGATCTTGACGCTTGGTTAGAGGCGCATCTAATCGACCGCGAGGCCGAGTGATATGGATGCCACCACAAAAAAAGCGGTCCCGCAAAGAAAAGGCCGCGCTGGATCCAGAGTCAAGGCAGCAATCGTCACCCTGGCCGTGTGGGGCTTGATAACGCCAAAGGCCACAACGGCGATACTTCGGGCATTGGGGGTGACGCATGCGTAATATTGAAGCAAAGGACATTGCAACCCGCCTTGCTTACCATCCTCATGCGGTAGCGACACACCTTCTACCCAACGGCAAGCTTGACGGCAACGAATGGCGAACAGGCGACGTATCGGGCGCAGCCGGTCGAAGCCTCGGTATTCACCTTGCGGGCGATAAGGCCGGAGTGTGGCAGGACTTTGCTACAGGCGAGGGCGGCGATCTTCTGGACTTGTGGCAGGGAGTGCGTAAGTGCGGCTTTAAGCAGGCATTGGATGAGGCGGCGGACTATCTGGGAATGGACACCACTCAGGACAGGCCAAAGCCCAAACCATTGCCAGTCCGTACAAGTCCTCCTGATGGCGTGGATGGTGAAAGTCGTTTCACCTATACAGACACAGACAAGCGCCCGGTGATATACGTTACCCGGCGGGATGCGCCAGGCGGTAAACACATCCGGCAATGGGGACCCGGCCCGGACGGTAAGGGCTGGATGCAAAGCCTCAGACATGCACCCAAGCCAAGGCCGCTGTATCGCCTGCCCGCCATTCTGAAAGCTGGCGGCACTGTCTGTATCCATGAAGGTGAAAAGGCTGTTGTGGCGGCTTCCAAGACTCACCTGTGTGGTATCCATACCACAAGCATAGGTGGTGCTGGCAATGCACGGCATAGCGACTTCACACCATTGAAAGGCCGTGACGTTTGTATCATCCCCGACAATGACGGGCCGGGCGAGAAACACGCGCAACAGGTGGCGAGGCTGGCAACGGATGCAGGTGCTAAATCTGTGAAGATCGTCTGTCTGCCCGGATTGCCTGCCAAGGGTGACGTTGTTGAATGGCTACAAGTCGGCGGTACTGATGGACAATGGCTGGATATGATAACAAAGGCCGTGGTTTACACTTCTACCCCTGCCAGCAAAACCATCATAACCAGCAAAACCTCATGGGAAGAGCCTATACCACTGGCAGGGGTGGACACCCCAAAGCCTCTTGACCTTCGCTTGATGCCTGCCTGTTTGGCGGATGTGGTGGGGCATGTAGCCGAAGCAGTCCAGGCGCCGCGTGAACTTGCTTGGGGCGTGGCAACGGCAGTGCTGGCGACAGCAATCGGCAGACGGGCAAAGGTGGAACTTCCGACACATATAGAACCGTCACCACTATGGACGTGCTGCATTCTGCCACCAGGCAGCCGCAAGTCGGGCGTGTTTAAAATATTGACCAAGCCGCTGGCAGATATTGAAGCGGAACTGCAAGAGGTATGGATGGAGGATTGGCTATGTTGGAAAGCAGAAGCGGAACTTGCCGAGGCAAGCACTCAAGCGATAAAGCAAGCGGCCAAGAAAAAAGGCGCTGACCGCAAGGCGCTGGCAATGGAACTTCAAAAGGAAGCGCGCACGCTAGAAGCCGAACCCGTGAAGCCGCATCTATACCTGACCGACACCACAACGGAAGCCCTGCGCAAGGCATTAGAGGAACAGGGAAGCATCGACCTACTGTCTGCCGAAGGGTCAAGCCTTCTGGAAGCCTTTGGCCGTTACAACGGTGGCAACAAGGGCACGGATATGGCGCTATTCCTTGCAGCTCATGCCGGGGATACGGACAAAGGCGCAAGAGTAAGCGGGACTCATGGCGTGCGTGAGGCTTTGGCGAGCATGGGGATCACGGCACAACCGGATGTTTTGCAAACCATTGGCCGGGACAGGATGGCGAGAGGCCGGGGGCTGATTGACCGCTTTCTTCTTCTGATACCGGAAGACCCAAGGGGAAGCCGGATATACCGGAACCAGCCGAAGTTATCACCTGCCACTGAACAGAAGTGGGCGAAGATTGTCCGGCACATCATGGATATTGAAACGCAAGAAACCATCCCAAACGTGGGCTTGGATACAGAAGCGGAGGATGCCTGGCTGACCTTTGCACAGGAGATTGAAGACAGGCAGAAACCGGGTGGCAACCTTCGCGGCATGGCCGGGTTTGCATCCAAGCTGGCCGGCGCCGTGGGACGCATTGCCTTGGCGTATCACTTCGCGCAAGGACGGGACGCTTCAAGCCGGATTGATGCCGTCACTATGTTGCAGGCTATCGGCACGGGCATTGCTATGATCGACCATGCCAGAGCCGCCATGCAGATGATGGGAGAGGATGAAGCAACGGCGCGGGCAAAGCTTGTGCTGGATTGTCTGGCCCGGAACAAGGTGGCAACGGTGAAGCCGCGAGATGTTTATTCAAACGGCTGGGGTGGCTGCAAAGATGCTGAAGATGCACGGGCGGCACTTTCCATCCTTTGCAATCACGGCTATTGCAGGCCGAAAGAGACCGAACGGCAAGGCGAAACGGGAGCAATGCCGAAGGATGCCTATGACGTAAATCCATGCGTTATGATGGTTATGATGGTTATGATGGTTATGATGGTTATGATGGTAGGGGTAGAACCTGAAAAAGTGAGGGTGACAGCATGAGCCTGACCATGGAAGCCGTGCTGGGAAGGCTGCAAACCCTCCAAGGCAAACCGCTGGCGGAAGAAACAGATGAGGCGGTAACTGTCGCAACTAGGCCAAAGCCATTACTTGAATTGCCGCTGAATGAAGAGATAAATATCCGGGCATGGCTGAAACATATCGGAGAGACTGACCCGGCTACCATCGCCGAGGTATTAAACAAGTGCCGTGATGATCTGGCCGCCCGCCGCTACTTTCTGAGCCGATCGGAAGAAGTACCGCAAACAGTCCCTAACCATGAAGGGATTACTTGCGGGGACTGCGCCCACTTCAAAAGGATAGACCATCCACATCTTGACCACTGCGCGAAAGGCGAGCCGGAAGCTATAGCAGGATTGCGCGACACTACGCTCAGATTTTGTGAGCAGTTTTTACCCATAGGAGGTGCAGAATGAGTGTCAAGCTAACAAACAGAATGGATGGGTTCGCTCAAGCTATTGCTGGAGGCAAGAATCAATCTGATGCTTACCGGGAAAACTACAGCACAAAAACAATGGCAGAAAAAACCATCTGGGCAAGAGCGTCAGAATTAGCAAAAAACAGCAAGGTGACGGTAAGGATTTCACAGATAAAGAGCGAGCTTGCAGCCGTGTGTCTATGGACAAGAGAGCAATCCGTTATAGCTCTTTCCAGGATAGCGGAAACCTCGGAACGAGATTCTGATCGTATAGCTGCGGTGAAAGAGTTGAATATCATGCACGGATTCAATGAGCCTGGAAAATTAGAGCTGCTCGGCCCAGACGGCGTACCGCTGGAAATTAAATCGGTGCCTACCCTGACAGAGCAATACGCCGCCATGAGGCTAGCTAAAAGTGGATCGAAAAAATGACAGCCTGCTATTCAGGCCAGGCAATCCATTTATCCAATGTGCTGCATCCGTGTACTCTGCACGCTATGAGAAGGGGCGTGAAATCGGTTCCCCTGCTGTTATGGTGCTGTTACAGACAAAAAGGGGAAATCTTCCAGTTTCAGAATCCTGAACTTTTAGCTTATATTTCAATGTGTTAGATGGTGGGCGGTACTGGGATCGAACCAGTGACCCCTGCCGTGTGAAGGCAGTGCTCTCCCGCTGAGCTAACCGCCCGTGTAAACGGAGGACGAATTGTACGTAGGACAAGGGGTGCAGGTCAAATCACCTCCCGCGCAGGTGGTGATGGACGTTGCCACTGCGGGCTTGGTAAAATGCGCACTCACCCTATACCGATGCCCGAGCGTATCTCGGCATTTAATCCAGACACTCTAAGGAAAAGCAGTTTCCCCATGTCCGTGCGTACCCGTTTTGCCCCTAGCCCCACTGGTTATCTCCATATCGGCGGTGCCCGTACCGCTCTGTTTTCCTGGCTCTATGCCCGCAAGCATGGCGGTCAATTCATCCTGCGCATCGAAGACACCGATCGGGAACGCTCGACCGAGGCGTCGGTCAATGCCATCCTCGAGAGCATGACCTGGCTGGGCCTGGACTATGATGAGGGACCGTTCTACCAGACTCAGCGTTTTGATCGCTACCGGGAGTTGGTCCAGAAACTGCTCGACGAGGGCAAGGCTTATCATTGCTATTGCTCGCGCGAGGAACTCGACGCCATGCGTGCGGAGCAGATGGCACGCAAGGAAAAACCACGCTACGACGGGCGCTGTCGCCAGGGTCGTCCGGCACCGCAAGGTGTTGAACCGGTGGTACGCTTTCGCAATCCCACCGAGGGCGCGGTGATTATCGACGATCTGATCCGTGGCCGTGTGGTGATTAATAACAGTGAACTCGACGATCTGATTATTGCGCGTAGCGACGGGACGCCGACTTATAATTTTACCGTGGTGGTTGATGATCTGGATATGGGCGTGAACTACGTGATCCGTGGCGATGATCATCTCAACAACACCCCGCGCCAGATCAATATCCTCAGGGCGCTCGGTGCCGAGCCGCCGCACTACGCGCATGTACCGATGATTCTCGGCGCGGATGGCAAGCGCTTGTCCAAGCGCCATGGCGCAGTGAGTGTCATGCAATACCGCGACGATGGTTACCTACCCGAGGCTCTGCTCAACTATCTCGTGCGCCTGGGTTGGTCGCATGGCGATAAGGAAATTTTCACCCTGGATGAAATGACCGAATTGTTCGATGTCAAGGACATCAACAGCGCGGCCTCGGCCTTCAATGATACCAAGTTGCTCTGGATCAACCAGCAGTACATCATGCACAGTGATCCCGCCCATATTGCGCGCCATCTGGGTTATCATCTGGGTCAGCTCAATGTCGACCCCAGCCAGGGCCCGGATCTCACCCAGATCGTACTGGCGCAGCGCGAGCGCGCCAAGACACTGGTGGAGATGGCACACAACAGCGTGTTCTTCTACCGGGATATTGACGAGTACGAAGAAAAAGCAGCGCGCAAACACCTGAGCATCGAAGCTGTTACGCCGTTGACGGCCCTGCGCAAGCGGTTGGCGGACTTAGCCGTGTGGGAAAAGCAGGCACTCCATGAGACCGTCATGACGGCGGCTGAGGCCCTAGGGCTGAAGCTGGGAAAGTTGGCGCAGCCGTTGCGTGTGGCGCTCAGTGGTGGTTCGGTTTCACCGCCCATTGATGTGACGCTGACGCTGCTGGGCCGGCAGCGGACGTTGAGTCGCATCGATCGTGCCTTGGCTTTCGTGAGCGCGCAGCATGCTTGACAGACATGGATGTGTGACGTAAAGTCCGCGTTTCTTTTCGAGGGGCTATAGCTCAGCTGGGAGAGCGCTTGCATGGCATGCAAGAGGTCGGCGGTTCGATCCCGCCTAGCTCCACCAAATCCAGGGCGCAGCGGCCGCTGATGAAACAGGTCGCAGGAGTGTGGTCATGAATCGTCTTGGTCGCTACGCTATTTATCTGGGTATTCTGCTGGTAGTAGCAGGAATGATTATCGGTTTCGGTGCCATGTTTATCGATGCCGATAGTGAGGCTGTGGTATGGCTAGGTGTAATCCCGATGGGGTTCCTGATCATGCTGGTTGGAATCGTGATGTCCCAACCCAACGGTCGACAAGATTGATTGAATATCACGTCCCCATCGTCTAGCCGGCCTAGGACACCGCCCTTTCACGGCGGTAACAGGGGTTCGAATCCCCTTGGGGACGCCATTTTCATTCAGTCCAACGATGGCGCCATACCTGTCATTATAGTCACGTCATAAAGCCACAAGAAAGCCGCTAATAGACTGCAATAACCACCTTGATCACTGTACCGAAGCATTTCATAAAACGCCACAGATCCGCTTACAGGGGGTAGAATTCCATTCTGAAAACCCGTGCGATAATGTTCTCACTCAAGAGCATCTGGATGCGGGTAATTGAAGATAGAAAACATTGATGTTGATTCATCAATCAACGCCGTCAAAGAACTCCTCAGGAAAGAGAAAAATCTTTCTCCTGCGCTTCGCTCGGCGCTGGAAGTATTGCTCGTCCTGGTAGCCCTGCTGCTTAACCACATGACCCTCAACAGCAAGCCATCCTCCACAGATCCAAACCGGAAAAAGTTCAGCAATAAGGGGAAAAGCCATCGAAAGCCGGGAGGGCAAAAAGGCCATAACGGAACCACGCTTCAGCCGATAGATGATCCCGATGAAGTGAGTGAGTTGCCGATCGATCGCTGCACCCTGCCCAAAGGGCCGACGTATCGAGAGGTCGGCCATGAAAGCCGCCAAATCATTGAACTCGACATCTCACGGTTTGTCACTGAATACCGGGCACAGGTCCTTGAAGACGGTCACGGGAATCGCTTTGCGGCCTCTTTTCCGGTAGGGGTGTGAATCGACCGGTTCAATATGGCCTCAGCCTGAAGGCCAATGCCGTCTATATGTCACAGTACCAGTTAATCCTCTATGACCGGGTACGCGATCACTTTCAGGATCAGATGCACATTCCGCTCAGTGCGGGTTCTGTCTTCAACTTCAACAAAGAAACCTGTGACCGGCAAGGTCCCTTTGAGCAGTGGGCCAAACAGATGCAGGCGTTGCTGATCGAACTCGCAAAAACGGTAGAGTATGCCGAGAGGGTTGTTTACTACCGGATGAGGCTAAACGGTGGCGCCTGCGATATCGATGGCTACTCAAAAAAACAGAGGCCGAGTGCCCACCACCCGACGAAAGCCAACGCAAGGGAAAACGCGGTAGACTCAAACGATCAAAAGCCAGAAACCTGCTGGAACGATTACGTGACTTCGAGCCAGATCTTCTGTCGGGTTCGCAGTTACCTGTCGACTTGTCGCGAGCAAGGCATGACGGCCACTCAAGCATTGACACTGCTTTTCCGGGGCAAGAATCCGGATTTTATGAGAAAGGACGTGGCCTGATAGGCGCGTTCATGACAAAATAGGCTGAATAGTTACCCGGTATTTTGATCTCTCTTTTTTTTCTTTTCGAACCTTAGCTGTTGATTTTACTATTTAATCTTATCATTTTAATGGATCTGCACTCAATCACTTTCGAGCAAGGAGACAGTTATGACTTCGGCGGTGTTCCGAACCACGTTTACGATGGGCTGATGAGTGCATCATCCAAGGGCGCTTATTACAATGACCATATCAGGGATCGGTACCAGTGTTCCTGAATATCGTTCTGGTGTCGTAAGCGCTGTATGAACTAAGTGAGCCTGAACACTATGCCTACGACTCTTTACTGGCACGACTATGAGACCTTCGGTGTCGATCCTAAGCGTGATCGCCCTGCCCAGTTTGCCGGGCTGCGCACCGATGATGCGCTCAATGAAGTTGGAGAGCCGCTGGTTATTTACTGTAAACCGGCCCAGGATGTATTGCCTCATCCAGAAGCCTGCCTGCTCACTGGTATTACTCCGCAGTTGGCGGATGCAAAAGGCGTGCTGGAGTCAGAATTCATTGCTCGCATTCACGCGGAGTTAGCACAACCGGGTACCTGCGGCATGGGTTATAACACCTTGCGATTTGACGACGAAGTGACCCGCCATACTCTCTATCGCAATTTTTACGATCCCTATGCCCGCGAGTGGCAGCATGGCAATTCACGTTGGGACCTTATCGATCTGGTGCGCATGACCTATGCCTTGCGCCCTGAGGGAATTGAATGGCCTCTGCATGACGATGGCAAGTCCAGCTTTCGGCTCGAAGATCTGGCTGTAGCCAACGGTATCGGTCACGAGTCTGCCCATGATGCGCTGTCCGACGTGCGTGCCACCATTGGATTGGCACGCCTGATACGTGACCGGCAACCACGCCTCTATGATTGGCTCTTCCAGCTTCGCAACAAGCGAAGGGCGGCTGAACAGTTGGACTTGGTTGGGCACAAGCCCGTTTTACACACCTCACGCATGTACCCATCAGAGTTTGGTTGCACAACCCTGGTTATGCCGTTGGTCGCTGAGCTCGGTAACAACAACGGTGTACTGGTCTACGATCTGCGTCGAGATCCGCGGCCTTTCATGGCATTGGACGAGGAGGGTCTCCGTGATCGTCTGTTTACCCGATCCGAGGATTTGCCCGAGGGTGCGGAACGGCTACCAGTCAAATCCGTGAAGATCAACAAATGTCCTGCTCTTGCACCCAGAAATACTCTCGATCAATCTGCTGTCGAGCGTATTGCCATTGATCTGGATGCCTGTGCCCAGCATTGGAAACTATTAAGTATGAATAAGGGCTTCATGCAACGAGTTGCCCAAGCCTACAGTAGTCGGGAATTCAGTCCTTCAGGCGATGTCGATCTAGCGCTGTATGATGGTTTTCTTAGTGATGCAGATCGTCCTCTATTAGCCAGGGTGCGTGATGCCTCGGAGCAGGAACTCGCGCAAACACATTTCGATTTTCATGATGCGCGGTTGCCAGAACTTCTGTTTCGTTACCGTGCCCGCAACTGGCCAGAAACCTTGTCCGTGGAGGAAGCGCAACGGTGGGAGCAATTTTGCCGCCATCGTATTCAGGATGCAGATGGGGGTGGCAGTATTACCTTGAATAATTATTATGAGCGGATCGCGTTGTTGCGGGATGAACGTGAAGGCAATGTGGATGCTCAGAAAATACTGGATGCATTGGAAGCGTGGATGAGTCGTGCTTTAGATTGAGTTAGTGAGGTGACAACTATCCTGACACAGGGGGGGGATAAGGTTGAATCCCCTTGGGGACATCAATCACCTTCGGATAAGTAATGATGACATCGGCGTTTGTGTCCTCGCTCAATGTTGCTCTATTTTATGGCTTGATCTCATCGTCGCAACCAAACCCGAGTAAGTGCCTTCAGCGTGCGTCCCTGAAGCTTAAGTTTGCCCCGTTTTTCTTCCCAGTTTGCAATTGTCTGCGGACTGACGCCAAGCAGCGCCGAGAAGCTGGCACGCGTCATCTTGAATTGTTTGCGCAAACGGGTAACTGCTGCGCCGGTTGGTGCGAAAGTTCGCGCTTTTGAAGATGCGCTTGTCTGACTTGTTCTGGATTTTTTATTCCCCACTACTGCCGCTTTCCTGGCCGATTTTACACTGATTGAACGCCGCGCTGTTTTTTTCCGTATTGTTTTATTTTTGGTCTTTGCTGTGACCGTATTGTCGATATCAACACCAAATAGCACCGAGAGATCTTGCTTTGCGAGTTGACGCCGTTTCCCCTTTTCGGTGGTCGCTGTCCGAATATCCAGTTCGCCAGAGATGAGTTCGTGGTAGTCGACCTTGCGCAGCAAGAAGAGTAATTCCGGTTTTTTGTCCAGACGGGCACCTACCCCATACAGTACAGCAGCGACGTGTTTGCACATATCGGCCCAGTCCGGGCAGTCGCAGTGCAGCTTGATATCCTTGGGTTGAGGAAATAGCCCTTTGGTGGGGTCAGTCACAATTTTCATGACCTGATCAGGGAGTTTTCCTTCTAGTAGCGCCAATATGGAACCGATCTGGCCGGCACATTGTTTGCGTACGTTTTTCCACCGGTTTGGCGCCAGGGGCGCGATGCAAATGTTGACTTTGTACATTTGCGAACCGGAAACGATAGCGTCAATTTTTCCATTCCTGATCGCCAGGTGACAGACTGAACCGTTACGCACATAGGTCCTACCACGTGGTAGTCTATTGTCAAAGTCACTGAACTGCTCCAGGTGTTTGCACCAGGCGTCACCCCAGAAGGTAGAGGCAATTTTTTTCCCCTGAATCGAGATGGGTTCTATATCCAGACCTTTTTTACGCAGCTTTTTTATTTCTCTTTCTACATTGGCACGTCGCTGCGAAACTGATACATAAGGCCGCCATTCGCCATAGGACATAGTATATTCTCTCCTCAGACTTGCATCTTGTTAATGTCGAGTGAAACCATCTTCAGCAATTCCTCATCGTTCATTTCAGTCAGCAGAGTTTCGGTCCCACCCTCAAGGATATCGTTGGCTAAAGTCGTTTTTTCCGCTATCAGTGCGTCTATCTTTTCTTCCACCGTGCCCTGACAGACAAATTTGTGGACGAGTACGTTGTTTCGTTGACCGATACGAAATGCCCTGTCGGTGGCCTGGTTTTCCACCGCCGGATTCCACCAGCGATCGAAGTGGATCACGTGGGACGCCTCGGTTAGGTTGAGACCAGTACCACCCGCCTTGAGTGAGAGGATGAAAAAAGGTGGCCCGTCTTCGCGCTGAAAATCATCTACCCGTTGTTTGCGTTGCTTGACTGGAGTGCCGCCATGCAAAACCAGTCCGCTGCGGCCGAACTGCTCGGCCAAAAACGCGGCCAGCGGGCCGGTTATTTCACGGAACTGGGTAAAGACCAGCACCTTTTCCTGGCGTGAGGAGATTTCTTCGCATAACCCGGCCAAGCGGGAAAATTTTCCACTATTTCTGGGATCATAGCGGTCATCGCCCAGTAACTGCGAGGGGTGGTTGCATATCTGTTTGAAGCGCATGAGGCAGGCGAGCACCAGACCGCGTCGCTGTATTCCGCTCAGAGTTTCAAGCGAAGTGGCCAGTTTTTTGACCTCCTTTCGATACAGTACGGCCTGTGCTTTGCTCAAGCCGCACCATGCACGTACCTCTGTCTTCTCCGGTAGATCAGTGATAATGGTCTTGTCGGTCTTGAGCCGGCGCAGGATGTAGGGGCGCACCAACCTCCGTAACGGGGCATATTGATCGCCTTCTCCCACAGACAAGGATTTGACGAAGTTCTTGAATTGGCTGGCCGAACCGAGTAGGCCAGGGCACAGAAAATCAAATAAAGACCAGAGATCTCCGAGCCGATTCTCAATGGGGGTTCCCGTCAGTGCGATCCGGGCAGCGGCATTTAATTGTTTGGTTGCGCGAGTTTGCCGGCTGGCAGGATTTTTTATCGCTTGTGCTTCGTCGAGGACGAGCAACTGCCAGTTCCGCGCTTGCAGCCAGGGTTGTCTCAGTAACATTGCATATGTGGTCAATACTAAGTCGGTCCCCGCCAGGCAGGCTCCGTCATCTCTGGCCAGGGCCTCAATGTCCTGTTTACTCATCTGCGATGCATGCACGAACAGGCAGCGCAGGGAGGGCGCATAGCGTTCCAGTTCGGTTTTCCAGTTGGCCAGCAACGAAGCGGGCAGTACCAGCAGGGACGGGGAGGAGCGGCGGCGTTTTTTCAGCACTAACAGCAGGGCAATGATTTGCATGGTCTTGCCCAACCCCATGTCATCTGCCAGACAGGCACCGAGTCCCAGCTGCGACAGGAGCCACAACCAGTTAACACCCGCCCTTTGGTACGGGCGCAGTTCGGCCTTGAGGGTGCGACCAGGGTCAATGGCCTTGAGCGTTTGCGGTTCACGCAGTTCAGCGAGTAGGGATCTCAGCCAGATGCCGGGTCGGATATTGGTCCATTCCCGCTCGCGAGTCAGAGTGTCGGCTTGGCCTGGGTTTGGCGGGACGCCGGCCAGTAACCGCATGCCTTCAATAAAGCTCAGGCCGTTTTTGGCGACTTCGCGCGCCACTTTTTTCCAGTGAGCGAGGGCTTCGGTCAGTTTTCCCCGGTCTACCTCGACCCACTGCCCCTTGATGAAGACCAGATGCTCTTGTGCTGCCAATAGTGTCTGTAACTCGCGTTTTCCCAGGGTCTCCTCATTCAGGACAATTTCGAGTTTGAAATCCAGTAGTGCATTGGCGTTGAGTTTTCGCTGTTTAGCGCCGCCGATAGTGACGTTAATCCGCGGTCGGGGGCGTTTCTTCCACCAATTGGGTAGACGCACGATCACGCCGCACTGTTCGTACAGCGGTGTTTCCTTGAGAAAGGCGTAGGCTTCTTTGGGTGTCCATGCGAGCGGGTGGTACAGATCGCCGCTCTCGAGCAGTTCCCGGATCAAGGCACTGGACATGGCGGTGTGGTGCACTGGGGACAACAACTGGATCAGTGCTTGTTTGTTCCGTTTGCCGACGTATTCCTGCAAAGCCCGGGCCAGAGGTTGATAGCGAACTGGCCCCCGACTCACGTTGGAGAGTTCCGGGGCATAGGTTGCCATAAAGGCGAAAGGGTAGTCTGGATCCAATTTGTTTTCGGCAAGATGAAAGCAGACACGTCCTGCCTGGTGCCAGCGTGGTGCGTGTTTTTTCAAAAACGCGTTAAGGCTGCCCAGACGGCGGATCTGTGAGCGCACCCAGTCATCGAGCCAGAACCAGATATTCCCCAGGACTGGTGGAGAGAGGTACTCGGCGCCCGGTATGGGTGGTGTACTTTCGAGCAGTGATGTTGTTTGCCGGTCAGTGAGTGCAGCGATTGGAACGGGTTGTGCCGGATCGGCTTGCGTTACTTGACAGCGTTCAGCCAGATAACGGCAGGCGAAGGCTCGCCAATAGCCAAGGGAAGGCGACAGGCTGGTGCCCGACGGCAGTGCCGCCAGCGCCATCAGGCCATCGGTGATGCCACGCGTAAACGCAGCGTCTATGACGGGCTGAGGGGTTCGTCCGTTGGTCGCGCTGGCATTTTTTGTCACGCACAGGTGCAGATGACCCGAGGGCAACACACCAAGTTCAGCTTGGGTCATTGAGTCGCCTGATGGCAGTAAAAAAATACGAGTGTGGAGTCACGGGACCCAGTTTTGACATAGTGTGTATCATCTTTCCCTCTTGATGATTTTGCTCAGCGTAGAGGCGTGTTGGAAAGTCTGGCAAAGATACCAGTTTCTTCAGAAAGCTTTCTCCATTGTCGAGCCGGAGCCGGATATTTTCTATGACTTGTGGACAGCGGTACCCGACGCCCGGCATTGGTGGTGTATTTTCGAAGTAGTGATGTCGTTTTCCGGTCATTGGGTCGCCCGACGTGCGTTAATATGTGGGGTTGTGATAAGTCCGTGTACGCGGTATGCCTTGGGTCTTGAAATACGCTTTGCCAATGTGCACACTGGAACGGTGGTTTTAGAATCAGGTATTCGTGGCGGCATTATTACCATGCTGTTTTAGTGGTTATTGGCGGGAATGAGTGCAGATAGAGAGGTTTACAATGGAATTACCAGAACGTGATGGCGATGGATATCTCGTGGATATGAACGCTTGGACCCTGGAAATCGGTCATGCCATGGCCAAAGTCGATAGCATCATGATCGATGATAGTCAATGGGAACAGATCCTGAAGGCGCGTGAGTACTACGAGGACAACAATATTGTGCCACCGATCCGCAAATTTGCCAAATATCTGGAGGTAGATCAAAAGGCGCTGTTCAAGCAATGGATGACCGGACCCATGAAACCCATTACCAAATACGGGGGACTACCCAAACCCACCGGCTGTGTTTAACGAACATAACACTGCCTGCTGTGGTGTAGCGGGGGAAAGCCACACGGTGGGCCTGCTCAGCCATGAGCGTATTATCTATTGGCCGTGGGCTGTGAAAGCGGCTGATTGCAGGTGTCACTGCTGTTCCGTTAACATTACTTATGAAGACCGGGTAAGTCTCTGACCCAGAGCGCACTTTTCCTAATCGAAGCTATTGAATATATGGAATCACGCAATTTTAAAATCGCCGCCATCCCCTCTCCCTCCAGGAAACGACTGCGGGGATGCAGGAGATAGAACAATGCATGGAGCAATTGCCGAAGGACAGGATGAGGGGATAAATAAAACAAGGCGTTATCGAATCAAGATCCCCTCACCCCAACCCTCTCCCGCAGGAAGAGGGGGTTAACGGGACAGCAGTGATCTGGTGTTTTTAACACTTTGAGACAACAGGTGGCATCGAGCCATACCCCCGGGCGTTTTTTTAGAGGATACTTTCTTGCGTATCATTGCTGCACGCGTGCGCACCCGACCCAGCGGTCACGATTTCGTTGTTGAGGGCACCGACACCCTACTTGATGCCGGCCTGCGTGCGGGCATGGCACTCCCCTATGGATGCAGTAACGGCAATTGTGGACGCTGCAAGGCTCGTGTGCTCGAAGGTCAGGTGCAAAGAGTCGGGCATTACGATTACGTATTGAGTGCCCTGGAAAAGAAACAAGGTTATACCTTGATGTGTTGTCACACTGCAGTGACAGATCTCGTTATCGAAATACACGAAGCACGGAGTGCGAAAGACATGCCCGTGCAGTCTATCAATGCCCGTGTGCGCAAACTTGAACCGCTGGGTCCCGATGTCATGCTGTTGCACTTGCGCACACCGCGCACGGATCGCCTGCAGTTTCTTGCCGGACAGCGTGTATCTCTGTCGTTTGACGGTGGGCTGTGTGCCGAGTTTCCTATTGCGAGTTGCCCCTGCGATGACATGCATTTGCAGTTTCACCTGCCACGCGCACCCGGTGTGGCAGTATTGGACTATGCCTTCAACCGTCTGCGACCAAATGATCAGGTGGGTGTGGATGGCCCGCGTGGTGCGTTTGTTCTCAACGAGGATTCTTCGCGATCACTGTTGTTCATCGCGTGGGACATGGGTTTTGCTCCGATCAAGAGTCTGATCGAGCATGCCATGGCCGCTGACAACGTTGAATATATCCACCTGTACTGGATTGTTTCCAGCCCGCAGGGCCACTATCTCAGTAATCTGTGCCGCGCCTGGTCTGACGCGCTGGATAATTTCACCTATGTGGCACTCGGTCTTGTGAAGACGCACGGTGTTAGTGGGCAAAAGGCCGTGGCCGAACAGCTGGAACGCATTGTTGCGGACCATCCGGTGCTCGACGAGTTTGAGACCTACGTTGCGGGTCCGGAGTCGTTGGTCCAGACTACGGAGCAGGTTCTGTGCACAGCGGGTATACCGCCTGCCCAGCGACACAGTGAGGTGGTGGCCTCGTCAGGCACCTGAAAATGGAGACCCTCGCCAGCCCGGTTTGTCGATAAGAAGTGGTATAATAGGCAGGGTATAGGCACCAGAAAACGACTCGATTAATGTGAAACGTTACGCTCAAGTGGACAATTATGAGCGAGCACGAAGAATACGAGGTTAAGTGCAATTTGATTCGGGAGGAGAACAGGGTGCTTCTCGATGACTTTGCGACATGGATGAAGGGCAAGGGTCTAAGCGCAGCAACTGTAAACAAGCACCTTAATAATATTGATTTTTATATCAACGAGTTCTTGTTGTACGAAAGCCCGGAATCCGCGGCAGAAGGTGTTGGTGACGCCGGGATGTTCCTTGGTTATTGGTTTATACGAAAAGCGATGTGGGCGAGTGAGACAACTATAATATCTAATGCAGCCAGCATAAGAAAATTCTATGATTTTATGCTCAGGCGTGGCGCTGTTGAGCCTGGCGCAGTCAAGGAGATGAAAGAAGGGATCAAGGCGGATTTACCGGAGTGGCTGGCGACACTGAAGCGTTATGAAGATCCTGCCGTTGACATGGACGATGTGTAGTAATAGTGCATCCTCCTTGTCTGGAATAACCGCGTATTTCGATCTTCCCGCTATGCCGCCAACCAGTATGCAACAGTGTGATTAAGATCCGTTTTTTTCTGTGTGCATAGATGGGTAGTCTCAGCGTGTGTCGGTATTTAACACGCCATGGACGTGGTGGGCGATCATGGCGTTCTCATCCGTTGGGATTACCTCAACTGCACAGCGCGCATCGGTGACAGAGATGACGGGCGCATGTGCTTGGTTGGCGGTGTTGTCGAGGCGAATGCCGAGATGGCCCAGATCATGGCATATCTGCTCACGTACGGCGGCGCCATGTTCACCGATGCCGCCAGTGAAGACCAGGCGCTCAAGCCCGCCGAGCGCGGCGGTGAGGGCGCCAATGGCCTTGCGCACCTGATAGGCGAACACGTGCACGGCTTGCCGTGCATCCGCCTCATCGCACTGTAACAGTTGCGCCATGTCGGAGGTGATGCCGGAGACGCCAAGAAGACCGGACTCCTGATCGAGCACGTGTTCCAAGCGCGCCATATCGAGGCCTTCCTCGCGCAGCAGATAGAGCACCACCCCGGGGTCGAGATCGCCGCTGCGTGTGCCCATCATCACGCCGCCACTGGGTGTGAGGCCCATGGTCGTGTCGATTGAGCGCCCGTCGAGCAGGGCGGACAGACTGACCCCGTTGCCGAGGTGCGCGATGATGATTCGCCCACGTGCGCGTTCGCCCAGTTGCCGGACGATGTATTCATAGGATAAACCATGAAAGCCGTAACGACGTATGCCGCGGGCTGTGTAGTGCTGCGGTAGCGCTAGGCATCGGGCCTGTTCCGGCAGGGTGTGGTGGAAGGCGGTATCGAAGCAGGCAATCTGGGTGAGTCCGGGCAGTTGCGCGCTGATCGCATCGATTCCAGCCAGTGATGCGGGCAGGTGGAGCGGTGCAAGCGGTACCAGCTTTTCCAGCTGTGCGCGTAGCGTGTGCGTGATGCGCACAGGCTGCGTGTGCTCGCCACCATGTACGATACGGTGACCGACCGCGTCGAGCCCTGCGATGTCGATTGTCTGCAACAGGGCGTGCAGCGCAACGTGGTGGTTTTCCAGGGAAGGATGCCCATGATATTCAGCGCCATCGATACGGGCCTCGGGCAGTCCGATGCCGCTGGCACTGGCAGTCTCAAGGCGCACTTCGCAGTTGTCGGACCCGATGAGATAGAGTGCGAGCTTGAGCGAGCTGGAACCAGCATTGACACACAGGTAGCGATATTTCCGCGAATTTGTAGCCATCAGGGTAGTGCCTCACCGCAGTGTTCTTCGAGGTCGATGTGTGCGTTGGTGGCAGGGTCGCGGAAGTTGTCGGTCATTGTTCTTTGTCTACGGCTCCAGGAATGACCAGCACCGGTAGCTGGGGGTGGCGTATCAGGCGTTCGGTCATGCTGTCGAACAGCAGTCGTTCCAGTCCGTGGCGGCCGTGAGTGCCGATGACCAACAGATCGGCCGCCCAGTCGGTGGCGGTCTTCTCGATCACGGCAGCGATGTGGCCCTGGTGTGCTTCGACCAACGCGTGTTCCGGGCGCAGGCCCATCGTGCTCGCTTGCGCCACGGCCTGTTCCAGTTGTTGGTGCGCCTCACTGCGAAGCGCTGCGTCGAGATCAGCGGTTCCGACCCAGCCGAGTTCACCCCCAGCATACTCCGCAGTGGCCTCACCCACTACTGTGATCAGTTTGAGCTGTGCCCCCTGATCAAGTGCGAGATCGATGGCGGCACGCAGACCGCATTGAGCGGAAGGGCTGTCGTCTACTGGAACGATGATACGATGATACAAACTCATGAGGATCTCTCCTGAAGTGGGTCATGGGTAAGTGCTGTGTGGGCGATGTTCGATGTGTCGATGGCCGGGTCGGCCGGCCAGTTCATGTAGCCCCAGCAGTATCAGCATGCCGGTGAATAGCCAGCGCAGAATCTGTTCCGGAAGGTACATGGCGAAGGCACTGCCGGCGATGGCACCTGTCACCACGCTGATGGCGAGCAGGGGCACACAGCGCCAGCACACGGCGCCTTCGCGCTGATCCTCGTACAGACCGCTGGCAATGGCCGGCAGGCGCGCGACTAGCGATGAACCCTGCGCCAGTGCTTGTGGCATGCCCAGACCGAGGACGAAGAGTGGGGCCAGTACCGGACCGCCGCTCACGCCGACGACTCCGGCGATACTGCCGGCGATGATGCCGACCAGCACCAGCCATATGATCGGCCATTGATCGGCGAAGCCGCTGTGCGTGCCGCCTTTGACGAGCATGGCGATGGCGCCAAGGAGTACCACCACGCCGAAGATACGGCGCAGCAGCGGTTGAGACCAGTCGACTGAGAGGTGAGCGGTCCAGGGTGCGCAGACGAAGGCGGGAACGCCAGTCCACAGCAGTGTGCGCCAGTCCACGTTGCCGTGCAGACCGTAGGTGAACGCGCCGCTCATGGCCGTAAAGCCTGCGGCCGCCATGGCGGTACCGCGCGCTTCGAGGCGGCTCATGCCCTGCCATTCGGTGAGTAGCGGGATCAGTATGGTCCCGCCGCCGAGGCTGGCGAGTCCGCCGGCGAGCCCGGTCACCAGGCCGCTTGCGAGTAAGCGCAGTCGGCGATTCACAACAGGATCTCGTCGCCCTTGTCGGGCATGTTGATCTCGGTGCCTTGCCGTTGCGTGGCGAAGCCGTGCATGGCCTTGTCATCGTGAACCAGGATGGTTCGGTCGGGTTTCAGCGCTTGTTGCCAGGTGAGCCGTTCGTCGCGATCGGCGTGCGCGGAGAAGCCAAAGAGTTTCACCCGTCTGCCACCATCGATCAGGGTGCGTGCCAATGTGCCGGTGACATCGCGATCTGCACCGTGAAAGGAGAACGTCATGGTTTTTACCCCTTAATTGTCTTCGTTGTTATCCTTATCATCGTCCCCGAACAGCGAGCTGCCATTGAGTTTGTGCCAGGCACGAATGCCATCCCAAGTTTCCTCGGCAGTTTCGGCATACCAGAACAGCTCAGTATCCTCGGCATCGATGCTGCCGGAGTCGATAAGAAACTCCACGTCAAAGACGCTGCGCCAGTAAGCTTCGCCGATGAGCACGACCGGTATGGGGGCGATCTTGCGGGTCTGGATCAGGGTGAGTGCACCGAACAGCTCATCGAGTGTACCGTAGCCGCCGGGCAGGGCGATGATGGCGGCGGCGCATTTCATAAAGTGCAGTTTGCGCAGGGCAAAGTAGTGGAACTGGAAACACAGCCCTGGTGTGAGGTAGGGGTTGGGATACTGCTCACGCGGCAAGGTGATGTTCAACCCTGCGGTCTTGGCACCGACCTCGAAAGCGCCGCGGTTGGCCGCTTCCATGCCACCTGGCCCGCCGCCGGTCATGATCACCAGGCGCGAGTCCCCACACCCCTGTCCGGCCCGACCCACCAACCGACCCAGCTCACGGCCTACCTCGTAGTAACGCGATAGCTCCATGCGCCGTTCGGCCAGCCGTAAGGCCTTTTCACGCACCGGATCGCCGGGATGTGTGGCGGCCTCGTGATGCGCAGCGCTGAGCTCACGGCGAGCAGTTTTCGGCTCACGCAGGCGGGTACTGCCGAACACCACGATGGCATGGTGGATGTCGTGTGCGGCCAGACCCTGCTCGGCCTTGAGGTAGTCGAGTTGGAGGCGCACGCCCCGAGTGGGGTCAGTGTGCAGGAAATCGATATCGCGATCGGCTTCACGGTAGGCTGGGTGTTGCATGATCGCGCGCAGTCGAGTCTCGCTCTCGGTCTCCTCCTCGGCGGGCTTGGGCCGTTCCCAGGGCAACGGTTCACGGCGTTCGATAAAATGGGCCGGTTGCGGGATCTTCGGGGGGTGTTTGCTCATGGGCAGGTCCGCGCCGTGTACGTCAGGGGGCGAATTTCAGGGCCGATCGGAGGTGATATGGACGGGATGGCCTCGTGAGTCCGCCGGGGCGGGGTAGTCACCGTTCTCCTCCTTGCCAGGTCCAGTCGGTCACCTCGGGTTTGTCGTAGCCCTCTCGATCTGCAAAGCTCAAACACTGGATGATTTCGTTTTTCATCGCTTCCTTGACATGGGCCCCGGCGACTTGCAGTGCCGGCACACGGTCAATGACATCGATGACCAGATTGAAACGATCGATCTGGTTGCGAATGGCCAGTTCCATCGGTGTATTGATATTGCCTTGCTCCTTGTAACCGCGTACGTGGATGTTGCGGGCATTGGTGCGTCGGTAGGTGAGCTTGTGGATTAGCCAGGGATAGCCGTGAAAGTTAAAGACCACCGGTTTGTCGTACGTGAACAGGCTGTCGAAATCACGCTCTGACAGACCGTGTTCATGCTCGCTGGTGGGCACCAGCCGGAACAGATCCACCACATTGATAAAACGGACCTTGAGCGTGGGGAAATACGTGTTGAGCAAGGCGGTGGCGGCGAGAGCCTCCATGGTGGGCACGTCGCCCGCGCAGGCTATCACGACGTCCGGTTCGCTGTCCTCGACTGCGCCCTGATCATTGCTGGCCCATTCCCAGATACCGATGCCCTTGGTGCAGTGGGAGATGGCCTGATCGATATCGAGATATTGCAGATGTGCCTGCTTGTCAGCGACGATGACATTGATTTTATCCTGGCTGTCGAGGCAGTGATTGGCCACCGCCAGCAAGCAGTTGACATCGGGTGGCAGGTAGATGCGGGTCACGCGGGGGCTTTTGTTGGTAACCACATCCAGAAAGCCCGGATCCTGGTGTGAGAAGCCGTTGTGATCCTGGCGCCAGACGGTAGAGGTCACCAGAATGTTGAGCGAGGACACCGGGGCGCGCCAGGGAATGTCCAGCGCTTTTTCCAGCCACTTTGCATGCTGGTTGAACATGGAGTCGATGACGTGAATGAAGGCCTCGTAGGAGGCCAACAGGCCGTGACGACCGGATAGCAGATAGCCCTCCAGCCAGCCCTCCAGTGTGTGTTCCGAGAGCACCTCCATGACCCGGCCATCGTGCGCCAGGTGGCCACCGTCGGCGTCCTCGGGGAGGATCTTGGCCATCCATGCCTTGGGGCTCGCTTGATAGATGTCATCGAGGCGATTGGAGGCGGTCTCGTCCGGGCAGAAGAAGCGGAAGTTGTTCGGATTGGTCCGCATCACATCGCGCAGCAATTGCCCCAGTGGTCGGGTGTTTTCCACCAGTGTCCGCCCGGGCTGTTCGACGCTTGCGGCGTAATCACGAAAATCCGGTCGATGCAGGGCATGGCGTACCAGTCCGCCGTTGGTGATTGGATTGGCGCTCATGCGACGCGTACCCGTAGGGCTCAGTGCACGCAGTGCCGGGGTCAATTGGCCCTCTGCCGTGAACAGACGCTCAGGTTCATAACTGCGCAGCCATTGCTCCAGTTGTTGCAGATGGGCGGGGTTGTCGTGAACGGCAATGGGGATCTGGTGGGCGCGCCAGAATCCTTCCACGCGGTGGCCATCGACCTCCTTGGGTCCGGTCCAGCCCTTGGGCGTACGCAACACGATCATGGGCCACTGCGGCAGGTCTTGCACGCCTTGGTGGCGTGCCCGTTTCTGGATGGTGTGGATATCCGCGATGGCAGCGTCCAGGGTCTTGGCCAGAGTCTGGTGTACGCTCATGGGGTCATCGCCGGTGACGAAATACACCCGATAGCCATAACCGCGCAGCAGGGCCTCCAGGTGATCCTCATCGATACGTGCCAGTACCGTTGGATTGGCGATCTTGTAACCGTTGAGGTGCAAGATGGGCAGTACCGCGCCATCGTGCACGGGACTGAGGAACTTGTTTGAATGCCAGGCGGTGGCCAGCGGTCCGGTTTCGGCCTCGCCGTCACCAATCATGCAGGCGACAATCAGTTCCGGGTTGTCGAAGGCGACACCGTAGGCATGGGCCAGGCTGTAACCCAGTTCACCGCCTTCGTGCAGGGAGCCTGGGGTTTCGGGTGTGCAGTGACTGCCGATACCGCCGGGGAAGGAGAACTGTCTGAAAAAGCGCCGTAGCCCTTCCTCGTCCTGACCACGGTCAGGATAGACCTCGCCGTAGGTGCCCTCCAGCCAGGCGTGAGCCAGCATTGAGGGGGCACCGTGGCCGGGCCCGGAGATGAAGAGCAGGTTCAGATCCTGCTCGCGGATCAGGCGGTTGAGATGAGTCCAGATCAGTGTCTGTCCGGGGTCCGAACCCCAGTGCCCGAGCAGGCGGTGTTTGATGTGCTCGGGGCGCAGCGGTGCTTTGAGCAGTGGGTTGTCACTGAGGTAGAGCATACCCGCACATAGATAGAGCGAGGCGCGCCAGTAGTCATCCAGCGCGTGCAGTGTTTCCGGCGTGAGGGGGGATTGCGTTGTCATGGTGATCTCCTTGTCGGGTGCAAAATGTTCGCAGTGGCAAATGAGGCCTGTCGGCGCGCTGTGCGCATGGCCCCGGTCTAGTTCTTCCAGTACACCTGCCCCTGTTCCAGTGGCCATAGTGCCTGTGGATGCCAGGGGCGTGCGCGTACGGTGTATTCGTTGAGAGGGCGCGTTGTTTGCACGATGCACCGGTAGTGGTAGGCATTGACTGTACCTAGCAGTGCCTCGCCACGAGTCATTGCATGGCGTTCAGGAGAGTCGCCTGCCTGAGTCGGATCCGCATAGATCTCGACCATGACACTCTCAGGGTCCAGACCATCCAGATAGACCTCGGCGGTGAACCGGTGGGCTTGTTCGTCGCTAGTGCGGGTCACCGTGGCGATGCGCAGTTGCGACCAGTGGCGCTGAACTTTGTCCGACCAGTCCTTCAGGGACCTCGCCAGGGTTGCATTGTCAGCACAACGCGCCCGGTAGGCGGTAGCGGCCGGAAGATAATAGTCTTCGGTATACTCACGCACCATGCGATTGGCGGAAAACTGACCGGTCAGTCGGACCATGCTCTCACGCATGCGTGCGATCCAGGCTGCGGGCAGACCTTGGGCGTTGCGCTGGTAGAACGCGGGGACCACCTGGTCTTCGAGCAGGGCATAGAGTGTGTCGGCCTCACTGCGGTCCCAGTGCGGATCCTCGCCGTGCTCCTGAGCGTCGCCCAGCGCCCAACCCACCTCGGGCGTATAGGCCTCCGCCCACCAGCCGTCCAGTTCGGAGAGGTTCAGTCCACCGTTGGCCAGCACCTTCATGCCGCTGGTGCCGCTGGCCTCCCAGGGACGGCGCGGGGTGTTGATCCACAGGTCTACGCCATGCACCAGTTCACCCGCCACACCCATATCATAGTCTTCGATGAATATGGCGTGGTGGCGCACGCCGGGGCGGCGCAGGAACGCGCTCCAGGCCTGTATCAATCGTTGCCCCAGGCGATCCTGGGGGTGAGCCTTGCCGGCGATGACCAGTTGCACGGGGCGTTGCGGGTCGCTCAGCAGACGCTCCAGCCGGTCGGGGTCGGCGAGCAGCAGGTTGGGGCGTTTATAGGTGGCGAAGCGGCGGGCAAAACCAAGGGTGAGGGTATCCGGATCGAGGATATCGGTCTGCGCCGCACGTGTCGAAGCGTGTGCGCCACGCACCGCAATCTGATTTTGATGACGCGCCCGCACCCAGTTTACCAATTGGCTGCGGGCCTCGCTGCGTAAAAACCACAGATCCCGATCGGGAGTCTGGTGAATATCGACCTCCAGGGTAGCCAGATCACCGCACCAACAGGCATCACCACAGGCCTGGGTCCAGAGTCTGTCAGCGGCGCGAGAGTCCCAGGTCGGCACGTGTACGCCATTGGTGACGTGGCCCACCGGAACTTCCTCCAGGGGCAGGCGCGGGAACAGTGGCGCGAAGATACGCCGGCTCACCTCGCCGTGCAGTCGGCTCACGCCATTGACTGCACCGCTGCCGCGTAGGGCCAGCCAGGCCATGTTGAACGGTTCGGCGGCATTGGTGGGATCGCTGCGCCCCAGTGCCAGGAGGGCATCGAGATCCAGCCCCAACAAGGTGGTGTACTCGCCGAGGTACTGTGCTATTAGTTGCGGCGCGAAGCGGTCGAAGCCGGCCTCGACCGGAGTATGGGTGGTGAACAGATTGCCCGCCCGGGTACAGTACAGTGCAGTGTGAAAATCCAGGCCGGTATCGGCCATGCAGGCGCGGGCACGTTGCAGTATCGCAAAGGCCGCGTGCCCCTCGTTGAGGTGGCAGACCTCGGGTTTCAATCCCAGCGCCTCAAGCAACAACCAGCCACCGATGCCCAGGACGATTTCCTGTTGCAGTCGCAGTTCTGGCCCCCCCCCGTAGAGCTCGGCGGTGATGGCACGATCGCGAGGATCATTGAGCGGATCGTTGCTGTCGAGCAGGTACAGGGTAATGCGACCCACCAGGACCTGCCAGACACGCAGGCTGAGACTGCGCCCCGGCAGTGTCATGCTGATGCGCATCCATTCGCCATCGCTATTGCGTGTCGGCGTGATCGGGAGCCACAGTGGATCATTGAACGGATAGAAGGCGATCTGTTTACCTTGGGTATCGAGGCGCTGGCGGAAATAGCCCTGCTGATAGAGCAGACCGATGCCGGTCAGCGGGATGCCCAGATCACTGGCGGTCTTCAGATGGTCACCGGCGAGGATACCGAGCCCGCCGGAGTAGGTGGGCAGAGCCTTGGACAAGCCATATTCCATGCTGAAGTAAGCAATACCGCCGAGCGCGTGCTCAGCGTGGTTTTTCTCCAGCCAGCTCGGGGCTCTCAGATAGTCCTGGCGGCCGGAGCGTGCGGTATCTAAAAGCGCCATGAAGTGCGGATCATCGACGAGTGCCGCCAGGCGTGTGTGGGAAATCGTTTCCAGCATCAGCAGTGGATTACCGGTGGCCTCCCACAGCGCCGGATCGATGTGCCGCCACAACGCCTTGGAGAGTACGTCCCAGTTCCAGCGCAGGTCCAGGGCCTGGTCCAGCAGCGGTATCAGGGCAGGTGGTAGGTCGCGGGGGATGAAGTGTTGTACGCTCATGCGCTGCGCCGTTGTGTACTTGATGACCGGGTGTGGGGATGTAGGTTTTTCACAAAATGCCGTTGTGCGGGGAGGATATAGTCAAGGTGGCAATCGCTGGCCACAACAGCATGGGGTAGGGCTTGCACCAGAAGGGGCAATGGGTGTGGGCGGGTGAAAACGTGCGGTTCGTGCAGGCACGGTTTTTTGTTCGCAGACCTCAGAGTAGACTTTGGAGCAGACGCACAGGTAGACAACGTGGGCATAAGACCATCCTCCATAATTGGCGACATTTCATAACCGGGTTCTTCCCTATGTGCAGCGTACCCGAACACCTGATCATTATGGATCAGTCATCGCTCGCGCTGCAGCTAAAGTCATCCTGCGTTGATCCACGTCAATGAATGACCGTCTCTACCCGGAAATTAACGCTCCACCCGGACGGTGGCCCGTGGAATACCAATGTCGCTCGGCCACGGTGTGAGCGCTACGAGGCACAGGCTACCCGAATAACCTCCCTTCGTCTGTTACCAGAGTTACAGCCCTTGCAGCATCATGCGCACGATTCAGGGTGAGTGCCATGAACGCTTGTTCATGGTACTGCGGGTCGTCAGTATTCTCTGGCCATACCTCGTATTCCATCGGGTTCGCTGGCGCTGTGGTCGTGGGGCGGGGCGGAGATGAGTCGCGTATAGGCCTACTGGGTGATGGCGGTTCAATTTCAGTGATCTGTGTCAACACCGCACCCTGTCATTCTGTATAGTGTGTCGGTGATGTCTGCGGGCATCCTCCCCCGTATCCCTTGAGCAAAGAGGCCCCGACATGGCGCAACACAGTGTTCGTACAGGTATCTCACCCACCTGCCCTGCGATCGCTCCCGTGTGGGGCAGGCGCGCACTGCCAGTCCTATTCGGCGCTGTGTTCGTCGCATTGAGCTGGATGCCGATGGGCGGGCTTTCTGCTGCACAGGCCGCTGAAACCACACCGAGGCCCCTGGCTTATCGCGTGCAGCAACTCGAACTTGCGGTGCAACGTATCGAGACACGACTGAATGCACTGGATGCCAGACTGGGTGCCACTGCATCTGCACAGGCCGGTAGGCCCAAGCCGACCAGTGGCCGGGATATCGGCACGATCAAGGAAAACTGGTATACCATCAAGGACGACATGGACAGTAAGCGGGTGCATAGTCTGCTAGGGGTCCCGACGCGGGTCCTCAAAATCGGTCGGCAGACGGTCTGGTATTATACCTACAAGGGGTTTGGTAGCGGCTCTGTGGTGTTGGGCGTGGGCAACAGGGTCGTGGGTTGGCAGGCTCCGTCTTTCGGTGGCTGGTAAACCGGCCTTCGTCTTCTAGGATCAGGTGGCGTTAGGTCCGTAGCGCCCGCCTTCCCCCAGGCTCAGGTCGAATAATATTCCCGGTACCACTCAATGAAGCGGGCGATGCCGACCTCGACGTTGGTGTTCGGTTTGTAGCCGACGTCATGCACCAGAGTGTCTACATTGGCGTAGGTGGCGGGGACATCGCCGGGTTGGAGTGGCAACATGTTCATCTGTGCCTTTTTACCCAGACACTCTTCCAGGACCTCGATATAGCGCATCAACTCGGTGGGCTGGTTGTTGCCGATGTTGTACAGCCGGTAGGGAGCGGTGCTGCTGGCCGAGTCCGGGTGCTCACCCGACCACTCGGGAGCGGGCTCGGGGATACGGTCGAGGACCCGGGTGACACCCTCGATGATGTCATCGATATAGGTGAAATCCCGCAAGTGTTTGCCGTAATTGAAGACATCGATGGGCTTGTTGGCGAGGATGTTGCGGGTAAACAGGAACAGGGCCATGTCCGGTCGCCCCCACGGCCCGTAGACGGTGAAAAAGCGCAATCCCGTGGTGGGCAGACGGTAGAGGTGGCTGTAGGTATGCGCCATCAACTCGTTGGCCCTTTTGGTGGCCGCGTAGAGGCTGACCGGGTGGTCTACATTGTCATGCACCGAGAACGGCAGATGGGTGTTGGCGCCGTACACGGAACTGCTCGAGGCATAAACGAGGTGCTCGACCCCCCCGTGGCGACAGCCCTCCAGAATATTGACGAAACCCACCAGGTTGGTGTCGACATAGGCGTGCGGGTTTTCCAGCGAGTAGCGCACACCGGCCTGGGCCGCCAGATTGATGACCCGCTGAGGTTCATGTTCGGCAAATATCCGGGTGATGGTCTGGGTGTCTTCCAGGTTGGCGCGCACATCGGTATAGCTCCCATAGTCCAGGGTGCGGGCCAGGCGCGCCTGTTTGAGACCGACATCGTAGTAATCGTTGAGGTTGTCGATGCCGATAACCTCATCGCCGCGCGCCAGCAGGCGTAGTGACAGGGCCGAACCGATAAAGCCGGCAGAGCCGGTGATCAGCACTTTCATGAATAGTCCTTATAGTATGGGTGACGGGGTGAGGATAGACCCCGGTATTCAGAGTCTGCCGTCCACCTCATCTTTCGGCAGTACATACTTGACGTCGAAGACCACGCCTTGTGGTGTGCCGAGACGGCGAATCCGCGACATGCTCATTGCCTCGAACTGGTGGTGAGCGACGGCGAGGATAATGGCGTCGTAGCGCCCCTCCTTCAAGTTCTCCAGCGGTGTAATACCGTACTCGTGTTCGGCCTCTGCAGGGTCGACCCAGGGATCGTAGACCTCCACATTGGCATGATAGCTCTCCAGTTCCCTGACCATGTCAATGACGCGGGTGTTGCGCAGGTCCGGGCAGTTTTCCTTGAAGGTGAGCCCGAGGATGAGAATAGTGGCCCCGACGACATGTATGCGGCGTTGCATCATCAGCTTGATGACCCGTTCGATCACATAGGCGCCCATCCCATCGTTGATGCGCCGGCCAGCGAGGATGATCTCGGGCTGGTAGCCGATCTCCTGGGCCTTGTGCGTCAGATAGTACGGGTCCACACCGATACAGTGCCCACCGACCAGACCGGGGCGAAACGGCAAGAAATTCCATTTGCTGCCTGCCGCCTGCAGAACCTCCTCGGTGTCGATACCGAGCCGGTTGAAGATCAGCGCCAGTTCATTGATCAAGGCAATATTGACGTCCCGCTGAGTGTTCTCGATGACCTTGGCGGCCTCGGCCACGCGAATACTCGTGGTCTTGTGTGTGCCGGCGCTGATGATGCTGCCATAAAGGGCATCGACAAAGTCTGCGATCTCCGGTGTGGAGCCAGAGGTGACCTTGAGGATGCTCGTGAGCCGGTGTTCCTTGTCGCCCGGATTGATGCGCTCTGGACTGTAACCGACAAAAAAATCCTGATTAAACCGCAGCCTCGATATCTCCTCGAGAATGGGCACGCAAACCTCCTCGGTGGCACCCGGGTAGACGGTGGATTCATAGATCACCACATCGCCCTTCGACAATACCTGCCCTACGCTCCGGCTGGCCTGCACCAGTGGCGTGAGATTCGGTTGTTTGTGCCGGTCAATGGGGGTGGGGACGGTGACTATGTAGACGTTGCAGGGGGTCAGGTCGTTGAGCGTGCTGGTGTAGGTCAGTTGCGTCGTGGCAGCGAGTTCCTCGCTACTGATCTCAAGGGTGTGGTCGTAGGCGTTTCGCAATGCCTCGACTCGGGCGGGGTTGATATCAAACCCGAGGGTGGGAAAGTGCTTGCCGAACTCAACGGCCAATGGCAGACCGACGTAACCGAGCCCTATCAAGCCGATGCGAACATTTCCAAGATTTGGTGCCATGCTCAGAGAGACTCCTTACGTGAGGCGGAAATAACAGGTGCGGTACTTGTCTGACTCCAACTCGCTATACCCCGTGTCGAATCCCGGCAGAGGTGATTGGCGCAAAGTGTGCCGGACGTGGTGTCTAATGCCACCGTGTGCGAATTCGCTTACTTGCGTAATGCGCCTACATAGGCAATCTGAGCCAGCATCGCGATGTTAAACCATGCGCCAGGATGAGGCTACTCTGTATCTGTTGACCGAGGATCCTGGCAGGGTAGATCGGGCACTGCGTGTCTTGATGTGCTGGAAATTTGACGTTGCAGAGAGGGAGGCCAAACCGTTAGGTACTCTGCTCTGGATGAGTGTCAGCATTCTTTACAGACTTGTGGTGTTTACTTGCTCGCGCTTTGTATAAGCTATAAATAAATATAGCGATGAGATGTATCGCACAAGCGTACATAGATGCCCGAATTGGCCGTAAATACGTGTGCGCAGGAATGGCCCCACGTCATCACAATATGCATCAGTACATTGTCAGTCAATCAATGCCGAAAACGTGATCGACGAGATGTGAAGCGCTGCGGGGTCATGCCGGACTATTTGCACGCACCAGTGCTTGATGGTGGTGGGTAGTGTAAAAAACGAATAGGTGTTGGAGGCAATGATACGCATTTTTCGAGTCTATTTTCCTGAGACATTGGTGTGGCTCGCGATGGTGGAGATTGCGCTGATAATCGCGGCGGTCTACGTGGGCGTGAACCTGCGGTTTCTTCACAGTGATGCGGTTTCCAGAGCGGCACTTGATCCCTTGTTGTTCAAGGCGCTGGTGTTTGCAGTGATCATGTTTCTTTCAATGCTCGCGATGGGCATGTACTGGCATGGCATGCGCGAGGGCCGCATGGTTTCGGTGTTGCTGCGAATCAGCTTGAGTCTCATCATAGGTACGGTGGCCATGGCGCTGATTTTTTATGCGTTCCCCGGATTTTTTATCGGTCGTGGCGCCTATAGTATCGCCGTTGGTTTTACCCTGCTGGCATTGATTATCACCCGCAGCGCTTATTATCATTATGCAGATCAGGATGTACTCAAAAAGCGGGTTCTGGTGTTCGGCGCCGGAAAGAAGGCGGCTATGGTCGGCAAGGATATGCGCCGACAGATCGACCAGCACGGAGTGAAAATTGTTGGCTACGTCAATGCACAGGGTGAAAAGGCGCAGGTGCCAGCCGAGAAACTACTGGATGTCGATAAAGGGTTGACGCATCTGGTGAAAGAGCAGGGTATCAACGAGATTGTGGTTGCGGTAGACGATCGGAGAAAGAATTTTCCGATTGACGAACTTCTGGAATGCAAGATGAACGGCGTGGCAGTGCTCGATCTGGTAACGCTCTATGAGCGCCAGCAGGGGAAGATAAAGATCGACAATCTGCATCCCAGCAGCGTGATTTTTGCCGATGGATTCTGCCAGGCCGTTATCCGCTCATATGGGAAACGTCTGTTTGATGTCACTGCCAGTCTGTTGCTACTGATGATTATCTGGCCTGTCATGCTCGTGTCCGCACTCGGTATTGTGCTTGAATCGGGTGGCAGGGGGTCAATTCTGTACCGGCAACCCCGCGTTGGTCGTAACGGAGCCGCATTCAATGTACTGAAATTCCGTAGTATGTCGGTGAATGCAGAGCAAGATGGTAAGGCGCAATGGGCAAAGAAAAATGATGCGAGGGTGACCCATGTCGGCGGGATCCTTCGGAAATACAGAATCGATGAGCTACCGCAATTGATTAATGTACTCAGAGGCGAGATGAGTTTTGTCGGACCGCGCCCGGAGCGTCCAGAATTTGTCGAGAGACTCTCGCAAGACATCCCTTTTTATAATTTGCGCCACAAGATGAACCCGGGCATTACCGGGTGGGCGCAGATATCCTACCCGTACGGCGCCTCGGACAGGGATGCACTGGAAAAACTACAATATGATCTGTATTACATGAAAAACTACAGCATACTGTTCGATCTGGTTATTCTGTTCCAGACGGCACAGGCGGTGCTATGGGGTAAAGGTGCGAGGTAAGGCGCAAGAGGTTGAGCCAGCCCTCGGGTATGCATAACGATAACGCGATGCCTGCAACGGGACAACAACTCGCCATCACGTTGGAATATAACATATCCTGCTGATTTATATAAGTAAGACAGTATCGGGGCAGCACAAATGAATGCAGGTGAAGTCAATGTAGGTCTCGTTAGCTACCTTTTCGCCGCTGTCGCCTATGCTGTTTTGGCGCTGTTGATGCTGACAAGTTGGCGGGGGCGTCTGCAAGGGGGGCTGCTGGTGGCGGCCTGTCTGGTCAGTGTCCTCTGGGCTGCCTATTCATCCTATGTTGCCAGTTCCACGATTGTGACGTCTGTCAGGCAGGAGTTCCGTGGTTTTTATCTCATGGAAGTTGCGCGAGACTGGGCCTGGTATTTCTTCCTGTTAAAATTATTGTCACCTCTGAGAATCCAACAACCGGCACTTGCAAAATTCATTCGCCATGCAGTGCCCGTTGTTTTCATTCTGTCGCTCGGTATCCTTACCCTGGATATTTTACCCGGTCATACGATAACGAGTGGCCTGGATGTGGGGGGTATTGACCTGCGTCTTCTGGGCCACTTCGGTATGGCTGTCATTGGCCTCGTGTTGGTGGAGCAGCTGTTTCGCAATACACGAGAAGATAGCCGTTGGTCCGTGAAATATCTGTTTCTTGGGCTTGGTTCGCTCTTTGCCTATGATTTTTTCATGTATGCAGATGCGCTCTTGTTTCATCATCTGGATTATGAATTATGGCAGGCGCGCGGTTTTATCAATGCAGCGATCGTGCCGATGCTGGCGGTTTCAGTGGCAAGAAACAATGAGTGGTCTCTGGATATCTTTGTTTCAAGGAAGGTTGTATTTCATACCGTCGCCTTACTTGGGACCGGTCTTTATCTCCTTGCGATGTCTGCGGCTAGCCTCTACATACGCGATTATGGCGGGACATGGGGTGCCACTGTTCAGATAACATTTTTGTTTTTTGCAATAGTGCTTCTTGTCATTATGCTATTTTCCGGACAATTGCGCTCCAGAGTAAAGGTTTTGTTGAATAAACATTTCTTTAACTACAATTACGACTATCGCGATGAATGGTTAAAATTGTCCGGCACACTGGCGGCTCGGTCGCAGGGCAGAGATATACGTGAGAATGCAATTAAGGCGCTCGCGGATATTATCGATAGTCCGGGAGGATTACTGTTTGCGCGTAGTGATGCCGGACATTATACCTACAGTGCACACTGGAATATGGACGAAGGGGTGGTGGACAGTATTGCGGACAATAACCCAGTGATATGTTTTATGGAAGATAAGAATTGGATAGTCGATTTGGAAAACCTGGATGAGATTAAGCACTATGGGCTGACATCACGTATTCCAACGTGTTTAAAGCTGATGTCACGAGCCTGGTTGTTGTTGCCATTGAACCTTCATCAGGGAGAGGGAATGGTGGGTTTTGTCGTTTTGGCAAAATCGCGTGTGCTAAAGCCGCTTGATTGGGAAGCCAGGGATTTATTGAAGGTTGTGGCCCTGCAGATTGCCAGTCATATTGCTTTGCTCAAGACGAGCGATGAACTGATGATAGCGCGCCAGTTTGATACCTTTAACAGATTGTCATCTTATGTGGTACATGATTTAAAAAATATAACGGCACAATTGTCATTGATTGTAGCAAACGCAGTGCGTTTTAAGCACAATCAAGATTTTATTGCTGATGCATTCTCGACCGTTAACAATGCAGTTAACAAGATGAACAGGATGCTGTTGCAATTTAAAAAAGGTGACGCTAGTAGTGATGGGAATAAAGTAGTTTCAGACATTGATGATGTGCTTGATGAAGTATTTTCTATATGTGAATTGCAAAAACCTCGTCCCATTTTAAAGAAAGACGGCAGTAAGTGTGAGGCCATAATCGATATGGAACGTCTGACCAACGTGGTAGCACATATCGTCAGAAATGCACAGGAAGCGACGAATGAATACGGTATCGTTACGCTCGGAGCGAAATGTACCGATGACACTGTGGTGATAGAGATAGAGGATGATGGGTGTGGTATGGAGGCTAAGTTTGTCCGCGATAGGCTGTTCAAACCTTTTGATACAACAAAAGGAAATGCCGGGATGGGTATTGGTGTCTATGAGTGTCGCGAATTTATATGGTCTCAGGGTGGGGAGATTATGGTTAAAAGTGCACCTGGAGAAGGGACCGTGTTCAAGGTTATATTGCCTAGATTTTCAGAACCAGAGCATGCAGGTATGAATAGTGGCGATTCTGTGAGGTTAGTAAATTGAAGAAGAACAGAAAACTGCTTGTCGTTGAAGACGATCCAGGACTGCGCGATCAATTGAAGTGGTGTTTTAATGATTTTGACGTGATCCTTGTTGCGGAACGTGAAAGTGCATTGGTTGAATTGCGCAGACATGAACCCGCTGTAGTTACCCTAGATCTTGGTTTGCCCCCGGACCCGTCAAATGCGTCCGAGGGGCTGAGGGCATTGGAAGACATCCTGCAACTTGCCCCACACACAAAAGTAATTGTGGTCACGGGAAATGATGACCGTGAAAATGCATTGCTTTCAGTGCGACACGGGGCCTACGATTTCTATCATAAGCCGATCGATCCGGAAATACTTTCAATTATAGTAGAACGTGCAGCGCACATGTACGATCTTGAAATAGAAAATGAACTGCTTTCGCGCAAAAAAGTAAATGCTGCGCTTGATGATATCATCACGGTCAGTCCAAAAATGATAAAAATGTGTTCTACGGTGGAGCGTGTTGCACCATCAGATGTAACGGTACTTATTCTTGGAGAAAGTGGCACCGGGAAGGAACTTGTAGCACGTGCTCTGCATGCAAAAAGCGGGAGATCTACTGAACGCTTTGTAGCCATAAACTGCGCTGCCATACCAGAGAATCTTTTGGAGAGTGAGTTGTTTGGTTATGAGAAAGGCGCTTTTACCGGTGCTATAAAACAGACAATTGGGAAAATCGAGCATGCACATGGAGGTACGCTTTTTCTTGATGAGATAGGCGACTTGCCAATATCGTTACAAGCAAAATTGCTTAGATTCTTACAGGAACGAGTCATTGAACGGCTTGGTGCGCGAGGTGAAATTCCGGTAGATGTGAGAGTGGTTTGTGCGACACACCAGGATATTGACAAATTGATGGTGGAAAGAAATTTCAGAGAGGATCTATATTACAGAATCAGCGAAATCATCATAAAAATCCCACCTTTGCGGGAAAGGAACGGCGATGCCTCTGTGCTCGCACAGTCATTTTTTCATCGGTTCAATGATGCGCATCGCCGTGGCTTGAAGGGGCTTTGTTCCAGTGTCTTTATTGCTGTTGAGTCATATGAATGGCCAGGCAACGTGCGTGAGTTGGAAAACAGAATAAAACGCGCAGTGATTATGGCAGAAGGTAGCCAAATCACCGCAGGTGACCTGGAATTGAGTGTCGATGAGGGACATGTACGGTTCTTGAATCTACGCCAGGTGCGCGTGCAGGCGGAGCGACATGCACTATTACAGGCCATTGCTCTCGTAAATGGAAATATGTCGCGTGCTGCCGAAATGCTGGGCATTACCAGGCCGACTCTTTATTCGTTGCTTGATAAGTACGAGATGAGACAATGATTGATGCAATCAGGTCAATGGAACAGGACCATGATTATGGGTAAACGCAACAGTCAGTTTATATTTTTTGTATTTTGCTTGTTTATAACTGTGCACTTTGCTGTTGCTGAAAGTGATGAGCTGCAATCGGCAAAGCAATTTATTTCCAGTGGAAAGTTCCGTTCGGCACTTATACAGCTTAAGAATGCCGCCCAGAAATTACCTGATGATGCATCTATTCGTTTGTTGCTTGGAAAAGTATACCTGGACATAGGCAATGTGGCCTCGGCCTCCAAAGAGCTGCGTCGTGCAAGGGCACTCGGTGCAAAGAAAGATGCATGGCGTATCCCGTTAGCACGTGTTTTTTTGATGCAGAATAGTCCAAAGGAGGCTCTTCAAATATTGAGTGTAGATAATGGAATTTCATCTTCACAGAAAGTGGGTATTTATAGAATGCGTGCGCAGACCTATCTGACGATGAGTCGCATAAAAAATGCCAAATCAGAAATTGCACAAGCGTACGCTATAGATAAAAATGATGCGAATGTGCGCGTCGTGATGGCGCAGATAGATATATACGATAAAAATATGAAGGCTGCAGAGCATGAAGTAGATGCCGCACTGCGCAGCGCACCGACCAACCTTGATGCCATGATGATTAAGGCCATCTTGTTCCGGAACAGCAAGGACTACGCCGCCGCCCTGTCGGTTTATGATGACGCGCTCAAGTTGTACCCACATAATCTTCCCGTAATACTGGATAAGATAGTCACTCTGATTAATGTCGGTGATATAAAGATCGCAGGTACTGAGCTGAAGTCAATCGAAACACGCTACAAGAACGTGCCCGCTGTCCTGTACGTACGTGGACTCTATGCGCTCTTTACAGAGCGTCAAGGTGACGCCAAAAATGATTTTGAGAAAGTGATGTCAATGGTGCCGGGGCACTATCCAAGTATTCTCATGTTAGGAGTGATTAATTATGAACAATCCAACTTTGAATCGGCAAAACAATACCTTGAAAAATATACCACGGCATACCCGGGTAATTTAAAAATAAAACGCTTGTTAGGTATTGTCTATTTACGCCTTGCGATGCCGGACTCGGCATTGACTGTCTTTGATTCACTTAAAAAATCCGGGCGTGATGATGCACAATTGTTGGCGTTCATTGCATCCAGCTATATGTTGAAAAAGGATTTCGTCACGGCAAATGCCTATCTTGCAAAGGCGGCCAGGATATCCCCGGATATGGTCGGTATACGTACTCAACTCGCTATTAACCACCTGGTTCTTGGTGACCAGGCGAGCGCAATAGATGATCTCAATACGGCAGTGAAACTGGATGGAAATTTTGCGATAGCTGATGCAATGCTCGTGCGTATATATTTACTGCGCGGTGAGTATACGCTGGCAATTAAGGCGGCGAATGGGTATTTGAAAAAACAACCGAATAACCCCGTGCCTTATAATATGCTTGGTCTCATATATGCAACAATGAAGAAAATTGATAAGGCAAAAGAATATTTTGACATGGCTTTGAATAAAGATCCCGCATTTTATACAGCGAAGATCAATATCGGCAAGCTCTATGAGGTACAGGGAGATCCCGTTAAGGCGCGGAAAATCTATACTTCAATCCTTTCTGTCAACAGTTTGAACGCACAGGCTGCCGTGAGTCTGGCTAAACTTGATATCCAACAAAGGCACTTGCGTGGCGCACTCGAACAGTTACGCACGCTGTTTTCCTCAAAACCAGGATCTTTGTCTGTCGGTCTGCTTTACTCACAACTCCTTCTTGCGGATAAACAGTACCTGAAAGCGCTGGATGTGTCACGTACGCTGTTAAATAGGTACCCGAATAACGCCACGGTTCTACTTTCTTTGGGCCGTGCGCAGATTGCCACGGGCGATTTTGCCAATGCACGGTCAACTTTTGAGGCGATCAACGAAAAATATCCGGATAACCAGAACAGTGTACTGATGTATGCGGATATCCTCGAACGCAGCGGTGATCTTGGTGCGGCCGGGAAGGTGCTCGCCGAGTATCTTGTTAGACATAAACCCAATATTCCTGTGTCTATGCGTTTGGGGTTGATTGACACCCGCCAGGGTAAGCATAAGGCCGCGCTCAGGATTGCAACGAATCTGCAATCCGTCGCTTCTGCCCATGCCGCGGGATTACGCTTGCGGGGAGATGTGTTTCTGGATCAGGAAAAGTGGGCATCTGCTCTGATGGCGTATGAAAAATCCTATTCCGGGCAGGCCACGTCCTATCTGGCGCTGAGAATATACTATCTTAAAAAAAGGCTCGGTGATGCGTCGGCGCTGGATGGGTTGATCACATGGGCAAAGGCCCACTCCAATGCGCTGACCGTACGTCTCGTGCTGGCGCAGACTTATATGCAAAACGGCAATTCTTCCGCTGCAAGAAAAGAATATAAGGCCATCCTGAAAATTAATCCAACCAATCCATTGGTGCTCAACAATCTTGCCTGGCTCTATTTCAAACAGGCCGATAAACGCGGCCTAGAGTTCGCACAAAGAGCCTATAATATTGCGCCGGACCGCTATGAGGTTATGGATACTCTCGGTTGGATAATGTTACACCAGGGTGAGAGGCATAAAGCATTAGATCTTATCCGTGGCGCTATCAACCAGGCGCCGCATGCACCGCAGATACGGTATCACCTTGCCGTTGCTTTGTACCGCAATGGGGACAATGTCGAAGCAAAAAAGACTTTGCAGCGTTTACTACGCTCGGAACCCTCATTTAAAGACCAGGCCGCCGCGCTCAAGTTGCTCAACTCACTGTGACGAATACTACTTCATGGAAATGCCTGTGACTAGCACAAGCCATCATCGATACCTCTCCAGTGCAACACCCTCTCTCAGAAGCCTGATGATGTGTTGTACCATCAGCGTTCTTTTATTTGTCTCGGCGTGCAGTAAACCGTCGTTAACAGATGTTGAGTATGTACAGAAGGCTCAGGACTCCATCGATAATGGTAAATTGAAAAATGCGGTTATTTACCTAAAGAATGCCTTGCAAAAGAATCCGAAAAATACTGAGGCACGCTGGCTTCTTGGTACCAGTTATTTGAAAATACATTCTGCTTTTGCTGCGGAAAAAGAGTTGTTACGTGCCAGAAATCTGGGCATGTCCGAGGCGGCACTGATTGTGCCATTGGCAGAAGCGTATCTGATGGAGGGAAAGTATACTAAGGTGATCAGCCTGACGGCGAAACACTCCATTCTTGATAACGTCCCTTTGTCTAAGGTATATGCAGTCCGCGGGCAAGCCTTTTTGTCTCGGAATTCCCCTGTCAAGGCGAAAAAAGCGCTTGACCGTGCACTTGCCTTGTCGCCAAAAAACGACGTTGCCATTGATGGATTGTCCAAGCTGGCATACCGGAATCACGATATCAACAAGGCACGTAGTCTGTTGGTAGAGGGTATAAAACTCATACCCACGTCATACCGCCTGCACGCCGCATTGGGCGAACTTGATTTGCGACAGAGTCGTTTCAAGCAGGCAGATGAGGCGTTTTCACATGCCATTAAGCGGGTAGGTTTCAATGGGTTTTACTATTTACAGCGTGCCGAGGCGCGGTTGCACCTCGGGCGGTTGCAGGAGGCAAAGTCTGATATTGTACTTGCTGCACGCAGTGTATCTGCGAGTCCGCAGTATTTTTATACTCGTGGACTCTATCTGCTGTTCTCCGGTCACTACGCCTCTGCCCAGGGGGATCTGGAAAAATCGCTGAATCTCTATCCTGGCAACCTCGCAACGATCTTTTACCTCGGCGCATGCCACTTCATCGAGGGACACCTGGCTCAGGCTGGACAGTATATTGGACAGTATTTGTCCCAAGTGCCCAACTCGCTGCCTGCCAACGTCATGATGGCGTCGGTTTATGTACATACCGGCAGAGCGAAACTGGCGAGAGGGTTGCTGGAAAAAGTGCTACAGGCACGTCCTGATGCTATTCCTGCCCTGCGCTTGATGGGACAAACCGAGATGCTGCTGGGTGACAGTGACAAGGCGCTGGGATACTACAGGAAGCTGGTATCCCTGCAGCCAAGCTCCAGCATGTTGCGCACCGAGCTGGGCATGCAGTTGCTCCAGTCGGGGGACACGGTTGCCGGACTTGACCAGTTGGATCAGGCGATTGCCATTGATCCGGGTAATCTGACGGCCGATGTATACCGTGTACTGACATCGCTGCGGGATGACAAACCGGAGCTGGCTCTCAGCGCGGCGCACCATGGCGTCAAACTGCATCCTGGCAGTGCGATTGCCTACAACTTGCTGGGCCTGTCATACCAGAAAAAAGGTGATAAGGTGAAGATGATCGCCGCCTTTGAAAAGGCCTTGTCTTTGTCTCCCGATGACCCCGCCGCGGCCATCTACCTGGCCGATATCGATGTATCGCAGAAGAAATTCGACAAGGCGAGTGCCTTGTATCGTCGGGTCCTTACCAACCGCCCGGGACACATTATTGCCTCATTGAGGATCGCGCAGCTCAAACTGCTTGAAAAGGACAGTGAAGGTGCCAGGCTGACGTTGGAAAACACCCTGCAGTTGCGCCCTGGTGCCCTGCAAATTAGAATGGCACTGGCGCAGATTTACCTGAAAAAGCGACGTTACTCCGATGCGTTGACTCTGTTGACGGGGGCACCGGACGAGCCTGGCCTGCACTCACAGTCTTACCTGCAGCTATTGGCCGAGTCCCGGTTGTTGAACGGCAAATACAAGGCGTCGATTGGTACCTATACCGCTTTGAACAGGATCAAACCGCAGGCCGCGTATTATTACGGGCTGTCTCAGGCCTATGTGCATCTGTCCCAGACTGCACGTGCAAAAGCGGCATTGATGACGGCCGTCAAATTGGCTCCCGGTTTCTTACCCGCCCAGATCGCGTTTGTCCGACTGCAGGCGGAGCAGGGCGATCTGAGCGCTGCACAGACACGCATGAAGCAATTGCGGACTATACATCCGAAAAACCCGGAACTGCTGGCACAATCCGGTTGGCTGGCCGTGCGGATGAACAGGGCCCAGGATGCCATCATTGACTACCGTGCGGCACTGGCTATTACCCAGGACAGCGCCATGACCCGTGACCTGGCACTCGCGTACTGGGCGTCGGGACAACGCGAGGAGGCGGTGAAGACGCTCAGTGTTTGGTTGGCCACGCATCCGGACGATTGGGACAGTCTGGCAAATCTGGCGAATCTCGAACTCATGGCCGACCAGTATCCGGCGGCCACACAACATTTCAGCCAAGTGGTGGTGCATCAACCGGGAAATGTCGTGGCCATCAACAATCTGGCCTGGCTCCTGCGCGAGCGTGATCCTGTCAGGGCCCTGAAGCTCGCCGCCCGCGCGGTGAATCTGGATTCCTCTTTTGCTCCCGCCCTGGATACCCAGGGCATGCTTCTGCTGGGCGCAGGGCAAGCGGCACAGGCCCTTGCCAGCCTGCGTGCCGCGACGAAGCGGGCGCCGGATAATCCGAACATCCGCTACCATTGGATCCAGGCCCTGTACGCAGTCGGCAAGACGCACGAGGCAAAGGTAGAACTGGGCCGGTTGTTAAAGACAAACCAGAAATTCGCGGACAAGGCAGCGGCGCTGAAATTCTACAAGACACTGTAGTTCAGTTTCCAGCTTCACGGACGACGGAACTCGCATAATGCGCATCCTGTTTATGGCCGAAGCGGTGACGCTTGCTCATGTGGCCCGTCCGTTGGTCCTGGCGGGGGGGTTGCATGTACACGGGCACGAGGTGCACTTCGCTGCCGATGTGCACTATGACAGTGTGTTGGGTGAACTGCCCTTTCAGCGCCATGCGTTGCATTCGATCGCCTGCGCGCAATTTATGGATGCCCTGTCAAAGGGCCGTCCTGTGTATGACCTGCCCACTCTCCGGCGTTATGTTGATGACGACCTTGTCTTGCTGCGCGCGATTCGCCCGGATGTCGTCATAGGCGATTTCCGGCTTTCACTGGCTGTGAGTGCCACGCTTGCGACGATACCGTACTGGACAATCACCAGCCCCTACTGGAGCCCCTATGCGCGGGTACGTTTCCCCGTTCCTGAGCATGTTACCACTCGCCTGTTCGGTGTGAGGTTGGCGCAGTCCCTGTTTGACCTGACACACCGCCTTGTCTTTGCGGGCCATGCGCTGCCCATGCACCGCCTGCGTCGCCTTTACGGTTTGCCCTCGCTGGGTTTTGACCTGCGCCGGGTCTACACACAGGCCGATCACGTCTGCTATGCCGATATTGAGGGTATGGTCGCGATGGCTCCCCTGCCAGCAAATCACCACTGGTTGGGCCCGATTACCTGGTCACCGGGTGATCGCCCGGATACGGGCTGGCGACAGTTTGTCGAAGGTGCAGAGGAGCCGGTTATTTACGTTACTCTCGGTAGTTCGGGGTCGGTCGCAAAGGGTGCGGAGATAGTGCAGGCCCTGGGTGCACTGCCGGCACGGGTACTGGTGGCCACGGCGGGTCGGTTGCAGTGCGCATCGGTCCCGAAGAACTGTTTCCTGAGCGACTTTCTGCCGGGCGATGAAGTCATGTCAGTGGCCTCAATGATGATCTGCAACGGTGGCAGTCCCTCCACCCAACAGGCCCTGCGTGCGGGCATTCCGGTGCTGGGCATACCCAGCAATCTGGACCAGCATCTCAATATGCAAGCGGTTGTTGCGCGTGGGGCGGGTCTGTGTCTGCGCAGTGAACAGCTCACGGTGCCACGGCTGGGCACGGCGGTACGTGGGCTGCTTGTGGATGAGTCTTTACGGGTACAGGCACGGGCATTGTCGCGGCGTTACCGTGCCACCGATGCCGGTGAGGTCCTGCAGGGCCTGCTGGCACAGTCGCCGACGGGGTGGGTTGCGGGAGAGTGAAGCCGACAAAAAAAGAGGGACCCGAAGGTCCCTCATGGAGAATGCCTATTGTTGCGTTGGACCGTATTGTCTAGACGACCTCGGTCTTCCGTGCCTTGCGACGCGCTTTGCGGTTCATCCACAGACCGCCCAGACCCAGGCCTAGGCCCATCAGTGCCAGCGAACCTGGCTCCGGCACCGTGAAGGCGGTGTTGGCATCAGCCTGGAAGAGAAAGTCGCACTTGGCCTTCGGATTGTCCGAGTTCTTCGTCGTACAGGTCGAATTACCGTTGACACTGCTAAAACCCCCATAACCCACCCCGAAGACCGGTGCTTGTCCCACGACTAATGCCGAGGGATCGGCCTGACGGAAAGGGGTGATCTGTGAGGTATTGGTGCTCGTATCTGGCCCAAACCCCAAGAGCATGCTGATGAACGTGCTCTTGAAATAGTTGTTGTCATAGGACACGACATTCGCATCAAAGCTACCCCCACCTACGCCCACGAGCGTGCCGATACCCGGATAGTTATTGCTGCCATGCTGGTCAAGCGCCACCGGAGTCAGATTGGAAAGGGCGAAGCTGGAAATGGCACTGGTTGCGGTGCCCGAGAAAATGAGGCCACCATTGCCATAACCAGTGCCAGCAAGCTGATTCGAATTGCGCGATGAATCGATATACATGTTGAAAAAGCTGGTGGTAGGATTGGTAAGGGCGAATGTCAGTCCGACCGGACTTGTTCCAGTGATGATCTCCTGAAAACCGGCCTGGTAGGTGATTTCATAGGTACTGTTCAGGCCGGTACCTAATATACTGTTACCCGCCGCATCAATATAGTTGCCTAATTTGCCCTGCGTATAGAGCATGAAGGTATCGTTGACAGCTGGGGCGGCGTTGTGAAACGCGCCTTTAGCCAAGGCATTGTCCGGTGACCAGTCAAAGGTACTGACCGAGAAGTTGCCACTGCCGTGTTGATCGTTGAAGCGGATGGAATTGGTCGCCTGTGCGGCACCGGCCAACCCCATCAGTCCGATCACCGTTGCTCCGAGCAGTGTTTTTTTGAAGCGGGTACGCATGATAATTTCTCCTTGCCAAGTGGCGACTCGCCACACCTGATTTCTGTCTGCTGTCCATTATGCAGACTCTGTGCCAGCTATTTTTTATTATGCATAAACAATGAGATGCGCGTGTTCGATGGTGTGATGAACACGCTGTGCCGCAGGAGCTGTAAAACTCTCCGACACTCGCTCTGTTGTCAGGGTGTGCGGGTCTGCCACTTGAGGCCAGAATCGGTGTGATGTCGGTATTTCCGGCGGGATTCATGTCCTCAGATACGGGAGGTTATAGATAATCGTGTTATTAAACAATGAGGTAGATGTGCTTGGAAGCGGGATCTCGGGTGGCGTTTTATTGTCCTGAGATGTAAAAAAAATCGACATTCATATGTCTCACGATACGGGTTTGCGCCACAACACAGCGGGCTCGTAGGCGCAGGGGAAGGCGTAGCCGAAGAAGGCCCAGAACCACAGAACGGGGCGGATGGCCATGATCTTGCCGGCGGATGGGTCCAGGGCACGGGCCATGTCATGGCCGAGGGCGGCGTTGAATTCGTCCAGAAAGCGGTAATTGGCAAACGGCCAGGGGGTGTCCATGTAGGAGCGCCGCCAGGCCTGCACAGTCTCCAGTCCTTGTTCTGTGCCCAGGGTGTGCAGTGCCTGCTGGTTGAAGATGACGCGGTGGTAGGGTTGGTGCAGACGCATGATGTGGGGTGTGAGATGACCCATGTCACCGACACCATCGGCATCGGCGGTACCGGCGTAGAGCAGGCCACCGGACTTGACCAGGGTGAGGACCGTGGCGAGCAGACCCCGCGGGTCATGGGTGTGTTCCAGGGTGTCATTGAAGATCACCGCATCAAAACCGGCCCCATCCTGGGGCCGTTGCGTATACGGCTCGACGTAGGGATCGTAGCCGCTGAGGTCGGTGTAGCCGCACTGTGCTAGGTACTGCAACAGGATGCCGTTGCCACAGCCGTAATCGAGGATCTGGTCGGTCTTTCGCAGCCCGCCCCTTTCTAGGCGGCGACGCAGGTTGTGCAAGGTGGCACGGGCGAAGATGTCCAGCCGGCGCTGATTCAGGGGGTAGTCGGCGTAGAGGTCGGCATAATCCACATCGCCCAGACTGTGCAGGCTGGCGCAACGTGGGCAGCGCCACAGCGTGAAGGTCTGGTCGAGGAAGTGCGGCATGTTGCCGCGCACCGCACCCAGATCGCCCGGATCGGCGCGGTTGGTGTGATAGCCGCAGATTGCGCAGGTGCAGGTGGGCAGAGCCGAGGTGTCGTTCATAGTCGATTCCACTGTGTCAGCGTGTTGAAAATCCTGGTTAGCAGTTCCCGATCACTAATCACCTGTGTGGTCCTGCGTGTCCCCGAGCAGGATGTCGGCGGCGCGCAGGGCCGTGGCGCAGATGGTCAAGCCGGGGTTAGTGCCACCGCTGACGGGTAGGGCGGCACCATCGATGACGAGCAGGTTGTCCAGGCCATAGGCCTGGTGGTGGGCATCCAGGACACCGCTTTCGGGATCGCGCCCGAGCCGACAGGTACCGCAGACATGGGCCAAGCGTTTGTTGCTGTGCGCCTGTTTCATCAGGGTGTAGTGGTAGGGTGCGAGTACGTCGCGCATGCGCCCGCGAAAGCGTTCCACGCGCGCATGATCAGCGTGGTGAAGTCGATAGGTCAGCTGCAGGCGACCGTGCGCGTCAAGGCGCAGACGGTTCTCGGCGCGGGCATAATCCTCCAGCGTGGTGGCAAGCAGGGTGGCCTGGCGCAAGTGGCGGGTGCCCAGTCCGATCAGGTGTTTGAACGGGGTGTGCAGCCAGGGTGTGCGGCTCACTGTGCCGATCACCGCCCGTGCGGCGAGGTCTTCCATGAGATCGGCGCTCAGCACGGCAGGTGGGGGCAGGGGGCCGAAGGATTGAACCGACCCCAGCGCACTGTCCGGGGTGTACCAGTCGTTGAAGGCCAGTTCCTTGAGATTGCGTGCGACAGCAGGACGATGATGAGTAAACACGGCGTAGAGGTCGATGAGGTGGCGCATCAGGCCTCGCCCGACGAGGCCGGTCTGGTTGGCCAGCCCGTGTGGCCAGTGTGAATTGTAGGAGGCCAGCAGCAAGCGTGGTGTCGCCAGTGCCCCGGCGCCAAGGGCATAGCGATCGGCGTGCAGGTGGAACTGCTGACCACCGGTTTCGACCCGCAGGCCGGTGATCTGCTTCGCATCGGCGTCCAGGCGCACGGCCCGTGTCTGGCTCAGGAGTGTGGTGCCAGGGTATTGCAGGGCAGGCAACAGGAAGGTCGTGGCACTGTCACGCTTGCAGTTCCGGTCGCACAGGTAGCCCTGGCAGCCCCGACAACCCGGGCGCAGGCGACAGGCCAGCGGCGGTGAGTAGGGATGCAGGCCGCGGGTACAAAAGTGTGCCCGTAGCTCGTCACCGGCCGGGGTGAGTGGCGTCGATGGCATGACTTCCGGGGGATCGGCGCGCAGCGGATCCTGCCCGCCGTGCAGACCAAAGCAGCGCTCAGCAAGGACATAGTACGGTTGCAGATCGGCGTAGCTGAATGGCCAGGCGTGTGGCAAGGCTCCGCCAAAGGGGGGGGCGCAGAGATCGGTCCCGCCTACCGCGAAGTCATGGGGTTGAAAGCGTTCCAGTACCATGCCGTAGAGGGCCGTCGAGCCCCCGGTGCCCGCACCGATGAAGGGGACAAAGAGGTGGCTGGGGTGCGGCGCGGGTGCCGGGTCCGCGGTCATCGTTGCGTCGAGCAGTGTTTCACTCCAGCGCCCGGCCTGTGCAAGTTGTTCATGCTTGGGTCGTACGCTGTCCATGAGGCGTTCGGCATAATCGCCGCGCAGGACCGTGTCCTGTGTACCCTGATGCAGCGCCTGGCCCTGTTCGCAGAACAGGACACGGCGCCCGGCACGGGCGATGGCCCAGCCGAACGCCGCTCCCCCCATGCCGGTACCAATCACAATCACATCCCAATGCTGCTCGGCACAGGCCTGTGGGCTCAGTGGCATCACGTCTTCTCCCCAGGGTACATGAGTGTGGCCAACGGTCGACGCACCGAGCGCGAGGCCGGTGGGGGTCCGTGCCCGATCCGCCCAAGGAAGACGACGCGGTCCACGTTACCGACGCCCAGACGATCGGTCAGTGCAGCGGTGATGCGAGTGGCGTGGCGACGCTTGCGGGCATCGGTCGTGAAAACGATACCGTCGCGGGTATATTCGTGAAATACCAGCGGGGTGTAGGCCGGTTGCAATTGCAGCCCAAGCCGGGTGGCGGTCAGCCAAAAGCGCTGTGTTGCGCGTCCCGCCGCCACATAGTCATCCAGGGTGTGTGGGGGGTGTTTTGCCATGATGGCGAAGTGCGCGCCGCAGGCCAGGGCAGGGAGCAGATCCATCTCCAGGCGCGGTGCAAGGGTGCCGGCGAGGTAACGGTTCATGAAGGCCACCCGCGGCCAACTCCGCAGGGCCCAGCGCATCAGGTGCAGAGTCAGTGTGCTGGCACCGAGAGCCTGGGCGGGTATGCGTTCCTCGCTGGTTGTACCCTGCCAGTCGATGATGCGGCGATGTGTCTCATAGGCCTCGGGTAGTGTCAGGCGCAAGCCGGCATTGCTGAAGAGCAGTCTTGCCATGCGCCAGCGATCCGCAAGACCTTCAAACCACCGTATCTGCCAGTCCTCGCCAAGGGTCTGTTCGAGCGCGGATTTCTCGCGGGCTGTCAAGGCACGAGTGCTCAATCGGCGCCGCTGCACACTGCGAAGGGGAATATACGGGGCCAACGGGCGCCGCGGATCAGGGCGGTGCTGTGCCGTGTCGGCGATGAGTTCGATATCGAACACGGGGGTGTGTTCGGGGACGTCAGGACGGCGGTGTATCCGGGTGCGCAGGTGGTGGTCACTGGCGGCGATATCGAGCGTCTCAAGCAACGCCCCCAGGGATAGCTGACTGGCGTGACCCTGTAGATCATAGAGGCAGTGATCACGGGTATCGAAGCCATGGATGACTAGGTGGCTGTCGTCGATGATCTCAAAGCGCCAGGGTTGAGTGTTGTCTCCGCTGGGCGCCCAACGCGCCGTGTCGAGTATGTGCTCGACGCGTGTCAGTGGCGGGGGCACAGGGGGTGGCTGGCGGCCCGGCTGGAACATCTTGCGCAACTGGCGCCGCCCGATCGCCAGACCCAGGCGTTGCAGGGGATGGCGGTTTCCTCCCGGTCGTCGACTGTGAACGAGACGGTTGCGGTAGGCATCGAAATGCAGGCCCCGTGGGGCGCGAATGACATTGCCCCGGCGCAGCAGGATCTTCAGCACCTGTGTGGCGGCGATACCGGCGCAGAGTTCGCAGCCCATGGCGGTGGAGGGGGTGCGGCGATTGATAAAATCCACAGCGCAAGGATCGACAAGATAGCGTGTCTGCAACATGCTGGGTGACAGGCCCAGCAGCAGGCGCAGGAGTTGTTCTTCTTCGGTGTGCCCCTCGAGCTGGAAATACTCCTCGAAGCTCATGGCGCCGGGCATGAAGACCAGCATGGCGGCCCCCATGCCGAGGGGGGCCGCCGTGACGGCCGGGATGCCGCGCTCCGCGCAGGCCGCAAAGACGGCGCGGCGTGCACGTAAGGCGAAGAAGTCGAGGCCATCGACGTAGACGTCCGCCGCATCGAGAAATTGTGACATGTTGGCATCGGCAATGCCCGCTGGAAATAGACGGATGTCGAGCTCGGGGTTGATATCACGGGCCAGACCGGCCAGCGTATCGGTCTTTGCCTGTCCGAGGCTGGGCACGCTGGCACCGGCCTGACGGTTGAAATTGGCCAGCTCAAAGGTGTCGAGATCGGCAAGGCTGAAGGCCCCTATGCCCAGCCGGGTCAGGGTGAGGGTGTGACTGCCACCGACGCCGCCCAGGCCGGCAATCGCGACCCGTTGGTGGCGCAATATGTCCAGTTCCGTTGCCGTGATCCAGCCCAGGTTGCGTGCGAATGCGGTGTGATAATTAAACTCGAGGCCCATTTAGAGTTAGTTCCTATTGCATTGAAATATGAATCATTTATTCCGTTATGTCTATGTGCCTGCCACGCCGGTCCGGTTTTCTATGGCATTTTTGTAGCGACGGCCTTAGCGGTTGTTAACAGGCCGGTTGCCGCGCTTATTTAAGCATACTGGTTGGGCACTGAAAAATCTTCGAATAGCGATTGTTTATGTTGCAAGGCGGTCAAGCGACGTGTATTGACGTCTAGTAAATTGGACTAATTTGCACATTGTGTGCCGTGTCGAGTATACGTAAAAGACGATTCCAGTTAGTCTGTTAACGTGGCGAAGTTCCTGCCTGTGCACGGGTTAAGACGTTGTTTCCTAACTGTGATGTAGTTCCTAATGGTGTGCGGTCCTGTAGTCGATAGTAGCCGGTAATGCTGCCGTTTTCGATGGCCATGGGGATTACCTGCTGGCCGGTGTCGTGGAGCTGACCCCGTCGGGGGGGTACACGTAGAGTACACAGGCTGGTTGTGGTCTGGGAAATGATTTTAGTTAACTGTGACCTAGTCACGGACTTGTTCTGAGTGGATGCTACAGACTGTACAGATAATGGCGTGTGTGTGCGGCACAAGTCCAAAGCAAAAAAGCCTTCTAAAGCTGCTGTTCATACCGGAGCACAGTTTTCAGAATTTGCCGATGCGAGGCTGATATATGGAACAGTTGTTGGATATATTCAATCGCAACTTTAACGTGGTCGCGGCTGATACGCCAGCACTGATGGACTCAGTGTATGGCTTGCGCTATCAGGTCTATTGTCTTGAGAACGGTTACGAGAATATCGACGCCCATCCTGATGGACTTGAGCAGGATGGCTTCGACCAGCGCGCTGTGCATAGCCTGGTGCGCCACCGTGAGTCGGGTAATTTTGCCGGCTGCGTGCGGCTCATCCTGCCGAATCCAGATGATGTCTCAACTCCGTTTCCGATTGAAATACAGTGTAACGAGATATTTGATCGACGCATGCTTGATACACACTATCTGCCGCGACACGGGCTTGCCGAAATATCGCGTTTCGCCGTTTCCAAAACATTCAAACGCCGTATCGCCGAATCCCCCAGCATCAGCGGCGCCAGCCTGACGGCCGTCTACGAGGACCAGGACCAGGAGGACTATCACAGCCAGTTGCGGCGTCTGCTACCGCATATTACGCTGGGCCTTTTCAAGGCGATCGTGCAGATGAGTGCAGACAATGGCATATCGCACTGGTATGCCATCATGGAGCCGACCCTGATGCGCTTATTGGGTCGTTTCGGGATTCATTTCAGTCCTATCGGTCCAATGGTGGACTACCATGGCAAACGCCAGCCGACCGTGGGCAGCGTGGATGGTATCCTCGCTGGTATTTATGCCGAACGCCCGGATGTATGGGATATCATCACCGACGAGGGAGGAATCTGGCCGCTGAACATGTCCGTGATACACCAGCGCCGCTATTCCATGTAAACAGCGTCTGGTTCTGTGCGTGGCAGCTCGCAGTCACTGAGGTATAGGCGCAGTGCCAGTGCGTATCACTGCCAGGGTCGCCGGTGTTGCGAATATCATTCCGGCCTTTGTTCAATCAGTTCCCGTTGATGTGATTTGGCCTCCCTATGTTGAAACCAGGCCCACTGTCGGTTATTCGTCTTTCCTTATCCCCCTGCTCTCTCACCATAATGCCGACCTCATCAATAGAGACAATACCCTTCGCAGAACCTTGGCGCACACTGAGCATGGACCTGTGGCCGTTGCATATACCCGCGCAGTGGCGTGTGCCCGGATTTGCCGTCGCCACGATAAAAGCGGTGACATGTGAGCCTCGGATTGGCTCCTGTTTGCCAGCCATGGGGGGTGTCCCCCTATTTGAGAAGTATGTAATATGAATGTGTGCCGAAGGCGCAGGGTCAGCAAGCAGAACCGCGGCATTGACCTGTTCCTGAATAACACCATGGATTTTGAAACATGATACGCATTTATCGACACTCGTTCATTAATACCCTTACGGCCATCATTCTGATCGGTTCGCTCGCGCCAGGAATACCCCCTGCGCAGGCCACACAGAATGCGTACCAAAAAGGGACCGAACTTGCACGGGCGGTCTATAACCGGCCTAAAGGTCATGACACCAGAACACAAGGTGCAATGATTCTAATAGACCAGGGGCATTCGCCTCGCATACGCGAAACGTATTCATACCGGCTGGACAAAGGTCATGGACATGTCTTGTCGTTGACGCGTTTTACCGCACCGGCGGATATCGCCGGTGTTGGCCTGCTCACCATCGATTACCCTGGTGACAAAAGTGATCAATGGTTATACCTGCCCGCGCTTGGACGCGTGCAGCGTATTGCCAGTAATCGCAAAGGGGGCCGGTTTGTTGGTTCCGATCTGTATTATGAAGATATTCAGGACCGTGAGGTCTCAATGGACAGACACCGCTGGGTGGGACGCGAGAAAGTCGAAGGTGTGCTTTGTGACAAGGTGGAAAGTATTCCAGTCATGGCCTCGAATTCCGTCTATAGCAAACGGATCAGCTGGATATATTCTAAAATAATGATTCCACTGCGAGTAGATTTTTACCAGAATGGGCGTTTGACGCCTGTCAAACGTCTCACTGTTCAGAAGGTAGAGAAGATCCAGGGCTACTGGACGGTGATGGACAGCACGATGGAAGATCTGGAAGATCATCACAAGACCATAATGAAAATAGAGAAAATTGACTATAATTGGCATTTGCCCGCATCATTGTTCAGCCTGCAGATGCTTGAAGATCCGGTTCGTGAAGCAAAATACAGACCTTGAATAACCGAAAATGTATAAGGACTTGCAGCGTACCTTCAACAGACAGGATGCCCACCTGATAGCGGTGATCATGGCCTGTATAGTCGGATGGTCTGCCCCGGTGATGGCTGCCGATACTTCTGCGACCTATGAGTTGAAACCTGTCCGCGAATATCCGACACGCTTTGGCGCAGAAAAAGAGATGCGTGTAATGATGCGGCGTGGCAAGCGTGTCGAGGTGCGCAAGATAGAGAAAACCATCCATTTGCAACGCCTCGAATTGGGTGTGTTGCCAAATGTGTCTGAAGCCCGAGCTGTTGCGAACAAGCTCAAAAGAAACGGTCTTGACTCTCTGGTCAGACGAATGCCCTCAGCCAGAGGTTATGTCGTGAGCCTAGGTGCCTTTGCCAATCAGCGTTTTCTTGCAACTCTGCGTGAGCGTGTTGCACGCATGGGTTTTAACAATCTTCGCGTGGTCGCTGTGGATGTTATACAGCCGCGCTTCCAGATAGTGGAGAGGGTACGGGTCCTACGGACTCGCCAGATTATCCCGTCCAATGGTGGCCCGCAGGTTATCAATGGAACCCGTGTGCGTCCAGCGCGTTCGGTCCCGGTGACAATGCCTGTAGCGACAGTGGTGAAAGGACAGGGGTTCACTTCGCGTACAGCGGCCGAACACTATGTCGAGCGTCTTCAACGCGAAGGCTATACCTCTAAAATAAAAGTAAAAGAGGTGACACGCGAATATAGCAGTGTACAGCTGCGGGTGTATAAGAAATGGGCACATGCGCAACGTGAATTACCCGTTTTGCTTACATTGGGTCTGAATCCACGTATTGAGACTGATTTCCGCGAACGTGGTTACGCCATCAATTTGGGTCTTTTTACCAATCCATCCGTTATTTTGCACATCACAAGGAAGATGGCGCAGGCAGGGTTCAGAAATATTTATGTGATACCGGTTACTGAGCGACAACCCCATTACATCGTGATGAAGCTTGGACCCTCATCCAAGGGGCATGTCCGCCCGGCAAGACGTGTACCGCCCCGATCAAGATACAAACCCCGGTCCATTGAAGCACAACCCACGGTGCTGGTCTTTGGTGCGCCCAACCAGGCCAGCGAAATGAATTATGGTCTCTCGGACAAGACGATAAGGGAAACTGGCCTGGATGTAGGTTTGCGTGATTTTCGTATTGAGTATGGTCGCTTGGCAGATAATAAGGCGGCGGGCGTTGATGCCAGCAATTATTTGCGTACCACCGCATATCTTGACTGGAAACCGGACAATCGCTGGGAATGGCAACTCGAGGGGCGCGTTAGCGCATACCAGCAAACAGGGAAACAGGATTTCAGACACACCTATCTGGAAACAGGCGAAAGCTTTGTACGTTACCGGGAAAGACATGTACGTGTGACACTGGGTGCCCAAAAGGTGATTTGGGGACGTGTCGATGGGATACCACCAACCGATAGACTCAGCCGTGCTGATCTGCGCCGCTATTTTCTCGATGAATTACCAGACCGGCGGTTACCGGTGCCCGCGCTGCGAATGGAATGGTTTTCCGGTGCCTATAAGACGGATATTTTTTTGGTACCGAAGTTTTTTGGCGCGAAACTGCCTGACATTAATAGTATCTGGTCACCTATCGACAAGACCAACGGTGAGTTGATCGGTGTCAAAAGTACCCCCGTGCTGGCAGCCCTGATCCATAATGGGCGTTTTAGTGATGACACAAAAGGTGCAGGTGGAGGGGGAATAAGGTTCAGCAGGACCGGACGTGGAGTGGATTTTGCGCTGACGGTGCAACGCGCGCGCCAGTCTACGCCGTATTATGAGTTAAATCCTCAACTCAGGGCAGCCTTGCTCGCCGGAGTACCTCTTGTCACCGCTATGGCCGCAACGAGGGGCCCCACATTTACCGGTCGTCATCCCTGGTCTTGGGTAGTGGGGGGGGATGTGGGTACAGTGTTCGAAGGGGCGACTTGGCGCTTTGAGCTTGCCTGGTTAAGCGATATACCGGTGACTACAAAAGATTTCCGCTACAAGACGCTCAATGGCGTGAATTGGACGGCAGGTGTAGAGTTTTTCCCGGGCGGTGGTAATGCCCGTGTCAATTTGCAACTGGTGGGTCATCATCTTCTCAATGCAAAAAATGTGCTGGATAATAGGTCAACCTACCTGCTCAATGGTGAAGTGGAAGACGTATTCTTGCATGGGCGTTGGCGTACGCGGCTGCGTTTCATGTCCGGCCTGGAGCAGAAGGATTATTACCTGAATCCTGAACTGGCGTATCTTGGCTGGGAGCCTAACGAGTTCTATCTTGGTTACGAGTATTTTGGTGGGGCCCCTGGCACATTTGGTGGTTTTCACAAGAATGATAAAATGTGGATGCTTGGATGGCGAACGAGCTTCTAAGCCGCCCCAGATTGCCCTTGCCGTGGGCAATTGTGCTGCTGGCAATTTTATTGCTTGCGCCAAACCTGATGTTACTCAAACTCCAGTTGAATAATGCACCGGAGGTCTATTTTCCGCCGAATGAACCTTCGATGAAATTTGAACGCGCCTTACGTAAAGAATTTCCATCTGACAAACTGTTGATAGTGCTATTAGGCGGGAAAGGACTCTACAACACCGATACACTAAAGCGTTTTAATCGTGCCATTGCGGACATTAAGAAATCTCCTCTGGTAGAGCGCGTGTTGTCCGTTACTTCGGTTGATCATATTCAATCCAGTGCAGACGGTTTTGCTGTCACACCGCTGCTATCACCTGACGATGGCTTGTCGCCCAAGCAACGCCGAGCGCGTGTACGCCATGATCGTTTTGCACCAGGGTTCCTCGTCTCGCACGACGGTAACTCCCTATCGTTGATAGTGCGCCCGCATTCTATCACTGACAGCCGCCAGGATGTCGAACTGGTTACTGTGGTGAAACAAGGCCTGGCTAAAGCCGGCCTGGACGACCGTGTAGAGGCCATAGCGGGTGAAGTGGCGCTTGAGGCGGAGCAGTTGCACGCCTTTACTAGCGGGCTGATGTTTTTTGTCCCCATCACAACGCTGGTCGGCCTGTTTCTGGTCTGGTTGTTGTACCGGCGCTGGCTTGGTGTTTTGCTCGCTGGACTTGCCATGGGGGCCGCCAGCAGCGCCAGCATGAGTTTCATTGTCATTCTTGGCCGACCCTTCACGCTGGTCGATTCCATGATTCCGTCATTGATAACCGCGCTGACTGTTGCACTGCTAATTCACTTCTATGGCGCATTGCAACACGCATCCCTGCGCGGCTGGAGTGGCATGGAGCGCGTCTCGCGGGCACTGCACGATGTCAAAAAGCCCGCACGCTTCACCAGCCTGACTACGGCGGCCGGTCTGGCTTCATTGGCAACCAGTCCGATACTTACAATAAAGATCTTTGGTCTGGTATCTGCTGCAGGTGTCTTTGTCCTGTATTTTGTCGTGATGGTGTTGATTCCCCCGATTCTTGCCCGCTGGGATAATAAACCCTGGCCGGTTGCAAAATTCGGTTCCGCCTGGGTTGGGAAAAGCGTCGACCGGATAGCTTTATTGGGTATTCGCTATCCGCTGCACGTCGTTGTGATAACGACGGTTCTGCTGGCGGCAGGTATGCCACTGTTGTGGCAAGTACATGCAGAGACTGATGTGTACCGCTTTTTCTCTCCCCATGCACCTATTATTCGTGACACACATCGCATCGAGAATGCATTGAGTGGGATCGCTGTCCTTGAGGTTGTTTTCGATGGTGCCAGGCGTGATGCCTTGAAAAAATCGGCAGCATTAGAATCAATTCTGAACTTTGAACATTGGGCCAACAAGCAACCGGAAGTCGATCATGTATTGTCTTTGCCTGATTTCGTTGAAGAAATGAACTGGGCCTTCCACAATGGAAACTCCCATTACCGGAAAATACCCGACAATGACAATCTGATCAGCCAATATCTGCTCATATATGATGGGCGCGATTTGTTTGATCTTGTCAATAGGGAGTTTCAAAGAACGCAAGTCACTATCAATCTTAATGTCCATGGTGCCAATGAGATTCAGAAGGTCATTGATCACATGCGTGGATATCTCTCACATGCCAACTTACACGGTTTGACCTGGCATATCGCTGGTATGGCCAGACTCTATGCAGATCAGGAAAGCCTGATGGTTCAGGGGCAAATATACAGTTTATGGACGGCGATGATTATGATGTTTATCCTGATGGCGATTTTGTGGCGTTCTGCGTGGGCATCGTTTTTATGCATGCTGCCGAATATTGCGCCGATCCTTGTCGTGTTCATGCTCATGGGCTTTTTCGACATATGGCTGGATATGGCAACTGCTATGATTGCCAGCGTTGCCGTTGGTATAGCGGTTGATGATACCATTCATGTCTATCAGGGCTACACGGTGCGCCGTGCTAAAGGTGCTACACCCGTTCAGGCATTGGCCAGGACGTACCATATTGCCGGTCGGGCAGTGATGTCGACCAGTTTGATTCTTGGGGCGCAGTTTTTTATCTTGAGCGCATCTGAGTTTGTCCCCATTGCAGAGTTCGGTTTGTTGATGGGGGTTGCCATTTTCGCTGCCTTGATTTTTGATCTGTTATTCCTGCCCGCGTTATTGATGCTTACAGCGAATTTAAGAAAATATTAAGCAGTCCCATGGAGCCTCGCGGGTCTTTTTCTCCAGAATGCCAATATATTGACATCTCTTTTGATGGTATTTTCCTTATGGCATATTAATTGCTTAACACTTCTTGTGTTATCGAAGAATCAATGAGATTGGCTTCACTGTACGCTCTGGCATTCATTGCAGAGCGTATTTTTTTTGTTTGATAATCGCATTGATGATGTGTGTTGAAAAATTGACGTTTTTTATAATTAATAAAAAAAATACAATTAACAGATTGAAAACCATGGTATCTTATTGAATATCCCGTGATGAATTCCAATATTCTGATTGATCAAACGAAGATGCATCACACTTTGAGAATCGATCATGGTGATGGCCGAACGCCATATAAATCGGGGCATTAAAGTGTTAACGGGTTCACAGATTGTGGGAAAACAAAGTCAATGGATTTGATACGAATCAATAGCACTCCTGCCACACTGTGAAAAATACGTGATGTCCTGTCTATTCGGACACTGGAGCAAGGGAGATACACGACCATCGTTGGAAGTGTCGGAGCCTAATGCGATCGGGTCCACGCTAGCGGGGTGGTATTGACCCCCACTCTATGTGGGTCGATACAGCAATCAGAAACGATTCAAAAAATTAAGACTCGGGGGGATTTCATGGGCAGCACGCATACTTTACGTTGGTGGGTACGTATCGGCTTTCTCGCGTTTCTTGCTCTTCTTACGGGGTGTGCCTCATACCCGACACTGAAATCCGCAGGTTATACGGGTGAGGCACCGATGTACCTTATAGGACCCGGTGACAGTGTGAATGTCTTTGTCTGGGGTAATCCGGATTTATCCGCAACGGTTCCAGTACGCCCAGATGGACGCATTACCACGCCGTTAATTGAAGACGTGCAGGCAAGCGGAAAGACACCCACTCACTTGGCCAGAGAGATGGAAAAACGCCTGGCACGCTATATCCGTAATCCCGTAGTCACCGTCATTGTGACAGGTTTCGTTGGACTCTATAGTGAACAAATTCGTGTAGTGGGAGAGGCCGCCAAACCCCAGTCCATACCTTATCGCGAGAATATTACGTTGCTTGATGTAATGATTTCCGTTGGAGGGTTGACAGAATTTGCAGATGGAAATCGTGCCGTACTGGTTAGAACCGTCAATGGGAAAAGGCATCAATACAATGTGCGGTTGGACGATTTATTAAAAAATGGAGATATATCGGCCAACGTGGACATGTTGCCTGGTGATGTGCTGATTATCCCCGAGGCATGGTTCTAGTGTTTATTAGCGCATTGCCCGTAACGGGGTCCTGATCATGCATGAATTAGTGCAGCAGATTCTTACCTACATCAAGGGTATGTGGCGATATCGTTGGCATGCCATGGTTGGTGCGTGGGTCGTTGTACTGATCGGCTGGTTTATTGTTGCTCGTATGCCGGATCAATATAAGGCAAGTGCACGTGTATATGTCAACACCGACACCATTTTGCGCCCGTTACTGCGTGGGCTGACGGTTGAGACCAATGTGAACCAACGCTTGAGCTTAATGACCAAGACACTCCTGAGTCGGCCAAACCTTGAGAAGGTTGCGCGAATGACTGACTTGGACTTGCGAGCCAAAAGTCCTGAGGCGATGGAACGCCTGTTGAACCGGTTAGGGAGTCATATCAGTATACGATCCACCCGCAGGGAAAACCTGTATACGATCTCCTATGAACATCATGATCCTCAATTGGCAAAGCGTGTCGTTCAAGCATTATTGACCATCTTTGTAGAATCGACTCTAGGAGAAACCAGGGCAGATAGTGATTCAGCTCAGAAGTTTATCGATCAACAAATAAAAGATTATCAGAGTAGATTGGTGAACGCTGAGAATCGTCTTATGGACTTCAAACGCAAACATATGGGCTTACTGCCAGGACAGGGAGGAGGTTTTTTTGAGCGACTGCAAGCGGCTATATCTGATCGTTCCAAATCAGAACTTGCGCTCAAAGAGGCAAAAAAAAGGCGCAACGAATTAAAACGCCAATTAGATGATTCCGAAGAGTCAGTGGCGCTGTATGCGCAGCCCAGTACACCAGTTACCGCGGCACTTGATTCGCGTATTGAAAATCTTCAAACACAATTAGATCAGCTACTATTGAAATACACCGAGCAATATCCTGATGTCAAGCAGATAGAAGCAACCATTAAGGCATTGAAGAAACAAAAAGCTGAAGAACTTTCAGTACTGGAAAACTCTCCCAAGCCTGATGTAGGTAGAGAAAATCCAGTGCAACAACAACTACAACTCGCACTTGGTGAAGCAGATGCAAATATTGCCGCTATGAATGTGCGGGTAGCGGAATATTCCCGTCGGGTAAAGAAACTGCAACAAATGGTGGATACGCTTCCTGTCGTTGAGACCGAACTCAAACGCCTTAACCGTAATTATGCGATTAACAAGAAAAACTATAATGTGTTGGTGAGCCGTAAAGAATCAGCGAAACTCTCAGAAGAGGCAGGGAAAACTGGGGATGATGTCCGGTTTCGTGTAATTGACCCACCTCGTGTTCCACTTAAGCCATCAGGTCCAAACAGACTTATTTATAGTTCTCTTGTCCTGTTTTCTGGTTTGGGTATTGGATTGGCTATCGCCTTTTTGCTTTCGCAATTGTCCCCGGCAGTTCATGATCGAAGAACCTTGCGCCAGCTCACCGGGTTACCGGTATTCGGCAGTATATCGAGGACATGGACATCTGACGCTTTATTTAAACGCCGATTGGAGCTGGGAAGTTACGCGGTAGCCGGATTTGTCTTAGCGCTTGGTTATGGCGCGGTAGTATATCTGTATATTCACGAAGGAGAAGGATCGAGCATATTACATTTCGTGAGGACAGTTGTATGACCAGCAGCATTGAAAAAGCCATTGAAAAGTTGCAGCAGGGGCAAAATAATGCCAGAAACCAACTAAGTAAGAATACCCGTACCAAACGTGCAAAAACAGGAAACATCCATGAATCACTACATGTACAGTCTGAAAAGGCGTTGCGTCTTAATCTGGTCGAACTAGGCAACCAGGGATTTCTCACGCCGGATACGCTGCACAGTAAAAGGGCGGAGGAGTACCGTATTCTAAAACGTCCATTGCTCATGAATGCCTTTGGAAAGACGGCGGCTGATGTGGATAATGGTAATTTGATCATGGTTACCAGCGCCTTGCCGGGTGAGGGTAAGACATTTACAACAATCAATCTCGCCATGAGTATGGCCATAGAAATGGATACGACTGTGCTTGTAGTTGATAGTGATGTGATTAAGCCATCACTGACACGAACTTTGGAACTGGAGAATCGTCCCGGATTGATCGATATATTGTCTGATGATTCTCTCGAACTGTGCAGTATGATAGTTAAAACGGATATGCCAAAATTACGCGTTTTACCGGCAGGACGTCCACATTTGCACTCGACAGAATTATTGGCCAGTTCGCATATGCGACGGTTGGCCAATGAGTTATCTGAACGCTACGCTAACCGCGTTGTGCTCTTTGATGCACCGCCATTGCTTGCGACAAGCCAGGCCTCAGTGCTAGCCCGTGTAGTCGGACAAATACTTGTTGTTGTGCAGTCTGGAAAGACTTCGCAAAGCGCTATTAAAGCAGCAGTTTCTCAGATTGATGAGAATAAAGTTATTGGCATGGTACTCAACCAAAGCCACCCGTCTTTTAACCAAGAATACTATGGCGGGTATTATGGCTCATACGGAAAATAACAACACATATTTACTGCATGAAATCAGCCTAAAATTTCTGCAGACAGTTATGCAGAAAGTTGTTGTCTCTGTCTTTATGTTCTTTATTTCTCCAAATATATATGCAGGTAACTGGGTTATCGGTCCCACATTAGATGTTGCGGAGATATATTCTGACAACGTCATCCTTTCACAGTCAAACAAGCAATCCGATCTGATTACGGAAGTCAATCCGGGTGTTTCAATACGTGGTGAAGGCAGACGTGTTAAGGCATCGATTAACTACAGAATGAAAAATCTCATATTTGCTAATAATTCAAGCCGGAATAGCATTAGTAATCAGCTTTTAGGTAATGTGCTAACAGAATTATCACGAGACTACCTATATGTTGATGTGAATGGCAGAATTTCTCAGGCATTAATTCGCCCCAGCAACAGCATTCCACTTGTCGGCGTAAATTCGGCTAATGTGAGTAATGTTTATACTTACGGGGTAAAACCTTATTTTCAATATAATTTCGATAATCTATATAACGTATATGCCGGGTATGGTTATAACGAAGTTCGATATAGTAATGTAGAAACAAATGATGCAATCATTCGCAATGGCGAAGTTCGTATAGATAGTGGGGCGCGTTTCACGCGTCTTACGTGGAGATTTTCTCATAAAAATAAAGAGATAATACGACAACCTTCAAATAATTTTATTAGTAAAGAGTCATTTGTAAGTATTGGATATCAGGTATTTGATGACATAAAAGTTCTTGCTGTTGTTGGTAGTGATAAATATGATTTTGCAACATCGCGACAGACATTTTCTAATGGCACCTACCAGGCGGCAGGTTTTGATTGGACGCCGGGCAGAATACTTGCTTTAGAAGGTCTGTACGGTAATCGATATAAATCAGCAACCTTGACTATCAGCCCAACCATACATACATCTCTGGATGTAAAGTGGTTAAAAAGATCGGTAGGCCTGAATCCTGGCGTTCAATGGAGCGGAAATTTTCATCTTCGTACGCGGCGCTCAAACGTGTTGGCCAGCTATTTTAAAAATACGGTTACATCACAGGCATTGGCTATATCCAACCTGGGGAATGGTTTTTATGATCCTATAACGGGGCAGTTTTACCTCGCGATGCGTGATCCATCCACGGGTTTTTTAATTCCTGTAGACCCGACTACAGGTCAACCCGTGGCAACATCAGTAAGAAATTCATTAATTTACGGAACCATAGGTGGTTTTGGTATTAGCAATCAGGCCTTTATTCGTAAACGCTCTCAGATTGTCTACGGGTTCCATACAGCAAGAAGTAATATCTCATTATTCTATGCCAGAGAAAGAAGAACATACCTGATAAGCAATAAATCAATTCTTATTGATAGCTATAGTGCTTCTTGGGGCTGGCGTATAACCGGATTATCGCGCCTTTTAACGGGTGTGGTAAGGACTAAGACTGCATTCCAATCGGGAAGAAAGAATGATTTCTATCTTTATAGTGTTGCCATTAATAAAAGAGTATCAGCCAAGGTGCATGCCGTTCTTTCTTATCAGAGGCGGGTGCTGAATAGCTCACAACCGGGAATAGGGTATACAGAGAATCGTATTACCGCTAGTCTGAATATGGCATTCTGATTATGTATGAATCATTCTACAAATTGACTGCAAAACCATTCAAGATTACCCCCGATCCTGGTTTCTTCTTTGGAAGTCGTGGACATAAACGCGTTCTTGCATATTTGCAATACGGGGTGCATCAAGGTGACGGATTCATCGTGGTCACAGGTGATGTTGGAACAGGAAAAACAACGCTTGTACGCACACTTCTTGCAGAATTGGATGAGCAAAAAAAAATAATTGCTTCGCAACTAGCAACCACGCAACTTGAAGCTACTGATTTATTGCAAATGATAGCAGGATCTTACGGTCTACCACATGAAGGCCTAAGCAAATCAACGGTTCTTAAGAATCTTGAGAAATTTTTCAGAAAACAGGCAAAGGAAGGTAAACGAGTACTTTTAATTGTAGATGAGGCACAGAATCTTCCTGTTAGATCTCTGGAAGAATTACGTATGTTATCAAATTTCCAAGATGGGAAACAGGCTTTATTCCAAAGCTTTCTGCTTGGACAAGTAGAATTCAGAACTGTACTTGGTGCAGATTACCTTGAACAATTTAGGCAAAGAATTATTGCTTCCTATCACCTAGGACCGCTTAATTTCGATGAAACTCGCGCCTATATCGAGCATCGTTTGAAATTGGTCGGATGGAATGATGACCCCAATATTACGGACAGTGCATTTTCTGATATATATGACTTCACAAGTGGTGTACCCCGTAAAATAAACACGCTTTGTGACAGAGCACTATTGCTTTCCTGTTTGGAAGAGAGCCATAGCGTAAGTTCAAATACGATAAATCTGGTCACGCAAGAACTGTATGAAGAGTCATTTGTTGATTCAAATTATACAAAGAAGAAAAGAGTTGTACTGCAAGATACGACCGGACAAGAGACGGTGGATTCATGCCTAATGGAGCTTGAACAACGTTTGAGCAAACTCGAGTCACGTATGCAGAAGGTTCACGATATGATTAGACAGATGGTCAATGAAGATAAAGTATGATGCTGATATATATGTGGTGTGCTAATGATCATGGATTTATTTAAGATTAAAGATCAAGATTTAGATTTACTGCCAACAAACAGTATGTTGTGCATAGTTGGCGCACGACCCAACTTTATTAAGATAGCGCCAATAATCCGCGAATTTGAAAGCAACAAGATTACACTTCCTTTCGTGTTGCTCCATACGGGTCAGCATTATGACGTAAAAATGAAAGACACGTTCTTCGAACAACTGGATATACCTGAACCTGATATTGATCTTAATGTAGGCTCAGGTACCCATGCTACGCAAACCGCACATATTATGATTCGGTTTGAGATGATCGTTGATGTGATAAAACCGCGTGCGCTCCTTGTCGTTGGTGACGTTAACTCTACATTAGCTTGCTCTTTAGTTGCATCAAAAAAAAATATACCCATATTCCATATTGAGGCGGGTCTCAGAAGCAGAGACAGATCAATGCCAGAGGAAATAAACCGAATTATCACTGATCAACTATCGGAGTTATTGTTCATTACTGAATTATCAGCGAAACAGAACCTTGTGAATGAAGGTATAGATGAAAGGCGTATCCATTTTGTTGGTAATGTAATGATCGATACCCTTTATCGTAATTTAGAAAAAGTGAAATCACCATCCTACACACTTTCTCGTTTCATCAATGCGGAAGAAAAGAAAAATTTACTGAGATACTATGGTTTAGTTACCCTTCATCGACCATCGAACGTTGATAATCCGATTATACTCGGGAATATCATAGATACATTGATCGAGTGTTCTCGTTATTATCATTTAATATTTGTAGTGCATCCGAGAACAGAAAAAGTTCTTAATAGATGTCATCTAATAGACAAGTTAAAAAACAATAAAAAAATAATCCTCCTTCCTCCACAAGGTTATCTGGAGATGCTTGGATTAATGAAAAATGCGAAGGTTGTACTTACCGATTCTGGTGGTATGCAAGAAGAAACGACGGCGCTTGGAATTCCATGCGTAACGCTTAGAGAAAATACAGAAAGGCCTGTTACCCTCGATGAAGGGACTAATATCCTTGTTGGGACAAATATGGATATGGTGATTGAAACTATCGGTAACATATCAAGAACAGGTGGGAAATGCGGTCGTATTCCAGATCTTTGGGATGGTCGTGCAGCAGATCGTATTGTGAAAATTATTAATCATTGGGCCCTACAGAATGTTCCTGCATAAACGTTTCGTGTCTAACTGCTGCGCAGCTACAAACGCCTTGGTTGTATAATTTTGTTATTTACAGTTTATTCTAAGTGGAAACGTGATCTTTATATGCTGTTTAATAGTTGATCAGTAAATTTGTTATCTATGCAGATAGGTTGTCTGTTGTAAGTGTAGGTTATCTTATTATAAGAAATTTAAAGAATTCTCTTGCAGGGAAGGGCGGTAGCGTGCCTGAAAATTGATCTAATTCCTGGGGGGACAGGATTATGACAAGCATAGTTAATGCAATGAGTGTTGATGTGGAGGACTACTTCCAGGTTTCCGCATTTGAGGGAACCATTAATAGAAATATGTGGGATAAAATTCCATGTCGAATTGAAAGAAATTCTGAGCGTATCCTTTCAATGTTTTCCGATGCCAATGTGAAAGCCACTTTTTTTGTCCTTGGTTGGATAGCTGAACGTTATCCCGGGCTAGTAAGGACTATAGTGAATGAGGGCCACGAGGTGGCAAGTCATGGATACTGTCATATACGAGTGACAAGCCAGAATATTGATGAATTTAGAGATGATGTATTGCGCACACGTTACATCCTAGAAAACATTTCAGGCACTCGGGTAAAAGGTTATAGGGCCGCTAGTTATTCCATCTGTAAAGATAATATGTGGGCTATTGAAGTGCTTAAGGAATGCGGTCATGAATACAGCTCAAGTATATATCCCGTAAAACATGATTTATATGGGATACCAGATTCGCCGCGCCATCCGTATATGCATGAGCACTGTGATCTTTTAGAAATCCCGATCTCGACGATTCGTATTAATAAACACAATATTCCATGTGGTGGTGGCGGTTACTTCCGCTTATATCCTTATATGTTTTCTCGTTGGGCAATTAATAAAATTAACAGAGCGGAGAGTAAACCTTGTATTTTTTATTTTCATCCATGGGAAATCGATCCCGATCAACCTCGTCAGACTGGATTGAACTTTAAGACAAGATTTAGACACTATTTTAATCTTAACGTAATGGAAAAGCGTTTATTTTCTCTTCTCAGAGAGTTTTCCTGGGACAGGATTGACAATGTCTATATCAAATAATGATGACATGGTGTTAACCGAACGATCTGTTGTTTCTGATAATGAAATTTATGTCGAAATGTGTGACGGATCTATTGCGGAGGAGTGGGATAACTTTGTACTTCTCTGTCCAGAGGCAACATTTTTTCATCTGTACAGATGGCGTGATGTGATTGAAGAAACATACGGATACAAGATGCTGTATCTCTGTTCTAGACTAAAGGGTAAAATTACAGGAATACTACCTCTTGGGCATATAAAAAGTATTTTGTTTGGTGATGCATTGATTTCTATTCCTTTCTCCGTATATGGTGGCGTCGCCTCAGTTGATGAGGTATCCAGAAATAAACTTGTAGAGTATGCAAATGGAGTTGCATATGATATGAATGTTGACTACCTGGAATATAGAAATATCACGAAACACAGTGATGAATTGGAAAGCAAAGCGTTGTATGTAACATTTCGAAAAGAATTAAAAAGTGATCACGACTTAAACATGCAATCGATTCCACGCAAGCAACGTGCAATGGTTAGAAAGGGGATTAACGCCGGACTGAAATGCGATCACGATGGTGATATAGATTCATTTTTTTATACATATTCAACCAGTGTCAGAAATCTCGGTACACCAGTTTTCCCAAAGAAGTTCTTTACCTTAATTAAAACAATATTTTCAGAAATATGTGAAATTACGATAATACGAAAAGATGATATAGTGTTAAGCGCGGTAATGAGCTTTTATTTTAAGGATGAGGTATTACCTTATTATGGTGGCGGAACAGATCAGGCGCGGGCATATAAGGCGAATGATTTTATGTATTGGGCGCTGATGTGTCGGGCAACGGATAAGGGTTGCAGAATTTATGATTTCGGAAGAAGTAAAGTAGGAACGGGAGCTTATTCTTTCAAAAAGAATTGGGGTTTTTCTCCAGAACCACTTTATTATCAGTATTTCATGGTCAATAAGAAAAACCTGCCTGACATTAATCCACTCAATCCTAAATACCGCATGTTTATAAATGCGTGGAAACATCTTCCCCTTCCGATTGCCAATTTGATTGGGCCCATGCTGTCGCGTAGCCTGGGGTGATAATGAATACTGTCCTGTTCTTGACACATAGAATACCTTATCCACCAAATAAGGGAGATAAAATACGATCGTTTAATTTCCTCAAGGCATTGTCTGAAAATAACAAGATTATATTGGGCACATTTATAGATGAAGATACAGACTGGCAATATGAAGATGTTTTACGAACGTTGTGTGATGATATACGCCTCGTTAAACTTAATCGTAAGAAAAGAAAGATTGTAAGTCTTATTGGTTTAGCAAAGGGAACAGCGCTTAGTGTCGAATATTATAAAAGTAGATCTATGTATGAATGGGTAGAAGAAGCGGTATCAATGTACGAACCAGATGTTATTTTTATTTTTTCATCGACAATGTGTCAGTACATTCCCGCTGGAAAAAGCCATGCCAAATGCATTGTAGATTTTGTCGATATGGATTCGGAAAAATGGCATGAATATGCCGAAAAAAAATCCTTTATAGAAAAATTTGTGTATAAACGTGAATCCGCATATCTATTTGAGTACGAAAAGCAGTGTGCTGAAAGGGCTGATATGAGTATTTTTATAACAAAAAATGAAGCTGATTTTTTTATAAAGAAAACAAAGTATAAGGATAAAAACATTCGTTATGTTGAGAATGGAGTGGATTCAGAATATTTTTCTCCAGAGCATGACTTTATAAATCCCTTTCCTGACGGAACTTTGGCCTATGTATTTACCGGGGCAATGGATTACTGGGCAAACGAACACGCTGTACAATGGTTTGCCAACGACATATTTCCAAAAATATCTGAATCGATAAAAAATTCTATTTTTTATATTGTTGGTAGTAATCCCTCTTCAAGAGTTACAAGATTATCCAGAAAAAATGGTGTTGTAGTTACCGGTTATGTTGATGATGTCAGACCCTATCTTAAATATGCCACTTGTGTTGTTGCCACATTGCAGATAGCGCGTGGTATACAAAATAAAGTACTTGAGGCAATGGCCATGAGAAAAGCCGTACTTGGAACTACTGCTGCCATGAATGGTATCGAACACGACGATCTATTATCTCCCATGATCGCTGACGATGTCGACTCACTTGTACAGCTCGGTATTTCCGCATCCGACACGGCTCTTTCAGAGACCATGGGTATCGAAGGTAGAAATATTGTTCTTGATAAATATAGCTGGAAAGCAAAGGCACAAAAATTATTAAGTTTTATTGAGTCTTCCAGCAATATAAATTCAAAATCGCGCTCAGATTCAAGCGCATATATCGATTAATGATATACACCCGTGTCACGCACCCTTACAGCAGGGCCATATGTTATGGTGACTGAAGTTATGCCGCAACAGCGTTATGATCGTGTTAAGTTGATTAACGCATGGGTCTTACTGATTGCTATCGCAATTCTGTTTATATCTTTTTGGCCTACATTCTATTCGATAGTAACGATCTGGATTCGCTCTGAGACATTTGCGCATGGCTTTCTCATATTTCCGATTTCCCTGTATCTTATTTGGCGAAAACGACATGTATTAGACAATGTTGCATTTGTTACTGATCTGCGTAGTATTATTATAATCGGCATGGTAGGTTTTGTTTGGCTGCTCGCCAAACTCGGTAGCGTACAGGTTGTTGAACAACTGTCTTTTGTTGCATTTATCCCGTTGTTTGTATGGCTACTCCTGGGTCTGACAGTTGTCAGAAAGATTGCCTTTCCATTGTTTTTTTTATTTCTGGCCGTCCCAATGGGAGAGTCCTTGATTCTGCCATTGATGCACTTCACGGCATATTTTACCGTTTCACTTATCAGGCTGACAGGAATTCCCGTCTATTCAGAAGGGACTTTCTTTAGTATACCAAGTGGGGACTGGTCTGTAGTTGAAGGATGCAGTGGTGTGCGTTACCTGATCGCATCGGTCACTCTGGGTGTTCTGTATGCCTATTTGTCATATAAAAGTATATGGCGAAGGCTCGCATTTATTGCTCTTGCTGGTATTTTTCCTATTATCGCGAATGGTCTTCGTGCCTATATGATTGTGATGATTGCTGACTTAAGTGATATGCGTTATGCATTGGGATTTGATCATCTTATTTATGGATGGGTATTTTTTGGTTTTGTAATGTTTATGATGTTCTGGATAGGAAGTTTTTGGTCCGATAAAGATATTACGGATGTTGAAGGCCATGTCGATGACACCAAGACAACGCACCAATATGAAGTCGACTTTGCTGTGAAAAATACTGCTGTGAATTTATCGGAAAAGACAACGGTATATAAACAATCTGCACTGGGACTCGTCCTGGGTATCTGTGCGTTGATCATATGGCCTGTATGGGCAGATTTTAGTCATTCACTGGTTAATCACAGTGTGTCAGTAGCACCTAAATGGCCAGAAAAAATGGGGACGTGGAGATTACAAGGAAAAAACTTTTCTATGTGGTCTCCATTATACCGGGAACCGACCATGACCAGCGTCGCCGAATATAAAAATGGGGATGATACGGTCGGTGTTTATATTGCGTATTACAATCGTCAACGCCAAGGTGCTGAACTAATTAACTCTAGGAACCGTTTTGTTAAACAAAAGGATCCTATCTGGCGACAAGTGGCCAAAGAACCTGTGTCTACTGACCATGGAACAGTGACTGAGGCAATATTAAAATCAGATGATCAAAACCTTCTCGCATGGAGATGGATATGGATGGATGGTAATTCTACTAATAATGCATTTTTTGGAAAGCTATACGAAATACATAGTAAATTAAAAGGTCACTATGGAGAAGGTTTTGGCGTCGTTATCTACACAAATATGAATGATACATTGCCAGAAGCACGCAAGAAATTGAGTTTATTTATGAATACTGCTACCAATGATATATATAAGTCAGTTTTCGATAAAATTATCCATCCATCCGTCAGTGTCAATGCTATTCAATAGCGGAAATGCCGTAAGTTATGGGTGATATAAGATTGTCAATAATGCTTGATACGAAAAATTCATGGATGTTTATCGAATTGACAGGAAGCATTCAAACATGAGCTTGTTATCAGTAGGAAAGAAACATGATGGGACTCGGCCTGGCTCCGCTTTGTGTTGAATAAAGTGCCATTAATAGCGCATGTTGTATATAAGCTGGATGTCGGTGGATTGGAGAATGGGCTGGTTAATATTATCAACAATATGCCTGATGAACGTTATCAACATGCGATCATATCGCTTACACATCATACGTCATTTTCGAAACGAATAAAAAAAAGCGTTTATCTTGTTGATTTACACAAAAATCCCGGAAAAGATTTTCGCCTGTATTATCGTCTGTTCAAAGCGTTTCGTGAGATCAAGCCAGATATCGTTCATACGCGTAACCTGGCAACCATAGAGGCACATGTGCCGGCATTCTTGGCGGGTGTACCTTACAGGGTGCATGGAGAGCATGGAAGAGACGTACACGATATCGATAATTTCAGCAGGAAGTACCGCATTATCCGTAAAGCGATAAAGCCTTTCATACATCATTTCATCGGTCTTTCAACTGACTTGTCGTCCTATTTGACGAATTCTATAGGCGTTAAAGATCAATATTTATCAACCATATGCAATGGCGTCGATAGCGACAAATTTGCACCAAAACATGGTGATTGCGAGAATTGCCAGATAACAGAAGATGATTTTGTATTTGGCTCAGTTGGAAGGATTGAAATTGTAAAAGGTCATGTCGACTTAATCGATGCTTTTCGTCTTCTTATTACGAATAATATTAATCTTCAAAATAGATTAAAGCTGATTATCATTGGTGATGGCAGTGAGCGACTAAACATAGAGAATAGGATCAATGACTATGGTATTTCTGACAATGTAGTGTTGATGGGTTCGCGTGACGATGTGTCTGCTATTCTCCCATGTTTTGATGTTTTCGTTTTGCCTTCACTTGCAGAGGGTATATCCAACACGGTGTTAGAGGCAATGGCCTGTGGTCTGCCTGTTGTGTGCACTGATGTTGGGGGAAACTCGGAACTTGTCTGTGAAGATAAGTCGGGATATCTTGTACCACGTTCGGATCCGGCGTCGCTTTTTGGCGCGATGCAAAACTATTTGCATGATGAATCGTTGGTGGAAACGCAGGGAAAGTATGCACGTGCTGTCATAGAGCGAAAATTCGGTCTTCAATCAATGGTATCGTCTTATCTTGATGTGTATGACCGACATGATGATAGCAATGAAATAAAATCTATAGACGATAAGAGTACGTCGTCATAGCAGAAATACTGAGATTAAGCTATGTGTGGAATCGTTGGTGTCTTTAATTGTTCGAAACTGTCGGCTGTAGATAGAACTCGTCTCGAAAAAATGAACGACTCCCAACACCACCGGGGGCCGGATGAAGGGGGGATACATATTGAGCCTGGCATAGGCCTTGGTCATAGACGACTATCGATCATTGATCTTTCCTCTGGCCAACAACCCATGTGCAACGAGGATGGAACGGTTCATATTGTTTATAATGGTGAAATCTATAATTTTATTTATCTTAAAGGGATACTGATTAAGCATGGTCATATATTCAAGTCTCACTGTGACACTGAAGTTATTGTTCACGCTTGGGAGGAATGGGGCGAAGACTGCGTAGCAAGATTTCGCGGCATGTTTTCTTTTGCTATATGGGACAAAAATTTGGAAACCGTGTTCCTGGCCCGTGACAGATTGGGTATCAAACCTTTGTATTATTCAGTGAATGATAATAGTGGGTTTATTTTTTCCTCAGAAATAAAGGCGTTACTCAATTATGGTGGTATATCACGCCAAATAGATCCACATGCGGTCGAAGACTACCTCGCTCTCGGATATGTGCCAGCACCGAAATCTATCTTCAAAAGTATTAAAAAACTCTCGCCAGGACATACACTTACTGTTCGGCGTGACAGAAAATCCATATTTGAACTGAAAGAAAATGAATACTGGGATGTGAACTTCGATGAATCATCTTTAAGAAATAAATATTTTTCCGAAAACACTGTTCATGAATTATACGAAAGGCTTGAAGAGGCAGTTAAAATCCGCCTGGTCTCAGATGTACCGCTTGGTGCATTTCTATCTGGCGGTGTTGATTCCAGCGCTGTCGTAGCTATGATGTCTAACAATAGTAGTTCACCCGTTAAGACGTGTTCTATAGGTTTTAGTGATCTGGATTTTGACGAAAGCAAATACGCAAAACATGTCTCGTCAATATTTTCTACGGAACATCATGAGAAAATGGTCAAACACAATGATTTCGATCTGATAGACATGTTGGCGCGTATTTATGACGAACCCTATGCTGATAGTTCAGCTATTCCGACTTACCGCGTTTGTCAGCTTGCCAGAGAACATGTCACGGTTGCACTTTCCGGTGATGGTGGCGATGAAACATTCGCAGGATACCGCCGTTATCGTTGGCATATGCGCGAACAACGTGTACGTGCGATGCTCCCATATGTTGTACGAAAATCGGTGTTCGGATTGCTTGGTACGGCTTACCCTAAGCTGGATTGGGCACCAAGGTATTTTAGAGGAAAATCAACTTTTCAGGCACTTGCACGTACGGACATCGAAGGTTATTTTCATAATATCTCGGTTATTCCTGAACAAACGAGAAAGGCGCTATACAGCAAATCACATATTTCAGAGATCAATGACTATAATGCGCTGCATGTTTTCCAGCGGCACGCTGAGAATGGGCCGGATAATCCGTTATCATTGATACAATATATCGACATGAAGACCTATCTGCCAGAAGATATTTTAACTAAAGTGGATCGTGCTAGTATGGCAAATAGTCTGGAAGTGCGCGTTCCCATATTGGATCATGAATTTATTCAATGGTCTGCAAGTCTACCATCCAGATTCAAACTTAACGGTAACGTTGGGAAATGGTGTTTTAAGAAATCACTGGAATTAAAATTACCGGATAATGTGTTGTACAGGAAAAAAATGGGTTTTGCCGTTCCATTGTCATCCTGGTTTCGAAATGAATTACGAGACCGCGTAAAAAAAGTCACAATGAGTTCGTATTTACGTGATGCAGATATATTCGACATGAACAGAGTGAAGAAACTCATCGAGCAGCATCAATCTGGTAGTCATGAGCACAGTGCCGCAATTTGGTCTATATTGATGCTTGAATCATTTTTGCGCTATGTGGGCGAATCGCATGATATTCAAACAGGTTCGCTGTCAATGAATAAGAATGCAGGCGCCAGATTCGCAACATGATGAATATTAGACTTGGTCACTGTTTTTTGTTAACGCCATCACCCAGAGGGAGAGGGTTGAGGTGAGGAGGATGTAAGATAGCTCACTGTTATATTTATCCCCTCATCATAATCATATCCAAAAGGAAGAAGGGATGAATTCATGTGTTTACTATCTTCGGTATATATGAGTCTTCGCAGCAACAACGACTTATTATGTAACATGATTATGTTGACTGGCCGGCAGTCAAGTGTATGTGTGAATCCTGTTGTGCTTGTGCCATACGATCTCGATCGTGAAACAAAGAATGTGAGTACAGAGTGAAAATACTCCATGTCCTCGACCACTCCTTACCGTTGCACAGTGGTTATACTTTTCGTACCGCAGAGATTCTCAAGCATCAAAACCAGATGGGGATTGTAACTTTTCATTTAACGGGTCCTAAGCACTTTCTAGCCTCGCCATCTGTAGAGGATGTAGATGGGTTGAAGTTCTACCGTTCTGCACCGTTGGGTAAACTGATTAGAAAAATACCGATGCTGAATCAATATGCCGTGGTCTTGAAGCTTCAATCCAGGCTCTCGGAATTGGTGGAGATACTACAGCCAGATATTATTCATGCGCATTCTCCGGCGCTGGATGGTGTCGCCGCCATTCGGGTTGGCAGGAAATATAATATCCCTGTTGTCTATGAAATACGCGCTTTTTGGGAAGATGCCGCGGTTGACCATGGCACAAGCAGTGAATGGGGCCTACGGTATCGCCTGAGCAGAATGTTGGAAACATATGTCCTGAAACAGGCGAATGCAGTGACGGTTATTTGTGAAGGATTAAAAAATGAAATAGTCAGTCGTGGTATTGGAAATGACAAAATTACTATCATTCCCAATGCCGTTAATTTTGAAAAATTCTCCATCGAAGATATAGATTCAAGAAACCTGTATGAAAGGTACATGCTCGAAGGTAAGGTTGTATTGGGATTCATAGGTTCATTTTATGCATACGAAGGTCTGGATATTCTTGTTGAGACCATGCCAGATATCATAGAAAAAAACAGAAACATACGCCTGCTGCTGGTGGGGGGGGGGCCGGAAGATTCTAATTTAAAAAAGCGCGTCTCTGATCTTAATCTGGAAAAATACGTTATTTTTACCGGTCGCGTCCCACACGACGATGTCATGAAATATTATGCCGTTATCGATATCTTCGTGTATCCTAGGAAATCCATGCGCTTGACGGAGTTGGTGACGCCGCTCAAACCCCTTGAAGCGATGGCCAGCGGAAGATTGGTGGCCGCCTCTGACATAGGGGGGCACAGAGAACTTATTCGACATAATAAAAATGGGTATTTATTTGCCCCTGAATCCGAAATTGCACTTTCCGAATGCATATTGACATTAATTGAGAACAGCGCAGCATGGACTGAGACGCAGGAATACGCACGCGAATATGTCAAAACTGAGAAAAACTGGGTCAAGAGTGTCTCATCGTATTTGCTAATATATGAACGGCTTTGCAACGCGTGACTGAAAAATATAGTAATAATCTGCGCGTCATTGTTTTAAGTTCCCTGTTTCCTTCACAAATTGAACCCGCTGCGGGTGTGTTTATTCGTGAACGAATGTTTCGTTTTGATAAATACATCAAGATATGTGTTGTTTCACCTCAGCCCTGGTTCCCGCTCCATGGCATGATACGTCTCATGCGCCCTGGTTACAGACAGGAAAAGCCTCGGTATGAAACACAGTCATCCATTCTCATCTATCGACCTCGTTTTTTCGCACTCCCGTTATTGGGTCGACGCTTTGATGCATTCTTTATGGCTCTGTCTGCCATTTTTTTATGCAAAACACTGAAAAAACAAGGTGCGCGTGCCATTGATGCACACTTTGCCTATCCGGATGGCACTGCTGCCAGGCTACTGGGTAAATGGCTAAATATACCCTATGCGGTCACCTTGAGGGGTACGGAGGTACGCTACAGTACACGCGAACCGTTCAAAACAATGCTCGCAGCAACATTGAAAGAAGCAAATAGCGTGATTTCAGTGTCCTCGTCACTGCGTGAATTGGCGTTGCAGCAGGGTGTAGACGCATCTAAATGCCAGGTGGTTGGCAACGGCGTAGACATTGAGAAGTTCAGGAATATAGATCGCACTCTGGCGCGCGACAAGCTCGGTATAGAGCCGCAGTGCAAGGTGATTATCACTGTCGGTGGTTTGACGGAGCGAAAGGGGTTTCATCGAGTGATCGCGATCTTGCCTGTTCTTGTCAGACAGTATCCGGATATTGTCTACCTGATTGTAGGCGGGGCAAGTGGAGAAGGAGATTGGGAAGCCAAATTAAAGCAACAGTGTGATGACCTGGGTGTAACAGGTAATGTGAAATTCCTGGGCCTGATACCATCGGAAGAACTTTATACTGTACTTTCTTCCGCAGATATTTTTGTATTGTCGACACGTAATGAAGGCTGGGCGAACGTCTTTCTCGAGGCCATGGCCTGTGGTTTGCCTGTAGTGACGACCCGTGTGGGTGGAAATGCGGAAGTGGTGTCATCGGAGGAATTTGGTCTGTTGGTAGATTTTGGTGATGAGCGACAACTTATCACTGCAATTGAGTCTGGGCTTTCCAAAAATTGGGATCAAAAAAAGATTATTGATTATGCGCACAATAATACGTGGGGAACGAGGATTGAAAAACTTGTTGATATGTACAAAGAATTATTGCACTGAGAACATGTGTGCGTGTTGTTAATATATACGGCATTAATTACAAGGTAATACGCAATGCCTGCGATTAAACAGAAAATGACAGTTGCGGCAGAAGGCACTAGAAAATGGGTTGCGCAAAAACTGAAATATAACAGGATGTCGAAATCTTGTGTAAGTTCGGATATCAATACGGTAATTCTTTCTGGTGTTCAGCGTTCTGGTACAAACATGTTTATGGATGTGTTTGATAAAAGTTACGAGACCGTTGTTTATAACGAAACCAATATTAAAGCATTCAATAATTATGAGATGCGTGACTATGAGATCATTGAATCCTTGCGCGATAGATCGTCAGCACCAAATTTTGTAATCAAGGCATTATGTGAATTACATGATCTAAATAAATTGCTTGATATCTTGTCACCGGCAAAATCAATCTGGATGTTCAGGGACTACAATGATGTCGTCAACTCCATGCTCGTATCGTTTGGTAATCAAGCCTTGCAAATAAACAGATTTGTTGGTAATGGCGGAAGTGACGAATGGTTGTCCAGAGGGATGTCTGACAGCACGATTGAAATTTTAAGACGTTTTTCTGGTGAGCATCTTGATGATGCATCGGCCGCTGCCTTGCAATGGTATATGAGAAATGTGCTCTTGTTTGAACAAAATCTCCATACCGATCTGCGTGTCAAAGTGATCTCATACGATCATCTCGTCGTTGAACCACAGATAAAATTCGTAGAAATATTTGAATTTCTTGGTCTTGAATACACAGAAAGGTTGAGTGCATCGGTCAATGCACGTTCTATACGGCGCCGGGAAACCCCCGTTATCGATTCTGAGATACGGGCGATCTGCGATGGACTTTACCAGCGATTGATTGAAAATATGTCATGAGTGAGTTGTACACCCACATCGTCTCATCGCTGATTTTCCCCGCGCACGAACTTATCAAACGCCATCAATCAGTGCGAAAACGCAAGGAACTCGAACGTAGTCAGTGGTGCTCGACGGCTGAATTGATGACGTTAAGAAACAATAAATTACGTGCTTTTATTCAATCTATCTATTCGAATGTAGCATATTACAGAAATCTCATGGATACACTGGGAATTAAGCCGGAACGTATCGCAGAGGTGGCCGATCTTCGACGATTTCCATTACTCGACAAGACCATCATTCGCAATAATAGCACTACATTTGTCTCTGATACGGCCGGACATCTCAAATCAATGTCTACAGGTGGCTCAAGTGGCGAACCGCTCCGCTTCCAGGTAGGCAAGGAGCGTGTTACGCATGATGTCGCCGCAAAATGGAGAGCCACTCGCTGGTGGGATGTGGATATTGGAGATCGCGAGATTGTCGTATGGGGTTCACCTGTCGAGTTGAACAAGCAGGACAGAGTAAAACTGATACGCGATGCAGTTTTCAGAACTCGGTTATTATCCGCATTTGATATGTCTGAGAGTAGCCTTGATGCGTATATATCGGCAATCAGGAATTTTAAACCTGCAATGTTATTTGGCTATCCATCATCGCTGTCTTATATCGCACAGCACGCAAAAAAATCTGGCATTGAACTGCATGACCTGGGAATAAAAGTCTGTTTTGTCACCTCGGAGAGATTGTACTCCCATCAGCAAGAGGTCATATCTCGCGTATTCGCTTGTCCGGTCGCTAATGGATACGGAGGGCGTGATGCAGGCTTCATCGCACATGCCTGTCCAGATGGTCGAATGCATATCAGTGCTGAAGACATTATTGTAGAAATCGTGGACGCGAAGGGTGCTGTACTTGAGCCTGGGCTTGCGGGCGAAATTGTAGTTACACATCTCGCTACGCGAGATTTTCCATTTTTACGTTATAGAACGGGTGATATAGGGATTCTTGATACGCAACCGTGTTCATGTGGACGTGCATTGCCCGTGTTGAAAGAAATCGATGGCAGGAGTACCGATTTTGTTGTCGCTCAAGACGGTACCGTGATGCATGGTTTGGCCTTGATCTATATTCTGAGAGAAATTGATGGTGTCGAAGAATTCAAGATTGTGCAGAACAGCATAGTTGATATCGATGTACAGATCGTTTTAGCTCCCCATGCAAATATTGGCGCTATTACGATGGAAATCGATTCATCTTTCAAGAAACTGATGGGGGAGAATGTCACAACGACGGTACGCTGTGTCAATTTAATTTTATCGGAAAAATCCGGAAAATTTCGTTATGTAGAGAGCAAAGTGGTTCAGCGGAGCCTAGCCGGTGCGTGATCTCTTTGTTGCGGCCTGCGTCTTTGGCAGTTTGCCGTTCATCTTTTACCGCCCATACGTTGGCATACTGATGTGGGCCTGGTTGGGGTACATGAATCCCCACCGGCTCGCCTATGGCTTTGCCGTCAATTTCCCTTGGTCCTATATGATCGCTCTGGTTACCCTTGTCAGCCTGCTTATCTCCAATGAAAAAAAGGAGATCCCCTGGACCCGGGAAAGTATCACGTTACTGATATTTGCCTTATGGATGTGTATCACGACTTACTTTGCCCTTGAGCCTGTACTTGCACCCTTTATTCTCACGAAAATATTGAAAATACTGTTAATGACCTATGTGACTATGATGCTGATTAATTCCAAATGGCGCATCGAACTATTGGTAGCAGTCATTGTTTTTTCACTCGGGTTCTATGGTGTCAAGGGTGGGATATTTACAATGACGACGGGCGGCAGCAACCATGTGCGTGGACCGAACGGTACCTTTATCGGCGGGAATAATGAGATCGGCCTTGCCCTTATCATGACCATACCGCTCATGCGCTACCTGCATATTCAGATCAAAAACAAGATTGGAAAAATAACCATGCTGGTCGCAATGTTGCTTACTGTCGTTGCCATATTTGGTACCCAGTCACGCGGTGATTTGCTGGGTCTGGCCGTAATGGGGTCATTTCTGATACTCAAGAACCCTAAGAAACTGGGTTTTCTGCTTGTGCTGGTGATAGCCATTCCATTGGCATTGAAATTCATGCCGCAGGAATGGTATCAGCGCATGGATTCCATTTCCAACTATCAGGAAGATGCCTCTGCGCAAGGCAGGATCAATGCCTGGCATTTTGCGGTCAATCTCGCCAGTCATCGTCCTGTCATCGGGGGCGGGTTTGAAGTTTTTCGTCAGCCCTGGTTCAGACTTTATGCCCCTGAGCCGGATAATGTGCACGATGCGCACAGTATTTATTTTGAGGTGCTGGGGGAACAAGGTTATGTCGGCCTAGTGATATTTCTCCTACTGGCCTGGTTTACCTGGAACCGAGCCTCGCAAATCATAAAGAAAACGAGAAAAAATGCCGAATGGCGCTGGGCGGCAGATCTCTCTGCCATGATCCAGGTTAGCTTGATCGGGTATTTCAGTGCCGGCGCCTTCCTGGGATTGGTGAATTTTGATCTTTATTATGGCTTGATCGCTCTGGTGGTTGTGACGCACGTTCTGGTTGAAAAAAAGATGTCGATGTCAGATACGACGACTTCATCACCGGATACTGATGGGGAGTACGTGATAATCCGTACGGAGACCGGGGTTCCGGTGTCGCGTATCAGTAAACATCACTGTTGAAATCACTGCTGTTATCGAAACCATCCCTTCCCCCTGGGAGAATGTCAAGATGTGGGATAAAGAGACAATGCGTCATCTATCATACCTCCCTCACTCCAACCCTATCCCTGTGGGAGAGGGTGTTAATGGCACCGCGGTGAGTTGAAATTATTGCTCATGATGATGAAGCCACTGTTCCAGCATCATGAGTATCCATATCATGACGCCATAATAGGCACTGTCACTATGCTCGTGGCGAATCCAGAGTTGCTTTATATAGTCGTCACGTACGATGTTACGTTTGGCGAGCATTGTGAGGCTATCGCGTGCGAGATCATGTAAGGGGTTGTATTCCGTCATCCAGAGTCCAAACGGAAGACCAAAACCGTGTTTTGATTTTTTAATAATTTCGCCAGGCAAGAAGTCCTTCAGCGCCGTTTTAAAAAAGTAGCGAAGGTACTGACCTTTTAATTGCATCTTTACCGGAACAGTGGCGGCAAACTCCATCATCTTCCTGTCCAGGAATGGAAACGTCACATCGACACCTGCCAAATGACACATGGTCTGGACTTTCCTGATGTCGTTATCAGCCAGAGTAAATTTTAGATCAAGATGCATCATCTTGTTCAATGAATGTGGCGAATCCGTACGGAGATAAACTTCTCGCTGTAGATTCAGGGGTTTTTCCTGGTTGATGTGGTTAATATAATCAGCCGTAAATATCGCATCGATAGCGTCACGATGAAGAAAATTGTAACTCTCCAGTCTGTCCGGAAGAGGTATTCTCGCCTGATTGATATAGCTGACAAATTTTCGAACGATAGGAGTTGACTGCATCGTAGTGTTGTTTGCGATATAGTGAATTAGGCTGTTTTTTATCCATTCAGGTAGCCGCGTATAGTGTTCAAACAGTTTTTGTTTGGCATAGCGCGCATTTCCGGCGAAAAGTTCATCACCACCATCGCCACCGATCAGGGTACTTATTCCGTCTTGTGCTGCGACTTTGGCACAATAGTAAGCCGGTATCGCTGACGCATTGCCGAAAGGTTCGTCATAGGCAGCGGCTATTTTTGGTATGGCATCAAGTACATCGCCCGGCGTCAAATAATAGACGCTATGGCGGGTCGAGAAGCGCTTGGCCGCAATGCGTGCGTAGGGCGTCTCATCATATTCCGGGATGTTGAATCCAATAGAATATGTTTTGGGTGGTTGTTGGGCATCGTGTGCGTAGACACCCGATAATGTCGAGCTATCTGTGCCGCCGCTGAGAAAGCATGCCGTTTCGGCATCTCCAATATAAGGCTCCAGTGTAGATGACAGTGTCGATCTGAATGCTTTTCCAAGTGTTTGTATACTGTCCGTGCTTTCATCACGGTAGGGCATCTTCCAGTAAAATGCGTTGCTAATACCCGATTTACCGATTGTGATGCACTGTCCAGGTAATAATTTCTTTATACCCTCGTAGATGGTGTCAGGTGCTGGAACCATGTGAAAATACAGGTAGTCGTAGAGCGCTTGATGATTGATCGCTGGTTTTTGTGGTTTCCCGGCGATGAGTGATGTCACGCTAGAGGAAAACAGCACATGGTGACCCTCCACGTGATAGCAAAGCCGTGCAACGCCTGCACGGTCGACTGCGATGAGTGTTGTCTCTGAGTGGCTGTCGTAAAGTATGGCAGAGAATGCTCCATCGAGCAGATCGAAGCAGCATGCCCCCTTTTGCCGGTAAACCTCGACGAATCTCGACAAGATTTTCTCGCTTTCCACGTGCATTCTGTATCGATCGGTAATTGAGCCAGAAATGACAACAAAAAAACCGTCTTCATGGTATGACCATGTACATTGCTTGACACCGGAGGTACCAACCGAAAAATGCGAATTCACAAAGGTTTTATTCTGACTCGTTTTCGGTAAAGCACCGAGTGCAGTCTGCATGTCTTTCAGTAGTGTAGCGGGTTCACCTGAAGAGCGGTTATTACCCGTCCATCCATATATAATTGTCATGATAGTTCAATGTGTTGTGTGGTTGATGGGAGCATTACAATGCTTCGATAAAGGTTGAAATATTACACTTTTCGATTATTAATTCCCAGAGGAACAATGAACATTATGGTGGAACGTGCTCTCAAAGTGGAAGCGTCATTTATCAACAAAGCAATAAAAACACTCAATTATCACGCATTTCGTACATTGCGGCATATGCGGGGTTTATATTGGGATATGACATACGGCGATAGTGTATCGCCTGTCTTCGTGCTTGGTTGCAGTCGAGCAGGTACGACACTGGTTTACAAAATCCTGTCTGAATCTGCCGTGTTGGGTTCACTCAATCGGGAAACCCATGATTTTTGGTCGAGTTTACATCCCCTTGAGGAAAGAAACTGGGATACACATGCCATATCTGAATGCAACGCAACGCGTACTGAGCGTAAAAAGATAGAACGCTATTTTTATACGTATACTGGAATGAAAAATTTTGTCGATAAAAATAACCAAAATGGTCTGTGTGTGCCTTATCTTACTGAATTATTCCCGCAAGCCAGGTTCGTGTATGTAAAGCGTTCACCCGGTGACAACATCAATTCGCTGATTGAGGGATGGAATCGCCCTGATGAATTCTCGACATGGTCATTGAGTATGCGGGAGAAGGTTGCCATTGAACACGGTAAGTACACACGCTGGTGTTTCTTCCTATCCGAAGGATGGCGTGATTATCTGTCAAAGTCTATCGAGGAGGTGTGTGCGTTTCAGTATATGGCAATGAACAGGGAAATTATGGCGGCAAAACACGCAGTGAGCTCATCTCAATGGTATGAACTTAAATATGAAGATATCTTGTCAAACCTCGATGGCGCATTCAAGCAGATATTTACGGCACTGAATCTGGATTATGACAGTAGCACCCGTGCGCGTTGTCTCGATGCAGCGGCTGTGCCATATAATGCCTTTTCGGCGATACGTGTCGATAAATGGAAAGAGGGGAGGAACGCCAATAAAGTAGATGCGGTACTGGAACGCACGACCGATCTGGCAGAGGCTATGGGCTATTCGTCTAGCTCTTGATAGCACTCACTGCTTTCCCGTTACTCCCTCACACCACCCCTTTCCCACAGGGAGAGGGGTTACCAGCATACTGAAGTTCGTCAGTGATGAAGTGTTAACCAGTCAACTATGATTTCTAATGCGTTTATTCAACTGTTTGTTGTCTTGTTCTTGCTTTGGCTGTGCGCGTTGTGTGCGCTTATCTGGCGTCATCGTGTCCGGCTGCTACGTTTATGGCGTGAGCCGGTGCTGACAGAACAACCGGTATTTATCCTTGAAAGCGATGATTGGGGGGCTGGACCGCCAGCGCAGAGCGATGCACTGGACCGCATGGTCGCATTATTGCAGGGTTTTACCAATAAGCAGGGTGTGTGTCCGCTTGTGACGCTTGCTGTGGTACTCAAGGTGGCTGCGTGCGGCGAGAATGGACGTGATGATATCAGTCTGTCTGACGACGAGATGGAGGCGATAAGGAAAAGCATACAATCCGGTGTCGACAAAAAAATATTTTTTACTCAATTGCATGGAATGTACCATTATTGGCCTGCCACGGTCTCCGCCTGGGAGGATGGCGATGCATCACGCAAGGCATGGCGACAGTCCAGACCCTATGCCAAGACGGAGTCTTTGCCTGCGTATCTGCAAAGTCGCTGGACGAATGTGCTTACGCTACCATCGTGCGAGCATGCCGATGACGCTGTCGAGTATGCTGTGAAAGAAGAAACGGGGTTGTTTGAAACCGTGTTTTCAAAAAAACCTACCGTCGTGGTACCACCGACGTTTCAGTGGACAGAAACAGTGGAGCAAGCATGGACAAGACATGGCGTTGGTACGGTTGTCACTCCTGGTCGTCGATATACGATGCGTGATAGGGATGGAAGGCTGGTCGAGGATAAGACATATCCAATCTATAATGGATTGAAGACAATGGATGATCTCGTTTATCTCGTACGTGATGTCTATTTTGAACCGGCTCGGGGACATCGGGCTGCTGATGTGATCAACGACGTGATACGACGCTACATGCTGAGACGCCCAGCACTGGTAGAAATGCATCGCGATAATTTTCTTGATGCATTGGATCTCTCCTTAGATAAACTTACGGAATTGATGCAAAAAATCCTTACAAAATACCCTGATGTGAGATTCGTTTCGACTGAACGCCTGTCACAATCCATTCGAAACAATGACCCCGTCTTTATTGAAACACGCTGGCACGTCCGTTTCATGTATTTCATGCTGCGCTTGCGTGCGGATTTTTCACTGCGCCATATCACCAAACTATCTGGCCTGTCTGTCAGGCTCAGACTTTCTTCCACATGAAACAGTCTCCAGAACCATTTGAGATCAAAACATGCCCCATTTCTGTGTCAGTGATTATCGCTGTTTATAATGGCGAGCACTGTATCAGTAGGGCAATTGATTCTGTCATCAATCAAACTTGTCAAGCCAATGAAATTATTGTGGTCAATGACGGCTCGACCGACCAGACATCAACCTTTGTAAAGGATAACTACCCGGATATTATCTTGATTGATCAGCCAAACTGTGGTGTTTCTGCAGCGAGAAACAAGGGTGTGAACCGGGCCACCTCAGAGTGGATCATGTTTCTTGATGCGGATGACTGGTATTATCCCGTGCGTGTAGAATCACATGTAACTATGCTTAAAAGACATCCAACGCTTGATTTTCTCACAGGTGATTTTGACTATATCGGCACCGATCAGCGTCGTCTAAGAGGATCGATGGAATCGACCCCGGCGGGACGGATAATAATGGAGAGTCAGCCCGGTGACGATCAGTATGTCATGCAGGGACCGCTCATGGGTGAGTTTGTTGCCAGCCATTTTGGAGATACACATACTCTGACAGTGAGAAAACGCGACTTTATCGAGCTGGGTGGTTACCCGGTAAATTATAAGGTTTGCGAGGATGTACATTTCCTCTCTCGCCTGGTCATCAAGTCAAAAAAAGCGGGTGTGTATTGTAAAGCGATAGCGGCATATTATATTCATGAGAGCAGCGCGACGAGAAAAGCCCCGATCGTTGCACAGAACCAGACCGTTGCGGCAATGGAGTCGCTAAATCGTAATTTTTCAACGACAGAAGGATATCTGCGTACCGGCTATATTGCTTCGCTGCGCCATGCCAGACTTGATTTGGCCTACGCCCATTTGAAACAAAAAAATCGCATGATGGCCTTTCGTGCCATTCTTCCTTTATGGCGCTACCCTGGGAAGAAAAATTACCGTGCAATTTTATCCATTATGAAAAATTTATATTAAACTATGAAAGATCGTTCCGGATTGCTCGTTATCACCGAACTTTATTTGCCGACCAAGGGTGGGACGGCTGTCTGGTTCTACGAGGTGTATCGCCGTTTTGGTGAAAAAGATGTTCATATACTCACCGCAGAGATTGGCGGAAGTCATGCACATGACTCGGGTCATCCAAATACGATTCACAGATTGAGGCTGAAACGATATCGTTTCATATTCCCAGAATCGCTATGGATGTACATCAAACTTTTTATAACGGCACTATGGATTACATATCGCAACAAGCTGGCACAGATACATGCGGGGCGCGTTCTCTCAGAGGGTATGATCGCCTGGTTGGTGGCTAGACTATTGCACCGTAAGTGCCTAGTGTATGCCCACGGTGAGGAGATTACGACTTGGAAACAAGCGCTTAAATATAAAGTGATGCGGTTTGTTTATGCGCATGTTGACCATGTGATTGCAAACAGCCAGTTTACATTTAATGAGCTCGTAAAAATGGGCATCAATAAAGAAAAAATAACCATCATTTATCCGGGAGTTGACACTGAGCGTTTTCGTCCCGGCCTGATGTGTGATGATTTGCGTGCAAGATGCGGTGTAACAGGAAAATCCAAACTTATTCTCTCAGTTGGAAGACTAAGTCGTCGAAAGGGTTTTGATCAGGTTATTAAATCTTTGCCTTCGTTGCTCGAAGAGAAACTCGATGTCCATTATGCCTTAATTGGAGTGGGAGAAGATGCGCAGTATTTGTCAAACCTGGCGGATACACTTGGCGTGAGTACGCGGGTACATTTTATCGGTCATGTCAGTATGGACGACTTGCCGCGCTGGTATAATGCAGCTGATGTCTTTGCCATGCCTAATCGTGAGATTAATGGTGATACAGAAGGCTTTGGCATGGTTTTTTTGGAAGCAGCCGCCTGCGGTACGCCATCAGTGGCTGGTGTTGCGGGTGGTACCGGTGATGCTGTGATTGAAGGCGTCTCTGGCACCAGAGTTAATGGGAACGATGTGATCGCTATATGCAATGTACTTATGATGCATATCATGAATACAGAGTTATGTAGCGAAAAAATGCGTCATAAAATGTGTGAACTCTACGACTGGTCAACAGTATGTATGCGAACGCGTAAAGTGTGTGATTTATAATAGTCAGAATGAAGGGGGATAGTGATGAGTCGTTCTCTAAAACTAACGTTGATATTGCTATGTATTATAAGTGGTTACTCCAGTCTTGCTTTTGCAAACTATGCGATAACAAAAGAAGAAATGAGATTATTACCGCCGTACTGCAAGGCGAGGTCCGAAATGTCAGAGCATCCACAAACTGCGGCCAGATGGAAATCAATACTGGGACAAGATTTTATAAATGTTCATCATTACTGCCAGGGACTTAATTTTATTAAACGTGCATATTCATCACTTAATACAAATGCCAGAAATTATAATCTACAAAATGCCATTAATAATTTTAATTATATGTTTAGCCACTTAATTAACAAGAAATTTGTTATTTTACCAGAGATATATTTGAATGTTGGTAAAGCGTATTCGCTTGAAGGCGATAGTAAAAACGCAATACTAAGTTTTTCTAAGTCAATTTCAATCAAAAGAAACTATGCACTTGCGTATGCTGCAATGAGTGATCTATACAGTGATCTTGGTGACAAAAAACGAGCTAAACTGTACTTGAAGAAAGGACTTGCAGCTTCGCCACATTCACGAATATTGCAGCGTCGATTAAATGGCATGAAAAATGATAAGTAGCATATGATTTATGCACTAGTGCATGCTGCGTGATTTCTGAATCTTTTTACATATCTATTGACATGATAAGTTTATATATATATGAGTGAATTACATTGAGTGTTGGTCAGTCTATCCGTAGTAGCACAAAATGGGTCTTCTTTGGTGGTGTAGGAAGTCAGTTTTTGCGTTTTGCTTTTGGTGTTATTTTAGCACGGTTGTTAGTGCCTTCTGATTTTGGTGCCTTAGTGACAATACAAATATTTACAGGCCTTGTTGGATATATAGCAGGCGGAGGAATGGGTCAGGCTCTGGTTCAGTCGCGCGAGGTAAATAATGCTGATTATCAAATGGTGTTTACACTACAATTATTAGTCGGATTTATAATCTATGTGTCGTTTTTTATTACATCTCCGTTGATCGCGATTTTTTTTAATAACCCGATTTATAGTAATTTATTAAAAGTCTCCGCACTGTCATTTATTATCAGACCATTTTCAAATATTCCAAATTCTAAGCTATTTCGTGAAATGCGGTTTAAGGAGAATACATATATTCAGTTTTTCACCTTGATTGTTTCATCATTGATCAGTATCACTATGGCATATTTTGGGTATGGGGTGTGGAGTTTGATATGGGGTGGACTCATAGGTTCTATAGCTGGAGTTATAGTCGTTACATCTGTTTCTCGTTGGCGTCCCGGTTTTTGTTTTAACTTTACTCGTATTCGTGAGCTTGCAAGTTATGGTTTCAAGATCTCTGCCAATGATCTTGTACTATATATGCGGGAACAAACTAGCAACTTTATTCTTAGTCAACAGTCAGGTGCTTCAGTTGTAGGCATTTTCAATAAAGCAAACAGTCTAAGTCAAATGCCAAATAATATGGTGAGTGGGGCAGTCTATCATCCTGTTTTCAGGGCGTTATCAAAACATCAAGACAATCTCGATAAATCGCGTTATTTGTATTTTCATGCGCTGACTCTTGTTTGTTTGTACTCACTGCCATTTTATGTCGGGTTGCTATGGCTGGCTGACCCGTTTGTATTGACTGTCTACGGTGCTAAGTGGCAAGCATCCGCACAACCGTTGTTTATTCTTGCATTGTGTGGTTTGTTTTATGCCGTAGAAAACCAGTCTGGCGCTGTTGTGGCCGCCCAAAATCGTTTGGGCATTGAGCTACGTATCCAAATTGTCAGTCTAATTCTGATGTCTGGTGCTGTATTTATTGGATTACGATTCGGGTTAATTGGTGTTGCTTGGGGGCTATTTTTTGTCTATGCATTTAATGCTGTAGCAATGAGTTGGTTGGCTCAGATTTGTTTGAAAGCACATTGGCGTATGTTGTTTGATTCCTTATCGTCAGTACTGTTCCTTAATGCATCTTTATTCATTGTTTTGCTGATCACGGATAAATTTATCCATCTCTATATACAAAAATCACCTTTATTATATATGTCAATGATGTTTTTTATTGGCGCAGGTGCCTACAGTTTAATGTTTTTATTTATCCCATTTGTTAGATTGGATAATGAGCGGGCTAAATGGAAACATAAAATTAGATCACGAAATCAGTATGCCTCTAAGTGAACAATATGTGCACAGTGTTGGATATATGATAAATAATATTTTTATAAATACTTTTTTTCGCGATGCTGGTCAGCATGGCCCTGTTATGTTGATGTATCACTCTATCGTCGATGATAAAGGCGTTCCTGACTGGCCTTGGTCCGTCTCTTTAGACAGATTTCGAGAACATCTGAATTTTCTGAATCAGCAAGGTTGGGAAGCCATAACTATGGCTGAACTTGTATCGAATCCATATAGGGTATCTATGCGGACGGCCGTAATTACATTCGATGATGGTTATGAGGACAATCTATTTGCTTTGGATGAATTAAAGAAACGTAATATGCGCGCTAGTTGGTTTGTTGTCTCGGGTTCAGTAGGAGCTGAACCCACATGGCCTCCCGATGGGAGACCTGATGGTCGTTTGTTGAATGCTAGTGAATTACGCATGATGCACTCTTGCGGCATGGAAATTTGTTCTCATACAAAAAACCATACTCGATTGACTGAGTTAAACGGTGCCGCGTTGGTAGATGAGCTCGCTGAGTCTAAGGACAGTTTAGAAGATATCCTGGGTTGTGCAGTTACCAGTTTTGCCTATCCTTATGGCGTCTGGGATACGCGTTGTGCTACTGCTGTACGCGATTGTGGTTACACCGCTGCATGTACGACACGTACAGGTTGGGCATTACGCGATAATGATCCATTTCAGTTACGTAGGTTAACTGTATTTAATACAGATACCGTTGCGAGTCTAGCGCGCAAACTCTATTTTGGCAGTAATGATGTAGCGTGGAACGCGGTTACTCGCTACGCTGTTCAACGTATAATGTCGCGTTTGAATAAATCGTCACCATGAATCCTGTGGTCTCTATTATCATGCCTTGCTTTAATGCTGTATCCCAGCTCCCGATGAGTGTGAATAGTGTATTGTCACAGACATTCAAGGATTGGGAGTTGATCATCGTCGATGATGGCTCCAGTGATGGCACGTTGGTATGGCTTTCTGCGCAGAAGGATAGCCGTATACGTGTTTATTCACAAGAAAATAGAGGTGTTAGTAGCGCACGTAATATGGGGATTCGAGTTGTACGTGGTGAATATGTGGCATTTCTTGATGCAGATGATACATGGGAACCCATGTTTATTGATGTGCTTTACTCTGCGCTTCGCGCTCAACCCGATGCAGTACTTGTCTATTGTGGTTGGGAAAATATTGGATTGACCGGAGATCGTGGAAAACCATTTATACCGCCTGATTATGAACAGGCCTCAAAACGTGAAAACTTGTTTTCTGGGTGCCGATGGCCTATTCATGCGGCGCTGACCAGGTACGATGCAATTATGTCAACTGGTGGGTTTGATGAGGATTTGAATAATGCAGAAGACTTCCTGCTTTGGCTGGAAGTAGCGGGTACTTCACCCATCGTTCGTGTGCCTGAAGTGCTTGCCTACTATCACTTCCATGGTGACATGCAAGCTACGAGTAATCACGCCTTTGCTGCATTGCAATTAGTTAAGGCGCAACTTATTTATTTAGACAAGTATCCTGATTTTGCAATAAAAATGGATGTGAAACGTCGACGTGATCTGCTCTATGGTAATCTTTTAATAAAAGGCTATGAATATTATTGGAAATCGGATCTTTTTGCGGCACATGTTATTTTTCGACATGTTATGAAAGCGCGATATGGAAGATTTAGAGATTGGAAGTATACGTTTCCTACCATGCTTCCGTTTAATTGTTATCGTACTTTAGTTGATATAAAAAGGCGATTATCTAGAAGAATATCATTATTAAAATGATATGAAAATATTTATCGTCGAATGCATGCTAGTCTGCATGCCATCTTGTGTAGAGTATGTGGATATATATGACTCAGCCGCCCCGCATATCCGTCGTTGTCCCTACTCATAATCGTCCTGATCTTCTATCTGAAGCATTGCTAAGTTTGCTTCATCAAACTATAAAAGAATGGGAAGCTATTGTTGTTGATGATGCCTCTAATCCACCTGTTTCTTCGGTTTATTCATCTGAAATTAATGATGACAGAATTAGGGTGTTACGTCATCCCCTTTCAAAGGGTGGTGCAGAAGCAAAAAATACTGGCATTATTTCTGCGCGAGGCGATATTGTGGCTTTTCTCGATGACGATGATTTATATGAAGAAGATTTTCTAGAGTCAGCCGTTAATGTGCTGGATAAACACTCCGAAATAGATGTCGTATTTATGGGTGTGTCATGGTTTGGTGATAATGCAAAATGGGGTGAGATTGCGTATCAATCAGCGATGAATAAAATATTATGCGCTACAAACTGTAGTGAAATTGAACCTAGTGTTCTGCTGCTTGGCAGTGGATTGATACCATCTCTATTGAAAAGTGTGCCTATGGCCTTTCAACGCCCAGTTGTTCGTCGTCGCATATATGAAGATATCGGTGATTATAGGTCTGACTGTTTATTGTGGGATTGTGATTGGGCAATTCGTGCGTCTATTGACGTTAATGCTGCACTTGTTATCGATGGAAAATATTTACAAAGAACAAATAATCAAGGATTCTCATCTAGGCCTGAGCGCCATCTTGAACATTTACAATCTAATGCGAACATGCATGATGATTTATTAAATAATGTTTCTGATAGACATGATAAACAACACTTGATCCAATTGTTACGTGAGTCTTCAGCGCAGAGTTGGTTTAATTTAGCATATCATTATTCTACTATAAATGATAGTGCAATGGCCTTTCGCGCATGGTGGGAAAGCCAGAAACGACACTTAAATATAAGACGGTTAAAATTTTTGGCTCGTTTATTCATCTTTAAATAGAAACATTGCCTTTCTATCAAGATTGGTGATGTTTCTTTTTGCTTATATGAAAAAATTATGTAGGAGGCGTATGGATAATATAACGGAGTATTATAAGAAATCCAGACCAGAAATGCTGTCATATATACCTTCAGATTTAAACGTTGTACTGGATGTAGGGTGTGGATGCGGCGGTTTTGGCTCCCTCATAAAAAAACAACGTGAAGTCAAAGTCTGGGGTGTTGAATATGAAAAAATAGCTGCAGAAGCTGCATCTATGGTATTGGATAAAGTAATCAATTTGAGTATAGAAAATGCATTTGTGGAATTGCCATTGAATTATTTTGATTGTGTTGTTTTTAACGATAGTCTTGAGCATATGGTCGATCCTTTTTATATTTTGAATACGATTAAACCATATATTAAAAAAAGTGGTGTTATTGTTGCTTCTATACCAAATATTAGGCATTGGCCCGAGTTTGTCGACTATGTTATTCATGGTCAATGGCGATATTGTGACCAAGGCATTCTTGACCGAACACATTTGCGTTTTTTTACAAAGAAAAGCATAAAAGATACGTTTATTAATTGCGGATATACCATATCCTGTATTGAAGGTATCAATCCATATTATTCGCGCGCACAAAATTTATTAAATTTATTGTCTCTTGGTACTTTGGATGACACTCGATATTTACAATTTTCTATTGTGGCCAGTCCCAATATTGAGCAAGCATAGTTGCGTCATGCGATGATATAGTGCCTTTGCAATGTCTGCTAAATTATCTGGTTATATTATATGAGAAAAGGTTTGATATCAGTTATTGTGCCTGTTTATAACGGCGCATCTTATCTCAAAGAAACATTGGATAGCGCGTTAAATCAGACTTATTCAAATATAGAGATCATTGTTGTTGATGATGGGTCGCATGATGCGAGCCCGTCAATCGTGTCATCATGTGGTGATCGTATGACGTACATTCGGCAGGATAATGCTGGACCTGCATCGGCACGGAATTCAGGTGTATTACACAGTAATGGTGAGTATCTTGCATTTCTTGATCAGGATGACATATGGGATAATGACAAACTCGAAAAACAATTTGTTTTGTTAGAGGCGCATGCTGATGCTGTTGGTGTCTATTGTGATCACCGCAGTATTGATAGTTATGGAAGAATTATTGGATCCACTGGCGCAGAAGGTCATATGCGTGCATCGGGTCAAATTCTTGACGTGTTGATTGATGGAAATTTTATCCTTACAGCTTCATTAATCCTTTTGAGGAGAAATTTTTACGAAAGTACAGGTGGTTTTGATGTGGATAATCCCTTCTGGAGTGACGATTACGATCTCTGGATGCGGGCGGCTTCGTTAGGGCCTTTTCTTTATCAAATTGATACGTTGGTAAGTTATCGGCGCCATGACCAGAATACATCTGGTTCTGATTATGAAATGCTTTCAGGCAATGTGTGCGCATTGAAAAATGTAGAAAAGTTTATTATGCATTCAGCCAGATCGAGCACTCTTGATAAAATTAAAACATCTATTTATATGGCTTCTCTTGGAAAGGCATGGCATCTTAGACGTTTAGGGTCACCCATTGCAGCTTTGAAGGCATACGTAGAATGTCTTGGCCTAAAGCCTCTACGTCCGATCGTGTGGCAGGGAATGGTGTGTAGTGTTTTAATGATTTTTTTTATTGCTTTTACACTCAGATGGCGTCGTGATAACAATAATAATTAACACATTATGCTTCCGCACTTTAACAGATGTTAATGGTATTGTGACTATAAGGGTACATAGCAGATCTGATTTTTAGAATTTTTATTAAAAATGATTTATGCGAATATATGAATGAACATGAAAAAATTTACTGTTGCATTTTGTACGTATAATCGTGCAGAACGGCTAGAAGTCTTTGTGTCTGCCTTGCGTTATCAGGTGTGTCCTGTTCCATTCGAGATCCTGGCTGTGAATAATAACAGTTGTGACAATACACTAGATATACTTGAACGCTTGTCATTATTACCTGGTCCTGGCTTGCGTTATGTTACCGAAATGGAAGCAGGCATCGTGCCAGCACGAAATCGCGCGATAGAAGAATCTCTGTCTTCAGACTATATGTTGTTTATTGACGATGATGAATTGCCAGCTACAGGCTTCATTGATGCGGCCTATGATGCTTTCATTAATGATGGAGCAGAATGTGTTGGAGGATGTGTTGAAGTTGATTTTTCTGGATTTCAACGTCCCGCGTGGCTAGGTGATGATTTGCTTGGTTTCCTGGCAGAAGTGAAATATGGAGAATCGCCATTCTGGATCGTTGATAATAACACTCCATTATGGACAGCAAATATTGCGTTTGATATGCGAATTTTTCGTGAGTATCCGCTATTGCGATTCGATAAACGTTATAATCGGCAAGGCACTGATCTTGGCGGTGGTGAGGATGCCATTATGTTCATGTCGCTGCTCTCGCGAGGAGTAAAAATACGCTATCGACCCGATATGGAAGTGCGACACTTTGTTGAGGCGCGGAGATTGAAAAGAAGTTATTTTATGAAGCTGCATTATCGTGCTGGCTATCGCTCCGGTTTTTATCAATTACCGAACTATAGCAAGACCTGGTTTGGTGTTCCTCCATTCCTTGTGGCTCAATGTATGTCTCACTCTCGGAAGACATTCAGTAAATTCTTTAAAAGACAACCTGATGCGTTACGTCAAGCAATGAACTTTACATATGCGCTTGGCCAAATCGTGGGTTACTCAAAGCGTGAAGTGAATCATATTAATGATTAATGTTTCGATTCGTATGATGACGACCTCGGGAAAACTCCTTTGGTGCATCGGCCGCTCAATGTGGATAATGCCACTAAGTGGCGTAGACTGATGTCGCTTGCGCAAGTTAAGGTATTTGAAAGCGTAGCCAGTGATACGTTACGTCAGTGTGGTTATGCATTGATGGGTTTCTGTCGACCTCCTACCGTTCCGGTCAAGGTGGCCTACCGTCTGCACAATCGTCTTATGATAGCCTATTGGCGTCGCGTAAAATAAGGGAATTGATGCATACCCTGACAGTTCTTATCTGCACTCATAATCGTGCCGATTTGCTTGAGCGTGTTCTGTTGACGCTTAATGCCGCACACCGGCCTGCATTTTCTGTCCAGGTGCTTGTCGCGGCGAATGCCTGTACTGACGATACGCTCGTTCGCTTAAGTCGCTATCAATCCCGGCAAGATGAGCAGGCTTGGTTGCCATTGTGCGCGATGGAGGTGCCTACACCTGGAAAGTCGCTTGCGCTCAATCAGGCGATTCCAACCATCAGCTCAGAGTATGTGGCACTGGTGGATGATGATCACCGTATCGATGAAAATTATCTGCTATCGATTGAACGCGCGATTACCCACTATCCGGCTGCGACCCTATTGTGTGGTCGGATCCTGCCTGATTGGGATGGTTCCGAGCCTGATTGGGTTCACGATGCTGGGCAATACCGTATCTATCCGTTACCTGTGCCGCGCTATGATCAGGGTGATACTCCACGCCTTGTCACAGTTGATCATGGCCCATTGCCTGGTGGCGGCAATCTGGTCTTGCATCGAAGTGTGTTTGAACGAGCAGGTGAATTCTCTACCGAGCTTGGCCCGCGTGGTCATGATCTCGGCGGTGGAGAGGACAGTGAATTTGTCTTGAATGCACTGACCGGCGGTGAGGTGCTGCAGTATGTGCCTGATATCATCCAATTTCACTATGTTGACAATGAACGTTTGTGTTTGAATTATCTGTTGCGCAAAAGTTATCAACGCTCACGATCGGTATCGCGAGTTCATTATCAGGGGAGTGGTGTGCCCCGGTATGTGTGGCGCAAGTTACTCGAACACACTGCGCGGGCTGTGTTTTCACTGTCATGGCCGAAAACCAGATTCTACCTGATGCGTACGGCCTCGACTTTGGGTGAATTTCAGGGGATGCAGGACAGGGTACGCAAGGCGTCAGCGCATTCTGTACAACGGTCATTATTGACGCCAGGCTTCATCTCGCTCCTGCTGCTGCTCATAGGTATGGGGCTGCTCATGGCTGGGCTTGTGTGGATGCCAGCAGCGATGTTGGCACATGTTTTACAGTCTGTGCTCATGGTAAGTGCGGCGGCTGGTTTGATGACGCTTGCTGTCGGGATTAAATCCTTGCTAGACTTTTCCACGACAGGCCCGGAGATTCGAAAGGAAATTCGCCAGTATTATACGGTCTATGGTGTGTTGGCATTTTTTCGTTTGCTAGGCTTGGCATTTGTCTTGTTCTTTCTGTTGGGTCTGGCTGGCGCGGTCATTTCCCTGTGTGTGATAATTGCATCGAGCATCGACTTTTCTTCTGTGATTGTGTTTTGCGCGGCATTATTCAGTATGCTTGTACTGACGGTGTTGCAGTTGCTGCGTCATTTACTGTATCTGCCGGCGAGCATTTCAGCTTCGATGCACTACAGGATGAGCCGACTTTACGTTGTGTGGCGTTTGCTTTCACCGAACCGACTGCATATTTTGTATGTGATAACCGGTGCGTCAGCCATGGGGTTGTTGCTTGTTTCAAGCTTGTCACTATTACGACAGGGCGATGCCGCCACATTGGGAGTGTTGTGGGGTTGTCTCCTCGTGTTGACGGGGATGGTCGGCTGCGCAGGTGCTGGACGTGAGCTCAGGCCGGAACCGCGCGAACATGCTTCGTCACGCCCGAATATCGTGATGCTTGGCTCTGATACCCTGCGAGCAGATCGTCTGGGCGTGGCAGGGTATCGCCGCGCATTGACACCTTGCATCGATGGATTGGGAAAAACCGGGACACAGTTCACCCAGTGCTATGTGCCTTGCGCGAGGACTGCACCGAGTCTGCTCTCGCTGTTGACAGGTTGTTGGCCGCATACGCATGGTGTACGTGATAATTTTGTCTCAGATGAAGAGGTTCAACTTTCTGTGCCCTGTCTTCCTGCCCTGTTCAAGGATGTGGGCTACGACACCGCGTGCGTGACAGATTGGTGTGGTGCGGATTTGGGCAAGTTTGCGCTGGGGTTTACTCATGTGGATGCGCCTGATGATCAGTGGAATCTCAAATATCTGATTCGACAGGGTCCCAAGGACCTGCGTCTTTTTCTGTCCCTGTTCACACATAACCGATTTGGCAAGCGCTTTCTTCCTGAACTGTACTACCTGGCGGGCGTCCCGATGACGACCCTGGTAGGTCGCAAGGCACGTTCGGAACTGTCTCGCCTTGCTAAGAGCAATAAACCGTTTTTTCTCAATGTATTCATGTCATCGACCCATCCCCCCTTCGGGAGTGAGTACCCGTATTACACCCGGTACGCTGATCCGGATTATCGTGGCGAGTCAAAGTTCCTGATGGCCAGGTTGACAGACCCTCACGAGATTATACGTCGACAGGGCGACAGTCGAAAAGAATTCGATCTGGATCAGATTGTCGATCTGTATGATGGTTGCGTGAAGCGCTTCGACGATGAAGTCGAACGTGTACTTGAGCATGTGAAGGCCTGCGGGCTGGAGAAGAACACTATCGTCGTGATCTACAGTGATCATGGCATGGAGTTTTTTGAGCACGAGACCTGGGGACAGGGTAACAGCGCTGTGGGGGATTATTCCGCGCGTATCCCCCTTGTGCTGCGTGACCCACGTGTACAGGTCGGCCTCGTTCAGAATCAGGTCGTGCGCAGTGTGGATATCGCACCGACCTTGCTGGAACTGGCAGGTTTACCGGTACCGGATAGCATGCAGGGGGTATCGTTGGCCGGTCTTGTACGCGGCGATACCGCTGATATGGGGTTAGCGGCCTTTAATGAAACGGGAATCTGGATTACGGATAATCTCCCTGGTATGCATCCGGAACATTTGCGTTATCCGAATTTGTTCAAATTGCTGGAGATTGCCGATAAATCGACAGGCACGATGTCGATCAAGGCCCGATACCGTGAACAGGTGTATCGGGCCAAGGACAGGATGATTCGCCTGGGTGATTGGAAACTGGTGTACCAACCATTGAAAAACCGTGTACGCTTTCAGTTATTCGACCTAGCCAGTGATCCGGAGTGTCGCCATGATCGCTTTACTGATGAACCGGTGATTGCAGACACACTGCGCCGGCGACTGCTGGGCTGGATGGCAGATGATCCTTGGGTGGGTGAAGGGGTTGAAATCAGCGGGCAGTCATCAGTTATCAGTCGTCAGTGAGGGCCTTATAGGTGAGTCGTTGTCTGAGCGAAGTGAATTCAACTCGTGTTGCGGGTGATTCGTGGAGAGTTATGGGTTTAATACCTAACGCTTCACTCCCCACTAATCACTGATTTTAATATGCTGCCGCTGCTGTTGTGGATGTCGACCTGAGAAGTGGACCCAATTCCTGACACCGTGAAACAGCTTTTAACTCAAGTTTCGGAGTTCAAAATCGACGAAATTCGCGCCGACCACCCTATCGCTCATACTCCAATCGCATGGTAAATGAATCCAGCTGAAGGCTGCGGACAAAAAACTCCTGGACGTGTTTATCAACAGCAAGCAAACCGTGTCGACTGAACAGCCCAGCATTGTGTCGGCAAAAAGGTTATCAATGTAGTGTTTCTGATCCGTAATCACATCGCTGATAAGGGTTGGCAGCGCACCCTTGTTTGTGCCATTCTTCACTCGGGTCTCTGATGGTATTGATGTTCGTCTTTGAATACAAACATTTTACCATGCAGGAGGCTTTTTGTTCTATATTCAATCAGTTATTGACAACTATTTGTTGATTTTGAACTCCGAAACTTGAGTTACTATTATGAAATTCTGGTTTCACAGAGGCGTGTGGACTCGTAAACATGCCGAAGATAAGATTAAAAATCTGGCTAATACCGATATAAAAAGTATCGCTATCATCCGCCACGCTGCACTGGGCGATATGGTATTGACACGCAGCTTTATTATTGAAGCCAGAAAGGCCTTCCCGAATGCCAATATTACCTTGAGTGTGGTCAGTAATTATACCCGAGGAATACCGAAAGATCTGGTCGACCGGGTGCATATTATTCATGGCTCTGATCAACGTAACGTATCTCTACGTGAGCAGATAAAAAGAATCCGAGAACTTGGTTATAACGATATTATTTTTGACCTTGCTGCTACAAATCGATCAATAAAAACCTGTCTGCTAAATAAATCCAGATTAAAAATTGGCTTTCCATACCGTATATTACAGGCTCGACTTGTTTATGACATTGCAATATGTCGCAGTGATTTAAGCTTTGAAGTAAATGATATGCTGAATATGCTACACATATTTGGTGCAAAAACGGCCTATCCACATCGATACAATATGCCCGGTAGCCCTCTAAAAAGACAACGCCCTTACATCGTGTATTTCGCTGGTGCCTCAACACCGGTCAAATGCTGGCCAACCAGCCACTTCAGTAAACTGATCAGCCGAATGTCATCCAGCTATCCGGAACATGAACATTTGCTGCTTGAAGGAATATTAGATTGGGAAAAAGGAAATTCAGAGGCTATTCTTACACCGTTAAAAGATAACCAAACAATACAATCTGTTCAGGCGAATACAATAGAACAAACCACCGCATTACTTATGGGTGCTGACCTTGTTGTAGCTAATGACACCGGTATCAGGCATGTTGCTATTGTTTCTAACACACCAACAGTCGGGATCTTTTTTTACGACCCATATCGTTACTGGCCGCGTTATGATATTCATGAGGTCGCCTTACCTGAAGTAGATGGGCCACCTGAAGTAGATGAGGTTTATTCCATGTGTACTCGCGTTCTGAACATTCATAACAAAGCATAACAAAGGGGACGCACACCTTTAAGTTACGATAATGCTCTGATGTGCTAGGGCAAGGAAGGATGAGATTAGAGGACGAGTCTTTTGATAGAGCATTGATCTAAATGTCAGCCGACCTTTTCTACGACCAATAACTGTCAACTGATAACCCTAAACAATCTGAATACCTTCGGCTTCTAACATCCGAACTAATCGGATGAGGGGCAAGCCGATGAGGGTATTGGGATCGTCGCCTTCCAGGCGCTCGAACAAGACGATGCCCAGGCCTTCGGATTTGAAGCTGCCGGCGCTGTTGTACGGCTGCTCGCGTTGCAGATAGGCGACAATCTGTGTCTGTGTCAGCGTGCGGAAATGTACCTTGAACGGTACGACTTCGCACTGCATGTGCCCGGTGGCGGCATTGTGCAGACACAGGCCGGTGTGAAAGGTGACACAGCGTCCTGAAGCCATTTGTAACTGTTCGGTGGCCTTGTCGTGTGTACCGGGCTTGCCGAGGATGCGCCCGTCGAGGGCGGCGACCTGGTCGGAGCCGATGACCAACCCTTGTGTGTGCCGGTTTGCTACGGAGGCGGCTTTGGCGACGGCCAGTCGACCCACCAGTGCCTCGGTGGTTTCGCCTGCCTGTGCGGTCTCAACCACATCGGGCGCCTCGGTGATGAAGGCGAGCCCAAGTTTGTTCAGGACAGCCTTGCGATAGGGCGAGGTTGAGGCGAGGATAATCGTGGGCATGGCGCGTGTCGGTGTCCTGATAGGGGGCGGGGGTTATCTGTTTACGTGATCTCGATCAAGGCTTCGTCGGGATTGACGCGATCTCCCTTGGCGACATTCACGGCACTGACTGTGCCGGTAATCGGCGCCTGGACTTCGGTCTCCATCTTCATCGCCTCGGCAATCAGTACCGGATCACCGGCCTTGACTGCATCACCCACCTTGACTAGAACTTCTACAATCATGCCGGGCATGGACGCGGTGACATGGCCGGGGGCCGTGGCTCGGGGGCGCTTGCTCGATTGAGACGATGAGGAGACAGGCGTGGCGATCGTCTCGCCTGCATTTTGTGTGGGGATCTCGCTCAGGTTCTCGACGAGGATTTCCTCCGGTATCCCGTCCACGCTGATGTAGTAGGGGCGGCGCTCCTGGGTACGGTACCCGGTCCCGGTGACATCGATGTGGTAGGTCTCGCCGTGCAGTGTGACGTTGAACTCGGTGGCGGCCATACAGACACCACCGTTGGTGTCTGGGATGGGTTCAAGGGGTTCGGGGGTGAGCGCACCGATCGCCCGTTGTTCAAGGAACTCGCGACCGATGTCAGGAAACATGGCAAAGGTCAGCACATCTTCCTCGGTCTTTGCCATGGTCCCGATTTCCTCACGCAGATTATCCATCTCGGGCGGGAGCAAATCGGCTGGACGTACATCGATGACATCCTCGTGGCCGATAGCCTGCTGGCGCACCAGGGTATTGACCTGACCCGGCGGACGGCCATAACGGCCCTGCAGATAAAATTTTACCTCGTTGGTGATGTTCTTGAAGCGCGTGCCACCCAGTACATTGAGCACTGCCTGCGTGCCGACAATCTGTGAGGTAGGCGTGACCAGTGGCGGATAGCCGAGGTCCTTGCGCACGCGTGGAATCTCCGCCAGCACCTCACCCATGCGGTTCAGTGCGCCCTGTTCCTTGAGCTGATTGGACAGGTTGGAAATCATCCCGCCCGGGACCTGATTGACCTGGACTCGAGTATCCAGGCCGGTAAATTCACTTTCAAACTGGTGATACTTTTTGCGTACCTCACGGAAGTAGAAACCGATCTCCTGCAACAGTCCCAGATCCAGCCCGGTATCGTAGTCGGTACCGCGCAAGGCGGCGACCATGCTCTCGGTCGGGGGGTGGCTGGTTCCACCGGAGAAGGCGGAAATGGCGGTATCGATGCCAGTCGCACCGTTTTCCACGGCCTTGTACTGACACATATCGGCCAGACCGGAGGTGGTGTGGGAGTGGATATGCACCGGTACTGACAAGGCCGCCACCAGTGAGCCGACCAGCTCTGCGGTGACCGCAGGGGTGAGCAGGCCGGCCATATCCTTGATAACAATACTGTCACAGCCCATGGCCTCGAGTTCTTTTCCCAGTTGCACAAACTGCGTGATGGTGTGTACCGGGCTGGTGGTATAGCAGATGGCGCCCTGGACATGTTTGCCGGATGCCTTGACGGCGTCGATGGACACCCGCAGGTTTCGCAGGTCATTCATGGCGTCGAAGATGCGGAAGATGTCCATACCATTGTCGGCAGAGCGGGCGATGAAGGCGCGCACCACATCATCGGAGTAGTGCCGGTAACCGAGCAGGTTCTGGCCGCGCAAGAGCATTTGCAATGGGGTATTGGGCAGGGCCGCACGCAGTTTGCGCAAGCGCTCCCACGGATCTTCCTTGAGGAAGCGCACGCAGGCATCGAAGGTGGCACCACCCCAGACTTCCAGCGAGTAAAAACCGACCTTATCGAGCCGCTCGCAGATAGGCAGCATATCTTCGGTGCGCAAACGGGTTGCGATCAGCGACTGGTGGGCATCACGCAGGATGGTTTCGGTGACCTTGATTTGGGGCATCGGTTTGAATCCCTGTTTTTATTTCGAAGCGGTACACAACGCAGTGTCCGCCGGGCCAGCCTTGCAGGCAAACGCCTGATTTTCACGTGTTGGGCAGGAAATGTCCATGTTGCCTGGGCGCACGATTACAATCCCATGCTGGCCGCCATGGCCGCACTGATGGCGGCTGCCACCTCGCGGCTTGAGCGGCGTACCGAGTAGGCGCTCAGTTCCGGGTGCAATTCGACGAAGCGGGTATTGAAATGACCGCTCTGAAACTCCGCAGACTTGAGTATTTCAAGGTGAAAAGGAATAGTCGTCTTCACGCCGAAGACGGCAATGTCCTTGAGCGCGCGCGCGGAACGGTCGATCAAGGCGTCCCAGTCGGGGGCCCAGACCGTGAGTTTTGCGCACATCGAATCGTAATAGGGCGGAATTTCATAGCCCGTATAGATGGCCGCATCCGTGCGCACGCCAGGTCCACCCGGTGCAAGATAACGGGTAATGCGCCCGAAACTGGGCAGAAAACCGTTCTTCGGGTCTTCGGCATTGATGCGAAATTCCATGGCATAGCCACGGCGCGTGACTTCATCCTGGCGGTGGCGCAGTTTGAGCCCGGCCGCGATGCGGATCTGCTCCTGAACGATATCAATGCCCGTGATCTGCTCTGTCACCGGGTGTTCGACCTGCAGTCGGGTGTTCATCTCCATGAAGTAGAAATTGTCCTCGGCATCCATGAGAAATTCCACCGTGCCGGCATTTTTGTAACCGACGGTTTGTGCCGCCCGAACTGCCAGATTGCCGATATAGTGTCGCTGCTCTTCACTTAGTTGGGGCGAGGGGGCAATCTCGAGTAACTTTTGATGGCGGCGCTGGATGGAACAATCACGCTCGAACAGGTGCAGGACGTTGCCGTGGTGATCGGCCAGTATCTGGACTTCGATATGGCGCGGGTCGGCAATGAATTTTTCCAGAAATACCTCGGCACTGCCAAAGGCCTTGGTGGCCTCGGAAATCACCCGGTCGTAGTTGCGGCGCAGGTCTTGCGGGCTATCGCAACGGCGAATGCCGCGCCCGCCGCCCCCTGAGGTCGCCTTGAGCATGATCGGATAGCCGATTTTTTCGGCCAAAGTGAGGGCCTCGTCGAGGCCGCTCAGATTACCTACGCCGCCTGGTGTGACTGGAATGTCGGCTGCAAGCATGGCCTTGCGGGCCTCGATTTTGTCGCCCATGCGATGGATGACTGCGGCATCCGGCCCGATGAAGCGAATACCACGCCGGGTGCAGATATCAGCGAATTCGGCATTTTCCGAGAGAAAACCATAACCAGGGTGAAGGGCGTCACAGCCGGTGGCGATGGCCAGATTGGCCAGGCGGTGTGCATTGAGATAGCCAGCGACGGTGTCTGGTCCCAGACTGTAGGCTTCGTCGGCCTTTTTTACATGTAGTGCATAGCGATCGGCCTCGGCGTATACCGCTACCGAGCGGATACCCATTTCGGTACAGGCGCGGGCGATACGCACGGCAATTTCACCGCGATTGGCGATCAGGATCTTTTTAATCATTGGTGACCAGATTAATTGCAAACAGGAAACACGCGAAGAATATCATCCTAGGGGGCGAGCGGACGATGGGGGATCGTGGCGATCGGGGAGGGGACGGTGAGCCGGCATGTTCGCGGATTCAAGGCGCATAATCATTCCATTTCAACGAAGATCCGGGGAGGTTCTGGCCGTTGTCTCGCTGCCGCAGTCGATTCACTTCCCGTCCAACAGACTCCTGACAACGATGTTAGACTATGTCGGGCGAAATGGCCACGCCTTGAGCATGCTCCGGGTGTCCCCGGCGACAATGAAGTCGAATTCGAGCCGGGAGATGATTTTCCCGCTGTGCCGACGACGACAACCGGTGCCGATACCCGGACCGGCAGTGGCCCGACCGGGTGCAGGGTCCGGAAGCGCCGGATTTATCAAGAATTTTCTCTTTGACACGCTTCTGCTCGCCGATTTATCATACGCCGCTTATGTTGGATCGGCTGCCGGCAGAGATTGACCCCTTCAGACTGGCCGAGTCGCGGCGCCTGTTGCGCGGCGAGCTTGCCCTGCGGGATATGTCACGCCTTGCCGATGTGCTGGTGGTCGCTGAGGGTATGGCCCAGGTCGAGCTGGAGTTCGGCATCGACGAGGTCGGCGTCCGTTTTATACGCGGGGTGCTCGGGGCGCAGATGCATCCGCTGTGTCAACGTTGCCTGGAGAAGATGACGCTGTCGGTGCGGGTCGATGTGCAGTTCGGTCTGGTCGAACATGATCATCAGGCTGAGCGGTTGCCGATACAGTACGAACCGTTAGTGGTGAGTGAGGTGCCAATCCATCTTGTCGACATTATCGAAGACGAGTTGTTATTGTCCTTACCCCAGGTGCCGATGCACGCCGAGACAGATTGTCCGGCCAGAGATGGGTTAAAAGAGTCGGATACAGACGCGACACAGGACATGGACACGGTGGCCAATCCATTTGCCATCCTGTCCAGTTTAAGATGGAAACGCGATTAACAGGTTACTGAAAACCTCTTGGGTGAATGGCAGATAAGGCGCCAAGCGATGAAAAAATACGCTTTACTGCAAGTAAATGCGCATTCTGAACTGTTTTGTAACGCCGTATGATGCTGACCAAGGATTTTTCGTCCATTTAGTTTAAAGCAGACACTTGAGAGACGAGGCATACCACCATGGCTGTTCAAAAGACCCGTAAGTCCCCATCAAAACGCGGCATGCGTCGTGCGCATGACAGTTTGTCGGCACCGACGCTGTCCATCGAACCGAACACGGGTGAGACGCATATACGCCATCATATCAGTGCGGACGGTTATTACCGTGGCCGCAAGGTCATCGCTGGCAAGGCTGAAGAGTAGGCCCGGTTGTCGGACCTACTTTCCTTTCATTTGAACGCAGTCTCATGAAATTCCGGTACGTCCCTCATGCCGGGCCATCCGGTGTTGAATGGTGTGGCGGCGTTTTGTATGTGAAACAGTCATAGCCCCGGGACCCGGTTTATCCAATGGTAGCTCGTACACTAATAGCGCTCGACGCCATGGGGGGCGACCATGGCCCTGAGGTGACTGTGCCTGCGGCCATCAAGGCGCTTGGCACCCACGCACAACTTGAGCTGATCCTCGTGGGGGACGAGGCCGTGCTCAATGCCGTGCTGGCGCACCAGCGCAAGGTCCCCAGCGATAGACTGCGTATCCATCATGCCAGCCAGGTTGTCAGCATGGATGAACTGCCTTCCCAGGCCCTGCGGGGGAAAAAAGACTCTTCCATGCGGGTGGCCCTCAATCTGGTGAAGGAGGGGGTGGCTCAGGCCTGTGTCAGTGCCGGAAACACCGGTGCGCTGATGGCCACGGCACGCTACGTGCTCAAGACCTTGCCCGGCATTGATCGCCCCGCTATTTGTACCGCACTGCCCACCATCAAGGGTCATACCCATGTTCTCGATCTCGGTGCGAATGTGGATTCCAGCGCTGAGCACCTGTTCGAGTTTGCCGCCATGGGCTCGGTGCTGACCAAGGCCGTGGATACAATCGAACAACCCACGGTAGCCCTGCTCAACATCGGTGCCGAAGAGATCAAGGGTAATGAGCGGGTCAAGGAGGCGGCACGTCTGCTGGCGGGCAGCAATCTCAATTACATCGGATTTATCGAAGGTGACGGTATCTACCTCGGTGAGGCCGATGTCGTGGTCTGCGACGGTTTTGTGGGTAACATCATGCTCAAGACCACTGAAGGTGTAGCGAAGATGATCAGTCACTATATGCGCCAGGAATTCAGGCGCAATTTCCTGAATATGCTGGCGGGTCTCATCGCATTGCCAGTTCTGCGTGCATTTCGCCGTCGCATCGACCCGCGTGCCTACAATGGCGCCAGTCTGGTCGGATTGCAGAGTATTGTGATCAAGAGCCACGGTGGGGCCGATATCTTCGCCTTCAGTCGTGCCATCGATGAGGCGGTGCTGGAGGTGAAGAAAAACATCCCTGACAGGATCAGTCACCAGATCGAACACCTCCTGGTGGAAAGGCGCGCAATTTGACTTACGCACGAATCATGGGTACCGGCAGTCACCTGCCGGAACGGGTGCTGACTAACGCCGATCTGGAAAAGATGGTCGCGACCACCGATGCATGGATCACCGAGCGCACCGGCATCCGGAAACGCCACATTGCGGCCGCGGGTGAAACCACCTGTGACCTGGCCGAAGCCGCCGCCCGCCGCGCCATGGAGGCCGCAGGCGTCGGTCCGCGCGACATCGACCTCATCATTGTGGCGACCACCACGGCTGATCGGGTCTTTCCCAGCACTGCTTGCCTGTTGCAGCATCGCCTGGATATTCATGGCTGTGCCGCCTTCGACGTGCAAGCGGTCTGTACCGGCTTTATCTATGCGCTGAGCGTGGCCGACAAGTTTATTCGCACCGGTGCGGCGCAGCGGGCGTTGGTGGTGGGTGCGGAGACACTGTCACGTATCCTCGACTGGAGCGATCGCAATACCTGCGTATTGTTTGGTGATGGTGCGGGTGCCGTTGTTCTTGAGGCCGCTGAGGAATGCGGCATCCTGTCCACCCACCTGCATGCCGATGGCCAGTACGCCGATTTGCTCACCGTGCCCGCCGGTCTGTCTGAACATCCGGAGAAATGGCGCCGGGGTGAAGCCAGCATCGAGATGAAAGGCAATGAAGTGTTCAAAATGGCAGTCAACATGCTGGGGCGCAGCGTCGATGAAACCCTGGCCAGCAACAAACTCAAGCAAACGGACATCGACTGGCTGGTGCCCCATCAGGCGAATATTCGTATCATTACCGCCACTGCGAAAAAACTGAAAATGGCCATGGACCGGGTCGTGGTGACCGTTGACCAGCATGGTAATACCTCGGCCGCCTCGGTGCCGCTGGCACTGGATACTGCCGTGCGTGACGGACGCATTCAGCGCGATGATATGCTGTTGCTGGAGGCCTTTGGTGGCGGCTTTACCTGGGGTTCAGCGCTGCTAAAATACTAAAAGTGCGCAGCACCCGCCATCGTGCGGCCCGATGTTGTCTGCTCAGGGTTACGATTCTTACACTGTTCGAAAGGGTTCCACTCATCTATGTCTGCTGCTTTTGTTTTTCCCGGACAGGGTTCACAGTCCATTGGCATGCTCGCTGGATTGGCTGAGGCGTTTCCCCAGGTCATCGCGACCTTTGCCGAGGCGTCTGCGGTGCTGGGCTATGATCTGTGGCGACGGGTACAGACGGGGCCTGAAGAGCGCCTCAATCGCACTGAGGTGACTCAACCGGCCATGCTGGCCGCCGGGGTCGCTACCTGGCGGATATGGGAGAGTCGTGATGGGCGTCGCCCGGTGGCCATGGCCGGACACAGCCTGGGCGAATACGCGGCGCTGGTCTGCGCCAGTGCATTGGATTTTACCGATGCCGTGGCCCTGGTGGCCGAGCGCGGGCGGCTGATGCAGGAGGCCGTAGCGGCAGGGGTGGGGGCCATGGCGGCGATTCTGGGCCTCGATGACGCGACGGTGCGCACCGTCTGTGCCGAGGCCGCCGCGGGTGAGGTGGTCGAAGCCGTGAACTACAATGCGATCGGACAGGTCGTGATTGCCGGACACCATGGTGCAGTAGAACGTGCCATGCTGATCGCCAAGGGTCGCGGCGCGAAACGGGCAGTGCGCCTGCCCGTCAGTGTACCGTCGCATTGCAGTCTGATGCGCCCGGCAGCCGAACAGTTTGCCGGGCGCCTGGCCGAAGTGCGCGTGCGGGAGCTGCACATTCCGGTGTTCAACAATGTTGATGTGGCCAGTCCGGGCGACCCGGACGCCATTCGCGACGCGCTCATCCGTCAGCTCTACCAACCGGTGCGCTGGGTGGAGATCATCCGGCGTATGGCCGGCGATGGGGTACACCAGATCTACGAGTGTGGGCCCGGCAAGGTACTGACCGGTCTGAACAAGCGTATCGATAAAACCCTGACGGCAGTACCGCTGATTGATCCGCTCAGCCTGGATGAGGCCCTGGTGGCCTAGTCTGCTGTCGTAACAGAGACACACACATACATGCTGAACAACGAAATTGTCTTTATCTCCGGTGCCAGCCGAGGCATTGGTCAGGCCATTGCGCTGGAGCTGGGGCGTCAAAAGGCCACGACCATCGGCACTGCCACCTCAGAAAAAGGTGCGGAAAACATTTCCATTTATTTGAAAGATAACCATATAAATGGTTTCGGTCTAGCAATGGATGTCACCCGCCCAGAGAGCGTGGCGGGCGCACTCAAACAGACGACTGAGTCCTATGGCGCACCCTCGATTTTGATCAATAATGCCGGAATCACGCGTGATAACTTGCTCATGCGAATGAAGGATGAGGAGTGGGAGGCCATACTCAACACCAACCTGAGCTCGGTATACCGGTTGTCGAAGGCCTGTCTGCGCGCGATGATGAAGGCGCGCCGCGGGCGCATTATCAGTATCGCCTCGGTCGTGGGGGCGATAGGCAATGCCGGACAGACCAACTATGCTGCAGCCAAGGCGGGCATTATGGGCTTCACCAAGGCACTGGCACGTGAGGTCGGTTCGCGGGGTATCACCGTCAATGCGATTGCCCCCGGTTTCATCGACACCGACATGACTCGTGCCTTGCCGGAAGAACAGCGTACCGCCTTGCTGGGGCAGATACCGCTGGGTCGACTGGGAACGGTGGAGGAGATCGCCCACGCGGTCGCCTTCATGGCCTCGCCGGCGGCACAGTACATTTCCGGACAGACGTTGCATGTCAATGGTGGTATGTACATGGTGTAAGTGCCTACTATGAGTAGGCATAATAGTTTATTAAATCAGATAGTTAATGCCCGTTTACGGGTATAAATCCGACTCAGGTGTTTATTTCTAGCATCTTGCAGATGTTTCTCATACAATACCGAGCCCAGCGCAAGCTCTAATTTTTGGGAGGAAAGAACCGACATGAGCAGTGTGGAAGAACGCGTCAAGAAAATCGTGGTGGAACAGTTAGGGGTAAAAGAAGAAGAGGTAACCAACGAAGCCTCCTTTGTCGATGATCTTGGCGCTGACTCGCTGGACACCGTGGAGCTCGTCATGGCCCTTGAAGAGGAATTCGAGACCGAAATACCTGATGAGGCCGCCGAAAAGATTACAACTGTTCAGCAGGCGATTGATTACATCAACGCCCACTCCAACTAAATTTCTAGGCTGATACAAGGGCCGCAACACCACGCTATGTGGGTGCGGCCTTTTGTTTTTCGGGTCTGGCTCGACAGGGCCAGGACCAGGCAAATTCACCTCCTGTCGTTCAGTTTGATTTAAGAGGAGTCTTCGTGGCTAAACGACGCGTTGTCATTACCGGCCTAGGCATGGTGTCACCGGTTGGCCTTGACGTGAAGACCTCCTGGGAGAATATCCTGGCGGGTAAGAGCGGTATCGCGCCGATCACACATTTTGATGTCAGTGCCTTCCCGACACGTATTGGTGGTTCGATCAAAGGCTTCGATGTCTCGACCATCATGATGAGCAAAGAAGCGCGCAAGATGGACCCCTTCATCCACTATGGCATTGCCGCAGCGAAGGAGGCCATCGAACATGCGGGCCTGGAGATTACCGAAGACAATGCCGAGCGCATCGGCGTGGCCATCGGTTCGGGCATTGGTGGCATCGGCAGTATCGAGAAGGGCTATGATGCCTATCTCAAGGGGGGACCGCGCAAGATATCCCCGTTTTTCGTGCCCAGCAGCATCATCAACATGATCTCCGGCAACCTCTCCATCATGTACGGCATGAAGGGCCCGAACATTGCTCTGGTCACGGCCTGTGCGACGGCAACCCACAGCATTGGTGATGCCGCACGTATCATCGAGTATGGCGATGCCGATGTGATGATCGCTGGCGGTGCCGAGATGGCTACCACGCCGACCGGATTGGGCGGTTTCTGTGCCGCACGCGCCCTGTCGACGCGTAACGATGATCCACAAACAGCCAGCCGACCCTGGGACAGCGAGCGTGACGGTTTTGTGCTCAGTGATGGCGCCGGGGTGCTGGTGCTTGAAGAGTATGAGACGGCCCGGCATCGCGGAGCCACGATCCATGCCGAGATCACCGGCTATGGTATGAGCGGTGATGCCTATCACATGACCTCGCCGTCTGCGGGGGGAGATGGTGCGAAACGCTGCATGCAGGCCGCATTGCGCAATGCCGGTCTGAATGCCGAGCGGATCGACTACATCAATGCCCACGGCACTTCTACGCAGGCAGGCGACCTGGCCGAGATCTACGCAGTGAAGGGTGCTTTTGGTGAATATGCCACGACACTGGCGATGAGTTCCACCAAGTCAATGACCGGGCATCTGCTGGGTGCGGCCGGGGGCATCGAGGCCATTTTTACCACCCTGGCCATCCGTGACCAGATCGCACCGCCTACCATCAACCTCAGCCATCCCGATCCGCAATGCGATCTGGATTTCGTCCCCGGCGAGGCTCGTGAGATGAAGATCGCTCACACACTGAGCAATTCCTTCGGCTTTGGCGGGACCAACGGGACACTGGTCATCAGCCGTCTGCGCTAAGCAGGCACACAGAGACCGGAGATGGCGCGCACCGCAGCCCTGATAGTGATAGCCGACTGCCGGCGGGTTTGCTTCGCAGGCATGGCTACTACGGTCAGGCCTGGGAGCGAGCGTTGCGCTCCAGGATGCGACGCACAGGCCCAATCTTGAGCCGCCCTGCCTTGATGTACACGCGCCACGCCGGTCTGCTCGACCTGCTGGTTTGGCACCGCCGCTGGCCGACGCGCTATCCCTTTTTGCTCGAGAGCGTTGCCCGCAAAGCGACGAACGCCCGCTACGATATCCTGTTCGCCTGTCCCGGTGAAACCCTCCGCCTCGATGCGGCATTGAGATTGTACGGTCCTGCCGCGGCGCTGGGTGTTACAGCGCCCGGTCAGGCAGCAGACTTTCTCCACGCTCTGGACCACTGGTGGCAAACTGAACGGGTCCCCGATGAGCCTGCTGCATCGCCCTCATCGGCACCGTTGCCGTTTCGCGGCGGCTGGTTTGTGTTTCTGGCCTACGAACTGGCTGCCCAGATTGAACCCAGCCTACACTTATCTCTCCCCACACACAGCACCTTGCCGGTTGCCTGTGCCGTGCGTGTGCCGGCGGCGGTGGTGTGCGATCATGTCCGCGGTGAGACCTGGCTGCTGGCCGAGTCAGGCCATGCTCAGTGCCTGGCTCGCATGGAACAGGACCGGGTCGCGGTGCAGCATTCACCCGTGGGTCCCTCTGTGGCGCATTCCGCTCGCAGCGCGAAGGCCCGTCCCGGTTTATGGCCAGGTGCCACCATGGAAGAGCCTCCGGGCGAACAGTACACGCAGGCGGTGCAACGCCTCAAGCGCCACATCATCGAGGGTGATGTGTTCCAGGTCAATCTCTCGCGGGCGTGGCGCGGTACGTTGGCACCGGACAGCGATCCCGATGAGGTCGCTGCCAGTCTGTACGCCCGACTGCGTACGGCCAATCCGGCTCCGTTTTCTGGTCTGGCACGACTGCCGGGTGCCCGTGTGGTCAGTTCTTCCCCCGAGCGCCTGGTGTGGGTGCACGACGACTGGGTCGAGACTCGTCCCATTGCCGGTACACACCCACGTGGCGACAATCCCGACCAGGACGAGGCCCTGCGACGTGAGCTGCTGGCCCACCCCAAGGAGCGTGCGGAACACATCATGCTCATCGATCTGCAACGCAATGATCTGGGCCGTCTATGTCGCCCGGGCACGCTTGAGGTCGATGAATTCATGGTGCTTGAAACCTACACTCATGTGCATCACATCGTTTCTAATGTGCGTGGCCGCTTGCGCCCAGCATCGACCCCCGGTGCAGTGATCCGGGCGGTCTTCCCCGGAGGTACCATCACCGGTTGCCCCAAGGTGCACTGCATGGCAATCATCGGGGAACTGGAGGCCGAGGCACGTGGAGCGTATACCGGCTCCATGGGCTATCTCAACCGCGACGGCACCATGGACTTGAATATTCTCATCCGCACCCTGATCATCGACGCCCGGCAGATCAGCCTGCGCGCTGGTGCCGGGATCGTGGCCGACTCCGATCCGGCGCGTGAGCTCGCCGAGACCCGTGCCAAGGCACGTGGACTGTTGCTGGCACTGGCACCGATGGAGGGGGCGATATGAGTGTGATCGTTGCGGTATTGGTCAACGGCAGCAGAGCAGAGACGGCGGGCTTGGCGCTGGATCGCGGCCTGGCCTATGGCGATGGCCTGTTCGAGACATTGGCCGTAGTCGATGGTGCCCCGGTGTTGTGGCCGGCGCATCTGGCCCGGCTGCAAGCCGGTTGCGTGCGATTGGGCATCCCCGTCCCCGATCCGTTGCAACTGGAGGAAGAGGCCACCACGCTGTGCCACCCGCACCAACGCGCCGTACTCAAGATCATCTATACTCGCGGCAACGGTGGGCGCGGTTATGCCCCACCCGCACTACCCACCCCGACACGCATCCTCAGTGTGCACCCCTGGCCGGACTATCCCCGGCACTATCGCTGCGACGGCGTGCGGGTGTATCTCTGCCAGACTCGTCTGGCGCGCCAGACGGGTCTGGCCGGCATCAAACATCTCAATCGCCTGGAGCAGGTGTTGGCGCGGCGTGAGTGGGATGATCCGGCGATTGCCGAGGGCCTGCTGTGCGATGATCATGGGCGGGTCATCGAAGGCGTAATGAGTAACCTGTTCGTGGTGGCGCAGGGTCGTGTGTTGACTCCCGATTTGTCAGAATGCGGTGTGGCTGGCATCATGCGCGCGTATCTGCTGGCACAATTGCAGGCGCTTGGATTCACGAGCGTGGTTGCGCCACTGAGCCAGGCAAGTCTGTATGGGGCCGAGGAAGTTCTGCTGTGCAACAGTGTGATAGGCATTTGGCCGGTGGCACAGATTGATAGGGATGGGCAGCGGCATACCCTGTCGGTAGGAGCGGTGACTCGGCGTCTGCTTGCCCAAGTCGAGGATGAATTGCGGATCTGATATGCGTGCCCTGCTCTATAAACTGCTCGCCCTTGTCATCCTGATCACCAGTTTGGGACTGGGTTGGTGGTGGATTGACTACCAGAACTTCGAGACGACACCAGTGAATATCGGTCCCAATGCCTTGTATTTTGTCGTCAAACCGGGCATGAGCGTGCGTGCCATCGCCGACGATCTGCATCGTCATGGTGCACTCGAACACCCGCGTTATTTCACCTGGATGGCCCGTGTGCAAGGCGTCGCAGATCACATCAAGACCGGTGAGTACCTCATTGCAAACGGCATTACTCCTGCGCAGCTGCTCACACAACTCGTCAGCGGCAAGGTGATCCAGTATTCCCTCACCCTCGTCGATGGCTGGACCTTCCGCGAAGTCATGGATGCCGTCTCCCACGACCCGGTGCTGGTGCATACCCTCAAGGGCCTGTCGTACGCCGCCATCATGCGCCGTCTGGGTTGGCCCGGCGAATACCCCGAGGGTCGCTTCTATCCGGATACCTACCATTTCCCACGTGGCACGACCGATGTTGCCTTTCTGCAACGTGCCTATCGAACGATGCAGCAGCATCTCAAGCAGGAATGGGCGCATCGCGCGGTGGGTCTGCCGCTCAAGACACCCTATGACGCGCTGATTCTGGCCTCCATTATCGAGAAGGAAACCGCCCTTCCCAGCGAACGCCGACGCATCGCCGGCGTGTTCATCCGACGCTTGGAGAAGAGGATGCGGCTACAGACCGATCCGACCGTGATCTATGGTATGGGCATGCAGTACCATGGCGATCTGACCCGCGCCGATCTGCGGCGCGATACCCCCTACAACACCTATCGCCACCGTGGTCTGCCGCCGACTCCCATCGCTATGCCAGGACTGCCCTCGTTACGCGCCGCCATGCATCCCGCCCCGGGCAAGGCCTTGTATTTCGTCGCCCGCGGTGATGGTAGCCATCAGTTCTCCGACACGCTGAAGGAACACGACCGTGCGGTCATCAAATACCAGATTGATGACCGGGAGCACCCGTTTTCGTCCTATACCTCAACGCCGCGCACGAAGATGTTGGCAGACGATAAAGGCGCTACATCAACGACCGGGAAGGCATCCCTGCCAGTCCACTCGCACTCCCATCCGCCACACACGCAATCGGGTGCCCATCCGTGAGCGGTCGGTTCATCACGCTTGAGGGCGGTGAAGGCGTGGGCAAGAGCACCAACCTGGCCTTCATCCGTGATTGGTTGGTGCGACATGGCGTGTCGGTACTCACCACCCGCGAGCCTGGCGGTACAACACTGGGTGAGGCCATCCGTGCACTGTTGCTCGACCATCGCCAGCAGGCGATGTGTGCCGATACAGAACTATTGCTGATGTTTGCTGCCCGTGCCCAGCATCTGGCCGAGGTGATCCGCCCGGCGCTGGCAGCAGGACAGTGGGTGCTGTGTGATCGCTTTACTGATGCCACCTATGCCTACCAGGGGGGGGGGCGAAATATCGACAAGGCACGCATCAGTGCATTGGAGCACTGGGTTCAGCGTGGTCTGCGCCCCGATCTGACCCTGCTGCTCGACCTGCCGGTGGACATCGGACGTGTCCGCGCCGGACGACGCAGTGCCCCGGACCGTTTCGAGCGCGAGCAGGCCGATTTCTTTGACCGCGTGCGCCAAGCCTACCTGGCGATTGCAACCGCTGAACCGGAGCGACTGGCGGTGATCGACGCTGATCGTCCATTAACCGAGGTGCAGGCACAGTTGAGTGCTACGCTGGAGCGGATCTGCGCGCACTGGGGCGCGACGGCATGAGCGACCTGCTACCCTGGCAACAGGTGGACTGGGCGACCTTGCAGGCCCGAGTGCACCAGGGTCGGTTGCCACATGCGTTATTGCTCACGGGCAGGGCGGGACTGGGCAAGTACCATTTTGCCCGTGCCTTTGCCACCGCGTTGCTGTGCGCCCAACCCGATGCACAGGGCCTGGCCTGCGGGCAATGCCGCAGTTGCACCTTGCTCGCCGCCGGTTCACACCCGGACTACCTCGAGGCCATGCCCGAGGAGCCGGGCAAGGCTATCAAGATCGATCAGGTGCGTGCCCTGATCGCCTCACTGCGACTGACCAGTCAATACAACGGCTACAAAATTGCCATTCTGTCCCCTGCCGAGGCGATGAACCGGGCGGCAGCCAACAGTTTGCTCAAGACTCTGGAGGAACCCCGCTCCGATACGCTGTTATGCCTGTGCAGTCATGAACCGACGCGCCTGCCGGCGACGATACGCAGCCGCTGTCAGCGTCTCACCATGCAGTCTCCCGCACGCGATACGGCCCTGGGCTGGCTACGCGCACAGTCCGAGAACGGACTCGGCGAGGAGGAGGGCGCCCTGCTGCTGGAATTGACCGGTGGGGCACCTCTGGCCGCCCATGCGCTTGCCGAACAGGGTGCGTTGGCGCAGCGCCAGACGATGCTGCAGGCGCTGCAAGGCGTGCTCGCAGGCACACACGATCCCATTGCCATCGCACAGGACTGGCTCAAACTCGGGCTGGATCTACCGCTATACTGGTTGTATCGTTGGGTGACGGATCTGATTCGTTTGCAACTGGATGGACAGGCACCCATCAGCAACCGTGATCAACGCGATGCATTGCAAGATATGGGGGAGCGAGTAGACTCGCGGTGGCTGTTTCGTTATCTGGACACGCTGCATGAAGCAATGCGTGCCGCCCGCGGCCAAGCCAACGCCCAATTAGTGCTGGAATCGTTGCTGAGTCCGTGGGCCCGGGTGGCCACGGTGCCACACCGTGCGCAGCGCCGGCGTTGAGGTCTTGTACACACCGGTCAAAGCGCAAGACCAATGTGCACAGGGCGAATGGACTATATCAGGTAAACTATAATACACAATGACTACGCCCAAGATACCACCCCGTCAGGGTATTCTCTCGCTTACGATCAAGGACAAGAGCGCGCTCTATGCCGCCTACATGCCGTTCATCAAGAACGGGGGCCTGTTCATTCCTACCGGCAAGAGTTACAAGCTTGGCGATGAAGTCTTTATGCTGCTCACGCTGATGGAAGAGACCGAGAAGCTTCCTGTGGCCGGCAAGATCGTCTGGTTGACTCCCAAAGGCGCGCAAGGCAACCGTGCCGCCGGCATTGGGGTACAATTCAGCGATCAGGACGGAGGCGCGGCCCGCAACAAGATAGAAACCTATCTGGCAGGCGCACTGAAATCAGACCGCCAGACCCATACCATGTAAGTGCTCCGACTCAGTCCATCCTGAACCGCGTACATATTGTACGTGCGCCACCCACACGCATAATTGATTACCCATTACCCATTACCCATTACCCATTACCCATTACCCATTATGTTCCTGATAGACTCCCACTGTCACCTCGACCGTCTCGACCTGTCCGGCTATGACGGCAAACTCGATGGCGCCCTCGACGCGGCGCGTAGTGCCGGTGTCGGCCACATGCTGTGCGTGTGCATCGATCTGGAACACTTTCCCGATGTACTTGGCATCGCGCAACGCTACCCGCAGATTTCCGCCTCGGTCGGTGTGCACCCCACGTATCAGCAGGGGCAGGAACCCGATGCCGACACGCTGATTGCACTGGCCGCCGATCTAAATGTGGTGGCCATCGGCGAGACCGGCCTGGACTACTTTCGCTGCCAGGACGAGGATATGGATTGGCAGCGCGCGCGTTTTCGCCAACACATCGCCGCCTCGCGGGAAACCGGTAAACCGCTCATCATCCACATGCGCGACGCCGCCGCCGATACCTTGCGCATACTGCGCGAAGAAAAGGCCGACGAGGTTGGTGGCGTGATGCACTGTTTCGTCGAGGACTGGGACACCGCGCGTGCCGCCATGGAACTCAACTTCTATATCTCCTTCTCCGGCATCGTGACCTTCCGCAGTGCCAAAACTCTGCAGGCGGTTGCTGCCAACATGCCTGCCGACCGCTATCTGATTGAGACCGACTCCCCTTACCTCGCGCCCGTTCCTCATCGTGGCAAACCCAACCAACCCGCCTGGGTCAGTCACGTCGCTGAATGTGTCGCCCAACTGCGTGAAGAATCGATTGCGACCGTTACCGAGACGACTCTGCGCAACTACCAGGCCTTGTTCGGGGCGTTGAGATAGAGATGTCCGGGGGTTCAGCGGCCATTTTCTTTTTGTTTAGACACCCGGTTAGCGATGCATGCGCATTGATTCGGATAGGGACACAGGTGAACTGCAGAGGGCGGTAATCCACTTGGCCCGGCGAGAACCTCATTGCTATCGGGGCGGTTCAGCAACGATTTTTTTCAAACTGAACCCTGCTGCTTTCACGGTCTTGACGATCTGCGCTCGATCAAAGCGGGTACCCGCTTTGACGTGAACGATAACCACACCACTGGCGAGATCGACGTTGGTATGAGTGACGCCGGAAAGATGACTGAACTGTTTCTCGATACCGTAAGCGCAGAACGGACAGGCCAATCCATCCACCTGCACCACGTAAGCGTTTGCGGGATAAGTCGAACCGGGCGCAGTTGGCACTGCTGCTTGTGACGGAGACGGACTGACCCATACCATGGCGAATCCGAACAAGATCAGTACCAAGGTCAGGGCAAACGAATGATGCTCATCTGCATGGTTACTCATAAGGCTTCCCCTTTTGCGAATATAGATTCGGATGAGACAATAGAAAGGCTATTCTATGGAGTCAACTCCATGTCAAGAGTCTCGTCGCAGACTTGACATGGGGTTGACTCCAGGTACTACGGTATGAACTCCGCTGTCGCACCCAGAGACCCGGTCACCGGATCGAATGATACCCCGAGGAGTTCATGAGCATGAAACTGATACGAATCACCACATTGCAGCGGCACACAAGCGCAAAGGCCCTGTCGTTGCTTGCCTGGTTGCTCCCGGCCCTGGCCTCGGCCGGTCCAATCACCTTCAATACCGCCCTGCCGGTGGCCAAGGGACAACTGCTGTTGCGCCAGCAATACATTCAGCGCCACCGCTACGACAACTCTATCCGCCCTAATCGAAACATACATATTGATGTGCTGGGCAATGTCCTTGCCTATGGTCTCAGCGGTAAGCTCACGTTGTTTGCTGCCGTCCCGTTGTTTCTGGACAAGACACTATGGGCAACCACCTCAATGGGCCGCATTCGCCGCACCGATTCGGGTATCGGCGACACCAAGTTGTTCGCGCGCTATACTCTGTTTCAAGTCAATGGTATCGGGCGATCACTGCGTGTGGCGCCCCTGTTTGGCATAATAGCCCCTACCGGGCGCAGCAATGCATCCGACCGGTATGGTCAGCTACCCCGTCTGTTCCAGAATGGAACCGGCAGCTGGGGTGGCCTTGGCGGCGTCATCGTCACCTATCAGACCCTGGCGTGGGAGGTTGATGTCGATGCCACCTATCAGGCGACCGGTACGCACGATGGCTATCGGGCAGGCGCCGTCACCACGTTTGACGGCTCATTACAATATCGTCTCTGGCCACGTCATCTGGGTGCCGGGATGCCGAAGTTTCTGTATGGCGTACTGGAGACGAACCTGATCCACACCGAACGCAATCGCATGAATGGTCAGGATGTCAGCAACAGCGGTGGCACTCAGTGGTTTGTCAGTCCTGGGTTGCAATTTGTCACTATAAACTATGTTTTGGAGGCCTCGGTGCAACTTCCCGTCAAACAGAATATGGGACTCAATGCTTTGCGCGATCGCGCCATCTTTCACATCGGCTTCAGAACCCATTTCCAGTGAGACTCTGTCACGTCCCCTTGTGCACTTTGACAAGGCTGAACCCTATGCATGAGACCCCGCAAAGAGGACCCTATCTGTGACGTTAGAGCGCGCGCGTCTCCAGCCGTACATCTACGGTGTAGCGTTTATATCGCACGAATCTATCCGATGTACATATCGCTCTGACCCTGTTTCCCAAACAATGTTGGATACTGTCGGACAAATGCGATAAATTACCCCCCCATTCTGCTCTTGTCCGCGTGATGTGCTTTCAGGACATCCGTTCGCTGACTAAGCGGCGTTTATACCTCTATTAAATTGACAAAGGATGCAAGCATGAGATTGATTCTGTTGGGTGCCCCCGGTGCAGGTAAAGGTACGGTTGCCAAGCTGCTGACTGCTATCGATGGTTCGGTACAGATATCCACGGGGGATATTTTGCGCGGTGCGGTCAAGGCCGGTACGGCCCTCGGCAAGAAGGCCGATGCCTTCATGAAGGCCGGTGATCTGGTGCCTGATGATCTGATCATGGGCATCATGGAAGAGCGTTTGCAGGAGGCCGATTGTGCCAGCGGTTTTCTTCTGGACGGTTTCCCCCGTACTATCCCGCAGGCCGAGGCCTTGGATGCCCTGTTGACCAGGCTCAACATTCAGCTCGACTTCGTAGTGAGCCTGGACGTGCCCCATGAAGTCATCCTTGACCGCCTGACGACTCGGCGCACTTGCTCCAATTCAGCTTGCCAGGAAATTTACAACGTCAAGAGCAAACCCACGAAGGTGGAGGGTGTCTGCGACAAGTGTGGTAGCCCGGTGATCCAGCGTGACGACGAGACTGAAGCGGCCATCAGCAAGCGCCTGGATACCTACAACGAAAAGACCGCTCCGCTAGCCGATTTCTATGCGAAACTGGGTAATCTTCTCAACATCAACACTACCTCCAGTGAGGTAGTGGTTGCCGCCATCACAGAAAAACTGGGCCGCTAATCGCAGCCATCTTGGTGCCCGCACCGGCAAAGGGATTTTGCAGGTGCGCTACATGTACACAAGTCGTGAGCTAATACGAAAGCAGAAATATGGAAGCTAAAGACAGTTAAAATAGACAGGATCATTGCCCATACTCTTCATGGATATCCTGCTTTTTTATAACCCTCCAGGCTGCACACAGAAAGTGGCTCGCCATCCGAGGTGATATATGGAATATGTGCTTCTGATTGCGGTTCTGGCACTCGCCGCTGCCAATGGTGCCAACGATAATTTTAAGGGTGTGGCCAGCCTATACAGCACTGCGACGGCGGGTTACTGGACCTGTCTGATCTGGGGCAGTCTGATGACCTTGCTGGGCGCACTGTCTTCGGCCTGGTTGGCACATGCACTGCTTGTGGCCTTTACCGGCAAGGGTTTGGTGCCGGAACTGGTAGTCGATAACTTCCGTTTCGGAATTGCCGTGGCCAGTGGTGCCATGTTGACCGTTGCCCTGGCGGCGGCACGCGGTTGGCCCATTTCCACGACCCATGCGCTCGTCGGGGCGATGGTCGGGGTTGGCATGATCGCCGTGGGTACGGCAGTGAATTTCTCCAGCTTGGACAGCTCCATCTTGTTGCCGTTGCTGGCCAGTCCCATCATCGCCTTTATACCGGCCTGGCTGTTGGCAAAATGGTTGCGCCGTCGTTCCGGGCCCACCGTGGAGCATTGTGTTTGCATCGATACCCGTCAGGGTGTTATCCCGTCAGCGGATGCCGCGGGCATGTTGCTGCACTCATCCAATACCATGGTGCTGGATGAGGCGGAAAAATGTCAACAACGCGGCCTGTACCCGGTGCTGCGACGGGTCTGGCCCCGCGCGGATGTGGTACATTTTATCGCTGCGGGTCTGGTGAGTTTTTCGCGCGGTATGAATGATACCCCCAAGATGGCTGCTTTGCTTCTTCCTATCGGCACGATCGATCCGCAAATTGCGGTGAGCCTTGCGGGTACGGCTATGCTGCTAGGTGGTCTATTTGGTGCACGCCGGATCGCCGACACGCTGGGGGTTCGTCTCGCACGATTGCACCGTCGCCCCGGTTTGATTGCGAGTCTGATCACCGCGGTGTTGGTCGGTACGGCCAGTTTCAATGGCTTGCCGGTGTCGACCACACAGGTTGTGGGCGGTGCATTGGCGGGCTCGGGCAGCAGTGACGGTACACTCAACCGCCGGGTGGCGGCAGGCATCGGATTTGCGTGGATTGTGACATTGCCGATCGGTTTAGTATTCGGTGCCGTAATCTATGCACTATTGCGCATAATATAACTGCACGCAGTGATCCGGGCATTTATCGCTGCCCACCCTCGTCGGTAGCGATGGTGGTAGACGGAGCAGGGCCATAGGACCTATGGCCCTGGTTTCATCTGTTTCGGATTTAACTTTACGCTGAAATAGTCATCGGCCACCTGGATGTCGACTGCACAATCATCCATGCCAACCAGTGGCTGTTCATAATCGTTCCAACCTCGCAAGCCTGTCCTGAGAGAACTGACCTGTTGGTAACCCAGGTGTTGCATGACGTGTGCGGCGAGTACGCTGCGGTTACCTGAACGGCATATCACCACAATATCGCGCTTGCGGGCGGCCGAGAGCTCTGGAAGGGTCTCTTCATAGCCATATTCGCAAGCCGTCTCCAGGATGCCTCGTGGTACATTCAAGGCTCCCTTGATGTGCATGGCGGAAAATTCATAGGGTTCACGGATATCAAGTAGTAACGGTCTTGCCTGTTGCATACGTTCTACCAGATCCCAGGGCATGATTTCCGTTACCTCTGCGGCACATGCCTGCACCATATCCATGAAACGCTCCATACTAGAACACCCGATTGTGAAGCTGTGAATGACACGCCAGTCTGAATATGGCAGCTTTTGGAATAACCAGAAATCAACAACTAGAATAGTTACAGCGGCGCCTGTGTGAGAGTGTGTTTCGTCTGCGCACAAATTTTTACAAACCAGGAGATGCCCGAGAGGGGCAATGATCTCATTATCCCTGCCCTCGGTAAGGCCGATCTGTTGTGGACTATGAGACGCTGCAAAGGGCGCGAGAAAATAATGTCTCCCGTTGCCTTGCACGTTCCATAATGGTGTCTGCCTGCAGATACAATACGGCGCGATTAGTCAGCGTCTAAACGCACGAGTTCCTCCTGCTGAACGGCATCCTTCGCCGCGATCTTGGCATGGTTCTTGGCCAGGTAGAGGTACATCAATGGTGCGATGTACAGGCTGAACAGGGCACCGAGGCCAAGACCAGCGGCAATGACGATGCCAAGTTGATTGCGTGCTGGGGCGCCGGAACCACTGGCCAGAATCAGCGGAATTACACCGAATACCATGGACAGGGTAGTCATGAGGATGGGTCTCAGACGGATGCTGGCGGCTTTTTCCACGGCCTCGCGTAGACTGAGCGGCTCATTTTTTTGAATATCATTGGCGAATTGCACCACCAAAATACCCTGTTTTGTGATCAATCCAATGAGCGTGATCAGGGCAATCTGGGTATAGATATTCAGACTGGCAAAACCGAGCGTCATGAATAACAATGCGCCAGCTGCTGACATGGGTACGGTAAACATGACAATGAGTGCGTCACGGAAGCTGTTGAATTGCGCAGAGAGCAGCAAGTAGATCAGTACCAGGGCGAGTACAACAGAGACCATGAAGGTATGGCCTTCCTGGATGAACTGGCGGGAAGACCCACCGTAGTTGACCGTGGCAGTCGGTGATATCTCATGTACTGCCTGTTGGAGGAAGTCGAGCGCTGCGCCTTGTGATACGCCAGGGAAGGGTACGCCCTGAATGCTGACGCTGTTGAGACGATCGAATTGCGGCAGACTTTCCGGAATGACCCGGTTGTTGAAACTGACCAGTGCAGACAGTGGCACGAGGGTACCGCTGGCCGCACGAACGTGGATTTTATCCAGTGCTTGGGTCGTATTGCGAAAGTTGAGCGGTGCCTCGGGGATGACCTGATAGGCGTATCCATTCATGGTAAAACGATTGACGTAGGCACCGGAGAGCATGGGTTGAAGGTTGGCCGCGATCTGTCTCATGTCGATGCCAAGGTTGGCGGCCAGCTTACGGTTGACCACCAGTTCATGCTGGGGTTGATCGATCTTGAGGTCTTGTTGCAGAAAGAGAAATTTACCACTTCTTCGGGCTTTGCCGATGAGCTGATTCGCGATACGGTCGAGATCGTTATACGAGGCGGATGAGGTGATCACGAAATCGACTGGTAGCATTCCGGTCGAACCCGGTAGCGGCGGTGGCGTAAAGGCCGCTGCCTTCAGGCCGGCGATTTTACCGAGTCTGGCCTGGACCTGTGGTTTGAGTTCGGTCGCTGTTTTGGTCCGTTCGCTGAAGGGCTTGAGCTGCATGCCGGCCATGAGGCTGTTGCTGCCTACGCCGGTAGGGCTGAAACCGGTGACCATGAATGTTCGCTGTTTCTCCGGGAAAGAATCCAGTGTATTGAGCACCTGTTTTCCATAGGCATTAATATAGCCCGTCGCCGCCGTCGGTTGTGCCGTGCCGAGGGTGAAGATAATGCCGCTGTTTTGTGGCGGCGCGAGTTGATGGCGTACACCCGTAAACAGAAAATACACGGCGATAAAGGTGGCGATGACAAAGATCAAACCTACCGAGGGAAATTCGAGAAAACTGTGCAGCGAACGATCGAAAGCATGGTTGAACCTTTTAAAGGTAACATTGAGAAAATGGTTAAGTCCATGGGCAGGTGTTTTGCGCAGAAGTGTACCACTGAGTACGGGAGAGAGAACGAGGGCGATCACCATGGAAATGAGCACGGCAAAGACGATAGTAAACGCGAACTCGGAAAACAAAATACCTGTGAGCCCGCCGGAAAAGGCGACAGGCAGGAATACGGCGACCAATGTGGTCGACATAACGACTATGGGTAAGGCAAGTTCACGTGCAGACAATACCGCGGCCTGAAATCCGGATCGACCTTCTTCGATATGCCGGTGCACATTTTCGACCATGACAATAGCGTCATCGACAACCAACCCGATTGCCAGAACGAAAGCGAGCAGGGTCAACAGGTTATAGGAGTAACCCATGAGGTACATAAAGAATCCGGCCCCCGCGAGTGAAAGCGGAATCGCCAGTGCCGGGACAAGCAGTGCACGCAGAGAACCCATAAAGAGAAAGATGACCATGACCACGACCGTCAGAGTGATGCCGATGGTGATGGCGACTTCAACGATCGAACTGTGGATGAAGTTAGCTGCGTTGTAGGGCAGTCCAACCTTCAAACCCGGTGGCAGGTGTTTGCGCAGACTATCCAGTTTTTGGCTGACGCCGAGTGCGGTATTGAGTGCGTTCGCCGAGGGGGTGGTGCGAATGCCGATGGCAACGGCCGGTTTGCCGTTGAAATAAAACTGAGAGGTATAGCTTTCGTTTCCCAGTTCGACGCGGGCTACATCCTTGAGATAGACGGGTGTGCCGTCGATGGTTTTGACAACGAGGTTGGCGAATTGTCGCACCGAGGTGAGTCCGAGGTTGCTGGACAGTGGTACGGTAATGAGTTTTCCCTCAGTCTTGCCGATAGCGGCCACGACGTTTTGTGCGACGAGTGCGCCACGAACGTCAGCGGCCGTGACACCATGTGCCGTCATCTTGCCTGGGCTTAACCATACACGCACTGCCTGATTGTTGCCGTTGCCACCGGAGGCGCCTGACGGGAGTATCTGTGCCTGCGACACACCGGGGACGGTTTGTAACAGAGGTTGTGCATTGCGCACGACGTAGTCAACGATCTGCGAGGTGCTCATCGCGTGGTTGGGACTGTAAAAGGCGATGTATATCAGTGCAGTCGAACGACCCGCAGACGAGGTGACGACCGGTGGAAAACTGCCCTGAGGCAAGAGCGCTTCCACTTGTCTTATCATGGTCAGTGAGTTGGTCAATGCGCTATCTGAACTCGTGTTGAGTTTCATATACAGCGTAATGAGCGAGGTACCCTGACTGCTGCTCGACGTCATGTAATCCAGCCCGGGAACGCTGCCAAGCACTCGGCTCAATGGCTGCGTGATATAGCTTTGTACGGTTTGCGGACTGGCGCCGGGGTAGGAGGTGCCGACCTTGATAACGGTAGACGTGAGTGCCGGATATTCGCGCACGGTGAGCTGGCTCAGGCCAAAGGCGCCGAGTATGGCGATCACCGCTGCCAAAGTCACCGCCAGAACGGGGCGACGGATAAAGAGATCGGTCCAGCGCGTGTTACTGAGATGCCGGGACATGGTTTAGCTCCCTGAGGTCGAAGGGGTGACGGCCTTCAACGAGGCAGGCAGTGACACGATTTTGACCCGAGCACCCGGATACAGATGGACCTGACCGGCAACGACCACGACATCACCGGGTTGGATACCGCGGGCAATATCCACCATCGCGCCGCGTGTGCCTGTCGTCTGAACACTGCGTTGTTCGGCAATCTTGCCTTTATCACTGTCCTTGATGAGGTAAACATATTTGCCGTAGCTGTTATAGGTGATCGCGATCCTGGGCACAATAATGGCCCGGATCTGTTTGGCCAGGCGCACAATCACCTCACCAAACATGCCGGGACGCAAGGTGTTTTTGGCATTCTCAATTTGGGCCTGCACGGCGATCGTGCGTGTGTTGGTGGCGAAGGCCGCCCCCATGGCAGTAATACGCCCGCTGAAAGTGGTATCAGCAAGACCGCCCACCGTCAGACTAATGTCGTCTCCCACGCTAATTCTGGACAGATCGCGCTGCGGAATGGTGAATGCCACGCGCAGCGGGCGCCATTGCTGGATATCGACCACACCATGACCCGCAGCGATGAATTGCCCGAGGCTCACTGCACGTATACCGAGATAGCCGTCAAACGGTGCCCGAACCTGGAGATTGTCGAGAGTGGCCTGATCGGATTGTACGCTTGCCTGCACTTCGTGATATGTCGCCTGCGCAGATTGCAGAGCAGCCTGGCTGGTTGCCTGACGAGTGTACAGTTTGCGTTGGCGATCCCGTTTGAATCTGGCGTTGGCGAATCTGGCTTGGTCCGCGGCCAGTTTGGCGCGTGCGACATTGTCGTTGAGTTGTACCAGCAACTGGCCTTTTTTGACGGTTTGCCCCGATTTGAAATACAGACCGGTAATGGTGCCTGAAGACTGGGCCGCAAGCATGGTGCCCTGTGCGGCTTTCAGGCTGGCAACGGCACGGATCTCCTCTGACCAGGTCTGGGACTTGGCGCTGGCCACCGAGACGCTCACCGCAGGTTGGGGCATGGAGGCCATCGCCTCGAGTATCTTGGCGCCCATGAAACGGTTAAAACCGATCACCCCGCCGTACACAAGGGTGATGAAGAGGAGCATGTAAATGATACGGCGCACGAGGTGCGTTTTTCTGGAACTCATGACCAGGATCCTCGGTGGAGCATTGCAACAGTGGTGGATAATGTGTTCGTGTTTGGGGTGGCCCAGGCGCACTCGTTTGGTATAGCGTTGGATGTTGTGGTATCACGATGCGCTGGCTCCGATATCTTCGGATAGGGTATTTTCAGGCAGGTCATCTGCAGATGGGGGGCAGGGGGTTGACTGGCCTGTATTTGGGCCACGCGCCGTCCTGCATCATGACGGTTCCGTGATGTCCTTACCCCAGCGATTGACATCGGAAAAATAACATTTACACCACGGTGATGCATTGGCCAGCTCAATGACGGGACGAATAAAACGCATGGAAAGGGATTAAATGTTCATTCTTAAATGAGCATTTAATCTAATTGGGAAGCCTGCCAGAGTCAAGTGTAAGGGCCTATTGGCGCATGGTTTTCGCGTTTGGCAATACAGTGAACGCAGAGGATGGGTGGTGTCGTAAACTGCCTCAGAAATGTAGCGTTTTACACGGGGTGGTAGGGGTGCCCCTGAATCCCCTACGACTCAACCCGGGCAATGCCTTGAGCACGGCGCGGGGGCGTCCCTCCCCCCCGAATGAGTGCATCGAATGTACCCCCGGGCAGGGAGACTGGTGTCACTGGGACATCCGCTTGCAGGTACCTGGCGGTGGCCCCACTGGCCAGAAAGTGACTCGGTTGCCGATGGGACTCTGCCCTGCCAGTGTGCGGACATCGACGACGATGGCGTATGATCGGGGGTGACGGCCTGTACCGAAGAGATCCGGCGCCCGCGTCAATGAACGCCGGATCCTGCGCCTCACAGCTTCTCGTGGGTACCGTCGCAAAAGGGCGGGGTAGCCGTTTGTTTGCAACCACACAGATGTACGGTGTCGGTCTTCTGCGCGGTGAAGGCTACTGGCTCAATCCCCGTTCCTTCGTGTGATCCATCGCAAAAGGGTTGTGTCTTGCTGCGCCCACAGGCGCACCAGTAGTAGGTCTTGCCGGCCTCCACCGGGGTGGCGTAGGGGGCTTTTTGAGTGATTACCGCTTTTTCAGTCATGGTTGTTACCTCCGGTTAAATACGGGCGATTCTCTCGTCAATGTGTTGTTGCAGTGCTCGGGATCATCCTGGCGTGACGCCCTCGGTGGGTGCCTTGCGCGTATCGAGGCTTAGATGGCCACCACCGACCGCGCAGACGACCAACAGGCCGCCGGCAAAGGCGAGATCACTCATCAACAGCACCATCTGCATGGGCTCGGCGACCTGGTGATGGAAGATGACTGCTGCGGCCAGAGAGAACACGGCCAGAACAAATGCCGAGAGCCGGGTATGCCAGCCAAGCAGCAAGGTTGTACCGACGCCGATCTCGAGTGCGATGACCAGTGGCAGCAGTGCGGTGGGCACTCCATAGGCCGCCATGTAGTGCGCGGTGCCGGTATAGCCGATGATCTTGTCGATTCCTGCAATGATGAAAATCTGGGCAAGCAGTATACGCCCAATCAGTTGTGCGGCGTCACGCAAGGTGTTGGTTCTCTGTTCGCTCATCATCGCTCTCCTTGGAGTGTGGGGTGTTTATTCTATGCAGAGAGTATTGGGTATGGTGAGCATATAAACAATATGACGAATTGTTGATACACTGTCTGTAATCAGTGAACAGTGTGAACCGGCATGGATAAACTGGGTTGCATGCGGGCCTTCGTGAGCGTCGTGGAGGCGCGGGGATTTTCGGAAGCGGCACGTCGTCTCGGGGTATCCAAGGCGCAGATCAGCAAGCAGATCAGCCAGTTGGAAGAGAGTCTGGGTGTGCGGCTGTTGCATCGCACCACCCGGCGTGTCACCACCACCGGCAGTGGCCAAGGCTACTATGCACGGTGTCGACCATTGCTGGATGAACTCGATGAGCTGGATGCCGAGGTACAGTCCACCATGGTCAGGCCCCGTGGTGAGCTGCGTGTAACGGCGCCAACGATGTTTGCGGAGCTGCATTTGATGCCTGCGGTCTCGGACTTCTCCCAACGCTTTCCCGACGTCAGGTTAACGCTCGAGTTGACCGATCGGTTTGTCAATCTGGTGGAAGAGCGCATTGATGTGGCAATTCGTATTGGCAATCTGAGCGAGTCATCCCTGGTGGCACGTCGGCTGGGTTGCATGTCCATGTGGGTGTGCGCGGCGCCGGACTATCTGGCCAGGTGTGAAGAACCGACGCATCCCGGGCAGTTGGCAGAGCACGCCTGTGTGCTCGACAGCAATTATCCCGGGGGTCGTCATTGGATACTCGGGCACGGTACGGACGCGGTGAACATCGAGGTCAGTGCGCAAATCGTGGTCAACAGTGCCCGTGCGGCCCGCGTACTCCTGCTGGCGGGCCATGGCATCGGTTATCTGCCCTCTTTCGCGGTGGCCGAAGACATTGCCCAGGGGCGACTGAAACGTTTGCTGTCCGCGTATGCGTGTGATCCAGTGGGTATCTTTGCGATGTACCCGCACCGCAGACACCTTTCCGCCAAGATCAGACTGTTTATTGACACCGCGGTTGAACAATGTAAACCCCTGGTGTGCGAGTGAGACCGGGCAAGCAGCGTGCAGGACGGGTTAGTGCCCCCTCTCCCTGTCGACAGGCAGTCCCTCGGCCACCCATTCCGGAAAACCGTCCTGCAGTCGACGCGCCCGCAGGCCCTGTTTGCGCAGTGCGGACACGGCCTCGAAGGCCAGCACACAGTGCGGTCCACGGCAGTAGGCGATGATTTCCTGCGTGGGATCGAGTGTGGCGACGTGCTTTTCCAATTCGCCTAGCGGGATGCTGATGGCACCGGGGAGGTGACCAGCGGCATATTCCTCGGTTGGGCGTACATCGATCACTGTCACCAACCCTTGGCGCACCCGGTCCAGCAGTTCGCGGCGTGCCACCGGTTCCAGATTATCTTTTACTGTCAGGATGCTCTGCACCAGGTCCCTGACCTGAGCCCGGTGGCGTTCGGCCGTTGCGCGCAGGGCGTTCTGTAGCACGATGACATCGTCGCCACTCAGGCGGTAGTAGACCCTGGGGCCCTCCTTGCGGGCCACGACCAGGCCCGCTTGGCGCAGTTGCTGCAGGTGTTGTGAGGTATTGGCTACCGACAGGCCAGACACGGTGGCCAGGGCCTCGACGCTGCGCTCACCTTGTGCGATAAACTCCAGCATTTCCAGCCTGTTGCCATTGGACAGTGCCTTGCCGACATAGGCGAACTGAGTAAATAGCTCGTGTTTGAAATTCCCCGTTGACATACTAATACACTCCAGCTAGCCTATATTCAATAGATCAATTGAATTATTCTAATAGATTATTCTAGCACCGATTGACACGCTGGCAAGGTTTTCTACGTATAGGATATCAACGAGGTCATACACCATGAGTCTGAATGCATTCGTCATGAGCCATGAATTGCCCATTCGCCTTGGGTTCTTCTTCGGCATATTCGCCGTGATGGCACTGTGGGAGTTCCTGGCCCCAAGGCGGCGCCTGAGTGTGTCCAAATCGATGCGCTGGGGGAACAACCTCGGTCTGGTATTCCTCAACAGCTTCGTCCTGCGCCTGTTGTTCCCGGCCGCCGCTGTGGGCATGGCGGCATTTGCTGCGCACCAAGGATGGGGGACGTTCAACTATTATGCGCTACCAACGTGGTTGGCAGTAAGTAGCGCAGTGATCGTCTTGGACTTTTTCATCTGGCTGCAGCACCTCATGGTGCATGCGGTACCGGTGTTGTGGCGCCTGCATCGTGTGCATCACGCCGATCTGGATATTGATGTCACCACCGGTGCCCGCTTCCACACCCTGGAGATCATCTTGTCCATGCTGATCAAATTTGCCGTGATCGTGTTGCTGGGTCCACCGCTGGTCGCCGTGGTGATCTTCGAGGTGCTGCTCAACGCCACCGCCATGTTCAATCACAGCAATGTCAGCCTCCCGAAGGGGCTGGATCGGGTGTTGCGCTGGATCGTGGTCACACCGGACATGCATCGGGTGCACCACTCGGTGGAAGATGACGAGACCAACAGCAACTTCGGTTTCAATCTGCCTTGGTGGGATCGCCTGTTCGGTACCTACCGTGCGCAGCCGCGTGCCGGCCACGATGATATGATCATCGGTATCAACACCTTCCGCGATACGGGTCATTGCACCTGGCTGTGGGGGATACTGGCGCTGCCCTTCATCGGGCGCATCACCGAGTACGCCATCAACACGCGTCGCTGGGACAACGATAATAAAGAGAGTAACCATGAAGCGGACTAAACTGTTACGCCTTGGTCTGTTGCTGGTGCTCGTCGCCGGTATCGTTCTGGCCGTGGTCTACCGGGGACACCTCGACGCCGCCGCTCTGGAACGCTGGGTGCAAGGTGCAGGAGCGAGTGCTCCCGTGTTATTCATGCTCATCTACGCCCTTGCCACCCTGTTGTTCATTCCCGGCTCGGTTCTCACCCTGGCCGGTGGTGCGCTGTTCGGACCGGTACTGGGGACGGTGTATAACCTCACCGGTGCCACCCTTGGCGCCAGCATCGCCTTTGTACTCGCGCGCTATCTCGCCGCCGACTGGACCGAACACAAGGCCGGAGGACGGTTGAAACAGATCAAGCAGGGTGTGGAGTCGGAAGGCTGGCGTTTTGTCGCCTTCGTGCGTCTGATGCCGTTGTTCCCCTTTAACGTGCTCAACTATGCCTTGGGGGTAACCCGGATTAAGCTGAGTCACTACATTCTAGCTACCTATATCTGCATGCTACCGGGGGCATTCGCCTACACCTACCTCGGCTATGCCGGGCGCGAGGCCGTGGCGGGTGGCCAGGGGCTGATCCAGAAGGTCCTGCTGGCCCTGGCCCTGCTCGCGACGGTCGCCTTCCTGCCCAGGTTGATTGCCCGACTGCGCCAACGCCCGATGCTCGACGTCGAGGCCCTCAAACAACGTCTCGACCAGGGTGAGGATGTGCTGGTGGTCGATGTACGCAGTCCCGAGGAGTTCATCGGCGAGCTTGGCCATATCGCAGGAGCCGTCAACATTCCACTGGACCAGATTGCGCAACGCCGTGACGAGTTGAGTGCGCATCAGACCCGCATGGTAACGCTGGTATGCCGCACCGATCGACGCTCGCCCAAGGCGGCACGACTACTCTCACGGGCTGGTTTTGGTGACGTACACGTGGTACGCGGTGGTATGACGCGCTGGAACGAACTGGAGTATCCCGTTCAGCGTTGACTTGCGCCATTCCTTCGCACGGGTGGCGTGCTTGGGCTCGTTCATGAAACGCGCCACAGACTCTGCGCCCCCATGCTGAGCGGTGAGCTGGGCGCTCAGGTCTGTGTGCCCACCCGGTCTCCGGGCTTGGCTTGATGCTATCGACCAAGCGGGCAGGTTATGGCCCCTGTGTATCTTAATTTGGAGTAGAGACCATGAAACCACGTGATCTGGTGATTATTGGTGGTGGTGCTGGCGGTTTGGTGGTAGCCAGTGTGGCTGCCCAGCTTGGGCTGGCGGTAACGCTGATCGAAAAACAGGACACGCTCGGCGGTGATTGCCTGCACCATGGTTGTGTGCCCAGCAAGACCTTGATTCAGACCGCCAGGGTTGCTGCCCTCATGCGCCGGGGTGTGGAGTTCGGACTCCCTGAACTTGTACCGCAGGTCGATTTGGGGCGCGTGAACGATCATGTCCAGGCGGTGATTGACGCCATCCAGGTGCATGATGATCCACAACGTTTCCGCGACTATGGCTGTGAGGTGTTGCTGGGGCAGGGGGGCGCGTTTATCTCATCTCATGCCGTGCGCGTAGGCGAGCGGGTGATCCGTGCCCGGCGTTTCGTCATTGCTACCGGCTCATCGCCTTTCATCCCCCCCCTTCACGGCCTTGCGCAGGCGGGGTTTATCACCAACCTGGATGTGTTCTCGCTGCGTACATTGCCGCAACGCCTAGTGGTACTGGGTGGTGGACCCATTGGACTGGAGCTGGGTCAGGCATTTGCCCGTCTGGGTAGCGCGGTCAGTGTGGTACAGAGTCAGCCGCATATTCTGCCCCAGGAAGACGCCGAGATAGCGGATACCCTGCAGACGGCCCTGGCGCAGGAGGGAGCCACCGGCGGCATTGTATTCCATACCTCGACCCGCGCTGAGCGCGTGTCACGTGAGGGTGAGAAAAGAATTGTCGAATGCAGTGACGGTCTACGCTTGGAGGCGGATGCGATTTTGGTGGCCACGGGGCGTCGGCCCAACGTGGCGGGACTGGACCTGGAGGCCGCCGGGGTGGCGTATGACGCACGGGGGGTGACGGTGGATGCGCGCCTGCGCACGACGCGCAAACACATCTACGCCTGTGGCGACGTCTGCGGACCGTATCCGTTCACCCACATGGCCGAGTATCAGGCCGGTATTGTCATCAGTAACGCGGTGTTCCGCTTTCCCAAGAAAGTTGATTATCGCGTGGTGCCCTGGGTTACGTATACCGATCCCGAACTGGCTCGGGTCGGACTCACCGAACAGCAAGCACGCGAGCGCGGCATCGAACCGACGGTACTGCGCTTTGCATTCAAGGACATCGATCGGGCCCTTACCGAGGTGGACTCCACAGGCATGACTAAATTCGTGACCCACAAGGGGCGTATCCTCGGTGCCTCTATCCTGGGGCCGCATGCCGGTGAGTTGATCCACGAGATCGTGCTGGCCATGCAGGCGGGCGTCAAGATTGGCACCATTTCTGCCGCGATCCACGCCTACCCGACGCTGGCCCAGATCCACCGACGCACGGTCAACAGTGCCTATGCGCCCCGGCTGTTCAGCCCAGCGACGCGGCGGCTGGTGAAGTGGTTGCACAAATTGTTACCGTGAAGTGTACAGCTGGATTGTTACCCTGGCGGTGGCGGCCATGGCCACTCTGGGTACGGGGTTGATAGAGGGGTAGTGAGACGATGGTGGGTCACGGCGCAATGGAACCGGCCCTGTATGATGCGTGGTACCGTAGCCCCCGCGGTCGCTGGATCGCCGAGATGGAGTTCCGGTTGCTTAGCGGGCTGTTGCATGCCCGCCATGGCGCCAGTCTGCTCGATGTCGGCGCTGGCACCGGTCATTTCAGCCATCGATTTGCCGCCGCTGGTCTGCACGTCACCGTACTGGACCCGGATCGGGCGATGCTCGCGTATGCGCGGCGTACCGATGCAACGCTCAGCAGTGTCGAGGGCACGGCGGCACAACTGCCCTTTGTCGCGACGTGCTACGATTACACTATCGCAGTGACCAGCCTGTGTTTTGTCAGTGATCCCGCACAGGCAGTTGCGCAGATGTGGCGGGTAGCGCGCCATGGTGTGTTGCTGGGGCTACTCAACCGTCACAGTCTGCTGTACCGCCAGAAACAGGGCCACGGTGCCTACGCGGGTGCACGCTGGGATAGTATTGCACAGGTGCGACGCTGGGCCGAAGGCTTATCACCGGTCCCTCGCACGGTGCGGGTTCGCAGCGCGGTGTTCATCCCGAGCGGCTCGGTATGGGCCCGGTTTGTAGAGCACACGGTTACTCATTGCTTGACCCTCGGCGGGTTTCTTGCGGTCTACCTGGAAAAAATGACATGAATTCTATAGCACAATTGGAGAGCTGAGCCGATGCACGCCACATTGCCCTTACTGGTCGAAAGTGATTTCCCCGCATTGACGCGCAAGTCGCTAGAGGTTGTTCAGGTCAATCTTGGTTATCGCTGCAATCAATCTTGCCTGCACTGCCATGTGAACGCCGGACCCACGCGCAAGGAGGCAATGAGCCATGAGACCGTGGACGAGGTGCTGGCGTTGCTTGATGCCAGTGGGGTGAGTCGGCTAGATATCACCGGAGGGGCACCGGAACTGCACTCGGAGTTCCGCTATCTCGTGGCCGCAGCGCGTACCCGGGGTGTACAGGTGATCGACCGCTGTAACCTGACTGTACTCGAAGAACCAGGCCAGGAAGATACGGCCGAATTTCTGGCCGAACACGAGGTGGAAATTGTCGCCTCTATGCCGTGTTATCTGCAGGAGAATGTAGATGCCCAACGTGGCGAGGGTGTCTTCGAGTGTAGCATTCTGGCCCTGCACCAACTCAATGCCCTGGGCTACGGTCGGGGGGAACCCGGGCGGGTACTCAATTTGATGTACAACCCGCAGGGGCCGAGCCTGCCGCCGCCGCAGGTGGCGCTGGAGGCCGACTACAAACGCATGTTGCAGGAGCGCTATGATATCCACTTCGATCAGCTCTATTCATTGACCAACATGCCTATTCAGCGCTTTGGCAGCACCCTGATCTCCCGTGGTCAGTTTCAGGACTACATGCAGCTATTGCGTGATGCGCACCGCGAGGAGAATCTGGACACAGTGATGTGCCGCACCCTGATCAGTATCGACTGGCGGGGCGAGGTCTACGACTGCGATTTCAATCAGATGTTGGGGATACCGTTGCAACTCGATGGGCGGGCGAAGGTGCATGTAGGCGATCTGCTGGGACATGACCTTGCCGGTAATTCGATTATGGTGGCGAATCACTGCTATGGCTGTACCGCCGGGCAGGGCTCGAGTTGCGGTGGTGCACTGGATGAACAAGGAGACACATAACCATGAACGTGAGTGAGACTGTGGTGGCCCGCTATTCTGAAGGGGCACAGGAACGCGAAGAGGCGTTGTGCTGCCCCGTGGACTATGACCGAGGGTTGCTGGAGAAGTTGCCGCAGGAAATCATCGACAAGGATTACGGTTGCGGTGACCCCTCGCGCTATGTGCGCGAGGGCGATGTGGTCCTTGATCTGGGCTCGGGAGGTGGCAAGATCGCCTACATGGCGGCCCAGTTGGTAGGCGAGACGGGGCGAGTCATCGGCGTGGACATGACCGATGACATGCTGGTACTGGCGCGCAAATACCAGAACGAGATGGCGCACCGCCTCGGCGGTGATCGGGTGCGTTTTCTCAAAGGCTACATCCAGGACCTGGCCCTGGACCTGGATGCACTGGACACCTATCTCACCGCGCATCCCGTGCGCTGTCTACAAGACATGGAACACCTGCAGGCATGGGAGGCCGAGCAGCGTCGCCAACGCCCCCTGATCGCCGATGCATCGGTGGACCTGGTCATCTCCAACTGCGTGCTCAATCTGGTCAGCGATGACACCAAGACGCAACTACTTAACGATATCTTTCGTGTGCTCAAGCCAGGGGGACGCGTAGCCATTTCCGATATCATCTCCGACGAATCGGTGCCCGAGGCGCTCAAGCGCGATGCGCAACTGTGGAGTGGCTGTATTTCTGGGGCCTTTCAGGAAGAGGCTTTTCTTCAGGCCTTTTGCGACGCAGGATTTGTGGCCGTGGCCTATGACAAGTGGGATATGCAACCGTGGCGGGTGGTCGAGGGTATCGAGTTTCGTTCGGTCACCCTGAGTGCAGTGAAGCCGGAGCAGGGACCGTGTCTGGACTTTGGTCATGCAGTGATCTACCGCGGCCCCCACGCCGAGGTGCGCGACGACGAGGGCCATGTCTTTGCGCGCGGTGCGCGCATCGCGGTATGTGAACGTACCTATCAGCTGCTCACCGGGGGTGCCTATGCGGATGACTTCATCGGCATTGCACCGGCACTGGCCACAGAACCCCGCACATTCTGTGCGCCAGTCGGCACGCGCCGCACCGTGGCCGACACCAAGGGCGCGCGTCACGATGGCGGAACCGACAATGGCAGTTGCTGCTGAGCGGGCGCCCCCCACGCTGTCGATTATCATTCCGACCCTTAATGAGGCCGTTGGTCTCGTTTCCCTGCTGGATGACTTGCAGCCGCTGCGACACAGCGGTCACGAGGTGATCGTTGTAGACGGTGACAGTGATGACGGGAGCGCTGAGTGTGCCATGCGACTCGCCGATCGGGTACTGACTGAGCCACGTGGGCGGGCACGACAGATGAATGCCGGTGCCGCAGTGGCTACCGGTGCGATGCTGTGGTTCGTGCATGCCGACAGCCGCGTGCCAGCCGCCGCCGCTCAGTACATCGTGAAGGCCCTGGCCACACCACGCATCTGCTGGGGCCGGTTTGACGTGCGCCTGAGCGGTACACAGCCGCTACTGCGCATGGTGGAGCGACTGATGAACCTGCGTTCACGGCTCACGGGCATTGCCACTGGTGACCAGGCGGTGTTTGTCGATCGCGCACTGTTTCATGCCGTGGGCGGCTATGCCGATATCCCTCTCATGGAAGACATCGAACTGTGTCATCGGCTCAAGGCGCAAGGACGCCCAGCGTGTCTGCGTGTGCCGGTCATTACCTCCAGCCGCCGCTGGGAGCAGCACGGCGTGTTGCGTACCATCGTACTCATGTGGGGCCTGCGCCTGGCCTACGCACTGGGGGTCGATCCGCGCCGTCTTGCGAGTCTCTACCGGTGAGCAACCGCAGCCCGGACAGTCGGGGTTGCGTGCAGGTGTTCGCCCGCGCCCCGGTGCCGGGGCAGACCAAAACACGCCTGATCCCCCTCCTGGGACCCGCGGGGGCGGCCGCAGTGCACGAACGCCTGTTACGACGTACCCTGAGTGTATTGTCCGAGTGCAGTGGATACACCCTTCAGCTCTGGTGTACCCCCGATCCGCAACATGGCGTGTTTGCCGCCTGTGTCGACGCATTTGATATTCAATGCCATACCCAGTACGGCGATGATCTAGGGGCACGCATGGCCCATGCGCTGCACAGTGCATTGCACACTCGGCCCTGGGCCATCGTTGTGGGCAGCGACTGTCCAGGCTTGCTGGGTGAGGATATAGAGGCGGCGGTACGGGCGCTCGATGAGGGTGCAGACGCTGTGCTTGGTCCGGCCGCTGACGGGGGCTATTACCTCCTGGGACTGCGCCACCCGGCGCCGGCATTATTCAAAAATATCCCCTGGGGTTCGGATACGGTGTCGGCGCTGACCCGACAGCGTTTGCGCGTTATGGGCCGGCGTTGGTGGGAGTTACCGGAACGCCATGATCTGGATGAGCCCGATGATCTGCGCCACTTTCCCTGGCTTGTGCCGACGTTGTCCACAATGCCATCACCCTGAATAAGGGGCAAGCCCTTTTCTTACATGTAATTCAAATCCATTGCGTGACTGTAAGCGTAGCGTGTTGCTGTTGGCGGATGTAAACCCATGTAATAGCGACTGATATTATCCTTATAATATAAAAGGTTATTGATTACGAAATGTAAGAAATTGCGCACAAATCGGTACACAAAACAGGACTTTTAGGCTAAGGTCCGATTCACCCCCTGGACAGAACGAACAAGATCTTAACTGCGTCCACGGAAAACGAGGGTGGTTGCATGATAGATGTACTGCTAGTCGATGATCATGAACTGGTGAGGATGGGAATACGTCGCCTGCTGGATGACGTGACGGACATCACCATCGTAGCCGAGGCGTGCAGCGGTGAGGAGGCCATTACCCAGGCCCGAAAGCTCAAGCCCGATGTGGTCCTGATGGATGTCAGTATGCCGGGTATCGGTGGGCTGGAGGCGACGCGCAAACTGGTGCAGACCGGTTTCAAACCCAAGGTGATTGCCATCACCATGCATCGTGATGACGTGTTTCCAACCCGCCTGCTTGATGCCGGCGCCATGGGTTATCTCACCAAGGGCAGCAAAGTCGACGAGATTGTGCATGCGATCCGCGAAGTGATGGCGGGACGGCGCTATATCTGTGCCGAGACTGCCCAGTCTCTGGCCCTGTCGCTGTTGCCTGGACGGGGTAAATCGCCTTTTGAGAGTCTCTCCCAACGTGAAATGCAGGTCATGCTGATGTTGATGCAGGGTGAGCGCATCAATGGTATTTCTGAAAAACTCTGTCTGAGTCCCAAGACCATCAGCACCTACCGCTATCGCATGTTCGACAAACTCGGTGTACAAAGCGATATTGAGTTGACGCGCCTGGTCGTGCGCCATGGCCTCATTGAGGGCACTAGCGCCAGCGTCTGATGTCGCGCAGGCCCCTTGTTATCCCCCGTGTGTGCGCTGGACTGGCCGTCACGACGCACCTATTTGGCGGGCTGGACCGTGGTCGCGTAAGACACCCTGCCTATTTCCGCTCGCGTTCTCCCCTCGGCCATCACTGCGTCTCACCTGTGCCGTATCAACCGCTCTGGATGAGATACATACAGGCATGAATTGCGTTAAAATGTTCTCGTATCGGATCTATTCTGAGTCTATTTTCAACTCATTAAGAAAACATAAATAACCATATTTATCAAAATGTTGTTTAATTAATCGAAAGTAATATCTTAATGAAAGATCAGACCTTTAATCTACGCTGTACGCGCTGCCCACGCCTCAGCGCTCACCTCAAGGCCGTGCGTCGCGACTACCCTGCGTATCATGGTCGACCCGTCGCGGCATTCGGTGCCAAGAACCCGGGGCTGCTGGTTGTCGGTCTGGCGCCGGGCTTGCACGGTGCCAATGCCAGTGGCCGGCCCTTTACCGGCGATCATGCCGGCATCCTCCTGTATAGCACGCTCTACGAGTTCGGTTTCAGTAATCAGTCCGAGGGGGCAAGCCCGGATGATGGCCTGGCCCTGATTGATTGTCGCATCACCAATGCGGTCAAGTGCCTGCCACCAGAAAACAAACCGATCGGTGCGGAGGTGCGTACCTGTAACACCTACCTGAGCACTGAAATCGCAGCCTTGCGCCCTGGTGCGGTGATTGTCGCCCTCGGCGGGATTGCCCATGCTGCCGTGGTGCGGGCGTGCGGTTTCAAACTCAAGGACTACCCCTTCGGTCATGCCCGGCGCCATGAGTTCGGCGAGGGGCGCTGGTTGCTCGATTCGTATCATTGCAGTCGCTATAACACCCAGACCCGGCGTCTGACACCCGCGATGTTTCGCCAGGTCTTTCGCGAAGCCCGTCAACGCGTCGATGCGCCCTGATGCGGGTGGAGGCCGGGACTCGAGGCCATGAGCACAACGACACAGGCAGGTTTTGACGCCTCGGCCTTTCTCAAGACCCTGACCAGCAAACCAGGAGTCTACCGTATGCGCGATGTCGACGGTAAGGTCATTTACGTCGGCAAGGCCCGTGATTTGAAGAAACGGGTTGCCTCCTATTTCCGCACCCGGATCACCCATCCCAAGACCCGGGCCATGGTGGCGCAAATCCACCAGATCGAGATCACGGTAACCAACACCGAGGGTGAGGCGCTGCTGCTGGAGAACAACCTCATCAAGTTGCTGCGCCCGCGCTACAACGTGCTGTTACGCGACGACAAGAGTTATCCCTATATCCATCTCAGTGGTCACGCATTTCCACGGTTGGGGTTTCACCGTGGCGCACGCAAGGTATCGGGTCAATTTTTTGGACCCTATCCCTCCTCCTCGGCGGTGCGTGAGACATTGAGTTTGTTGCAGAAGGTCTTCCCTGTGCGCCAGTGTGAGGACAGTTTCTATCGCAATCGCTTGCGCCCCTGCCTGCAATACCAGATCAAGCGCTGTAGCGCACCCTGTGTCGGCCTGGTGAGCGAGGAGGACTATGCCCGCGATGTCCATCACGTCGTTCTGTTCCTGGAGGGCAAGGACAATGAGGTGATTGATGATTTGATCACGCGTATGGAGGCGGCCTCCGGGGCACTCGCCTTCGAGGAGGCCGCGCGCTATCGGGACCAGATTGGTACTCTGCGCCGGGTGCAGGAAAAACAGTATATCAGTGGGCAGGGTGGGGACCTGGACGTGATCGCCGCTGCGGTGGCGGGGGGGCTCGGTTGTGTGCAGGTCTTTTTTATCCGTGCGGGCCGTAACCTCGGTAACAAGGCCTATTTTCCGCGCAATACCGAGGAGGCCGATCCCGCCGGTTTGTTGAGCGCCTTCCTGCCACAGTACTACCTGGCCGCAGAGGGCAAGGGTGGGCATGCCATTCCCGATGAGATCCTGCTCAATGGCGCACCGCAGGACCTGGCGCTCCTCGAACAGGTACTCGCTCAACAGGCTGGCAGGCAGGTGAGTATCGCCCATCGCGTGCGTGGCGATCGAGCGCGCTGGGTGAAACTGGCCGCGGCCAATGCTGCGCATGCACTGACAGCACGGCTCAACAGCCGTGCCACCATGGCAAACCGCTTCGATGCCCTGTGCGATGTTCTGGACCTTGATGCACCACCCACACGCATGGAATGCTTCGACATCAGTCATACGCGCGGTGAGGCCACGGTGGCCTCCTGTGTGGTCTTCGACAGTAATGGTCCGCTCAAGTCTGATTACCGGCGGTTCAACATTGAGGGCATCACCCCGGGCGATGACTATGCGGCCATGCATCAGGCGCTGTTGCGTCGCTATCGTCGACTCAAGGCGGGTGAGGCCCGCCTGCCGGATATCTTGTTCATCGACGGTGGCAAGGGCCAGGTCACTCAGGCCGAAGCCGTCATGCAGGCACTCCAGATCAGCACCGTGAGGCTCATTGGCGTGGCCAAGGGAGCGAGCCGGCGCCCCGGCCTGGAGACGCTGTGCTTGTCCGGTCAGGATCGCGCGATTATACTGCCCACAGACTCACCTGCATTGCACCTGATTCAGCAGATACGCGACGAGGCCCACCGTTTCGCCATCACCGGGCACCGGCAGCGGCGCGCGAAGCGCCGCACCACCTCTGTGCTGGAAGACATCGCGGGTCTTGGCCCCAAACGTCGTCAACAGTTGTTACGCCAGTTTGGCGGTCTACAGGAAGTCGCCCGCGCCGGTGTCGAGGAGTTGACCCGGCTCAACGGCATCAGTCGTCAGCTCGCACAGCGTATCTACGATGCCTTCCATTTCGATACTCACTGACGACCAGGGCAACATCATCATGTGGAACCTGCCCAACAAACTCACTCTGTTGCGCATCATTCTGATTCCGGTTTTCGCGCTGGTGTACTACCTGCCGATCAGCGGATCGCATATCGCCGCTGCGCTCGTCTTTGCCCTGGCCGCCTTTACTGACTGGCTCGATGGTTTTGTGGCCCGCCGGATGGGACTGATGTCGGCCTTCGGTGCCTTCCTCGATCCCGTGGCTGACAAACTCATGGTTGCCGTGGCGCTGATCCTGCTCGTCAGTACCACGCCGGGGCTCGTGCTTGCCTTCCCGGCTGCCGTTATCATCGGTCGCGAGATCACCATCTCGGCGCTACGCGAGTGGATGGCCAATCTGGGTAAACGCGCCAAGGTGGCCGTATCCTTTATCGGCAAAGTCAAGACCATGGCCCAGATGGCGGCTCTGGTCTTGTTGCTATACCATGAGCCTATCGGCTACTTTGATACCAAGAGAGTGGGGATCCTGCTGTTGTATCTCGCCGCCCTGTTGACGCTGTGGTCGATGGTCATCTACCTGCGCTCGGCCTGGCCCGTGCTCTCAGGTAGCGAAAGTAGGAAATAACTCGTCACAGAACATGACAACGGGTTGACACAGGCAAGCCAATGACTAAACTACCGGTCCACGTAAGGTTTGCGGGAATAGCTCAGTTGGTAGAGCACAACCTTGCCAAGGTTGGGGTCGCGAGTTCGAGTCTCGTTTCCCGCTCCAAATT
>CAZLQI010000003.1:0-209316 GCA_964561765.1 uncultured Chromatiales bacterium
ACCGGCGCCCATGGACAGGCACACCCCGTTACCAGGGCAACAATACACCAGTCCGGTGCCGAACGGTCATGCAGGGTATAGCGGCGCACGAGGAGTGGCGCCGGGGTAATCCGTCGTCTTTGCGGCGCCGCCTGGAACCGCGCGTATCGCCGGAAATGGGACTACGAGAAGACCATCGAGGAAAACGGCTCAGCCACGCGCACGCATCGGTACGGCATTGACATACCGGCTCGCCTCTTCACGGGTATAAAACCGCCCTGCCAGGACAAAACCTGGCTCCACAGAGGACTTCACCGCAAAAATCCGGCCTTGCTCATCACGCGTTATCGCGAGATCGGCGGGCAGACCCTCCAGGATATGCACACAGGCCGGGCGGCCATCGGCAAAACGGGAAGGATAGACTTGGCCCGTGGCCGTGTCACGGAAGGCGGGCAAAAAGCCCTGCCCGGCATTGTCCTGGCTGGTGGCACCGCTGCCGCGCAGTTCCAGCGTCTGACGTGCCAGCGCAGGCTGGCTGAGTGGCGTAAGGCGTCGGCATACCGACACGAAACGTGAACCATACATCGTGTGCTGTCCTCAATCCTGTCGTCGCCAGCCAATCCGGCGACACCAACAGGTCGTTGCCTATTCACAAAGCATAATCCATACCAATATTGTGCCCCTCCCGCCCCTGCTCCCTTCACCCGATTGAGATGTGCGGGGTTAACCGCACCCGGACCAGAAAGGACAGATTCTGACCGCCTGCGTCACTCTGCAACGGACGTCACACATCGCACGTCTGCTGCTCAAGCCGACCGGAGTGCGGCCGATACAGGGAGACATACCCCTCCTTGTACTCGACATCACACAACTCCGGGAGAATGACGATGTGGCTGGCTCTGTTGATCGCTTCCTGCCTGACCTTCTGGTTCGGATACTACCTCGGCCAGCAAATTGGCCGCACCGAGCATATACGCGCTGAATTACGTGTCGCCACCACGACCCAACGCCTCATCTGCCAGGGCCGTCTCCCCCAACGCTGAACCACTGCCCGGTCTGCTGCCAGTCACATCCTACCGCGGAGTCATGTCCTCCTCGACGCGGATCCCGTCGGTAGGCGGCAGCATCAGATTGGTGGTGCAGGTCAGATCGTAGCCATAGAAATCCTTCAGATAGCGGTAGATATGCTGGTGGTGATGGCCGAGTTCAGAGGCCAGCGCCTCAATCACCCCCCGGGCCATCCGACAGGCATCCTGCTCCGGGCCATGGATGACAAAGGTACGCCCGTCACAGATAAACCCAGCCTCCAGCATACGTTGCTTGATCGCCGTCCATAGCGTCGCCATCTCATCCGGCGGGTGGTTGACATAGTCCATATTGATAACGATGACATAGGTCATGGTTCACTCCTTCCTGGGCCCGAGCCCGGTTCAGCGCTGTCCACCCGGACATGCTTCACTGCCTGCCTGAAAATCAAACACCTTTGTGTGCGGCCGTTTCCCGATGTGTAATTGTCCACTTTATAAAATATACAATTAAAGCAATATCATATAGTTACAACAAATACTTGAAATTTATTTTAAGTTAACTATAGTTTAATATTGACGATACAGGAAGGAGGCACATCATGTCCGACGAATTGCCGGTGTATGACGTTGAAGAACTCAGTGTGGAGGAGGCGCTACGCCTGCTCGCCAAAGACGACACCTGGAGCCTGTCGCTGGAGAATGATCGCGAGGCTTGCGTATTGGCTTGAAGACGGAAGAGGATGACATCGCTCCGCTGCGACAAGGTACACACCGGCGACCTCAATATACATCTTGGTCACACGCCGGATCGATGACCATCACGCCCGGGGTTGGCGCATCACTGCAATAATACGGTCTTCCATGTTGATACGATCAGCAAGAATCTCACCCAGACGTGAAAGGTCATCCGCCAGACAGGCCAGATCATCGCAGCGATCTTCACAATCATATTTATCATTAAAATCAAGAATATGTGCTGTTGCGTCGGTAATTCGACGGTAGACCTGTTCAGATATCTCACGTACATTCTGACGGCGTTCGTCACCGTTCTGCACATGGCGGTAGAGTTGGAAATGGGCGCTGGCGGTGTAATCGACCAAGGCCTCGCAGAAGGCCTGTAGCAACTCCTGCACTGCGGGTTCCGGCTTGAACGGGCGCCTGCCCGCCAGCTCACTGAACAGCGACAACGTCTGGGTGCGCGTTTTTAGCAGCGTCTTGAGCTGCTCCATGGACTGTTCCCGACGCTCCATGACTGGACCTTGCTCCAACATCATTGCCTTCCCCCTGGTCTGTTGCAGACCGCTTTTCGATGATGTCCAGGCGTCCCACCTGCAGGATTGTGCTCTGTCACCTGACATCCAATCTTATCATAAACCTGCCGGAGCCAAAGACCTCCCCATTCGCCACCGGTCGCCACCGGCCGCGTCAGCTCCCGGATCCACGCACTCCAGGACCCGGCATAAGGCCATGAACCGCTCAGATCGGCATGTTTCGTGGCCAACAGAGTATGCCGGGCCGGGCCCTCTGAACCGCACATATACACTCATCTGGTCCTCACCAACAGCAGCCGGAGCGGTAAGGAAGTGCTCACGTAGCTGCGCCGGTGACGCGGATTGGCCATCGGGCACGGCTCAGTCCAGTGTGTGCACATGTCGTTCTCAGTGTCTCAACATCCATCACTACGGCCAACCTCTTCCTGTGTGTGAGAACGCGTAAACTGGCTGAGCGAGACAAATTCACGGGCACACAGGCCCGGTCCAGGTATACTGCGCAAATCCGGCGACCATCGGGTCACCCCCATGGAGACAAGGAGGCGCAGCATGCCATTTGCGATCAGCTCATCCGTCTTTAAACACAACGCACCCATACCCCGGCGCTATACCTGTGACGGCCAGGACCTCTCCCCACCACTCGCTTGGTCGGGCGTCACGGAACAGGCCCGCAGCCTGGTTCTCATCGTCGACGACCCCGACGCCCCGGACCCGGCCGCCCCCAAACTCACCTGGGTCCACTGGTTGCTCTACAATCTGCCGGCAGACAGCCACGGCCTGCCCGAGGCGATTCCGCCCGCCGACCTGCCCACCGGTACGCGGCAAGGGCATACCAACTGGGACCGCACCGGCTACGGGGGTCCCTGTCCACCGGTAGGCCGACATCGCTATTTTTTCAAACTCTATGCGCTGGATACCGTCCTGCCCGACCTGGGCAACGTATACAAACCGGCACTGCTCAAGGCCATGCAGGGTCACGTGCTGGCCAACACCGAACTGATAGGCACTTACCAGCACTGAGGGCGTTCAATCACTAGGAGACTACTCATGTCACGCACCTTGTCCACCATGCTCGAACTCGGTACACTCGCCCCCGATTTTCACTTACCCGAACCCGCCACCAGCAAGACCGTGAATCTCGCCGACTTCCGTGATGCACAGGCCCTGCTGGTGGTGTTCATGTGCAACCACTGCCCCTACGTAAAGCACCTGCAACAGGCGCTCGCCCTGCTGGTGCGCGACTATCAGCCCAAGGGCCTTGCCACCGTGGGCATCAACAGCAACGACGTTGACAACTACCCCGACGACAGCCCCGAGAACATGATCATCGAGGTGAAGCAGGCCGGTTATACCTTCCCCTACCTGTACGATGCAGACCAGTCAGTGGCCAAGGCCTACCGGGCCGCCTGTACCCCAGACTTCTTTCTCTTCGACCACACACACCGGCTGGTCTACCGCGGACAGTTCGATGACAGCCGCCCCGGCAATGCCCACCCGGTCACCGGCCAGGACCTGCGCCGTGCCATCGATGCCATCCGTGGCGCCCAGACGGTGCCCACCGAACAGCACCCCAGCATGGGCTGTAACATCAAATGGAAGGAGGGCGATGCACCCGATTATTACGGTTGACCGAGGGCGAACCTGGCGCTGGCGGGCGTGGAGACGAGCGGGGGGACGCACATCCTGAGTACCAGATCACACCTATCCGATCGACTGCGCTAAACGCGAACATCAGCGTGCATCCTCGGGGTCCGGCGCCGGCGCAATAAAACACACACCGACCCCGTCGCCGGTTTCCCGCACCACCCGGGCCTTGACGATCGGCGCTGCACCCCCCTGCAGGGCAATACTGACCTTGAGTGTCAGTTCCTTGCCCAGGCCCAGCGCATTTGTATCGATGCCCTCCAGAAACAGCCCCCCATCGCTCAAGTCTCGCGTACTGAGGACCTGCATTTCCCCCTCGGGGGTGGTCACTTCGACCGACACGCACATGGCGATGCGTTGGGATTTGCGTTTTTCACTCATGCTGTTCTCACCCTGTTGCTATCGCCAGCGCCTGTTTCTTCTCACTGTACCGAGATGTATCACCCACATCAATCCGGGATGCTACACCGCAATGTAGTGATCCTGGCCAAGCCTGACCTCAGTGCTGCCGAGGCCTCCTATCTCCCTTTAACGACGGCCTGGCCACCTGGCTTTATCCCGCTTGCAGAGAAATCCCCAGGCGGATAGGCACACGCCTGCATCACGACCGAGGCGGGCACATTCATTATGGAAATATTTATTTAATATATAAATTTTAATAGATAAAAGTAATATATTGATATATGAAACATCATATATCATGTATTATCTCTCGTGTATTCCTTTATTACTCTGCCCTCGAGAGAGTTGTCCTCATCATGATCACCTCGGCACAAGTCAAGGCCGCTCGCGCATTACTCAATATTGATCAACGCCAGTTGGCCGAAGCCGCCGGTCTGTCACTACCGACCATCCAGCGCATGGAGGCGGGGGAGGGGAATGTCCGCGGCAATATCGACTCCCTGGTCAAGGTGGTCGAGGCACTGGAAGGCGCTGGCATTGAACTGATCGGCGAAGGCGCAACCAGCACTGGCGACGGGCGCGGCGTGCGCCTCAAGGCCCCACCCTCACCCACGCAGACCGACGCGGATGAACACTGAACTCGCACTCACCGCCGGCCACGCTCTGAGCATCGCCGTGGCAGGATTGGGACTGGCCTTGTTGTCGGGCGTCTCGGCACTGCCTGCGCACCGCTGGCCACGGTTGATGACCTGGCTGGTCTTCCCCCTGCTCGCCCTGAGCGGCCTGGCCGCCATCGTGGCGGGGGCCATCGGGCTGCTCGCATCCGTACCCGCCCAGCTTGTCCTGCCGGTGGGCCTGCCCTGGCTGCCCTGGCACCTCGCCCTCGACAGCCTGTCCGCCCTGTTTCTGCTCATCATCGGCCTGATCGTCACCTGCGTGGCCCTGTATGGTCCCGGCTATGTGCGCGCCTATGCCCATGGCCGCGATTCACTGGCGGTACTGGGCAGTGTTACCGGCCTGTTTGTTGCAGCCATGGAGCTGGTCGTGGTGGCCAATGACGCCTTTGTCTTTATGGTCGCCTGGGAGACGATGTCCCTGTCTTCTTACTTTCTCGTTGTTTTCCAACATGATCAGGCGTCGAATCGGCGGGCTGGCCTCCTGTATCTGTTGATCGCGCACATCAGCGGTCTCGCCATCCTACTTGGTTTTGCCATCCTGGCCAGTTTTGGGCACGGCTTCGCCTTCACTCTCATGCACGCCGCCACCCTGCCGCCGATCTGGGCCGGTCTTGCGGTATTGCTGGCCTTCATCGGCTTCGGCGCCAAGGCCGGCCTCCTGCCCCTGCATGCCTGGTTGCCGGAGGCGCACCCGGCAGCACCGTCGCACATCTCGGCGCTGATGTCGGGGGTGATGCTCAAGATGGCCGTCTATGGTTTTGTGCGCTTCACCTTTTATCTGGTCGGAGACGTGCAATGGGTCTGGGGCGTGGTGGTGCTGATCGTCGGCGGGCTGAGTGCACTCTACGGTGTGCTGTTTGCCCTGGTCGAGCGGGACATCAAACGCCTGCTCGCCTACTCCTCGGTGGAAAATCTCGGCATCATCTTCATGGTGCTGGGTCTGTCGCTGGTGTTCCTCGGCACCGGCCACCCGGCACTGGGCGCACTGGCGCTGGTCGCAGCGCTCTACCACGCCCTGAACCATGCCGTGTTCAAGTCTCTGCTGTTTCTCGGTGCCGGTGCCGTGCTACACAGCTCGCACGAGCGCAACCTGGAAAACATGGGGGGCCTGTTCAGGCGCATGCCCTGGACGGCGGTATTTTTCCTCATCGGCACCATGAGCATCGCCTCGCTCCCCCCACTCAACGGTTTCGCCTCGGAATGGCTGGCCCTACAGGCCGCTCTGCAGGTCTGGGTGCTGAAACATGCCGTGCTGCGTATCCTTGTGCCCATTGTAGCGGCCATGCTCGCCTTGACCGCGGCCCTGGGTGCAGCCGGTTTCGTGCGCGCCTATGGCGTGGGTTTTCTTGGCCAGGCACGCAGCCGGGCCGTACGCCGGGCACGTGAGGTCTCACTGGGCATGCGCTCGGCGCAGGCCCTCCTCGCCCTGTTGTGCCTCGTCCTGGGCGTCCTGCCCACCCGGGTGGTCGAGACCCTCGCCCATATCCCTGAACGACTCTTTGGCCACGGCCTGCCCCAGGCCGCGGCCAACGGCGGACTCTGGCTCACGCCGGTGTCGTCCGTAACGGCCAGTTATTCCGCCCCCCTGGTGCTGCTCGCACTCCTCGTGGTCGGGCTGATCGCGGCCCTGTTGCTACGCCGTGCGCACGTGCGCACGGTGCGCCGCGCCGATGCCTGGGGCTGTGGTTTCGCCCCCCCCGGACCGCGCATGCAAACGACGGCGGCCGGTTTTGCCCAACCCCTGCGGCGCGTGTTTGCGCTGATCTTCAAGGTCGAGGAGAGCATGGATACCCCAGCCTCACCGGGCGGTGGCAGCACCCGTTACCACCTGCACATCGGTGATCATCTGCTCGACTGGCTCTATGCCCCCGTGGCACGCGCGGTCCGCGGCGCTGCACGACACATCACACGCATGCAATCGGGCAACGTGCGCGCCTATCTCGGCGGGTCACTCATCACCTTGCTGGTGTTGCTCTGGATCGTGTCACTATGAATGGGGGGAATGATATGATGACCTTGGACTGGATGCTGAGTCTGCTGCAGACGCTGATCTTCATCGCCAGTGCCCCGCTGCTCGCCGGAACCCTGCGCTGGCTCAAGGCCCGCCTGCAAAACCGGCGTGGACCCTCACCCCTGCAACCCTATCGCGGCCTGTACAAATTACTAGCCAAACAACCGGTGGTGGCGCACACCGCCTCGCCCCTGTTTCGCGTCGCGCCCTATGTCGTGTTCGCCAGCACCGTGCTGGCCGCCGCGGTAATCCCGCTGGCCATCACCCATCTGCCCACCGCCGCAGTGGCCGATGTCATCGTTCTGGTCGGTTTTCTCGGGCTGGGCCGATTTTTCCTCACCCTGGCCGGCATGGATGTCGGCACCGCCTTCGGCGGCATGGGAGCCTCGCGGGAGATGCTCGTCTCGGCCCTAGCCGAACCCACCGTACTCATGGCCGTGTTCACCCTGACCCTAACCGCCCACAGCACCAACCTGTCCAGCGTCATCGATCATATGCTCGCCAGCGGGCTGGTACTGCGTCCCTCGTTCCTGTTCGCCCTGCTGGGCCTGTTACTGGTTGCGGTGGCCGAGACCGGGCGTATCCCGGTGGACAATCCCACCACACACCTGGAATTGACCATGATTCACGAGGCCATGCTCCTGGAATACAGCGGCCGTCATCTCGCGCTGATGGAGTGGAGCGCACAGTTGAAGCTCATGATCTACGGCGTACTCATCTGCAATGTCTTCCTGCCCTGGGGCATCGCCACTCGCATCAGTCCTGGTGCGTTTTCCTATGGCTTGCTGATCGTCACGCTCAAGCTCCTGGTCCTGGCGATAGTACTCGCGGTGACCGAGACGGTGCTGGCGAAAATGCGCCTGTTTCGCGTGCCGCAGTTTCTCAACCTCGCCTTCCTGCTTGCCCTGCTGGGCATGCTCAGTCATGTCATTTTGGAGATCGGCGCGTGATCGATACCTCACCGGGTCTGCTCGGGCAAGCGATTCTGGTCCTCGCAGCGCTGGTCCTCTTTGTCTCCTTCGTACTCCTGTCCCAACCCCGACTGCTCGCCTCCGTACACGCATTTGCCTGGCAGGGCGCGCTGGTGGCCGGTGCGACGGGACTGATCGCCGCCGCCTTCGACGACCCCTACCTGTATGTATCCGCCCTGCTGACAGTGGCGCTCAAGGCCCTGCTCATCCCCTGGATGTTGCATCGGCTCATACACCGACTGTCACTGACACGGGCAACCGATGCACTGGCTCACCCCGCACTGGTCATCATGATCGGCGCCGCACTGGTGATCTTCGCCTACTGGGTCGCCTTGCCTATCGAGCGGCTTGAGCTGAGCGCCACCCGCAATGTGCTGGCCATCAGCCTGTCGGTGGTCCTGCTCGGACTGCTCATGATGGTGGTCCGTCAACTGGCGGTGAATCAGGTCATCGGATTCATGTCCATGGAGAACGGCCTGTTCCTGGCCGCCGCGGCCGCCACCCGCGGCATGCCGCTCATCGTGGAGCTGGGCGTGGCCTTTGACGTGCTGGTCGCAATGGTGCTGTTCGGCGTGTTCTTCTTTCATATCCGCGAGAGTATCGACTCGCTGGACGTGGATCGACTCAACCGGCTGTCGGAAATGCGTGAGGGCGAAGACCGCTCATGAGCGCGCTGACGGTATCGGTCTTCACCCCCCTGTTCGGCGTCATACTGCTCGCCCTGATCCGACGCAACACCCTGGCCGGGTGGCTCAATATCCTGCTGTGTGCCCTCAGCTTCGCGGCATCCCTGCGCCTGGCCATGCAACTGCACCACCAGGGCGGCGTGGTGGCGCAGACCGGACTGGCCATCGACGCCTTCAATGTCTCCCTGGTGGTGCTCACCACCTTTATTGGCCTGACCACCGCCCTCTTCTCACGCCCCTATATGGCCCATATGCGCGCACAAGGACGCGTCAAGGCCCACCGCCTGCGGTTGTACCACAGCATGTTTCAGGGCTTTTTGTTCACCATGTTGCTGGCACTGACCACCGACAATCTGGGGGTGCTGTGGATCGCAGTGGAAGGGGCCACCCTGACTACGGTGCTGCTGGTCTCGCTGTATCGCACCCCCGAGGCCGTCGAAGCAGCATGGAAATATTTTATTCTCTGTAGCGTGGGTATCGCGCAGGCCCTGTTCGGGACCGTATTGGTCTATCTCGCGGCGCAAAACGCCCATATCCCGGCCGCCGAAGGGCTGACCTGGAGCGCGCTGCATGCCCATTCCGCCCAGCTCAACCCGACCGTGATGAGCATTGCCTTCGTCTTTCTGCTCGTGGGCTACGGCACCAAGGTCGGTCTGGTGCCGTTGCACAACTGGCTGCCAGACGCCCACTCCGAGGGTCCGACCCCCATATCGGTCATGCTCTCCGGTCTGTTGCTCAACGTCGCACTGTACGCCGTCATTCGCCTGAAAATGCTCACCGACGGCGCCCTGGCCGACACTACCTCACCGCACCTGGCCGGCCATCTGTTGATGGGATTCGGCCTGCTCTCGTTCCTGGTGGCCGTGTTATTTCTACACCGCCAGCGTGACATCAAGCGTCTGTTCAGCTATTCCTCCATTGAGCACATGGGGCTAATCACCTTTGCCTTTGGTGTCGGGGGAGCGCTGGCCACCTTCGCGGCATTGCTGTACATGCTGGTCCATTCGCTGACCAAGTCCGCCATCTTCGCCACCGTCGGCCATGCCACGCATATCGCCGGGACACAGTCCATGGAACACATCCGTGGCCTGATCCGCACCCAACCCGCCGTTGGCTGGACTCTGGTCCTCGGGGTGGCAGCCATCGCCGGCTTCCCGCCCTTCGGTGTGTTTACCAGTGAATTCCTCGTGTTCAACGCCACTATGCAGGCCTGGCCCTGGCTAACGATCCCGTTGCTGATCGGGGCGCTCATCGCCTTCGCCGGTCTGTTCCGTCACCTGCAGCCGATGGTCTACGGCAATCCACCCGCGGGCCAGCAGCCGATAGCGGTGAACCTGCTCCCGATCATAGGGCAACTGCTGCTGGTGTTGTGGCTGGGCATCGCCATACCGCATTTCCTGGCGCACTGGCTGGAGAGCGCGACCCAACTGATTTCCGGGGCAACGCTGCCATGAGTGCGCCCGACTGGATAAGCGAGTACCAGACACGGTTGCGGGCAGAGCACATCCTCATCGCACCCGCAGAGTCCACACCCCCGGTGGCCGGTCCGGCCCACACGCTGCGTGTCGATGTCGAGGACTGGGGCAAGCTGGCGGGGATTGCGGCGGCCATGGGCTGTCGTTGGGCCGGTATGTGGGGCGATGAGCGGGAGGGGGTGATCACGGTCAATGTCTGTCTGGAACACGACGGTGCCTATCTGCTGGTGCGCACCGACGTCCCCCTGGATACCCCACTGCTACCGTCCCATACGCCGCACTTTTCGGCGGCGAACCGGATGGAGCGCCATACCCACGATCTCCTCGGGTTGGTGTTCACCGACCATCACGACGATCGCCGCTGGACCCGTCATCACGCCTGGGCGGAGGACATGTTTCCACTGCGCACCACGCGGTCCCCCACCGGCACCCCCGCCGCGCGCACCACTGGTGATGTCCACTACCCCTTCCGCACGGTCCAGGGCAACAGCGTCACCGAGATGCCGGTCGGACCCATCCATGCCGGTATCATCGAACCCGGACATTTCCACTTCCACGTGGTCGGCGAGCAAATCCTCTCACTGGAGATCCGGTTGGGTTACACCCACAAGGGTATCGAGAAACGCGCCGTCGGGCGTACACCCGCCGCACTGGCGCGCCTCGCCGCACGGGTGTCCGGCGACAGCACGGTGGCCCACACCTGGGCCGCCTGTCTGGCCATGGAACACGCCGCCGGACTGAGCGTAACGCCGCGTGCAAACGCACTGCGTGCACTGCTGGCCGAGCGCGAGCGCGTCGCCAATCATCTGGGTGACATCGGCGCGGTCTGTAACGATGTCGGGTTCAGTTTCGCACAGTCACAGTTCCAGCAATTGCGTGAACGCTGGCAACGCCGCAGTGGTGAAATCTACGGGCACCGCCTGCTGATGGACACCCTTGTGCCCGGCGGTGTCGCCCAGGACCTCCCCGTCGATGCCGGTACGACACTGCAACAGGACCACGCCACCCTGCGCCCCGAACTGGCGCGACTCTACGCCATCTTGCTGGATCACCCCTCGCTGGAGGACCGGCTCATCGGTACCGGATACCTGTCACCCCAGATGGCCCGCCGGTTCGGTACCGGCGGGTATGTCGGCAAGGCTTCGGGGCAGGGCTTTGACGTGCGCCGCCACTGTCCCTACGCACCCTATGACGGACTCGACGTTCGCGTACCTATCTACCAGGAAGGAGATGTGGCGGCGCGCCTGCGCGTGCGCATGGACGAGGTGCTGATCACGCTGGACATCATGGACCGGCTGCTGCAAAACCTGCCGCACGGCGATATCCACACCGTCTTGCCCGTGCCCGAAAGGGACGCCGAGGGCCTCGCCATCATCGAGGGCTGGCGCGGCGAGATACTGTGTCATGTGCGTTTCGATGCGCAGGGCAGGATCGCGCGTTTCTTTCCCCGCGATCCCAGCTGGTTCAGCTGGCCGACCCTGGAGCAACTCATCGACAACCACATCGTGCCGGACTTCCCCGTGTGCAACAAATCCATCAACGCCAGTTATTCCGGGCACGACCTCTAGGAGCAACCGCATGCTGCGCATACTCAAACAGATTGTCCGCACCGGCACCGTCACCGAGGCCCTCGACGAGATCCCTGCCGCGACACTGGGTATCGAGGTCAGACGCACACTCGCGGCCCGCTTCAACGGCAGCCTCGCCATCCGTCAGGTCGACGCCGGTTCCTGCAATGGCTGCGAGCTGGAGATACACGCACTGAACAATGCCTACTATGCGATTGAGCGCTTCGGTGTTCACTTCGTCGCCTCACCGCGCCACGCCGATGCCCTGCTGGTCACCGGGCCGGTGTCCCGACACATGCAGAGCGCCCTGCAACACGCCTATGCGAGCATGGCCACGCCCAAGATCGTGATTGCCGCCGGACAGTGTGCTTGGGATGGCGGCGAATTTGGCGTCAGCTACGCCAGCTGCGGTGCCGTGGCCAATGTCATCCCGGTCGATATCCTGATCCCCGGCTGTCCGCCCACCCCGAACACCCTGCTCCATGGCATCCTGGCGGCGACACGCCAGCGCTAAGACCCACCGCGGGTTGCCAGCAGGCGCCGCGCTATGTTTATCTCTTGATGCGCCGCACACCGACATGATCGCAATGAACCCGCGTCCTGATCCGGCGTCCCGACCTTACCCTCTAGTTGAAGGCCCACATCATGCCCGCCAATCTCTACCTGGCCTTATTTACCACTATCGGCCTGTGGCTATCGGTGACCAATCTGCTTTTCCTGCGCCACGCCCACCGGCTCAAGCGCTACATGCCCCGGCGCCAGTACCAGCGCCTGCAGACGCGCCATCTGCTGCTCAGTCTGGCCGGTGTGCTCTTGATGATCGGCAGTGTCATCGCCTACTTTATCCTGCGCAGGCACCTACCCATGGCCTGAGCGGAAAGACACGCCCGCACAGGGTACACCTCGTCAGTGGGTCTCCAGGCGTGCCAGTTCCTCGATCAAAGTAACCACCAGTGCGCGCGCACTGGCCGCCATGCCCTTGCTGAGCCGGTCGACATCGCGCTCACCATTGAGCACCCGGCGCAGGATGCCACCAATCCGCGCCATGTCCCCCCCCGCCCCCTGCATCTGTTCGGCCATGTGCCCCAGCATCTGCAAGGCCTCGACGTTGCCGTGCGCAGCGGCATGCACCATATGCGCCAGTCCCGGCGCCGCAGCGGCGGGATCACCCTGTGCGTCGGGATCAGGCAGGCTGGCCGGGTTCTGTAGGCCACGCAGTACCGCCGCCACCACTACGGCCTCATCCGCCTCCAGCCCCTTGAGCACCACGTCCTCACGCTCACCCGCCAGGACGCGCCGCAGGGCCGCCACCAGCGCCCGCTGGCCGCCCTGCTCACCGGCCTCCAACACGGGGGTCAACGCCTCGCGCGCGGCTGGCCGCTGGCAGGCCTCGACCACGGCCACGATCAGTGAGGCATGGGTCTGAATGATTTGCTGTTCCCTGTCCGGTAATCCCGACATGGCGTCCTCCTGTGCGTTATTTTTCTCCACCGTCACGCCTGCGACAGCCCTAACCATGGTATCCCAAACAGGCCTCACTCTAACCGCTGCCCGGCATCCACCTTCCGAAACGGGGGCGACATGCGTTATGCTGTCGCCATGAAACGGCTCAACGCTACCCGCCTCGCTGACCTGTCCACCGAGGCCGACGCTGCACCGCGTCGGCGCAAGAACCTCAACCTGCATGATGGGCCGGACGCGGCCGTGCACCGCTTCTGCAACGCCATTGAACCTGACAGCTATATTCGCCCACACCGCCATCCCGAAGCGCAGAAATGGGAACTGCTCATCGCCCTCACGGGCACGGTCAGCGTGCTGGTCTTCGACGCGGCGGGGCGGGTACTGGAGCGGGAACGGCTCAGCAACAATGGGCCGAACCATGTGCTCGAACTGCCACCGGGTACCTGGCATACACTCATTGCCGAACAGACCGGCACCGTCGTGTTCGAGGTCAAGCAGGGCCCCTACCACCCCACCGACGACAAGGACTTCGCCGCCTGGGCTCCAGCCGAAGGTGAACCGCGCTGCGCGCGGTTTCTCGACTGGTTCAGACAGGCCATGCCCGGTGCCACGCCACCCACCACCAACGCCCGCCCCTGATCTCCGCCAACGTCTCACATCGGCGAGGCGGTACGGGCGGACTCACGCCTGAGCGATGCCACCCAAGTCTATGGCATCGAAATCGCTGACCTGGACATGCCCGGCATCACTGCGCAGCGCACCCTCACGCACCAGCCAGCGGGTCTGCATACCGGCGCGCCTGGCCGCATCGAGTTCTTCGCTCACATCGGAGAGAAACAGGATGTCACCGGCCCCCAGTCCGATGGCGCGGGTAATGGCCTCATAGGCGGCCATCTCGCGTTTGGGGCCAATACGGGTATCAAAATAGGCGCTAAACAACGGCGTCAAATCACCATATTCACTCATGGCGAACAGCAGCCTCTGTGCCTGCACCGAGCCGGAGGAAAACACATAGAGCAATATCCCGGCATCATGCCAGCATCGAAGCTGGCGGTGCACGTCTTCATAGACATGGCCATAGAAGTCGCCTTTGTGGTAACCCGTTTCCCAAATCAGGCCCTGCAGGGCCTTGAGTGGCGCCAATTTCCTGCCCTCGTCGATCCAGCGCACCAACTGCTCGGTGACCTGCGTATCATCGAACCCGCCCCCTGCGATCTGGCGCGCCTCGTCGAGCAGGCAAAGCACCCGGGGATCATTCCTGTGGGCATGGATGAAATCCGCCATGTGCGCACGTGAATAGGGGAACAGCACGTCCTTGACGAAAGACGCTGATGTCGTGGTTCCCTCGATATCGGTGACGATGGCCCGGATCACGCGAAGGGCCTCACACACTGATCGAGGTCAGGGAACCGCACTGCGCTGTCGTCGCCGGTGAAACGGGCAACCCGGCCCTGCACCGTACTGAACACGCGAAGGGCCTTGAAGTCCGGCCATGTACCCATGTCACGCATGGCGCCCCGGCGTGCGGGGAAATTACCACGGGTGGCCAGCACCCAATCGTGAGCATACCGTTCACGCCCGACGCCAATCAACGCCGCCACCTTTTCCTGCAAGGCATAGCAATAATAGGTATCCAACGCGTTATTCCATCATCTCTGGGGGAGTAAGGGGGGGGAAAACGCCACACCAACCCGCGTCTTTGACGCCGCCACTTAAGTGTGCATGATCAGGGCGGCACCGGCAATCGTCTCATCCGCACCCGCACACCGACTCGCGCCAGCGCTGCAAGCGCTGAAACCACTGCGTGATCACCGCCAGGGAAAACGCCGCATTGGCCGGACTGGGGTTGGGTGTGACAAACACCCGGGCGGGTCCGATACACTCGGGCTGTTCCCCCCAGTCGACGACCTCTGCCCTGCCCTGCGTGTGCTTGATATAATTGATATAGGCCTGCTTGCCATGGAACCAGGCGATGCAGGGGCGGTGTGTCAGCAACTTTTCGCGCAACACCGGCGCCCATTGCCGGTAGTCAGCCGCACGCAAGGCCTTGCCACTGGCCGATGGCCGTTTGACCACGTCGGTAAAACCGATGCGCTCCTCGTGCAACAGGCGGTGCATGGCCGCGACACCGGGCGTCAGCGCATGCGCCACCAGCCCCGAGGCATTCAAGGCACGCCAGAAGCGATTCTGCGGTGTCGCAAAATAATACCCCTCGCGCACGGCACTCAATGACGGATTCAGACCCACGGAGATCAGCGCCAGATCAGCGCTCAGGAAATCCGCCAATGTACCTGCCCCGGCATCCAGGCTGGTATCTGCATCGGTATCCGTTCGCAACACCCGATCAGAGCCAATTTTTACACCGGACTTCACTGCGCATCCCCCCCACTTTGTTCCGATGCGGGTGCGCTTTTCTGCCCCGTGGCCTGCAACCACTGCGCGGCAACGGGATTGCGGACCTCACCGAAGTAAATCGAACGCTGCGGGAAGGGGATCTCGATGCCTTCCTGGTCAAAGCGCAGCTTGATACGCCGCAGATATTCTCTGCCTACATCCCACTGCTTGATGGGTTTGGTCCGCAACCGACCTTTGATCACCACCGAGGAGTCGGCAAAATTATCCACGCCGAAGACCTCGACCGCCGCGATCATCAGGGGTCCGAAATGTGCGTCTTCGCGCAGAGCCTGACCAACCTCACGCATGATGTCCATCACGTGATCGACATCTTCCTTGTAGGCCACGCCGATATTGAACACATAGGCCGACCACTCCCGCGTCATGTTCGCCAGCGTGGTCACCGCACCATTGGGAAAGACGTGGACGGTGCCTGACAGATCACGCAATACGATGGTGCGAAAATTGAGCTTCTCCACCAGCCCCCCCGTCCCGTTGACCACGGCAACGTCACCGACTCTGACCTGGTTTTCCATTATGAGAAAAAAACCTGCAATCACGTCACGCACCAGATTTTGTGCACCAAAACCGATGGCCAGTCCGACCACGCCCGCACTGGCCAGTATGGGTCCTATTTCAACCCCAAACTCACGCAACACGACCAACCCGGCCACCAGCCACAGGACGATAAACACCCCCTGGCGCAGCAGACGCACCAGGGTTTCCACCCGCTTGGACGATTCGGTGACCATCTCACCCTCATCCAGGCCACGGCGGATCAGTGTCTTTTCCAGTCTGCGCAATGCAAAATTCAACACCAGGCCGGCCACCCAGAAGGCGATCAGCACCAACAGGATGCGCAAGGCCGTGGTCAGTACCAGCGGCCAACTGATTTGTTGTAGCAATTGTGCGATGACATCCATGATAATGACTCCCGGTCGGTCAGGGTAAACGAGGAGGACACCACATCGGCAACCGCATGCTTATCTGGCGGTGCGTACCAACACGCTCGATGCGCGCCCCGAAGCGTTCATCGCACACCCACCGGACGAGGCCGGTTCCCATCTAGACATAGGCTTGACTCCAGCGCCCATCAAAGCCCATCTCACCCAGAGTACGCCGCGTACGCGGCGCATACTCGACCTCGTGGAACTGCGGGTGCAGGTGTTGCGCGCTGCCAGGATAACCGATCGCAATCATGGCCATGGGGATAAAGGCCTCGGGTATGTCAAATGCGCTTCGCGCATTGTCCACATCGAAACCACCCATCTGATGCACCACCAGTCCCAGACTGATCGCCTGCAGGCACAGATTCTCACTCGCCGCCCCGGTGTCATACTGCGCCCAGCGGTTACGATTGTCATTGGCACGAAATCGGCTGTCCGCCACTGCCAGAATCAATACCGGTGCGTTCGCCGTCCACAGCTGGTTTTTTTCTGCGAGACACGTGTGCGCACGTTGCCACGCCTGCGCGTTGGTCTGTCGATCACAGATAATAAAACGCCAGGGCTCATCGCCGAAACACGACGGTGCCCAGCGCGCGGCCTCCAGCAGGGAGACAATCATTTCACGGGCAACACCCTGTTCAGGGTCGATGGCCCGTGCGCTCCAGCGCCGGGCAATGAGTTCGTGAACGGGTGCCTGGGTCATGGCGAACTTGTCCATCATTACCTCCATTGCAGGGAAGAAACAAAAAGCGACGCAGTATGCAAACAGATGACACCGGGTGGAGTCAATACACCACTCGAGCAAAAGGCCAGCAGCGGCCTGGTTGCGCCGCAATCGGTTGCAGGCCATCGGTATGGATACTGTCCTGTTCGTAGCATAGCCCTTTCGGGGCCGGGTAGCCCGATGTGAACGGATGCCAGCACTGCAGTGGCGCACATCCACGCGAACTGATGCCGCCCGAAGGCAATACGGCCCCATCCGACCGCCAATGGTGGCTACGCCGGGGCTGCGACGCTCAAGCGGGTTTCAGTGAATACCCGCGCAGCGTACGGGCAAACTCCTGCAAGGTGTCAATCCCCGTTTGTTCAACACGCACACACCACTCCTGCAGGTTATGCAGCAGGCGTTCCTGTATAAGGACAGGGGGTATACAGGCGGTGTTCCAGGGTCTGCGGTTTTTTACTCTCGGCCCGGTACAACGACACCCCGTCGAACAAGACTTTGCGGATACCTGCGATCTGTGGACTGTGTGGGTCTTCCTCGGTCTCACACTTGGCGTGATGTTTGCGATGTATCGCCACCCACTGCCTGGTATTCGTACCCGTGCTCTGGCACCCATCACCCGTGATAGGCCTTATTCCAAATCCACCCTAACCCTTGTTAGGGAGACCGGAGAATGTATAAAACGCCGACCCGGTCACGCTATTGTCATGAACGCTGGCGAATATGTGAAAGCGGGCTATGCTGTGATCATTACAGGGATTAGAGAGAGTCAGGTATGGAACACCGATGCCACCCCCGCAGCGACCTTCAGACCGAAGTCATGTTATACCATCACGGCAAGGCCGTGGCGATCTGCACCACCGCCAATATCAGCCTGAGCGGTGTCTTCATTCATAGCGCGCCGCTGCATTTTTGCAAACACCTGTCACTGGAAATCGAGCTATGCACCTCACACCTTGCCCAGGTGCGTGGGCGGCGGCTCCCCGCCTTCGTGGTACAGGTTCAGGGCGAAGGCACCGGTCTGATGTTCCGCCAGCTGCCCACCTGGGCACACCGCCTGGTGGGCACACTGTTGCTGGAGTCCACCCCCCTCACCCGCCCGCATGGGCCTCACCCCATTATGCCCACGCCGCCCATCTTGCTGCTGAGTCACTGAAACCGTCGTTCCCTGCGCTGCCTGCCGGGCACACCGGTACAGGACCCTGAACAGGAGAGCGCACCGCATTGCCAGAATCCCTATCGACTCAGACGCGGAAACGACTGACCATGCCACTGAGTTCCACCGCCAGGCGGGAGAGCTGTACACTGGCCGAGGCGGATTGTTCGGCGCCACCGGCATTGTCAACGGCAACCTGACTGATGTTACTGATATTGCGGTTCACCTCTTCGGCCACCGCCGACTGTTCCTCCGCCGCACTGGCAATTTGCGTATTCATATCGGTAATCGTCGCGATCGAGCTATTGATAGCGCTCAACGCCTGACCCGCCTTCCTCGCCTCCTCGACCGAGGCTTCGGCCTTGTTCCGCCCCCCCTGCATCGCCTCGACCGTACGCCGCACGCCTTCCTGGAGCCGGTTAATCATTGCCTCGATTTCCTCCGTGGAGGCCTGCGTGCGCTGGGCCAGGGTGCGCACCTCACCGGCCACCACCGCAAAACCCCGACCTTGTTCGCCCGCGCGCGCCGCCTCGATAGCCGCATTGAGCGCAAGCAGATTGGTCTGTTCCGTGATGCTTTTGATGACATCGAGTACCTGGCCTATGCTCTCGCTTTCCACGGCCAGATCCTGGATGGTTTTGGATGCGCCCACCACCTCTTCGGCCAGTTCCTCAATGGCCTTGACGGCGGAGTCAACGATGGCATTACCTTCATGCACATTGTCAGACGCCTGGTGGGCCTCGGCCGAGGCATGCACGGTATTTTTCGCCACCTCCTGCACGGTCGCGGACATCTCATTCATTGCCGTGGCAAGCTGCTCGATTTCCCCGCTCTGCTGCTCTGAACCCCGCTTGGTCTGCTCAGTGACCGCGGACAGCTCCTCGGAGGCCGAGGCCACCTGATCGGTGGACACGGAGATGGTCTTCACCATGTCCTGCAATCGTTCCATGAAGGCGTTGAAGTGCCGGCACAGCCGAGTCAGCTCATCACGTCCATGCTCGGGCAGACGGCGCGTCAGATCGCCCTCCCCCTCGGAGATCTCCCGCACCAGCTCATCGGTCGCCAACAGCGGGCGTGTAATGCTACGCGTCATCCACCAGGCCAGCACCAGGCCCAGCATAACCGCCACAACGACGACAGCGATACTCTTGTCGAAGTCATGTCGATACAGTTGCGCGGCACCCGCGCCGTCCCGCCTGATATCCGTCGTCTGATACCGAACCAGTTGCTGCACCAAGCCCGTGTAGCGATTGTCTTCCTGGCGCAGCGTGCCGCTCACCAGCGCCACTGCACCCGCGTGGTCCTTCCTGGTGAGGTCGGTCTTCACAGACTGCACGGTTCGCATGAAAATCGCATCCTCGCCACGCATGCGCCCAACGACGGCCTTACCCGCATCACTGTGTACCGTGCCAGACAGATTCCGGTACAGACCGGCCAGTGTGTTCCGGGCCTGGCTAATCTTCTGCCACTGCGCACTGACCGCCGCGCTACTCTGCGCCAGGACGACATCACGCACCGCACGTGCAATCACCCCCAGGCTATGATCAACCTTTTCTGCCAGCAGTGATTCCGGGTAACGGTGCGTCACAATACTTTGCATCAGCGCATTGGTTTCAGACAACCCTCGCGTCTCCTGGACACTGACACCAATCAGCAGGGCAATGATCAGGGCGAAGCCCAGGATCAGTCGAAGTCCGATGGACATATTTCTAAGCATGGTCATTTCTCCCAAACGTGGGTCGAAATTTTCCCTTCCTCTCTCCCCGATCAGCCAATCGCTACGGATGATCGGCTAATAAAAGCGGCCATCTATTTTTTTACTTTAATTCGTTATCTTAATTTTTCATTAAAAACTTGTTATGTTTTAATCAATTATTTACTACTTGATCACATTTTTTCAATTTAATACACTATTTTTTGCGTACTGCGGTACGGACATGAGTATGACTGGGGACTGGCAAGTCAAGGTCTAACCCGGCCCTCCTGGGACCAGGTTTTACCTATCACCGATTTACTGTCTATCCGGGAGGGATAAGATGGTGGCTACGGGTGGACTTGAACCACCGACCCCAGCATTATGAGTGCTGTGCTCTAACCAGCTGAGCTACGTAGCCATGTCAGGAGGGTGCAAAGACCGGCCGAGGCCGTCTCCGCGAAGCCGGGGATTTTCCCTGCTCCACCACGGCTTGTCAAGCCGCCTGCCCCTGCACCCGGACAGACGCAGGGGACATACATCATTATAATCAATACGTTATATACATCTTGGCGCTAGACGTTGAACCGAAAGTGCATGACATCGCCTTCCTGCACGATGTACTCCTTGCCTTCCAGACGCCACTTGCCGGCATCTTTGGCGCCCTGCTCGCCGCGACAGGTGAGAAAATCCGCATAGGCGATGACCTCGGCACGGATGAAGCCCTTCTCAAAGTCGGTGTGGATCACGGCCGCCGCCTGCGGGGCGGTGGCCCCGCTGCGCACGGTCCAAGCCCGCACCTCTTTCACCCCGGCGGTAAAGTAGGTCTGTAGACCCAACAGGCTGTAACCGGCGCGGATGACCCGGTTCAGGCCGGGCTCCGCCAAGCCCAGATCGGCCATAAACTCGCCACGATCGGCCTCATCGAGCTCGATCAGTTCGGCCTCGATGGCCGCGCACACCGGAACAACGAGGGCGCCTTCCTCGGCGGCGAGTTTGCGCACCACGTCGAGATACGGGTTGTTCTCGAAACCATCTTCGGTGACGTTGGCGATGTACATGGTCGGTTTGATGGTGAGCAAATGCAATTCGTGGAGCAGGTGGCGCTGGTCATTGTCCAGCGCCAGGGCGCGCGCCGGGCGCGCGCCGTCGAGTTGATCGCGCAACTGTTCATAGAGTTTCAGGCGCACGGCGGCCTCCTTGTCACCGGAATTGGCCTGGCGGCTCACACGATTGAGGGCCTTTTCCACCGATTCGAGATCGGCCAGCGCCAACTCGGTGTTAATCACCTCGATATCATCGAGCGGATCGATCCGACCCGCCACGTGCATGACATCATCGTTCTCGAAGCAACGCACCACATGGGCAATGGCATCGGTCTCACGAATATTGGCGAGAAACTGATTGCCCAGTCCCTCACCCTTTGAGGCCCCGGCCACCAGACCGGCAATGTCCACGAATTCCATGGCCGTGGGCAGCACCCTCTGGGGATGGACAATGTCGGCCAATGCGCCCAGCCGCGGGTCGGGGACCGGTACCACCCCGACATTGGGTTCGATGGTACAGAAGGGGTAGTTTTCGGCCTGAATGCCCGCCCTGGTCAGGGCATTGAACAAGGTGGACTTGCCCACGTTAGGCAAACCGACAATACCGCATTTGAAACCCATGTCGTCTATTTCCCGAAAGTAATAATGGCGATACCCATGGCACGCAGCCAGGCCGGATGCACAACGCGCTATGGCGTGATCTACTGCCCGCAGGCGCCGCTATGCAATGTATTCATGGCCCGCTGCCACTCACCCTCGAACACGTCCGCCACCACGGCCCTGGCCGCCCCGATGGCCACCTCGATGGCCTCGCGGTCCGGGGCCGAGGGGCGTCCCAACACGTAGTCCACCACGGCACGCCCGTTGCTCGGACGCCCGATGCCCAACCGCAGGCGCAGAAAATCCCGACTACCCAACCGGCTGACGATATCACGCAGACCATTGTGACCCCCGTGCCCCCCCCCTTGCTTGAGGCGGGCGACTCCCGGGGCCAGATCGAGTTCATCGTGTACGACAAGAATGGCTTCAGGGGAAATTTTATAGAACCGCGCCATGGCGGCCACGGCCTGCCCACTGAGGTTCATGAAACCCATCGGTTTGAGCACCCACACCTCACGCCCGCCAACAGGCACACGCGAAACTTCGCCGTGAAACCTGGTTTCACGGCGAAACCCACCCGCTGCCAGTGCATCGACAAACCAGAAACCGGCGTTGTGGCGAGTCGTGGCGTATTCGGGGCCGGGATTACCCAGCCCCACAATCAATTCGACACGCTCAGCCAATGCCGGCGATCCGCTCATTCGCCTGATGCAGATGGCGTGGTGACTCAGGTTTCGCTGTCGCCACTCTCGGCGGCCTCGTCACCCCCATCACTCTCACCCGCCTCCTTGGTGCCACGGGGCGGGTGAATCCCCACCACGGGCAAGTCATGCTCGTGCGCCAGTTCCACCAGGGAGACACCGGCCGGTAGCGCCAGGCCGCTGAGGTGCACACTGGCGCTGAGCTCAAGCGTGGACAAGTCCACGGTGATGAACTCGGGCAAGTCCTTGGGCAGGCAGCTGACTTCGACCTCGGTGATGTTGCGGGTAATCATACCGCCCCCGGTCTTCACGCCTGGTGCCACGTCCTCACCGACGAAGTGCAACGGCACATGCACACGGATGGTCTCATTGGCGCTGATGCGCAGCAGGTCCAGGTGCAGCACCATCGGCTTGCTGGGATGGCGTTGCAAGTCCTTGAGGATGGCCGACTCGCTGGCACCCTCCAGCTTGACGGTGAGGATGTGTGAGTAAAAGGCCTCGTGCTCAAGGTGCTTGAGCAGATCATTGTGGTTCAGGCTGATGGACACGGGGTCCTTGCCAGCGCCGTAAATGACAGCCGGTACCTTACCCGTACGACGCAGGCGGCGGCTCGCACCCTTCCCCTCGTCGTTGCGGACGTCGGCATTCAATACAAAATCAACGCTCATCGTTGATGCTCCTTACAGGTTGATGTAGCACGGCCCACTGGTTCCCCAGTGGGCCTGTTCTCCGTCCCCGCGACCAGGGACGGCACAGTATGCACGGTAGCGTTGCCGGTACCCTGCGGTCAGTCCATAAACAGCGAACTGACGGATTCCTCATCGCACACGCGGCGCATGGTCTCGGCCAGCATCCCCGCGATGCTCAACTGGCGTATCTTCGCGCAGGCCTCGGCCTGCGCGCGCAGCGGAATAGTGTCGGTCACCACCAGTTCATCAATCTGTGAATCGGTAATGTTATCCACCGCTGGTCCTGACAGCACAGCATGTGTGCAGTAGGCAACCACCTTGGACGCGCCGTGTCGTTTCAGCGCGTTGGCACCTTGGCACAGGGTACCGGCGGTGTCGACCAAATCGTCGATGATAACGCAACTGCGTCCCGCAACATCGCCAATGATATTCATCACCTGCGCCTCGTTGACCCGGGGGCGACGTTTGTCGATGATGGCGAGATCGGCATCGTCGAGACGCTTGGCCAGCGCCCGGGCGCGCACCACACCACCGACGTCTGGTGAGACAACCATCAGGTCCGGATACTTTTGCCGCCACACCTCACCGAGCAGGATGGGCGAGGCGTAGACATTGTCCACCGGCACGCCAAAGAAGCCCTGGATCTGGTCCGCATGCAGGTCCACCGTCAGTACCCGGCTGGTGCCCACGGTACCAATCATGTCAGCCACCACGCGCGCGGTAATGGGCACACGCGCCGAACGGGGACGACGGTCCTGGCGTGCGTAGCCAAAATACGGGATAACTGCGGTAACGCGGTTGGCCGAGGCGCGGTGTAGCGCATCGATCATCACCAGCAATTCCATGAGGTTATCATTGGTCGGCGCGCAGGTCGGCTGCACGACAAAGACGTCACGGCCGCGGACATTTTCAGTGATCTCGATCTGCACCTCGCCATCACTGAAACGGCCTATATGCGCCTTGCCCAGCGACAGATTGAGTCGCGCAACGATGTCATTGGCCAGACGTGGATTGGCATTCCCCGCAAAGACCATCATGTTGCCGTTCATCATGCCCACGCCTCAACTCCTTCGCTGTGTGCCACCGTCGTTGCGACCAGCGGTGGCACCGTGAATACACGTCTACCCAGGCGCTCTTTCACTGCCCCTGCCTTTGTAGACGATTGCCCCCGCGAGGCCGACAACGGGGTCGCCTGTAACCACCTGGTTGGTTGGGGCGCCAGGATTCGAACCTGGGAATGCTGGGATCAAAACCCAGTGCCTTACCGCTTGGCGACGCCCCAATTCTCTCAAGATACGCAGCGGACCTCGACCCGCTCCGGTACGACATGACTCAGCCAACCCGATCACCCAGGGTTGCCAGGGGAGAACGATTGCAACCGCGCGCAACAAAACCGGACCAGTCGCGGGCCAATTGCGCCCAGGCAGTTCGCGCGGCCGTTTCACTGGCAAAGGCGGCAAAGACACAGGCACCGGTCCCGCTCATGCGCGCCTCGCCATACCGGGCCAACGCCCGAAAAGCGGCATCGACCTGAGGATAACGGGCGCGCACCACCGGCGCGCACACATTGCCCCCTTCTCCCTGGAGAAAGTCGCGTATTGTAATGGGATGGCAATCCCGTATCAATTCCGGTGCGGAAAAAATATCGGCCGTAGAGACCGTCGCGGGCGGAACCAGCACGATATACCAGGGTTCGGGCAGGATCATCGCGGTCAGGGCCTCGCCCACCCCCTCGCCCCAGGCGGCACGCCCGCGCACAAACACCGGCACGTCCGCCCCCAGCTCAAACCCAAGCCCGGCCAGGGTCTCCTCATCGAGACCGGTGCCCCAAAGCCGGTTCAGCGCCACCAGGGTGGTCGCGGCATCCGAGCTGCCTCCCCCTAATCCACCCCCCATGGGCAGACGCTTGTCGAGGTCAATCGATACCCCCTGCCGGGTACCACTCACCCTTTGTAGCTGGCGCGCGGCACACAGCACCAGGTCCAGCGCTTCGGGCACACCCTCCAGGGGGCGGACACGGCCGATATGGCCATTATCACACGGCGTGAAGCGCAGCCGATCGCCGTAATCAAGGAATTGGTAGACGGTCTGCAGCAGATGATAGCCGTCCGCGCGTCGACCGGTGATGTGCAAAAACAGGTTCAGTTTGGCGGGCGCAGGCCAGACCTGCGCCTCACTCATAGCCTCCCCCTGAAGACGGGTGCCCAGCGGACGGCCCGGTACCGGGCAGGTGCCAGCGATCGACTACCAGACGCAGCGCCACTCGTGCGTGGCGGATAAACAGTTTTTCCGGCAATTCGAGGCCATCGACCCTGGTATAGGCCCGAAAGCGCACCTCCCAACCGGCCTGTACCAGGCGTGAGAGCCGGCCCCGATCATCGAGACTCTGGATGCTGGGGGCAGCAACATCCGGGGCGGGCACTCCCCGCACCCAGTAGCGCAGGGCCGCGACCGGCATGATGACACCGGTCCGGGCATACAGCAGGGTCTGGGCATCGCGGGCGTGGTAACGCTTGTTGCCGGCGGTAATCAGGGTCACGCCCCGCGCGCCACCCTCAAGGCTGAACTCACGCTGACCGAAGAGACCATTGATCTGCAGGTGAAATCCGCTTGCCTGCTGCACCCAGTCCAGTGCCCCCTGCCAGCCATCGTTGGCATTGCGTATCGAGATGCGCCCTTCTATGTGCCAGTGTGTCAGGGCGGTGAGACGCACTTGCCGTCTGGCCCAGACCCGTGCCGGATCAGCGACAGGCGCCAGCGGGGGTAGCGTCGCGCACGCCGTGAGCAGCGTGAACAGTACAGGCAGCAGCCATTTCATGGAGCAAAACGATGAATAACCTTGCGCAGGGCCTGGTCATCCGGCGCGCTGCGCAGGGCCTCGTCCCAGACCCTGCGGGCGGCCTGTCGCTTACCCACGACCCACAGCACCTCACCCAGGTGGGCACCGATCTCTGCATCTTTCATTTTGGCATAGGCCTGGCGCAAATACTTCACCGCCTTGGCGTAATGACCCAACCGATACTGCACCCAGCCCATGCTGTCGAGGATGGCCGGATCATCCGGTCGTTGTTCAAGGGCGCGTTCAATATAGCCCAACGCGGTCTTGTAGCGTCGGGTACGATCAGCCAGGGTATAGCCGAGGGCATTGAGCGCCTGGATATTATTCGGATTTCTGGCGAGGATCCGCTTGAGATCCGACTCGACGACATTGAGCTTGTCCAGTTTCTCGGCCACCAGCGAACGCGCATACAGCAGGCCGGAGTCATTAGGCAACTGGGTCAACGCCTCACTGTAGAGGTCAAAAGCCCCTTGATAGTGTTTTCCCATACTCAGCAACGCGCCTTTGGCCAGATACAGCTTCTGCTGCTGGCGTATCGTACGCGGCTCAATGGCCTGCAACCGTGCCTGCGCCCCAGCCAGATCACCCGCACTGGCCATGAGCATGGCCATGCGGATCCGGGCATCGATGAAGTACCGACCACCACGCACGTGCCGGTACCAGCGCAGCGCCGCCTTGGGCTGTTTCTCGGCCTCCTTGATCTGGCCGAGAAAGAACCCGGCCTCGTCAACACGGGCACCGGTGTGTGCCAGGCGCTTGAAATAGCCCTCGGCCGAAGACAATTTCCCGGATTGCATATCCAGCAACCCCAGTGCGAACAGGGCCTCGGTATTCTTCGGTTCCTGTTTGAGCAGGGTGGAGAACTGCGCACGCGCTGCGGGCAACCGGTGCTCGTCAATCAGCTTGCGCGCATAGTACAGCCGCAGGGCCTGCTTGTCCGGGTAGTGCGAGACGGCCTCGCGCAGGCTGGCGAGTGCCTCGGTCTTGTCGCCTCTCCCCGCCAGGATACTGGCACGCAGGATATACGCCTGGGTCCAGCCCGGGCGCAGGACAATTACCTTGTCAACGACCTGGCGTGCCTCGGCGTAGCGGCCGGTGAGCATCGCCAGGTGAGCCAGGGCATACAGGGCGGCGGGATCATGCTGATGCCTGGCCACCAGCGTGCGCATCGCGGCCATGGCCGTCTGTTTGTCCTTTTCCCGGCTGAGCAGACCGATCACCCGCATGTAGCCTTTGTAACCCCGGGACGTACCGGCAGCGATTATCCGCTCCAGGTGCACCAGGGCCTGATCGATCTTGCCGGCACGCAACAGCAGGGCCGCCACTACCTGCTGGGCATCCATGTTGTCGGGGGCGAGTGCGGCCCAGCGCCGGGCCGCCACCAGCGCCCGAACATCGTCATGCGCATAGAGGGCAATGCGCGTGGCGCGCTCCGCCACGCGGGGGGCGTTCGACTCACGGGCCGCCGCCAGATAGTTTTTGGCCGCGACCCCCAACCGGCCGCGCTGGCCAGCAATCTCCGCCAGCAGGATGTGATAGAGCAGGGGAGGTGTCAGGCCCGATGCGCCCGGCGTTCGGCCTGGAGCGGGCGCTGCTCGCAGTGCCGGTACGACCGGCCCGGCCGGCGGCGATACGACGGCTGCAGGCGGCGACATTGGCGTAGAGATCGGGACATATTGGGCGGACGGCGCACAGGCACCAAGCATAAGTAAGAGTGGAGAAACACTAACAATGACTGCTTTCTTCATGAATTCCTACCAGGGCGTGAAGCGTCCGAAACGGGTTCTGGCTCGCTGCGGCAACTATAACCAACTTTCGGTTCATTTACCTTTATAATGTAGCCACTTGTATTGATGGGTGGTGATCCCGCAAAATGCTGTGTTTGCCATCGGCAACGTGGTAAGCGGACAGTCCGGGCGCATCCACTGCCCTGCGGCGACCGTCACGCAATGAGGAGCAATCCCACACAAATGAACCTGTTTGCCCTGGGTGTCAACCACAAAACCGCACCGATCACGGTGCGTGAGAAGGTGGCGTTTGCCCCGGAAAAACTACCTGATGCCTTGCGTGAGCTGACCCAGCAAACCGGGTTTGATGAGGCTGCAATCCTCTCGACCTGCAACCGGACTGAACTTTATCTGTGTGGCAAGGGTCTGCCCGAGCAGGCGGTGATCGGCTGGCTGAGCCATTACCACCGCATCACCGACAGGGAGCTGCGCCCCTATCTCTACATCCATCCAGGCCAGCAGGCCGTGCGCCACATTCTGCGCGTAGCCAGCGGCCTGGATTCCCTGGTCCTTGGCGAGCCCCAGATCCTGGGTCAACTCAAGGAGGCCTACCTCTGTGCGGCCGACAGCGGCACCGCCGGGCGGCATCTCAACCGCCTGTTTCAGCACACCTTCTCGGTTGCCAAACAGGTACGCACCGATACGGCCATCGGTGCCAATCCGGTCTCTGTGGCCTTCGCCGCCGTCAGCCTGGCGCGGCAGATATTCACCCGCCTGGAAGGCCATACGGCACTGCTCATCGGTGCCGGCGAGACCATTGCACTCGTCGCCCGCCATCTCAAAAAAACAGGCATCGGTCACCTTATCCTGGCCAATCGCACCGTCGCACGTGCTGAGGCCCTGGCCCGGGAAGTCGGCGCCCAGACCCTCTCACTGGGTGAGTTGCACGACCATCTGGCCGAGGCCGATATCGTCATCACCTCCACCGCCAGCCCCCTGCCCCTGCTCGGCAAGGGTGCCGTTGAGCGCGCGCTCAAGGCGCGCAGGCACCGCCCCATGTTCATGGTCGACATTGCCGTACCCCGCGATATCGAACCAGAGGTGGGCGACCTCAACGACGTCTACCTGTATACCGTCGATGACCTGCTCGGGGTCATCGAGGAGAATCGCCGTACACGCGAAGCCGCCGCCCACGAGGCCGATGAGATCATCGACACCCAGGTCGCGCGCTTCATGGGTTGGCTCAATTCCCTGGAGGCCGTCGACACGATTTGCAGCTATCGCCACCATGCCGAACGGCTACGCAACGAGGCCCTGGCACAGGCCCATCATCAGTTGGCCCTCGGCAAGGATGCAAATGAGGTCCTGGACCAGCTCGCCCGCCTGCTGACCAATAAGCTGATGCATGCCCCGAGCGTACAGATGCATCGCGCCGCCTTCGAGGGCAACGAGACCCTGCTCAATGCCGCGCGCCAAATCTTTGATATCAAAGACGACACCGAATCCTGAGTCCCTGTGAAGCCCTCTATCCACGCCAAACTCGAACACCTGGCTGAGCGCCTGGACGAACTCAATGCCTTGTTGTCCACCGCGGAGATCATCGCCGATCAGCCGCGCTTTCGCGCCCTGTCGCAGGAATACGCCCAGTTGCAACCGGTGGTGGAGACCTTCACCGCTTACCGCCGCACGCGCGACGACATCCGTGCCGCTGAAGCCCTGCTCGACGAAGACGACGCCGACATGCGTACCATGGCCGAGGACGAACTCAAGACCGTGCGTCTGCACAGCAACACGCTCGAACTCGCCCTGCAACAACATTTGCTGGCGCACGATCCCAACGACGACAAGAATATCTATCTCGAAATTCGCGCAGGTACCGGCGGTGACGAGGCCGCGCTGTTTGCCGGCGATCTGCTGCGCATGTACCTGCGCTACGCCGAGCGCCAGCACTGGGGCGTGGAAATGGTCAGCGAAAACGGGGCCGAGCACGGTGGCTACAAGGAGGTCATCGTGCGCATCACCGGTCGGGGGGTGTACTCCCGGCTGAAATTCGAGTCCGGCGCACACCGCGTGCAGCGCGTGCCAGAGACCGAATCCCAGGGCCGCATCCACACCTCGGCCTGCACCGTGGCCATCATGGCCGAAACCGACGAGATCGAGGCCGTGGACATCGCCCCCGCCGATCTGAGGGTCGACACCTTCCGCGCCTCCGGTGCGGGGGGGCAGCACGTCAACAAGACCGACTCCGCCATCCGTCTCACCCACCTGCCCAGCGGCATCGTGGTCGAATGCCAGGATGAACGCTCACAGCACAAAAACCGCGCCCGCGCCTTGTCTCTGCTGCAGGCCAAGCTGTTCAGCGCCGCACAGGAGAAACAACAGGCCGAGCAGGCCGAGACCCGCCGCCTGCTGGTCGGCAGCGGCGACCGTTCCGAGCGCATCCGCACCTACAACTTCCCCCAGGGTCGCGTCACGGACCACCGCATCAACCTTACCCTGTACAAACTCGACGACATACTCGCTGGCAATCTTGACCCGGTCATCCAACCCTTAATCAACGAACACCAGGCCGACCAGCTCGCCGCGCTGGGTGCGTAAGGAAGTATGAGGAGTGAGGGGTACGCCTCCCACCTCCCCCCTTTTACTGCCCACTTTATCTCATGATGACTATCGACAAAATGCTGGCCGAGGCCCGGGCACAGCTCACAGCACAATTCGATACCGCTCGGATTGACGCAGAGCTGTTGCTGGTCCATGTGCTTGGCCAATCACGCAGTTATCTGTATGCCTGGCCGGAGCAGGTGCTGGATGCACAGACCGTGGCACGCTATACCGAACTGCTCGCCCGGCGCGAGGCAGGCGAACCGCTGGCCTACCTGATCGGTGAGCGCGAATTCTGGTCGCTGCGCCTGCGTGTCACCCCCGATACCCTGATTCCCCGCCCGGATACCGAGACCCTGGTCGAGGCGGCGCTGGCCTTGATCCCGCCCACGGCCGAGGTGGATATCGCCGACCTGGGTACGGGTACGGGTGCCATCGCTATCGCCCTGTCCAGTGAACGCCCACATTGTCGTGTCACCGCCACCGACTGCTCCCGTGCGGCACTGGAGGTGGCCCGTGAGAATGCCCGGCGGCTGGGCCTGCACAACATCATCTTTCGTCACGGATCCTGGTGTGAGGCCCTTGAACCGGCCTGTCGCTACGCACTCATCGCCGCCAATCCGCCCTACGTGGTCGACACTGATCCGCATCTGTCACGAGGCGATGTGCGCCATGAACCCCGCAGCGCACTCGCCGCCGGCCCCGAGGGACTGGATGACCTGCGCCAGCTCATCACCTGTGCGCACCAACACCTGTGCCCGGGGGGACATCTCGTGCTCGAACACGGCTGCGATCAGGGCGTCGCCGTTGCCCATCTGCTCATCGGACAGGGCTACCAGGGCGTGCGCCTGCACCATGACGCCGGCGCTCGCCCGCGTGCTACCGAGGCCCGCTATCCGCGTGATTGAACTGCCCGTTTCTTACCCCCAGCCCACCTGCTGCTCACCGGCGTAGCCGACATCGCGGCCACCACCCCCCCCCTCATCCCGCCGTCTGCAAGTACGCTATCGACTCGATCAGCGTTTAATCGACACCGGGTTGCATCTCGACAACAGCCTGCACAGCGAGATCACACCTGCATTGATTCACTACATGAAGACATCACCCGCGACATCTTCGTCAGCCGCTACCAACACCTGAAACACGGCTACCGCGACCCCTCGCACCGAAGCCTGGTGCCACGACCCCTGAGTCTTGATTCGGTGGCCAATATTCGCCACGGGCAGTATCATCCCCATTCGAACTCATCATCGGTGCCGCCACCACCATGAACGATGACCAACTCCTGCGCTACAGCCGTCAGATCCTGCTACCCCAGGTCGACTTTGCCGGGCAGGCACGTCTGCTCGCCTCCCGTGCCCTCATCATCGGGCTTGGTGGACTGGGCTCTCCCGCGGCGATGTACCTCGCCACGGCCGGCGTCGGCCAACTGGTGCTGGTCGACTTCGACGCCGTCGAGCTCTCCAATCTGCAGCGCCAGATCGCCCACACCACCACGGACATCGGTCGCGACAAGGTCGACTCCGCCGCCGACACCGTACACGCACTCAACCCCGACGTGCAGGTCGAGACGATCGCCGGACGGCTCGAAAGCGCAGCCCTTGCCACCCAGGTCGCTCGCGCCGATATCGTGCTGGATTGCAGTGATAATTTTGCCACCCGCTTCGCCCTCAATGCAGCCTGCGTCACCGCTGCCACCCCGCTGGTCTCCGGTGCCGCCATTCGCCTGGAGGGCCAGATCGCGGTATTTGCCAATACGGGTTCGGGACCGTGCTACCGCTGCCTGTACCGTGACGGGGAAGAACTGGCGGAGACCTGCAGCCAGACTGGCGTGCTGGCTCCCGTGGTCGGCATCATTGGCGCCATACAGGCGTTGGAGGCCCTGAAGGTGTTGCTGCGTATCGGCACGACACTTGACGGCCACCTGTTACTCTTCGACGCCCTGCATATGGACTGGCGCACATTGACACTGCACCGCGATCCGGCCTGCCCGGTATGCCGTGGCCACACCACCACGACTACACCCGAGCAAGTCCCCATCTGACCTCGCGGCGACCACCCTCCCTGGATCAGTTCCCCGCCGCGTGACACAGGACATATCGGCAGGGGGACACAATAAGGACCGATAAGGCATCATGATGCCAATGGGATTTGTCGTTCTGAAAAGCGGCATCAACCTTGATCCTGGAGAGACCATGAACGTTAGCAAAGCCCTGATCACACGAAAATCAACACGTGCCTATCAACCCAAGGAGGTTGAACCGGCGAAAATTAAACGCATCCTTGATGCTGCCCGTCACGCCCCCTCCGGCACCAATACCCAGCCTTGGAAGATCGCCGTAGTGCGTGGCGAAACCAAGCAGAAGTTGCAACAGGCGATGGAGGAAATTTTTAGAGGTGGTAAAAAAGGAAAAATGGATTATCCATATTATCCCGAGATATGGCAGGCGCCCTATAAAGACAGGCGCAAGGCTTGCGGCCTGCAGATGTACAAAACATTGGGGATCGCACGCGCGGACAAGGTCCGCCAGATCGATCAGTGGGCCGCCAACTATCGCGCCTTTGACGCCCCGGTCATGCTGCTGTTCTTTATGGACCCCATCATGCAAACCGGCTCCTATATCGACTATGGCATGTTCCTCCAGTCCATCATGTTGATGGCGCTCGAAGAAGGTCTAGCCACCTGTCCCCAAGCGGCGCTGGGCGAATATCCCGGCCTTGTCAAATCGATGCTGAATTACCCCGAAGACAGCATCCTGCTGTGCGGCATGGCGCTGGGATACGAAGACCGGGATGCACCAGTCAACCGTTATCGTACCACCCGCGAGGAGAGCAACGGTTTCACCCGGTATTTTGATTGAGGCGTGACATCAGCTAAGGACTCGCGTCAGCATAACATCTCCACATTTATCGGCATGGCCTATCCGATAAGTGCATTAGGCAACTGGAACTACGAGTTACATCCACGATGAAGGTGGAAAATTAATTAATTTTAGTCAGAGTCCTAAGCATTCAGTGGTCAATCGTATGTCAGTGTTGCGGGGGATTCCCACAAAATCCCGCCACTGGGTCCAATAAGAATCAGTTTTAGAGCTGGTGCTCACCTCCCCCACATACTGCGAGCATGCCGATGCTTCCTGACCACGGGGATCCCGCCGACACCTTGATAGCTCTGCCACTCCGGCGCTTCAGGATTTCAGGATACACGTATCGGGTCGCGCGGGCGCAAGGCAGGAAAGGCATCGAAGCACGCGTCCAGGGTATCAGGTGCGCCGCACAGGAACAGGTTGTCGCCGGGTGCAATGTGCAGATCGTCCTCGAACTCTACCAGCACCTCACGATCGCGCTCCAGCGCCACCACCAAGGCTCCCGAACGCTCCCGGATACCTACCTCCAGCGGGCGCTGCCCGACGAATGCCGAGGCATCAACCCTGACAATCTTCACGCTCGGCTCCAGGCTGACATATTTCTCACCGAGCATCTGCTGGGCCAGCAACGGACCCGCTACCTGACTGATAGAGAGCGCAAAATCGATCCCCACATGGTAGAGTCGTTTCACCGTCTGCGCCTGGTTGACACGCGCGATCAACGGAACCTGCGGGGCATAACTGCGTATCACCGAGGCCGCAAACAGGGCCTCGTTGTCATTACTGAGAGCCAGAACGACCGCACCGGCATCGCGTACACCTGCGCGCTCCAATGTGGTTTGTTCAAGCGCGTTACCCACGACATCCACACCTGGCCCCGGGCGTATATCAATAACGGTTGTGTGCTCGCGGGCATCGTGCAGCAGCTCGGCGATCTTCTGCCCCACCTCGCCAAAACCAAGTACCACGATCGTGCCACCCTGCTTGAGCGGCGTGGCAAGCTCACCAAGGCGAGCAATGCCCTGCGGACTGCCAATGGCAACGATGATGGCACCCGGTTCCAGCCGGGCGTTGCGATCCGCCCCCGGCTTGAACTCACCATCCGACCACCGCCCCAGCATCGAAACGCCAAAGCGCTCGCGCAGACGCGCCTCCTCTAAAGTGTGGCTGGCCAGAGGACTGTCGGGGTGGATACGCATCTCGCTCACCGTGACATGCGCGCCAAGCTGTTGCAGGCCACTGACGCGTCCCCTTATACGTCCGCTGGCCTTCGCCGCCAGTGCTGCCGCAAGCACGTGGCGCGGGGTATACACAGCATCGGCACCGGCCTTGACGATCAGATCGCGATGCAACGGATCCTCCACCAGGGCATAAATGGCACCCTTGAAACCCGTTTCGCGAGCGATAAAGACCAACGCGGCATTGTCATGGTCCTCCCCATTGGCAACTATAGATTCCGCGCCGCGAAGTGGACTGAAGTCAAAATGTTCATCACCAAGACTCGCATGCACCACGGTCAGACCTCGTTCCAGCAAGCGCCGTGCCCGCGCCGGGTCCTCTTCGAACACGACTATCTGTTTGCCAAAACGTTGCAGATCGTCGATCAATATCGTCACCGCTGGTCCGTAGCAATATACCAGCACGCAACCACGCCCCTCCATGAGCGGGAGGCTGCCGGGCAGTCGCGCCTCGAAACGTTCCTCGAAAAATGGCAGTACATAGAGTGGGAAAACCATAAATATAAGGAAAACGCCCAGGAACTGAGAGCCGATCACGAACAACACCATGATTGGACTGCGCCAGTGAGAATTGCTGTAACCGATGGTGGTCAGCGTTTCCGCAGCCCACTCCAGACTCGTCCAGAAATCCTGATTACTGCTTTCCAGATAGTGCATGCCGAGTTCGTATAAAAACGCCAGCGACAACAAGGTAATCGGCAGGATGGCGAACAGGTACAACAGTCCGCGTGTGGAACGTTTCATGGCGAAGGCATCCGTGAGCCAGGTGACGAAATCATAGGGCAATTGTGGCGATATGGGCGCATGGGGTTATGAGTTCATTTGTGCGGGTTCGGTTCATGTAAGACATGACATCGACATAGCCCTATCAGCATCCGCAAGTGTGGTGAATAATGCGATTGCATCAAGGCCGACTATCGTAAATCGCGTCAATGCAGTCACGTAATTTTCAATAATGAGGTCAAGAAGGATAAAATAATAATGATTCTCAGCTCGCGCAAAACAAGGGTATTGAATCGACACTCATATACCCATAGCGCCACACATTACCAGGCGTGCTTCTTTACGTGCGAATAGATTTTAATTGCCGGGCTCATCCGCGCCCATCATCCGTTTAGATTATTTCTTTGGAGATGGAGGCATCTCTTCAAACACCGGTATATTTTCATCCATAAAGTCCCATTTCGGTTTCCGTTTATTATAAACGATGGCACTCGGCTCAAACCATGAGCTATCATCAAATGATCCTGCGGAAACGCCTATAATATCCGTTACTACAGTGCTTGTTCCAAAAAGACGACTACCACACTTTGGACAAAAATAACGTGTGATTGTTGAACCCGCATCGGTTATTGAATCATAGCTACTCATTTCACCTTCTATATCAACATCGTCCCTTCTAAAAAAAGCATTAGATGCATGTCCTGTCCCTGTAGACCGTCTACAGTCGTCGCAATGACATTGCCCCATTCGTAGCGGTGATGAACCCACTGTATAGCTCACGTTTCCACACAGGCACCGTCCTGTCGCAAAATACTTATTTGACCCCATTTCGCCTCCAATTATTTGCATAGTCCGATCACGCAATACACATTTTCAATTTTTGGTCCCGACCTTGAATTACCCGCCGGCGTTATTTGTTGCCACATGGACGATTAAAGATTTTGCGTGCGTGTTCCACTTTGTCTCTGATCACGCAGTCCGTAACATGATCGTTAATCAGACCCATTGCTTGTATAAAAGCATACGCCGTGGTAGGCCCAACAAATTTCCAACCCAATTTTTTCAGATCTTGTGACAACGCAATTGATTCCACCGATGTTGTGGCCGTCTGTGGTTTCGCAATCTGCTTCACTGCTGGTTCGTAACACCAGAAAAAAGCTGCCAGTGAGCCTTCCTGTTTGACAAGTTCCTTCGCTCGTTTTGCGTTGTTGATGACCGCTTCTATCTTGCCCCGATGACGAACAATACCTTCGTCCTTTATAAGACGGTTAATATCGCGTTGGGTGAAACGCGCTATCTTATTGAAATCGAAATTATGAAAGGCGGCGCGAAAATTCGCGCGCTTGGTGAGGATAGTGCGCCAACTCAGTCCAGACTGAAAACCCTCCAGACATAATTTCTCAAATAAACGATTATCGTCGCTTACGGGGAAACCCCACTCGGTATCGTGATAGCCGAGAAATTCCGGTGCACCAGCGCACCACTTACAGCGTAATCTACCATCCGCCCCCCTTATTGTCTCACCCATATGTGACTTCCTATATAAAAATTGGATTTTTAGGAAAATTTGTGGGTAAAAACATAGCAAATTCTTCGCGAAGAGGATAATTTTTGCGATTTTTAATGGTAGAGGGTAACAGCGAACAAATAACGGGTAGAGTAGAGTAGAGGACAGGCTCCGGCAGCGTTAGGATCCGGCCTACCTGTTTCCGCCTCTTTCGTCTGGCGGTGCCTCACTAGCCAATCCATAGATACCATTACCAATCCTCCCTCATCAAACCGTGCATACGGTTTTCCCGTATACGGCTTTCTGATGTTCTTCATGCCAACGCATGCGCTCTCTTCCAGAAAGCTGTTGTGGGACAGCTTGAACAGGCCACAGCGTTCATTCAGCACTCGATTCGAAAACCTGCCATGCCCAACAACGCAACGGTTGATTCAGCCACTGAACAATGATCGGTAATGGAATCGGTGTCGGGTCTCTCCTAGTCAAATCGGTCAGCTTAGCATTGATCCGCTTCACTGCTCGCCTGCCCGGTTGAATGTGTGGATAAGCCTTGACACTGCGCCCTGGATCCATACGAACCTCAAAACCAAGAAAGCCGAAGCTCTCTTCCCAGGTGTTGATTATCTTCGTTTTCATCTCGTTCAATGTAAGCTCAAGACGATCAAGAATATATCTCAGCATGGACAACGGTTTGACTGCCCTCCTGTGCAAATCAATCGACCCCATTGATTGTTCCGTCGGCCGTCCACGCAGCAACGCGATTACGCCCGCCCTTCTTCGCCGCATAGAGGGCCTGGTCGGCCCGGTTGATTAGGGTGTCCGAATCCCATCGTTCCCCCGTCGGGATCGTCGCCACGCCCAGGCTTACCGTTATCGACAGCGGATCGCCAGACTCCGTGGTGGTGATGGTTTCGATGTCGGCGCGTAGCCGCTCGGCGACGTTGCATGCCGAACATGCGTCGCTATTCGGTAACAGGATCGTGAACTCCTCGCCCCCATAACGACAGGCGGTGTCCGGTCGTCGGAGCCCGAACCCGACGCGCCCGGCCACCTGCCGGAGCACCTGATCCCCTGCGGTATGACCATACGTATCGTTGATGCGCTTGAAACGGTCGATATCCACGAGGATCAGCGAGGTGGGGGACGGAGAGCGCCGGGTGCGTTCCAGCTCAATGGTAAGCATCTCCTGGAAGTGGCGGCGATTGAACAAGCCAGTCAAGGCATCGCGCCGGGATTGCTCCTCGGCCTTACGGCGTGCTTTCTCCACGCTCGCAAGCGCCACCCGAAGGCGCACGGTCTGGTGACGGATTAGCCTCCGCTTCAGGTAGTCCGCGCGAGCGTAGTGCTCCATATAATAACACGCGAACATTCCAACGATGTTGATCGACACGAGGAAAAAAGAGTTGTTCAACAGAATCGCTGGAGGAGTCGTTCCGGTCGAGAGCGTGACCGCTTCGTAGAGTGCCACAATGCTCCAATTGACCAGACTCGCGGGTACAAAGCCCAGCCGCATGACGGTGTAGGTGTAAGTTGCCGCCAGCAGCAAACCCGCATAATACAGATAACTCCCGGGCGGTACTGCGACGCTGATCATGGCTACGATGCCGAGGCTCGCTACGGCCCCGGCGATCACCAATGCTGTCTCCATACGGCGTTCGAAGCAGCGCGTGAACGACAGCGCGAACATCGCGGCAATCACCGGGCAGACCACTGCGTAGCGGATTATCCAGGTAATCGCGATGGACTCTGGGACGATACTCGTGTCGAGCAGTCCGAAGATGGCGTAGAGGAGACCGCCGACGAGCAAGCTGATCCGGACTTGGCGCAGCGACTGATGGAAATAGTCACGTCTGAACGCCGCCTCAAGCCGCGGATTGGCGAAACGCAGTGAGAGTCGATCGCGGTATATTCGATCCGTATCCGGTGTAGCTAGAGGTTGGTGATCGTCGACCGCCATTCCCTTACGCGAGTACATACGCCAAACGTCGGTCCGGAAAATGCAGGCTCGAATCTTGTATCACCCCATTGGTCCTCGTGGCGTGATCATTGTGGTGTGCCATCAGGGTAATGATCGGACCCGATTACGATACGATCCCCCGATCGGAAATGGCAACAGTTTTTTTCTGACTGAAGATACAGCAAGAATAAGACTTGATCTAAATTGTTATGAGATTATATTCTTCCTTAAGGACTCTGACTAAAATTAATTTTCCACCTTCATCGCGGATGTAACTCGTAGTTCCAGTTGCCTAATGCACTTATCGGATAGGCCATGCCGATAAACGCGGAAATGTTATTCTGACGCGAGTCCTAAGCAGAAGGATCAGGTCAATTTTCGCATTATGACATTTTCCATCGAATGACCCGACCCACCGTCGCAAGGTGCAGGTCATAATATTCTGCAATTTCGCGGTAGCTGTACGCCCCAGTGGCATAAGCAACATAAATGGCATCATTGCGTTCATGGTGCTTGGCGGCAATTTTTGCGAGTGTGGGTGCGGGTACACTGCGTTGTGCTCTTGGTATACTCAACTCATCGCCTTGTATGCCTGCTTTTCGCTGTACCCGTTTAACAAATTTTTCATCACCAAGATAGATTTGTTGCTGCAATTCCTCCCAAATGGATGCGCTTTTTATTCCTTGTTTCACAAATACACTATAACGCTGCTGTGCGGTGGTACGACGTTTGGCGAATAGCGCTAAAATCTCGTCTGTCGCTAGCCAGGCTGGGGCAGGGACTTTCCCCGCCATGGAGCGATAGCTGCTCCATGGCCAATTCTCCGGCCACCTGACCATGCCGGCACGAACGGGGTTCAATACAACGTAGCGAGTGAGCTCTAGCAGGTAGCGATCCTTGTCGACAAGGATCCCTTTGAAGCGGCCCTGAAACAGGTGCCCAGTTCGTGTGTGACGCCGGTTCGTTGCCTGAGTATAGACACCATTGAGATGTCGCATGCCTTTAGACAGGTTTCCGTTCGGCGTTTCCACCAACAGATGATAATGGTTCGTCATCAAACAATAGGCGTGGCACAGCCAATTGAATCGATCAACTACCTCCGCCAGGGTGCGCAGAAATATCAAACGATCTTCATCGTCCTCAAAAATCGCTTCACGCCGATCACCGCGTGAGGTCACGTGATAAAATGCGCCTGAAAATTCGATACGAAGAGGTCTTGCCATGAATTTTAGTCTACATCATCCTCAGAAATGTTACAATACGAGACCTGACCCCATTATCCTATACATCATCCTCAGAAATGTTACAATACGAGACCTGACCCCATTATCCTACGAGACCTGACCCCATTATCCTAAACCAGGACCTCGAAAACCGTGATCAGCAAACAGCCAAAGATCGAGGCGCAACATCGCCAGATCATCGACCTTTTACAGCAACATCGGTTGACCCTGCTTGAAGGCAACCTGGGAAAGGCACTGCGACAACTGCAAATCCTACGTAACTTGCAGGTTGAGCACATCGCCTTCGAAGAAACCGAATTGCTACCGCAACTCGGTGCCAATGCCCGATGGCCTGCGAAGGTCTATCTCGCCGAACACCGCAAACTGGAATCGATGCTTTCCAGACTTTTGCAGGAACTGACTGTCCTGCCTATCAAGACCCGGAATGGCGAACTCATCCTGAGATTGCTGGAGCGTGAAATGCCCTTCAAACATGTACTCGAACACCATTTTGAGCGTGAAGAAAAGGCTCTTCTGCTCGAATGTTACTAGGTTAAGGGGAAGGTTAAGGGGAAGGTTAAGGGGACGCACCCCTTTATATCTTTCCGTTGACACCCTTGTAGTCGGAATGTCAACAGATTTCAAATCGTAGCCGTCCTTATTTCCTTCTCTACCCATTACCTTTTCTAAAGAGAAAAGCATTCTCTGTCGTTTGTCTCAAGTCCAACGCAAAATCTCGCGTTATCAGCCATTGCCCCGTCTTGTCGGCAAAGGGATTGACTCGTAATCAAATCATCGGGTTCACTGGTGTTCAGATGACAAAGAAATACGTCATTCATAAATTTCGGCTGGCCACAAGGACCATTACTGAAAGTTACGAAACAGGGTGGTAGGTGAAGTGGTTCCTCAAGCGGATAGAACAGAATCTGAAAATAAAGTCGTTTATAGGAATCAGTAACACCGCGCTGGATTGCGCTGTGTGTCTATTACTCCTGGCATTCATCAAATTCCAGTCGACTCGAAAAAAAGCATGCAGCAAATATCACGTCTATTGCATCTCCAAACCGTTTTAAAAACAAGCGCTGATGGTTTTTCTGCAAGATGATCCGTTTCACGATAAAAAGGCCGCCATCAATTAGAAGCTCTTGCTGTGAAGGTTAACGAGACGGTAGTGCAGCGTAATATAAAAAGCAGGACGCTATGGCGCGGGGCATGTCGATGTTGCCCTGCCCGGCGAGAGGGCCGATGCGTTGCCAATACGTCGGGGTGGAGGGACAGGAATCCCTCTGTCTGGCAGACACCTAAACGCTGAGTTTTTTCTTCAACAGTGCATTGAGCTGCTGCGGATTGGCCTTGCCCTGGGTCGCCTTCATAACCTGGCCGACGAAGAAACCGATGAGTTTGTCCTTACCGGCCTTGAGCTGTTCGACCTGCTGCGGGTTGGCAGCGATAACCGCGTCGATGGCCACTTCGATGGTGCTGGTGTCGGTGATCTGTTTCAAACCCCGAGCCTCGATAACAGCGTCGGCATCACCCCCGCCGTTCCACATGGCCTCGAACACTTCCTTGGCGATCTTGCCAGAAATAGTGTTGTCCTTGATGCGCATCAGCATGCCGCCGAGCATGACAGGGCTCACTGGGGCAGCGTTCACATCGAGATTACTCTTGTTGATGAAGCCGGAGAAATCACCCATGACCCAGTTGACACTGAGTTTGGCGTCGCCCTGTGCGGCCTTGACCGTTGTTTCGTAGTAATCGGCCAGTTCACGGCTGGCGGTGAGCACAGTGGCATCGTAAGCGGACAGGTCGTAGTTGGCCATGAACCGCGCGCGCTTGGCATCGGGCAATTCGGGCAGGGTGTCGCGCACGGCTTCAATGAGGCTGGCCTCGATCTCCAACGGTAGCAGGTCGGGGTCGGGGAAATAGCGGTAGTCCATCGCCTCTTCCTTGGAGCGCATGGAACGGGTCTCGCCCTTGTTGGCATCATACAGGCGGGTTTCCTGCACCACCTTGCCGCCACTTTCGAGGAGATCAATCTGGCGCTCGACCTCGTAGTTGATGGCACGCTCGACGAAGCGGAAAGAGTTGATGTTCTTCAACTCGGCACGGGTGCCGAAGGCCTGCTGCCCCTTGGGACGGATGGAGACATTGGCATCGCAGCGAAAGGAGCCTTCCTGCATGTTACCGTCGCAGATCTCCAGATAACGCACTAGGGTATGGATTTTTTTCATGTAAGCCACGGCCTCGGCAGCCGAACGCATGTCGGGTTCGGAGACGATCTCCAGCAGCGGTGTACCGGCACGGTTGAGATCGATACCGCTCATGCCCTGGAAATCTTCATGCAGGGACTTGCCAGCGTCTTCCTCAAGATGGGCGCGGGTCACGCCGATGACTTTCTGCGTGCCGTCTTCCAGCTCGATGCTGATCTGGCCATGCTCGACGATGGGCAGTTCGTACTGACTGATCTGGTAGCCCTTGGGCAGGTCAGGATAGAAGTAGTTCTTGCGCGCGAAGACCGAACGCCGCGCCACGGTGGCGCCGATGGCCAGACCCAATTTTGCCGCCATGCGCACCACCTCTTTGTTCAGCACTGGCAACACACCGGGCATGCCGAGGTCGACTGCACAGGCCTGAGTGTTGGGTTGTGCACCGTAGGCGGTGGAGGCGCCGGAGAATATCTTGGTCCTGGTGGCAAGCTGGGCGTGGATCTCCAGGCCGATGACAGTTTCCCATTCCATGTTATTAAAACCCTCGTTGTACGTAAGATGTGAGGGGGACTCCCTCTTCACCCCTCACGCGAATCCCTCAGGGATTCGCTGGTGCCAATCCGTCGCCTGCTGGAATTGATGCGCGACGTTCAACAACCGCGCCTCATCGAAATAATTGCCGATGATCTGCAGTCCCACTGGCAAGCCAGCGGCAAAGCCGGCGGGAATCGACATACCGGGCAGGCCAGCCAGGTTGACCGCAATGGTGTAGATATCCGATAGGTACATGGTCACTGGATCGTCGGTCTTCTCGCCCAGTTTGAACGCGCTCGTCGGTGCAGTCGGTCCCATGATGACATCGACACGGGTGAAGGCTTCGCGGAAATCATCGCTGATCAGACGCCGCAACTGCTGCGCCTTGAGGTAGTAGGCATCGTAGTACCCTGCGGACAAGGCATAGGTGCCCATCATGATACGGCGCTTGACCTCGGTGCCGAAACCTTCGCCACGCGAACGCTTGTACATGTCCTCCAGGTCTTTCGGGGCGTCGCAACGGTAACCAAAACGCGCACCGTCAAAACGCGAAAGATTGGAGGAACACTCGGCCGGGGCCACGACATAGTAGGTCGGTACGGCGAGCGTGCTGTTGGGTAGGCTGATCTCGATGACCTCGGCCCCAAGTCTGCGATACTCGTCGATGGCCACCTCGATGGCACGGGCCACCTCCGCGTCGAGGCCCTCACCGAAATACTCCTGCGGCAGACCAATCTTCAGTCCCTTGATGTCCCGGGTCAGGTTTGCGGTGTAGTCGGGCACCGGGCGGTCCAGTGACGTGGAATCACGGGTATCGAAACCGGCCATGGTGGCGAGCATGAGCGCGAGGTCCTCGGCGCTACGCGCCATCGGGCCACCCTGGTCCAGACTGGAGGCGAAGGCGATCATACCGTAGCGCGAGACCCGCCCGTAGGTCGGTTTGAGCCCACTGATGCCACACAGCGCGGCGGGCTGACGAATCGAACCACCCGTATCGGTACCGGTCGCGCCCGGTACCAGCCTGGCGGCCACGGCCGCTGCCGAGCCACCGGAGGACCCACCGGGGACTGCATCCGTATCCCAGGGATTGTGCACCGGACCATAGAAGCTGGTCTCGCTCGACGACCCCATGGCAAACTCGTCCATATTGGTCTTGCCGAGCATGACCGCACCCGCAGCATTGAAGCGCTCGATGACATGGGCGTTGTAGGGTGCCTGAAAATTGTCGAGCATGTGCGAACCGCAGCTGGTGCGAATACCCTGGGTGCAGAAGATGTCTTTTTGTGCCAACGCAATGCCGGTCAGGGGGCCAGCCTCGCCGCGGGCAATACACACATCGGCCTCGCGGGCCTGCGCCAGGGCCTGCTCCTCGGCCACGGTAATAAAGCTGTTCAGGCGGGCATCGTGTTTGCGGATGCGCTCCAGCAGGGCCTGGGTCAACTCCACGCTGGAGAAGGCCCCCGCATGCAGGTCGGCGGAAAGTTCGGCAATGGTTTTGTCATGCATGGCAGACACCGGAAATCATTTCTGCTAGATCCTTTAAGCGATAGTTTCAGCCAGCGCCTAATGACGCCGGTCCTCAACGTCAGTAACCGTGAAGATATGGGTGGCGCCCGCCTTACTCGATAACCCTGGGTACGAGGTACAGGCCAGCCTCCACCGCAGGCGCCAGGGCCTGGAAGTCCGCACGCTGATCGGCCTCGATCACCACATCCTCGCGCAGGCGCTGGGTAAGCTCCAGAGGATGGGCCATGGGCACAATGCCCTCGGTGTCGACGGCCTTCATTTGCTCGACCAGGTCCAGGATGCTGGACAGATTGTGCGCATAATCCGCTATGGACGCCGCATCAATAGACAAGCGCGCCAAATGCGCAATTTTCTCGACATCCTGTGTTTCCAACGACATCGTTCCCGCCCCATTCGTGTGATGATTTATACAAATTGGGAACACTACCACAGATAGCCGCTTGCCCAAACCCCCAGCACCTGATTAAATAGGCGTGTTTTATACTTAATCCCTTATGCTACGCACAACGCACTGAAGCCAAAATACAATGTTCAAACGCTTACGCGGCATCTTCTCCAACGACGTTTCCATCGACCTCGGTACAGCCAACACGTTAATTTACGTACGTGGCCAGGGCATCATCCTGAACGAACCTTCTGTGGTCGCCATCCGCCAGGAGCGCGGGCCGGGTGGGCAAAAAAGTATTGCAGCGGTCGGTCTGGAAGCCAAACGCATGCTCGGGCGTACCCCCGGCAATATCGTGGCTATCCGGCCCATGAAGGACGGCGTCATCGCCGACTTCACCATTACCGAAAAGATGCTCCAACACTTTATCCGCAAGGTGCACGAGAACAAATTCTTCCGTCCTAGCCCACGCGTCCTCATCTGTGTGCCCTGTGGCTCTACGCAGGTGGAACGGCGCGCTATTCGCGAATCGGCGGCCGGGGCCGGGGCCCGTGAGGTGTATCTCATCGAGGAGCCCATGGCCGCCGCTATCGGTGCCGGCATGCCCATCTCCGAGGCCAGTGGTTCCATGGTGCTGGACATCGGCGGCGGCACCACCGAGGTCGCTGTTATCTCCCTGAGCGGCATCGTCTACGCCGCGTCTGTGCGCATCGGCGGCGACCGCTTCGATGAAGCCATTATCAATTACGTGCGACGCAATTACGGTAGTCTCATTGGCGAGTCCACGGCCGAACATATCAAACAGGAGATCGGCTCGGCCTACCCCGGCAACGAGGTACGCGAGATGGAGGTGCGCGGGCGCAATCTGGCCGAGGGCATCCCCCGTCGATTCACCCTGAACAGTAACGAGATACTGGAAGCCCTGCAGGAGCCCCTCTCGGGTATCGTCAGCGCGGTGAAAACCGCCCTGGAACAGACCCCCCCCGAGTTGGCCTCCGATATTGCCGAGCGCGGCATGGTCCTGACCGGTGGTGGCGCGCTGCTGCGTGACATTGACCGCCTGCTGATGGAGGAGACCGGCCTGCCGGTCATCATCGCCGAGGACCCACTGACCTGCGTGGCCCGGGGCGGTGGCCGCGCTCTGGAAATGATTGATGAGCACGGCGGCGACCTGTTCAGCGTCGAGTAAACGCGCACTGGCGCCTCGCCGATAACAATATGGCCCTTTCTGGGCACCCCACGGTGTGGGGTATACAGGCGGCAGACGGCTCGGGCATCAGGCCGACGCCCTTATTGTATCTATCAGTATCTGTCTTCCAGACCCGGGCCGACAGGATGATCCGAGAACCCGGGCGCAACCATCGACACCGAGGTGTGTCATCAAACGGCTATTCATACAAGGTCCCTCGCTGGGCAGCCGGCTCCTCGTGTTCACCCTGGTGTCCATCCTGCTGATGACCGCCGATCACCGCTTCCACCACCTGAACACGATCCGCTCTGCCCTCAGTGTCGTCGTCTACCCACTGCGCTACATGGTCAATCTGCCGTCCGAGTTCGGTGACTGGGCCTCGGACACCTGGACCACGCGCACGACCCTGCAGGAAGAAAATCGCAGCCTGCGTATCCACAACCTGCTGCTCAAGGCCCAGAACCAGAAAATGGCCGCGCTGGAGGCTGAGAATCAACGTTTACGCGAGCTCCTTCGATCTTCGAAAAAGATCGGCGAACATGTGATTATCGCTGAACTTCTTGCTGTTGACACCGATCCCTTTACCCGCACCATTGTGCTCGACAAAGGCAGCCGTGACCACGTCTATATTGGTCAACCCCTGCTCGGGGCCGACGGTGTGATGGGACAGATCATCAGCGTTGGTCCGTTCACCAGCACCGCCATGCTCATTACCGACCCGAGTCATGCCATTCCGGTGCTGGTCAACCGCAACGGCCTGCGCGCCATCGCCGTCGGCACCGGAGCGAGCGGCCAACTCGCGCTCCAGCACCTGCCCAACAATGCGAACATCCGCCCCGGCGATCTGCTGGTGACCTCCGGCCTGGGTGGCATTTTCCCGCCTGGTTATCCGGTCGCACGTGTTGTCTCGGTTGACATCGACCCCAGCCAACCCTTTGCGCACGTGGTGGCCAGCCCGACCGCCCATCTGCAGCGCAGCCGTGAAGTCCTACTGGTCTGGAACCACCCCAAACCGGCAGTGTCAAACAACTCGGCCGAGCGCACACGCCAGGGCGAGGGCAAATCGGCCGATCGCTCAGGACACAGACACCTGCGCAGGAGGCCCTGATGGCCCTGACCCGACACCGTGGTGGTGGCATCATCGTCCTAAGTTTTGTCGTCGCCCTGATGCTGAGCATCATACCGCTGCCGGACTGGGCCCGACTGCTGCGCCCGGAGTGGGTCACGCTGGTACTCATCTACTGGTGTCTGGCCTTGCCGGAGCGCGTCGGGGTGGGCGCGGGCTGGATCGTGGGCTTGCTGATGGACGTCTTGCAGGGTACCTTGCTCGGCCAGTATGCCCTGGCCCTGGCCCTGGTCGCCTTCCTGTCGCTGAAACTCCACCAGCGCGTGCGTGTATTCCCGCTTTGGCAACAGATGGCGACCATTTTGATGCTGGTCGTGCTGGAACAATTGCTGGTATTTTGGATCAAAGGGATTACTGGCCGTGCGCCCAATGTATGGCTATACCTGTTGCCATCGCTGACCAGTACGCTCATCTGGCCCTGGCTGTTCGTCATCCTGCGCAATCTGCGGCGCCACTTCATGGTCAGCTAAATCCGCGCCATTGAACCTCATGGACACGTGAACACAACATGCTGCGCCAGAAACCGATCCGGCTGAAGGACAACATTCGCGAAACACATCTGTTCCAGCGCCGACTCATCGTCGCGGTGCTGCTGATCATCGTGCTTATTGGCGCACTGATCGCACGTATGGTCGATCTGGAAATCATCAATGTCGCCCACTACACCACACTCTCGCGCAACAACTGGGTCAACATCCTGCCCATCACCCCGACCCGCGGCCTGATCTATGATCGCAACGGCATCCTGCTCGCCGAGAATATTCCGAGCTTTACCCTGGAGATTACCCCGGATCGGGTCACCCACATGAACGCCACCCTTGCCCGCCTGCGCAAGATTATCGCTATCAGCAACGACGACATCATCCGCTTCAAAAAAGCACTGCACCGCACCCGCCGTTTCGAGGGCATTCCTCTGCGCTTTCGCCTCAGCGATAGGGAGGTCGCCCGCTTCTCGGTACGCCGCTACCGCTTCCCCGGCGTGGACATCAAGGCCAGCCTGACCCGCCATTACCCGCTCGGCCCACTGGCCGCCCACGCGGTAGGCTATGTCGGGCGCATCAACGAGACGGAACTGCGCCATGTGAACAGCTCCAACTACAGCGGTACCAGCTACATCGGTAAGACCGGCGTCGAGCGTTCCTATGAACAGGTCCTGCATGGCCAAGTCGGTTACCAGCAGGTCGAGACCAATGCCCAGGGGCGAATACTGCGCGTACTGGAGCGCACCCCACCGGTGCCGGGCAAGAACCTCTATCTCAACATTGACGTACGCCTGCAAGCAGTGGCCGAGCAGGCCTTCGGCAAGAACAACGGTGCGCTGGTCGCCATCAACCCCACTACCGGTGCCGTACTGGCGCTCGTCAGCATGCCCAGCTTCGATCCCAATCTGTTCGTCAATGGCGTAGACCACAAGACCTATCAGGCCCTGAGCAACTCCCCCAACCGTCCCCTGTTCAACCGCGCCCTGCGGGGCCAATACGCGCCCGGCTCCACCATCAAACCCTTCATCGGGCTGGGCGGGCTCGAACTCAATGTCATCAACACACACGACACTACCTTCTGTCCGGGCTATTACATGCTCAAGGGTAATGCCCACAGGTACCGTGGCTGGAAGAAGGGCGGCCATGGAGTGACGGATCTGCACAAGGCCATTGTCCAGTCCTGCGACATCTATTTTTATTCACTGGCGCACACCCTGGGCATCGACAAGATTCACGATTATCTCAGCCGGTTCGGCTTCGGCAAGAAGACCGGCATCGACCTGCGAGGCGAACTCCCCGGCCTGCTGCCCTCGCGCGCGTGGAAACGCCGCACCCGGGATGAACCCTGGTTTCCTGGGGAGACACTGATCACCGGCATCGGTCAGGGGTTTTTCCTCACCACTCCCCTGCAACTGGCCAGTGCCACCGCCACCCTCGCCGATCGGGGTATACGCATGCAGCCGCACATGATCTACGCCGAGCAGAATCCGGACTCTGGTGCCCGGCAACGCGTACCACCCACGTCACTACCTGGCGTACCGCAGCTGCGCCCATCAGACTGGAACGCCATAATCCATGACATGACCGATGTCATCCAGAGTATCTATGGCACGGCACACAGCATCCAGGCGGGCCTGAAATATACCGTCGCCGGCAAGACCGGCACCGCACAGGTCTTCAGTGTGGCTGCGGGCAAAGAGTATAATGAAAAGGATCTCGCCAAAAACCTGCGCGACAACGCCTTGTTCATCAGCTTCGCACCGGTCAACAAACCGCGTATCGCCGTAGCGGTGATCGTGGAACACGCCGGCGGTGGCGGCTCGGTGGCGGCGCCCATCGCCCGCGCGGTCATGAATTATTATCTGCTAAAATCACCCGAGGGTTCACTCGATGGAGATTCTGGACACACCTCGGCGTCGGCCGCGCACTGACGGCCACACCGCCGAAGCGCACACGCTGGCCTATCGACTGCACATCGATCTGCCGCTGCTCGTCAGTCTGCTGCTACTCTCCGGCCTCGGCCTGGTCGTGCTCTACAGTGCCGGCAACCAGAGTATGGAGCTCATCCTGCGCCAGCTGATGCGCCTGGGCGTTGCCTTTTTCGTCATGTTCGCCGTCGCCCAGATTAATCCCGACACCCTGCGCAACTGGTCGCCCTGGCTCTACGCCATTGGCATCATCTTGCTGTTTGCGGTACTCGTCCTCGGCGATATCGGCAAGGGCGCGCAGCGCTGGCTGAACCTCGGCCTGTTCCGCTTTCAGCCCTCGGAGATCATGAAGGTCGCCGTACCGCTGGTGATCGCCTGGTATCTCGCCGACGCCCCGCTGCCACCTACACGCGCGCGCCTGATGATCGCCATCATCTCCATTCTGATACCCACACTGATGATCGCCAAGCAGCCGGACTTGGGCACGGCCGTACTGGTGGGCAGTGCCGGCGGTTTTGTACTCCTGCTCGCAGGCATCCGCTGGCGACTGATCTTCGGTACAGTGCTGCTGCTGGCCGCAAGCACCCCGCTGGCCTGGCACTTCATGCACGACTACCAGCGCCAGCGTGTGCTCACCTTTTTGAATCCGGAAAACGATCCGCTCGGCACCGGCTATCACATCATCCAGTCCACCATCGCCATCGGCTCGGGCGGTTTCTATGGCAAGGGTTGGCTCAACGGCACCCAGTCGCACCTCCACTTCCTGCCAGAGAGCAGGACCGACTTCATCTTCGCCGTATTCAGTGAAGAGTTCGGTTTCATCGGCGTCATGCTCATGCTCGCGCTCTACCTGTTCATCATTGCCCGTGGCCTGCATATCGCCAACCGGGCACAGGACAGCTTCACCAGAATGCTCGCAGGCAGTCTCACTCTCACCTTTTTTGTCTATGTGTTCGTCAATATCGGCATGGTCTCCGGCCTGTTGCCCGTGGTCGGGCTACCCCTGCCGTTGATCAGTTTCGGCGGCACCTCCATGGTGACGCTGATGGCCATATTCGGTATCCTGATGTCGATACACACGCACCGCAAACTGCTGGCCCATTGAGCGGCGGGCGGATTTGTCACCCCCCTGTCGACACCCGTTCCTGGCCATGCGCCAGCCCCTGAGAAGAGGCTGCGGCAAGGAATCATGCACCGACTTACCCCTGGCCCGACAGGTCCCTCGTCCAGACACCCACCAGGTATCCCGTGAACAGACCTCTGTCCATCACCCTCATCGGCCTTGTCCTGCTCATCAGCGCCACCCCCGGCTGCAGCGCCATCACGCCACGCCCCTTCGACACCCAGGCGCCGGTTCAGGCCTTCATCAGGGCGATGGTACAAAAACACCACTTCTCCGCCCGCTACCTCAACACCCTGTTTGAGCATGCCCGACTGCGACCCGATATCCTGCGCACCATCGCACGACCGGCGGAGTCCAAACCCTGGTATGTCTACCGCCCCATTTTCGTCAATGCCGCCCGGGTGCAGGGCGGTGTCAACTTCTGGAAACACAATGCCGCCACCCTGGCGCGAGCCAGCAAGACCTACGGCGTTGCGCCCGAGATCCTGGTGGCCATCATCGGCGTGGAGACGCGTTACGGCACACACGAGGGCCACTATCGGGTGATCAACGCCCTGTCCACCCTGGCCTTCGCCTATCCGCCACGCAGCGCCTTTTTCAAACGCGAACTTGAACAGTTCCTGCTGATGACGCGCGAGGAGCACCTCGACCCGCTATCGCTGATGGGCTCCTATGCCGGTGCCATGGGTCAGCCACAATTCATCGCCAGCAGCTTCCGCCACTATGCCGTGGACTTTGACGGCGACGGCGTGCGCGATCTCTGGAACAACCCCGCCGATGCCATCGGCAGCGTCGGCAACTATTTTCAGCGCCACGGCTGGGTGTCGGGCGCTCCCGTGGTAAGCCGGGCACAGGTCAGCGGCACGGGTTATCGGGCACTACTGGGCGGACTCAAGCCGCAGTGGACCGTGGCCGACTTCAAGGCACATGGTGTACATATCGAAGGCGTCGTTCCCACCCCTGGCGCGCAAGGGGCCCTGATTGCACTGGCGGCCAACGACAGACAGATATATTGGGTGGGTTGGCAGAATTTTTACGTCATTACCCGGTACAATAATAGCCCCTTGTATGCAATGGCAGTCTATCAACTCAGCCAGGCGATACGTGCGCGCAGGCAAGACACCGCGACCCACTAGTCCACCACCCCGCACCCGCCAGGCGGGGCATCAAACAGCCAAGGACCACAAGCCCCATGCGCACACCGCAGCAACACCGCCGCCGCCTAGCACCTCGCCAAGGACACAGTCTGCGCCTGCTCCGCCTCGTACTGAGTGGACTTGTGTACACCCTGTTAAGTGGCTGCGCCAGCCCCGGTGCCGGCTTTCTGCCCGGTGAAGACAGCGGACCGCGTATCCCGGTCAATGTCTCGCAGGTCCGCAATGCCATCCCGCGAGTGGAACCGCGCAGCACCTCCGGCAACCCGAGCAGTTATGTGGTGAACGGACGGCGCTACTACGTGAGACGTTCCAGTCTCGGCTATGTCGCCCGCGGCATTGCCTCATGGTACGGCGCGAAGTTCCATGGTCGCAAGACCGCCAGCGGCGAGCCGTACAACATGTACGCCATGACCGCTGCGAACAAGACCCTGCCCCTGCCCACCTATGTCTGGGTCACCAATCTCAGGAACGGTCGCCGCGTCATCGTGCGCGTCAACGACCGGGGACCGTTTCGCGACAACCGGCTCATCGACTTGTCTTATGCCGCGGCAAAAAAACTCGGTATTATCGCCACCGGCACCGCGCCAGTGGAAGTGCGTGCCATCGATCCTCGCACCTGGCTGCGCAACCACCCCTATCCACCGGTGGCCTCCTTTGCGCCTCCTCACCCGGCACCACGACCCGTTGTACGCGCGACGCCCATGGCCAGCATCTACCTGCAGGTCGGCGCCTTTACCGAACAGGCCAATGCCGAACATCTGCGCGATCGCCTGCTCGCCACCTTTCGCTCGGTTCACATCAGTCGCGCCAATGGCGAGTATGGCCCCGTCTACCAGGTGCGCATCGGGCCGGTACGCAGCGCCGAAGCATTGGCAAACAAGGCCAATGCACTGCGTAACATCGGGATGCACTACATACCGATCACGATCGAGTAAATCTGCACAACTGTACACAGGGACACAATTTTTTGGGAACCCCGGCCACGTTTCGACGTCTACTGCGGGTAACATCATGCGCTCTGCGCCACACACTCACCTTGAAGGTCTCGACTAATGCGATTGATCCTCGCCTTTATCACCCTGCTGTTCACCCTTGGCCTGGCCCAGGCCGCCCCCGAGCTCATCCCGGCTCCCCCCCCCATCGCGGCCAAGGCCTATCTGCTGCTGGACTTCCATAGTGGCAAGGTGCTGGCAGAGAAAAACGCCGATAAGCGCATCCAGCCGGCCAGTCTCACCAAGCTGATGACCGCCTTCATCGTCTCCAAGGCACTCGCGACGGGCAGCATCAAGCTCGATGACAAGGTACGCATCAGCAAGAAGGCCTGGCGCACGATGGGCTCGCGCATGTTCGTGAATGTCAATACCCTGGTGTCAGTCCAGGAGCTAATCAAGGGCATGATCGTGCAATCCGGCAACGACGCAACCGTGGCCCTGGCCCAACACGTCGCCGGCAGCCAGGCGGCCTTCGTCACCCTGATGAACCAGTACGCCCACCAACTCGGCATGACCCACACCCACTTCGCCGACGTCACCGGCCTGCCGCGACCGGATCACTACAGCACGGCACGCGATCTGGCCAAACTGACACGCGCCCTGATCCGCGACTTTCCGCAGGACTATCACTGGTACTCAGATAAGGTGTTCACCTACAACCACATCCGTCAGTACAACCGCAACCGCCTGTTGTGGCTGGACAATCGGGTCGACGGACTCAAGACCGGCCACACCAAGGAGGCCGGCTACTGCCTGATCGCCTCGGCCAAACAGGGTGACATGCGGCTCATATCGGTCGTGTTGGGCGCCAACTCCTCTCAGGGCCGGGTGAACGCCAGCCGCAGCCTGCTCGACTACGGTTTTCGTTTCTACAATACCTACAAGCTCTATGCGGCCGGACAGACGCTAGCCACACGGCGCATCTGGAAGGGTCAGAAAAAACAGCTCAAACTGGGTCTGGACAAGGAGCTCTACGTCACCATTCCACGTGGCAACCGCAATGACATCAAGGCCAAACTGGTGGTCGACTCGACCATCCTTGCACCGGTCAAACAGGGCCATGCCTACGGTTCGGTCCAGATCGATCTAGGCAACAAGAAACTGGCGACTCGACCCCTGGTGGCCCTGTCATCGATGCCAAGGGGCGATCTCTGGCGGCGTTTGACCGACAGTGTCATACTGCTGTTCAAGTAACCGGTAATCAGTGGCGTGTCGTCGCCAACCGGCCCTTACCGGTGACACGACACGGCGCAGCTCACATAACCGCATCCATGTCCCAGCCCATCATCTATCTCAACGGCGCCTTCCTGCCCGCCGACCAGGCCCAGGTCCCGGTCCTTGACCGCGGCTTCATCTTTGGCGACGGCCTCTACGAAGTCATCCCGGCCTATGGTGGACATCTGTTCCGGCTCGACCCGCACCTTGCCCGCCTGGAAAACAGCCTGGCGGCCGCGCGCATAGACAATCCGCACAGCCGGACAGACTGGGCACATCTGCTGGAAGAGACTGTGCGGCGTAACCACGACGGCACCGGGGACAGTGCGGTGTATATGCAGGTCACCCGCGGTGTGGCGCGCCGCGACCACGGCTTTCCAGCGGATACGCCACCCACGGTCTTCATTATGTGCAACCCGCTCTCCCCTCTGTCCGCCAGCGTTCAGGCCGAGGGCGTCGACGCCATCACCCTGGAGGACATCCGCTGGCAGTATTGCCACATCAAGGCCATCGCCCTGTTGCCCAATATCCTGCTGCGCCAGACGGCGCTGGACGAAGGTGCCGCCGAGGCCATCCTGGTCCGTGACGGCCTCATCACCGAAGGTGCCGCCAGTAATGTCTTCATGGTCAATGGCGGGCAGATCACCACCCCCCCGACCGGCCCGCATCTGCTGTCCGGCGTCACCCGTGAACTGGTGATTGAACTCGCCCGCAACCACGCCCTGATCTGCCACGAGACCGACTTCGACGCCAGCGCACTGCACCAGGCCGATGAGATCTGGCTGACCAGTTCAACCAGGGAAATCCTGCCAGTCACCCATCTGGATGGCCGATCGGTGGGCAGTGCCCGGCCGGGACCGGTCTGGCAACGCCTCTACCGGCTCTACCAGGACTACAAACAGCACCTGCGCCGCACGGGCCTCCCCCCGGTCTGAGCGCACCGGTGGCGTAGCCGGTAGTGGTGGCATTTGCGAAAAACGCCGAGGCGACAGCGGACTCTGCACTGGGGGGGGGGCAGCTCCGTCCAATGCGCTATACTGGTGCCTTCACCGACCCCGATCCGGATAAGACCCTGGCGCAACCATGTCTGCACCCCATAGCAACGACAGCCTGATCGCCTTCCCCTGCCGCTTCCCGATCAAGGTCATGGGACGCGCGGCGCCGACGTTCGAGACCCACATTGCCCTGCTTGTACGTGAACATGCCCCCGATCTGGCACCTGAGGATGTCAATCTGCGCCCCAGCCAGGCCGGAAACTATGTATCGATCACCCTGACCGTCAACGCCACCAGCCGTGCCCAGCTCGACGCGATCTACCACGCCCTGAGCGCTCGGGACGATGTCCTGATGGCCCTGTGAACCCCGCGCCGTCAATATGAACCCGTCCGACACATACACCACCGGCGATACCGTTATCGTGCGCGACCTCGGTCGGTGCGACTACACACCCGTGTGGCGCGCCATGCAGGCCTTCACCGCCGCCCGCATCACCAACCCCACACACCGACCCACGCCAGATACCGTGACCCCGGATGAGTTCTGGCTGGTCGAACACCCACCGGTCTATACCCTGGGACTCAACGCCAAGCGCACCCACCTGCTCGCCACCGGCGATATCCCCGTCATTCCGGTCGATCGCGGCGGCCAGGTCACCTACCACGGCCCCGGCCAGATCGTCGCCTACCTGCTGGTCGATCTGAACCGGCGCGGCCTCGGTGTGCGCGCACTGGTCAGTCATATCGAGCACGCCCTGATCGCCCTGCTGGCCGATTATGCCATCACTGCCCATGCTCGCTGCGATGCCCCCGGCGTCTACGTGGGCGAGGCCAAGATCGCTGCCCTCGGCCTGCGCGTGCGCCGCGGATACAGCTACCACGGGCTGAGCCTGAACGTGGCTATGGACCTGGCACCGTTCCAGGGCATCAACCCCTGCGGCCATGCCGGTATGGCCGTCACCCAGATCGCCGACGAGGGGGGGCCGACCCATCCCGCACCGGTCGCTGCGGCTCTGATTTCCCACTTGCGCGCCCGACTGGGCTACAATGCCGTCCTCACCCGGGCAACGGCACAGCCGACGCCGAAGACGATCACTGAAACACTGACCGGCACCCACTGAAGCGCGCGACGAGCACACCATGGCAGAATCCGACAACGACATCGAGGCAACGCGCCCGGCACCCGCCAACCCCCTCAAGGGTGCGAGCAAGACCGCCCGCATCCCCATCAAGGTCGTGCCCACTGACCGTCCGCTGCCCAAACCGCGCTGGATCCATGCCCGCTCCCCCAACAGTCCGGCCGTCGTCCGACTCAAGGACATCCTGCGCGCACAGCACTTGCACACCGTCTGCGAAGAGGCCGCCTGCCCCAATATCGGCGAGTGCTTCGCCCATGGCACCGCGACCTTCATGATCATGGGCGACATCTGCACCCGCCGCTGTCCGTTTTGCGACGTGGCCCACGGCCGCCCCACCGCCCTGGACGTCGATGAGCCCCGCCACCTCGGCGAGACCATTGCCGCCATGGACCTGCACTATGTGGTGATCACCTCGGTGGATCGCGACGATTTGCGCGACGGCGGTGCAGCCCATTTCACAGCCTGCATCGAGGCCATCCGCAACCACAGCCCGCAGACCCGCATTGAGATCCTGGTGCCGGACTTTCGCGCCCGCATGGACGTCGCCCTGGCCCTGCTCGCCCAGGCCCCACCGGACGTCTTCAACCACAATCTGGAGACCGTGCCGCGACTCTACAAACAGGTCCGTCCCGGCGCCGATTATGCCTGGTCACTGAATCTGATCAAACGTTTCAAGGCGGCACACCCGAATGTACCCACCAAGTCCGGCCTGATGCTGGGTCTGGGTGAGACACTGGAGGAGGTGGAAGCGGTGATGCGCGATCTGCATGAACACAACTGCAACAGACTGACCCTGGGCCAGTACCTGCAGCCCAGCCACCATCACCTGCCCGTGGCACGTTATGTGCCACCGGAGGAATTCGACGCCCTGGCCGCAACTGCACGCCGCCAGGGCTTCAGCCATGTGGCCAGCGGCCCGATGGTGCGCTCCTCCTATCACGCCGACCAGCAGGCCGCCGGCGAACACGTCGGCTAAATTGCGCAGCACATGGGCCTGCTGGCGACCCGGGCCCTGGCCCTGCTGCTCCTGCCCCCCGGGCTGTTCGTCATCCTGCTGGTGGCGGGACTCGCCCTGTGCCGATGGCCTTTGTCACACGGCACACCACGCTGGCCACGCGTCGGTCGCGCTCTACTCATCACCGCCACCCTGCTGCTGTATCTGTCCAGTCTGCCTCCGGTGGGCAATGCCCTGTCCGGCCTGCTGGAACAGCGCTACCCAGCCCTGATGCTGCGTGCCCAACCCAGCGCCGCCAAACTGGCTGCTGGCTCCATGACCGACGCACCCCAGGCCATCGTGATCCTCGGGGGTGGGCGCCACAGCCAGGCACCGGAGTACGGTGCAGATACCGTCAACCGCCTGACCCTGGAGCGGCTGCGCTACGGCGCCCGGCTAGCACGCCACACCGATCTGCCTATCCTGGTCAGTGGCGGGCGTCCCTTCGGCGAGGCGAAACCGGAAGCGGCCTTGATGGCCGAGGCCCTGCGCGAGGACTTCAGCGTCCCCGTGCGTTGGGAGGAAGGTCACAGCCGCACCACCTGGGAAAACGCCGTCGACACCCGAAAATGCCTTGTCGGCACCGACATACGGCGCATCTACCTGGTCACCCAGGCTCGGCACATGCCGCGCGCCGTCCTGGCCTTCCGCGCTCAGGGCTTTCGTGTTATTCCCGCCCCCACCGGCTTCACCACGCGCGATCTCCACACGCCCTGGCTGCTCGACCTCCTACCCCAGGCCCACGCCCTGAACAACACCAGCACCACCAGTTGGGAGGCGTTGGGCCTGCTTTGGTATCGGTTAAGGTTCTCAATATCCAGAGCGTCATTTTCTGTGCCTAGACACTCACCCCAGTCCTCACCGTGCAGCGGCAACGTGCGATTTTAGACTTTCCTGCCTACTGATAACCGCTTTTTCATCTCCCACTAACCCGTATCCCTGCCCCTTCGTAGAGGATGCGCCAGACACCGTGTTCACGCGTGAGGTACAGGCGTTTGTTCATATCGCCGTTGAAGTTGTTGGAGGCATAGTGCTGGCGGAAATCGGCCACCACCATCTGCCGTCCACCACTGGCCACCTCAGGGTAGGCAAACAGTGACACGTCGCTGAACTGCACGTCCTGATGACGTTTGCCCAGCACCACCCGGCGTTTGTAGGCTGCCCAGCGCCGGTAATTGTATTTCCCGCTCCAGAAACCGGGCGCGTAATGCGCAAGATAGGCGCCGATATCATTGCTCATCCAGTCATTCCGCCAGGATGTCAGTACAGCAAACAACCGCTTGCGCTCGCGCTCCCATTGGGACCGCGTGATCCAGTCAATATGCTCCGCAATGATCACCGGTGTCACACCGGAGCGGATCTCCGGTTGAATGTGGGCGAAGTCCTGATTGCTCAAGACCATACAGCCCTCGCTGTCGCGGGGCGGACGGCTGTAGGTATCGGGCATCGTGCCATGCAACCAGATGCCACCGCCCGTCTTGCCAAGGTGACGGTCATAGGCATTGGGATAGTTCACCGGAAAGGCGCCGATGCCATACTTGTTCGGCAAGCGCTTACCGGGAATATAGCCGGTGACAAAATACACCCCCTCCGGGGTGCGCAGATCACCACGCAGGCGCTTGTTGCCCCTCAGTTTGCCGGTACTGACATAGAAACTCTGCTCCAGGCGCGGCGGCTCGCCGGGCCCAACGTTGCGAAAAACATAGAGCCGGTGTGCCCGTTTGTCCACCAGCAGTACCCGCTCCACCGAACTGCCCAGCGCCAGCACCGAGCGTGGCACCCGACGGCCGTTGAAACGAACCAGATAGGCATTGAGACGCGCCCGGGCCTCGGCACGCAAAGACTGCAACTCATCGCGCTGGACGGGGCCCAGTCCAGCCAGCAGGGGTGAGTCTCCCAACCCGGTCACCACCTGGGTACGGGCGAGCAACATGTCACCACGAATGAGTTGTGCCAGACGAAAGCGGGGTTCCCGGCGCAACAGGGCATCGAGTTCACGCAGGGCAACATTGAAGTGACCCTCACCGAAATTCATCAGCCCCTTGAGCAGACTGGCCTCGGGATCATGTGGATAGGTGTCCAACCGGACATCAAGGGTATGCAGGGCCTCGGTGGCGAGTTGCGCACGGGTCTGGCGAACCGGCGTAGCCAATCGGCTCACCACGCTCATCCCTGCACCGGCACCGGTCGCATCGGAAAACGCTATGCTGGCGATGTCGGCATGGGGCGCGTCCGCTGACGCCAGCGCGCCCTCCTCAACACCCGTCGGCGCAGTACGATGCAAGCCCACCGCAACCGACAGCGTCCCGACAGACCAGAGCCCGAACAACAGGAGCCAACGTGGCACCCATCCGTACCGGCACAGGGTCTGCATTCTCATCGTGCCAACACCTCCAGTGTTTGTTCCTTCACGATACGCCAGTGACCTTGTCGCGCAACCAGGACAAAGGCCTTGCGACTGCGATCCCGGTAGTAATCGGAACGATACTGCTGCACCAGTTCCACCCGCACCCGCCCCGCCTTGATCGGTTCAATCCTGATATCGCTCAGCACAACATGAATAAAGGTCGGCTGGCGCAACCGTTGTCGACGCTGCACCGCCCAAGCCGCACGGCTCATGCCCTCATCGGGCACAAAATCAGCCGCATAGAAACTCAGGTACCGGGTTACATCCTGAGCCGACCAGGCGTGGGCCCAGGCCAACAAGGTCGCCCGGGCCGCAACTGGTGCAGGCGGTACGGGCGACACCGTGCCTCTGTGGTCTTTATCGGTCACGGCGGGTGCGACGTGAACCCTGGCCGAGTGCGCCGTCACTGGCGCGCCCGCGACAACCGGAGTCCGGGCCGCAACCGGCACGGGGAGTGGCCGTGGCACCTTGTCGGCGGCAACCGGTCCTGAGGAAAGATGTCCGGTTTCGATGTCCATCTCCCCCCCCGACTCAGGGGATTTCGACCCGCTGCCAACCCCTGCCACCGGCAACGTGGGGGCACGCGTTTTCACCACCGGAACAGATACCGGTGCAACGGCTGGCGTTGTGGTGTTCGATGGTGCCCTAGCGGAAGGCGGCGCCACCTCAACAGCGGAGGTGGAGACAGATTTGGCGGTGGCACCCGCAAGCGACGCGGCACCCACCATGCCCGGTACGACATGGGGTGAGGGTTTATTCGCACTGGGATGGGGGGCGGTTACCGCAGGCACTGGTGCTGGCACGACGACACGGGTCATCACGTCTGGCGCCGTCATGTCAGCCTTGGCAATGAGGCGTGAAGGCGCCGCCGGGCCGACCTCGATCGGTGCGGTGTAGGGCTGAGACGGCCTCACACCGGGACGAGAGGTCATTGTCGAGACTGGTATTGGCATGGATATCCGGCCACCCCGAGCGCCGGCCTCAGTCTGCCCCTGGGCGACGGCAGAGCCCCCTGTTTGTCTGGCCACGGACGCAACGGTATTGAACAAGGCGTTCAACGACCGTGCCAATGCCCGGGTAGTGGCAGGGTGCACAACGGGAGGCACACCGGCCAACGGGGTCTCGCTGTGCTGCACCACCCGCTGCGGGTTCGCCCGGACAATCTGCTTCCCGGTCACGACCGGGGGGGAGGGCAATGCCAGCGCCGCCAACACAACCCGATGCACCGGTTTACCCAACTGCAGGGCCTTGTCATAGGCATCACGGGCCTGGGCCAGATAGATGCGGCTCAGATTGTTGTAGACAGTCTGGTAGCGCGAATTGGTCGCCAGCGCCCGTTCCAGAGTCTGGCGGGCGGACTGGAGGTCGCCCTGCGCCGCGTACAGCACCGCGAGATTGTTATAGGCCGTGGGCTGCTGCGGATGAGCGGCGATGATCGCCTGATAGGTCACCACAGCGGCGGCAGTATGCCCCTGTTCGACCTGTGACCGGGCAACGGCAAATTGGTGCGCCAGGGGCGACGGACCACCTTCGCGGGCATAGGCCCAAGTCCCGGAAAAGAGCAGGAGCAGGGCCAGCGTGGCAGCCCACAGTGATGTCATATCAGTCGTACTACCCGGTGTTAAAGTGAGCGAGTATGTCACGTAACCGCTTTGCTCGCAGTACGATCATCCAAAACTCGGGGAATTATGGCAACGTGCCTCCACTCACGATATCCTGCGCAACCCCACCCTCTTGCCCATGTACACCGCGCGACGCCATCCCTCCCTGTTCGGTGCCATCCTGCCGCTCAGGTATCCGTAGAGGGTGTGCCCGCACCCTGTCCGGGCGGGACCGATACCGTATCCTCCTCCGCCTCGTCGTCGTCATCCAGGACCTCATCATATTGTGCCTCAAGCAGATCGCACCAGCCCTGCTCATGGTGTTCCATGATGCGCAGCAACCGCTGGCGAAAGGCCAGCAGGTGCGATTCGAACTGTGCGAAGTCCTCACCGCCCTCGATCAGCTGCGCCGCCCGTTCGAGCTGCAGCAGGGCGTCGCGCAGATTCAGGCTGGCGGCCATGGCCCCCTTGACCCGCTCACGCGCCACAGGCATCCAGGCCCGTGCGGAGAATAGTGAGCGCATACCCTCACCGACCGCCAGCATACGTTTGCGCAATCGCGGCAGGGCACCGATCCTGGTTGCCTTGAGATCGTGCCACACACACGCATCCATCAGAACCCGCCAACGTGCCCGCACATCGGCGATCGCCTTGGCCTCGAACTCAAAGGTACGTGCGACCTGTGTGTCATCCATTGCCATCGGTTTTCATGCTCCTGATTTGAGGCTCATTCGTCCTGCGTCGCGGCACACAACGCCCGATCAAGCGTCGCCAGCCGGGCGGGCGTGCCGACATCCACCCACCGCCCGGCATAATGCTCACCACTCACCTCGCCCGCACGCAATGCGGCGCGTAACAGGGGAGCGAGGGGAAAGGCACCGGGGCGACACGCGGCAAACAGTTCGGAGCGATAGACGCCGATACCACTGAAGGTCAGACGCTCCTCACCATGCTCGGCCAGCCGTCCCTGCCCGTCCAGGGCAAAATCTCCTTCGGGATGATACGGCGGGTTGTCCACCAGCACCAGATGCGCCAAGCCGGTCGGTGGTTGGCGCAGGCGCGCATACGGATAGTCGGTCCAGACATCGGCGTTGACCACCACAAAGGCGGTACCCTCCAGCCGGGCCAACGCATTGAAGATAGCGCCACCGGTTTCCAGGGCACCGGGCGGCTCGGGGGAGTACGTGATCCGTGCACCGAAGGCCGCCCCCTCACCCAGCGCAGCAACAAGCTGCTCACCGAGGTGGGCGTGATTGATGACAATTTCGGAAAACCCCGCCGCCACGAGCGCCGTGATCTGATGAACGATCAGCGGCTTGCCGCCCGCTTTAAGCAAGGCCTTGGGGAGTATATCGGTCAATGGCCGCATGCGTTCCCCGCGCCCGGCGGCCAGAATCATGGCCTTCATGACAGTGAGTGTGTGTGATGCTTGCGCAACTTACAAGCCATGGCCGGGGGGGCTAAAGCGGCGCTGCAGCAGGGTATGGAAGTCGGCGAGTGACGGGTAGCGCGCGGCCACCGCCTGCACATAGCCCAGGGTGCGCGGGATATCGGCCAGGTAAGCCGTCTTGCCATCACGGTGCTGAAGGCGGGCGAACACCCCGATTGCCTTCAGATGACGTTGCACCCCCATCAAGTCGAACCAGCGTATAAACTGCTCCTCACTCTCCTCGATCAGGATACCGGACTGCACGGCAAGCGTGTGATAGCCACGCACCCAGTCATACACCCGTTCCTCCGGCCAGGCGATATAACAATCGCGCAACAGCGAGACCAGATCGTAGGTCACCGGCCCGTACATCGCATCCTGAAAATCGAGAATGCCGGGATTGTGGGCATGGACCAGCAGATTGCGCGAATGATAATCACGGTGCACACAGACCTGCGGCTGTTCCAGTGCGGCGTCGGCCAACAGCCCGAAGGCGCGTGTCAGCACCGCCTCCTCGACGCCACTCAGACTCAGCCCGAGGTGGCGGGCGAGATACCACTCACGAAAACGCCCCATCTCCTCCAGCAACAGGGCGCGATCATACACCGGCAGACCCTCGCCGGACCCGGTGGCGCAGGCCTGCAGGGTGACCAGGGCACCGAGGGCATCACCATAGAGCCGCTCCACACTGTGTTCATTGAGTTCACCCAGATAAAGCCGATCACCCAGATCGGTCAATAACAGGAAACCCTGCGCCAGATCCCGGGCATGCACTTCGGGCACATTCAGTCCCAGCTCGCCGAACAGTCGGGCGACATGGATGAACGGACGACAGTCCTCATGCGCCGGCGGCGCATCCATGACGATGTAGTGCTGTCCCTCATGAGAGAGGCGAAAATAGCGGCGAAAACTCGCATCGCCCGACACCGGCTCGATATCGATGTCGGCGACGCACAGGGTAGTGGTGATCCAGGTCTTCAATTGCTGCAGGCGTTGTGGCAAGACAGACTCCTTGTGTAACAGGTCACTGAGAAAATCCGCCGCCGAAGGCCCGACAAGGCGCCAGACGGCCCGCCATATTCTCACGGCGCCGGGCGGGGCGTATAGCGATGGCCCGCGCGCGTCGCACCACCCGGCATTTACACCCCTCCAGGGCGGTGTATTGCGCCGGGCGGAACCGCCGGTGAGGGCTCCGCCACGACTGAGTCAAACCCATCGCGATGGGGGAAAGATTGAAGGCAATCGGTTTCTGTGCGATTTTACCGGGTTTTATCAACCACGACACCCGTGCAACCGGCCGAGGCGCCACCTTGCCGAATACTCAACATCTTTCAACCCCTCCTCGCCTTACCCGACGCTGGCGAGGCCGCAGCCCGTCCCTGTTGGCTGGACTAGTGTGTCTGCTGCTGATGAATCTGCCGGCGCTCGCCGGCGCAATGCCGCTGCCAACGCCCGGTGTGGGCCCGCATAACGCCCTCGCTCCGGTCTCCGGCCCCAACGCGACACCACGCCCCGCTGCGCACCAGACCTCGATGCCAGACCGGGATCAGAGTGCAATCACTCACACCTCTCGCGGCCCCGGGCACCTGTGCCACCCGATGCAGGTCCCCGTCCCCCGCCCGGTCCCCTCGGTGTCGGGCGGGGGACGTATCGACATCTTCGCCCGGCGGGCCGATCTGGTGCGTGACGGACTGACCCGCTTCAGTGGCGGGGTCATCGCCCATCGCGGCGATCAGCAGCTCGAGGCCCGGCAGACCACCTACCAACAGAGCAAAAACCAGTTCCAGGCCAACGGTGATGTGCGCTATTTCAATAACGGCTTCAGTATCACCGCCACCCGGGCCCGCATGAATCTGGCGCACGACACGGGTGATCTGTACCAGACCAGGTACTGGCTCCCCGCCCGGCATGGCCGTGGCAAGGCCAGACGGATTGAACTGGAGAACCGTGAGCGCGCCCGACTCCACCAGGCGGACTACACCACTTGCCCACCCGGTAACACCGACTGGATCATGCGCGCCAGGACACTCACCCTCGATCGGTCCACCGGACAGGGTATCGCCCGCGACATGGTCCTGCATTTCAAGGGTGTGCCCTTCCTGTATCTGCCCTACCTGCGCTTTCCCATCACTGATGCGCGGCTGTCAGGCTTTCTGTTTCCCGGCTTCGGTATCACCAGCGGAACCGGCACCGATCTGCGCCTGCCCTATTACTGGAATATCGCTCCCAATCGCGATGCCACCCTCACGCCCAGGATCATGTCGCGTCGCGGGCTGATGCTGGAAAGCCAGTTCCGTTACCGCAATCGCTACAACCACGGCGAGATCCAGCTCAACTACCTGCCCCATGACGCCCTGACCGGGCGCAAGCGCATGCTGTTCTCCTGGCAGCACCAGGGCGCTCCAACCGCGGGCTGGTCAACCAATATCAACTACCATTACGTCAGTGACGCGCACTATTTCAACGATCTGGGCAGCAACCTCAATACCACCAACACCGTCTACCTGGAACGCCGTGCCGATCTCAGCTACAACAGCGCTGACTGGTCACTACTCACCCGTATGCAGGGTTTCCAGACCCTCTCCGGCCCCCGCCCCTACGCACGCCTGCCACAGATCACACTGAACTACCTCCGGCCACAACCCGACAATCAACTCCACTACCTCCTCAGCGCTGAAGCCGTACGTTTCACCCGGGCGGGACTCGGCCCGGTCGGCACCCGCTTCGACCTGCAACCCGGTGTGAGCCTGCCCCTGAGGGCGAATTACGGCTTTCTGGAGCCGCGCCTGATCCTGCGCCATACCCAGTACTGGCTGGCGCACACCCAGCCTGGACAGCGCGATGTACTCACCCGCGACCTGCCCCTGTTCAGCATCGATAGCGGTCTGTACTTCGAGCGCGACACCCACCTGGGCACCACGCCCATGCGCCAGACCCTGGAGCCACGGCTGTATTACCTGTATGTGCCCTACCGCAACCAGAGCGCGCTGCCGGTGTTCGACACCGCCCTGTACACGTTCAGCTTTGCGCGGATGTTTCGTGACAACCGTTTTAGCGGCGCCGATCGGGTCGGCGATGCCAACCAACTCACCGCCGCACTGACCACCCGTATGCTGCGCCGCGCCGACGGCAGCGAATGGCTCTCGGCCAGTCTCGGCCAGACCTTCTATTTCAGCCATCACCGCGTCACCCTGCCCGGCGCACTGCCCGAGACTCGGGGCAACTCTGCCCTGGTCGGGAACCTCAGCTGGCACCCCAGCCGCGCCTGGCGCCTGAACGCCAATGTGCAGTGGGACCCGGCGCAGCGGCGCACCAACAGTGGCAACGCCAGCATCCAGTACCGCTCCGGTGCCGAGCGCATCATCAATCTCGCCTATCACTATAACCGCACGCTCCTTGAAAACGCCGACCTGTCCTTCATCTGGCCCCTCGGCGCACGGTGGCACGCCTTTGCCAGCTGGCAATACTCGCTGCGTGACCGACTCACCCAGGAACAACTCCTCGGCGTACAATACGACAGCTGCTGCTGGGGACTGCGCCTGCTCTCCCGTCGCTACCTCAACGCACTGGATGGCACCACCTCGCGCGCCATCTATCTCGAACTGCAACTCAGGGGTCTGTCCAGTCTTGGCGATCACAAGCGCATCGGGGGGCTGCTCGAACGTGGTATCCTAGGCTATGGCGACACTTCCTGGTAAACGCCGCACGCTGGTGCAGCGTTTCGCAACCCTACTGACCAACACGGGACACTCATGAGGCCGTATCTCTTCGCGCTTTCCCTGGCCACACTCTGGCTGGGAATCGCCCTTCAACCCGCCCTGGCCACCACCGCCACCCCAGCGCGCGTCGTGCCACTCGACCGAATCATCGCCGTGGTCAACAACGGCGTGATCACCACCACACAGCTCGACAAACAACTCACCGTCATTACCCGGCGCCTGCACGCCGAGAAAACACAACTCCCCGCCAAAAACATCCTGCGCCGCCAGGTCCTGGGCAAAATGGTATTGAACCGGTTGCAGCTACAGGCCGCCCGGCAACTGGGCATCCAGGTCGATGACGAACAGCTCAATCATGTGCTCGGCAACATTGCCCGGCGCAATAACCTGACCCTGCCCCAATTTCGCCAGGCCGTCACCAGCCAGGGCTACACCTTCGCCGACTTCCGCGAGAATATCCGCCACGAGATGATCATCAGCCACCTGCACAAACGTGCGGTCTACAACAAGATCATCGTCACCGACCAGGAGGTCAACGATTTCCTCGCCAATCAGGCCGCCCGCCACGACATGGGTGAGGAATACCACCTGGCCCATATCCTCATTCCGATACCGGAATCCGCTACACCGCAGGATATCCAGGCGGCTCGGACCAAGGCCCGACAAGTCCTTGCCCAGCTATACGCCGGCGCCAACTTCAGCCAGACCGCCATCGCCGTGTCCGCCGGCCAGCAGGCCCTGCAGGGCGGTGATCTGGGCTGGCGCAAGGCAGGGCAGTTGCCTCGCCTGTTCGCCGACATCGTCGCGCGTATGAAGCCGGGCGGGATCAGCCACCTTATCCGCAGCCCCAGCGGCTTTCATATCATAAAATTGCTCGGCAAACGCAGTACGCAACGCCATGTCGTCAAGCAGACCCTGGCACGCCAAATCATGCTCCGCACCAATCAACTGGTCAGCGACAACGACGCCCGCCAGCACCTGTTGCGCTTGCGCCAGCGTATCCTGGCGGGTGCCAACTTCGCCGAGCTGTCCCGGGCCAATTCCGACGACACGGGCTCCGCCGCCAACGGTGGCAGCCTGGGCTGGGTGAGTCCCGGCGAGCTGGTACCCAAATTCGAGAGTGTCATGGACGCCCTCAAACCTGGCCAGATCAGCCAACCGTTTCGCACCCGCTTCGGCTGGCACATCGTGCAGGTCATGGCCCGGCGCACCCGCGACAACACCCACCACTTTCTGCGCAACCAGGCCCGTGAGCTGATCCGCAAACGCAAGGCCGACGAGGCCCTGCAAAACTGGCTGCGCCAGTTGCGCGACGAATCCTATGTCGATTACCGGCTCAACCAATAACGGATACCCTGTGTCCCGGTGATGCGCCCGACCGCATCCCTGATCACCATGCCCCACACCTCGCCCCGCATTGCCTTAACCCCCGGCGAACCCGCCGGCATCGGCCCCGACCTGTGCCTGATGCTGGCCACCAGCGGGCCGCCAGCGGTCCGGGCCATCGATCCGGTGCTCATCGCCGATCCCACCCTGTTGCGTAAACGCGCCCGCCAGCTTGGTCTGGAGGTCGATGTGATCGAGTACGAAGGCCACAATGACACGGACGACCCGACCTCCCTTGCACACCCCCGCGTACGGGTCCTGCCCGTCCCGCTGGACGTGCCCGTGCAGGCCGGTCGGCTGGACCCCGGCAATGCCGGTTATGTCCTGCGCACCCTGGAGCGGGCAGTAGACGGCTGCCTGGATGGCAGCTTCGACGCACTGGTCACAGGCCCGGTCCACAAGGCCGTGATCAACGAGGCAGGTATCGCTTTTACCGGGCATACGGAATTTCTCGCCGAACGCACCGCCACCGAACAGGTCGTCATGATGCTCGCCGCACCCGGTCTGCGCGTGGCCCTGGTCACCACCCACCTACCCCTGAGCGAGGTCAGCCGCGCCATCACCCCCGAACGCCTGGAACGGGTCATTCGCGTACTCGACCATGACTTGCGCCGGCGCTTCGGGTTCACCAGCCCACGTCTCCTGATCTGCGGTCTCAACCCGCACGCCGGCGAGGGTGGACACCTGGGTCGCGAGGAGATCGAGATCATCACGCCGGTACTCGAACGCCTGCGCAGGGCCCCGGCACTGGCCGGTACCGTCCTCGATGGTCCCCTGCCCGCCGACACCCTGTTCACACCGAAATACCTCGACCACGCCGACACCGTCCTGGCCATGTACCACGATCAGGGCCTGCCGGTACTCAAGCACATGGGCTTTGGCCAGGCCGTGAACATCACCCTGGGCCTGCCGCTGATCCGCACCTCGGTCGACCACGGTACCGCCCTGGACCTCGCCGGCAGCGGCCGTGCCAATCCCGGCAGCCTGTACGCCGCCCTCGACACCGCCGTGGCGATAGCCCTCCGCGCTCACATTTGACGCCTCACGCTCTTGCCCCCTTCCGGTCTTTCCCTTTACCCTGAAACCCATGCACAAAGCCCGCAAACGCTTCGGCCAGAACTTCCTCCATGACCCCGGCATCATCCGGCGCATCGTGGCGTCCATCGCGCCCCGTCCGGGCGAACATCTGGTGGAGATCGGCCCCGGGCTGGGTGCCCTGACCCGCGAGGTCCTGCCCCTGGCCGGCACTCTAAACGTGATCGAACTGGACCGCGACCTGCCCGTAAAACTGCGTGCCGCCTGCGCTGGACGAGGCAAACTGCACATCCACGAGGCCGATGCACTCCAGTTCGACCTCTGTGCGTTGGCCAGGACATTGACTGGTGCCCCGGCAACGACAGATTCCGGGAGTACAGCAGACACCGACCGCCCCCTGCGAGTATTCGGCAACCTGCCCTACAACATTTCCACACCCCTGCTCTTTCACCTCATGGACCAGCGCCACTGCATCGCCGACATGCACTTCATGCTGCAAAAAGAGGTCGTGGCGCGCATGGCCGCCGCACCGGGCAGCGGCGAGTACGGCCGCCTCAGCGTCATGCTCCAGTACTACTGTCAGGTCGAGCGGCTGTTCACCGTGCCCCCCGGCGCCTTCACCCCCGCCCCCAGGGTCGACTCGGCCATCGTGCGTCTGCGACCACATGCCCAGGCGCCGGTCGTCGTGACCAACCCCGATACCCTGTCCCGCGTCGTGGCCCTGGCCTTCTCCCAACGCCGCAAGACCCTGCGCAATACGCTCAAGCCTCTGTTTGCGATCGAGGCCATCGTGGCCCTGGACATCGATCCAGGCACACGCGCCGAACGCCTTGATCTGGCCGCCTTCGCCCGCCTCGCCAACGCCGTCGAAGCCCGCAACCCGGCAGACTGAACCGGGGTGAGCCAAAGCGCCCCGAATCGATGCACACCGGCTACCCGGTAAGACGATCTCATCCCCTCATCTAATCGGTGTCGACGGCCGCTATAACAGGCACACATGCACCACGTACCTCTATGACCGTTTGCGCCCAGGCCATCGAGACACTTTCGGGCATAAGCCGAAATAGCGGGGAGATAGCGGGGAGTCATCCCGCGCCACGTAGACACCATGACCACGCGGAACCCATCACAGACGCTGCTGCTGTTTTGCGTCGGACCCGTGCGTCTCTGCACCGACGCCCGGCAGGTGATCACCCTCGTGTCGCCCCCCGCACTGACCCGGCCACCCGGCAGTGGCGCCAGCCAGCCCGGCCTGTTTCGCCACACCAGTGGACTGGTGCGCGTCATCGCCCTGCGCGAACGCCTCGGCATACCGGCCGAGTCCCATCCCGAACTCCAGTCAGACCCCCGGCATGACGCGCGCATTATCATCACCCGGCTCGACACCGGACTCACTGGTTTCCAGGTCGAGCGCATTCTCGACGTGATCGACGCCCCCACCTCCGGCTGGGGGGTATTGCCACCGCACCTGCCCCAAACCCTCTTCCCCCGTACCCTGCTGCACGATGGGCAGATATACCTGGAGACCGATCTGAGCCGTCTCACCGGCTGGCGCGACACCGGCGCCCTACACGCCGTAACTCAAATCTTTACCGCCGAACAATTGAGCTCCGATTCCATTCCCGATTCCAGGCCTCCCCCTGAGTCCGCTCCCAATCCAGCCCCGAATCTGCTGCCGGAACCCGACAGCGCAGACAAAACCCACGACATGGCGACAACGCTGCCCGCAGGGCCAGCGGTCGCCACGCCCCCCTCTGCAACGGCACGCACTCCAGCCATCGCCGCCACGCGCCCAGCACCTTCACCCATCAAGGCCTCACCAGCCGCGTCCGTGCGTACCACCGTGCGGAACCCGAAACGCATGTCACCTGCCAGGCCCCGCCCCCGTCACCCCTCGCCACACTACATCAACAGGGCCGACGCCCCCGAACCGCAGACCCCTGCCCTGGCCAGCGCGGTACCGATCACGTCACACGACGTCGCTAAAACAGCGTACTCCGCCACTTCCGTCACACCGCACACGCACATTGCAACGCCCGGGGGCTCTGACACCGCCGACCACAAGGGCAATCCGGACGCGCGCATGTGGGCTCTGGCAGGAGTGGTGCTGTTTGCCCTGCTCATCGGCTACGGGGGGCAGTGGGTATTTTCCTCACCGGACGAGCCGCCATTGCAGACACACACCCAACCCATACCACGCCATGATCGGGAGACTGTGGCCGCGCCCGTGCTCCTTGCACAGGGGCAAGAAGAATCGGCAACACCGCACCCCACACCCGCCTTACCCACCATGTCGGGGCAAGGCGCACCGACCACGCCCACGCTCACGCCGCCCGAGACCAGTTTGCCCGAACCCCACCTGCGCATCACCACACACCATGCAGCGGCATCCGGCATGACATCGCGCCAGATCACGCCTCCAACCCCGTCACGAGCACCTTCCGTTCGGACAATCCCACGCACGGCTCCCGGTCCACATGCCCTTGTGTATCGCCACCATGGTGAGCTCGTCATCGTGCTCGACGACACCCTTGCGACCAAGACATCCCCGCCGCGGGCGGAACACACGATGACGTCCGCGCCAGCGCCATTGCCCACTCACACCATCGGGGCCACACTCATGCCGGCAACGGCAGGGGCAGTCATTGCACCCGCGCAGTCCACGTCCCATGGCCGCAATCCTCCCGCTGAGCGCCACCGTGCCACCGTTGCGCAAACACCGGGCGCCACCACGCCGCATGGCGCCACGTCACCCGTGATCACCACCGAGATCGTCCACATCGTGGTCCGTGGCGACACCCTGTGGGCGATCGCTGAACGCTACATCCATGACCCGTTTCGCTACCCGGAACTGGCACGACTCAGTCATATCCGCGATCCCAACCTCATCTATCCCGGCGACCGGGTGCATATCATTTATCGACGCCATACCCGGGTGACTGCGGGCACGGTTTCCGGCGATAATACCGGCCACTGAAACCAACCCGTGCCTATCCATTACCCCTATGTCACCGACTGCTGTCCATCCTGCACCTGGCGTACTGTGCTGTGCGGAATATGAACACCGCCACGGCCCGTCCCCCCTGGATACCCTGAGCGCAGACCAGGGTGTGATGCTGGTGCGGGTCGCGCCCCAGGCCCTCATCCCGGGCAGCTTCTGGGGCGCCCCGGAGGCCGGACTGATCGGCGATGCGCTCTATGTGCGTGGCGATACCCCCATGCACTCCCTGCTGCACGAGTTTTGCCACTATCTGTGTATGGACCCCACGCGCCGCCACGGATTGCACACCAATGCCGGCGGCGACTATGCGGAAGAAAATGCCGTATGCTGTCTGCAGATCCTGCTCGCCGACACCCTGCACGGTGTCGGGCGACAACGCCTGATGCAGGATATGGACACCTGGGGCTACAGCTTCCGGCTCGGTTCGACCAGTGCCTGGTTTGAACACGACGCCGATGACGCCCGGGCATGGCTGTACGCCCACGGCCTTATCGACGCCCGGCAACACCCCAATGGGCGGCGACGCGAGGCGTGAACGCCACACACGGCCATCCATCCACGCCGGCACACGACTTGCCAGCCGGCGCACCATAGAGTGAAATACCCCCCATGAGACACGAAATCCAGAGCTATCACTTCGAGGTAGACGTCGAGACCAACTATGTTGCGGAACAATCCGACCCGCACGGACCGCGCTACGTCTTTGCCTACACCATCACCATCCGCAATACCGGCGAACAACCGGCACGCCTGCTGACACGTCACTGGATCATCACCGATGCCGACGGCAAGGTGCAGGAGGTCCATGGCGAAGGCGTGGTCGGCGAACAGCCCCATCTCAAACCCGGCGAGGGCTTCCGCTACACCAGCGGCACCATGCTGGAGACACCGGTCGGCAGTATGCAGGGCAGCTACCACATGCTGGCCGACGATGGCGTGGAGTTCGAGGCCGAAATCGTCCCCTTCACCCTCTCCGTGCCCCACACCCTGCACTGATCCATACACGCCATGTCCCTGCTACACAGCTACACACTGCTCGCACCTGTCTACGACGCCATCGTCGCCCGCGCGACGAGCGACATGCGCCGTGCCAGTCTCAAGGAGCTCGACGACGCCCTGGCGCGCAGCGACACCCCCGCGGTGACCGTCCTGCTGCCCGGCTTCGGTACCGGTCTCGACCTCGACGGGCTGCCCCGCCAGGCCCATTGCATCGGTGTGGATCTGACCCCCGCCATGCTCACCCGGGCCCGCACCCGCTACCGGACTTGGGGCGAAGACCCACACCCAACCATGGCACACACACCACCGGCGATGCCCTTGCGCCTGGACCTGGTGCGTGGAGATGCCATGGTCCTACCCTGCCGCGATGCCAGCGTGGACATCGTGATCCTGCACCTGATCCTCGCCGTGGTGCCACAACCACTGGCGGTCCTGCGCGAGGCCCAGCGTGTCGTGTGCCCGGGCGGACAGATCATCGTGCTCGACAAATTTCTGCGCCCGGGCCAGCGCGCCCCCCTGCGGCGAGTGATGAATATGTTCCTGCGCCATGTGGCCACGCGCACCGATGTGGTCTTCGAGCCCCTGCTCGCCGCTTGTCCCGAACTGGTGCTGATTGCCAACCGGCCCGCCAGCACACGCAGCGGCTGGTTTCGCCGCATCACCCTGCACCGCATCGGCACACCCTCGCCCGCGGCGAACCCCTGAACCACCCACCCGAACGCCACAGACACACAAGGACCCTTCCCGCCCATGGCCACCTATGTACTCGGCGACATCCAGGGCTGTTATGACGAACTCCAGCGTCTTTTGAGCCACATCGACTTCGCGCCCGGGCGCGATGTCCTGTGGTTGACCGGTGATCTGGTCAACCGCGGCCCAAAATCGCTGGAGGTGTTGCGCTTTGTGCGCAACCTGGGGGGGGGCGCAATCACGGTGCTCGGCAATCATGATCTGCACCTGCTCGCGCTCAGTCAGGGCGTCAACCGCCGCCACGGCCACGGCGATACCCTGGACGCCCTCCTGCAGGCCCCGGATCGCGATGTCCTGCTCGACTGGCTGCGCCGACGCCCCCTGCTACACCATGATGCCGTACTGGGTTATACCCTGATCCACGCCGGCCTGCCGCCACAGTGGGATCTCTGTGCCGCCCAGGCGCGTGCCGGCGAGCTTGAGGCCGTCCTGCGCGGGGCGCACTGGCACACGTTTCTCGCCCACATGTACGGCAACCAGCCCGATCACTGGTCGGACACCCTCTGCGGTCAGGATCGCCTGCGTTTCATCGCCAACTGCTTCACCCGGCTGCGCTACTGCAGTCCGCAGGGGCGACTCGCACTCAAACCCAAGGGTGCACCCGGCAGCCAACCCGGCGGTATACTGCCCTGGTTCGACATACCCGGGCGTGCCAGTACCGGCACGCGCATCCTGTTCGGACACTGGTCCACCCTGGGCTATCGGGAAGGGCAGGGCATCTACTCACTCGACACCGGTTGTCTCTGGGGAGGTACCTTGACTGCCCTGCGCATCGACACCCCTGCGCCGCAGCGCTTCCAGATCGATTGCCCCGGGGCCTGTCGACCCGCCCCACCACAGTGATTGCGCCGCAAAACACGCCGTTCCCTGACTATCCCCCGGGTCGACCCACACGCCACCTCGTCAAGGTTGCTTCTGACCCGAGTCTCGTAGTCAAATGACGGCGCCATTGCTGCGGGATACGCGCAGCACGGCAGGCCGTCGAGAAAAAACCGGCCTGGCCAGATAATAACCGGGAAATAAAGGAAACCCTGCGTGTCTGAACTCAACGCCTACTCCATCCGTCATCCTGGCGTGATGCTCGATACTTACCGAGCCATCGAAACGCCAGAAGGCGTCGAACTCGGCCTACGTGTAGCCGGACCGGCACCGCGGTTTCTTGCCTGGGTCATCGATATGCTCATCCGCGGTGCCGTCTATATTGGCCTGTCCATGACCCTGGTCCTACTCGGACGGCTGGGCATCGGCCTGCTGTTGATCGCTATTTTCCTTATCGAGTGGTTCTATCCAGTGCTGTTCGAGGTCTACCGCCAGGGGGCAACACCCGGCAAACACAGCATGGGACTGCGCGTGATGCACGACGACGGCACCCCGATCGGCTGGCCGGCATCGCTGGTGCGCAACCTGTTGCGCGCGGTCGATTTTCTACCCCTGCTCTACGGCTTCGGTCTAACCAGCATGCTGCTCACCCGAGACTTCAAACGTCTCGGTGATCTCGCCGCTGGCACCCTGGTGGTCTACAGTACGCAGGCCCCAGCCCCGCCCAGCCTGCCCGTGGCCACACCTCAGGCCCCGCCATTGGCGCTTTCCACCCAGGAGCAACGCGCTGTGGTGGACTTCGCCGAGCGCGCCGCCCAGCTCACCCCAGAGCGGGTCGGGGAACTGGCCGGACTGCTCACCCCTCTCACCGGTATCCCGGACGACGGGGCCGGAGAGCGCCCGGCCGGGCACACACCGCTCAGCCCGGGTGCACAGCGCCTGTTCCAGTATGCCAACTGGCTGGTCGGACGGCGCTGATGCACCAGGAACAGTTCGAGCACCAGCATGAGGCACAGTGGCGTCAGCTCGAGGACTGGCTGGCGGCACGCCAACACCATCAGGCCGGTGATTCGGCCACCACCTTGGCCTTCCCACACCTCTACCGCCAGGCCTGTCACCACTTGGCCCTGGCCCGTGCACGTCAGTACAGCACGCACCTCGTCGAGCGCCTCAACCACCTCGCCCTGGAGGGCCACCAGCACCTCTACAGCGCTCGCACCGGCATCCTGACACCGGTGCTGCGATTTCTCGCCTTCGGCTTTCCCGCCCTGGTGCGGCGCGAGGCGAAGTTATTCTGGCTCGCCAGCGCCCTGTTCTACGGGCCGTTGCTGGCCATGCTGCTGAGCATCCAGATCTGGCCCGCTGCGGCCTACACCGTCATCTCCCCGAGCAGTGCCCACAGCTACGAACAGATGTATCGCCCGGACCGCCACCGGCTCGGGCGCAAACGTGACTCGGCCAGCGATTTCCTGATGTTCGGTTTCTATATCCGCAACAACATCAGCATCAGTTTTCAGACCTTCGCCGCAGGCATCCTGTTCGGGCTCGGCTCGATCTTCTTTCTGATCTATAACGGGCTGGTCATCGGTGCGGTGGCCGGACAACTCACCCACGTGGGCCTGGGCGTGACCTTTTATGCCTTCGCCATCGCTCATGGGGCCTTTGAACTGACGGCCATCACGCTGGCCGGGGTTGCCGGACTCAAGATCGGTCTGGCCCTGCTGTGCCCCGGTCGGCAGAGCCGGCGCACCGCCCTGCTGGCAGCGGCGCGAATCAGCGTCCGGCTGATTTACGGCGTTATCGCCTTGTTGCTGATCGCCGCCTTCCTGGAGGCATTCTGGTCAGCCAACGGCGCGTTGGCGCCGCTGGTCAAATTCACCGTTGGCGCTATCTTGTGGCTGCTCGTCGCACTCTATTTGTTGTTCGCGGGGCGCGGCCATGAGGCTTGAGGATATCACCGCCGAAGTGCGCCCTCGCGTGGCCTGGGAGGCCATCGATCTCGGCTTCCACATGGCACAGGCGTGGTGGCGTGCACTGGCGCTGATCGGGCTGGTGCTGATTCTGCCGTTTATCTTGTTGCTCCATCTCCTACTCTACGACCATCTCATCATCGCCAGTCTGCTGACCTGGTGGTTCAAACCGCTCTACGATCGGGTGTATCTGTACTTCTACAGCCGCACCCTGTTCGGCGAGACACCCACGGTCCGCGACACCCTGCACGCCCTGCCCACCGCGCTGCTCAACACCGGGTTGTTCATGGCCTTGACCGTCTACCGTTTTGATCCGGCACGCGCTTTCACTCTGCCCGTGTGGCAACTCGAGGGGTTGCGCGGTGCGCAACGCCGTGCCCGCATCCGCCTGCTGCAAAGACCCGTGCGTGGCACCGCCATCGGGCTGACCTTTGCCTGCCTCAACTTCGAGCTGGTACTCGACCTCGGTCTGCTGTTGCTCATCGTCCTGTTCATTCCCCAGCATCTCGACTTCGGTCTGAGCGATCTGCTGCGACTGCAACAGGACAACGCCTGGGCACAGATGCTGGCCAGTGCCTTCTACCTCATCGCCCTCAGCATCATCGAACCCTGTTATATCGCTGCCGGTTTCGCCCTGTATCTCAATCGCCGCACCCTGCTCGAGGGCTGGGACATCGAACTGGCCTTTCGCCGCCTCGCCGAACGTCTGCGTGGACTGGCCGGCACACGGCACATCGTCGTCACACTGCTGCTCACCGGTCTGCTCACCGGCATCGGCCTGCTGGGCCTGCTGGGCCTGCCCGGCCCGGCCGTGGCCGCAACGGCCAGCACTTCATCTGGCACGACATCAGTCCTGGCCGCATCCACCACTGCACCCCGCACACCCGACCTCGTCGCCGCAAAACCCGGCAGAGTCATATCCGCCCCCGACAAGACCCAGGCCAGGACGCTCATCAAGGCGGTGCTGGCACGCAAGGCGTTTGGTGACTGGAAACAGATCAGGACCTGGCACTACCTCGGTGGGAAACCGGATACCACCCGGTCCACCCCGGGATACCTGGTCTGGTTGATACGTCAACTGGCCGCATTCGGTGAATTCCTGCTGTGGGGGCTGGTCGCCACACTTATCGTCCTGTTCATCGTCTACCGTGCGCGCTGGCTGGCACTGTTTCGTAGCGCACCCCAACACCGGCGCCGCACATGCCCGGACATGCTTTTGGGCATGGATATCCGCCCCGAATCCCTGCCGGACAATATCCCGGATGAGGCTCAATGCCTGTGGGAACGAGGCGCGCGGGATGCAGCACTGAGCCTGCTCTACCGCGCCGCCCTGGCGATCCTCGTGGACAGGGATCGCCTTGAGCTGGCACCGGGAGCCACCGAAGGTGATTGCCTGCACCGGGTCGAACACCACCCCGGCGGTCCCCTGGCAACATATTTCGCTCGGTTGACCCAGGCCTGGCAACACACGGCCTACGCCCACCGCCCCCCTGCCATGGACGAGATGCACCTCTTGCTCACTGACTGGACCCGACACTTCGACCCCTCCCATGATGCGCACGGGCAGGGTGAGGCAACGACATGAGGCACCCGTGGTTGATCACGACGCTGATCCTCGCCCTCCTGTTGGCGGCGGGCACATGGCTGTACTTCCACGTCGAACTGCGCAGTGAACGCATCCACACTGGCTATTCCACCCAGGCGAAAAAAGACCCCTACCTCGCTGCTGAATACTTTCTGGCGCGCACCGCCACCCCGGTCCATACGATATCGAACCTGCTCACCCTGCGCACACTGCCACCCGCAGGCGCCACCCTGTTCATCAATACACCGCGCACCCTCATGTCGGCCACACTGCGCCAACGCCTACTGGACTGGGTACACCAGGGTGGGCAACTCATCGTGGTCAGCTGGACTCTGGCGCACCCACCTGGCGCGCAGGCGGGCCCACCACAGAGACACGATCTCCTGCTCGATCCCCTGGGTGTGCACCAGTATGAAAACCGGTCGCAGACATCCGGCACCGACAACACCCCCGGCAAACCCGCCCTGGCCCGCTTCGGTGACACCAATGAACGCCTGCATGTGCGTTTCGATCCCCGGTTCTACCTCAAGGACAGTCGCGGCACCGCCACCCACCACATCGCCGATGCCGCCGGCACCCACTTGTTGCACTATCGCCTGGGCAGGGGCGGGATCACCGTCCTGTCCGACGACGACTTCATGCGCAACACCGGCATCGGCAGCGACGACAATGCTGCCTTCCTCTGGCACCTCGCCCACTGGAACGGCAAGAACAACGGGGTATGGATCGTGCTCAGCGACACCATGCCGCCCCTGCCGGTCTGGCTGCTCACCCACGCCCGTCCTGTGCTGATTGCCCTGGTAGTGTTGCTCCTGGCCTGGCTATGGCGGGCCGCGCGGCGCTTCGGTCCCCCTCTTCCCGATGCACCGCTGGCGCGGCGCAGCCTGCGCGAACACGTGCTGGCCAGTGGCCGTTTTCTCTGGCATCACGGCCACCATGCCCGCCTGCTGGAAGATTGTCGCCTGGCCCTGCGCCGACGCATCGACACCGTTCATCCGGGCTGGGCCTCACTGGCACCAGCGGCACTGGTCCAACAGCTCACCGCACTCGGTACACTGTCCGCAGACGACATCGATACCGCCCTGAACCTACCGCCACGGCGTAACGAACATGAATTCACCCGCCTCGTCGGCACACTGGAAACCCTGAGGAAATCCCTATGAGCGAACCTGTCTCCACCCCCGTCACCGCCGCACAGTTTGCCGAAGCCGGCGCAACTGCACGGCGCCTGCGCGAGGAGATCGCTCACGCACTGATCGGTCAGGACGCCGTGGTCGAACAAATCCTCATCGCCCTGTTCGCCGCCGGACACGTCCTCATCGAGGGCGTACCCGGCCTGGGCAAGACCTTGCTGGTACAAGCCCTGGCCAAGACCTTCAACGGGCACTTCGCCCGCATCCAGTTCACCCCGGACCTGATGCCCAGCGATATCACCGGCCACGCCCTCTTCGATATGGCAAGCGAACGCTTCAAAATCCGTCGTGGCCCCATCTTTACCCACCTGCTGCTCGCCGATGAGATCAACCGCGCCCCCGCCAAGACCCAGGCCGCGCTGCTCGAAGTCATGCAGGAACGACAGGTCACCATCGAGGGCGAAACCCTGCCCATCGCCGCTCCGTTCATGGCGCTGGCCACCCAAAACACCATCGAACAGGAAGGCACTTACCCCCTGCCCGAGGCACAACTCGATCGTTTTCTGCTCAAGGTCCTCATCGCCTACCCTTCGCAGGACGAGGAACACCACCTGGTGCGCAACGTCACCGTCGGACACGTGGGCGACGGCCTCAACGTCGATGCGGTCGCCACCGTCCTCGACGCCGACGGCGTGTTGCACCTCCAGCAGCTCGTCTCGACCCTGCGGATCGATGAGCGCATCACCGACTATGCCGTGCGCATCGTGCGCCAGACCCGTGAGTGGCCCGGCATCGCCGTCGGTGCGGGGCCACGCGGGGCCATTGCGATGGTACGTGCCGCCCGCGCCCACGCCCTGCTCAACGGCAACGATTACGTCACGCCCGACGACATCAAGGCCGTGGCTACCGCCGCCCTGCGCCACCGCCTCACCCTGGCGCCCGAACTCGACATCGAGGGCCAGACCCCCGATACCGTGCTGGCCGCCGTCCTCGACAAGGTGGATGCCCCGCGCACATGACTCCCGCCCGCCGCCTGCTGTGGCTCCTCGGCGCCTGGGCCGTATTCGGGCTGGCCGCCAGTATCTGGCCATCCGGGTTGCGCCTGCCCTGGTGGCTGTGTGGCGGTCTCATCGCCGTGATCGCCGGTGTTGATCTCGTGTGGGTGCTGCGCCGCCCACCCCCCCAGGTCGAACGCCACGTACCCGGTACCCTGCCGGTCGGGGTCTGGTGCCCGGTCACCCTGATCCTGCACAACCCCACCCGCCATCCCCTGGTATTGCAGATCTTCGACCACAGCCCGCCCGAGCTGTGCGTCGAGGGCCAACCCGCCACCCTGATCCTGGCCGCCAATGGCCGGGCACAATTACGCTACCGCGTCCAGCCGCAACATCGCGGCACCACCCACTTCAAGCCCTGCCAGCTGGGTCTGCGCTCACCCCTGGGCCTGTGGTGGCGCAACCACCGTGTCAGCGGAATCACCCCGGTACGTATCTATCCCAACTTTGCCCAGGTGACGAAATACGCCCTGCTGGCGCATGATCGACGCCAGGGCCAGATGGGCATCAAACGTTATCGCCGCCGCGGCGAGGGACTGGAATTCCATCAACTGCGTGAATACCGGATCGGTGACAGCCTGCGCCAGATCGATTGGAAGGCCACCTCACGCACCCGTAAACTCATCTCGCGGGACTACCAGGACGAGCGCGATCAACGCGTCGTGTTTCTCCTCGACAGCGGGCGGCGCATGCGGGCCGAGGATGGCAGCCTGAACCACTTCGACCACACCCTCAATGCCGTGCTGCTGCTCGCCTACATCGCCGTGCGCCAGGGCGATGCTGTCGGGTTGATGAGTTTTGCCGGTGAAGAGGGGCAACAACGCTGGCTGGCACCGCGCAAGGGGATGGCGACGGTCAACCAGATACTGAACACCGTCTATGACCTGCAACCCGGGCTGCAAGTGGCGGATTACTCGGCGGCCGCAATCCAGTTGCTGGTGCGCCAGAAAAAACGGGCACTGGTGGTGGTGCTGACCAACCTGCGTGATGAGGACAGCGACGACCTGCTGCCTGCCCTGGCGCTACTGCGCCAGCGCCATCTGGTGCTGCTGGCCAGCCTGCGCGAGACAGTGATCGATCAGACCCTGGGCGAACCGGTCGAGGATTTCGAACACGCGCTGACCCATGCTGGCGCACACCAGTACCTCGACTACCGCACACTCGCCCACACCACCCTGCGCCACCACGGCGTACTGACCCTCGACGCACGCCCCGATCACTTACCCATCGCCCTGGCCAACCGCTACTTGGCGATCAAGGGCAGTGGCTTGCTTTAGGCGACGTATGACGTGGGCAGAGTAGTACACAGGCAGGACCTGGAACCATGCACCGCCTATCGCCCCTCACTGCTCCCTGCGATCCAAGATCAGGAAGGTACAGGCGTGGGGGTTTTTCTCATCGGCGGCGTGTTCCTCGCGTGCGCTCTCGCGCCATGCGGACGCATCATAGTCTGGAAACCAGGCATCGCCTTCGACCACGACATGCACCTGCGTGAGATACAAACGCTGGGCACGCGGCAGCATCTGCGCATAGAGGCGGGCACCGCCGATAATCATCACCTCAGTGGGTTTTCCGGTCCCGCCAGACTCCGCACCCTCCCCGGCAGCGGCCAGTGCCGTCTCGATGTCATGCACCACCACCGCGCCCGGCGCCCGGTACGTGCGCTCTGAGGTCACGACGATATTGCGCCGCTGCGCCAGGGGTTTTGCGCCGAATGACTCGAAGGTGTGCCGACCCATAATGATGGGCTTACCCAGGGTGTGGCGACGAAACCAGCGCATGTCCGCCGGCAGGCGCCAGGGCAGGTGATTGTCGACACCAATGACACCGCCATCGCTCAATGCCGCAATGAGTGAAATTTGCACGTCGCCTCACTCCTTGATGTGCAGGGACGCAATAGAGCGAAACATCACCTCGGGTCGGGTCCCCGTCCTGAACGTCAGCAGACAATTCAACGCATAGCCCTTGAGGATGGTTGCCACAATCTGCTGGGTAATGTTCTGGTGTGACTCCTCGCGCATGGCCTGCACATAAAAGGGATGAGCATGGATCAGGATGGACTTGATCGGCGTGGCCAGACGGTCATGTCGGTGGGTGGCATAGCGCAGATAATCCTCACCCGTCGTGATACCCGGCACATCGCTGATCTTGATGGCCGTGCAGATCAGATTGTCATTGAACCGGCCACCGGAATGGGACACGGGGTAACGCGATGCGGCGATCAGCATGATGCCACGCGGGTGCAGACGCGCAATATCCGCGCCGAGGTCTGCACCGTTGCCGGAGATAAACCCGGCCTTGCTCTTGTCATAGGCCTGCAAAAAAACGGACTCCACCCGGTACCAGTGCGCCGGCACCTCGATGGAGAATCCGAAATATCTGTTGTGATAGCGTACCCATGGTGTGGCCGGTGACGGTGCCTTGGCTCCGGCGCCGGACCCACCCCAACCCTGCGGGGTGGCAGACGGTGCGGCACAGCCCGTCAATCCTGTCACAGCGACAAACACCATAGCCCATAACAGCGCTCGTCCTAGCCGTTGCAGCGCCCTTGCTCCCTTGCGCATGCCTTTTCTCCTAACTGGATATCGTCCTGTTTCACAGTGCCCACTGTCACCGAATGCTCAGGCAGGCCGTGAGGTTTATTTGTTTGATTCTCATCGTGTAGCATAACCCAGTCGCCGCACCCGGCCCAGCCGCCCCCACCTCGACGGCGCAAAAGCAGACTCTACGACACCAGACGTTACCAGCAGGACCTCCAGTCAGACGGCAATCGGCGCCTTGATAGAGGGATGGCACTGATAATGCTCGATCACAACATCTGCTTCGCAGTAGTCGAACAGGGAGGTCGGGCGACGTGCCAGAATCAGTCGCGGCAGGGGATAAGGTACCCGCGTGAGTTGCAGGCTAACCTGCTCCAGGTGATTCAGATAGATGTGCACATCACCGCCGCTCCAGATGAGCTCACCGACATCCAGGTCACATTGCTGGGCCAGCATGTGGGTCAGCAAGGCATAGCTGGCGATGTTATAGGGCACACCGAGCAGGGAGTCCGCACTGCGCTGGGTCAGCATGCACGACAGACGACCCTGCGCCACATAGAATTGGAAGAAGGCGTGGCAGGGGGCCAGCGCCATGCGCCCCGCCTCGACGTTGGCCTGCGGCGAGAGCGACTCATCCGGCAGGTCGGCCACGTTCCAGGCGCTGACGATGTGCCGGCGTGAGTCCGGGCGGGCGCGGATCTGTTCGACCAGTTGCGCCAGCTGATCGATATGGCCACCCGCCGGGGTCGGCCAACTGCGCCACTGGTGGCCATAGATGGGACCAAGCGCACCCTGTGCATTGGCCCACTCGTCCCAGATGCTCACGCCGTGCCCACGCAGATAGGCGGTATCGGTGTCGCCGCGCAGGAACCACAACAATTCGTGGAGAATGGATTTCAGATGCAGCTTCTTGGTAGTGACCAGAGGAAAACCCACCTGCAGATCGAAACGCATCTGGTAGCCAAACACGCTGAGTGTGCCGGTGCCGGTGCGATCCTCCTTGCGCACGCCGTGCTCGAGCACGTGCTGCAGCAGGTCCTGGTACTGCTTCATGGGCGTTTCTTTCCACCCGCCGTCATCTCGTCGTGCCCCGTCCGCCGGTAGGCCCAGCCGAGCAGACCCAGACCGGCAAGGATCATCGGCGCCGAGAGTACCTGACCCATGGTCACCCAACCCCAGGCCAGATAGCCGATCTGTTCATCGGGCAAGCGAACGAATTCGACGCCAAAGCGAAACACGCCATAGGCGAGCAGGAACAGGCCCGAAACGGCCATGCGCGGGCGCGGGCGCGATGAAAACCACCACAGAATGATAAACAGGGCTACGCCTTCGAGCATAAATTCGTAGAGCTGGGTCGGCAAATGCGGGAGGCTATAGCCTGTCGTGGCACCGTGACAATACTCCTGCGTGAACCGCGGATCGGCACAGGACAGACGCATGGCCCAGGGCAGGTTCGAGACCTTTCCCCACAACTCGCCATTGATAAAATTACCGATACGCCCCGCCCCCAACCCCAGCGGCACCAGTGGTGCGATAAAATCGGTGATGGTGAAAAAATGCATGTGATACCGCCGCCCAAACAACCACATGGCCAACAGCACGCCCAGCAGGCCGCCGTGAAAGGACATGCCGCCATCCCACACTTTGAACACCACAAGCGGGGACTGCAGGAAGGCATCCAGGTTGTAAAACAGGGTATAGCCGATGCGCCCACCGAGCACGACGCCCACCCCGGCATAGAACACCAGATCGTCGATCGCCTGCGCGCTCCAGCCCGAACCCGGGCGTGCGGCGCGCACCCGGCCCAGCCACCAGCCGCCCGCGAAACCGATGAGATACATCAAACCGTACCAATGGATCCCCAGGGGGCCGATGTGGACGATGATCGGGTCAAACTCAGGATACGTCAGCATGGGTAGCAGTATACCAAGGGCAGGGGGCCAAAAGGATAGGCGATCACGCCGGCAATACCCGGCAGATAAACGCCTTGAGGTAATCGGTCTCCGGCATTGCCGGGTGGACCGGATGGTCCGGGCCCAGATGACCCTGCTCCAGCACCTGGACGTGGCGCTCCAGGTGGCGCCCGGCCTGTTGCACCACCCCGCGCAGGTTGGCGCGTGGCAGGTGGTAGGAACACGAGGCACTGATCAACACACCCTCGCGGGCCAGCACTTGCATGGCAAACTGATTGATACGCCGGTAGGCCTCCAGGCCCGCCTTGAAATCCTTCTTGCGTTTGACGAAGGCCGGCGGGTCGATGATCACCACATCGAAGTGTTCGCGCTCGGCGCGCAACGCGCGTAACACCTCGAAGGCATCGCCCTGCAGCGCACTCATGCGCCCGTCGACCGCATTGAGCGCCGCATTGTGTCCCACCCCCGCCAGGGCCTGGGCCGAGGCATCGACACAGACCACCTCGGCGGCACCCGCCACGGCGGCCTGCACACCCCAGGCACCGACATAGCTGAACACATCGAGTACGCGCCGCCCCCGCACATAGGCCTGCATGCGCGCCCGGTTCATCCGGTGATCGTAGTACCAGCCGGTCTTTTGACCCGCGCGCAGGTTCACCTCGAAGCGGGCACCGTTTTCCTCCAGGACCACCGTCTCGGGCACCTCACCGAACAGCGGCTCAATGCCTCGCGCCAAGCCCTCCAGCTCCCGGGTCGCACCGTCATTGCGCAACAGTACCGCGCGCGGTTTGAGCACCTGCGCCAGCGCCTCACCCACGGCGTCACGCACGCGCTCCATACCGGCCGTATTGATCTGGACCACCAGCACCTCGCCGAAGCGGTCCACCACCAGACCTGGCAGACCATCGCTCTCACCATAGACCAGGCGATAAAAGGGCTGCGCGAACACCCGCTCGCGCAGCGACAAGGCGACATTGAGCCGGTGTACGATAAATGACTTGTGCAGCCCCTGTTGCGGATCGCGGCTGAACAGGCGGGCGCAGATGAGTGAGTGAGGATTCACATAAGCGGCACCCAAGGCCCGACCGGCAGCGTCTTGCACCTGCACCATCTGGCCGGATTCGAAACCGCTCAGGGGTGTGGCCGCCACGTCCACCTCATTGCTGTAGACCCAGACATGCCCGGCCCGCAGGCGCTTGTCCTCGTTGCGTTTGAGTCGCAGCGGCGGCCAGGGTGTGGCGCTGTGCGGTGCAATACTCATGGTCTTTCTCCCGGATTATCGGCGAGTGCACATCACGGCGTTGCTCGCGCGCCCGTTCCACTCCACCCCGGAGCAGACACATCGGCGCCACGCTCTGTTGCAACCACATCGCCCGGGCATAACCGCTATCCTATCCAGACAATAGCACCAGCGCGCCGCTCGCCACCAACGCTGACCGGACCCAAAGCCCGGCTACGATACCGGAGACCCCTCACCCTGTCCAACCACCATGGCCTTCTCGCCGCGACAAACCGGAGAGGGCTAGGGTATAGTCGGTCGCTCGACACTTCTTACCGGGTGCGGCCCTGTCTTTAACCCTGCACCCACCCTCACACGGAAACGCCTTATGGATGCACCTGTCCACAGCAATCGTCTTAGTCAGGAAACCAGCCCGTATCTGCTGCAACACGCCCACAATCCGGTGGACTGGTACCCCTGGGGCAAGGAGGCCCTGGCGCGGGCGCGACAGGAGAACAGACCCATTTTATTGTCCATAGGCTACTCGGCCTGCCACTGGTGTCACGTCATGGCCCACGAGTCCTTCGAGGACCCGGCGACGGCCGAGGTCATGAACACCCTGTACATCAACATCAAGGTGGATCGCGAGGAGCGACCCGACCTCGACAAGGTCTACCAGAGCGCGCACCAACTCCTGGTCCAGCGCAGTGGTGGCTGGCCGCTGACCGTCATCCTGACCCCGGATGATCACCTCCCCTTCTTCGCCGGCACCTATTTCCCCCACGAGGAGCGCTACGGCCTGTCCGCCTTTCGCGACATACTGATACGTGTGGCGGACTTCTACCGCCAGCATCCGGGGGAAATCCGTGCACAGAACGCCTCCCTGGTCCAGGCCCTGGCCAGCCTGCAACCGAGCGCCGACACCGCGACCGAGGCCCTCACGGCCACCCCCCTCGACGAGGCGCGCCGTGAGCTGGAGCGCGAGTTCGACCCACATCTGGGCGGCTTCGGTCCCGCACCGAAGTTCCCTCACCCCACTCGCCTGGAGCGTCTGCTGCGCCACTGGGCAGCAACGACCCAGGGGACACAGCCCGATCTCAAGGCCCTGGACATGGTGCGTTCCACCCTGCACGCCATGGCCAGTGGTGGCCTCTATGACCAGCTTGGCGGTGGTTTCTACCGCTACTCGGTCGATGCGAGTTGGATGATCCCTCATTTCGAGAAAATGCTCTACGACAACGCGCCCCTGCTCAACCTCTACGCCGAGGCCTGGAGTGCCACCGGCGAGGCGTTCTACCAGCGTATCGCCGAGGAGACCGCCACCTGGGTGATGCGCGAGATGCAGGCGCCACAGGGCGGCTACTACAGCAGCCTCGACGCCGACAGCGAGGGCGTGGAAGGTCGCTTCTACGCCTGGACACCACAGGACGTGCAGGCCCTGCTGAGTGCACAAGACTATGCCCTGTTCGCACCGGTCTACGGCCTCGATCAGCCCGCCAATTTCGACGGTAAATGGCACCTGCATGTGCGCCGCGACATCGATGAGGTTGCCGTACACTGCGGGCTGTCTGCGTCGGCCGCACGCCAGCGCCTGCAGGCCGCGCGCCAGACCTTGTTCGACGCCCGGGAAAACCGTGTGCGTCCGGCCCGCGACGAGAAGATCATCACCGCCTGGAACGCACTGATGATCAAGGCCATGGCCGCTGCCGGGCGCCGCCTGGGGCGGGCGGATTTTATCGCCTCGGCCGAACGCGCACTGGATTTCATTTGCGCCACGCTCTACCGCGATGCCCGGCTGCTGGCGACCTGCAAGGACGGTCATGCTCACCACACCGCCTACCTCGACGACTACGCCTTTCTCATCGACGCCGTGCTAGAGCTGCTCCAGGCCCGCTGGCGCGACGGCGATCTCGACTTTGCCCTTGCCCTCGCCGACACCCTGCTGAGCCACTTCGAGGATCCAGATGAGGGTGGCTTTTTCTTCACCGCCGATGACCACGAGCCCCTGATCCATCGTCCCAAACCTATGCTCGATGACGCCCTGCCCGCCGGCAACGGCATCGCCGCCCAGGTCCTGGGCCGACTCGGCCACCTGCTCGGTGAATCACGTTATCTCGACGCCTGTGAGCGCACACTGCGTACCGCCTGGCCGGGCATCAGCCAGCTGCCTTACGCCCACACTGCGCTGCTGCTGGCACTGGAGGAATATCTCTACCCGCCACAGGTCATTGTGTTGCGTGACGCCGGTGCGCCGCACGGCGACACACCGACACGGTGGCCGACCGACAGCCCACAGTACGCGCCACGCCGCCTCTGCCTCACCCTCCCCGCCACAACCGCCACCCTGCCCGGCCTGTTGGCCGAGCGCCGGAGCGCCACGCATCCCCTTGCCTATGTCTGCGATGGTCACCGCTGCCAGGCCCCCATCACCGATCATGGCGCCCTGCAGGTCGTATTACGGGAAACGGCCGCACACGCCTCCCCCTGTGAGCGCGATTAGAACCAGCCCATGCAGACCCCACCCATGGCCAAGACACTCGGAGAGTTCATCGCGCAGGCCCGTGCCCGCATCAAGGAAGTCAGTGCCGACGACCTGGAGGCGATGATCGACGAGCGCAATGATCTGCTCATCATCGACGTGCGCGAGGCCTGGGAATACCACGCCGCACATCTGCCCGCGGCCCGCCTGGTTCCCCGCGGCACATTAGAAGGCGCCGCCGATCCCCACTACAAGCATCGTGACGCCGTACTGTGTCAGGCCTACGCTCGCCCCCTCGTCCTGTACTGCCAGACCGGTGGCCGCAGCGCCATGGCCGTCGCCACCCTCAACGACATGGGCTTTCGCGAAGTCTACAATCTCGCCGGTGGCATCGACCTCTGGGAAGCGGAAGACTACGCCATAGAGACCGGGCCTGGCGCTGACGAACAGGGTGCAGCCGGCGAATAGCCCGGGCCACCTCCGCCATTACGCGGTATTATACAATACCGGTTTCCCCGGTCCGCGTACCCGCCATGTTCCAGTTCACCGCTCTGCCTTCGCTGTCACTCTATGTGCACTTCCCCTGGTGCGTGCGAAAATGCCCGTACTGTGATTTCAACTCACACGCACCACGGCCGGGACAATTTGGCCCGCAGGCCATACTCGGCGTCCAATCCGGCCTGCCCGAGGCAGCCTATATCGATGCCCTGATCGCCGATCTGGAACAGGATCTGCCCGACGTCTGGGCCAGACCGGTACGCACGGTCTTCATGGGCGGCGGCACGCCCAGCCTGTTTTCCCCCGCGGCCATTGATCGCCTGCTCAGCGCCTTGCGTGCGCGCCTGCCCTTGGCCGCCGATGCCGAGATTACCCTGGAGGCCAATCCCGGCACGGTCGAACAAGCCCGTTTCCGGGAATACCGCGCGGCGGGCATCAATCGCCTGTCCATCGGCATCCAGAGCTTCGATGACACCCTGCTGCAACGCCTCGGTCGAATACACGGCCGCGCCGAGGCACTGCGCGCCGCCGAGGCCGCGCACGCCGCCGGCTTTGACAACTTCAACCTCGACCTCATGTTCGGCTTGCCCGGACAGGATCTCGCTGGCGCACTGGCCGATCTCGACACTGCCCTCGACCTTGCCCCGTCCCACTTGTCCTACTACCAGCTCACTCTGGAACCCAATACCCGGTTCGCCCACAGCCCGCCGTCCGGACTGCCCGACGATGATCATCTGTGGGCAATGCAAACAGGCGCGCAGGCAAGACTCACCGCGCGGGGCTATACTCACTATGAGGTCTCCGCCTACGCGCGGCCCGGTCAATCGTGTCGGCATAACCTGAATTACTGGCGTTTTGGCGACTACCTCGGCATCGGTGCCGGGGCCCACGCCAAGCTCAGCGATGCCCGCCACCAGCGCATCGTGCGCACCAGCAAGCGTCGCGGTCCACGCGCGTATCTGGCCCAGGCCCACAGCGCCGCGCGCATCGACGCACAGCGCAGGCTCACGCGCGCCGATACGGGGCTGGAGTTCATGATGAATGCCCTGCGCCTCAACGCGGGCTTTGACAGCGCCCTGTTCACGGCGCATACCGGCCTGCCCATCAGCGTGGTGGAAGACGCGCTGCGCCGAGCGCAGGAAAACGCCTGGATCGACCGGACCCCGACCTGCATCAGGCCCACGGCGCAAGGCCATCGCTTCCTCAACGACCTGTTGGGCCTGTTTTTGCCGGAGGAGGATCACTGAATGCTGGAAGAAGAAGTCACCGTCACCTGCCCGTATTGCGGCGAGTCCTTCTCCACCCTGGTCGACTGTTCGGCCGGTGCACAACACTATGTGGAAGAATGCCAGATATGCTGCCAGCCCATCGTGTTTCACTGTGACATCGACGCCGAGGGTCACCTGCACCACCTTGACCTCTGCCAGGAAAACGCCTGAGCGAGTGGACACGCACACGCCGCCACCGTACCGTCCCATCGACTGCGATCGCTACAGTGAGTACGAGGTGGCCATTTTGCACCGGCAACGTCTGCGCTTGGCCTGGCTGAGCGTAGAGGGCAATCGGCATATCGATGTGGTGAGACCGCGCGACCTGCGAACCCGCCGTGGCGAGGAGTTTCTGATCGCACAAACCAGTGAAGGCGAGACGCTGACCTTGCGCCTGGATCGGATCATCGCCTGCGAAACACTCTGATCACCGCACCCCCACCGGACCCAAGCCACGATGATCCGCCATACCCGCTACTCGGACATCCCCGCGCACGACACCCTGGACGGTTCAACGATCCGTGAGTTGATGCACCCCGGGCGCCACGCCGCGCAGAACCAGAGCCTGGCCGAGGCCATCGTCGCTCCGGGCACAGCGACCCACCTGCACCGCCACCACCGCAGCGAGGAGTTCTATCACGTCACTACCGGCAAGGGCGTGATGACGCTGGGTACCAGTCGGTTCGCCGTCGCCGCGGGCGACACCGTGTGCATCCCGCCCGGCACGCCACACTGTATTGAGAACACCGGCCACCAGCCACTGCACCTGCTCTGCGCCTGTGCACCCGCTTATACCCACGAAGATACCGAACTGCTCAACACACCCAAAGCGTGAAGGCTGAAGACTAAACGGATAAATACGTGGGACTGCTGGGGATTCACAACCAGGAACCAGGGAGAGGATGAGTCCTCAGCCCTCATCACGGGCGCGTACCCGCAAGCGGGTCAGCACCTCTCCCCCGGCAACGGCCAGACTGGCCTCCAGTTCATCACCGTGCACGAAACGCTGCACACCGCGCGGCGTGCCGGTAAAGATCACGTCACCGGCCTGCAGGGTGAAGACCGCCGAGAGACAGGCGATGAGGTGGGCGACGGGAAACAGCATGTCCCGGGTCATACCCTGCTGCCTCTGCACACCATTGACGCTCAGGCTGATCTGCAGACACTGGGGATCGGGGACCCGGTTGAGCGGAACAAAACGGCTGAGCGGGGCGAAGGTGTCGTAACCCTTGCCGACGGTCCACGGGTAAGCCTTGCGCTTGGCCTCGGTCTGGATGTCACGTGCGCTCACATCGATACCGACACCGTAACCGGCGACACAGTCCAGCGCCCCGGAGGCGTGCAGGTAGCGCCCGCCCCGACCCAGCACCACCACCAGCTCCACCTCATGGTGCACGTCCCGGCTGGTACCCGGCAATACAATCTCACCGCCGTCGTGGACGATGGTGGTGTCCGGCTTGATGAAGATGACGGGTTGGTCGGGAACGGGATTATCGAGTTCCCGCGCATGAGCGACATAATTGCGGCCAATGCAGAACAGGGTATGTGCGGGCAAGGATGCGCCGTCTTCAAAATATACGTCAGCCATGGCGACGTCATCCTCCTCGGCTCAATGCGCAGCGCACGAACTCATCCATCACAGCGTTCGAACATCAGGTCATGCACCACGTAACCCCGACGCTGGCCTCGTTCTTCAAACCGGGTGCAGGGACGCAGCAGTGGCCGGGGCACGTAATCGTGCTGCGCCAGGTTACGCCACCCCTCGGCCTTACGCAGGACGGCCAGCATGTGTTCAGCATAGGGCGGCCAGTCGGTCGCCAGATGAAAGACGCCACCGGGTTTGAGCGTGTACCGCAGCCGGTGCACAAAATCGGATTGCACGATGCGACGCTTGTGATGGCGTGTTTTCGGCCAGGGATCAGGAAAAAATAACTGTACCCGATCGAGACTCGCGTTAGCGAGCAGATACCGTATCACTTCGACGGCATCGTGCGCCACGACGCGTACATTATTCAGACCGCGGTGTTCGAGTTCATACAGCAAATGTCCTACCCCCGGACGGTGCACCTCGATACCGAGATAGTCCTGTTCCGGTTGTAGCGCCGCCATCTCGGCCAGACTCTCGCCATTGCCAAACCCGATCTCCAATACACGCGGTGCCTGGCGACCGAACAGGGCGTCAAGATCCAACACGTCACCCGCGCACGGTTTGCCGCCGTTGCCGACATCAACGCCGAAGCACGGCCACAGCTGTTCGAGTGCGTGCCGCTGACCGGACGTCAGCCGCCCCTGTCGGCGCACATACGAGCGCACCTGCCGGGCGAGAGGCACGGTGACAGGCCCGATAGACGGCGCGCGGGTCGTCAGAGCACCATGCCCTCAATGGGTGACGACGCGCTGGCATAGCGCTTTCGCGGCATACGCCCGGCGAGATAGGACTCGCGCCCCGCCGCGACCGCCTTGCGCATCGCCGTGGCCATCAACACGGGTTGCTGTGCGGCAGCGATCGCGGTGTTCATCAGCACCCCGTCGCAACCCAGCTCCATGGCCAACGCCGCATCCGAGGCGCAGCCAACACCGGCATCGACCAGTACCGGCACGCTCAATTCCTCGACAATGAAGCGGATGTTGTGGGGATTGCGAATACCCAGCCCGGAGCCAATCGGCGCGCCCAACGGCATGACGGCCACACAACCCATCGCCTCGAAACGTTTGGCCAGAATCAGGTCATCGGTGGTATAGACCATGACCTTGAAGCCGTCGTTGATCAGCACCTCGGCGGCCTCAAGCGTCTCGACCACATCGGGGAACAGCGTCTTCTCGTCACCGAGGATCTCCAGCTTGACCAGGTCATGGCCATCGAGCAGTTCGCGGGCCAACCGACAGGTGCGGATGGCCTCCTGCGCCGTATAGCAGAATGCGGTGTTGGGCAGGAGGGTATATTTGTCCGGCGCCACGACATCGAGCAGATTGGGCTCGTCTGGATTTTGGCCGAAGTTGGTCCGGCGCACCGCCATGGTGACGATCTGCGCGCCGCTGGCCTCGATGGCCCGGCCGGTCTCGGCCATATCCTTGTACTTGCCGGTGCCCACCAGCAGGCGGGAGCGGTACTCGACCCCGGCAATGACCAGCGGTGCATCAAGGGGATCGGTGTCGGTGTGTGATGCCATAGCATGCATAGTCAGACTTCCCGGTAACGGTGTCCGGGCGCCAAACCCGGCGTCCCGACAGTGGAACAGACAAGGAGGGAATGATACCGCGTTCAAGCACGTCGCGTCCGCGTACTCTCGGTACTCGTTCGCGACAGACACGTTGGCAAGAATCAGCCCCCACCAATCGCATGGACGATCTCGATGCGATCATTTTCATGAAACCGGTGTTCGGGGTAGACACCGCGAGGCACGATCACCTGATTGGCCTCCATCGCAACCCGTCGCCCGGCCAGGCCCAGATCCGCGATCAATTGTGCCGCCGTACACTGCGGTGCCACTTCGCGCCGCTCACCATTGACATAGATATCCATCTATATAGAGTATCGGCCCGGCAGGCCGGACGTCAATTCCGTACCATACCCAAACCCATGAGGAAACCCCGTGATGAGGACTTTCCCGCCCAGGTGCTGGTATATTACTGACGCGATACCGACGGCCTTCCACCCTGGCAGCGTATGCGCCCGGAGCATCATGAGTCATACCGAACACACACCCACCACCCCCCACCGCATCCGCGCCAGTGTCGCCGGGACCCTCGACGGCCTGTTCCGCGAGCGGGTACGCCAGAGCCCGAACCGCGTGGCCTACCGCCAGTACGAACGCACCCAACAGGCCTGGGTAGAGACGCGCTGGACCGAGATGGCGCAGGCCGTGGCCCGCTGGCAGGGTGCGCTGCGCACGGAGGGACTGCACCCCGGTGACCGGGTGGGCCTGCAGCTGAAGAACTGTAAGGAGTGGGTCATCTTCGAGCAAGCCGCACTGGGCCTGGGACTGGTGGTGATCCCCCTGTACGTCGAGGACCGGGCGGACAACATCGCTTATATCCTCGAAGATGCCGGGGTCAAGCTGCTGCTGCTGGGCGACGACCACCACTGGCAGCGACTGGGCGCACACATCGGCGACATCGAGACACTCACGCGGATTCTCCTGCTCCAGTGCAAACACGACCTCTGTTCCGAAAATCCGCGCCTGCGCCAGGTGGTGGACTGGTTGCCCGATACCGCGCCCACCCTGCAAGAGCGTGGCGGCGATCCGGACAAGCTTGCCACCATCGTCTACACCTCGGGCACTACCGGGCGACCCAAGGGCGTCATGCTCAGTCACCACAACATCCTCACCGACATCGACAGCGCCTTGCAACTGCTCGACGTCACCGCGACGGACATCCTGCTCTCCTTCCTGCCGCTCTCGCACACCTTCGAGCGCACCTGTGACTACTACGGCGGCATGATGGCCGGTTGCACACTCACCTTTGCCCGCTCCGTCCAGCAACTGGCCGAAGACCTCCAGAGCATCCGCCCGACCGTACTCATCGCCGTGCCGCGCATGTTTGAGCGCATCTATGAACGCCTGCACAGCGCACTGTCCAGACAGTCTTTCCTCGCCCGCGCCCTATTCCATCTGAGCGTGCGGGTGGGCTGGCAACGCTTTCTCGCCCATCAGGGCGACGGTGGCTGGCATCCGGGATTCCTGCTCTGGCCCCTGTTGCAGCGGTTGGTGGTTGGCAAGGTCCAGGCGCGGCTTGGCGGGCGCCTGCGCATGGCCGTGAGCGGTGGCGCGGCCCTGCCACCCACCGTGGCGCGCACCTTCATCGGCCTGGACATCATGGTCGTGCAGGGCTACGGCATGACCGAGACCAGCCCCATCGTGACCGCCAACTCCCCGGCGCACAACCGCCCAACCAGTGTAGGGCGGGCCATGCCTGGCATCGAGGTAAGTATCGGCGACAACGATGAACTGCGGGTGCGTGGTCCCAATGTCATGCTCGGCTACTGGAACAACCACAACGCCACCAGCGAGACCATTAGCGCCGATGGCTGGCTGCGCACCGGCGACCAGGCGCACATCGACGAGGACGGCTTTGTCTATATCACCGGGCGGCTGAAAGATATCCTGATCATGTCCAACGGCGAGAAGGTCCCGCCCGGTGACATGGAGTCGGCCATTACCCTGGACCCGCTGTTCGATCAGGCGCTGGTCATCGGCGAGGCACGCCCCTTCCTCAGCGCCCTGGTCGTGCTCAACCCGGAACACTGGGTCCGCCTGGCCCGACAGCTCGGCTTCGATCCCTTTGCACCCGAGAGCCTGCAACAGCGCGAGGTGCGCCATTATCTGCAAAAACGCATCACCCGACTGTTACACGACTTCCCGGGTTTCGCCAAGATCCGCCGCGTCACACCGCGGCTCGAACCCTGGAGCATCGACAACGGCCTGCTGACCCCCACCCTCAAGATCAAACGCGCCCAGGTACTGGCGCAGTTCGCCCACGACATCGAGGCAATGTATGGGTGAGGCGTGACAGGTGGTGAATAGTTCCCAGTCCTGTCCACTTCTCACCGCTTGGAACCACGCCCCGCACGACATACAATAGCGTGGCGATGCGGGTGTGGTTCAATGGTAGAACCTCAGCTTCCCAAGCTGATGACGTGGGTTCGATTCCCATCACCCGCTCCACTCCCCGTCTCACGGTGTGCCACTGAGTCCGCTGGACGACGCGCTCTGACCTCAGCGGTGCATTTTAGGCCTTGCTGTTAACGCCATATTAACTATCAACTGATCTTGCATGGCGTCCATTCACATCGATGCTAACGTGATATAGACCGTGATGAGCGGCGACGTAGGTCAAGTTCCCCTGGATAGAGGTAAAAAATATTACCAAATGCTCATATACCTGATCTGGATCAAGATAACAGCGGCCGGGATCGCGGTTAAATAGAAGACACTATCCACATAACCAATCCGGGCTCACTCAGACCCGGCAGGGAGGGTTACAACCATGTCACGTCTACACCGCATCATTCCACCCTTGCTCGCGCTCCCGGTGCTCTTCAGCGCCGTCACTGCGCAGGCCGTACCCAGCTTCGCCCGCCAGACCGGCCTCGCCTGTCAGGTCTGCCACACCATCTTCCCCGAGCTGACGGCATTCGGGCGCAATTTCAAGCTCAACGGCTATACCATGACCGGCATCAAGCAGGTCGAGGCCACGGCAAGCCCGGCGGCCGCGGCGTTGAAATTTGACCAGATCCCGCCGCTGTCGATGATGCTGCAGGTGTCCGGCACCTATAGCAAGGCCCAAGCGCCAACCTCGCAGGTCGCCTTCCCGGATCAGCTCAGCTTCTTCTACGCCGGGGAGATCACCCCGCACATCGGCTCCTTCATCCAACTCACTCTGGAAGGTGCTAGCGGCACTTTCGGCATGGACAACACCGACATCCGCTATGCCAATCATGCCGGGGCGATCACCTACGGCGTGACCCTGAACAATAACCCCACCGTGCAGGACCTGTGGAACTCCACGCCGGCCTGGGGCTATCCGTGGACCACGGGCGCAGGTGTCACCGAACCGATGGTCGCCTCTCTGGGCGGGGCCGTGGCCGGCCTGGGCGCCTATGCCGACTGGGGCAACGGGCTCTACACCGAGCTGAGCTTCTATAAGGATAGCGGCGCTTTCGATATATCTCACGCCGACGGAGGTGCCAAGCTCGCTGGCACCGGCCAGACATCAAAAAATGCAAACATCAGTGGGCTGGCACCTTATGCCCGGGTGGCCTATCAAACGACGCTCAGTAACGGCGATTCGCTGATGGTCGGTGGCTATGGCATGGAGGCGAACCTCTATCAAATCGGTGTGCTGAATGGGGGTGCGGACAAGTATACCGATTTGGCCGTCGACACCCAGTATGAGCACACGCTCGCCAACAGCAATGACATGATCAGCGTCCATGGCACCTACACGCATGAAAAACAGGACCTGGCCATGAGTGGAGGTGGTTCACAGACGCTCAAGAGCGTGCGCCTGAACGGCACCTATCACTGGGGTTACCACACCGAGGCCACCCTGGCCTGGGCCAAGGATACTGGCGGCACCGCCAATGCCTACGACGACAATGCGTGGACCGCTCAGGTCAGCTACCTGCCCTGGCAGAACACCAAGTTCACGCTCCAGTACGTCGATTACACCAAGATCAACAGTACGATGACGGGCACTGCCTCCAACAACGATGCCGCCCTCCTGCAGGGCTGGTTCATGTGGTAGGCTCCCCACGCGCAAAACGAGTACGCGTGTAATACCGGGGCGTCGCGAACGTGGCGCCCCGTTTTTTTGAATACCACGACCGGCACACGGTATAATGTGGTTTCGGCATGGTCCCGCATCGCTGCGAGACCATGCCAAAGCTGAGTTTGGTTGTGCTCGAAATCAGGTGGGTGCCAGCGTCCCAGAGGCTGCGCCAGCCCGCCGATCAGCCCCGCACCGGACATCACGCCAGGGAGTCCGCTGCACGTCATGCGCCTGGGGGCGTCGTGACGGGTCTCCGGTCCTTGTGCCGGACGATGTGCGGCACGTTTCACTTCATGTCAACAGGAGAAGAGTCTGTCATGGCCAAAACCGATGACATCAATCTGCGCCGCCGGCGATTTCTCATAGGTACCACCACCGTTATCGGCTCCGCACTGGTCGCCACGGCGGCCATACCCTTTGTGGAGTCCATGGAACCGAGTGCCGCCGCGCTGGCGGCCGGTTCCGCCGTCGATATAGATTTCAGCAAACTGGAAATGGGCGCACTGCTGACCGTGCCCTGGCGCTCACGTCCGGTGTGGATACTGCGCCGCACCGCGGCCCAGCTCAAGGTCCTGCAAGACCCGACGTTGCTCGCCAAGCTCAAGGACCCGGATTCGAAGCAGCTACAGCAGTTCGGCGCCCCGGTGGTCAACTGGCACCGCTCTCTGCGAACCGATGTCCTGGTGGCAATCGGTATCTGTACGCACCTTGGCTGTATCCCCACGTACCGTCCCCAGATCGCCCCGCCGGACCTCGGTCCCAACTGGCAGGGGGGGTTCTTCTGTCCCTGTCACGGCTCACGCTACGATCTGTCCTGTCGGGTACTTGACGGTTCGCCCGCCCCGCTGAACATACCGATCCCGCCTTATTACTACATCAGTGACACCAAGGTATCCGTTGGGCAACTCAAAGACGGCAGCGAACAAAACTGGCAACCACTTATCTGGTAGCCCCAGGCAACACTGCGGAGGATGATTTAGATGGATAAACCACCATCAGGCTTTCTGGGTTGGATCGACGCGCGCTTTCCCTTGCTGGACATGTGGAATGATCACATGGCGAAATACCACGCGCCCAAGAACTTCAACTTCTGGTATTACTTTGGCTCTCTGGCGCTGCTGGTGCTGGTCATGCAGATCTTCACCGGTATCTTCCTGGCGATGAACTACACGCCCACCGCCGGGCTGGCCTTCAATTCCGTGCAATACATCATGCGTGATGTGCGCTGGGGCTGGCTGATTCGCTATATGCACTCCGTCGGCGCCTCGGCCTTTTTCATTATCGTGTATTTGCACATGTACCGCGGGCTGATGTATGGCTCGTACAAGAAACCGCGCGAACTCGTCTGGGTCATCGGCACCGTCATCTATGTCTTGTTGATGGCCGAGGCCTTCATGGGTTACCTGCTGCCTTGGGGTCAGATGTCATTCTGGGGAGCGGAGGTCATCACCTCGCTGTTCGGCGCCATCCCCGGTGTGGGCGGTGCGCTGGAGGTCTGGATGCGGGGCGATTTCAATGTCTCGGGAGTGACACTCAACCGCTTCTTCGCCTGGCACGCCGTGCTGATCCCCATGCTGTTGCTGGTGATGGTCGTGATGCATATCCTGGCGTTGCACCGGGTGGGCTCGAACAATCCGGACGGTGTGGAGATTCATGATCATACCGATGAGCAGGGCATACCGCTCGACAGCGTCCCCTTCCACCCTTACTACACGGTGAAGGACCTTGTCGGTGTCGGCGTCTTCCTGAGCATCTTCGCCTATGTCGTGTTCTTCATTCCCTCGATGGGCGGCTGGTTCCTGGAACATACCAACCTCGTACCTGCCAATCCCTTGAAGACCCCGCCTGAGATCAAGCCGTTGTGGTATTTCATCCCCTTCTACGGCATCCTGCGTTCGGTCCCCGAGAAGCTCATGGGCGTACTGACCATGGCGGGTGCGATTGTGGTGCTCTTCCTGCTACCCTGGATTGATCGCAACCCGGTCAAGTCCCACCGCTATCGCGGCGTGCTCTATCGGCTGTCATTGCTCATCTTCCCGATAAGCTTTGCCGTGCTGGGCTACATGGGTGCACATCCGCCGACACCGGCACATGCCGATTTCTCCTTCCGGTTCACCGAGCTGTATTTCTCGTTCTTCCTGTTGATGCTGACCTATAACCGGAAGCGGACACGGATGGGCTATATCGGCTGGTTTATCGTTGCCTGCATCGCCATCTTCGTGCTGGACTGGATGCGTGTCGGTGATATTCCTATCCACGTCATGTTACGTACCTGGTGGATCCCGGTTGTATACTGGGCCATCTTTACGTTACTGCCCGCCTTCACACGTATAGGCGAAGGTAAAACTGTGCCAGAGAGGGTGACCACGAAATGAAAATATGGCTTATCGTGTTTTTCTGTGCCCTGCCACTGATGGGCGCACAGGCAGAGGGAACCGGCATACCGTTGAAGCAGATCACTGCCAATACCAATGATCTGGCCTCGGTGCGCCGCGGCGCCCAGATATTCGCCAACAACTGCTTCAGTTGTCATTCGGTGCGCTACATGCGCTATAGCCAGTTGGCCAAGGGCCTGGGGCTGAGTGATGCACAGGTGCTCAAGAACCTGGCCCTGCCAGGGGCCAAGATCGGCGACCCGATGATCGTGGCCATGCCCTCGAAGGAGGCCAAGCACTGGTTCGGCATTGCTCCGCCGGACCTGACGCTCGTGGCTCGCCTGCGCGGACCGAGCTGGCTCTATGCGTACCTCACCGGCTTTTATCTGGATGCGAAGCTCCCGCACGGCGTAAACAATGCCGTCTTCCCCAATGTGGCCATGCCGGACATACTCTGGCAGCAGCAGGGGTTCCAGGTGCCCGTCTACAAGATGGTCAAGGATGCGGAAGGCAAACCGCTGCGCACCCTCGTCGGCTTCAAGCAGGTCACAAAGGGCACGCTGACACCGGCACAAAACAGCAAGATGGTGCGTGATCTGATCAACTATCTGACGTACGTGAGTGCACCTTATGCCAAGGAAAGTCACGAGGTCGGCCTGTGGTACATCCTCGGGCTCATCCTGTTCACTATCGTGGCTTACGCGCTCAAACGCGTCTACTGGAAGGATATCCCCCACTAGGAGACCGCGACGTTCGTCGCGATAGCATCATCCCTGGCCCGATACCCCGGGTAGGCCGACCGGGGCGGGCCAGGGCCTTCCTTCCACACATCACCGTGACACTTTCGACCTGTGTCGTCCCCGCAAGGAGGACAATCCGGTCCTGCTCGCAATACCCCACCCACCGCGTTCGCGGCCAGTTCCAAAACTCACCTGAATGGCTTATTCTCGGTACATACGAGTTCGGTGCAGGCAGCGTCCCGTGCCTCTGTCGGCGCCATCAGTGCACACTACCTGCCAGTCCGGTTTGCGGTACCAATGCCATCCTGGCCTCATAGCCCCGAACCCAGGCCGGTGATCCCACCGCAGACCCCGCCCCGACCGGCCACCCACATCCAGGAGCGAGCGCCATGAAACGCGGCACCAAGATCATCGCCCTTCTTCTCGCTGCGCTCGTGGCCCTGGTGCTCGCTGGCGTCATCATCCTGCCTCTGGTTATCAACCCGAATGACTATAAAACCGACATCGCTGCGGCGGTAAAACAACACACCGGCCGTGAACTACGCATTCCCGGCACACTCAGGCTCTCCGTTTTCCCGTGGCTCGGACTACAACTGGGCCAAGCCTCGCTGGGCAATGCCACCGGCTTTGGCAAGGCGGCATTCAATCCGCCTTTTGCGCAGATCAAGAGTGCACAGATCCGCGTCCGGCTAACGGCGCTGTTGCGTGGTCGGATCGAAGTCGGCACCGTGGTGCTCAACGGCCTGCGCCTCGACCTGCAACGCAATGCCCATGGCGTGAGCAACTGGACAGACCTGCTCGGCCGCCACCGCACCACGAAGTCGCTTCCTCGCCCGACGAAAACCGGACCGACACCCACCACACAGGGCGGTGGCGGCGCCTTGGCGGCCCTGGCTATCGGCGGACTGGAGATCCGTGACGCCGGTGTCACCTGGCACGACGCGCAGCATGCCCGACTCATCCGCATCACTGATTTCAACCTGCGTAGCGGCGCCATCGCGCCCGCCACGCCCTTCCCCCTGCAACTCGCCTTCACCCTGCACAGCACCCGACCGGCCCTCCAGACCCGGGTGCGCCTGAAAGGCCGGATTAGCGTTGATCTCAGGGCCCAGACTCTGCGCCTGAGCGCACTGACACTCAATGCGGCGGGCCTCACGCTGAGCGGTCATATCGACGCCACCCGGATACTGGGCCAACCCGACATTCAGGGCACGCTGATACTGAACATCGACAAGGCCGACCGCCTGCTCAAACTCGCTGGTGCCACGCTGCCCCGGGCACAGGGGCTGGACGGTACCCGGCTCAGGCTGCCCTTCACGCTCTCATTGCGCCGACACAGTGCCGTGTTCAAGGGACTGACACTGCGCGGGCCGGGCGGTCTGGAACTCGAGGCCACGCTCTCGCTGCGCCACCTGCTTGCGACCCCCAGCGTCAACGGCCTGCTCATCACCAACCGTTTCTCACCCCGCCAGGCAATAACGGAGCTCGGCCTGAACCTGCCGTCTACCGCCGATCCCGACGCCCTGGGAAAGGCCAGTCTGAGTACACGGCTCACCGCCAGCGCCAACGGCCTGCAACTTGACAGGATCAAACTGGGCATCGACACCACCACGCTCAGCGGTACACTCAGTGTGCGCAATTTCGCTCACCCCGTGGTGCGCTTCCAACTGCGCGCCACTGACATCGATGCCGACCGCTATCGCCCCCCACCCACCCGGGGTCGCGTCCCCGCTGGCGCCACAGCGGCCACGGCGAGCGTCACTACAAGCAACGCCCTGCCCGTGGCACTGCTGCGAAAACTGGACATCGACGGTACCCTGCGTCTGGGCACACTCACGTTCGCGCACCTGCACAGCTCGGACCTGAGACTCACTGTGCGCGGCAAGGGCGGGCGGTTGCGTCTCGCACCGATCTCGGCACGTCTCTACCAGGGCCGCTATGCTGGCAACATCGGCGTCGATGTCAGTGGCAGGATCCCGCAAATCAGCCTCAACGAGGCCCTGAGCAACGTCCACCTTGGTCCCCTGCTCAAGGACCTGACCAACACCGATCGCCTCAGCGGTGTGGCCGACATCCGGGCTCGGCTGAGCGCGACCGGCAGCGACGCCGCTGCCCTCAAACGTAGCGCACGTGGCACGGCCCGCTTCGCCCTGCGTGATGGCGCACTCAGAGACGTCAACATCAACGCTGAGATATGCCGGGCCTACGCGCTGGCCCGCCACCAACCCCTGCCCGCCGCCGGCACACAGAAGACCAACTTCACCACGCTCTCGGGCAGCGTGGTCCTGGCCGGTGGTCTCGCCCACAACAACAATCTCCGCCTCACCGCCCCCCTGCTCAAAATCACCGGCAAGGGCAGTGCCAACCTCATCAACGACACCCTCGACTACGACACGGATGTGGTTCTGGCCAAATCCTTCACCTGCACCGGGGGGAACAGACTGTCCGACCTCAAATGGGTGCGGATCCCGCTGCATATCGGCGGCAGCTTCGCCAAACCCACCTTCAGGCTGGATCTGGCGCGCGCACTCCGGGGCGTCGTCAAGCGCACGCTCCGGCAAAAGGAACAGACGCTGCGAAACGAGGTGAAGGACAGGCTCCAGAAAAAGCTCAAGCACCTGTTCAAGTTCTGAATGCACACGGACCGTCTTCACCACCCTTTTCACGCCGCCTTGCTGAGTTGGTTCGACCAGCACGGGCGCCATGATCTGCCTTGGCAGCGAGCCCGCAGCCCCTACCGCATCTGGGTCGCGGAGATCATGCTCCAGCAGACCCAGGTCAGAACGGTCATCCCCTACTTCGAGCGCTTCATGGTGCGCCTGCCCACGCTCACCGCATTGGCCGATGCCACCCTTGACGACGTGCTGCACCTGTGGACCGGCCTGGGCTACTACGCCCGCGGACGCCACCTATACCATGCCGCCCGCCAGGTGTGCTCGCGCCACGGCGGCGTACTGCCGGAGACGCTCGATGCGCTCACCGCCCTGCCCGGGATCGGCCGCTCCACGGCCGGGGCCATCCTCGCCCAGGCCTGTCAGCAACGCCACCCCATCCTCGATGGCAACGTCAAGCGCGTCCTGAGCCGCTATCACGCCATTGCGGGCTGGCCCGGCCACAAGGCGGTCGAAAACCAGCTCTGGGTCCTGAGTGAACACCACACCCCCGCCACCCGCTGCGCCGACTACACCCAGGCCATCATGGATCTTGGTGCCACCCTGTGTACCCGCACCCGCCCCGCCTGCGTGCTGTGCCCACTTGCCGCCCAGTGCCGGGCCCACGCCGCGGGCAATCCCGGCGCCTATCCCACCTCAAGGCCACGCAAAGTCCTGCCGGTACGCCGCACCGGCATGCTGCTACTCGAAGACCCGCACGGCCAGGTCCTGCTCGAACGGCGACCAGCGTCTGGCATCTGGGGGGGGCTCTGGAGTCTGCCCGAATACCCGGTGCAGACTGATGACATCGAGCACTGGTGCCACACCCATCTGCACCTGCACGTCAAGACGGTGGCACGCTGGCCCACACTGCGCCACACCTTCAGCCACTTTCGCCTCGACATCCATCCCCTGCATGTCCATCTGCGTAGCAACACCACGGCCGGGCGACAAAAAACCACATCCACAGCAGGAGAAACGCCCGCCGTGGCACCGCCCGGCCGAGTCTGGTATAACACGCGTCAACCCGATGCGCGCGGCCTGCCCGCGCCAATCAAGCGCTTGCTGGCAACACTCGCCACCGCGCCCTGATGCACCGACACGCGCACACCCGGTTCGGGTGCGCCACCGCTTGCATCAGCCCAACCATCACACCCCGCCCCCGGGCAAATATGCGGGGATAACAGGAGAACAACTATGTCTCGTAGGGTACAGTGCATCAAGCTTGGCAAAGAGGCCGAAGGTCTGGACATCGCCCCCTACCCCGGCGAGCTGGGCAAGCGCATCTATGAAAACGTCTCCAAACAGGCCTGGCAGATGTGGCTGGGTCACCAGACCATATTGATCAACGAATATCGCCTGAGTCCGATTGATCCCAAACATCGCCAGTTCATCGAGAAGGAAATGGACACCTTCTTCTTCTCGGGGGGTAGCGATACGCCGCCGGACTTCGTCCCTCAGTCCAAATAACCGCGCTGGCACACCCGTCGGTGCCTCATGTCTTACCCCTCATGCACTTGACTCGCCGCCGCGCGGCCGCTTTAATACACGCCTTCACATCCAGGCCAGGTAGCTCAGTTGGTAGAGCAGGGGACTGAAAATCCCCGTGTCGGCGGTTCGATTCCGTCCCTGGCCACCACCTACCGCACGGCCCACTCATTACGATTGGCCCTTTTTGGCGCATTGTCAGCCGGCGCCTATTCCAGAACACCGGCAAGGCCCCTTCTCACTGCCTCCATTCAGGCTCCTGTCCCCCTTGGCAGACGATGAGAGTTCCCTTATGGAAGGTCCGCCGCTACAATACCCACACGTTTCATATCTATAATTTAGCGGATTGCTCAGGTAACAGGTCACTCGGTGGTCACGGTCACCCTCCCCCAATCCTGCGTCTGCTCGTACAGAGGAAACACTATGGATCAGTCTAATCGTTATGCGGATCTGTCCCTCAAAGAGGCCGATCTGATCGCCGATGGCAAGCATATTCTCTGCGCCTACACCATGAAGCCCAAGGCGGGTCATGGGTACCTGGAAGCCGCCGCCCATTTTTCAGCTGAATCGTCTACTGGTACCAACGTGGAAGTCTGCACCACTGATGATTTCACCAAGGGCGTCGACTCGCTGGTCTATCACATCGACGAGGCTGGGGAGGATATGCGCATCGCCTATCCCCTCGACCTGTTCGACCGCAATATCACCGACGGGCGCATGATGCTGGTGTCCTTCCTGACCATGACCATTGGCAACAACCAAGGCATGGCCGATATCGAATATGCCAAAATGATCGACTTTTATATGCCGCCACGCGCCATCCAGCTGTTCGACGGTCCCGCCAAGGGCATCTCCGATCTGTGGCGTATCCTCGGCCATCCGGTCAAAGACGGTGGCTACATCTCCGGCACCATCATCAAGCCGAAGCTCGGCCTGCGCCCGGAACCCTTCGCCGAAGCGGCCTACCAATTCTGGCTTGGTGGTGATTTCATCAAAAATGACGAACCCCAAGGCAATCAGGTGTTCTGCCCGGTGAGGAAGACCATCCCGCTCGTCTATGATGCCATGAAGCGTGCCATGGATGAGACCGGCGAGGCCAAGCTGTTCTCCATGAACATTACCGCCGACGACCACCACGAGATGTGCGCCCGTGCCGACTTCGCCCTGGAGACCTTCGGTCCCGACGCCGACAAGTTGGCCTTCCTGGTGGACGGCTATGTCGGCGGACCCGGCATGGTCACCACCGTTCGACGCCAGTATCCCAGCCAGTACCTGCACTACCACCGTGCTGGCCACGGCGCCATCACATCCCCCAGCGCCAAGCGCGGCTACACCGCCTTCGTGCTGGCCAAGATGTCCCGCCTGCAGGGTGCTTCCGGCATCCACGTCGGCACCATGGGCTATGGCAAGATGGAAGGCGATGCCGACGACCGCATCATCGCCTACATGATCGAGCGTGACAGCGTTGACGGTCCGATGTATCACCAGGAATGGTTCGGCATGAAGCCCACCACGCCGATCATCTCTGGCGGCATGAACGCCCTGCGCCTGCCCGGTTTTTTCAAAAACCTGGGCCATGGCAACATCATCAACACCGCTGGCGGCGGTTGCTACGGCCACATCGACAGTCCTGCGGCGGGCGCCCGATCACTGCGCCAGGCCTACGAGTGCTGGAAAGCGGGCGCTGACCCGATTGAATGGGCCAAGGAACACTATGAGTTCGCCCGTGCCTTTGAATCATTCCCCAACGACGCTGATGCGCTGTTCCCAGGTTGGCAGAAAAAACTGGGGGTACGCGCCGCCTAAACTACAGTAAGAAAAGGCCCCACCGAGGGCCTTTTCTTTTCCCTCTCTTGGCATCTTCACCCACGCGTTAGGTGGTACGGAAAATCCCGGTTATACTACCCGTCCCCTTTGATTGATCTGGTTTTATGCGGTATCGCGCGTTCAGGCGAGGCGCCCAGTCGCAGATTTCCTCAACGGGTGCTGTTTCGGCACCCTGTGCAGGGCAAAGAATGCAGTGTGGCTCACCTCAAACCGGTGACACCGACAGGGACGACCGAATACCTGTCGCACGTCCCCCCGCATCGGCACAGCTCGATGTCACTCACACGACACTGACCTGTTGTCGCCCGACCTGATCGACCGATGCACGTGCCCCTGATTCCACTCTCTCTGCCATCGCACGTGGCAACCCGGCGACCGAAGGCGTCTCTCGCCTGGCACATCCTGCTCCTGGCCCTCCCCCTGATACTGCTGGCGTCGTGGAGCGTATGGCTCGAACGGGACCAGCGACATCAGGCCCAGATCGAGGTCGCACGGGCGGCGCAACGCGCGGCAATGGTCTATGCCAGCCACACCGCAGAGCGGCTGAATACCGAGTTCATCGAACTGCAGTTTGCCGCCGTGGCCCTGCTGGGCCCCGAGGCCAATCCGGCACTACCGCCCCCCCGTGTGGCGACAGCTCTGCACCGCTTCATCGCGCTGCACCCTGACCTGTATGCCTTCAACATCCAATCCCCGGGTGGCAATACTATCCTGTGGTCCACCCGCAGCCAGAGTCCTCACCCCATCGCATCAGGGGCGCAGTTCACCCCGCTGGCCTCCCGAGCGAACTTCCTGCTGGGCCGGGTTCGCTACGCCGCACGTGTCAGAGGCTACGTCCTGACCATGCGCTATCGGGTCAAAGACGCCCGCGGACGGACCCGGTATTTCGTCGGCGCACCCTACCGGCTGGCAACACTGCTCAGCGTCCCCGGTACCCGCCTGCCCTGGACGTTCACCGTGATCGATACCCGCAACGACAGTGTGTTTGGCGAATGGGCACACCATACCGTGTCCGTGCCGCCCACACCCCACGCCTCCCAAGGGGTCCGCACGCCGGTAGCGGGCTATCCCCTGAGCGTGCAGGTGAACTGGTCGCCCACCCTGGCACGCCAGAACTATCTGGCCAGCGCGCCCATGCGTTGGGCGCTGGAGGCGGGGACTCTGTTCATTCTGTTTGCCGCGACCTATGGGGTCCTGATCCTGATACGCCAGCGTGATCGCAACGCCCGGCGCTGGTGCCGTCTGGCCGATTGTAATGCCTTGCTGGCCGATACCAACCGGATTGCCCCCGGCATGGCCGACGCCCGCTCCCTCTACGAGCAAGTGTGCCATGCCGCCGTGAAGCACCATGTCACTCGCTGGGTCTGGATCGGTGCGCCCGATCCCGCCAGCGGTGTATTTGACATCCTGGCCGCCGCCGGGGCCATACCGTCTCTGGACGACAGAGCCGTCTCACATCGGGCCGAGGCTCCCGGTGGCCACGACCCGGCCGGGACCGCCTGGCGCGAAGACCGCCCGGTCTTTGCGCCCGGCCTGCAACCCGCACGATCGTCTCATCGCGGAGCACCCGCAGGTCGACAGGGAAGCAGCGCCTGTGCCGCACTGCCCATTCACGCTCAGGGCCAGGTCGTGGCCGTACTGAGTATCGGCTGCACCCTGGCCGACCTACTCGATGAAACCCGCCAGACCCAGCTCATGGAACTGGTGCTCAACATCGAACAGGGCCTCATGGCGCTGTGGCAACGTGAGCGCCTCGACAACCTGCAGCATATGTATCGCGCCCTGATGTCCGAAGGCGAGATCCTGTTGCAAGCGCGCAGCAGCGACGAGATGCTGCTGCGCACCTGTCAGAAGCTGGTCCGCGACACCCTGTTCCATGCCGTCTGGGTGGGCCGTCCCGATGTACAAGAGCGTTTTGAGGTCCTGGCCAGGGCGGGCCGGGGGGCCGAGCACCTGGATACCCTGAAGGTCACCGTGTGCGGTGACCCGTCCCCCTGTCCGGTCACACAGGCCTGGGCCAGCCAGCGTCTGGCCTACACCAATGACGCCCTGGCAACCGCCCAACAGGCACCCGGCTATGACTTTCTGGTCACCCATCATTGGCATGCTGCGCTGGCGGCGCCGCTGTCTCGGGACGGGCAATGCTGGGCCCTGCTGGTGTTCGTCTCCCCCTACCGCGATGTCTTCGATACCGAGACCATCGAACTATGCCAGCGGGTAGCGGCCCTCCTGGGACACGGTCTGGATGAGCTGGACATCAAACACCGCCTGAATATACTCCAGCACAAGGAGGCCTACCGTGCCCGCCATGATCCCCTCACCGGCCTGCCCAACCGCTTCGCCCTGGATATGCATCTGTCCAAGGCAATCGCCCGCGCCCAGCGCAACGACAGCGTGCTCGCTGTGGGCTTGATCGACCTCGATGACTTCAAACCCATCAACGATACCTGGGGCCATGAGACCGGAGACCGGCTGCTACAGGAACTGGCCAAGCGCCTGCAAGCCTGGCTGCGGGACTCGGACATAGTGGCCCGGTTCGGTGGAGATGAGTTCGTCGTCGTGATCGAGGAGCTCGATAAACGCCTGGCCGTCACGCAACTCACCGCGGCACTGGAGCGTCTGCGCCATACCGTGGACGCCCCCTTCGACATCGCAGAAGGAAAGCAGACCAGGGTCAGCATGACCATGGGACTGGCCCTGTGTCCCCTGGAGGCCGAAGAACCGGATGCCCTGTTGCGCCTGGCCGACACGGCAATGTACCAGGCCAAGCTGCACAAGGCCGATCGTACACAATGGTGGAGCATCGGTGATGCCAGTGTGTGCATGCCGGTGCGCCAGGACACGCCAGACCCCTATGGCACCGAAGCGTGCGCCCTGCTGGAGCGCATGCAGGCACACTTCACCATAGTGACCGGGCAATTCGTGGAGACCTTCTACGCCGAACTGGGCACCCACGCGCAGTCCCGAGCCATCCTGCACCACCTCAGTGCCTCCGAGCGACAACAGCTCAAGACCCGCCAAAGCGAACATCTGCATTTCCTGCTGGCCTCCACCACCACGCAGCAGGCCATTATGGAAAGTGCCCGCCACCTGGGGCAGATCCATGCCCTGGTGGGTGTCGACGGCGCCTTGATAGTGCAGTCCATGACCTTGTACCGCAAACTGCTGAGCGACCACCTCAACCAGGCCTTGCTCCGCACGCAGGATCGCTACACCCTTCTGCTCACGGCCGATGCCCGGCTCCATGATGACATCCAGGCACAACTGAGCGCTGCGGCAGGCGTGGCAGCCAGGGATATGGACGTCTTGTCGGTCCCGTTGCCCGCACACGGAGCGCTGTGGGCGGATATTCGGGCCACCGAGATCACCGCATTGGGCCAATTGCCCGGCATCCAGGCCGCCCTGTTCATGCGCCTCGACAACCGCGGCATCTTTGTCGTGGAAAATAGCGCCGGCCCCCAGGCCGATGCCATCACGGCCATATTGCAAACACCGGGGGCACAGGCCGTGATAGATATCCATTGCCCACGCGGGCAGGGACTCACGGCCCAGGTCTGGCGCAGTCAGCGTATCCTCAGCTCGCCGTCTTACACCCAGGACTCCCGCTATCAGGCCTGGCATCCCCAGGCCATGGCTCTGAACATTCGTTCCACCCTGAGCGTACCTATTCTGAACGCGCAGGGTCAGGTAGTGGCGGTGATCAGTCTCTTCGGCGCCTACCCGAACCAGTTTGAATCCATCCAGAAACAACAGTTTGCACGCGCTCTGCAACAACGTTGGGCGCTGATCTGGCAGCGCTGCAATACACCGGTATCCGTGATCACCCAGACCCAGTCCCAGCAATGGCGCCAACGCCTGTTTGACGGTGGGCTGCACATGTATATGCAACCCATCGTTAATCTGCAATCAGGCCGCCTGATCAGGGTGGAGGCCCTGGCCCGGTTGCAGATGCCCGACGCACAGATCATCCCCCCGGACAAGTTCCTGCCCCTGCTGGGCAATGCCGAACTCGACCGACTGTTCTACGCGGGGATGGATGAGACCCTGGCACAGCGCGTGCGCTGGGAGGCACAGGGGCTAGCTATCGGCGTCGCGATCAACCTGCCGCCCAGTTGTCTGCTCGATGCCGGGTGTCCACGTTGGGTGCAGGAGGCGCTGCAACGCCACGGCGTCGCACCCCGGCACCTGACGCTGGAGCTGCTCGAAACCGCCGATCTAGACAACACCGTGCAGGACAAGGCCATCCGGCAATTGAAGACGCTGGGCGTAAAGCTGGCCATGGATGATCTGGGTTCGGGTTACAGCAGTCTCAAGCGCCTGACCTGTATGCCGTTTGACACCATCAAACTCGACAAGGGCCTGTTGTTGCACCTGCGTGAGAACCCCCTGCAGGGCTTGATCCTGATACGCACCATCATCCAGTTGGGGCTGCACTCCGAGCGCGATGTGGTCGTCGAAGGTCTGGAGCAGGAAGACATGATCGAGACCGCCCGTATGCTCGGTGCCTCGCTGGGCCAGGGCTATGGTCTGGCCAGACCAATGCCGGCCGAACAGATCTTCGACTGGAACCGAACCTTCAAGCTGCCCCTCCAGCCCGATCACATTCAGACCTATCTGGGCGCCCTCACCTATCACTGGACCTATCTGCATGACGACGCGAAAACATGCGATCACCCGACACCCCTGTCGCAGTGCCCGGTGACACGGTTTCTCGCCGACAGGGGGCTGCAAGACAGTGAGGCGGCACGCTGGCATACCCACATCCATACGGGCACCGATGTCCAGGAACCATACCGCCGCCTCACCGACTGGCTAATCGAACGGGTGCAACACGGCCAGGCCGCAGACAAGTAAGCACCCCTGACGACGCTGCCTGCCATGGATCGCGCTATCACAGTCCGGGCGTTGAATCCCGGTGCAGCGGCGCTATCCATGCGCCGCAAGCCCACCAGAGCGCGGCTTGGCAGCCCACCGAGGTTTGCGCTACCCTGCACCCTCATACCAACTCCAGGGAACCAGTATGTGCACAACACCTATCCGCACCCTTCTCGTCATCATCACGGTTGCGTTGTGGTCGACAGCAGCCATGGCCGCCACGAAGCCCGACCTTCATGGTGTCACCCCGATTGACAGCGGACTCTGGGCGGTCGCCACCCAGGGTACGATCCACATCATGGGCTACAATCACTCTTTCGCAAAAAACCTGCAACAATGCGTCAAACCCGGCCAGAAGCGCCAGGCCGTGCTACCCCCCGGCAAGGGGCACTGCGTTCAACGCGAAACCACCGCCCATGGGGTCATGCAGTGGCATATGACCTGCCAGGCGCCTGCGGCCCAAGTGAATTACGACTGCATTATCAAGACCGCAAAACATGATTTCAACGTACATTGTCGTATACATAACTCCAATCCCGCCTCCACGACGGACTACACGGCGCGGGCGCACTGGCTGAAGGCCGCCTGTCAATAACCGCTGCGCCTGACCTGGCGCTGTGCCGGAACACCGGGGTGCAACACTGCCCGCAGTGCCGACCATGCGGGCAAAAGACAGCGTCCCGCCACCCACACCGGACCCCAGGCGTTATAATGCAGACACAACAACCGAATTTCATGGCCCTGCTGACACACATGCAGCAGGTCATCGTCGGTCAGACCACACTCCTCGAACGCCTGATGATCGCCCTGCTGACGGGCGGGCATATCCTGCTCGAAGGCCCGCCCGGCCTGGCCAAGACCACCGCCGTCAACACCCTTGCCAGCGGTGTGCACGCCCGCTTCCAGCGGCTCCAGTTCACCCCGGACCTGATGCCTGGCGACCTCACCGGCAGTGACATCTTTGACCCGGCCAAGGGTACGTTCCGCTTCATCGAGGGTCCGCTGTTCCACGAGATCATCCTCGCCGATGAAATCAACCGCGCCCCACCCAAGGTCCAGTCGGCCCTGCTCGAGGCCATGGCGGAACATCAGATCACCGTGGGGGGCGTCACACGACGCCTGCCCGAACTGTTCATCGTCATGGCCACCCAGAACCCGCTGGAACAGAGCGGCACCTATCCCCTGCCCGAGGCCCAGCTCGATCGCTTCCTGCTCCATGTGCGCCTGGGCTATCCCAGTGAGGAGGAGGAACTGCTCATCCTCCAGCGTGATCGCCAGCGCCAGCTTGGCCGCGAGGACGGTAGCGATCTGTCGCGGCTCCAGCCCGCCACGGTGCTGGCCGCTCGCCGCGAGGTCGCCCGGCTGCATATCGAGCCCGCGCTGGAGCGCTACGTCGTCCAACTGGTCAGCGCCACCCGTCAACTGGGGCAATGGCAACCGGCGTGGTCGGAATACCTGATTGCCGGCGCCTCACCGCGCGCCTCGATCGCCCTGCTGCGCGCCGGCGCTGCCCTGGCCTATCTGCGCGGGCGTGATTATCTGGTGCCGGACGATATCATCGCACTCGCCCCGGACGTGTTGCGCCACCGCCTGATCCTCGGCTACGCCGCCCAGGCCGACGGCGTACACGGTGACGACATCATTGCCCACCTGTTGCAGGCGGTCACGGTCCCCTGAGCATGGGCACACTATCGACACTATGCCGATGCCTGCGCGCCCGACCGGGGCACGGGGTCAGGGCTGATCTGGCACAACCCCTGCTGGACGATCTGGAGATAACGACACTCCTGCGCCTGGGTAAGACGCCACGCCACTGCGCCCCTGACAACGATAGTGAACACACACTCAGCGGTGATCGTCCCTCGCGTTTTCGCGGCATCGGGACAGACTATGAGGAGAGCCGTCTCTATGTACCAGGCGACGATCTGCGCCATCTCAACTGGCGCCACCTGGCCCGTACCGCTCAGGCCTACACCAAGTTGTTCCTCGACGAGCGTCGCCCCGGTGCCTTCCACGTCGTGGACCGGCGGGCCGGCATGCGCTTCGGCACACACCGCCGACTCAAGGTGACCCAGGCCGCCCGCGCAACCATCGTGCGTGCCGCGGCTGCGCACCACCAGGGTATGCCGGTCGGCGGCCTGATTATCAACCCAGAAACGACGCCCACGGCCCGATGGATAGCCCTGGGCATGGGTACCTCACTGCACGCACTGGTCGAGGCCGTGCGCGCCCCCTGCCCCACCTTTGAGGGTGCGCAGCCGCGCCTGGGTTCACTCCTGCGCCACCTGTTCGTGGTGCTGCCGTACGGCTCGCAACTCGACCTGTTCAGCGATTTCCACGACCTCGACACCGACGATCGCCCAGTGCTGCTCGCACTCGCCACCCACCACCGTGTCCGTGCCTTCCTGATCCATGATCCCGCGGAGACCCGTCTGCCCAGGGCGGGACAACTGTCTCTGCGCCAAACGGGTGGCCACCACCAGCGCCAGATCGACACCACCGACCCGGCACTGCGCCGGGCATACCACCGCGCCGCCCGGACCCACCGTGCCCATATCACTCACCTGTGCCGGGAGGCCGGTGTCGCACTGCACCTGCTGGCCAGCGACACCGAGGATCTGCGAGCGCTGCTGCCTTCGCCCCAACGTCGAATCCAACACCCACGCACACCCAGCGCGGTCCGCTGAGCCCGTGCCGACCCCCCCACATCATGCCCATCCCTGATCCCGGCCTGATCGACATCCTGCCACCCCCGGCCCCACCGCCCGGGCCAGTCGCGTTACTGGCGCTGTTGCTCGGTCTGCTGTTCGCCGCCGCAGTGCTCATCTACCTGCTGCGCCGCCATCTCAGCCGCATGGCGCGCTGCCAACGGGCGCTGTCACGCCTGCAACACCGGTCCGCCCTGGGGTCATCGGCAGGCGCCTCCCGTGAGCAGGGGTTTTACATCGCCGCCCTGCTGCGCTTCGCACTCGGACGCCATCACCTCGACCCGGACCATGCCCTGCCAACACGCCTCGCGTCCCGCCAGGGTGACTGGCAGGTCTTTCTCTCCCGCCTGATGCGCGCCTGTTATGCCCCGCAGCCCCCCTCAGCCACGACGCTCACGCGATTGTGTATCGAGGCCCACGACTGGATTCGGCAATGGCACTGAATCTGCCCGGCATGCTCTCCGGTATCGTGTTCCTGCACCCGGACTGGTTCTGGCTGCTGCCGGGACTGGCCGGCCTCACCCTGTTGCTACGCCTGAGTGCGCGCCTGGGTCGACACACGCGCGGACCGGGTCAACACTGGCCATCGGATCTGACCCTGCGCCATCCCTTGTTGTCTCTGTTCGGAGAAGCCCCGCTCACCGGCCCGACCCGCCCGCTCTGGCACACCCTGTTCACCTGGGCCATCCTCGCCGCCCTGATCACCGCCCTGGCCCAACCGGTACGCATCGGTAAACGACTGCCTGCACCCCCGCACGAGCGCAACATCGTACTCATCATCGACACCTCGGTCAGCATGGTGCTGCGCGACTACCTCCTCGATGGCCGACGTATCGAGCGACTGCACATGCTCAAGGCCGTGCTCTCGCGCTTCGTCGACACGCTGCACGGTGATCGGGTCTCGCTCATCGTTTTCGCCGATACCGCCCACGTCTTGCTGCCACTAACCCGTGACCATCACCTGGTACAACAGATGCTGGCGCGTATCCGTACCGGCATTGCCGGGCGCGCCAGTGCCCTCGGCGATGCGCTGAGCCTGGCCATCGACAGGGCACGCCGACACCCGACACAGCACCCCATCCTGATCCTGTTCACCAGCGTCGATATCCCCTCCGGCGCCATCAACCCACTCGACGCTGCTGCCCTGGCCGCCCATGACGGGCTGCCCATCTATACCGTCGCCATTGGTGCCGGCGACCTCCAGGCAGGAGAAAAACGCAACAGCGGACTGATCTATCACCCGGTCAACCTCGCCCTGCTCCAGCGTATCGCCACTCTCACTGGCGCACACAGCTACCAGGCAGGCGCGCCGGGGATGCTACAGGCGGCCCTGCGCGATATCAGCCGCCGCGAGACCGTAAAACGCACACTCAAGGCGCGCCATGCACACATGCCGCTCTACCCCTGGCCGCTGCTGGCCGGCGTGTCACTCTGGATCCTGGGCTTGGTGCTGAGCGGAGGACGTTGGCGTGGTTGATCTCGCCAACCTTGCTGGACAGATATACTGGCGCAGCCCCGAATGGCTGTGGCTACTGGGCGCCCCACCCCTGGCCTATCTCTGGCAACGTCTGCGCCGGGGCAGGCAGCTCAGGCGCTATGCAGACGCCGCGCTGTTGCCCTGGCTGCTGCCCGACATGCCCCGTGCACGACGCCAGTCCCTGCGCACGGTGTTATCGACGCTGGCATCATCACTGCGCGTGCCCCTGGCATTGGCGCTGGCCTGGTCACTGTTGTGCATCGCCCTCGCCGGGCCGCGCCTGGCGCTGGAGCGCCTCGGCAAGGCTGGCGCCGACACACCGGAGATCATGCTCGCACTCGATCTCTCCCGCTCGATGAATGCGCCCGATATCACCCCCAGCCGCCGACAACGGGCGATCATCGAGGTCCAGGAACTCCTGCGACATCTGCAACGACGCTTCGACACCACCCCCACCGCCAACGGCCTCAACAGCGGACCACGTCTTGGGCTGATCGTGTTTGCCGGTCACGCCCACCTGCTCCTGCCCGCCACGGCGGACTATGCGCTCGTGCGCTACTATCTCGGCACTCTGGCATACCTGCAACTGCCCACCCGCGGCAGTGCTCTGCTCGATGCCCTCAATGTCGCCGCCGCCCACTTTGGTCCGACGGCATCACGGCGGGCAATCATCCTCGTCACTGACGGTGATACGGGTCTCACGGGAGCGTCCGGGCAGGTCGTGGAAAATGCCCTGCTCACCCGCGCCCGGGCACTCGCCAAGCGCCACATCAGCGTCTCGACACTCGGTGTCGGCACCGCCGCCGGGGCGGGCATCCCGCTGTCCGGCGGGGGCTGGCTGCACCACCACCGGGGGCGGGCCATCATCAGCCACCTGCATACCCGTCTGCTCGTGCGCTTAGCCCAGGCCGGCGATGGGCACTACAGTCCGGTGGAAGACGATGCCGGTGACTGGCGCACCCTCTATGAGGCTGGACTGAGCGCCACACTGCGCCCACGTTCCGGTCGTCACAGCCAGGGACAAATAATCTGGCGTGAACTCTATCCCGCTGTCCTGCTGCCGGCGATCATCGTGTTCTTCATCGCCACTATGCCCTGTCTACCCTCATGGCCCTGGCGTCGGACTGGCGCGCAGCGTACCGCACACGCCGATCGCGAGACAGGCGTCGGGCCGTCGCCACCCGGTGGTGTCCTGTTACTGTGCGCCATGGTGGTGGGGCTCACGGCCGGGTTACTGACACCCCCCCCTGCCGTGGCCGGTGATCCGGCGGCCTACACGGCCTATCGGCACCATCGCTACGCCACCGCGCTCGCGCTCTACCGCCAGCAGCGCGGCTATCGGGCCCGGATCGGTGAGGGCGACAGCCTCTATCGCCTGGCGCGTTATGCGCCCGCCATTCGCCAGTTCACCCTGGCAGTGCTGACGGCCCGCACCAATGCCCAGCGTGCCAGCGCCCTGTTCAACCTGGGCAACAGTCACTTCCAACTCGGCGACTACGTTCGGGCAGCCAACGCCTTTCGTGATGTTCTGCGCTACCAGGCCGGGCGGGCAGCGGCACGACATAATCTGGCCTTGAGCAAGGCCCTGCAACGCCGGATCGAACAGGGACTCAGCCCACCCGGCATGACCGGGCGTATGGGCAGCGGTCCCCGTCTGGCGCGTGTGCCGGTGGGCACGGATGTGAACCCCCGGGGCCGACTGGCCATCGGCGAGACCACATCGCATACACCGCGCCAGGGTGATACCGGTGCGCTCGGCGGTCTGTCATCCAGGCAGATTGACGCCCTGGTACGACGTGGCCTTGCGCACACCCGTCTGGCCGGCGGCACCGCCACCCCCTCCGGACACGCTGCCAGCAGCGACGAGACCGCCCTGCATGCAGAGGCGGCACTGGCGCGGGGCCAAGGCAACGCCAATGCGGGAGTGCAGGCCCAGACTGCCCGTCTGTGGACACAGATCTTCGAGCGTGAAACAGGCTTTCCCGCCCCCCTGACTCACCCTCGCGCCCTGTCGGGGATACCGCCATGGTAAGTCCAGCCAGGGGCGCTATCCTCATATCGATGGCCCCGGTTCAATCGCCCCGCGACACCCCGATGAGGGACTCGCGCACACGTGCCAGGGTGCGATATTTGGGCCTCTTGTGGTATGTCGGACTGGGAGGAGTCGTGGCCGGATTGGGGGGCGTCGGCACCGCCCTGGCAACACCTGCCGTCTCCGTCCCACATGACAACCTCACCCTGACGCTACTGACGACTCACCCCCAATGGGGGCGTCCCCTGCGCCTGCGCCTCACTGCGCCCGGCAAACCACCGGGGCAACGGCTCGCAAACATCAATCTGGATGCCTGGCGACAAGACTTTGCGCTGCTGAGGACGCAATCCAGTCCGGACCGTGATGGCCACCCGCAACGCCTGATCACCCTGTCGGCACGCCGCAGCGGCACCTTGACCCTGCCCGCCCTGCATCTGGGGACGTGGCGCAGCGCACCACGGTCTCTGAGCATTGCCCGCCCCATGCTGGGCACACACCCCCTGGTGCTGAAGATCCATCTGCCGCAGGGGGTACTGTGGCAGGGCCAGCAGGCCCTGATCACCGTACAGGTCGACGGCCCGATACGCTATGCCCGTCTCGACACGCCAACACCGAATACCGATCGGGTGCGCCTCCTCACCCTGCCCGCCACCCGCCGACATCGGGCCAACGGCAGCCGATTGACCACAGGCTGGGTGCTGTTCCCCGAAAATATCGATAGCGCGACGTGGCGCAATGTCGGTGCCAGCGGAGATACGCGGGCAACCACCGTGTCGCTGCCACCCGTGCGCTATCTGGTCGACGGCGTACCGCGCTTCACCTTCTACCTGCCCAGGGTGCGGTTGCGCGTGCGTCCCCTGCCCGAGTATGTCCCCCCGGGTACGCCGGTGGGACGCCTCATCATTGACACCCGGAGCCGACCGCACGGGCTGGTGCGCGAGGGTCGGCTATACTTCTGGCGCCTGCGCCTGCAGGGTATCGGCATCCCGGTCGCGCAATTGCCAGCGCTGGACACGCACCTCAGTGGCGGGCATGCCATCGTCGTACTGAACAGCACCCATGTTGTCCATCGCCGACTGACGGGCAAGGGGCTGAGCAGCGCGGTGGACTACACCTTGTCCTTCAAGGCGCACCGCACCGGCTGGCTGCAACTCCCACGACCGATTCTGCGCTATTTTGATCCGCGCGACGGACGTCTGAAAACGCTCGCTACCCACTCCATCGACGTGGTCTCACTGAATCTGTTTGGGTTCATGGCACTGATACTGACAGGCGTCGGCGGGCTGGGCTGGGCCACATGGTACGGCGCACAAGCACTGTGCCGCAGACACCGGGCACGACACGCACGTCGTCTCGCTCTGCGCAGTGTGGTGAACAGCCACGACGCCGGCGGGCTGCGCAACGCCCTGGACCAGCTCGCCCGCGCAGAGGGCTGGCCCGGCAACCTCTCACTGGCGCAATGGCGGCAATACTGGTCGAGTCGGTATGCGCCCGCGGCCGGTTTCACACAAACCCTGCAACGTCTCTCGCGGGCTTGCTACGGCGAGCGCTGCGGTATCCGTCACCCCGATGCGCAGCTCATTGATCTGAGATGGCACGTGCAATTTTACCTGCATGCGCCCCGGCGCGACCGGCCTGAACCACATCGACCCAGACACCTGCTGGCGCACTGGCTTGCCCGCCGGACGGGCTTCCGGCGCCTGCCGCCTCCCCCTGCGGACTGACACTTGCTTTCAGCAGATCAGAGAAAATGCGACCAATCAACGGTGCTGGCGCCGAAGACAAAGAAATGAGGATTGAGCAGGCAATCCTTGGTGTTGTAGCGCAGACGCTGCATCCGGGTATCGGTGATCTGTCCACCGGCCTGTTCGACGATACACTGCGCAGCGGCCGTATCCCACTCCGAGGTCGGCCCCAAGCGGGGATACAAATCGGCCCGACCCTCGGCCACCAGGCAAGACTTGAGCGCACTGCCCATGTTGATGGTCTCGTATTCACCCAGCTTGTCGAGAAACTGCTGGAGCGCATCGGCGCGGTGCGAGCGGCTGCACGCCACGGTTGCACACCCGTGCGTATAGGTCCGTGTGTGAATCGGCACCATCGGGGGCGACCCGGCATGCTCTGCACCGCCACCCAGCGTCTGTCGGAAGGCGCCAAAGCCCTCGATGGCCAGATAACACACCCCGCTGATCGGAACATAAATCACGCCAAGCTCCGCGTCCTGTCCCTTGATCAAGGCAATGTTGACCGTAAACTCGCCATTGTGTTTGATGAATTCGCGTGTGCCGTCCAGCGGGTCGACCAGCCAGTAGCGCGCCCAGCTGCGCCGTTCCTCAAACGGTATGCTCGCGGATTCCTCGGACAACACCGGCAAGGCCGGTGTCAGGGCCCGCAATCCGCTCACAATCGTATTGTGCGCAGCCATGTCGGCCTCGGTCAGCGGGGTGTCATCCTTCTTGCGCTCGACGGTGAACGTATCGTTATAGATGCCCAGGATCTGCTCACCCGCCTGCCGGGCCAGTTCGCACACCTGCGGCAACAGGGCCTGAAGATGGTCGCGGTCGTACTCACTCATGTCTGCATTCTCTCTCGTACGATAAACAGTGCGGCGATCGAGCGGGCCTCGGTGAAGTCCTCCCGCGCCAGAAGCCGTTCCAGTTCGCTCAATCGCCAGGGCACGACCTCGAGTGCCTCGGGTTCATCACCCTGGCGGCGTTGCGGGTAGAGGTCTTCGGCCAGAACAACATGCGTCGTGTGGCTGAAATAACCCGGCGCCAATGTCAGGCTGCTCAAGTGGTGGATGGAACGGGATGCATAGCCGACCTCTTCCATGAGTTCACGGTTGGCGGCCTCAAGCAGGTCCTCACCCACCTCGACGTGTCCCTTGGGCAGGGCCAGTTCATAGCGTTCGACGCCAGCAGCATATTCGCGAATCAGCAATACAGTATCGGCATCGAGCAGCGCCACAATCATCACCGCCCCCTGTCCGGCACTGCACAGTCGCTCGTATTGTACTTCGACCCCATTGGAAAACTTCAGATCCAACTGCTCGATATGAAACAACCGACTGCGGGCGATGGTCCGGGTGCGGATGATTTCCGGTTTCTTTTCCATGACGTTCATTTGTACCACAGGCAGGCGCGTACCACACGATTATCCCGGTGCGATCGCACCCTTGTCATTCGTCCGTACGTACATCGCCGTGTCGCTATCCTGGCAGGATCCACGTCTACCTCTAGCGTTCGCCGGAGTACGCCGCAATGGTGCTGTTACCGGCGACAAGGCAGCCGACAATATGGGTAACATTATCACTTTGGCCGGCTTGACGAAATGTTCACGTAATATCTCTCCGGGAGAATAATACGGGTAACATCGTGCTTATCGCATAAAGTGGTGGGTGATCCCGGCGGGGCCCAGGTACACCCGATGCCGAACGCCATGTTACATTCATGAAGAGGCCGTCAAGCACAGCACTGAACATAGCGGTATCGGGCCGACAACACATCACCTCCTTATCGGACACGACACTACATCGATCCTTATTTTTATGCCCTCACAGAATTTCCTGATTTGAATAAGCACCGGACATGGACTATTTATCTAAATAGGCCATGAACACATACCCATGGATTTTGCAACTCCGAGGAGAGTTGATTTGATGTCCAACACCTATCGACCTCTACCTGCCCTGCACATCGCCAGCGGTTGTGCCTGGACAGGGCGTACGCGATGATCCGGCCAGTAATCTCACGGCCATCCGACCATGGCCATGACGGCAACTACCCCACCACATCGCTCACACCGCGACTGTCAATTGCAGGACGGAACGGGTCGGCAATGGTTGCACTTTCTTCGTCTTGAAAGATACCGTGCGTTACCTGCTCCCTGCACGGGCGTGCTGTACGCGGCGCCATCATGATGCATGGCAACGCGTGCTGCGAGCGTTCGATACCGGCAGGGTTACTACCCATGGTCTATCATGATATGTGTCTGACTCAGGGAGGCTGATTACAGTTATCCCATCAACTGCAGAAACACAACACGTGATCCCAATCGTCTCTGAACGCAGTACAGAGACCGCATTGATGAATATAAAAACACTACCCCGGCGCGAGACCCGGGTTGTTCGCCTGACCCAGGGTCACGTACCGCTACACCACATTCCATCACATTATTTCTGTTAACGCTGAAACAACCAAAACCGGGAGGGTCGAACCGAGGGGTATTGGATCGAGAGGGAATTGGAAGTCTATCCCTTGACCTGGCGCTGGGCAGGTGCCGATTACCTACGTCGCAGCAATCACCGCCCCCGAACGACCCACGTGGTTGTCCAACATCATAAGGAGAAACTCTATGCCAAATAATACAAACGAGAACTCGGATGCCGATGACGCTGCCGCTCATCAATCCCCGCGCAGCGGCCTTAGCAGCGAGGAGGTCGAACAGCGACTTGAAAAGTATGGCCCGAACGCACTGCACGAACAACACGTCAATCCTCTGCTCAGATTCCTCTACTATTTCTGGGGTCCTATCCCCTGGATGATCGAGATAGCCGCCATCCTCTCCGGGGCGGTCGGTCACTGGGATGATCTGATCCTGATCACCGCTTTGCTACTCATCAACGGCATTATTGGTTTCTGGGAAGAACACAAGGCCAGCAATGCCCTCGATGCGCTGAAAAACCAGCTTGCCCTCAAGGCCCGGGCATTACGCGACGGGAAATGGAACGAGGTCCTTGCCGAGGGACTGGTTCCAGGCGATATCGTCCGACTGCGCCTCGGTGACATTGTCCCCGCTGACGTGACGCTCCTCGAAGGCGATTACCTGCGCCTGGACCAGGCAGCACTCACCGGCGAGTCACTGCCGGTAGACAAAAAGGTGGGCGAAGAGGCTTACTCCGGCACCATCGCCAGACAGGGCGAGATGGTCGCCGAGGTCATCGCCACTGGCGAACACACCTTCTTCGGGCGCACCGCGAAACTGGTCGAAAGCGCCGGTGCGGTCTCACACTTCCAGCAGGCGGTGATGCGCATTGGTAACTTTCTGATCGCCATTGCCGTGGTACTCAGTATTATCCTGATCGGCGTGGAACTCGCGCGCGGTGCACACCTGCTGCATGTCCTCGAATTCGTGCTGATCCTGGTGATTGCCTCGATTCCGGTGGCGATGCCCGCTGTACTCTCCGTAACCATGGCACTCGGTGCCAAGGCGTTGTCCAAACACAAGGCTATCGTCACGCGCCTGCAGTCCATCGAGGAAATGGCGGGCATCGATATCCTGTGTGCAGACAAGACCGGCACCCTCACACAAAACAAGTTGACTCTGGGTGAGCCGGTCTTGTTCGAGGCGGCGGACCCGGATGCGCTCAATCTCGCAGCAGCACTCGCCTCCAAGGAGGAGAATCACGATGCCATCGATCTCGCGGTTATCGCCGCGCTACCCGATGCCGCACTGCTCGAGCGCTACCGACAGGTCAAATTCATTCCCTTCGACCCCGTGAGCAAGCGTACCGAGGCACACCTCGAATCCGACGAAGGCACCTTCAGTACCACCAAGGGCGCACCACAGGTAATCATCGATCTGTGCGACATCCAGGGTGAGACGCGCGCCCGGGCCGATGAGGCCGTCGAGCAACTCGCCGGGCGTGGATTTCGCACTCTGGGCGTTGCCCGCACAGCGGCCGACGGGACATGGCAGTTTCTCGGTATCCTCTCGCTCTTTGATCCACCGCGTGAGGACTCGGCGTCTACTATCCGCGAGGCCCGCGAACACGGCATCGCCGTAAAGATGGTCACTGGCGACCATATTGCGATTGCCCGCGAGATCTCCGGGGGGCTCGGCATGGGACGCAATATCCTGCCACCCGATCATTTACCCGATGATCACCAGGCCAAGGCCGACCCCGCCCTGATCCGCGAGCTGGAGCAGGCCGACGGCTTCGCCCAGGTGTACCCGGAACACAAGTACGCCATCGTCAAGGCACTCCAGGAAGGTGGACATCTGGTCGGCATGACCGGGGACGGGGTGAACGACGCCCCGGCCCTCAAGCAGGCCGAGGTGGGGATCGCGGTCTCTGATGCCACAGACGCGGCGCGCGCGGCCGCCAGCCTGGTGCTGACCGCACCGGGCCTGTCGACCATCATCCACGCGGTCGAGGAGGCACGGCGCATCTTCGGACGAATGATGAGCTACACGGTCTACCGCATCGCCATGACCATCGACATCATGGTCTTCGTGGTGCTGGCGATGCTAGTCACACACACTTATCCGTTGACGGCACTCATGATCATCTTGCTGGCGCTGCTCGATGACCTGCCGATCATGACCATTGCCTACGACCATACCTGGCTCGAACCCAAGCCGGTGCGCTGGCAGATGAAACGGGTGTTGACCGTGTCCTCGATACTGGGGATTGTGGCTGTCGTTGAGACCTTCCTGATGATGCTCATCGGACAACACTGGTTCGGGCTGGATCACAAGGCACTGCAAACCCTGATATTCCTGCAACTGGTCGCGGGCGGGCACCTGATGTTGTTCGTCACACGCAGCAAACAGAGCTTCTGGCGCAGCCCCCGTCCGTCCTGGCAGCTTCTTACCGCCACCCTGGGCACCCAGGTCGTGGCCGCGGCAATGGCCTGGTTCGGATGGTGGATGACACCGATCTCGGCCGGGATCATCGGTATCCTGTGGGCCTACAATATCGCCTGGATGTTCCTTCAGGACAGGGTCAAGCTTGCCCTGTACCGTGTCATACCCGACGCGAACGAGCAGAGCGAAACGCCGAAGGACACCGCCGTTCAATCGGCGACATAACGCCAGGAAACGAGAGCACACCGCCCATGACCGCTTCATGGACGGTGTGCCCAACCACAGGCGCTGCATTCACCCGGCACCCAGCCTCAGGGCACAGTCCACTCATCCTCTGAACGCCAGGGTCCTCACACAGTGGTCTCTCCCACCACTCACCGAGGACAAACGCGTAGCCCATCACACCAGACGGAGGTCGTCCGTAACCACAAGCAACACTCTGGCCACTACGATCAGCCTGTATAATAAGCGTTCACCCTATCGGCCGGTTCATAGATGCAGTTTGCAGGAATTGGCCGCAACACGAGGCACCCTCATGCTGGTCTGGTCGGCAATCGATACTGTGTTTCTCGATATGGATGGTACCCTGCTGGACCTGAATTTCGATAATCACTTCTGGCAGGAACACGTGCCACTGCGTTACGCGCAGCTCAACCACATCAGCGTGCAGGACGCGCGACATGAATTGTTGCCACTGTTTCAGCGCCGGGAAGGTACCATGCAATGGTACTGCCTGGACTACTGGACCGAGACCCTTGGTATGGATATTGCCAGTCTCAAACACGAGGTCAAAGGCCTCATCGCCATCCACCCCCATGTCGTCCACTTCCTCGATCGCCTGCACACCCTGGACAAACACGTACTGCTGGTCACCAACGCCCACCGCAAGAGTCTGGCGTTAAAAATGGAATGCACTCAACTCGAAGGCCACTTTGATGCCCTGATCAGCACCCATGACTACGGCTACCCCAAGGAAGACCCTGCCTTCTGGCCACTAATGCGCACACACTGGCCCCATGATCCGGCCCGCAGCCTGCTCGTCGACGACAGTCTGCCCGTGCTGCGCACCGCGCGCGACTACGGCATCGCCCACCTGCGCGGCATCACCCGCCCCGACACCTGTCGCCCCGCACGCGGCAATAACGAGTTTCAATGCATCGACAGCTTTGCGGACATCATGCCGGAGGATAGGACGTTAAATAAGCGTGAGGGGTGAGGCGTTTCCTCACCCCTCACCCTATTTATATCTCTCATCCCAGCGCTTGTAACGCCCGCGGCAATAGGCGAGCAGGCTGTCATAACCGTCGAAGAAGAGGGCAAAGCCTTCTTCAGCGGGGGCGTCAAATTCGCAATAATCATTGCTGTAATCACGACAGACCTGGGGGCGGATCTCATAGATGGCGCAGCGTCCGTCGCCTTGCAGATGCGTGCAGACATTATTGACGAGCAGGAACCAGCCGTCTTCGTCCTTGTAGACCTGTACGTTGGCGTGCGAGAGCTGCCAGAGCAGGTGGTCGAAGTCATGCATGGAGCGTGGGGTATCGATAGCCTGGGTGAGATAGATACAACACGTGGAGTTGGTGCAGAATCCGCACTTGTTCTCGCCGGTCACGACGGTACCGTTGAGGGTGTGTTTCGCCGTCACCACACTCTCCTGCCAGGGTTGTTTTCCGGATAAAGGGGCCGCTACAGTGCCATGCCAGTTTCATTATCCCCCGCGAACCGGGCATAATCCACAGTTCGGCCCGCGCGCACGATGCCCGCTCGGTGTGGGTGCCAGCACGCTGACACACCGCCAAAGCACGACAGGGAAGGATGATGACAATGAACTGGCCACCGGTCGCGGTCCGCCGCAGCGCTGAATTTTCCTCCGCCCTGATACGTCTCGGTATCTGGCTCACCGTCGGCAGCTACATGACCGTGGGGGCCTTCTCCGGTTATTATCCGCTGAACCACCTGCACTTTCTGCTCTATATGTTCATCTTCTTCGGTGCCTCCCTGGCCCTGATGGTCGATGTCTTCCGCCAGCCTACATCCAGGTTACGTCCCTATATATCGATGTTATTCGACATCGGTGCAACCAGTTATGCCATGATCCTCACCCACGCCGGCCCGCTCAGCCCCTATTATCTCTTCTATTTATGGATCTATATCGCCTATGGCGGGCGCTACGGGCGACGCGCTCTGCTGGTCGCCAGCCTGCTCAGCATCATGGGTTACGGCCTAGTCCTGTTCTATGAGCCGAACTGGCACCCACGCAGTTTCGATGTCATCGTATTTATTGCCTTTCTCGCCATCCTGCCCCTGTATCTCAACATGATGCTGACCAAACTGCAGCAGGCCCGCGCCGAGGCCGACCGTGCCAATCAGGCCAAAAGCAACTTCCTGGCCAACATGAGCCATGAAATCCGCACCCCGATGAGCGGTATCATCGGCATGACCAATCTGCTGGCCGGCACCGAACTCTCATCACGCCAGAATGAATACGTCAACACCCTGCACACCTCGGCCAAGGCCCTGCACGGACTCATCGACGATGTGTTGGACCTGTCCAAGATCGAGGCAGGTAAGTACCAACTGGAATCATGCGAATTCTCCCCCGCGGAGATCATCCAGGGCGTCGCCATGATGTTCTCCCCCAAGGCATACGACCAACACATCGAGCTGATCTGTCACTTGGCACCCACGCTCCCCGAGCGGGTTGTCGGTGATCCACAACGCTTTCGCCAGGTACTGATGAATCTGGTCAGCAATGCAGTGAAATTTACCCACCACGGTGAGGTCCTCATCCGTGCCCGCCCGCTGGCGGGAAAGGCCTCCTCGCCGATACGCGTGCGCGTCGAGGTCTATGACACCGGCATCGGTATCGCCGCAGCACAGTTACCCTATATCTTTGATCGTTTTTATCAGGCCGACAGCGGCCCGGATCGTGCCCAGGGCGGTACCGGACTGGGCACCACCATTTCTTTTGAACTGATCAGATATATGGGTGGCGAAATGGGAGTCCACAGCCAGCCAGGTGAAGGCAGTACCTTCTGGTTCGAGCTGTGCTGGACCCTGGTGCGTGCAACAGACCCTGCACGCTGGCATCTACCCACCGCCGGGCGGATCGCAATCATCGAACCCAACCCGCATCTCGCCGAGGCACTGGGCGAGTATTGCCGCTGGCTGGGCCTGAACCCACTGCACCTGAACCCTGACGACCAGGCGGCAACCGACACTCTGTTCACGCCACGCGCACAGACACCGGACTCGCCGCCATGGCGCTATGTCCTGATTGACACACCTATCCCACCCGGGCGGGCACAGGCATTGGCTCGACAATGGCGCACTCAGGTCACCAACACCCTGTTCATCGTCGAACTGGCCCCCCTGGACAAGCTCAACCATCCCACGGGTGAGCCGGCTGGCGGGTTCGATGCGCAACTGGTCAAGCCGGTACGCCTGGAGGCCCTGCACGCCTGTCTGGCCCAAGCCTGCCCCGGGCGCCACCTCCAACCCGACTCCCCTGAGCACACACCACCCTCGCGCTCGGGGATATCCCCTCCAGAGCGCCTCCCCACGCTGCGGCCCCAGCACATCCTGGTGGCCGAAGACAGTTCAATCAATGCCAAGGTACTGGCCACCTTTCTCGCCCAGGCCGGCCATGAGGTGGAACGGGTACAAGATGGTGCCCAGGCCGTCGCGGCACTCGTTCGCAGCGGCTACGATCTGGTGTTTATGGACATGCGCATGCCGGTCATGGACGGGCCGAGCGCGACGCGGGACTGGCGCCGCCAGGAGGCCAGAGAGGCCCACATTCCGATCATTGCACTGACGGCCAATGCCACGCCCGCGGACCGAGCCCGGTGCCTGGAGGCCGGAATGGACGATTTCATCACTAAACCGATCAGCAATGAGCGCCTGCTCGAGATGGTCCGTCGCTATAGCGGTAAAATCGACCGCACAAGGTCTGAACGGGATGCCCCGGACTCCGGGCACTGATCGCCACCGCGTCTGGGGGCAGGGTGGCCTATTCCATTTTGTCCGATTTGCCTGATTTGCTTGGCAACGCCCGCTCCAGTGGTGCCAGCAGACGGGCAAACACCATCGGTGCGACATACTGGAACACGTCATGACCGGCCGGGTCGAGGGCGACATCCAGACCCAACGCGGGATAGAGCCAGTGTTGGAGGCCATCCCGGGTGCGCAGGCGCTCACTGGGCGCACCGAAGCGCCGGGTGACAATCGCTGCACTGAACTCGGCATAGGGGATATAGGTCAAACTGGCAATGGGCAGCATGCGCGCCGCACGCATGTCCTGCGCCGAAAGGGCATAGCGAGTGGCACCACTGTCGGTGGATTGCTTTCCACTCGCCCGCTCGCGCATGGCCGCCAGGGTCTGTGGCGAGGCCGCCAACGAGAGAATGATGCGCCCGGACAACCCACCCAGCGTGACTTCGCCATAGAAGACCTCCAGCGTCATACCCTTGCCTGGCGTATTGAACAAGGCCAGCTGCGGTTCCTGACCAAAGCGCGCCATGGCCTCATCAAGGTGCGCCTCGCCCAGCGTCAGACCAAACACCCGGCTCTTGCCACCCTTCAACGCGCGCACGCCCCAGGGTGCGTCATCGCCCTTCGGCACCGTCGAAGTCGTGTCATTGTGCGGCACGATGAAGTACACCATGGCAAACACCGCGAACGTGATCAGCGCGACGATCTGCCATGTCTTCATGCCCGGCCCTCCATCATCCCGCCACCGCTCCAGTCGCCGTTGTCTGCAACCAGAAGGTTACCGGTCCGTCGTTGATCAGGCCCACCTGCATGTCGGCACCGAAACGTCCCGTCGCCAGTTCACCGCAATGTTGCACCCGTGCCGCTGCACACAAATACTCGAACAATACCCGCCCCGTCGCCGCAGGCGCCGCGGGCGTAAAGCTGGGTCGGGCACCCTTGTCGGTATCTGCGGCCAAAGTAAACTGGGGCACCAGCAGCAATCCGCCAGCGGTATCGCTCAGGCTGAGGTTCATGCGCCAGTCCTGATCCGCAAACACCCGATAACCCAGCAGGCGCTGTAGCAGGCGATCGGCCTGCACCTGCGTATCGCCCCGTTCCACGCCGATGAACACGAGCAGGCCCGGGCCAATTGCCCCTACCATCTCGGCGGCGATCACGACCTCCGCCCGGCTGACCCGTTGTAACAAACCGATCACCACCGCCACCGTATCGCCCGGTGCGCCACGTTCAGGACACCGTCCCGGGTGTGCTACCCAGGCGTTCGGCAAAGGCATCGGTGGCCTGCACCAGAGCGTCGATGATACCGGGTTCGATGGCCGAGTGCCCGGCATCGGCCACGATATGCAACGCCGCCTGCGGCCAGGCATGGTGCAGCGCCCAGGCACTCTCTGCTGGACAGACCATATCATAGCGGCCCTGGACAATGACCCCCGGGATGCCGTGCAGACGACCCGCAGCACGCAGGATCTGATCCGGCTCCAGGAAACTGTCATGCATGAAATAGTGACACTCGATGCGAGCCAGCGACAACGCGACATAGGGGTCACCGAAGTGATCGACCACGTCGTGGCTGGGCATCAGCGTCGCGGTACGCCCCTCCCATACCGCCCAGGCGCGGGCTGCGCTCAGGCGCCCGAGTTCGTCCCCGCCGGTCAGACGCCGATAGTAGGCCGAGACCAGGTCATTGCGCTCCGCCTCGGGGATCACCGACAGGTAGTCTTCCCAGAGATCGGGAAAGACCCGACTTGCACCTTCCTGATAAAACCACTGGATCTCGCGGGCTCGACACAGGAATATCCCGCGCAACACCAGCCCCGACACCCGCTCGGGATGGGCCTCGGCATACACCAGACTCAGTGTCGACCCCCAGGAACCACCGAACACCAGCCAGCGGTCGATGCCAAGGTGGGTACGTATCGCCTCCATGTCGGCAACCAGCGCCTGGGTGGTGTTGTGCTCCAGTCCGGCATGCGGTGTGGAGCGCCCCGCCCCACGCTGATCGAACAGGATGATGCGATAGACCGCAGGGTCGAAAAAACGTCGATGGTAGTCCTCGCAGCCAGCACCCGGCCCACCGTGTACGAACAACACCGGAATGCCCGTCGGCTCGCCGCACTCCTCGATATGCAGGACATGGGGCGGCGTTACCGGCAGGCGATGCATGGCATAGGGAGTGCTGTCAGGATACAGCGTGCGCATGGTCCTCTCGCTTTAGGTTGTGGACCACCGGCGCTGTGGGTTATCTGGTGACGCTGGCGCACACGATCTCGCCACGACGGCCAACCAGCACCACGATACCGATAGCCAAGAGGCTGAATCATACCCTCCAGGGGCCTATCAGGAGTGGCCCACCTATCCGGTCGCGACCCGGTAGCGGGTCCGGGTGAGGATGCTGATGACCGCGGGGTGGCGCCTAGCCGACAGCGCGGCGGGAGGCCTTCTTGCGTTCGTGTCCGAGCAGGAGTTTCTTGCGCAGACGAATGTGGTGCGGTGTCACCTCGACGAGTTCATCCTCGTCGATGAACTCCAGCGCCTGTTCCAGGCTCATGCGAATCGGCGGGGTAAGCAGGATATTCTCATCCGTACCGGCGGCCCGGATATTGGTCAGCTGCTTGGCCTTGAGCGGATTGACCACCAGGTCGTTATCACGCGAGTGGATGCCGATGATCATACCCTCGTAAACCTCCTCGCCGTGGCCAATGAACATGCGCCCACGCTCCTGTAGATTAAACAGGGCATAGCCCAGCGCCTTGCCGGCGCCGTTGGCAATGAGCACACCATTGATGCGACTGCCAAACGCCCCCTTCTTCATCACGTCATAGCGATCGAAGACGTGGTACATCAGGCCGCTGCCCTGGGTGGCGGTAAGGAATTCCGTGCGAAAACCAATCAGACCACGCGCAGGGATCGAATAATCGAGACGCACTCGGCCCTTGCCGTCCGGCACCATGTCCTTCAGGTCGCCGCCGCGCTCACCGAGTTTTTGCATGACTCCGCCCTGATGGCCTTCCTCAACATCGACAGTAAGCTGCTCGAATGGTTCTTCCTTGACACCATCGACCTCGTGGATGATCACCTCGGGGCGCGAGACACCCAGCTCATAGCCCTCACGGCGCATGTTCTCTATCAGGATGGACAGATGTAGTTCGCCGCGCCCGGAGACACGGAACTTGTCCGGGTCATCCGCCTCCTCCACGCGCAGCGCCACATTGTGCACCAGTTCGCGTTCCAGGCGTTCGCGTATCTGGCGACTGGTCACGTACTTGCCATCGTGCCCGGAGAGGGGCGACGTGTTGACCTGGAAGGTCATGCTCACTGTGGGCTCGTCCACGCTCAGTGCAGGCAGCGCCTCCACCGTTTTCGGATCACACAGCGTATCGGAGATACCCAGTTTATCGATGCCGGTGAAGGCAATGATATCGCCGGCGCGCGCCTCCTCGACCTCGATGCGCTCCAGGCCATTAAAACTAAGGACCTGCAACATGCGCCCGTTGCGCCGGCCACCTTCATGGTCGATCACCACCACCGGAGTGTTGGTCCGAGCCTTGCCCCGCGTGATGCGCCCGATACCTATAACACCGACATAGCTGCTGTAATCCAGCAGGCTGATCTGCATCTGGAACGGGCCATTGACGTCCACATCCGGTGCTGAGACATGCTCGACGACCGTTTGCAGCAGTGGCGTCATGTCACCGGAACACACCTCGGCATCAAGGCCGGCATACCCATTGATCGCCGAGGCGTAGACCACGGGGAAGTCGAGCTGCTCGTCAGTCGCACCGAGACGGTCGAACAGATCGAAGGTCTGGTCCAGCACCCAGTGGGGGCGAGCACCCGGACGGTCAACCTTGTTGATCACCACAATCGGCTTGAGTCCGCACGCCAGCGCCTTGCTGGTCACAAAGCGGGTCTGTGGCATGGGGCCGTCGACGGCGTCGACCAGCAACAGCACCGAGTCGACCATGGACAACACACGCTCGACCTCGCCGCCGAAGTCAGCATGACCCGGGGTGTCGACAATATTGATGCGATACTCATTCCAACGGATGGCGGTGTTTTTGGCCAGAATGGTAATACCGCGCTCCCTCTCCAGCTCATTGGAGTCCATGACCCGTTCAGGCACTATTGCACGCGCATCAAGGGTACCGGACTGCTTCAGGAGCTGGTCCACCAGGGTGGTCTTGCCATGATCGACGTGGGCGATAATGGCGATATTGCGGAGATTTTCAATCACGGGCATACACCTGGCAGGTTGAGATAGCCGTCCATTATAACCCGGCTGCTCTTATAAAGGCATAGCCGTAGTGAAAATATTCCACTCCATCCTGTCCTGCTCTCCCGTCCGGCACACACCGTGCGCCCCAGTAAGTGTACACTGTGGCGTATTATGGACTTGGTACATACGCCCTTTCCCCTCCCCGACTACCACGGCGCCAGCATCGTCAATCTGATGCGCTCACTGTCCCTGGGACTGGGACATCATGGAGACACTCTCACCGGAGTGCAGGCCTACCCCCCGCTCGCGGCCCTGCCCCCCGAGGCGGTAGCCAGACATACCAATATAGTGCTGTTGGTGATTGACGGCTTGGGTCACGATTTTCTCGCCACACACCCCGGCAGTTTTCTCCGGCGCCACCAGATCAGCCGCCTGACCTCGGTCTTCCCCACCACCACCGCGACGGCCATCACCACCTATCTCACCGGTCTGGCACCACAGCAACATGGACTGACCGGCTGGTTCATGTGGCTGCGGGAACTGGGCAGCGTCGCTGCCGTGCTGCCGTTTCGCCCTCGTCACGGCGGGCCCGACTATGCCACCCGGGGCATCGATCCGCGTGCTGTGTTTGACTGGCCTGTGCTATTCGACGCACTCACCGCCACGACCACGATCATCACCCAGCACGCGCTGATCGACTCCCCCTACAGTCGCGCCACCGGTGGCGGTGCGCAGCGTATCGGTTACCGGGACATGAGCGGGCTATTCGCCGGCATCCAGGCCACCCTGACCAATCCGCCCGATTCCGTCGAGCGCCGCTTCATCTACGCCTACTGGCCGGGGCTCGACAACCTGGCGCACCAGACCGGTATCCACAGCCCGGAGGTTGGCGTCCACTTCCGGCACCTGGATGCGGGTGTCGCCCGGCTTGCAGATGCCCTTAACGATGACGACACCCTGCTGTTGGTGTGTGCCGATCACGGCTTCATTGACATCGCACCCCGGCGCACTCTCCAGCTCGAGGACCATCCCCACCTCGCCCGCACCCTAACCCTGCCCCTGTGCGGAGAGCCGCGTAGCGCGTACTGTTACCTGCGCCCGAGTCAGACCCGCGCCTTCGAGGACTACGTGCGCAGCGAGTTGGCCGAATTGTGTACCCCCATTCCGTCAGAACAACTGATCGAGGAAGGCTGGTTCGGTCTCGGTCCCCCTCACCCCCGTCTGCATGAGCGCATCGGCGACTACATGTTAGTGATGCACGAAGGTGCCGTCATCAAGGATCGCCTCCTCGGCGAAGCGCCATTCACTCTGCGCGGCGTACACGGCGGATTGAGTTCAGCCGAACTCTACGTACCACTCATCGCCTGTCAGAAAAATACTCCACCGCCGGATGACGGCCCGGACTAAACCGCCGTTTGAACCTGCACAGAAACAGCGCCAAGGCATTAGCGCGGAAAAGATCAGACGATCAATGCATTTAAATCTGCTACCACCTGTCTACCGTGTCGTGATATTGACCGTGTCATCACACAGCGTCATCAAGGATAAATCATTGTTCCCGTAACCGGCATGAGCGCCGACACGACAAAACCATCCGCTGCGTTGAATGTTAAAAACCGTTGGCGTCAAGAAAATTTCCATACTCTTATTCTGCATATCTTCAAGTCGCAACGCATGCCGGCACCCATATCCCTCTGGGCGGCCATCACTATGTCGATGGCCAAAACGGCGCATCCTGTGCATCCAGGCACAGAAGCAATCGACCCCTATATTAAAAGCACTTTACGGTATGTCGGGACATGAACTCATCGTGGGCTGAAAACAACTTGAATGAGTTCATGTCTCCAAATACTTTCATGTATTAACGAAAAATTTAGATATGTATAAATCATGTATTTATCGGTAAAATACGGGGGCAAATGCATGCAAAGATCATTTGCCGTCGATGGCAATATGGTTTAGAGTCGCCGACACAGTTAAGAGTCTGTCTAAAAGTCTGTCTAAAAATATGTCTAAAACTTCAGGCCCATTACTGTAAAAATTGTACTGCAAGCACGGGTGTCTGCACCCGCACGTCTGGATGACCGGTACTTTTTTATTCATAGAACTAATTAGGGTTGAAATCGTAACGCACGATTTGCGAGAAATCTCTGACTCGAATTAACGCAGTTTTGCTATTGTAAGGATGTCTGACGTATGTATTCCCGACTCAGTCGTATTTTAGCGTTCAGCACGCTTATCCTACTCGGTGGTTGTAGCGACAGCCGTCTCCTCATACTCAACCCGAAGGGGCCTATAGGGCTACATGAAAGGTCGATCATCCTGACGGCCACCTGGCTCATGCTCATTGTGGTGATACCCGTCATAGTGATGGCCTTTGTGTTTGTATTGCATTACCGTGCATCCAATAAAAAGGCTACTTACAAACCCAACTGGGATCATTCTTGGAAAATCGAGCTGGTCGTGTGGCTCGTACCCATTATCATCGTCACGGCGCTCGGCATACTGGCTTGGACGTCCACACACCGTCTAAGTCCATATCGTCCCCTGGTCTCGAAGGTAAAACCTATCCATGTCAATGTTGTCGCGTTGGACTGGAAGTGGCTGTTCATCTACCCACAACAGCATATCGCGACAGTGAACCAACTGGTCTTCCCTGCGAATACACCGGTCGACTTCAACATCACCTCTGCGACCGTCATGGCCTCGTTCTTCATTCCACAGCTTGGCGGTCAAATCTATGCCATGGCGGGACTGAGAACCGAATTGCACCTTCTGGCCAACGAGCCGGGCACCTATGTCGGATTCAACACACAGTTCAGCGGACGTGGCTACTCTTACATGCACTTCAAGGCCGTTGCGACCGCAACCAGGTCTGATTTTCAGAACTGGGTCAAGAAGATCAAACAAGGCCAACACACGCTCGATATGGCTTCATTCAAAATACTTCACAAACCAACCGTCAATAATCCGGTTGCCTACTATTCATCGGTTACGTCGCACCTGTTTGCCAATATCATGCAGCAATACAGAGCGCCAAAGAAGACGGCAGATATGAAAAAACATATACCGGGGGTAAGTTGAGATGTTCGGTAAATTAACACTTGCGGCAATACCTTTTGATAACCCCATCATTATGGGCGCGGTAGGGATATCAATCCTGATCGGCGTTGTAATCCTGGGCCTGATCACCTACCACAAGAAATGGACCTATCTGTGGAAAGAATGGTTTACCTCGGTTGACCACAAGAAGATTGGTGTCATGTACATTGTACTGGCCCTGATCATGTTGTTGCGCGGCTTCTCCGATGCCCTCATGATGCGCGGCCAGCAAGCCGTTGCCCTCGGCGCCTCACACGGCTATCTCCCGGCCTCGCATTACGATCAGATATTCAGTGCCCATGGCACCATCATGATCATATTCATGGCCATGCCCTTCATGATTGGCCTGATGAATATTGCCGTGCCACTGCAAATTGGCGCGCGCGATGTTGCCTTCCCCTTTATGAACTCGGTCAGCTTCTGGCTGACGGCCGTCAGTGCCGTGCTTGTTATGGTGTCTCTGGCCGTGGGTGAGTTTTCCCAGGCCGGCTGGAGCGGCTATCCGCCGTTGTCCGAACTGGCCTACAGTCCGGGGGTGGGGGTGGACTACTGGATATGGGCACTACAAATAAGTGGTATCGGCACGCTACTAACCGGGATCAATTTTGTAGTTACTATACTCAAGATGCGTGCACCAAGTATGCCCCTGATGAAAATGCCGGTGTTCTCCTGGACTGCGCTGTGCACCAGTGTATTGATCCTCATGGCCTTCCCGGTTCTGACCGTCACCCTGGCGCTGCTCACCTTTGACCGTTACCTTGGCATGCATTTTTTTACCAACGCCATGGGCGGTAACCTGATGATGTACACCAACCTGTTTTGGATCTGGGGCCATCCGGAAGTCTATATCGTTATTCTACCCGCCTTTGGTATCTTCTCCGAGGTTGTGGCCACCTTCTCTGGCAAGCGTCTGTTCGGCTACAAGTCCATGGTCTACGCCACCATTGCCATCACCTTCTTGTCATTCACGGTATGGTTGCATCACTTCTTCACCATGGGCGCAGGTTCGAACGTGAACGCAGTCTTCGGTATTGCCACTATGATCATCGCGGTGCCAACGGGGGTGAAGATCTTCAATTGGCTGTTTACCATGTACCGTGGCCGGGTCCAGTACACCACCCCCATACTGTGGACTATGGGCTTTCTCATTTTGTTCACGATCGGGGGTATGACCGGTGTCCTGCTTGCAGTGCCGCCCGCTGACTTCGTGCTGCACAACAGTGAGTTCCTGATTGCCCACTTCCACAATATGTTGATTCCGGGTTCCGTATTCGGCTACCTCGCAGGCTATGATTACTGGTTCCCCAAGGCCTTCGGTTTCAGACTCAACCAAAAGTGGGGTACACGGGCCTTCTGGGGCTGGTTTATCGGTTTCCTTCTGGCCTTCATGCCGTTGTATCAGCTGGGTCTTATGGGCATGCCGCGGCGCCTTGATCACTACACCAATCCGGCCTGGCAGCCCTATCTCATCATTGCCGCGATTGGCGCACTCGTCATTCTGGCAGGCATCATCTGCCAGGCGATACAACTGGTTGTGAGCATCAGGGAGCGTGACCAGACGCGTGATCTCAGCGGTGATCCCTGGAACGGACGCACCCTGGAGTGGGCGATCGCCTCTCCGGCACCGTTTTATAACTTTGCCCACACGCCGGTTGTCCATGAACTGGATGCCTTCACCGACATGAAGGAGAAGGGTCTGGGTTATGTCAAACCGGTGCAGTACGAGGACATCCATATGCCCAAGAATACAAGCGCCGGTTTCCTCATCGGCATGTTCGCTTTCATATTCGGTTTTGCCATGATCTGGCACATCTGGTGGATGGCAGGTCTTGGCGCCGCCGCCATGCTGTTAACACTCATCATTCGCGCGTCCTCCGACAACGTCGATTACTACGTTCCGGCGGATCAGGTCCGGCAGATGGAGCAGGCGCGCTTCAAACAGCTTGAGCAGATAGGCATTAAACCGGTTTACGAGCAGGCCGGCGCGGGTGCGCTAGCCTAATCCGCGACACTCCTAAATATCACTGAACTTTTCGGGTACTATCTACGATGACGAGCGATGTTTTGAATAACTACCCCGTGTATGTCGAACACGAAGTACATCCAGACAAGATGGGCACCACGGCCTTCGGTTTCTGGCTCTACATCATGACCGACTGCATTCTTTTTGCATCTGTCTTTGCGACCTTCGCCGTGCTGCGCAATAACTTTGCCGGCGGACCCAGTGGCCATGAACTCTTCGACCTGCCTTATGTGCTGGGTGAGACCATGTTCCTGCTGTTTAGCAGCGTCACCTCTGGTCTCTCCATGCTGGCTGTGCATAAACATAAAAAGCAACAGGTGCTTTTCTGGTTGGGTGTGACCTTTCTGTTGGGTGCAGGCTTCATCGGTATGGAACTCAACGAGTTTCATCACCTGATCATGGCAGGTAACGGCCCTGATCGTAGTGGTTTCCTCTCAGCGTTCTTCACTCTTGTCGGCACCCACGGTGCTCACGTTTTCAGTGGCCTTATCTGGATGCTGATCATGATGTTCCAGGTCATGGCCAAGGGACTGACATCACCGGTTCAATCGCGGCTGATGCGCCTAAGCATGTTTTGGCATTTCCTTGATGTCGTCTGGATCGGCGTGTTTACCGTTGTCTACCTTACGGGAGTACTCTAGTGCAACACGAAGCCACTGAATACGCAGGGGCCCACACGGGCAGTTTAAAATCCTATCTGACGGGGTTCATACTCGCAGTCATCCTGACCCTCATACCTTTTTGGCTGGTAATGGATGCCACCTTGTCAACGGCCTACACCTTAGTCGCTATATTTATAGCGGCGCTTGTGCAGATCGTCGTGCATCTGCACTATTTTCTGCACCTCGACAAGTCATCAGAGGAACGATGGAACGTACTGGCCATCGTGTTCACCGCGCTGATTGTTCTCATCCTCATTGGCGGCTCTGTGTGGATCATGCTCAATCTGCACTATCACATGACCTAAGTACCCAGCACGAAAAGGCGCTGTCGGTTCGCTTCCATGCACACCGACAGCGCCTTTTTTTGTTCCTGCCAGGGAAGCCAACTCACACAATCCGCTTTCGCGCCGAAGCCCTTATTTCAGAGCGGGAGGGGGCGAGCTGAGAAACCACAGATTGGCGCTAGGATCGTAGCGCCATTCCTGGGTATTGAGGATGTGACGCTCAATCATGTCATCAGTGCGATAGTAGGTGATGCGCACCTCCTGCGTCAGACTGTTTTCGTCACGACTGAGCTGGCGACGCAACACCTCGTACCCCGTGACCTTGAAGGTGTCTGGCGCCCGCTGTGCGGCGGCGAGGACAGCGCGAGTATCGGTCTTGTAGAAGTGTTGCAGGGTCTGCCACTCGCTCCAGCGCACGGCTCGCTCGTAGGCACGCAGGCTGTTGTCAAGGACCTGCATCTTGGCGGCACTGTGGGCACAGGCTGAAAGCAATAGCGCCACAAGCAACAGCAAGGTGATACGAAAGAAGCGAGACATGGGCCACCTCTGATTCACTATTAACGCTTACTCGAAATGATCGGTGTGCGGATCGCGGCGCATCAGACGACCCGCGTCGAGGTCGAAATACCAGCCATGCAACCGCAGCTGGCCGGTCTCGACGCGGGTGCGTATCCAGGAAAAGGTCAACAGATTGCGCAGCGAGACCCGCACTGCGTCCAACTCGCAGGCACGGGTGCGTTCGGCCTGCGTAATGAGCGTCACATCGCCCAGGACACGTCCACGGGCCTCGCGGACAATGTTCATCCAGGCATCAATGAAGCGGTTGCCATCATGCGCATCGGCCAACAAGGCGGCGATACCACCACACTGCGCATGGCCCATGACCACGATGTGCTCGACCCCGAGCGTGAGCACCGCGAATTCCAGGGCCGCACTGGTGCCGTGGTAAACACCCTCGGGTTCGTTGGGTGGCACCAAATTGGCGACATTGCGGATGGTAAACAGATCGCCCGGAGCGCAGTCAGTAATGATGGCGGGATCCACCCGTGCATCGCAGCATGCCACCACCGCCACCCTGGGCGACTGGCCCTGAGTGGCCAGTTGGCGAAACAGCGCGGTCTCTTGCCGGAAAAACCGCTCTCGAAAACGCTGAAAACCTGCCAACAACTTGTCGATCGGTAGCTCGCTGTGCGCCATGCGGATTACTCGTCAGGGTGATAAACCGATTGGATGCGTGCACGCACCGAACAGGCAGTATTTATCAAAGCAGGACTGAGTGTTGGGAATTGAATTCCAGGTTCCAAGTCCTATATTTCAAATCCGTGATCTTAAAACTCAGTAGTGCGGCGGCAGGGTTTCCTCGGCCTCTGTGGCCAGGTTGGCGGATGCCGCCTCGCGCAATTGCACCCGCAAGGTCTTGATCTCATCACCCAATGCCACCAGCATCCGCCCCTGCTCCAACACCGTGCGGGTCAGGGTGTCGACCGCCAGTTCCTGATGTGCAAAACGCTCTTCCAGCTCGACCAGTCTGTCATCCATTCCGTGCCCTCCTCGCCCACTATCATAGCGTGTGTCGTACCCCTGTCATCCACTCCAGAACCCATGCCAGGTCTGGCGCCACCACCTGCATGGAAGCTGACCACGTCATCCTTGCCCGTACCCGCCCACTCCGTGCTGCGAGGGCATATAGATCGGCCCATCGGGGTGATCCAGCCATAACGAAGTGACCTGTCGTCCCAGCACCACAACCATGCCCTGGCGGCGCCCAACGCCATCCATGCTGAACTCAAAACCGTAGGTCCGGCGCCAATGGACGCGTCCCCGGCCATCGCGGGCGAACCACAGGTGTTGCAGGGCGACGGTCTCATCGAGCAATTGCGCCTCCAACTGGCGACAGGCACGGGCACAGTTCATCAGCGCCGTTTCCCGCGCCCGCAGGGCATCCATCCAGCCCCAGGCCAGCAACAAGATAACGAGCAATAACCAGGCTGCGGTCACGCCTCCTCCCTCCGGGCCAGCGCCTGCTCATAAGACTCACAGGCGATCAGCCAGGCCTCTTCGGCCTCATCGAGGCGCCGCCCGATCAGTGCCTGTTCCAGTAATAGGGTTTTCAGCCGCGCCTTTTCACTCCCGGCATACAGTGCGGGGGCGGCCAACTCGGTCTCCAGTGTCGCCTTTTGCACCTGCAGGGTATCTATCGCTCGCTCCAGGCGTTGTACCTCACGCCGCAAGGGCTGGAGCTGCGTGCGGCGTGCCGCCTCGTCCCGCCGCCGTGCCTTGCGCGAAGGCGCACCGGCATCACCAGACGCCATCACGGCCCCGCCCGCATCGAGGCCGTTCCCACCACCATGCTCACCGCTCATACCGAGCTGCGGTGTCGTGGCCGCGCGCCGGCCGGCCAGCCACTGACGGTAATCATCGAGATCGCCATCAAAACGCTCGACCCGACCCTGCGCCACCAGGACCAGGCTGTCGGTCACACTGCGCAGCAAGTGCCGGTCATGCGAGACCACCACCAGCGCCCCGCGATAGTCTTGCAGGGCCACGCTCAGCGCGTAGCGCATATCCAAGTCGAGGTGATTGGTTGGTTCATCGAGCAACAGCAGATTGGGACGCTGATAGACGAGCAACGCCAACACCAGACGTGCCTTTTCGCCACCTGAAAACGGCGCTACCGGCACCCGTGCGGCCTCGCCGACAAAGCCGAAGCCACCAAGAAAATCACGCAGCCCCTGCTCCGCGGCCCGAGGGTCCAGGCGGCGCAGATGTACCAGGGGCGTGTCGTCGGGGCGCAGTTGTTCGAGTTGGTGTTGGGCGAAATAACCGATGCGCAGGTCCTGAGCCGGTGCCCGATGCCCGGCATGCGGCGCCAGCTCACCCGCCAGCAGGCGCATCAGGGTCGACTTACCGGCCCCGTTCGGTCCGAGCAGACCGATGCGATCTCCCGGGGCGAGGCTCAGGTTGAGCTTGGCCATGATCGACCGTCCGGCATAGCCGACCGCCGCCTCATCAAGGCACAGCAACGGTGTGGGCAGACGCTCCGGGGGGCGAAAACTGAAATGAAACGGCGAGTCAACATGGGCCTGGGCAATCCGGGTCATGCGTGTCAGCGCCTTGAGCCGGCTCTGGGCCTGCCGTGCCTTGGTGGCCTTGGCGCGGAAACGATCCACATAGCTCTGAATGTGCGCGACCTCACGCTGCTGGCGTACATAGGCGGCCTGCTGCTGGGCAAGCTGTTCGGCGCGTTGGCGCTCGAACTCGGAGTAATTACCGGTGTAGCTGCGCGCCCCGCCCAGCTCCAGGTGCATGATGCTGCCCACCACGGCATCAAGGAATTCCCGATCGTGGGAGATCAGCAGCAGGGTACCCGGATAGGTGCGCAACCAACCCTCCAGCCACACCACCGCCTCCAGATCAAGGTGATTGGTCGGTTCGTCGAGCAGCAGCAAGTCGGAGCGGCACATCAGGGCCTGGGCCAGATTCAGACGCCTGCGCCAACCGCCAGAGAAGTGACTGACCGGTATCGTCTCCTCGTCCGGCGCGAAACCCAGACCATTGAGCAGACGGGCGGCACGGGCGGGGGCCGTATAACCGTCGATGGCGGCAAAATCCGCATGTAATTCGGCCTGGCGTACACCGTCCGCTGCGGCCTCGGCCGCGCTCAGGGCACGCTCCACGGCCCGCAACGTCGCATCACCATCGAGCACATAATCGAGTGCAGTGCCCGAACTGGCCGGGTTTTCCTGAGCAACATGGGCCAGCACCCAACCGGGTGGACGGGTGAAACTACCGGCATCGGGCTCCAGTTCGCCGCAAATGAGTGCAAACAGGCTCGACTTGCCGGTACCGTTGGCACCGGTCATCCCCATCTTCTCACCCGCCGGAATGATCAGATCGAGATCCTCAAGTAATACCCGGCGGCCCCGGCGTAAGGTCATTTTGCTGAACTGTAACATGGGCGCGCAGTGTAGCAGTCGTCTCGTCGTAACGCAGCCATCCACACTGCCTTGACATTATTCGGCGACACGTTAGACTAAAATATAAGTCAGTTGTCCAACTTAGTGGATTCAAAAACTATGGCCCGTACCAACAAAAAACGTAACCGCCTGCTCGACGCTGCACGCACACTCATTCATACGCAAGGCTTCAAGCAGACGACCCTGGCCGACATCGCGCAGAGCGCCGGTGTACCGTTGGGCAATGTCTACTACTACTTCAAGACCAAGGAAGACCTCGGTGCTGGCGTGATCGCCGGGCACACCGCCGCCCTGCACGCGCACTTTGACACCTGGTCACGGCTGGCCACACCCGATGAACGTCTGCACCAGCTGGTCCATTATATGGAAGAGCGCCGCACGGTACTGGCTGAATACGGCTGTCCCATTGGCAGCCTGTGTCAGGAACTGGACAAGGGCGCCCTCCCTACGACACCGGGAGCCATGTCGGGCGAACTCACCCGGGAGGCAAATGGCGTGCTCGGACTGATGCTCAACTGGGCCATTGCGCAATTCCAGGCACTAAACCAAGGGACCTCCCCTCCCCTGGCGCAGGAAACCGCCGAAGAACTGGGTGAACACTTTATCGCCCAGCTACAGGGCATCATCCTGCTGGCCAATGCCCGCCAGGATCCGCAGTTGATATCACGCCAGGCCCGTCGGCTCCACGCCTGGATCGATACCCACCCGTGTGTCCACCGGAACCCCTCCCCCCGGAAGGTCACCGCTGGAACACCACCGCCCACGACTATGCCATGACGACATCTACCCATCTGGGGCCGCGTACAAATAAACCGTCACTGCATCAGAAAATCCAGAGGCAGGCCACACACGTATAATTAGTCAGCTAACTGACAAAAATACATCGGGACAACACCCGAACGCCTGTCTCAACACACTACACAGGAGCCCACCATGACCTTATCCCCTGTCCTCTCATTGGCCGCCCAGCTTGCGGCTCAGCAACGAGATTTCCTTGGCCAGGTGCCCGCGGAGATCAAACAGACCATGGCAGCCAGCCTCGAGGCTCTGCTGCGCGCCGGCACCGGCGAACACGCCCTGCGCGAGGGCCAGCCGGCACACGATTTCTCACTGCCTGACGCGCAGGGCCACACTGTCCGGCTTCACGCCTGTCTCGCCGAGGGTCCGGTCGTTCTGAGTTTCTACCGCGGTGGCTGGTGCCCATACTGCAACCTGGAGCTGCGCGCCCTGCAACAGGTCTTACCCGATCTGCAAGCCCGCGGCGCCCACCTGATCGCCGTCACCCCGGAGACCCCTGATCACCTCGCAGACACCGTGCGCGAGGCCGGTCTGGACTACAGTGTACTCACCGATCTGCACGATCAGGTCGCCCAGCACTATGGTCTGGCCTTCACGCTGCCCGAGGCACTGCGTGCACTGTATACGCAATGGGGCATCGATCTGCCCGGGCGCAATGGTGATGACAGCTACTCACTGCCCATTCCCGCCACCTTTGTTATCGATACCGACGCGACGATTCGTGCGGCCTTCGTGAACGTGGACTATACCCAACGCATGGAACCCACCGCCATCATCAGGGCGCTCGATGCCCTGCCTGGAGCACAACGCCATGATGTTGTCTGATCCCTTTGGTCCCACACGCAGCCGGGGCGATCACCTCGCCGCACTACTCATCCGCCTTGGGTTCGGTGCGGTGTTTCTGGCCGCCGCATTGAATACATTGCAGGATATTCCAGACAGCCTGAACACACTGCACGGCCTGCAACTGCCCGCGCTGCTGGTACCCCTGAACATCGGCCTCGACCTGGCCGGCGGACTGGCACTGATCCTCGGCTGGCACACTCGCTGGACGGCACTGATCATGGCCGAGTACAGTGTGTTCTACGCCCTGCTCTACCACGCCGATTTAGGCTGGCTGCTCGCCGCAGGCTTGTTACTGCTGGCCATGCACGGCAGTGGCCGCTTTGCTCTGGACTGCCTGGCCGCCCTGTGTGAACACGGCCGAAGCACCCGACCCGTCGGTAAGGCCAGCGAGACCGTCAAGGCCAAACGACACCACTCCCTGGGTTGTCGCTGAAGCGCCACCCCGCAAGAGCGACTACTCTTTCAGAGATGCGCAGACTGCCACGCATCAACCGGAGCGTCCATGTCCGACCTGCATCTGTACAACGCCCCTGGCTGCCCCTTCGCCCAGCGCACACGGCTGGTCCTGCGCGAAAAGGGCATCGACTACGCACAGACCGATATCGACCTCGAACACCCTCCCGCGTGGTACCTCGCCCTCTCGCCCACCGGCAAGGTGCCCCTGCTCAAACACGGCGACACCCTGCTGTGGGAATCGAGCATCATCAACGAATACCTCGATGAGCGCTTTCCCGCACCAGCCCTAATGCCTACCGACCCCGCCGAGCGGGCGCGACTACGTATCTGGATAGACTACGCCAATACGCAGTTCCTGCCCTGGTTCTACAAACTGTTGCTCGAACAATCGCCCGCGCGCCAGGTGGTACTGGCCCGTACCCTGTCCGAACGGCTTGCCACCCTGGAGGCGGAGGCCTTCACAAACACACCCGGGCCGTACTGGTCGGGAGAAGAACTCGGTCTTGCCGACATCGCTTTTTACCCCTTCTTCGAGCGCTTCCCGGTGCTAAACCACTACCGGGGTTTCACAGTGCTAGCGCACGGCGCGACGGCGCTACCGCGCCTTGCGCTGTGGCTCAAGGCGATGCGTGTACACCCCAGCGTGCAGGCCGAGGCCGGAGACCCGGCCTTCTACATCCGCTCTTATGCACGCTATGCCGATGGCACCGCCAACGCCAGCACCGCGCAGGACATGCGTGAGGCCTGAAGACCGATTACGGCCAATGCACAAGGAACACCGTGTGCGGTCTTGCTCGAGGCGTGATCCGGTATTTCATTGCACCCCCTTTGGCGCTATCCTGCATGACAGGATGTAACAGCGATCACCCCTCTGTGCCCTGTAGACAAAACATCAAATCGAGAACGACATGATCACCGAACAATGCGGAATCCTCGCGCCGCTGCCACCGCATGCGCGCTACATGAGCTTCGACCTCACCGAGATACAACGTGCCCGGCACAGCCTTGGCGATCTACGCGGCCTTGTTGATGGCACGAACAGCGTCATCGGTATCGGCCTGTCGCTGGCCCAGGCCCTGGGCACACCGATACCCGGCCTGCGCACCCTTCCCGCCAGCACCGGGCCGGGGATTGATATTCCCTCGACCCCCACCGCCCTGTGGTGCTGGTTACGCGGCAACGAACGCGGCCCCCTGTTCCACCGCGCCCGAGACCTGGAGAGCACACTCGCTGGCGCCTTCTGCCTTAACCATGAAGTCGATGCCTTCGTGCATGAAGGCGGTAAAGATTTGAGCGGCTACGAGGACGGCACCGAGAACCCCAAGGATGAAGAGGCACGCAGGGTCGCATTGATCGGTACCAATGACACCGGACTGGCCGGTTCGAGCTTCGTCGCCACACAACTGTGGGAACACGACTTCGATCACCTGCGCACCCTTTCCCCGGCGGAACAAGACACTATCATCGGCCGTCAGCGCAGCGACAACGCAGAGTTGGAAGACGCTCCACCCTCGGCGCACGTTACGCGCGCCACGCAAGAAAGCTTCGAACCCGAGGCCTTCATGTGGCGGCGCTCGATGCCCTGGGTCGAAGGAGAGCGCGGCGGCCTGATGTTCGTGGCCTTCGGCAACACGCTGGATGCCTTCGAGGCCATTCTGGGCCGTATGACCGGCCATGAAGATGGTATCCCTGATGCCCTGTTTCGTTTTACACGGCCGCTGACCGGCGCCTATTTCTGGTGCCCAGCCATGAAGGACGGTCAGCTCGATCTCGGTCCATTGGGCATTTGAGTCGACATATCGAAACGTGCATCTTGCCGCTGGCGGTGACGACTACGACACAGTCCGATTCCAGAGTCGAATCACCCGGGTCTCGTGTTCATGACCGAGGACGGAAACCGCGGCGGCATCAAGCACCAGAAGACGCCCGGCGACTGGCGCCAGTCCAAGCCAACCCGCCGCGAGTATGCGCAGCAAATGGGCGTGTGCGAACAGCAGGCTGCAACCGTCTGCAACAACGGCCCGCTCAACCACGCGTCGAGCACGTTCAGCCACCTGTTCCAGCGATTCACCCGTGGTGATGTGTGCCGTCCAGGTACTGAAATCCGGTTGCGTGGTACGGATTTCATCCGTGGTACGCCCCTCATACTCCCCGTAGTCCCATTCACACAGATCATCGAGGTACTCGGCACGCGTACCGAAACCGGCCAGGCGTGCAGTCTCGCGCGCACGCGCCAGCGGACTGCACCAGACCCGGTCAAATGTCCGCCCCGCCAGCCACGGAGCAAGTTGCCGGGCACGTGCACGGCCGTGTGCGCTCAATGCGACATCACTGCGCCCGGTATGTCGCCCGGCACGCGACCATTCGGTTTCTCCGTGGCGAACCAGCCACAGTTCGGAATCTTGCATCACGACGTGCTCTCCTGAACAGAACATAACAACGGCGGGGAAAAAAGACCACACACTCACGTGCGCTGACATCTTGCAGTAAAACTGCCCATCAGCAACGCAGGGTAAACGCCCGCCCGGGATCAAGCACTACTGCATCCTTAACATACCCGTGATATCGGGTGGTCTTCTCTCGCTAATAAGCCACCCCTGATTTGGCAAAATAGCGCTTCCAAATACCCGATCATTTTGAAAAACCAGCCTGACAGGCAGGAATGTGGCCACCGTGCTGCCACATGGACACGGCCCTCGAACCTACAGGGACGTATTTACTGCGTGTCTTGACGTACTGCGGCCTCATTTCTGCCTCCAATCAAAACCGCAATTCGATCCAGCCGGTTCCACATGGGCGGGTATCTGGAGTGCGTATTCAGGTAGGGGGGGTCTGAGAATGCCGGTGGCAAAGAATGAACATCAGGTCTTTGAGGCCTCGAAGATGCCCTGAATGGACGCATCTAACAACGCATTGAATTCGTCTTCCGATTGTTGCTTTGCCAGCCCCTCAGTCAGAGCCCGCGAGAAACTTGCCACCATGCGACGCTGGCGGGCCAACCGCGCGTTCGCCTCGCCCCGGGTATAACCACCGGAGAGTGCCACCACGCGTGCGACATTCGGGTGTTCTATGCAATCCATATAAAAATCATCTGCCTCCGGCAAGGTGAGTTTCAGCATCACCCGCTGATCGTCAGGCAGACTGTTCAATGCCTGCAGAATTTCCGCCTTGAGAAGGGCCTCTGCTTCGCGCTTTTGCGGGCAGTGAATATCCACTTCCGGTTCGATGACGGGGACGAGCCCTGCGACAAGGATTTGCCGGCCAATACTAAACTGCTGCGCCACCACGGCCTGAATACCCGTCTTGCTGGCCTGCTTGATAAACGAGCGCATCTTGGTACCGAAAATGCCTTTCGTATTGGCTCTTTCAAGCAGCGCATCCAGCGCAGGCATCGGCTTCATGCATTGTACGCCATCCGCCTCCTTGTCCAGCCCCTTGTCCACCTTGAGGAAAGGTACCACCTGTTTTACCCGCCAAAGGTATTCGGCAGCGGGATAACCTGCAAATTCTCTGTCCATGGTATTTTCAAATAAAATCGCACCCAATATCCGGTCACCATCAAAACAGGGACTGGTCACAATACGCGTACGCATTTCGTGCACGATATCGAACATCTCTTCATTATTTGACCAGGCATCGGCATTGATCCCGTAGAGACCCAATGCCCCGGGGGTACTACCACCGCTCTGATCCAGAGCCGCAATAAAGCCTTGGGCGGTACCTATTTTATCGCGTTGCTGCTGATGGCGCATGGCGGCTCCTTTAATACCTGTCGAAGCGCAAAATAATGCTACGTCATTGAAACAAATTACACTGAGTCCAGTGAGACGGCAACTATCCTGGCGGTGGAGGGATATTAGCCTCTCATCCGTTTCGTGGTTAGCGCCTAATCCGAATCTCCGGCCTCTGGCAGAGGGGAGATTCCTCCACCAAGGCCTTCCCCTCGCACCTGTTCCACCAGCCACTCAAGCAACCGATCGGCGCAGTCCTGCGCCTGCTCACCCCCCGTGTGCACACAACGATGCCAGTGAGCGGCTTCGGTATCCTCAAGACCGTGGCTGCTCAGAAAAGCGGTGATCGGACAATCGGCATAGGGGACGAGGTTTGCAGTATGCAGATCCTGACAGACCCAGTGCCACGCCAAGGCGCCTGCAAAGGTGGTGAGCTGCCCGCGATGCACCGGCAATGTAAACGCCTCGGCCCACCCCGGAAGATCCTCTGCCGGCATGGGCCGGGCGATGCCATAACCCTGTCCCAACATCGCACCGAGTTGCTGTACGACTTCGAGCAGGCCCGGGGTCTCCAGTCCCTCGACGATCAGCTCGCGTTTGAGGTCCCGGGTCAGGTTGATCAACGCCCGCAACAGCGCCAGCGTGGGTAGCGGGTCTTCGGGCAGCTGGCGCACCAGATTCTGGTCGATCTTGAGTACATCGAGGGGGTCGCGAATAACACGCAACAGGCTGGCATAGCCAGCGCCCAGATCATCGAGTGCCAGTTCGACGCCGGTGGTCTTGAGGGCACGCAGGGCGAGCGCCTGTTGCGGCTGGGTAATACTTTCCGACTCCAGCACTTCCAGAATCAAACGCCCTGCCGGGCAGGCCCCCCTTATCAGTTGCTCTTCCAGACGGGCGACCAGATCCGTCTCAAGCAGACAGGAGGGCGGCAGATTGATACTGATGGACCAGTCCAGCCCCTGATCCCGCCAATTCTGACTGTAGTCGATAGCCTGTGTCAGCGTAAGCCAGAACAGTCGATAGAGTTCATTGGCCCCCAGTAGCGGCAGGAACTGCCCGGGGAGAACCAGCGTACCATCATCGAGCACCAGCCGTGCCAGACCCTCGGCCTTGACCACCCGGCCACTCTCCAGATCGACGATGGGTTGCAGGTACAGGCGCAGACCGCCGTTAAAGAGGCGCTCACGCCATAGCGCGGCCTGGGCATTGGGAACTACGATGGCGCTGCCTTCGCGTTGCCGCCACAAGGCCTCGCATCGGTGTTGCAGACTTTCCGCCCAGCGCCGGAGTTCGCTGTTACTGAACTGATGGTGATAGGCACCATAGAGTGCCAGCACGGCGACGGCATGGCCCTGACTATCGCGTATGGGAATAGCCAGGGCGGAGCGTGCACCATTTTGTTCAACAATCTCCCGCCAGGGCATCATCCCTGTTTCTGCCACATAGTCAGCAACGTCATGGATACGCAGCTCCCGCCAGGCACATGCGACAATGCCCTGGCCATGCGAATGATGCGGATCGGTGACGATCCGGTGTTCCGCCTTGTTGAGCAGCTCTGCGGCGGCCTCACCACGAGGGCCCGCCACGGTCTCGACCACAAAACACCCTTGCGTATCGGGGCGCACCAGTATGACGGCCCGGACACCGGGCAAACTCCCCAGGCGGTCGAGCTCGGCTTGAACGAACTCGTGCCAGTTCGGCATCGCACCGGACAAGGGTTCGATGAGCACGGCGTAGTAGGCATCACGTACCTGTGCCATTGCCCCTATCTGGTGTTGCAGATCGACATCGATGCGTGTGGCGAGAATCTGCAACAACCGGTAGCGGGCCTGGGCACGCAGGGGCGAACGATCCAGGTACTCGGCCAATAGCCGGCGACAGAGATCAAAGGCGCCGACCAATAGCTGGCTGTCCAATCCCACCAGGGCATGGATGCGCCCGAGTGCGTGTGATCGTTCACCCAACTCTTTTCGGGTCGCCTGTGAGGAGACGATAAAGTACACGTGTTCGACTTGAATCTGCTTCAGGCGGGCAAAGTCCTTCGTACTAAGGCTGGCGAAAATATCGCTGGCCCTGGGATCAGTCTGGAGATGGTTATACAGGGCCCTGATAAAGGAGCCGGCCAGACGATCCAGGAGGGGCGCATGATTGGTCAGCAATGCCCCGGCATCGGAACCAAAGGGATCAATGTCGGCCTGTGGACCCTCCTCGGACTCGGCGCTACCGGCCAACCACCACCAGTGAGTACGCTCGGCCTTGTGCATCTTGGCCTGATACATGGCGGCATCGGCCTGGCGTAGCAGGGCATCAAAGCCCTCTTCTTCGCCAGCGATGGCCAGCCCCAGGGTCATGTCGATCAGAGCCGTGCGTCCCTCACCCAGATCAAAAGACGCCTCCACCGCCTGGTGCAATCCATCAAGTGTGGTGTGCAACTGGCTCAGATAGTGTTTCTCGTTGAGGTCTTCGAAGACCACCACGAACTCATCGCCACCCAGGCGGGCGACAAAGTCGGTTTCACGCAGGGCCTTCTTGAAACGCCCGGCCAGTTGTTTGAGCAGATCATCGCCGACCTCGTGTCCCCAGCGATCGTTGACCGGCTTGAAGTCATCGAGATCGATAAAACCAATGGCATAGCGGCTGTGATGGCGCCGGGCACGCGCGGTGGCCTGTGGTAAATAGTGTTCCAGTGCGTGGCGGTTGGGCAGATCGGTGAGGGAATCGTAGAGGGCGAGATATTGTATATGCCCCTCGGCCTGCTTGCGTGCAGTGATGTCGCGCACCACCGCTTGCACCAGCGGACCCTCGCCGGTCTCGATGCGGCTGAGCAGCACCTCAGCGGGGAAGGTGGTGCCGTTGTCAACCCGCGCGTGTTCCCACTCAAAGAAGGCGCTGCCGGTATCGAGCGCCTCGCGTATATGCTCCGCTGCGGCACTTCGTGAATCACGGCCATCCGGCTGGTACGTTGGTGACAACTCGTCGGGACGGCGGGTGATGAAGCGCTCCTTGCCCGCGCAACCGAACAGTGCCAGCGTCGCACTATTGCAGTCGATGAAACCCCTTTCATCAAGCAACATGATGGCGTCCCGGGCCTCTTCAAACAAGCTGCGAAAACGTGCCTCCGAGGCTTCCAGGGCTTGCTCCTGGCGTATACGTTCAGTGATGTCTTCGACCAACGACACCGTGTAAGCCAGGCTACCATCAACATTATGGACCGCACACGGTGCAATGCGCACAGAGAGAATACTACCGTCCTTGCGGATAAGCCGCTTGTCCAGAGTATATTCGTCGGTATCCCCGGCCATCAGGCGATTGAACAGGGCCTCGCTCTGTGCGAGGTCATCAGGATGGGTGATGTCCGACCAGGAACGGGTAAACAACTCTTCTTGCGTATAGCCAAGCATTTTGCGAAAAGATGCGTTGGTCTCCAACCATCTGTGATCCGGGAGCAATGCCGCCATACCCATCATGGAACGCTCAAAATAGGCGCGAAAGTGGCGTTGACTGGCTTGCAGTGCCTCCAGCGCCTGGCGTTGGCGCTCGCGGTCGAAATTGTCGAGTGCAAAGCTGATATCCCGCGTCATTCCCTCAAACAGGGCGATGGTCTCGGTGTCGAAAAAGGTCTCGGCGTTGTGATACACGCACAGGAGTGCAAAGGGGCGGGCATCTCTGCGGATGGGAAAAAATCCGCCACTGCCCCAACCAAAGCGTCGGGCCTGTTCATGCCAGGGGGTGGTCATCGGGTCTTGCGTGAAATGGTTTATGATGACCGGCTGGCCCTCGCGAAAAGCCGTCGCCGCCGGTCCACGGCCCTCCGGGCACGATGCACAGGTGGAGATCACGATATGTTCGGCGTAGTGCGTGCCCGAGCCATAGGCCTGTGTGGGAACGAGGCGTTCGGAGTCGGAATCGCCCACACCAATCCAGGCCATGCACGCACAGCCCAAGTCCACGGCGATGCGACACACGAGGGGAAACAACTCGGTCTCCTCATCCATGCGCACGATGGCCTGATTGATCTCGCTGAGCGCCTTGTAGAGCCGGGTCAGACGAAGATAGCGTTCATGAGAGGATAGCTCCTCGACACGATGAGATGATCTGCTGGTCACGCCAGAGCCCCCAAGTAAACGAAAAGCCCGATTGTAGCGCTATCAGGCAAACTGTGGTTATGCCGCTCAGATCGGGTTTAATGGATACCCGCGTATTCTTGTCAAAGGGCAACATCCCTGATAGAGGTAGTGTCGCATCTACCCGCCGATAAATCAGTTCTGCAACTATTTGGCCTGCAACAGTTTGTTTTGCACACGCTTGAAAAACACGGTGTGTTTTCCCCTCTTTTGAGTCACAAGCACTACTTGGCAGTGTATATATTATTGATTTATATTATGCAACTGCGCAAGCAGGCGAATTTCATCATTGTATGACCTGAGATTCATTAAAATAATTTATCGACTGACCGATCGTGAATACGCTGGTGGCTTCATGTTACGACTAGAAACCGGATTGATCAGCCATACAGCTGGGTTTCTTCCTTTCCAGGAACTGGGAGAGGACTGGGGCGGGGGGGGTTCAAGAAAAAGGCTCTTGTGTGGTCAAGTCTATTGATACAAGGGTAAGTTAAAGTTCACAGATTAGTTTTTAAACCGTACAAAAACAGCCATCAATCCAGGGAGCGCTGGGTAGCCAGCGCCCCCCCTGCACCAATTCTTGCGTGCAATGTCTTGCACGAAAACTACGACCTAAGAGGCGGCCCCGGTTTTACCAACCCGGGCCATTACTTCGCTGAAATCGGCCTTTGCCGGTGCACCTTTGATGATTCTAACCTTGCCTTTGGTATTGAGGAACACGATCGTTGGTACGACCTCTACCCCGGTCTTCTTCAGCAACACTTCGTTCTGTGCAAGCCGTTGGCGTGTCGCCGCAGAGATGTGAGCCAATGGTTTGATTCCCCCCAATTTGCCGCGGGCACGTACGAAGTGATCCTCATTTTCCCGGAAGGCGACCTGCGGATCACTGGCCTCTATCATGGCCGCTGCCTTGCCGGCGCTTCTGGGCGTAAGGATGGCAACCGGCACCCAGCGAAACTGGTAATGCTTCAGGTACATTTGGGAATCGACATAAACCATATGACAATAGGGACAGTCGGGATCGAAGATGACGTAAACGACGCGATTTCCATGCCCCTCTGCGATCCAGTACGCGTGTGCGGCCTGTTGTAGCAGAGCGGGTTCCGCTGCAGTGGCCACCATCGCGCTCGTCAGGCCAACCCAGACACAAAGCCCAAGCCATAACACACGTAAGGATAAGACACGCTTTACATAACTACTCACAATATTGACTCCTGATTCCGGGATCATCCGGCCACCTTGTATTTTTCCTTTATGGAGCTTGACTCAGCGTCAGTGTGCAGCTCCTTATGGTCGATGGCCGAGGCCCTGTTGGGTCTATGGTAAAAATCAAAGCGCTCAACAATGGGACGTTAGCAGCTATGCAAGCCAAGGTCTACTCGGTCGCCCGTCCTCCCATTCAAAGCACAGCGCACGACCGGGTCGCCTGGCAAGCACATGGCGTAGCCGTGGTGCGTATCGGCATTGCCGTTCTCATGAACGGTGCGAGAAAACCCAGAAATTACCGGTACCACGGTGTCCTTCCAGGCGGGGCCCGGCCCTGCGGCCAGTGGATACAACCGGTTGGCGAGCTGACTCTGACTCGCACCCTGATCGGCGTGTATGTCCCGGCTGCCAAGCGCCCGCAACACGCGTTCGCTCACCGCGACGACGCCACATCGGAGCATATTCTGGAAACAACGCGATCGGGGCAGGGCGCAGGGTCGTGAGCGCCGCCAGACGAGCGGATAATCCCCCGGGCAATGCATACGTTGCGGGTGGAGCTGTTCATACACGTAGGCCTCCACACCCATGCTCTGCACGCGCACAAGGTCGCCGGGATCCAACCCGGCAGGCGTTTGTCTACGATTCCGGCCCGCCTTCTGCTATAGTTAGGGCATAGCCATAGGAGATGGCATTCCTCCTTGAACCGCCTTTGCGGCTAACGATGCCTGCGGATTTCCTCATACGAGGGAAAACGTAGGGGCGTGAAGGCCGACTTCTGACTTCCCTACCCCTCACGTTGTCGCGCGCGCCAACATTGCGCGTGCAGGCACCGGTATGTGCTGGTCTTCGCTGATGTGCGTGCTGTCTGCACTAGGCGCTGGCCAGCTCGCATGCGGTGCGGGTATTACCCATGCATTTAATAACGACGCTCCCGAGCGGTTGATCGAATCAGTGATACATGAGTGGAGATACGTCGGTGACACGGGCAGGTGAAACGGATGAATAATGACCCAGCACAAGTGATTGCGGCGCCTCAGATGGCCTCGGATTTGGCGCTATCCGTACTCAAACAATGTCTTGATCGGCTTTCGAGCATTCCCGGCGCTCCGCAGCCGCTCCTCAATGAGTGGCAAGAAAAGCTCGCCGCCCGCATCTTCAACCTCGTGGTCATGGGTGAGTTCAAACGGGGCAAGACCAGCGTCATCAACGCACTCATCGACGCCGATCTGTTGCCGGTCGGGGTGATCCCGCTCACCTCGGTAGTGACCATTTTATCCTATGGCGATTCGATTAATATCGAGGTCGTATTTGACGACGACCGACGCGAGACGATCACACCTGAACAGCTCACGAGCTACGTCACGGAGACGGGCAATCCACACAACACCCGCGGTGTACGTGAGGTACTGATCGCCCATCCGGCACGCTGGCTCCAGGGCGGGGTTCGCCTTGTGGACACGCCGGGGATCGGTTCCGTGTACCGACACAACACGGACGTGACATACGACTTCCTGCCAAAGGCCGATGCCGTCCTCCTGGTGCTCTCCGCAGACCAGCCGATCACCCAGGGAGAATACAATTTTCTGAAGGAGATCCGGGAATATGCAGCCAAGGTCTTCGTGCTGCTCAACAAGGCTGATTTGCTCAAGCAAACGGAACTCGAAGAGTCGATAGCGTTTACCCGGCGAGCCATCACCGAGGCCATGGGTAGCAGCGCGAACTTGTTCCCGATTTCCGCCCGCCAGGCTCGGGACGGTTCGAGTGCAACGACAAGTACTTGCGGATTCCAGGCGTTTTCCCGATCGTTGTCGACGTTCCTGCAACACGATAAGGGGCAGGTACTGGTGATATCCATCGCACGAGGCTTGTCGCGCACGGTCACACAGCTTCATGCCAGCACCGGGATCGAGCTCAAATCACTGAATACGCCGCTGATAGAACTGCAACAGAAAATCCAGGCCTTTGAACTCAAGAAGGTCGAGACCACTCAGGCCAGGAATGATTATCTACTCTTACTCAAAGGTGAATCCAAAAACCTGCCAGAGCGTATCATCGACGCCGATGTGCGCGAATTCGCCCCTGATCTCGTGCAGCGCATCGACGCCAGGATAGTGCGTTATTACCAGGAAAACCGAAAACTGTCTTCGCGGGCGCTACGCGCGGCACTACGACAACGTGTCATCAGCGAGATTCGCGAGGCCTACGACGTACGTATTCGGGAGAAGGAAATCGCGCTCTCGCAAGCGTTCGAGGCGGTGTGTGGCCGGTTTGCCGTTAAGCTCAATGAACTGGTGGATGATCTGTTCCGGTTCTCATCGGCGCTTTTTAATGTTCAATTCGACGCCGTCGGGGTGGAATCCTCATGGAATATCAAATCCGAATTCTCTTACAAATTCTGGGAGGAACCCGCTGCGCTTAGCGTCCTGATCTCCTCTTTCATGCTGGCACTACCGAAATTCATCGCAGGTCCCTGGCTACTCAATGAGGCACAGCGCTACCTCAATGACAGCGTCGACGCCCAGGCGGGGCGTCTGCGACATGATCTCACACAACGCCTGTATCATAGCGAGGACGAGTTTGAGACGATGCTGCTGGAGCGCATCGACGCAACGATCGTCGCCATCGAGCAGGCCGTGAAAAAGGGTATCGAAATGAGCCAGGCGGGAGAACAGCAGATCGCACAGGTGAGGCAGGATTTTTCTGCCCGCATCGAGATGCTGAACGAAATCCGCATAGAACTCGATGAGATACTCAAGTCCGTAGAGGTGACATGACGGGCAGAGCATGCGAAACATTTGCACCCCAATGCGCTGCCGCCAGCAGGCACTCAAGGGCATAAGCGTTCAAACCGAATAGGATACGGATAGCGTATAAATCATGCTTGATATACATATCACCGAGTATGCTCAACTCACGATCGCACACCTGGTGCTCGACTATAACGGCACGCTGGCGCACGACGGGCAGCTATATGAAGGCGTCGCGGAGTCTCTGCAAGGGTTGGCGGGTTCCATGCAGATCCACGTTGTAACCGGCGACACCTTCGGCAGTGCGCGCGACGCTGTGGCGGCGCTGCCCTGTACGCTGTTGGTATTGTCGACCGAAGGCCAGGATATCGCCAAGCAGCGCTATGTCGAACAGATTGGACCGGAACACACGGTGTGCATCGGCAACGGGCGCAATGACCGGTTGATGCTTGCGGCCGCTGCCCTTGGCATCGCCGTGGTACAAGACGAGGGGGCCGCAGTTGAAACGCTGCTGGCAGCGGACGTCATTTGTCATAGCATTGACGCGGCACTCGGTTTATTGACGAAGCCACAACGCCTGACAGCGACGTTGCGTGCTTAACGGCACCTACAATCGACTAAAACAACAATGAATCAGAAACGACACGTCGAGACATACACACCGAATAGCGTGCCCGACATCCGAACACAAACCAACGCACCACGTACCCATTCCGTTCAATTTCAGCATACGCTTGGCACCTACCTGGAACACGGCGAACATATCGTCCTGTACGGTCCACGCGGCAGCGGAAAATCAACTCTGGTTGCAAAATTGCGCGCCCACTTTATACAAAACGGCACGCCGTGCGGATCATCGCCCGACACCGGCTGTCTCGATGACATCACGCAGGCATTCGCCCGCGCATATCCCGATGTCGACACGGCCACAACCACTCGACGCGGGGCACGGGCACGACTGTTGGCCGCCGCAGATCGCAGCGAGGGTGTGCTGCTCCTGGATCACATTACCGGCACAGGTACCGCGACGGTTGGATTCCTGCGCCGTTTGCGTGGTGGCATCGCCGGCGTGTTGATCGTAGTCGACGTAGAGGTGGAACGTGAGCGCCAGCGTCTGCGGGCCAGACACCTGGGCACGCAGACGCTGGCCATGCTCTTGACATCGACCCAGCAACTGCACCGTCTGTTCCGTAGCCACTGTCTGGACTACGGTCTGCAACCCGTCGCGGTAAACCATGAGCGCCAGCTCGTGCGGGCCGCCCATGGGCGGCCCGGATGGATCGTGCAATGCGTGCGCCTGATGGCGCAAGAGGAATATTGGCATCATGGGGCATTTTACGTATCCGTCCTGTGCACCGATACGGAAATTTCCCTGCGACAAGACCACCTCTTGTCTTTGCCTGTATGACGAAGATACGATCCCCAGAAGGGCGTCGGAGCGAGCACGCATTGTGCTGATTTGAAGCACACAGCGGACCCGCACGGTGAAAACCCGCAGAGATCCGGAGATATCTGGAGGAATTCGGACTAATCTTCCACCAACGCGGTGCTATCATCCTGAGTCCGACGGCCTCTCGAGGCCGGTACGACCACTCAAAGCAACCACCACCGTGGACGTTCGTCCGCACAACGCAGCGGGGATGTGTGACATGTCAAGGTACCACGCACCACCCATCGCCACCGATGAGCCAATGCCGGAACCCACGCCAGCCCATGAACCTGGCGCTTCGCCCCAGCGTTTCCAGAGCATCCTGTTCCCGGAGAACATTGGGCGCGACATGCGGGAAGCGCATCAAGTCCCCGGTTTCTTTCGCGACCTGAATCTGGACCAGATCGTCGATGCCATCACCGCCGATTGGCAGGACTATGATCTGGCACCTTTCTTTTATGCGCACCTTAACGATCTCGACACGATCACCTATCGCCAGAAAGTCATGCAGGATCTCGAAAATCAAGAGATCATGCAAGCCATCAAGTCGTTCTCAGAACACATGTTGACGATGCATCGACATCTGAAGCTGGTTGATAAACTGGATTACAAATACCACAAGGAGGGTTGGTTTCTCTCCGCCATTACGCTCTATTGCCAGGCGGTCGAACAATTGGCGCAGGATCTGCGTGCGCTTGATTTTTCCTCGCGCGGCCTGCGTACGTTTCGTGACTTCATCGCCGAGTATGTTGCATCGAACGCCTACGTCAAACTCGCAACGGATGCAGCAAACGTAAGTCAGGCGCTAGCCATCAAATACTGCCTGCGCATAAAGGACGCCAGCATCACCGTCTGCCATTACAATGACGAGATTGACTACAGTGTAGTCATAGAAAAGGCATTTGAAAAATTTCGCGTAGACGCAGTAAAGGACTACCGCATAAACATAGCGAACCGCCTCGACATGAATCATGTCGAGGCGCAGATATTGGACCGGGTGGCGCTGCTACACCCAAAACCCTTTCTCGCACTCGATAATTTTTGTACAGAACGAGGGGAATATGCACACGAAACGATTTCAACATTCGACCGCGAGATACAATTCTATGTCGCCTATCTGGACTATATCGGCAGATTACGCAGTGTCGGATTGAACTTTTGCTATCCTCAACTTTCTGCTCAATCCAAAGAGGTCAGCAGCAGTGAAACCTTCGATCTGGCACTGGCGTCACAGCTCGCCAAGGTGGGCGGCGACGTCATACAAAATGATTTCTTTCTGCGCGAACCAGAACGTATCCTGGTCGTATCAGGCCCTAATCAAGGCGGCAAGACGACCTTTGCCCGTACGTTTGGTCAGTTGCACTATCTCGCCAGCCTGGGTTGTCCGGTCCCAGGGACACGCGCACGATTGTTCCTCTGCGATGATCTGTTCTCGCATTTTGAGCGCGAAGAAGACATCACGACATTGCGCAGCAAGCTGGAAGATGATTTGGTCCGGATCAGAAACATACTGGACCGGGCAACGCCTAACAGTATCATTATAATTAACGAAATATTGTCATCAACCACGGTAAAGGATTCGATCTATCTGAGCAAAAAAGTGCTGACCCAGATATCGCAACTCGATGCGCTTTGCGCCTATGTCACATTTCTCGATGAATTGTCCACCCTAAACGCGAAAACAGTCAGCATGGTCAGTACCGTCGATCCGAGCAATCCAGCAGACCGGACCTTCAAACTGGAGCGCCGACCTGCGGATGGCCTCGCCTACGCGCATGCGATCGCGGAAAAATATCACGTCACCTACGCGTGGTTGATGGAGCGAATCAAAATATGAAAATGCATATCATGCATCGGGATCGAGATTTCGATCTACAACATGCGCTGCCAAATAATGCGCAGACCCTGCAACAGGATCTGGAACTGAACACGCTGCTCCGCGCCATGGCAAATGACGACGAGTTCCTGTTAGACGTAGCGTGGAAAGCCGTACTCACGGGCATGGATAACGACGCGGATACAGTCCTATATCGGCAAGCAATATTACAGGACTGCTTGCATAACCCGGATATAGTAAGGGCGCTGTACGATCTCGCGGTTGAGGCGATAGAGATCAGAGAGAAAAGCTGGCTGGGGATTTTCAGCAACTATCCGGGCGCTACATTGCGCAATGCAGTTGCAGCACTGGAACTTTTTACTGGCATGCTCAGGAAATTGAGAAACATCATCGAAAAGCAGACCCGGAGTTTTAGCTCCGAGGGATTCAATACTCTGTTTGCGATGATCAAGGAAGAGTTAAACGAGGCATACCTCGTCAGCATCGACAATCACTTGACGGAACTGAAATTTCGCCGTGGAGTGCTCATCAGCGCCGAGTTGGGCGAGGGTAACAAAAGCGATCAATACGTGTTGCGCGAGGCGACCGGCAAGTCGCATCCCTGGCTCAATAAAATCCTGGGAACGGGGGCGCCGGCCTATACATTTCGTATCCCTGACCGCGACGAAGCCGGGGCAATGGCACTGTCAGAATTGAAAAACCGCGGCATCAATCTGGTCGCCAACGCCCTGGCCCAGTCCAGTGAGCACGTCCTTGGTTTCTTTCGCATGATGCGCGCCGAGTTGGCATTCTATGTTGGCTGTCTGAACCTCCACGACCGGCTCGCGGCGATGAATGCAACGGTGTGTTTTCCGACCCCTTCACCCTTGGGTGAGCGCCGACACAACTTCAGCGGCCTGTACGATGTGTGTCTGGCACTGGGCATGAAGCACCCGGTGGTCAGCAACACCGTCAACGCCAACGACAGGAACCTAGTGGTTATCACCGGCGCGAATAAAGGTGGAAAATCAAGCTTTCTGCGTGGTATCGGGCTGGCTCAACTGATGATGCAATGTGGCATGTTCGTCGCAGCCGAGGCCTTCGCCGCTGAACTCTGTTCGGGTCTCTTCACCCACTACAAGCGCGAAGAAGACCCGACCATGAACAGCGGAAAATTCGATGAAGAATTAGGCCGGATGAGCGACATCGCCGATCACATTCGCCCAGATTCGCTAATCCTCTTCAACGAACCCTTCGCTGCCACCAACGAGCGTGAGGGCTCGGAGATCGCGCGACAGATCGTCTGTGCCCTGCTGGAAAGACGTATCAAAGTATTTTTTGTGACCCACATGTATGAATTCGCCCATGCGTTTTTCGACGAGAAAAAAGCATACGCCATGTTCCTGCATGCCGAAAGACAGGCCGACGGCGTGCGTACATTCAAGCTCATCGAGGGCGAACCGTCGGCGACCAGCTATGGCGAGGACGTCTACAAGAAGATCTTTGCGGATACGACAGACGTTGCAGGCACCGCGTGAACCGGCCACCCTCACCATTACATCAAACGTCGCGGCAGCAAGAGGCGTGGCGATAAACCCCCTTTATGGTACAACGCGCCGCCTCAACACATGCCCACGCTTGGGCTATAGTCAGAACAGAGGGGACAACACCACCACACAATCCAGAACCCACAAGACGCCCCTCATGTCACTGGACGAGAGGACACCGAGATGCCTATTGCACCCACTCTGCGCGAGTACCTGGATCATTGCGGTACGCCCTACGAACTGCTCCAGCACGCCTATACCTCAGACAGCCTACACACGGCCGGAGCGGCGCACATACCCGGCGATCAACTGGCAAAATCCGTGGTCCTCGAAGATGAATACGGGTATCTGCTCGCGATACTCCCGGCCTCACACCATGTCGAGCTGGGTGTACTGCACGCCCGGTTCAACCGCATGCTCGGACTGGCGACCGAACGCGAGCTGGGCACGCTGTTCCCCGATTGCGAGGAAGGGGCCATCCCGCCGCTGGGGCGGGCCTACGGGGTCGATGTGGTGGTGGACGACAGCCTGGCCTGGCAACCGGACATCTACTTCGAGGCGGGCGATCACACCGCGCTCGTACACGTGAGTGGTGAGGCCTTCCAGGAACTGCTGGGCGACGCCGAACAAGGAGCCATCAGCCGCCACCTGTAACCTCTGCGCGCGCATCAGGGCGAGAAGGGCCCGGCGAACGCATCCGGTGCAAGTCCGCACGCTACGGGCTTGTCCCACGCCGAGGCGGGGTATCAATAACCGTCGGCCTGTCCCGAGACCAGTTCGGTGCTTTGATCGAAAAAATGCCACAACAACGTGGCAACCACCTCGGGGGCAAGCACAGTATGGCGATTACCTGTCGCCTGCAGACGTTCGCGCAAGGCGTGACGCATGAGACGATCACCGGTCAGATCAAAAATAATATCAATGGCCTCGCCCAGTTCGATAACCTCCAGCGCATCCTGAAAGACCTGAACGCCATTTTGCTTAAAACCCAAAACGACCGGCGATGCGGTATCCCGATGCGCCACCGCAACAATCTCGATCGGCTTGTTGTCTTCCTGGATTTTCTCCAACAACTCCTCGGCAAACACCTGGCCCACTTCGCCCAGCCCGAGCAAGGCAACCTTGATGATTCCAGACATGCGTAGATCCTCCTGATAAGATACTGAGAGCAATATCATTGTTATTGACGTTAACGGTCGGCTGATCTCTCCCGCCAGGCATGTCGTGGTAAAACCACATCCACCCCGTGACCCTTATAGCCTGTACAGGGATAACTATCGGTTAATCAACGCCGAACTTGAATGCGCCGATACCAGACGCAACACCAGACCACTGTGTCGGCCCATCAACCGACCGGGTTACAACCGGCAACGCCGACCCGCATGAGGCGATATGAGCGACAAGATACGCAAGACACAGCAACAGTGGCGTGCGCAATTAACGCCAGACCAATACGCCATTACCCGTCAGGCGGGGACCGAACCGGCGTTCACCGGGCGCTATTACAACAACAAACAGGCCGGGTACTATCGCTGCGTCTGCTGTGGTGCAGTCCTGTTCGACGGTGCGCACAAATACGACTCCGGCTCCGGTTGGCCCAGTTTCCGGGCGCCAGTAGAGACCCGCGCTCTGCAAACCCGCACCGATCACCGCCACGACATGATCCGCACCGAAGTGCTCTGCCACCGCTGCGAGGCCCATCTCGGTCATCTCTTCGAGGATGGACCGCAACCCGGTGGGCGGCGTTATTGCATCAACTCGGCAGCCCTAGACTTCGAACCACTGGATTGTGTGCCGGATGACACTCAGGATACAAAGTAATGATACGCCGATACAGCGCAGGCCAGGATCACGGACTGCGCACACCGCAGCCAACGCGAACGGTGCCGCACCTATCCAAACACCGTCGCAGCGCCGGGGACTCCCGTCACACCCTCTGTCTGGCCTGGCGTCGATGAACACCGATAACCCCACAGGCAACACTGAACTGACCTGGTACGTCTACATGGTCTGCTGTGCCGACACCAGTCTGTATACCGGCATCACCCGCCACCCGGCGCGGCGCCTCGCGCAGCACAACACCGGCCCGGCCGGTGCCCGCTATACCCGTGCCCACCGCCCCGTCGGCCTGGTCTACTGTGAAGCCCTCGACTCACGCAGCGCCGCTGCACGGCGTGAACACGCCATCAAGCGCCTACCCCGCTCGGCCAAACTCCACCTTGTCCTGGCCAACCTCAGCACCAGTGCACGCCTGTGCCCCCCCGCTACCCTCTGCGCAGACAGCCTCCACCGGCTACACCCCCATCAGTGACGCACCATCAGGATCAGCAGCACCACGAAGCCAATGACCAGTCCCAGTGGTAACAGTAACGCCTTCCAGTCCTGCGCGCTGCCCTTGCGCCCGGAATGCAGCGACGCCTTGATGCCCGGAGTCATCCACAGCAACACCATGACCACGACTACCCCAATCAGCAACATCTGCCACAGTGGCATACTGGTCATACTCACTCCTCGGTTTGCACTCCGCCTCCGGCCTCGTGCTTGAACATGGGCACATGCCCACCGATACAATACGTCATCACCCACCCTGCAACCAGCGCTGCGACTTCCATGGTGCAAAGTCCCACAGCAAAAAGGCAGCCCCGCTAACCCGCTCAGCACTGTCGATTCGCCCTATGCTGCCGCCAGGAGACAGGAGCGCAACGCCACCTACCCGGTCGGGAAGGCCAAGATGTGATTCTGGTGAGCACGCTTTCACTGGCAAGCCCCCGCCCTGTTTGTCATACTTTGCACACACCCCATCGTCTGGCCCGGAGAGCGCGTGCATGATCAATCTGAACGTCTACGTCTACGCCGTGTTATTGCAGCTGTTAATCCTCCTTGTACTGCTTTCAGCTTTCGCGTTTTACCGGGTCCATCAACTAAAAAAAACGATCGTCCAGAAACAGGGGGATGAACCCGCACAAAAACCCGACGCCCGCCAGTATCTTGCCACCGAGACGAAACTCACTCGTGGCCGCTACGAGGTGACCACGGCCTCGCACGACGGTGATACATCGGCGAGTGAGAAGAGTCTGCTCTATGCGCTGCGGGCTGACTTTCTCGATATCGAACACACCCTGTCCGGTGAGGCAGAGCGCAACGATGTCTTCTGGGCACAGGTCGAGCAACAATTACGTGGCCTGCTCGAGACCCATCATCTCTCCACACGCCAGGCTGCCCCACCCCCCTCGGAGCAAACCTTGCCGGAAGGCACTCCCGACACACAGACCGCACTGAGTTCACAGGTCGCACTCATTGAGAAACTGAAAACCCAGGTCGTTCAGGAGGTCAAGGATGAGGACACTCGTAACCTCCTGAATGCCGAACTCGATGCCCTCGCCCATAGCAACCGTGAGCTGTCCGACTGTGTTTCCATGCTGGAAGAGGCAAACACCTTCCTGCACAACCAACTCCGCACCTTGGCCGACTCGTGATGGCCCTGGCGTGTTCGCACGAGAGCAGGGCACCCGCGTCAATATCCATCTATACTTACCAATTCATGTGCGCATTTTGTACGCATCGCCGGTTTGTGCGCACGTGATACTTTGGTGACAAGTTTATGGCCTACTGCCACCCGTGTAACAATAAAACCCTGAAGGAACGGAGGAAATTCAATGAGAGTCAACAAGACCAGCACCGGGGTCGCCCTGGCCCTTGCCGCTGCCAGCCTGTTTGCCATCATACCGGCCAGCGCCGGCACTACCGGTCATGACAGCCAGGTACACTCTATGGCGGATTCATCATCGATACCCACGACCAGCCCGTGATCGCACCGGTGTGGGCACTGTATCGCCAGGCATTGATACGATTCGGTGCTGTGTCCACCCTGATTGAACGCGGCGACACAACCGTGGTTGAGCGAGCTGGCAGCGCTGGAATGGGCCCTGGTCGAGGCCTTTGACGCCCCCGAGGCCACCACCATCACCGTGGACGATGCCCGCACAGCTGGCCCCCACCGACTGGCCAGCCATGTGCCTGCGTTTTGTCCCCAGCCTGCACGTGGTCGAGCAGCACTGGGACATCCTGGCGCTCTGGCATACCGCGAAGGAGGCGACCCCCGCCCCCCCCGAGATCCTCCCCCTGTCTGCACCTGCCCTTTGCCTGGTCTGGCGTGCGGCACTGGTGACCCGCTTTCGCACGGCCTCGCCCGATGAGGCCCAAGCGTTCACCCTGGCCCGACTGGGTCAACCCTTCGCCGTGCTCTGCACCCATCTGGGCGAGAGTGGTCATTCACCGGAACAGGCTGCAGTGCGTGCTGCCGCACTGCTCAAATCCTGGCTGGAGGCCGGGCTGGTGATGGCACTCACCCCTGCTGGGTCAGCGTAAATCTCCAGAGCACGCCACCTCTGCGCAGACCCCTCATCGCCCATCCACATAAAAAATCTGCGGCCTCCCCATCTCTGTGATGCAGTTGGCAAAACCACGGTTTTATCCTCACGCCACGCGCCCCTTGCACCGATACTCTGCTATACCGAGATAACGTATACCGCGAGCCAGCATATTGGCTGCGTGGTGGAGCGCCAGCAGCACGACACCACAGACAAGGGCAAACCTGACCGAAAGGCGGGGGCGCAAAACAACCGATCTACGGGATAGTTATCCTAGGACAGCGGGGTTACCTGATGCCTGGCCATGACCGGCTCGCACCGACCTTGCCTGTACCGTAAGGACGCCACCGAGACGGGCCAGAATCATGGAACCAGCACAAAATCCGCAACCCACATCAAAAATCATTCCCCTTCATCGTGGACCTACCTTCCACGAGGATGCCTCCACCCTGCTGAGCGATGAATTGCTCGATTCCAGCATGGCCATTGCCACACGCCATCTTGCCGAGCGCATCCAGACCCTGTTCGACCGCGCCGACGATACCTTCTTCGACCTCGCTGACAAGGCGGAGAGTAACACTATCCAGACGATCTACTTCGATGCCATGCGCCAGTTACGCATGGACCGTAAGGACATCGAACAACGCTTCATCAAGGGCATCCACCGACACTTCAACAGCAGCGGTAATGAAAATGCCCAGCAACCCCCACTCTCCCTGGACCAGCTCAGTGTGGACGATATCAGTCTGATCAAGGACACCGATCTGGAGGAATCCCTGGCCATCGACGGCATGGTAGCCAAGGCGCAGCAACGCTATAGTCAGCCACTCTACGCACTTGAACAGCGCCTGCACCATCTGTCACCCTCGCGCACACTGAGCATCGACACGCTGCCGGCCGGCCCGCATGCGCTATGCACGGCCTTCCGCAAGGCCCTGCGCCACCATGATGCCGATCTGAAAATCAAACTCATTCTCTACAAGCTGTTCGACAAACACGTCATGAGCACGCTTGATGACTGTTATGAAGATTTCAACACGTTCCTCATTCGCGCTGGCGTGTTGCCTGAACTGAAAATGCAAATACGCAAGGTACCGGGGCAAACCTCACCCGTCCACGGCAAGGCCATGCCGCACGGGGACACGGCATCTCTCACCGAGAGCGATGTTACCTCCGGTGGCGAGGGTGGCACCGATTTCCTGGCTACCCTGCAACACCTGCTGGCCCAGGCCCAGAGCGCCAGCCAACCTGGCATGGCGGCGAACAGGGTAGCCCCGGCGGCGATGGGCGCACCGGGTGGCACCATACCCATCACCGGCAACGGCCTCACCCCCACGGTGCTCAGCGCCCTGACCGGCCTGCAGCAACAGACCGTGGTCGTCCCCTGCGAGGCGGATGTCAATGGCGACGCTACCCTGCGTACGCAACTGCTCACGGCACTGGGTCCCGAACACGCCGCCACGCTGCGCCAGGTGGACAATGACCTCATCGACATCGTCTCTCTGCTGTTCGACTTCATCCTTGACGATGACAACCTCCCCACCGCCGCCAAGGCGCTGTTGGCACGCCTGCAAATCCCCATGCTCAAACTGGCCATGCTGGACCGCGACTTCTTCAGCCACAAGAAACACCCCGCGCGTCGCCTGCTCAACCTCATGGCCAACGCCTGTCTGGGGCTCGATGAAGGCACCGCGGACAAGGCGGACGTGCTCGACGAGGTCGAACGCGTGGTCAATCGCATCCTCGACGAATTCACCGATGAGATCGGCCTGTTCGACACCTTATTGGAAGAATTCAGCGCCTGGCAGGCACGTGAAGCACAACGCGAGGACGTTGTGCCCGAACCGGTGTCGACCCGGTTCCGGCGCCGCGAGGAGATCGCCCTGGCCAAGCAATGGGTCATGGCCACCGTTGCCGAACATATGGCAGGCAAGCCGGTACCCGACATCCTGCACGCTCTGATTACCGGTCCCTGGACCGAGGTGTTGCTGCAGACCTATCTGCGCCACGGCGAGGACGGTGTCCTGTGGCTGGAGCAGATCCGCTTCGTCGACATCCTGCTATGGTCAGTGGAGCCCAAGCAGGCGCCCAGTGATCGGCGCAAACTCGCGGGCGTCATCCAGAGTCTGGTCTACACCCTGCGCGATGGGCTGGATCAGGCCGGCTGTCCGCAGGAAGACATTCAGCGCATCATCGACAGCCTGGAGTCCTACCACATGGCCAGTCTGCACGGCCGGCACCCCGATGTACCGGTGCCTGTCTCAGCGGCGAACATAGACGCAGACACCCCGTCTGCCGATACCCTACAGGGTGCCTCTGAGGGCGATCTCGATGTCCTGATCAGCAACATGCAGGCGCAACTCGCCGACCTCGATCGCATCGAAGCGCTGCTTGACGCAGAAGAACCCGACGGTGAAACCGGTAATGCGCCCAACGACATGAACAACACCGCCGTCCCGGGCGGGGATACGACTCATGATGCTGGCGACGCCGCCGCCAGCACCAACGCAGCCGACGGCGATGAGCCCCCCGCCTATATCGAAGACATCGTCCTCAGCGGTCCCGTGGGTACCCGGAAGGCCCCCGACACCCCCATCGACGATGCCTCCCTGCGTTTAGCGCGTGAACTGCCCGTCGGCACCTGGCTCACATTTCGCACTGACAGCGGTGAAACCCGGCGTGGTCGCCTGGCCTGGAAGAGCGATCTGCTCGGTCAGTACACCTTCGTCAACTGGCGCTATCAGGTCATTGCCGACCTCTCGACCCAGGGCCTGGCAGCGCATCTGCGCCGCGGCAGCGCCAGCCCAATCAATGATATTCCACTGTTTGACCGCGCCATGTCGGCCTTGGTCAATGGTCTCAAACGCACGCCCACCTGCGCGGCCCCCTAGGACGCTGCCGGACCGAGGATGATTCCTGGTACGCGTCCGCGCAACTACGGTATCGACCCCTATCCGTTCCGGTCTTGCATGTTTGGCTCTTTCAGGAAAAGAAGTGTGTCTGTAATTTGAGGGTAGAGCATCCTGCGCCGGGTTTTACCAGACACGATAACGTGGCGCAAAAGATATCTCGATGGTACAAATCATGCGACTATCGGCGGCATGGGGCAACCGATGACATCTGAAAAAGCACGCAACAGTTCGACTTCAACCGGAGATATCGTGTGATCCTGTACAACACTGGCGGCACAGGCTTTAAGTAGTTGTGGCTTGGCCAGGGGTTTTAGCGCATCGAGTTTTTGCAAGGCCAGATCCAGGTTTGAAAGCGTGATCTCATTTTTTTCTATCAATTGAAGTCCACTTATTTCCAGCGTTTTTGTTGCCGCACTAAACGCCGCTTCAATCTCGGTTTGATCTTGCTGACCGGCATAAGCCATTACTGACAGGACCAGCTCAATTTCTTTTTTGAGCTGCCCGACATGGGAATAACGTGTTTTTGTATGTGCCAGTTTGAAAAACTGCCCGTCCAGATGGCTAAACAGGATCTTCTGTAGTGACCATTCCAGAAGATCGACCCTGGAATCCATTTCAATCAGAGCAACAAGATTGTCCCTGAAGGCCTGGTACTGGTCGAGTGACAACTGTTTTAATGCCGGGATAGCGATATTGATGATGGGCAGACGGTGTTTGATATCCAGACCATCCGTTTGCGGTAACAGTTTTTGCGTGAGTGCAAAGACATCCGGATCAGCATGTCCCTGCAAATACGCTATCTGCTTGCCACGTACCTCCTGGCCCGGATCAAATGTCAGAGAATATATGACGGCGCGGGCACCATAGGGTTCACGGGAAGCCTCTTTTACTTCTGTGGATAGCCCGGAGATCAACGTACGGGCGTGCTGTATCGTCTCGGGTTTCGGATTACCAATCTGGTCAATCGCATGTGCGACATCGGCCATTGCGGCGCCAACGGCAATGGTCGTAACCTTCTCGGCAAGCTGTTCGCGGGTCATGGTTGCCTTTTTAGTAGGTGCCTTTTCATCCTGAGGCGGTTCGGCATCGTCGGAAGAAGCAAATTTACCGTCCCACTGCGGATCGATACGCAAGATGCGCTGGGCCAACGGGGGGTGCGTGGCGGACAAAGATTGCATAAAGCCCGAAATGCCCTGGGCAAAGAAGGCATGGCTGACTTCAGGGGCACGCGGATTTTCTATTATGGAACCGGACTCAATACCACCGATTCTTTTCAATGCGCCTCCAATGCCGTCCGGGTTGCGGGTAAACTGAACCGCTGAGGCATCCGCCAGATACTCTCGTTGCCGACTCACCGCGGCCTTGATCAGACCACCAAAAAAGGTGCCGGCAAAGCCGATGACCATCAGCCCGATTGCCAGTGCCAGCATGCCACCCGCGCCTTTATCGTTATCCCGCCCGCGCCTCGAAAAAGAGGTGGCATACAACATGTAGTAACCGGCAATCCCGATAATCAGAATGCCATTCAGTATGCCCATCAAGCGAATGTTGAGCCGCATATCACCATTGAAAATATGGCTGAACTCATGGGCGATCACGCCCTGGAGCTGATCCCGGCTTAAATGATCAATCGCCCCCTGGGTCACACCGATGACGGCATCGCGTGGCGAGAAACCTGCCGCAAAGGCATTGATACCAGGTTCATTCGCGAGCAAATAAACGGGCGGCGCCGGTGTGCCTGAGGCGATGGCCATCTCTTCCACCACATTCAACAGTTTACGTTGTTGCCGATCATTCGTATTTTGCGGAATCAATTGTCCGCCCAGGGATTCTGCAATGGTCTTGCCCCCCGCCGACAAGGTCATGATCTTGTAAAGGCTGCCCACCAGCACCACGGCAACGACCCCCACGCTCACCGTGGCAAACGTCTGCCAGTCCATTTGCTGGAGTCCCGCTCCCATGCCTGCCCCCACTCCGCCACCTTGGGCTTGTGTGCTGTTGAGATAACCGAATACCCCCATTACGAGGAGATTGGTCATAACGATCAAGGTGATCACTGCCAGAGAAAACAGCAAGACAAGCTGAAAGGTATTTTTACGGACTCTGTCTTGTGATTCGAAGAAATTCATTGCAAACGTCCAAAATTAAACGACAGGGAATTAAAACGAGACTTTTGGTGCGGCCTGCATGGCCGCCTTGTCCTCAAATTCCAGCAAGGTCGCATCCTGCGCATGGCCAAATCGTTGTGCAAAATAGACAGGGGGAAACGTTTGCTTATACGTATTGTAGGCCATGACCTGATCGTTAAAGGCCTGGCGGGCGAAAGAGACCTTATTCTCGGTGGAAATCAGCTCCTCACTGACCTGCATCATGTTCTGGTTGGCCTTGAGGTCCGGATAGGCCTCCATCACCATGTTCATATTCAGCAAGGCACCCGACAACGCGCCTTCGGCACCGCTCAAGCCCTTTATCGCCTCGGGATTACCCGGATCGGCGGCGGCTGCCGACAACATCTTGTGTGCCGTATTCCGGGCGTTAACCACCGCCTCCAACGTTTCACGCTCATGTTTGATATAACCCTTCGCGGTCTCGACCAGATTCGGGATCAGATCATAGCGCCGCTTTAATTGTACCTCGATCTGTGCAAAACCATTTTTGTATCGATTCTGCAGTGTAACCAGTCGATTAAATATCCCGATCACATAAAAAATGATCAGTGCGATAACAACCAGAATAACGACTAATGTGATAAGCATATTGATCCGCCTTTTTTACCAATCAAAAATCATACTGAATGCAACCTGCATGCCGCCAGTTTAGCGCTCAAACAGGTAAAGTCACTAAAGCATGTCGTGCAAGCCTATCACAGGCCCGTTCCTGGTGCCCGACATGGGTGTGACCCACGTTTGGACCCAGCGGATGTTCGGATCACCGTCCGGTCGTGCCTGCTGAGCGCTCCTCTGTAACGGTCCGATACCGGATAGTGCTTACATATGTTTCAGAACGGCGCTTACAGTGCCGGCCCTGATCACAATAAAATTACCAGCGACCCTGAGACCATGCGGCGCACCTGACGGTATCTGCGCCCCAAGACACTGCACCACCCCAGGGCCAATTGACAGATGGCACTAAAAAAATGTGTTGCCATGTCGTACCCGGTTGCTTCGCAGCGCACTTAGCCACATTTACTGTCGCCACAGTTAAGGCATGTCATGCACCCATCCATCTTGATCACGGCCTTGGTGCTACACTTGCTGCACAACTGCGCACTGGCGGGGAAGTCGCTGGCGTCGGTCCCTCCTCTTTGTTGCGTCGTAGCTTCAAATTGGGCGCGTTTTTCGGCAATGAGTTTTTGCTGATGTTCGTCGGGGCCGTCGTCCTTGAGCAGGCCGATTATGCGCAGATGACACTCGATGGCATCACCGATTTCGGCGACCAGTGAGGGCATGTATTTGCCGCCCTTCTTGAAATAGCCACCACGCGGGTCGAACACGGAACGTAGTTCGTCGACGAGAAAAGTGACGTCACCACCTTTGCGAAAGACGGCGGAGATGATGCGCGTGAGGGCGACGATCCACTGAAAGTGGTCCATGTTCTTGGAGTTGATGAAGATCTCGAACGGGCGGCGCAGCTCGTGTTCGGTGCCCGGGTTGAGGACGACGTCGTTGATGGTGATGTACAGGGCATGCTCGGAGAGCGGGGTTTTGACCTTGTAGGTGGATCCCCGCAGGCTCTCGGGGCGTTTGATTTTCTCGTGCATATGGATGACGTCGGCGGAGACCCCAGCGACCGGTACACTGCTTGCATTCGTGCCGGCAGCGGGCGCTGCACTGGCCTCGTTTTTCACGACTTCGTATTCGGTGATCTTTTTTTCAATCTTGATGCTCATGGCTTGGTTCTCCTGGTCCTGGTTCCCCTGGCGCGGGCCCGGGTGACGGGCAGCGCGCTGGTGTTGACACCGGGGAGGGATACATTATTTCATGTCGGCGGCTCAGTATTTTCCGTAGTAGCCCTCCTTGAGCGCGTCGTACAGGTTTGCGGCGGAATGCATCTCACCGTCGTATTCGATTTCCTCATTGCCCTTGGCCTCGACCACGGAGCCGTCATCAAGCGTGAAGCGATACGTGGTGTTCTCCAGGTCCTTTTCCTTGACCAGCACACCCTGGAAGGCCTCGGGATTGAAGCGGAAGGTGGTGCAACCCTTGAGGCCCTGCTTGTAGGCGTAGAGGTAGATATCCTTGAAGTCCTCAAAGGGGTAGTCCGTCGGGACGTTGGCGGTCTTGGAGATGGATGAGTCTACCCACTTTTGTGCAGCGGCCTGGATATCGACGTGTTCCTTGGGCGTGACGTCCTCGGCGGTAATGAAGTATTCGGGAAGTTGTTCGTCTTCACGCCCGGAATCGGGTACGGCACCGGGGTTGATCAGCTCGCGGTAGGCAAGTAGTTCAAAAGAGTAGACGTCGACCTTTTCCTTGGACTTCTTGCCCTGGCGAATGACGTTGCGAAAGTAGTGGTGTGCAAAGCTCGGCTCGATGCCGTTGGAGGCGTTGTTGGCCAGCGACAGCGCGATGGTGCCGGTGGGGGCGATAGAGCTGTGGTGGGTGTAGCGTGCGCCGACCTCGGCCAGCTCGGCAACCAGCTCGGGGGCGACCTCGGCGACGCGCTGCATGTAACGGCTGTATCTGGCGTGCAACACCCGGCCCTTGATGATATCGCCTTGCTGATAACCGTCGGCCCCCATCTCGGGGCGCTTGTGCAGCATCTCAGCGGTGACGGTGTAGTCTTCGTCCATGATGGGCGCGGGGCCCTTTTCCCGGGCCAGTTCCAGCGCCTGCTCCCAGCCGGCAACGGCCAGTTCACGGCTGACACGCTCACTGAAAGCGACCGCGTCCGGGGCGCCGTATTTCATCCGCAGCATGGTCAGGGTGGAGCCAAGGCCGAGGAAGCCCATGCCGTGGCGGCGCTTGCGCAGGATTTCGTCGCGTTGGCCTGCAAGCGGCAGGCCGTTGATCTCCACCACATTGTCGAGCATGCGTGAGAACACGCCGACCACCTCGCAGAATTCCTCCCAGTCGAAACGGGCCTGTTCGGTAAAGGGGGCACGCACGAACCGGGTGAGGTTGATCGAGCCGAGCAGGCAGGAACCGTAAGGCGGCAGCGGCTGTTCGCCACAGGGATTGGTGGCACGCACATTTTCGCAGAACCAATTGTTGTTCATCTCATTGACCTTGTCGATGAGGATGAAACCCGGTTCAGCAAAGTCGTAGGTGGAACTCATGATCATGTCCCACAGGCGCCGCGCCGGTATGGTGCGGTAGATCCGACACGCCACCTGGCCATTGGCGTTGGCGATGTAGCCATGCTTGTGTGGCCAGTCACGCCACACGACCTCGTTGGTATTAGTGAGGTCCACCTCGTTACCCTCGTCCTCGGACAAGGGGAAGGCAAGCTGCCAATCGGCATTGTTGATCACCGCATCCATGAATTCCCCGGTGATCAACAGGGACAGATTGAACTGGCGCAGGCGCCCAGACTCGCGCTTGGCGCGGATGAAGTCCATGACATCGGGGTGGCCAATATCAAAGGTGGCCATCTGCGCACCGCGCCGGCCACCGGCCGAGGAGACGGTAAAGCACATCTTGTCGTAGATATCCATGAACGACAGCGGGCCGGAGGTGTAGGCACCGGCACCAGAGACGTAGGCGCCCTTGGGGCGCAGGGTGGAGAATTCATAGCCGATGCCACAACCGGCCTTCAGCGTGAGGCCCGCCTCGTGGACCTTTTCCAGAATATCGTCCATGGAATCACGCACGGTGCCCGAGACCGTGCAGTTGATGGTGGAGGTCGCCGGTTTGTGCTCCAGCGCGCCAGCGTTGGAAATGATGCGCCCCGCCGGGATGGCGCCGTGGCGCAGAGCCCAGACAAAGCGTTCGTACCAGTGCGTCTGTCGCTCAGGGGTAGGCTCGACATCGGCCAGGGCACGGGCGACGCGCTGGTAGGTACTGTCGATGGTCTCGTCGATGACGGTGCCGTCCTTGGACTTGAGACGATATTTCGTGTCCCAGATGTCGGAAGAGGTCTCCTGGAGCGGGATATCGCGGGTTTGTGTGGCCACGGACTTGAGGTGAGCGGGTTTCATCTAGGTGTATCCTCCCTAATAGCTTTGAGATCTGGCGCATTTTTTTGTTACTACCCATCTGGTCATGTGGTAGCACACGCACCCCTTGCATGGGTCGGGGCGGGAACCGACATCTTTTTATAGTGCATCAAGTCAACCTGACAGGCGGCGACATCGCCCTGTTGCGCGAAGCGCTGCACCGACATCTTCCTTGGCACAAGATATTGTGATGGCCCCAATAAACTAGGCACTCGGTGCGAATGTGTCAACCTACCATTCGATGTTTTTTAATTATTTTTAATTAATTAAAAATCAATAAGTTAGAATATTCCGTGTCGGAATTCATAGACCACTATCACGGGGCCGCGAGAATACGCCGACCAGACACAGAACACAATATGTTGTGTTTATAAAACAGGGGATTTACCTGGACCTTGCACACCACGCCTACCGTCCTGGCCGACCGGTATCCCCTGCCAGAGCGCCCACAACCGCCGCCCCTTGATAATTGTACAACCGGACACATATCTGAGAGTAGACCGGACAGGCACCAAGACCCTGCCCGCTAACACAGAGACGGAGGTGCTCATAATGAACATTATACGCTATGAACCCTGGGGTCTGCTCAATCAGCTCCACGGTGAATTCGACCGGTTCCTCGACACTCGCCTGCGTGATGATGACACTGGAGTGGCGGCGACCAGCGACTGGACGCCGGCAGTGGACATCAAGGAAGAAAGCGAACGCTTTGTCATCCATGCCGATGTGCCCGGAGTTGACCCGAAAGACATTGATGTGCATATGGAAAACGGCGTACTGACCATCAAGGGCAACCGCGAGGGCGAGCACAAGGAAGAACGCGAAGGCTACAAGCGCGTAGAACGTGTGCATGGCAGTTTCTTTCGCCGTTTCAGCCTGCCGGACACCGCCGATGCGGACAAAATTAGCGCCGTGGCCAAAAACGGCGTGCTGGAGGTGGTGATCCCAAAACAGGAGATAGTGCAACCGCGCAAGATCACGGTCGAGGGCTGAACGGAGTACCATGCAGCACACCAGAAGCCTGTCGCATTAGGGGGGCACTTACGTGCCCTCCTGCCCACACTGCCAATCGGTGGCGAGTGGATTGCGCGTGTATTCGATCACTGAGACGGGCACTATACAGGTATGGAATTCAAAGACTACTACACAATTATGGGGGTGTCGGAAGACGCCGCACAGGATGAGATCAGGCGTGCCTACCGCAAGCTGGCACGCAAGTATCATCCTGACGTCAGTAAGGAGGCGGATGCCGAAACCCGTTTCAAGGAACTCGGCGAGGCCTACGAGGCCCTCAAGGACCCGGAAAAACGTGCGACCTACGATCAGTTGCGCAAGGGCGGCTGGCAGGCCGGCCAGGAATTTCATCCCCCCCCCGGCTGGGATACCGGCTTCGAGTTCTCGGGTAGTGGCCGCCGCAACAGTGGACCGGGCGCGGCCAGTTTCAGTGATTTCTTTGAATCCCTGTTCGGGGCAGGCAGCCCGTTTGGCAGCACAGGACCCGCCGTGCACCGACCCGGTCACCGCCAGGGTAACAACTTTGCCCAGCGTGGCGAGGACCACCACGCCAAGCTGCCCATCCGCCTGGAAGAGGCCTATCGGGGCAGCGAGCGCACCGTCACCCTGCAGGTGCCCGTGGTGGACGCACGCGGTCACGTCACCACCCAGCCCCACAGCCTGAAGGTAAAGATCCCCGCCGGGGTGTCCGAGGGTCAGCAGATCCGCCTCACTCGGCAGGGCGCCCCCGGCCGGGGGCGGGGCGAACCGGGCGATCTCTATCTAACGCTCGTATTCGAACCCCATCCTCTGTTCCACGCCGATGATCGCGATATCTATCTCACGCTGCCCATCACCCCCTGGGAGGCGGCCCTGGGGGCCAAGGTGGCCGTTCCCACCCTGGGAGGTGCAGTCGACATGAAGGTCAGCGCGGGGGCGCAATCAGGTCAGAAACTACGGCTCAAGGGCCGTGGCCTACCCGCGCGCAGCGGTGGACAGGCAACGGTCGGCGACCAGTACGTGGTGTTGCAGATCCGCACCCCGCGCGCGGACACCGACGCGCAGAAAAAACTCTACGAGGACATGGCCCACGCCATGTCCTTCAACCCCCGTGCCTCACTGGGCGTCTGAGATGGGCAGCACACGCATTGATGTCTTCACCACCGTGGTGCTCGACGACCAGGCCCGTTTCAATTTCACCGAGCTGTGCCACTACAGCGGCGCGGATGCCGCTACCGTACACACACTGGTCGAGGAGGGGCTGCTGGCACCGCACGGCCACGTAGCGGACGACTGGGATTTTCCCGGAACGGCACTGGCGCGGGCTCGCACGGCACAACACCTGCAACACGACCTCGGTGTGAATCCGGCTGGCGCCGCACTCATACTGGAATTACTCGAAGAGCGGGACCACCTATACAGACAGGTACGGCGGTTAGAAGACTTGGCGTTGGACCGCTAGATCGTTGCGCTTGGAACCACGACGATTCAAGGCACGTTGGTGGTTAAGAACGTCTTCGGTGGCACCCCGATACGGTGCAAGACAGCGACATGACACCGTTTAGTGGCCACGTCCTTACTTACCAGTTGGTAATGCCGCACCCGCAAGCCGCTGAGCTTGGCGGTCAGTGAACCCGCATCGTGGCGATTTTTTCACCGCGAAACAACAACTTGCCCGGCATCGAAGAGAGTCGAGACACCGCCGCTCATGCCCTGCGACAACGCGTACCCCCAGGTGCCCAGGACACATGTGCCACCCTTTCGACGGAACTTTTCATTCACTGGACCTGTCTGCATTTAAGTGCGTGAGGCCTGACGGCAGGGAGGTCCCCTGCTATGCACATATAGATACGCTGCACGGGGGGTGTACCGCGCGTAGAGGAATAACGCGCCGCGAAGGTCGTTGGACGCAGATGCCCCCTCCTCACGCCCTGACCCGCCGCCCGGGAAGCGGGATGACTTCACCATCCACACCATTGACGATATAGCACACAGGCAGGGCGAAGGGCAGATAGGCTAATGACACCACCCAAACACAATTCCGGCGCCCGGCGCCGTATCAACGTGGAGACTCATTGAATTCATGAAACATCTATATCAACGCTACACACGGGCCATTGCCGGCACACTGGCACTGGCCATGCTCACACTGGGCACCCTCCTTTTCATGCCCCCATCCCACGCCGGCATTCCGCCGGCATCGACCGCGAGCAAAATGGTGCCGAGTCTCGCGCCAATGCTCCAGCAGGTCATGCCCGCCGTGGTCAATATCGCCAGTACGGGCAAGGTCCGGGTACGGGAAAACCCGCTGCTCCAGGACCCCTTCTTCCGCCGTTTCTTCAACGTACCCAATCAGCCGCAGGAACGCACGACCGAGAGCTTGGGTTCAGGGGTAATCGTCAACGCCAGAAAGGGCTACATCCTCACCAATAACCACGTTATCGCCAAGGCCAACAAGATTACGGTCACCCTGCGCGACGGACGCCAGTACACCGCCAAGCTCATCGGCACCGATCCGGCCACCGATATCGCGGTGCTCAAGATCAAGGCCCATGACCTCAAGGCCCTACCTATCGGCAACTCCAGAAAACTGCGTGTCGGTGACTTCGTCGTCGCCATCGGCAATCCCTTCGGCCTGGGTCAAACCGCCACCTCGGGCATCGTCAGCGCCTTGGGACGCACGGGTCTGGGTATCGAGGGCTACGAGGACTTCATTCAAACCGATGCCTCGATCAATCCGGGTAATTCCGGGGGCGCCCTGGTCAATCTCAAGGGTCAGCTGGTCGGCATCAATACGGCCATTCTGTCACAAAGCGGCGGCAACATCGGTATCGGCTTCGCCATTCCTATCGACATGGCCCGCGACATCATGAATCAGCTCATCAGGTACGGTGAGGTACGCCGTGGCCTACTGGGCGTGCAGGTGCAGGACTTGAGCCCCGCTCTGACCAAGGCCTTTGGCATCCGGAATGGCCAGAAGGGTGGCGTGATCACCCATGTCGTGAAGGGCTCTGCCGCCGCCAAGGCCGGACTGCAAGTCGGTGACGTGATTGTCGCGGCCAACGGCCAGCCCATCCGCAACGCCGCGCAATTGCGCAACAGCATCGGTCTGCTGCGTATCGGCCAGAGTGTCGAGCTCAAGGTCCTGCGTAACAGCCATGAGCTGACTCTGCGCGCTACGATCACCGCACCACATCTGAGCAGCGTAGAAGGCGGACACATCAACCACTTCCTCGCTGGCTCCAAGCTGGCGAACATCGATACCGCCTCCCCCTTGTACGGCAAGGTCAAGGGCGTGCAGGTACAAAACGTGGCCCCGGGTAGTCCAGCCTGGGAGGCAGGCCTGCGCCCGGGCGATGTCATTATCTCGGCCAACCGCAGGCCGGTACATAACCTGGACAACCTGCGCAGGGCAACGAGTCGCAAGGGTGCATTACTACTCAATATTCAACGTGGTAACGGTGCCCTGTTCCTGTACTTGCAATAGGCTTGAGGCGCGTAGCCTGACTCAAATCGGAGCGAGGAGTGAGGGGTTAAATTAACTCACCCCTCGCTCCTCACGTCGTCAACCGGCGGTAGATGTCGGCAACCTTCAGCGGCAACTTGGCGACATCGTCTATGACGGCATAGTTGACGGCACCGTACATGTGCGGCAGGTAATCGCGGGCCTCTTCGTCGATGGTAATGCAAAAGGGATGTATGCCCTGTTGCTGGGCTTCGATCAGGGCCTGGCGGGTATCCTCGATACCGTATTCGCCACGGTAACCATCAAAATCATCGGGTTTGCCGTCGGACAGCGTAATGAGTAGTTTGGTGCGTGCCTCTATCTCGACCAGCAGACGGGTGAGGTGGCGAATGCTCACCCCCATGCGGGTGTATTCCTGCGGTGAGATGCCGGCAATGCGCGCACGCACTGTGTCATCGTAGGTCTCGTCAAAGCGCTTGATCCGGAACAGCTCACACTTTTTGCGTGTGTTGCCAGAAAATCCGTAGATGGCATAGCGATCGCCCAGCACCTCCAGTGCCTCGCACAACAGCACCAGCGACTCGCGCTCCGCGTCGTTGATCCAACCCTTGGTGGAACCGCTCATGTCTACCATGAACATCACCGCCATGTTGCGCTCATGGCGGTGTTTTTTCAGAAACAGACGATCGCTCATCTCCCTGCCGGCACGCATCTCGGCATGGGCCTCAACCAGGGCATCGATGTCGACATCATCGCCGGTCGGCTGTTTTTTTAACTGCCGGTCTTCTCCACGCAACACCTCGAAGCTGCGACGCAGGGCCTTAATCAGATTGCGGTAGCGGCGCAGGGTGTGTTGCACAAAGTCCTGTGACTGTGGACTCACCTCCACCTCGCGCAACACACACCAGTTCTTGCGGTAATCGCCGCGCTTGAAATCCCATTCGTTATACAGATAGGCCCCTTCCTCGTGATAGGTGCCCTTCCAGACATCATCCGTGGCGACACCTGCCAGCTCACCGGCATCCCCTTCCTGCATGCGGTAGCCACCACCCCCGGATGCCACCAGATACTCATCGGGGATGTCACCCAGGTCCAGCATGATCGAACCCATTGCCGCGTTCACCTCTGCGGGCGCAGCGATCGGTTGGCCATCGAGTTCCAGGCGCAGACTAAAGCCTTCCGGCTGTGCCTCGTCGGGCTGGTGCAGCACGTGCAGGCCCGGCGGGGCCTCTCGCCCGGGGGGCACGGTGGCCAGCACGCCGGGCACAAGGGTCACCAGCCAAGTCTGGAATGCGGCCTTGTCACGCACCAGGCGCGCGTTTAAAACACCTTCCACACCCGCCGCATCCACGCCCCCGGCCCAGGGGGGCAAAACGGGATCGACCCCGGTTGCATAGTGCACAGCCAGCAGGGCATGCGTATCTGTGACCCGGGCCTCCGGACGCTGCAGCCTGGCCGCCGTTGCCTCCCAGCCTGGGGGCACCAACGACCAGTCGGTCTGTGCGCGTAACAGCGCCGCCGCCCGCTGCGCACCCGGCAGATGACGCGCCAGGCAGGCATCGAGGCGTATCGCCTCCAGTGCGAGGAAACACCGTGCCGCCCGATCTGGATCGGCATAGGCGGATAACACGGTCGCGATACGGGGTATACCCTTTGCCGCCCGGTAGCTACCAAAACGGGTTTGCGCCCACAGCCAGACACAGATGGCCTTGTACAATCGCAGGTTGTCCGCACGCGTGGGCAATGCCGTCAACAGTGCGGGCAAATAAAGTGTCTCGGTATCCGTACGGGGCGACGAGGTCTTTTCGAGCTTCAGCGCCCGTCCGGACAAGCCCTGCACGAACAGCCCAAGCATGACCGCGACATCCTCGAAGGCCACGCCCACCCGGCGCACGCACTGTGCCTGCGCATACGCCTTCACATCGTGCAATATGCTGGCGCCGGCGTGCACCCCAGTGCGATCGAAGGCATCCATGGCGTGCAGGATCCAACCCTGCACCTCGTTCCTGCCCAACGCCGTTGCTGGATCCACGTTCAGCAGGGTAAGCGCCTCACCGGCATGCAGTGCGAGCTGAAAGGCCATCTCCGCATTGGTCTGCGCAATACTGTCTACCCAGCGGAGAATGAACTCCTGCGCTGGACGTGCCAGTGCGGACAAACGCTGCGCCGGTTCACTGGCCGTGCGCCGCGAGGACAACACGGCATCAAGCAACACCTCCATGCGGTCTTCGAGCTGCGCCGCATCAAGAGGTCGCTGTGCCTCTGCGGCGGACTCCGCCAGCCAATACACCGCCACGACCGCCGGCAACACCCGACCATCCACCGCCGCCAGCCCGATGCGTTGCACCCTGATGCGCTGGGCAGGAAAGGCCTCGTGCAGCAGCTGTGCCACACTTTGCGCCTGCACGTCCTCGGTATGCAGGCTGATCCAGACACCGCGACAATGGGGACTGGCCAGCGTCGACAGTGTACGGATCAGGCGCGAGAGATCGCGCTGGATGTCCCAGACGTGACCATGCGGGGTCTGCTGAAAATGCGGCGGATCGAGCAGGATCAGATCATAGCGGGCCTGGCGCTGCACGGCCTGTCCAACAAACTGCGACACATCGGTATACTGCCAGTCGATATCCCTGAACCCCGCCAGATTGCGCCGGGCCCGCGCCAGCGCTTCGACCTCCATCGCCACATGACTCACCGTCGCACCGGCACGCAGCGCCATCGCGCTCGCACCACCCGGACCAGCGAACAGGTTCAACACCCGCACCGCCCCCGCTGCACTCTTGCCACCGTTTTCCCCTGCCGTCGTCTCCTCGTGCAGCGCACCCTGCAACCATTGCCAACAGGCCTGCTGCTCGGGGCGACAACCCACACTGCCGGCCGCTCCCAGCGTCAATTCGAAGTCCTGCCCATTGAGTCGCATCGGCCAGGTTGGCGCCGGACACTGCGCCTGCGCCGCCGGCCCCGCACGCCACTCGCCACTCACTCCGCGACGGGGCTCGAACACCCAATGCGGCGTGTTCTCCCCGCAGCGCCAATTCGTACATGCCCGCGGACCACGCGCACGCACATCGGGGCGCTCGACTACCTGGGTGCCGAAACGCTCCAGCCGCCAGCCGTCACCAAAATCGAGCAACGTATAATCATCACAGGGACTGAGCAGGACGAGGTCATTCATGGGCAAAGGACAGTAACGGGGTTTCGACAGTCGCTAAGGTGGCGCCACCTTGATAACGGCGTTGCAACCGTCTCAAAACAAGGATGCACTCAACGCGTTGACCGCAGCGAGCATCTCCGCATCGTCGGTGAGCGCCTGGGTCACGGCACCGCGACAGGCGCTCACCGGACTGATACCGGAGACGATGAGTTTACCGGCATGCACCAATAGGCGGGTGCTGGCGCCTTCTTCCAGGCCGCTGCCCTTGAGATTGCGTGTCATACCGGCAAATTTCACCAGTTTATCGGCGGTGGGTTCATCGACACCCGCCTCGAGACGCACGATCTCGCGCTCCAGGGCTGGCGCGGGGTAATCGAACTCCAGTGCCACGAAACGCTGGCGGGTGCTCTGCTTCAGATCCTTGAGCACGCTCTGGTAACCGGGGTTATAGGACATGGACAAACAGAACTCGGCGCCAGCTTCAAGGATCTCACCACGCTTTTCCATCGGCAAGACCCGGCGATCATCGGCCAGGGGATGAATCACCACGGTGGTATCCTTGCGCGCCTCAACAACCTCGTCGAGGTAACAGATCGCCCCGCTTCGCACCGCACGGGCCAACGGACCGTCCATCCACACCGTTTCCCCCCCGGTGATCAGATAACGTCCAACCAGATCTGCAGCGCTCAGATCATCGTGGCACGACACGGTGATCAAGGGCCGCTGCAAACGCCATGCCATGTGTTCCATGAAGCGCGTCTTGCCGCACCCCGTTGGTCCCTTCAACAGTATTGGTATCTGGTTATGATAGGCCGCCTCGAACAGATCAATCTCATCCCCAACCGGAGCATAAAAGGGCTCTGTTTCGATGAGGTATTCTTCGAGTTTCAACACACGTGCTTGCACGACGATTTTCCCATTTTCCACAAAGATTACGGCGATATAGTCGACAAAAATCCTTGTTTTTTTGATGCCTGCTGCGCACTCTATCATGAACCTCCTGAGCGCGGTGCAAATCGAAATACCGTACAGTTTGATACATACAATTTATTCACACATACGAAAATTCGATGCAATTTGCATCCTTACCATCTGGCACACCCAGTGCGAGAAGAGTATTGTTTAGACAGCATAAACGTTCGGCCAAAACACCATTGTTCTATTGTATTCAGCACCATCCGCGTTGGCGCAGGGTGGTGAGTGTGTGCGGCCGGGGTATTACACGCTTCCGTAAGCAGTAGTTGGAGGAAAGACATGGCGGATGCAATTGCAACCAACGAGACCATTCTGGTCGTCGGTGCCGGCATCAGCGGCATGACGGCCGCCCTGGAGGCCGCCGAGTGCGGTAAACAGGTTGTACTGCTGGAGAAGTCTCCCAGCGTTGGCGGGCGCGTCAGTCAGCTGTACCGTTATTTCCCGAAACTCTGCTACCCGATCTGCGGACTGGAGATCAACCTGCGCCGCCTCAAGGCGAACAAAAATGTGCGCCTCATCACCCTGGCCGATGTCACCCGCATCAGCGGTGAACCCGGCGACTACACTGCCGAGGTAAGTATCAGTCCACGCTATGTGAACGAGAACTGCACCGCCTGTGGCGAGTGCAAACAGGTCGTAGAGGCGGAGTTCGACAACGAGTTCAACTACAATCTGAACAAGCGCAAGGGCGCCTATCTGACCAGTAATATGGCCTTTCCGCAACGCTATGTACTCGACCCGCGGATCATCGGCACAACAGATGCCGACAAGGCCAAACAGGCCTGCAAATACGACGCCATCGATCTGGACATGCAGGCACAGACGCTGAAAATCAAGGCCGGTGCTGTCATCTGGGCCACAGGCTGGCGTCCCTATGATGCCGCCAAGATTCAGCCCTATGGCTATGATCGCATCCAGAACGTCATCACCAGCGTCGAATTCGAGCGCATGCTGGACCCTTTCGGTCCAACCGGCGGCAAGCTGGTGCGCCCCTCCGATGGAAAGGAGGCGAAAGACGTCGCCTTCATCCAGTGCGCCGGCTCGCGTGATCGCAACCATCTCACGCACTGCTCGCGGATCTGCTGCATGGCCTCACTCAAGCAAACTACCTATGTGCGCGAACACTATGGTGACGAGGCCAAGAGTTCAATCTACTACATCGATATCCGCGCCATCGACCGGCTCGAGGACTTCTACCAGAAGGTCAAGAACGACAGCACCACCCATTTCATCAAGTCCAAGGTCGCCTCCATTACCGAAGACAAGGAAACCGGTAATCCAATCTTGCACGGTGTGGATACCGAGGGCTACCACCGCTACAGCAATCCCCACGACCTGGTCGTGTTGGCCATCGGCATGGAACCCAGCGTCCCGCGCGACGGTTTCCCCATCGAGGTGAAGATCAACGATTCCGGCTTCATCGAGGCCGACGAGTCCAATGGCGCTATTTTTGCCGCCGGTTGCGCCTCGGATGCACTGGATGTCAATCGGGCGGTGCAAAATGCCACCGCCAGCGCACTGCGCGCCATTCAGGTCATCAATCGTGTATCCGGTATGGAGGGTTAAACCATGGTCGACATGAAAATCGGAGCTTACATCTGCAAGGGATGTGGTCTGGGCGAACGCCTCGACACTGCCCAGCTCGCCACCATCGCCGAGCGTGAAGGCAAGGCTGGCGTCGTGCGCGAGCATGACTTTCTCTGTTCCGCCACCGGCGTGGAGATGATCAACAATGATATTGCCAATGAAGGCGTCACCCACGTCGCCATCTGCGCCTGCTCGCGACGTGCCAAGACCGATGCCTTCAATTTCGAAACCGTGGCTGTCACCCGTGGCAATCTGCGCGAGGGGGTGATCTGGGTGCGTCCCGACACCGATGAAGCCCGCGAGACCACGCAGGAAATGGCCGCAGACTATGTGCGTATGGCCTGTGCCGAAGCCAAATACATGACGCTGCCGGACAAAAACGAGACCGCCGCGTACAACAATCACCTCCTGGTGGTCGGCGGCGGCATCAGTGGAATGACCGCCGCATCAGAGGCCAGCAAGGCCGGTTATCCGGTGACCATTGTCGAAAAGAGCGGGACGCTGGGCGGCGCAGTGGGCGGCTTTTACAAACGCGTGCCGGAACACTCCCCCTATGCCGATCCTGCCGATACCGGTGTCGATACGCTGATTGCCGCAATCGAGGCTGATCCGCGCATCACCGTGTATCTCAACCGTACCCTTGCCAAAACCAGCGGCGCACCGGGGCGTTTTGTAGTCGAAATTGCTACAGAAAGCGGCACGACCCAGACGGCTGAATTCGGCGCCATTGTCCAGGCAACCGGCTTTCGCCCTTACGACGCCAGCAAACTACCCGAGTTCGCCTACGATCAAAGCCCCGATGTCGTCACTCAACTTGAACTCGAGCAGCTCGCCCATGCGGCGAACGGTGGCGCCATCAAACGCCCCTCTGATGGCAAAGAGGTCAAGAGCGTGGTCTTCGTGCAGTGCGCCGGACAACGCAGTCAGAAGGAAGGCCATCTGCCCTATTGCTCCGGGCACTGCTGTAATACCTCGATCAAACAGGCCATGTACTTCCGCGATTCCAACCCGGATATCGACACCAATATCATCTACACCGATCTGCGCACGCCTGGCACCATCGGTGAGAATTTCTACCGTAGTGGACAACACAAGGGAGTGACCTTCACCAAGGGCGTGGTCAACAGTGTCGAATCCGCAGGCGATAGCCTCACGGTGAAATTCAAAGACTTGATCCTCAATGAGGACACGGAAGAACAGGTCGATCTGGTGGTATTGGCCACGGGCATGGTGGCCAACTCCGGCGTTGATATCGAGGCCCCGACGAAACCTGGCGATGCGAAAACCGAGAGCGCCAGTGGGGATAATGCTACCCCGCAGGGGGAGAGTCAGCGCGTGTCGATCCTCAACCTGACCTACCGCCAGGGGCCGGACCTACCGCAGTTCAAGTATGGATTCAACGATTCACACTTCATCTGTTTCCCCTACGAAACCCGCCGCACCGGTATCTACGCCACGGGTCCGGTGCGCCGCCCGATGGATATCCAGCAGGCCGAGGAAGACGCCACCGGCGCCGCACTCAAGGCCATACAGGCCCTGGAGAATGCCGCCGTGGGTCGGGCCGCTCATCCCCGTTCGGGTGACTTGAGCTTCCCCGCGTTTCGCATCGAAGGTTGCACTCAGTGCAAACGATGCACGGTGGAGTGTCCCTTTGGCGCCATCGACGAGGATGAAAAAGGCTATCCGTCATTCAATGAGGCCCGCTGTCGTCGCTGTGGCACCTGTATGGGCGCCTGCCCGGTACGTGTCATCTCCTTTGAGAACTATTCGGTAGACACCGTTGGCCAGCAGCTCAAGGCCGTCGATATCCCCGACGAGTTCGATGAAAAACCGCGCATCCTGGTGCTCGCCTGTGAGAACGATGCCCTCCCGGCACTCGACATGGCCGGCATGAACCGTTACGAGTACAGCGCGTTTGTGCGCACCATCCCGGTACGCTGTCTAGGTAGTGTCAATACCATCTGGGTCACCGATGCGCTCAACAGCGGCTACGACGGTGTGGTGCTCATGGGCTGCCAGAAGGGCGAGAACTACCAATGTCATTTCGTCAAGGGCTCAGAGCTCGCGCACTACCGCATGAGCAAGATTGACGACACTCTGACCCAGCTCAACCTGGAGACCGAACGCGTCAGCACTTACGAAGTCGCGATCACCGACATCCAGCGTGCACCACAGCTCATCAACGATATGGCCGAGACCATCGAGCGTATCGGCATGAGCCCGTTCAAGTTCTAGGAGAATTAGTCATGAGCGAACTCAACCAGGTAATGGTGGAAAAATACCACAACAACTTCCTCAAGGAAGTCGAGGCCAATGTCGAGGAGGGTGATTGGGTCCGAATGTGCATGCAGTGTGGTGTGTGTTCCGGCTCCTGCCCCTTCGGACCAGATTGGGTGCACCCGCCGCAGGAAATTTTCATGTTGATTCGGGCCGGCAAGCGCGAGGAGGTGCTGCGGTCCGACTCGATGTGGATGTGCACCTCCTGTTATAACTGTATCGTACGTTGTCCGCGCGAGTTGCCGATCACGCACATCATGCATGGACTCGCCCATTACGCCACGCGCCTCGGCCTGGCACCCAAGAATCAGCCCACCCGCAAGTTCACCAAACTGTTCTGGGATAACTTGATGAAGACCGGGCGCGTCAATGAACTCAAACTTGGCATCAGTCTTTATTTCATGAACGGCTTCATCGAGGGCATCAAGACCGCGATGAAGATGATGGGCATTGGCATCAACATGTACAAGACCAAGCGTCTCAACCCCATGGAGATGATCGGGGGTCACAAGTGCAAGGATGCCAAGGGTCTGCATGCGATCATCGCCAAAGCGCGTGAGATTGAATCGGCCAAAATCCAGAAATTTGGTGCATAAGGAGATTTCCCCGATGGCCAAGAAACACTACTCCTTTTACCCGGGTTGCTCTTCACAGAAGGGCTCTTCAGCCTCGAATTACATGACCTCTGTGCACAGCATGTGCGATGAGCTCGACATCGAACTCAATGAGATTCCGGACTGGAATTGTTGTGCGGCCTCCATTGGCTACGGCGAGGGTGGCGAACTGCCCCGCATGGCACTATCGGCCCGCAACATGGCACTCTCCGAGCAGGCTAATCCCGAACAGGATATGGTCGCCACTTGCGCCGCCTGTTGGCTGGCAACCCGCGAGACCAAAGATCGCTTGTTACAAAACAGCGACCTCATGCAAGAAACCAATGAAGCTCTGGCCGCCGCCGGTCTTAACGTCAAGGCCGATCAGGATATTCGCCACATGGTCGAAGTCCTCATCGAAGACTTCGGCTATGATGAACTCGGCAAGCACGTAAAGAAGCCGCTTGAAGGTATAAAGATTGCGGGCTATGTCGGCTGCCAAACCAACCGTCCCTTCGGGATCGACGGGGAATCCTACGAAAACCCCAAATACCTCGATAAACTCGTCGAGACTCTCGGTGCCGAACCACTGGGAGATTATGAGAAGAAGGTGCAATGCTGCGGTGGCGCGCTCGCCTTCTCGGAACCAGAGAAGAGTCAGGCCCTGATCAAGGATATCGTCGAAGCGGCCTATGATGGCGGTGCCGATATGATCGTCACGCCCTGCCCGGTCTGTCAGTTGAATGTCGAGGTCTACCAGGATCAGATCAACAAGCACTACGGCACTAAATTCCAGATGCCGGTAGTCTACTACAGTACCTTGATGAGTGTAGCCTATGGACACGATGCCAAGAAATCCGGTCTCGATGGACAGGTAATCCGCGCACGTCAATTGGAGAAAATATCGGCCAAGTAGCTCTTTTTACACCCGCTAATGATAAAAAGGCCCTCGCGAGAGGGCCTTTCTTATTCTTCTATCCTGAGTTGTGCGTTGCGTTTGTATGCGTAATCAGCTCTCCGCATCTTCCAGCGGATCGCGCAGGCGGTGGCGCTCGACATCGTCCTGGTACCTGCGTTCGATGATATCTTTACGCTGCGCATAGCGTTCGCGCACGGCCTCTTCCCGTTGGGCGATGCTGCGTTCACCGAATAACACCTGCTTCAGGAAACGTGTGGCAAAGCTCAGCAAAGCCGTATCATCTTGTTGCAGAGCACTCAGCTCATCAGCCTTCAGAACAAACATGGTCTGAAAGCTATCACTTGAAATAAACTCGCGGAAGGCATCCAAATCATAGCTTGCCAGGGCAAACAGCTGGAGACTGCGCTGACTGGGAGCACCCACCGTCGGACCGCTGGAGCGTTTCTTTATGATGATATCTATCCAGTTCCGGTTGAGGGCATCGTACTCTTCCACCCCCTGTTCACGGCGATAGTCACGTACAGTCAACGTGCGCGGCTCTTCGTGACCCTTGCAGTGTTCTTCTTTAACCAGAAAATAGACATCTTCGAGTGCATCACTCTCCTTGCGTCTTAACTCCATCGTGCCTAAGGCATAGTAACGACAAGCGGTCGGGCGGTCGTCATAAACGCTGCACCCTTGTGCGGTTAAAAACTGGCAGGCTGGAGACTCCTCTTGTGGTCGCAGCTTCATACCCGGCATGCCATGGGCATCCAAATCGTAATGCATGGTGTATTTGAGCAGAAATTCCCAGGTCGGTATGCCCATGCGGCGTGACAATCTCAGGATATCGTAGGGCGTCAGGGTGATATCGATGTTTTTGCAACAGGCGTTGAAGCAGGAAATTCCCTTATGACAATCAAACTGGATCATGTCGTCAAGCCCGAGTTGAACGGGTGTCACCGGGCTTGTATGGGGGATATCGAATTTTGCGAATACGGATGCATCGCCTTGTGGCGTTTTGGAATCACTCATGACAATCTCCTAAATACAATTATAGCTATACGCCGTGCGGTGCGCACATCAGATTCGCAAAGAACAAAAGGCCGGGCATCCTACGATGCCCGGCCATCTTGCCTGTTTCAGCACAAAGCCCGAAGCTTTGCTAGCAGGCCTTACTTGATGATCTGCACGTAAGGTACCTTGCGCAGCGTCCACTCCTTGGTGTCTTTGTTGTACTTGGAATTGACGAACACATTCCAGTTCTTGTCATCCAGGTCGAGGAAGTCCGAACGGTAGTAGTAGCCCGGATACCGAGTTTCCTCACGGAACTGGATATGCTTCATGTGTGCCTCGGCCGCCATGATGCGATGGTAGTTCTCCCAGGCACGCAGAAGCTCATGCAGGTCTTTGGCGCGCATCTTCTCGGCGTCCTCTTTGAGCATCCCCAGCTTACGCTCGGCGATCTCCAGGTATTTCGCATTGGTCTGATACATTGTCGACACACCGGCCACATACTCGTCCATGATCTTCTGCAAACGGAACTGCAGCATCTTGGGCGTAATATAGTGCGGGTTGATATCAATCGCCGTCGTGTAGTCCTTGTGCTCCAGGAAGGTCCTCACCGGTTTGTAAATATCGGCAACCAGTTCATCGACCGACGTATCCAGTTCCGGCTTCCAATCCTTGTTGTCCAATGCGAACTTGAGCATGGATTTAGCGGCAAAACGCCCTTCGGTGAAGGATCCAGAGGAGAATTTGTGTCCGGAGGCACCGACGCCGTCACCTCCGGTGAACAACCCCTTGACGGTGGTCATGCCGCGATAACCCCAGCTCCATTCCGCTGGAACGCCTGGGATATCTGTCGGACCTGACACCCACAAACCGGAGCAACCGGCATGTGAACCCAGCAGGTACGGCTCGGTCGGCATCAGTTCGGAGACCTCTTTGTCGGGCTCGATGTTTTCGCCCGCCCACACACCACACTGACCGATGGTCATATCCAGGAAGTCTTCCCAGGCCTCGGCCTCAAGGTGTTTGATCTCTTTGGGCGTCATGGTCTCGGCCAGTTTGGCCAACGCTGACGGCGTATCCATGATGATGGGACCGTCACCGTTGCGCATCTCCTCCATCATGAGGTGGTTGCGCAGACAAGTACCCATCACATGACCATGGGCATGCGTGCCATAGTTGTGCTCTTCAAGCAGATGCGCGTTCTTGGTCTGGTAATCTTCGCCCTTGGCATTCATGGCCTTGGCCTTGAACAACAGGAACCAGGCGCCCACAGGACCGTAACCATCCTTGAATCGGGCAGGCACGAAGCGATTTTCCAACATGGTACCTTCGGCACCGGCCTCAAGCCCCATGGCATAGGTCGAACCGGCATTCCACACCGGATACCAGGCACGGCCCTGACCTTCACCCACCGAGCGCGGACGGAACACGTTTACCGCACCACCACACACGAGCAGGCAACACTTGAACTTGTAGACATAGACCTTGTCTTCGCGTACCGAAAAACCAACGGCACCGGCGACGCGCTCAGGATCATTCTTGTCATTGACCAACTTGACGATGAACACACGCTCCTGAATGTTGTCCATGCCCAGCGCTTTTTTTGCGGCCTCGGCGACAATCCACTTGTAGGACTCACCATTGATCATGATCTGCCACTTGCCGGAGCGAACGGGCTTGCCACCCTCAGGCAGTTTCTTGCCTTCGTCACCCGGTTGTTTCCACACCGGAAGGCCCCATTCCTCGAACAGATGCACGGAACTGTCAACGTGACGGCCGACATCATAGACCAGATCCTCACGAATGATGCCCATGAGATCGGTACGTACCATACGGACGTAGTCTGAAGGATCATTCTCGCCCATGTAGGTGTTGATCGCGGACAGGCCTTGCGCTACAGCACCGGAACGATCCATTGCGGCCTTGTCGATCAGCTTGATCTTGATATCGGTGCCTTCGGTCCAGCGCTTGATCTCCACGGCTGCACCACAGGCTGCCATGCCTCCACCGATGATCAGGATATCGACTTCTTCCTCGATCACATCTGGATTGCCAAATTCATACTCGGCCATCTTCGTATACCTCTCTTTTAATATGTTTGTCTCACTGCATGGGCGGCACGTATTACCGTCTGCGCGATCCTCTGCTGAGGCGTGCCCGACACGCTAACAACCCATGCATGGTTTTCGTCTGGTTCATCACCCGCTCAGTTGCTGACGAACTGGCTCATGTCGCAGCTGTGCACATCATCAGTGAAAAGAAACTGCGGATCCTCCAGCTTGGAGCGATCTGCGTCCGAGAACCCTGCCGTTGGATCGGCTGAGCCTTCCGGCGTGGTGCGAATCGGGAACTTGAAGCGCTTCATGTTGCCATTGCGGAACTTGATGGTCCACATGATGGAGTCGCTGCCACGCAGAGGCTGAACTGACGCCCCCAACGGTACGATGTCGGCATAATGCCGGCATTCGATGGCCTGCTGCGGACATATCTTCACGCAGGAATAGCACTCCCAGCACTGCTCCGGCTCCTGATTCCAGGCCTTCATGGCATGGCCGGTTGCTGAACCGTCCTTGTCGAGCTTCATCAAATCGTGGGGGCAAATGTACATGCAAGCGGTCTTGTCCTGCCCCTTGCAGCCATCGCACTTGTCGGTACGTACAAATGTTGGCATGGTCGTAACTCCTTCTAGTCTATAAGATTTTTAATGCAATGCATCCTGCCCTACGGACGAGGGATAGCAACGCCGTTATCGGGCCGAATGGCCACTTAGCTTGACTTCCACCTTCTCGTCATCAGCGAGACTGGCGTAGTATTCACGCAAAATCGTCAGCACTTCCGGACGGCTGAAGTGATCGGGGACATCCTTACCTTCGGACAAGGCCTTGCGTAGTTTGGTGCCGGAGAGCAACAGACGATCTGCGGCATCATGCGGACAGGTCTTCATCGAGGCCATGCCCTCACACTTGTTGCACCAGAAGGTCCAGTCGATCTTCAACGCCTGGGTCTCCAGTGCTCCGGCCGGAATCTCGTCAAAGATGTGGTGCGCATCGAAGGGACCATAATAGTCCCCCACACCGGCATGATCACGTCCAACGATGAGATGTGAACACCCGTAGTTCTGGCGGAACAGGGCGTGCAGCAGCGCCTCACGCGGACCCGCATAGCGCATGTCCAGCGGATAGCCGGCCTGGATCACCGTGTCAGCAACAAAATAGTTCTCCGTCAACACATTGATGGCCTTGGCACGCACATCGGCGGGAATATCACCCGGCTTGAGCTTACCCAGCAGGGAGTGAATCAGCACACCGTCACAGATCTCGATGGCAATCTTGGCCAGGTATTCATGCGAGCGGTGCATCGGATTGCGGGTCTGGAAGGCGGCAACCGTGCTCCAGCCCTTGGCATCGAACAGGGCACGGGTCTGGGCGGGAGTCAGGAAGAGATCGGCGTATTTCTCGGTGAAATCACCTGTGGACAACACCTGCACCGGTCCGGCCAGGTTGACCTCGCCCTGGCCCATCACCATCTGTACACCCGGGTGTTCGGTATCGGTCGTTTTGTACACCTGCTGGCACTCACGTGCCTTGTCAATGGTGTACTTTTCGGTGACGGTCATGGTCGCCATCACCTCACCCGTCTCGTCGCTGACGAGGGCGATGTCGCTGCCCACCTCGACACCATTCGCAGTGGCGGTATCAGTGGAGAGAGTGATGGGGATGGGCCAGAACAGGCCGTCCGCCATCGTATAGCTATCGCAGACACCCTGCCAGTCGGCCTGGGTCATGAAGCCGTTGAGCGGGGTAAAGCCGCCGATGCCCATCATAATGAGATCGCCGGTTTCGCGAGATGTGATGCGCACTTGTGGCAATGTAGCCGCCCGCGCCGTTTCTCTCTCCAGCGCGCCCCCTTCCAGCAGCAGGGGCTTGAGCGCGCCACCACCGTGCGGATTCACTAGCTTGGTCATGGCTCTCCTCGTATTCGGTATTGGATGCAATATGCCGATATGGCACTTGCCATTATATACTATTTTGGAGGCCCTACCTTAGCGATCCGCTTAGAGAATTCCAAACAGTTTTATCTTTCCTTACTATAAACTGGGTTTATTATTTTTGCGTCCCTTTTATTGACGATAAATTATCAGCAATCGAGGCGCGATGTAAAAGCGGCCCTCACGGGCCGACCTGTGCGCCGAATATATTGATATCATTATATTTTATATATCTTTTAATAATGCTGATTGGGGCTAGACCCGGTCCGATTGGTATAGTGGCGCGTTCCCACTCTAATGACTCATCCTACGATTAGGACATCAGCACTATGGCACACAGCGCTCCGCTGAATGCGGCCTCGGTCGGTCGCATCGAGGTCAAGAATACCACCTGTTACATGTGTGCGTGTCGCTGTGGCATCCGTGTCACGGTCTGCGATGGTGAGGTCCGCTATATCCAGGGCAATCCCGATCATCCCCTCAACAAGGGGGTTATCTGCGCCAAGGGTGCCTCGGGCATCATGAAGCAATACTCCCCCGCACGGCTGACCAAACCGCTGATGCGCCGCCCCGGCAGTGAGCGTGGTGCGGCCGACTTCGTGGAGATCAGCTGGGATGACGCCTTGCAGATGATGGAGGAGCGCCTCAAGAAGCTGCGTGCCAGCGATCCAAAAAAGTTCGCATTATTTACCGGCCGTGACCAGATGCAGGCACTGACCGGCCTGTTCGCCAAACAGTTTGGCACCCCGAACTATGCCGCTCATGGCGGCTTGTGCTCGGTGAATATGGCCACCGGCATGATTTACACTATCGGTGGTTCATTCTGGGAGTTCGGCGGCCCCGACCTGGACCGTTCCAAGCTGTTCGTGATGATCGGCACAGCCGAGGATCACCACTCCAACCCAATGAAGATGGCCCTGTCCAAATTCAAACGCCAGGGCGGGCGTTTCATCTCCATCAACCCGGTGCGCACTGGCTACTCGGCCATTGCCGATGAGTGGGTGCCGATCAAACCCGGTACTGATGGCGCCCTGATCCTTGCCCTCATCCACGAGCTCATCAAAAAGGGTCTCTACGACCGTGAGTTTCTCACTCGCTATACCAATGCAGCCGAACTGGTAAACCAGGATGTCCCGTCCAATGACTATGGCATGTTCATACGCGACGCCAGCATCAAGGTCGAGCCGGGCTGCTATGATCCTCAAAATCAGTTCTGGTGGGACCGCCGCAGTGACAACGCCGTGGCGACTCATGCCGAGGGTGTCGACCCGTATTTGCTCGGTGCCTTCACACTCGCCGATGGCACACCGGTCAAACCGGCCTTTCAGCTACTCAAGGAACGCGTCGAGCAGTACACCCCCAGGTGGGCCGCAAAGGTCACCGGTATCCCAGTCGAGACCATCAAGCGCCTGGCCTACGAAATGGGGATCACCGCACGTGATGAGAAAATAGAACTACCCATTGCCTGGACCGATGTATGGGGCAAGGAGCACGACACCGTGACCGGCAACCCGGTCTCCTTCCATGCTATGCGCGGCCTGGCGGCCCATTCCAACGGTTTTCAGAGCATTCGCGCGCTGTCGATCCTGATGACGCTGCTAGGCACCATCGACTGCCCCGGCGGTTTCCGCCACAAGGCGCCCTTCCCGCGCCCGATCCCCCCCTGTGCCAAGACGCCCAAGGGACCGGATGACGTCAAGCCCGATACCCCGCTCAACGGTATGCCATTGGGCTGGCCAGCGGACCCCGATGATCTGTTCGTCGACGAGAACAATCAACCGGTGCGCATCGACAAGGCCTTCTCCTGGGAATTCCCACTGGCGGCCCACGGCCTGATGCACAACGTCATCACCAACGCTTGGCGCCAAGACCCCTACGCCATCGACACCCTGCTCATCTTCATGTCGAACATGGCTTGGAATTCCACCATGAATACCGTCGAAGTGCGTACCATGCTCAACGACAAGGATGACAACGGCGACTACAAGATCCCCTTCCTGATCGTCGCCGACGCCTTCCAGTCAGAGATGGTGGCCTATGCCGATTTGGTGCTGCCCGATACCACCTATCTGGAACGCCATGACGCCATGTCCATGCTCGACCGGCCCATCTCCGAGTTCGACGGCCCGGTGGACTCGGTGCGTATCCCGGTGGTACCACCCAAGGGTGAGTGCAAGCCGTTCCAGGAGGTGCTCATCGAGCTGGGCTCGCGCCTGGGCCTGCCCGCCTTCGTCAATGAGGACGGTACGCGCAAATTCCGCGACTACCCGGACTTTATCGTCAACTACGAGACCGAACCGGGCTCGGGGATCGGCTTCCTTGCCGGCTGGCGCGGCAAAGATGGCGAGAAATTCATGAAAGGCGAGCCCAACCCCAATCAGTGGGAGATGTACGCAAAGAACAACTGCATCTATCACTACGAGCTGCCCAAGTCCTACCAATACATGCGCAACTGGAACCGGGGCTACTTGCGCTGGGCCCAGGAACACCGCATGACCCGCTACGATGAGCCGATCAACTGCCACATCTACTCCGAGGTGTTGCAGAAGTTCCGCTTGGCCGCACAGGGAAAACGTGCCGGTAAACAGCCGCCGGACCAGCTGCGCAAGCGCATCGAGACCCACTTCGACCCGTTGCCGTTTTACTTCGAACCACTGGAAACGCAACTCACAGACAAACAGAAATACCCGCTCAATGCCATTACCCAACGGCCGATGGCAATGTATCATTCCTGGGATTCGCAAAATGCCTGGCTGCGCCAGATCCATGCCCACAACTACCTCTATCTCCACCCCTCACTGGGCCAAAAGGGCGGTTTCGACGATGGCGACTGGATCTGGGTCGAGTCCATGCACGGCAAGGTGCGCTGCATGTGCCGCTTCTCCGAGGCGGTCGAACCCGGCACCGTGTGGACCTGGAATGCCATCGGCAAGGCATCGGGGGCGTGGAATCTCGACCAGGACGCCAACGAATCAAAGAAGGGCTTCTTGCTCAATCACTTGATCGCCGAGGAACTGCCACCCAACGAGGACGGTGAACATCTCTCGAACTCCGACCCGGTCACGGGCCAGGCCGGCTGGTATGATGTACGGGTACGCGTCTACAAGGCCGCTGCGGATGAAACCCAGGAGACCTGGCCACAGTTCGAGCCGATGAAACCACTGCCCGGAACCGGTGAGCGCCCAGCCTGGCAGGCGTACTTCTCCGGCCTGTTGCCGCTGGGCAAGCGCAAACGATAACACCACGGTCCATTCGCCACCCGGCGGCACGCATCCGTCACGCAGTGCACCTCTTACAGAGTAAAACCGTCATGCCGCAACTAGCACTGGTCATCGATCTGAACGTGTGTGTGGGCTGCCACGCCTGCGTCACCAGCTGCAAGGAATGGAACACCTCCGGCAGTGCCGGCTACCTGTCCGATGATCACCCCTACGGGGCGGACCCGACCGGTACCTTTTTCAATCGTGTGCAGACCTTTGAGGTGGGGACCTTTCCCACTACCGAAACCGTGCATTTTCCCAAGAGTTGTCTGCACTGCGAAGACCCCCCCTGCGTGCCGGTCTGCCCTACGGGTGCCAGCCATAAACGCGAGATAGACGGTATCGTGCTGGTGGACTACGACAAGTGCATCGGTTGCAAATACTGCTCCTGGGCCTGTCCTTACGGTGCGCGCGAATTCGATGAACATCAGAAGGTAATGAAGAAATGCACGCTGTGCGTGGACCGCATCTATGACGAGAGCTTGCCAGAGTCCGAGCGCAAACCGGCCTGCGTCATGGCCTGCCCGACCAGCGCCCGCCTGTTCGGTGATGTGCACGATCCCGACTCCGAGGTCTCCGTGGCGATCCGCGAAAACGGTGGCTACCAGCTTATGCCCGAGTGGGGCACCAAACCGGCCAACCACTATCTGCCGCGACGCAAAACACGTATGGCCATCCACGAAGACGAACTCGTGCGCGCCGACAATCCGCTGAAAAAAGAGCAACGCGGCCACGGCACACCGGTCACCGAGCCAACTCTGGACGATTCAACGAGTTGGTAAACGCTGCCGGTGCTTACCCGGGTCGGTCCGTTTGCCGTTATCAATTCGCGAGGCACATGAGCACCACGACCTCGTTACCGACCGCTAACCGGAATGTGAATACTGAGGACCTATAAGAATGCGCCCGGCCTTCTCCGTTATCTTTCTCACCACCCTGATTGGCGTCGGCCAGGGCCTGTTCCTGGCCCTGTTCACCGGCCAGTACTATTCGGCCTTTGAACTACTGCCCGTCCAGAACACCACCACCTTCTACGGCCTGGGTAGCGGCCTGGCTCTGCTGTTCCTTGCCGGTGGCCTACTGGCCTCATTTTTCCATTTAGGCCATCCGGAGCGGGCCTGGCGTTCCGCCACACGCTGGCGTACCTCCTGGCTCGCACGCGAGGTGATCGCCCTGCCCACCACCCTCGGCCTGGTGTTCATCTACGCCGTAATGCACTACATGCACTGGGACAAGGCCATCTTCACCACGCCGACCGGGGTCCCCATCAACCTCAGTCTGGTGATAGGAGGCTTGGGTGCCATCATGGCCTTTACCCTGTTCCTGTGCACAGGCATGATTTACGCCTGCATCAAATTTCTGCAGGAATGGGCCAGCCCGCTGACGGTCATCAACTACACCCTGCTGGGCATGGCCTCGGGCTTCACCCTCGCCACCACCTTCGCCCACGCCCAGGCACCGGCGTTGACGGATTTCTATGGCCTGTGGGCCATCGGCATCACGCTGGCGGCCTGTCTGACCCGCACCGCCGCACTGTGGCGCAATGCCCACATCAAGTACATATCTTCGCTACAGACGGCCATTGGCGTGCGCCATTCCATCGTCGTGCAACGGGCCCAGGGGCAGATGGGCGGCTCCTTCAACACCCGCGATTTTTTCCACCACAAGACCACCGCCTTTCTCAAATCGGTGAAGTGGATTTTCCTCACACTGGTCTTTCCACTACCCATCGTATTGCTGTGGCTTGGCATGCAGGACAAGTCCGGCGTGGTGCTGCTCACCGCCTTCATCATTCAGTACGCCGGACTGATTGCCGAGCGCTGGTTCTTCTTCGCTCAGGCCAAGCACCCGCAAAACCTGTACTACCAAACCCTCTGAATGTAGTACATGCCGCGCCGGGTCATTCGCCGAGTGGAGTGCCTGCCTCTTTGTCATTCAGTACCGCCTTGAGACGCTCCACCAGTTGCACCTCGCTCCCGGCCGGTGCCTGCTGCAGGGCAGCACGCCAGCGCGGGAACAGGTTGAGTTCCTCGCGCCCCTCATGCTTGGCCATCTGCCCGGACAGCAGAGCGAATAGCGGCGCCAACTCATCTTGTACCGGTGCGGCGGCAAACAACGTCTCCAGAATGCTCACCTGGTCCAGGATCGCCGTGTGTTCGCGCAGCATAATGGAGGTCGGATCGTCCTCCAGTGAACTGCGGGGTGCCTGAAACGACGGCGCCAACAACTCATTCTCGGCATGGATATGGCACCGCAGCCCCTGGGTAAACTGTTGAAAGACCGCCCCTGCACGCGCCAGATCTCCGACCCCGACACGATGTATGGCATCGGCAAAAAGCGTGTGCAGACGCAGGTGATCGCGCTCCAGGACATCGACAAGGGACGCCGCCTCGGTATCCTCCCTGCGGCGCAGTTGCAAACGCCACAACGGGGGACCGTCCTCGATCGTATTCCAGGCCAGGGCATGGCGAAGCTGTAAATTGACGCTTTCCATCAGCAGCGCTGGCTCCTCATCGGTGAGCACCTCCCACACCTCCCCCGGAGGTAATTCCCGGAAGCGGTAATAGGCATAAGTGTGATAAGGCACATTGCCATGTTGGCGTAAATCGACGCACTCGGCGTGTTCGTTCATTGTATTCTTCCTCTCTTCGCGTCAACTGATAGATCCCCCGTACCGCCTCTGTTCAGGGCCCGGTATCATATCTGCTGTTCGACACCCGATCAGTCTTTGTCGGGCACATGTCAGGTGATGTAACCAAGCAGCGGCGACCTGTACTGTACCTCCCTCTACGTTCATGCCCGCAGGATCATCGGTTGCATCAACAACCATAGATTAAACAATGACACCGCCAGGATAAGCGCCTGCATCGGCCACAGTTGCCAACCATGCAGCCGTGTCGTGGCGCCTATGAGCAGGCGTGTACGCTGGCACAACAGGCGCAGTGCCAGCCAAAACCCGACGAGCAGCAGTCCCGCCTGTACGCCGTCGAGTATTCCCGGGCCAAGGAGGGGAGGCAGGGGCTGCACCGCATTCGGGGCCACAGTGCCGGTCCCCAGTGGATTGAACAACACGGTGCCAACCCCCCCGGCCACGCGCACGAGATGGGTGAGGTTATGCGCCAGTTGATAACTGAATGCCAACGGCAGCAAGGCCAGGACCAATACCGTAAACAACCGCCGGTAGGCGATCGGTTCATGCCCGGCTCCGCACTCTCGACCCAGCAAATAAACCGTCAATCCTACCACCGCCGCAAACAGAGTAACCAGCATGATCAGGGCGCCAGCCATGCCAAGTGTGAAACTCCACAACACCTGCCCGCCGTCTCCCAGCATGCGCGCCAGCACACGCTGCGTCTGCGCCCAGCCCGGCAGCATGGTCAATCCATGGAAACTGGTCAATGCGACCAGACCCAGGATGAAACCCGCCTGGTCCAGGCTTGGGCGTACCTCGTGTAGCGCCTCATAGGCCAGTGGTCGCAACTGCCAGGCGACATTCTGGTAGGTGCAATCCAGTGCACAGGCGCCACAGGAGATACAGTACGTGTTTTCGCGCAACCGCCCCATCACCAGCTGCGTCGGACAGGGTTCGATATCGGCCGTCCCGTGATAGCACGCCAGGGTCTCACAACGCCGGCAGATCTGCGTATCGACGGGCCGCAGGGCGATCGGCGCGAGCTGACCGTAGACCCCCAGCGTGCGCCCAATCGCACAGAAATAACGGCAAAATGCCTTTTTCTCGAACACGACCAGCGACACCGCCGCCAAGGCGACCATGAGCAGCGCCAGGATGGCTGTTGCGTAGGGACTGAGCATGACACCCAGCCCCAGTTCCAGCCAGCTCAGGACGATCAGCATCACCAGTGCTGGCCAGATGTTGCGCAACACCCGCGGGACACGCACACCGCGCAACTGTCCCGCATCACCGCGCAGCCACAAACGACGACGCACCAGCCACGTCGCCAGGGCATCCCAGGGACAGAGGGCACACCAGGCGCTGCCGACAAACAGCACGGCCAGTACCATGGCGGTCCACCACCAGGTCCAGGTCAACGTTGTCGCCAGGTTACGCGAGGCCATCGGCGTGCCGAACAACCCGGCATAGATGACCAGCACAAAGACCAGTGCCGTCAACAGGCGCAGCCCTGTCAATAGATACGGTCGGGTCAATACCGGGCGCAGCCAGGGCACCATCGAGTTCCAGCGCAGCAGGCTAAAACCGACCTGCGCCTGACCTGAGCGACCGGTTATCTTGCCCACCGACGTTCGGGCAAACTGAAACCCTACCAACATCACGCCCATGGCCAGCACCACCCCCAGGCCCCAATCGGCAGAAAGCCCGACAGATACCGCCGTGCCCGGCACAATATCACGCAATGTAAACCAGAGTTGCGTTATAGCGCTCACACGTTTATCTCATCGTCTATCACCGCATAGGGGTGTCAGCTGGCCGTGGCGTCACGCGCCTGTTTCTGTGGCCTGGCCCCGGCCCGATTACTGCACGCGCGGCACACCGCCACGGCATAAAAGGCAGACCGGGGTCGCCGAGGGGGGACTTGTCACATGAATGGCGCCGGGCATACTTCTTCGAGGGCCGACCCAGGGGCCAACGGTACGACAGCGCCACGCACACCACCTTGACCTGAATCAAAGCAGGCACGGGAAATCACGGCGTATCGGCCAGATGGCGCAACGCTTCCAGATCAAGCAAGGTGATATGCGTGCCCTGCACCCGCATCAACCCCTGGGTCGTCAACCGCGCGAGAATGCGCGAGAGTGTCTCGGGCTGTATTGACAGACGTGAGGCCACGGTGTGTTTCGAGGCGGGCAAATACACCTGCGCCCCCCCGTCGCCGACGTGTGCCTCCTGGCGCAACAGGTAGGAGACCAGGCGGTGGGTGGCATTGTGCAGTGTCAGGCGCTCGATCTCGTTGACGTGATGGTGCAAGCGCATGCTCATCAAACCCATGAGGCGAAAACAGGTGTCCACCGACTCGTGTAATAGGTTTTTAAACAGCGCATGGCTGAAACTCAGCAGCGTTGCGTCCTCCAGGGCCTCGGCATGGATCGGGTAGCGATTATCCGCCAAAAAGATCAGCGCTTCAGCAAAGGTCTGGTCCGGCTGGATGATCTCGATGACCTTTTCATTTCCCCCCGCCGACAGACGGTAGAGCTTGATCTGTCCGCTCAGCAGCAGATAGAAACGATCGGCCGACTGTCCCTGGGCAAACAGGGCCTCGGTGCGCAGCACTGACAGGGCCCGCACATCCGCCATAACACGCGCGAACTGCATCTCATCCAGATCAGCAAAGAGATAGACCGCGCGCACGCGCTCCGGCTCTGTCATCACCTTATCTGCTGTTATAACCACCCTGCTGTCTCCACCTTTTTGGACCCCGGACAAGGTACCCAAGTTTGACACTCGGATATTATGGTAGCAATATACTAGGCAACTATGCACGAACGTAACCGCCTATTTATCACCTTGAGCCTTATCTATGCCCTGCTGGGCGGACTGATCGCCATTGCGTGGCTGATAAACCCGGACTGGATACCCGGCAATGTCGCCATGCTCCATGCCCACATCATGTTACTCGGTTTTGTTGGCATGATGATCTACGGCGTGGCGTTTCATGTGTTGCCACGGTTCTCCGGTCGCGCCCTGTACTCCGAGCGGTTGGCCAACATCCAGCTCTATCTCGTCAATCTGGGACTGTGGCTGATGGCCGCCGGCTGGCTGACGCTGCATACCTGGCTTATCACCCTCGGCGGGGCTTTGTCCTGGGCCGGCATCGCCCTGTTCACGTTCAACATTACACTCACCGTGCGCCACTACGGTCCGAAAGGATAGCCATGTCTGAATACCGCGGCTGCGAACTGCCCGATGATCTGCTCTATGATCTGGATTACGTCTGGGCGCGTCCGGAGGAAGATGGTTGTTATACTCTGGGCATCACTGACCCCGCCCAGACCATGGCCGGTCGCGTGCAATATGTCTTTTTCAAAAAAATAGGCGCCCATCGTCCAGCCGGAAAATCAGTGGCACGCCTGGAATCGGGAAAATGGGCCGGTGGCATCCCCGCTCCCTTCGACGCCACCATCGTGCGCATCAACCCCGCCGTGCAGGACAACCCCGGTTTCGTCAACGTCGACCCCTACGGCGACGCCTGGCTGGTGGTAGTGCGGCCCGACGACCCGCAAAAGGCAATGGAAAAGCTGCACACTGGACAGGCCGCCATCGAGGCCCTGCACACCTGGATCGAGCGCTACGACGTGCAATGTATGCGTTGTTCGGACTAAACTCTGGCACGACCGCGCAGGGGATGATATCGCGATGAAAGTACAACTGATGGTCTCGGAATGGTGCTCCTCCTGCCATCAGGCCGAACGGATCTGGCGCGATGTCTCCCAACAACACGAGTTCGACTTTGCCGTGCTCGACATGGGTCAACCCGAGGGCAAGGCGCTGGTCAGCCAACTGCGCCTCAAGACCGTCCCTGCGCTGGTCATCGATGGCGAACTCAAGGCCATCGGTGTACAAAGCCTACAGGAAGCACTGGCTCTGGTCGCCACGACCCCGACGAAGCAGGCCAGCGCCACCCGTCACATCGGTCTGGACATGGAGCGCAGCGGGCGCATCGCCGTGCTTGCCGCCGTCACCTACCTGTTCCTCGCGGGTGCCGCTCTGCCTGTCTACGGCGGACTGTTTGCGCCCGGAAGCATACGTCCAGCGCCATTACACGTTTTTACCCTGGGTTTCCTAGTCTTCATGATCTTCGGCCTGGGTGAACACATGCTACCGCGCTTCACCGGTAACCCGATTCGCCTGGGTGCCTGGGCATGGGTGCAACAGGGCCTTGTACATCTCGGGCTATGGCTATTTGTGGGTGGTTTTTTTGCCCATATACATGTACTGATTATCGCAGGCGGCCTGCTTGCCTGGTCTGGCCTGCTGATCTTCTTTGTACGACTGTGGCCAGTACTCTGGCCACGCGGCACCGACCAGGCAGATACGTCCGCGGACACCACGGCCCAGACGGATACGCCGATACCGCTATAGCTCTCTACCGAGGCCGTCTAATAACCATTTAATATATAGGTTATTTATCGAGTATCCGCATTGTTCTGCACGGCAGTACCCCAGGTTTTGGGATATACTTTCATACACTATCATCGTGCCTGAACACACCATCGTGGTAACACCATCAGCGGGGCTGAACGACGCTGACGAGGGTAAGGCCTATGCATCCACCGCTCACCGATCCGTTCGGCCGTCAAATCGAATACCTCCGCCTGTCAGTCACTGACCGCTGCGACCTGCGCTGTTTCTATTGTATGCCGCGAGGTTTTCGCGATTTTGAAGAACCAGAACACTGGTTGCGCTTCGATGAGATAGAGCGTGTCATCCGTGCCTTCGGTGCACTGGGGACACGCCGGTTTCGCATCACTGGTGGCGAGCCTCTGGTACGCCACGGATTGTCCGATCTGGTCTACCGCCTGGCCAGACTGCCGGGTGTCGAAGACCTGTCGATGAGCACCAATGCGACCCGCCTAGCCCACCATGCCACCCATCTGCACGCGGCCGGCATCTCCCGCATCAACGTCAGCCTCGACACCCTGCGCCCCGGACGCTTCAAAGAGATCACTGGCGGTAAGCTGGAAAAGGTGCTCAACGGACTGATGGCCGCTCGGGCCGTGGGCTTCCAACCCATCAAGATCAACATGGTGGTCATGAAGGGCATCAATGAGGATGAAATCGAGGACATGGTCCGGTTTTGTATCGAACACGACTTCACCCTGCGCTTCATCGAGACCATGCCCGTGGGTGATACCGGTCGCGCGGCTGTCGACCACTATGTGGATCTGCACACCGTCAAACGTCGCCTGGCCGAACGCTTTGAACTACTGCCCGGCGTCATGCCCGGTGGTGGTCCCGCGCGTTACGTGCAGGTCGCCGGCACCGACCTGCGCATCGGTTTCATCACTCCTATCTCCCAGCATTTCTGCGCAACCTGCAATCGGGTGCGCCTGAGCGTCGACGGCACGCTCTATCTGTGCCTGGGTCAGGAGCGCAGCTACGCACTGCGCCCGTTACTGCGCGCCGGCATCAGCGACGAGGAACTGCAACAACATGTCCGCCAGGCCATCGCCCTCAAGCCCGAGCGCCACGAGTTCAAGGAAAGGCCTGGGCAGCTCGTTCGCTTCATGTCGATGACAGGGGGTTAGGGTTGGTTTATGGCCCGCGTGACGTTTGAGTTGTACCAGGCTTTTTTAGCCTGACTCAAACGCCGCAAAAAAATATCCGTATCAAATGGGGCCTGTTAGCTGAATGTCGCCGCGTTATCCGATAATGTTTTGAATTTCTTTTTCTCTATAGGTGGCAGATTGTATTCATTCAAATCCTTTCTGAAATACGCCTCGTATCGATTTAAGTAATCCTCCTATTTTATCTCAATCAGACCGATAACTTCATTATTTGCATCAGATGATATTATTGCGATATCTGCAATTCTTTCTCTTTTATTAAGGATCTCAACGGCCATTTCTTTCATCGAATGGCAGCGTCAGAACTGCCTATCGAATCCACACGGTCTTGGCGTTCACAAACTCCTGGATACCGTGGCGCGACAGTTCGCGTCCGAAGCCGGAATGCTTGATCCCGCCAAAGGGCAGACGCGGGTCACTCTTGACGAGACCATTAACGAAGACCGCCCCGGACTCCACACGCCGGGCCAGGCGTTCGCCCCGCGCCACGTCACGGGTCCACACACTGCCCCCCAGGCCAAACTCCGAACCGTTGGCGATGCGCAAGGCATCCTCTTCGTCCCGCGCGTGGATCACGATGGCGACCGGCCCGAACAATTCCTCGTGATAGGCCCGCATCCCCGCAGCCACCCGGTCCAGAATCGAGGCCTTATAGAAAGCCCCCCGACCCGGCAGGGGCTCACATCCGGTTACCGCCACGCCACCCGCAGCCAGGCTGTCGCGCACCTGCATGTGCAACTCGTCACGCAGGTCCTGGCGCGCCATCGGCCCCAGGGTGGTGGACGCATCGCCGGGATCACCCGGATTGAGCGCCTCAACCACCGCTTTGAAGCGTGCCAGAAAGTCCTCGGCGATGGCATCGACCACGATAAAGCGCTTGGCGGCGATACAACTCTGGCCGGCATTGAGAAACCGCGAAGCCACCGCATTTTTGACCGCAAGATCGAGGTCGGCATCTTCCAGTACAATGAAGGCATCCGAGCCCCCCAGCTCCAGCACACACTTCTTCAGGCTGGCCCCGGCCGCCGCCGCCACCTTGCGCCCGGCCGACTCACTGCCCGTGAACGTCACGGCATGCACGCGCGAGTCCTCGATCACCCGCTGCACCCGCGAGGCCGGGATCATCAACGTGCGAAACACCCCCTCGGGGAAGCCCGCCTGAGTGAACACGTCCTCGATGGCCAGTGCACACTGGGGCACATTCGAGGCATGCTTGAGTACACCAGTATTGCCCGCACACAAGGCCGGAGCGGCAAAGCGAAACACCTGCCAGAAGGGAAAATTCCACGGCATAACGGCGAGCACCGTCCCCAGCGGGAGGTAGCAGACGTAGCTCTTGCCGGCATCGCTGTCTATGCACTCATCGGCCAAAAAGACCGGCGCCTGCTCGGCATAAAACTCACAGACCCAGGCGCATTTATCGATCTCGCCACGGGCCTCGCCGATGAGCTTGCCCATCTCGGCGCTCATGAGACCGGCAAGCTCCTCGCGGCGCTCGCGCAAGACTGCAGCTACCCGGACCATGAGTGCACAGCGCTGCGCCATGGGCCACTGCGCCCACTGCGGGGTCGCACTCGCCACCTGGGCCAGCGCCGTTTCAATCTCCGTCTCATCCCAGGCAGCTATCTCCCTGATCGCGGTGCCATCAAAGGGGTTGACTACGGTAAAACCCATGGGAACTCCTCATCAGTGTTGTTCTGTGTTCGTGGACATCCGGTGCCTCATACCAGCAGATGCGTTCAATCCCGCCCAGGACAGTCTCCCGTCTAAAGTATAGACGCAGGATAAACCTTTAAGTTTCCACAAGATAGCTTGACCACCCACCAAACTGTCCGGACAATCAACTGCACAGACCGTACACCACCGGCATAACTGCAAGGTGTACTGGCGGTGTTTTTCCCCTACCATGTCAGCATATACGGTGAGAATGCCTATCGGGCACCGGGCCATCGCATCAAACACGACGCCAACACACGCTGGACGTTACAACACATACTGCATTTGCGAGGCAAGACAGACCATGCGCAAGCAATCCATCTGCGTCTTGGGCGGGACCGGCTTTCTCGGGACCCATCTGGTCAGCCGGTTGAGTGGCGAGAGGCATCCTGTGCGTGTGCTGACCCGTCGCCGTGAGCAGCACCGTGACCTGCTGGTGCTGCCCACGGTGGAGCTGATCGAGGCCGACGTGCATGACGAACGGGCGCTGACCCACCATTTTGCCGGCCAGGACACTGTCATCAATCTGGTCGGCATCCTCAACGAGCACGGTGATCGCGGTCGCGGCTTTCACGAGGCCCATGTCGAACTGGCGCAAAAGGTGGTCAACGCGGCGCAGGCCAGCGGGGTACGCCGCCTGCTGCACATGAGCGCTCTGCATGCCGACCCCGACGGTCCCAGTCACTATCTGCGCAGCAAGGGTAAGGCTGAGGCCCTGGTCCTGGCGGCCGCCGGTCCCGATTTTCACGTGACCTGCTTTCGCCCCTCGGTGATCTTCGGCCCGGACGACCGCTTTCTCAACCGCTTTGCCCAACTGCTGCAGGCGACACCATGGGTCTTTCCGCTGGCCTGTGCCAAGGCGCGTTTCGCGCCGATCTATGTCGGCGATGTCGCCACCACCTTCACCCTCGCCCTGGACAATCCACACACCTACGCCCAGAGCTACGATCTGTGCGGACCCCGGGTCTACACCCTGCGTGAACTGGTGGCCAGCGTCGCCGCCCTGCGCGGGGTAAGGCGCACTATCATCGGTCTCGGCCCGTTGCTCTCACGCCTTCAGGCCGAAGCCCTCGAACACCTGCCAGGCAAACCCTTCTCGCGCGATAATTTCCGTTCCCTGCAGATCGACAGCGTCTGCGACGGCCCGTTCCCGGAGGTCTTCAAATTCACTCCTACCACCCTGGAGACCGTGGCACCCCGTTACCTAACCGTCTGGCGGGGTAACCATGACCGCTACACCACCATACGCCGCCAGGCACATCGACCGTAGCCGCAACGCCTGCCCACAGGAGCCAGCCAGCACCCCATGAAGACCTATCTCGTCGGCGGCTGCGTGCGTGACAAACACCTCGGACTCACGGTCAAGGATCGTGACTGGGTGGTGGTGGGTGCCACGCCCGAGCACATGCTAAAAGCAGGGTATCGTCAGGTCGGGCGTGATTTCCCCGTGTTTCTCCACCCGCAGACCCACGAGGAATACGCCCTGGCACGCACCGAACGCAAGACCGGGTCGGGCTATACCGGCTTTGTCGTGCAGGCCGCCCCCGACGTCAGTCTGGAAGCCGACCTGCGCCGCCGCGACCTCACCATCAACGCCATCGCCGAGAGCCCGGAGGGGACGATCATCGACCCCTATCAGGGCATGATCGATCTCCAACGACGCCTGCTGCGCCACGTCTCACCGGCCTTCGTCGAGGACCCGGTACGCATCCTGCGCGTGGCGCGTTTTGCCGCACGCCTCGCACCACTAGGGTTTCGCGTCGCCGATGAGACGCAGGCACTGATGCGCACCATGGTCGACAGTGGCGAGATCGACACCCTGGTCTCCGAACGGGTATGGACGGAGCTGGTCCGTGCCCTGGGCGAGGAGCAACCCTCGGTGTTCTTCAAAGTACTGCGCACATGCGGAGCGCTGGCCCGGCTGCTTCCCGAACTCGATAACCTCTTCGGTATACCGCAGCCGCAGCAACACCACCCCGAGATCGACACCGGCGCGCACGTCATGCTGAGCGTCGACCAGGCCGCACGACTCTCGCCCAACCCCGAGGTCCGCTTCGCCGCCCTGGTCCACGACGTCGGCAAGGGGTTGACCCCGCCCGAACACTGGCCGCGGCACATCGGTCACGAGGCCATCGGCGTGCCCCTGGTCGAGGCCCTGTGCACGCGGCTCAAGGCGCCCCGCGCCTTTCGTGAACTGGCCGTGCACGTCACCCGTTATCACCTGCACTACCACCGCGCCGCCGAACTGCGCGCCGACACTACGCTGGACCTGTTTCAGTCCCTCGACGCCTTCCGCCGCCCCGAGCGCTTCGAACACTTCCTCCTTGCCTGCGAGGCCGACGCTCGCGGACGCCCCGGCTTCGAAGCTCGCGACTTCGACCAACCGCGCATCCTGCGTGCCCGCTTTCAGGCCGCCGCCACGATCGAGGCCCGCGACCTCACCGCTCAGGGCCTGAGCGGCACACAGATTGGCGCGGCCCTGCGCAAGGCACGTATTGCCGCCATCACGATACAGGAACACAGTTCATAAAGTGCGAGGGAAACACGACCTCACAAACGAGGAAAAGCGGCAAAGAAAAGCGGTCATCGCTAATCACCGCCGACAAAAAACAGGCCGACGAAGAAACGGCGCTTTGCCGTTCGGGTGTCTTTGCCTCGATACTCGATTTACTAAGTAGTACATTAATTAGACAGATTGAATAGTGTCCGTTATTCGCCTCGAGTCGGCGTGCAGGCGGCACCCATTCCCACCTCGCAGCAATCCGCCACGCCCGGGAACAGGGCTACAATCCCCCGACAAGTCGTCAAAAACGGGAGAAGAGCCGTATGGCCCGCGCCAGCAAGAGGCCCCACAAGAACGATAACGGCGCTACCGTGGGCTATGAGGCCCAACTCTGGCAGATGGCGGATGCCCTGCGCGGCCAACTCTTCTACTCGACCCAAATCCCCGCCTGCCTTTGGTTCCTAGCCCGTGACCGCAAAAACGGCCAATTCCGCGATCGCCGCGGCGAGATCCTCTTCATCGACGCCCGCAAACTCGGCCGCATGGTCGACCGCACCCACCGCGAACTGACCGACGAAGACATTACCCGTA
>CAZLQI010000004.1:0-187970 GCA_964561765.1 uncultured Chromatiales bacterium
TCTATTTATTTAATTTCATTGGGTTACATGAAAAATTCGTGGGGATAACTCAGTTCTTAGCCATCATCTTTCGTAACTTGCTCTTTGAACTCTTCACTGTACTGCGGCATTTTCCACTCTCTTGCCGCCCCCTGTTACTCTTCTTCTGCGATTATATGAACACAACAACTATCCTGACACAGGGAAAAACCTGTGGGAGTCCCTCTGCATAGCCGGGAGATTATCTCAAGGATTTATGAAGAGTTCGCCACGTTGCCGAAACCAAACTCTTTCCTATCACCCGCAATTGAGGCGATATGCTAATCGCCCATATTATCGAGATTAGCACCAGAGCAAGCGCCGCGCCGCTGCGGAGACTCAGCAGCGTATCCGGCTCGATAATCACCGCGAGACCTATCATAGCTGTAGCTACCGCCATTTTTCTCAGGGGCAAAGACAGTCGTGCGAAGAGGAACATCAGAAAACCGTCCACAGTCACCCTCAGCATCCAGGCAAGTGCTGCACCTAGAAGACCAAACCAATGAATGCCAGCTACCAAACCCAGCAGAAAGAACGGCAATTCCACCAGGTGCAGCTTGGCGGTGACATCCGGCTTGTTTTGTCCCTGCAAAAGCGAATAAGGCACATAGGCCAAACCGTTCACCCAGGTTCCGAAAAGCAACACGATCCCAACCGTGGCTGCTTTCTCGGCAAAGCCAGGGCTTATCCACCACTGGAGAAACCACGGTAAGCACATGATGCCGGTGACGGCCAACACCGTTGTGACTGCTAGCAAAACCGTCAATCCCCGTCCGGCAAGCTCAAGCCCATCCGCCGATTCCACACGGGAAAACCGGGGGAATAAACTTGTCGTCAAGGCGGTGGGAACGATGGACAGCCGCGCCGCCAAGTTGAACGGTACTGTATAGTAGGTCACCGCCTGAGCACTGAGCATCGCACCAATCAATATTCGGTCGATCGTGACTAAGATCGGCGCAACCATGTTGCTGACAGAAATCCATCCGCCGTACGACAATAGTTCCCGCGCGCGCGCGCGGTGGAATGCGGGAGGAAAGGTGATGGGAAGTATCTTCCAGACCACTGCGAACAGGACGCCCAGGCCGACGATCCGAGTTAACACCACGGACGGGATTAACCAAAGTAAACTGGGACTGATGAACAGGGCAACTAAAAGTGGGACAAGCTGGGTGCCCGCATTATTAAGAACAGACACCACATTCATATAACCAAACTGCTCTCGTGCCTCCATGGCCCCCATCAACACACCACTCATTGTGGTCAGAGGCAGCGCGGCGGCAATCCAGAGGAGACTGTCAAGCACATTCTTCCGTAAAGCTTCTGGCATATGAAAAAAATTGGAAAACACAGCGCCCGCCACAAAATACACCACACCCGCGCCGATGATGCCTAATCCGATATTTAGCCATAACGCGGTCCAAAAGGTCGTGGCACGTGTCTGTACCGTTTCTTGGTGCTGCCTAGACAAGTGAAATGCGCTCGCCCGGGCCAAACCGAGATCGAAAACACCGAAATATCCGGTGAAGAGCCACACAATGGCGAGCACACCGTAACGAGCCTCGCCGATAGCGCGGAGATAGATGGGAATAACGATGAGCGCTATAATAAGCGGCACTGCCCGGCCCAACAGATTAAACGCACTGCCGCGCCTAATGTTCATCCGGATTTTCTAACGGACGTAACACACGTGTAAATCGAATCGTCGGTCTGGTTTCACTGCGCAGCAAAGCAGCGAGCTCGCCACGCTTGCAGGCAAGGGCCCCGGTGATCATGCGCAGTTTGTAGTCTGCCGTGAACTGGCGCCGTGTCCGTTTTTCAAGGAAAGGATTAGGCGCCACTTGGCTCTCTGGGAGAGTTGATTCAGATTTTGGCATGGCTATTTATCCTGTGTCTGTGACCCTGAAATAGATGTTATCCCATACGAGGCGTGTATGGGATCAGGTTGACACATAGGGGCACCGACAGAAACGGGTTATCTTTCTGCCATCTTGTCCGTTCATTAAAACAGCTATACATGCCTGCTATCCTACGTACTGCTTAGCAGTGAAGTCGACCGTTCTCTGAACACGGACCGTGAACACAGATAGGCGACAAGATGATCGACACATACATCGATATCAGTATCTGATGTATTCACCATCAACTCCGGGTTGAGGGGAGATTCGTATGGAGAGGAGATACCAGTGAAATTTTTTATCAGTCCTTGTCGTGCTTTTTTGTACATTCCTTTTACATCACGTTCTTCACATATTTCCAACGAAGCCTGGCAGTAGATCTCGTGAAAATCACCATGGGGAAGCAGTCTTCTGACCAACTCACGGTCTTTCTTGAAGGGTGAAATGAACGCAGTCATTACAATAATTCCGGCTTCTGAAAACAGTTTTGCGATCTCGCCAATACGGCGAATATTCTCTCCCCTGTCGGATTCGGAGAACCCAAGGTCACTACACAAACCATGCCTGACATTATCACCGTCCAGCACATAGGTTTGATAATTTTTCTTAAAGAGACGATCTTCAAGGGCGTGCGCCAGCGTGGACTTACCCGAACCAGACAGGCCGGTGAACCATATCACACTGCCCTTGTGGCCATTCCTCTCCTCCCTGTGCTTGCGTGTCACAGTAGCGTGATGCCAAACCACATTTTCAGACGACATGTTCCCTCCGGGGTGCGAATGGGGTCACTTTAAAATTATAAATCAAACCTGGTCCCTTGCCCCGTTGGAACGCGACCGAACCTGGTCCATACTACTATCCAATGATTCACCTACTCTACCAATGGTATGAACGACGATTGCGACGTCAGATTCGCCGACGGCTCGTTCCCAGACATATTGGAATCATTCTTGATGGCAACCGCCGATCTGCACTCAAGCAGGGGTTCAATGATCCGCGACAGGTCTACGAACTTGGTGCCAAAAAACTGGACGACGTGCTCGCTTGGTGCATCGAGCTTAAAATCACGGCCGTCACCTTGTGGGTCTGCTCGATCGATAATTTAAAAAGATCGCATGACGAAGTGTCCGCCATCTTTGCTGCGGTCGAGGAAAAAATTGCCGCCCTGGCTCAGACCCCCTTAGTCCACCATCTCCGCATCCGGATACGGGCCGTTGGCCGGTTTGACCTGTTGCCGCCATCTACCGCCGCAGTCATTCGCGAGGCCGAAAAGGCGACCGCAGACTATGATGCCCTGACGGTGACCATTGCCATTGCCTATGGAGGACGAGAGGAGGTTACCGATGCGGTGCGGGACTTGATCCGTCACAAAATAGCACAAGGAGAGCAACTGGATGCGATCGTTGAAGCCATTACCCCGGAGGCAATCGATCAGCATCTCTACACTGCCCTCCTCCCACACCCTGACCTCATTATCCGAACCAGTGGGGAATTTCGTTTATCCGGTTTTCTACTCTGGCAAAGCGTATCCAGTGAGTTCTATTTCTGTGACGTCAACTGGCCAGAGTTCCGAAAGGTAGATTTCTACCGGGCGGTCCGCACCTATCAACATCGTCAACGCCGCTTCGGGCAATGAATTGACGGTACGGAATCGCAGCAAGGTAAAACCACAAAACCAAAACCTTTTTCACCACGGACCACACGGAAGTAAACCAACCCGCAATCTATAAATTTTATTTGCCCTTATCTTTTGCTTTTTTCCGTGTATTCCGTGGTCAATCGCTCTTGAGCTGTTTTTATCCTCGCCCCATTCCGTGGTTAAACAAAAAATCCGCCTGAATGGCAATCCCGTGTTTGTTCTAGGTCATATTATACATCCCCGCCAATCTGAACCCATACCCGCACCCAATACTCAATTACCTCATGCGCCCTAGCCTTCGTACAATTCGATACTTGTCGAGAGTGACGATCTCGGCCTCGGTGCCCTCTATAATATTGGCGCATGACGGCTGAAAATGACAGCGCTGATCGCAGTGGTCAGTGCTCAACAAATGGCGCCACTAGACACGCTACCGCCCTGCCGTGTCCTCAGAACCGGCATCGGTGTCGTACCTGTAAACCGGTGAGCGCCCTGTTCAGGGTGTATTCGCCAGCTTATCGGTATGTTGCGCTACAGTGAATGTACATCATGTGCTGACAGGTGCACGGTGGTGCACCTGTCGGCCAGGTCCAGTAATATCGCGACGCGTTCGCGCCCTTCGTGGGCGGTGAAGAGGCCCTCGTAGCCGCTGAGGACACCGTCGATGATCCGCACGCGCTCGCCGGGTTGAAATTCCTGCCTCGACTGTTGCTGGATGCCTTTTGCATCTTCGTTGTCTCGCAATGTGGTGATCAACGCATCCGGGGCGCACCATGCCCGCGACCCCCTGGGTGGAGCGGATCGGCCCCCAGTTATCGTTGCACTGGTCGAGGTGGATAAACAGGTAGCGCGGGAACAGGGGGTCGACACGCTCGCGGTAGCGCCCGCGCAACCGGTGGGTGGCACGCACACGGGGCAGGTAGACCCCGTAACCCTGGCGGGTAAGGTGCTCTTCGGCCACGGGTTCCATGCGCGGTTTGGCATAGATCAGGTACCAGGACCGCTCCGCTGCACTACTGTCGTCACCCGTCTTCATGAGTGTTTCGCCTCGTCTGCGCGTGCCGGGGTGTCTGGTGCTTGTAGCCCGGCCTCGTCCTTGAGCCGGGAAATCTCCTGCTCAAGGCCTTCGTATTCGTTTTGTTTGCGCCGGAGAAAGGCGCTGTCACGTGCGTCTTGCGCTCCAACCCGTTGAGGGTCAGCAAATACGCGTAACCACGTTTGTTTGGGTTGCGATAAAAATTTCTGGCCTTTATCCTCCCCTTCTCGACCAGGGTGCGCAGGCAATAGTTGGTTTTACCCAGGCTGATACCCATTGCCCGGGCAATGTTGCATTGGCTGCTCTGCGGTGCTTCCTGAAGCATTTTCAGAAGCTTATATTCGGTTTCTTCATCAAGCATGCTCAATAATCGGAAGGGGTTCCTGCGTTCATCGGGTGAACGCTAAAAAGCTTAACATCCTTGTCTTGGAAAACAAACGTTTAATCGGTTTTTGTGAGGCGCCGCATTATCACGCCATGTACCAAGAGACACACGGCACCCCAATGGCACGACAAGCCCCGCCGCCCCAGGCAGGCGAGGCGGATGTTTGCATTTCGTTAGGTGTTCAAGTACAGTCCACGCCCACATTGGCGCAGTGCGGGCAACAGCATGGACGCCGCTTCGATGGCCGTGGGTGGGCCCGGTCGGCCAATACCACACGCACAGAGAAGGCTTCGCACATGAGCGACACCGCTACTGCCACTGGCGCTGCCAGCACCATTCTGGTGGCCATCGACGGTTCACACAATTCCCTGCTGGCGGCCGGCGTCGGCGCACGGATGGCCAAACTGCTGGACGCACATCTCGGTCTGATCCACGTCCTCGATGTCCCTACCTTGAGCTTTTGGGTGAGCGTGGAAACGCGCATGAAGGACGACATCCGCAGCCAGGCCGAGCAGACCCTGACCGACATTTCCACACGTATCAGTAAAGCCTGCGATATCATGCCCGAGTTCTACATCGTCGAGGGGGCGCCGGAGCAGGAAATCGTACGCATCACCAAGGCCGAACCCGGCGTGTTCATGGTTGTGGTCGGGCGCTACGGTGTCGCCACGGAGAAAAGCTCGCACCTGCGGATACGCCGCAGTATGGGGCGCTTGACCAGCAAGCTCTCCGAGCAGTTGCCGGTGCCCGTGATGGTCGTGCCGCCGGATATCCCCGAGGCCCAGATCTGCTCCGCCATGGCGGAATTTCGCAGCGTTCCCGACCGGGATGACAGCGCCTGAGTGCACTCACTCGTCATCGCCTGACTGATCCCGTGCGATTTACGGAGACCCACTAGACCATGGACATCTTTCTGCCCATCGCTCACATGGATGTGAATATCTGGCTTATCGTCTTGTACGGCGGCATCGTCGGTCTGTTGTCGGGTCTGGTGGGTGTCGGCGGCGGTTTTCTGATTACCCCCCTGCTGCTCTTCACCGGTGTCCCCCCGTTGATCGCGGTGGCCACCGGTGCGGCACAAATCGTTGGCACCTCGGCGGTCGGCAGCTATGCGCACTGGCGCCTCGGCAACATTGATATGAAAATGGCCTTTCTCCTGTTGCTGGGGGCCTGGACCGGCGGTGCGGGTGGCGTGTTTCTCGCCCGCGAGTTGCAGCAAAGCGGGCAGTTCGGCAACATCGTGACCTTTCTCTATGTCGTGTTGCTAGGCATTGTCGGTATCTCGATGCTCATCGAATCGGTCAGTGCCATACGGCGCAGTGGTACGCCTGGCACGGTAAAATCCGCTAAATCTACTAAGGTCACCACCAGCCTTGGCGGACGTTTGCCCTTCCAGGTGCACTTTCCGGTCTCCGGGCTGCAACTCTCGGCCATCATCCCGCTGGCCCTGGGTGTCGGTGTCGGCGTGCTCACCTCACTGATGGGTGTTGGCGGCGGTTTCATCATGGTGCCGATCATGATTTACATGCTGCGCATGCCCACCAAGGTGGTCGTGGGCACCTCACTGTTTCAGCTGCTGTTCACCACGGCCGTGGTGGCCAGCATGCAGGCCGGTATCAACCAGGCCGTCGATCCCTTCCTCGCCCTGGTGCTGATCCTTGGCTCGGCCTTCGGCACCCAGTGGGGTACCCGGCTGGGTACGCGGATGCCCGCCGAGAAACTGCGCCTGGTGCTTGCTCTCGTCGTGGTCGCGGTGGCCATCAAAATGCTCGCCGATGTACTGATTACCCCGCAGGAAGTGTACTCGATGTCTCTGGTGGTACAATGAGGCGCCACCTGACGACTCTGCTGATTTCCCTGCTGACCCTGGTTCTGGTCACGTCGGCACCGGTTTTCGCCGCAACGCACGCAAACAACGCAGGCAATGCGCTGATCACTGAGCTGGCCACGGACCGCGTGAATATCACCTCCCGGTTCACGGGTGAAAATATCTTGGTGTTTGGCACCATTTCCCGGCCGGGCGATGTCATCATCAAGGTCACCTCCCCCTATGAGACCACCTCGCTCACACGCAAGGCCAAGCTCGGACCGTTCTGGTTAAACCAGGGCAAGATTCTGATCAGCCACGCCCCCGGCCTGCTCTATCTGCTGTCGACCCGTCCCATTCCCGAGCTGTTGTCGAAACAGGCCCGCCAGCGCTACGGACTGCGGCTCGAAGATGGCTTGGCCACGGCCAAACCCCTCGGCCCCATCCCCACCAACATGCCGGACTGGCGGGCGGCCTACCTGCGGCTGAAAACGGCCGATGGTTACTACCGCCATGAAGATCGAGGCGTACACCTGCTCGCCAACCGGCTGTTCTCCACCACTCTCGACCTCCCCGCAAAACTGCCTCTGGGCACCTACCGGCTCGACATCTACCTGATCAAGAACGGCAAAGTCGTCGCCCAGCAGATACGCCAGATCAACGTCCAGCAGATCCGGCTCGAACACTGGGTCTCACAAACCGCGCACACCTGGCCCTGGGTCTTTGGCATCAGCTTCGTCCTGCTCGCCATGGTGCTCGGTTTGATACTCGGCATCGTACTGCGAAAAAACAGTGATGATTAGAGCCGCATTCGGGTAAAACCTGATCACCAAATCGTAGTCCGGGTGCAGCGCCGCGAAATCTGCGGGACTCAGTCACCCGCCCTTAAGCTTCGCCCCCTGCCGTAGCCTTCACCGCGTGCGAGTTTGCGTTCCCATTCGAGGGCCGTGCGTACGATCGCGTCCAGGTTGTCGTAGTGTGGTTGCCAGTCGAGCAGGGTCGGCATGTCACCGGTATCGGCAATCAGGCTGGCAGGGTCGCCAGCCCGACGCCCTTCTTCGCGGATGTCGAGGGTGAGGTCACCGACGCGTTGCACGCTCTCGAGTACTTCACGCACGCTGTAACCATGACCATAGCCGCAGTTCTGGGTGGTGGAGGTACCGCCCGCCCGCAGGTAGGTCAGTGCCTGGATATGGGCGCTGGCGAGGTCTTCGACGTGAATGTAGTCGCGTACTCCGGTGCCATCGGGGGTGGGGTAGTCGGTGCCGAAGATATATACGCAGTCGCGCTTGCCCACGGCGGCTTCACAGGCCGCCTTGGTCAGCAAGGTGGCCTCGGGAGTGGACTGGCCGATGCGCCCACCGGGGTGGCAACCGGCGACGTTGAAATAGCGCAGGATGACGTGGCGCAGGTCTGAGGCTGTGCAGAGGTCACGCAGCATCCATTCGCTCATCAGTTTGGAAGTGCCGTAGGGGTTGATCGGGACCAGCGGATCACCGACGCGGGCCACACCACCGTGCGGCACGCCATACACCGCCGCCGTGGACGAGAAGATGACGTGTTTGACCCCTGCGCCCTGGCAACAGGCCAGCAGGTTGCGCGTGTTGCAGGTGTTGTTGGCGTAGTACTTCAGGGGATCGGCCACGGATTCCGGAACGATCGTGTGTGCCGCAAAATGCATCACGGTGTCGATATCATGTTCTTCGAGCAAACGACTGACCAGCACCTGATCTGCGGTATCACCCACCACCAGCTCACCGTGCGTGACCGCCTCGCGGAATCCCTTGCTCAGATTGTCCAGCACGACGATATGTTCCCCGGCCTCTCCAAGCTGGCGCACCACATGGCTGCCGATGTAACCGGCGCCACCGGTGATCAATACCCCTTTGTGCATTGCCTCCCCCTTGTTGCTGAATCGTGTTTGTGTCCGGGATGATTCGCCCGGCGTAGGATAGCATTCCTTAACGAGTAGCGTATGTCTTGGGCAGCCACAAGGCGTTGCGGATCATCTTCACGGACAAGCTGATTGCCGATGGCGGGTTAAAGTGTCAGAACACTAATCCTGTTTTTGGGGGACGAACGCCATTGAATTGCGATCACCGGGTGTCCCCGTCAGCGCAGGTTCGCCTTGCGCAGTAAAGGAGTGACGAACTGGATAGGCATGGCGTAGGCGATAGCGCTGGGCGCCTTGAGTACATTTTCACGGCTGCCTTTAACAAACACCATATTGACAACGGCGTAGACCCGCCCGGTGGCCGGGTCGTACAACGGGCTGCCACTGTTACCGGGATAGGCGATCGCGTCGAGCTGAAAGACCTTGTAGGGTGAACGCAGGCGCGCCACATTGCTCGCATTGAGCTGCGCGGCATCGTCCATGGGGCGTGCGATCGGCGTCAGCGCCGACACCATCGCCTGACTGGTCGCCGGGTACAAGCCCAGGGTCGCACCGACAGGAAACCCGGTGAATAAGAACCGCCAGCCATCGCGCACCCGTGCAGAGTTGCCAAACTTCAACACCGGCAGACGCGGACCCGCGATTTTCAGCAGGGCCAGATCATGCACATAGTCCACCGCTACCTTGCGGGCGCGCCGAATCTGCGGGTTGGCACCCTCGCCGATGAAGACGACCAGATGTTCCCTGTCCTGCGGGTCGAGGATCTGATTGACGACATGGGCATTGGTCAGGATGTGCAGGCCATCGACAACGGCAAAACCGGTGCCATTGAGCCTTGCCGGCGGGGTGCGCGTCGCGGCATACGTTCCAATCCCGACAATAGATGGTTTTATTCGTGCAATCGTGGTCGGTATATCTGCGGCCACGGCCAGCTGGCACACCATCAAGGCCAGGCCCGTGCACAGTCCACGTCCAGCGTAGTGCCAGAGATGGCGCAGGGCAGGACTACCATTACTCAGTGTATCCGCGTGGTACATAATTCCGCTCCTCTTGATCCCGATGTTCGCAATCGCGGCGTTGATACGGGGTGACACCACGTCAGCATTCACCGGGGTGGTAAAAAGGGTCGCCCTTGCTTTAAAGTGTCCCGCAGCCTAGGGTCAAGCGTACGCCAGATAGCGTGCACGGAAGAAGTAAAGAATTCTGACACTTGTAGAGCGCCAGGACCTGAATGCGGAGATACTCATGACGCCCAGCGAGGGTAAGAACCGATGCGCGCACCGCCTGGTATGCGCGCAAACGCGGCGCCTGCAACACCCCGATGGCAGGCGTGCGGGTGTCTGAGTCTGACACCACCCTCGCATCGCATCGCAGCTACACCTGGATCATCCTGGGCCTGTATGCGTTCTTGCTCGTCTATGGTTCACTCTACCCGTGGCACGGCTGGCATGAACCGATAGCCAGCCCCTGGCGATTGATGTCCGAATACAGCCATCACTATTCCTACGCCGATCTCCTCACCAATCTGCTGGTCTACATACCCCTGGGGTTGTTGCTCACCATGGTGGCCCACTGGCGCGGTCTGCAGGCCCTGGTGCTGGCCGCCCTCATCGGGGCAGGGTTGAGCCTGGGCATGGAATATCTGCAGGCCTATGATCCGGGGCGTGTCCCCTCATTCATGGATCTGTACCTGAATACGGCGGGGGCCACCTGCGGCGCTCTGCTCGCCCAGACCTTGCGCGATGACACGCGCCTGGGGCAGTACGTGCACCTGCTGCGCCAGCGTTTTTTTTTACCGGGTCCGGTGGCCGACCTCGGGCTCATCGCACTGTGCCTGTGGGTGCTGGCACAGCTCAGCCCGTTGGTGCCATCGCTGGATATGAGCAGTTTGCGTGCCGGTATCAAGCCCCTCGTGTACACGCTGAGCGGACAGCGCCCGCTGCACATCGATCAACTGCTCGGCTACCTCAGTGCCGTCACCGGGTTGGTGCTGCTAATGAAGAGCCTGCTCAAACCGGGCCATCGTCAGGGCCTGTTGTTGGCTCTTTTTTTCCTGGGTGTCCTGTTCCTCAAGATCCCCATCGTCAGTCGGCAACTGTCCATGGAAGCCCTGCTCGGTGTCGTCGGCGCCCTGTTGCTTGCCTATCTGCTGGCGCGCCTGCCACCACGCAGCCAATGGTATTGCGCGGTTGCGCTCATCCTGCTTGCCGTAATGATCGAGGAACTCCGCCCGACGGCGGGCAACGCACCACAGGCATTCAACTGGATTCCGTTGCGCGAGCAGTTCAACAATGTCCTGCTGGGTCTGGCCGATATCCTCGCCACGTCCTGGCCGTTTCTCGCCCTCGCCTATCTGGCGCATCGACTCGCACCCCGAATACACACCCGCACCGTCGTGTCCATCGGACTGGTATTGTTCGCATTGATGTTTGCCCTCGAATGGCGACAGCAATACATACCGGGGCGCAGCGCCGATATCACGGATGCGCTGATTGCGCTACTGAGCTGGAGCGCCGCCTGGCTACACCCACGGCTGCGCGCCCTGCGACGAGCCCCCTCGGCTGCCTCACTCGACACGGTGATGACTCATGATCCGTTTCCAGCCATGCCCGACGACGTGGCGCCCGTGCCTGAAACCAGGCTGGGCGCCCATCCTCCCCCCGGCAAACCGTCCATCAGGGGACTGTTACTGCTCGCAGTCGCCTTGCTGATCCTGGTCGGCATCGCCGCGGCCCTGATCTTTCGCCCGATGGGACGTGAACAGGGCCTGGACGAGACGCACTGGCAGCGCCTGCCCGTCGCCACCGAGGCCCCCCCGGCCTATCTGGCGCATTTCCACTACGCCCATCCCCGCCTGCCCGCACCCAGCATGGAGGACATACTCAAACTGCAACGCCACAACCCTCGGTATCTTCAACAACAACGCCAGCGTGCACAGGGGGGACGCGGTGCCCTCTATGCGCTCATTCTGTCCGCCTACGTCCAACCGGGCAGCGAGGACCTCGACCTGCTGTACAAACGCCTTATGGCGCTGAAGATCACCTGGCGCGGTCATATACAGACCAAGCCCCTGGCCCAGGCCTACGACTGGCTCTACGCGCAATGGTCGCCCGCGCAACGCCGCGCCTTGCTGCAACGCGTCATCGAGGCCGGGCAGTACGAGATCCACCTCATCCGCCAAGAACGACTCTCGCCCTACAACGTCTACCTCTACAACAGCCCCGCCCAGGCACTGATGGCCGCCGCCATCACCACTTATGGTGACAGTCCCGAGGCCACACCAGTGATGAACTTCACCGCCGACTACTGGCTCAAGCAGATCCTGCCCGTCTGGCGCCAGGTCATGGGGCACAACGGCGGTTGGCACGAAGGCGGGGAATACGTCGGCATCGGCATCGGCCAGGCCGTCTACGAACTGCCCGCCATGTGGCGCAAGGCCACCGGGGAAGACTTGTTCGCGCATGATTCGGGGCTGCGCGGTTTCCTCGACTTTCTCATCTACCGACAACGCCCCGATGGCAGCAACTACCGCTGGGGCGATGGCGCCTTTTTCCATCGCAGGGTGCCAGACCGCATTCCCCTCGCGCTCGAATATCACGATGCCGCCGCCTACAGTCTGAGCCGCCCGCCCCGCTACGCGCCGACCAGTTGGCCCTGGGGGCCCTTACCCGAACCCGCACTCTACGACCCGGGCGCCATACAACAACTGCCGTTGGAGCGTTTCTTCGATGGCATCGGTATGCTGGTCGTACGCAGCGATTGGACCGACAAGGCCACCTACCTCACCTTCAAGGCCGGCGACAACTACTGGTCACACAGCCATCTCGACCAGGGGGCATTTACCATTTATAAAGGCGGTGCGCTGGCCATCGACTCCGGCCTGTACGGGACGAGCTACAACAGTGATCACCACATGAACTACGATTATCAGAGCATCGCCCATAACACCCTTACCGTCACGGATCCAAACGATACGGTCCCCGCCCCAGCGCGCGGGAAACACCCCGCCCGGTACATCGCCAACGACGGCGGCCAGCGGCGCGTCGGTTCGGGCTGGGGGGTCTATCCTGCCCCGCTCAACCGTGATGAGTGGCACAAGGAATATGCTCTCTACCACACCGGCACCATGGAACGCGTCTACGACAAAAACGGCATCGTCGTGGCCATCGCCGACATCACCCCTGCCTATACCAACGCCCTGTCCGGCACCGGCAGTTTCACCAACCGCACCCGGCGCGTTGGGCGCTTCCGGCGCATCTTCGCCTATGATCGCAGCAACGACGCCGTGCTCATCTTCGACGACGTCATCACCACCAACCCGCGCTTTCGTACCCGCTGGTTACTGCACACCCGGTTCAAACCCACCCTCACCCACGACGGTTTCATCGCCCGGGTCCTCGGCACCGGCAAACCCGGCGAATCCGGCGGACGCCTCACCGCCTACGTCATACGCCCGCGCCAACCCAGCATCAACCTCATCGGTGGTCCGGGATTTGAATTCTATGCCGACGGGAAAAACTACGATGCAGGCGGGAAGGTATGGCAAGCGGTCAAGACACGAAAAAAGGACGCTCAGCCCGGACGCTGGCGAGTAGAACTCGAATCACAAAACGAAGAGGAGGAACTTCACTTCTTCGTCGTACTGGTACCACGCCTGGAAGACGCACGTGAGAACCTGTCCGTCACAAAAGACACCAACGGACAAGGCGTCACCCTGACCGGACCAACACGCACCACACACTGGCACTTCAACACCGCCGCCAACGCCGTCCAGGTCGACATCCACAACAGCAACGGCAGCGTGCAGCATATTAAAATCAGTGATCAGTGAGGAGCCCTTTACACCTGTGTCGTAAAGCGGGAATGGAAAAAGGTGTGTGGGTTGCCCTGGAAGACCGTATCCCTGGATGTTGAGCTGGATTTGGCTGAAGGCAACGAAAAGACACCCCGGTTGCAAGCGGTACGCCTACTGTTTGTGCGAGGCTTGAAGGAATCCGCTGACATGGGTACCGGCAAGAAAGACTGGGCGTTATTCTTGAGCACCGATGTAAGATGCTGGAGATATACGCATTGCGCTGGGGCATTGAGGTGTATTTCAAAGAGGCCAAGCAGCATTTCAGTTTGCTCAAGGAGCAAATGCTAACCCTTGCGTCGCACAGCGCATCAATACACCTGTGTGCGATTCGTTACTTGATACTGGTTCACAGTAAACTGGAAGAGCAGGATTGTCGCATTGGAGACATTCGATCACAGATACGGGATCAGCTGGACTCACTCAGTTTTGCTGGACGACTATGGCAGATATTTCGCGCCATCATATCCGGCACGCTCAATGAATTACATGCAATGCTGGGCTGTTCAGTCGACACGGTTTGCTTGCTGTTGATAAACACGTCCAGGAGTTTTTTTGTCCGCAGCCTTCGGCTGGATTCATTTACCATGCGATTGGAGTATGAGCGATAGGGTGGTCGACGCGAATTTCGTCGATTTTGAACTCCGAAACTTGAGTTAAAGAATATGCCCCAGCGTCGATCCTTGCGTTGTTCTTTGAGCGCGGCAAACGCCAAGCGGTTGCTCGTATCCTGCTGCCAGTGGTTGTCGCCGGGTGCAGGCGCGCCGTCGGTGTGTCCATTCTCGCTCATGTACTGTCCCTCAACCTGCCACACTGGTGGATTGGTGGCGTGCGAATAGCCACTGCGCCAGTTCTGCGATACTGTCCACGCAGCCCAGCGGTTTACAGGCCAGCAAACGCTCGCGTGCATGCACGCCATAACTGACGGCCAATGCCGGGGCAGCAGCATTGCGTGCCATCAGCATATCGTATTCCGTATCCCCGATCATGATCGTCGAGGCGAGAGAGACTCCGGTGAAGGCGATGATGTCTTCCAGCATCTGTGGATGCGGCTTGGAGCGAGTTTCATCCGCGCAGCGCGTGTAGACAAATCGCCCCAACAGTCCACTTTGCGCCAAGACCAGGTCAAGACCGATCCGACCCTTTCCGGTCGCCACCGCCAGCAGCAGGCCTCGTGCATCAAGATCGTCAAGCAAGGCTTTGACGCCCGGGAAGAGCGGCGTCGGGGTCGCATTGGCGCCCAGGTAGTGGTGACGGTAACGCTCGATAAATGTCTTGTGCAACCGAGTGTTGCTGCCAGGATACAGACCGTCGATCGCCTCGCGCAGGCCCAGTCCGATGATATTGCTCAGGGCCTCATCATCGCGCGGCGCCAGCCCCAGGTCCCGAATTGTGGCCCGCAGACAGGCCACGATACGTCCCTGTGAGTCCATCAGTGTTCCATCCCAGTCGAACACAATCAGTTTCAATGTGTCACTCATCGGGCATCGCTCTCCCCTTTCAATCGATCCAACACGGCCTGCAACCGGGCATCCAGGGGGGCACTCACACGCAAATGCTCGCCGGTGCCAGGATGGGTCAGGTGGATACGATGGGCATGGAGGAACAGGCGATCAAGCCCACGTCTGGCCAGTGCGCGGTTAAACCCGGCATCACCGTATTTCCCGTCACCGGCGATGGGATGGCCGGCATGGGCGGCGTGTACCCGTACCTGATGGGTGCGCCCGGTCAACAGCCGGACTTCCATGAGACTGGCATCGCCATAGCGTGCCAGGGGGGTAAAAACACTTTGTGAGGGTTTCCCGTCTGCAGACACACTGACCATACGTTCGCCGGAACGCAGGGTGTTCTTGCGCAGGGGGGCATCGATCTTGCGCGTGCCCCCCTGCCAGCCCCCCTGCACCAGGGTGAGATACGTTTTTTCTATCCTCTCCCCACCTTCACGGCGTAACAGGGCGTGGAGCTGGCGCAGGTGGCTGCGTTTTTTGGCGATGATCAGACACCCCGAGGTTTCTCGGTCCAGCCGGTGGACCAGTTCCAGATAGGGGGCATCAGGGCGCATGGCGCGGAGCACCTCGATGACGCCATAGCTGAGACCGCTGCCACCGTGTACCGCCAGTCCGCTGGGTTTGTTGAGTACAAGCAAGCCTGCGTCTTCATAGAGGATACCAGCCTCCAGGGTCTCGATAACCCGCTGGCCTGCGCGCACGGGCTCATCAGCCTCACTCATCCGCACGGGTGGAATCCGCAGCTGATCACCCGCCTGTAGCCGATAGCTGGGTTTGATCCGGCCTCGGTTCACCCGGACCTCGCCACGGCGCAAGATGCGATAAATACGGCTGCGCGGTACGCCCTTGAGCCGGGTAAGCAGGAAATTGTCGATGCGCTGCCCCGCGAGTTCGGCCTCGATCTCGACCCATTGCACTGCCTTGGCAGGATATTTGTTCACTTTTTCGGTGTCATCGGCCATCACCAGCGATCATACCAGTTTGCCTGCTAATTGATGCACTTGTAGAAGCTTGATATAGTATCAGCGTCCTAAAAAAGTCCGAGGCGCGGGAACGAAGACCGCGCGGGGCAGTAACAGGGCTCGATTTACTTACTGCTCCCACCACTGGCGGGAGCGATGGATAAACGGGGTACTTCCCCTGCGACGCCACCACATTGCGCTTCGCAGATGAGGGAGTTACACCAGGCAAAGCGCTCCCATGGCCCCACGCTGGGCATGTCGGGTCACTGTTTCTAATGCACATGCACGAGAGACGGCACCCAGCAACAGGTTTGTTAGCGACGTTGGCAACGGTCATAAATACGGCCAACCCGCCAGTGACCTGGCGAACCCGCGGCACACTGTGGCCCGTGGTAGAGCGCCGGAGAACAATTTAACATGAAGAGAATGCTGTTTAATGCAACACAGCCGGAAGAGTTACGCGTAGCGCTGGTCGATGGCCAGAAACTCTACGATCTTGATATTGAGACGTCTGCAAAAGAGCAGAAGAAATCCAATATCTATAAGGGCAAGATCACCCGCATCGAGCCCAGTCTTGAAGCTGCCTTCATCGACTACGGCGCTGAGCGCCATGGTTTCCTCCCCCTCAAGGAAGTCGCACGCAGCTACTTCGCCGCCCGCGCTGACACCGGTGGTCGCGTCAACATCAAGGATGTGCTGAAGGAGGGCCAGAACCTGGTCGTCCAGGTCGACAAGGAAGAACGCGGTAACAAGGGCGCCGCGCTGACCACCTTTATCAGTCTTGCCGGTCGCTATCTGGTCCTCATGCCCAACAACCCTCGCGCTGGTGGTGTATCGCGCCGCATTGAAGGTGATGACCGCTCCGAGGCCCGTGATGCCATGAGTGCCCTCGAGATCCCCGCCGACATGGGACTCATCCTGCGCACCGCTGGCGTGGGCAAGAATGTCGAGGAGCTGCAATGGGACCTCGACTACCTTATTCAGCTCTGGCAGTCCATCGATGCCGCCTCGAAGGAACGCTCCGCGCCCTTCCTCATCTACCAGGAAAGCAATCTGGTCACCCGCGCCATCCGCGACTACATGCGCACCGACATCAACGAGATCCTTATTGACGAGGAAGACGTCTACCAGCAGGCGCGGGAGTTCATGTCTCAGGTCATGCCGCACAACCTGAACAAGGTCAAACTCTATCAGGACCCCGTGCCGCTGTTCAGCCGCTACCAGATCGAAACCCAGATCGAGTCGGCCTTTCAGCGCGATGTGCGCCTGCCTGCAGGTGGGTCCATCGTCATTGACCACACCGAGGCCCTGGTGTCCATCGACATCAACTCTGCCCGTGCCACAAAGGGTAGCGACATCGAGGAAACCGCCCTCAACACCAACCTGGAGGCGGCCGATGAGATCGCCCGCCAGTTGCGCCTGCGTGACCTCGGTGGATTGGTTGTCATCGATTTCATCGACATGAGCCCGGCCCGCAACCAGCGCGAAGTCGAAACCCGTCTGCGCGATGCCCTCAAGCAGGACCGTGCCCGTGTCCAGGTCGGACGCATCTCGCGATTCGGTCTGCTGGAGATGTCACGCCAGCGCCTGCGCCCCTCGCTCGGCGAGTCCAGCCAGGTGGTCTGCCCACGCTGCAACGGCCAGGGCACGATCCGCGGTATTGAATCCATGGCCCTGTCGATCCTGCGCATTATCGAAGAGGAGGCCATGAAGGAGAATACTGCAAAGATTATCGCCCAACTGCCAATCGCGGTGGCCACCTTTCTGCTCAACGAGAAACGCCCCCATATTACCGACATCGAGCACCGCCAGAACATCCTCATCACCTTAGTCCCCAACAACACGATGGAGACGCCCCACTACGAAGTAGGGCGCATTCGCAGCAACGATGAAGATGCGGACGGCGAAAAACTCAGTTACGAGTTGGCAACCCACAAGGAAGCCGAACTGGTCGAGGCCACACAAGCACCGACCGCGCGTAGTGCCGACGAAGAACCTGCGGTCAAGGCCATCACGCCCGCCACTCCGCGCCCGCCCAGTCCTGTCGCCGGAACTACGGTGGCAGCGGTAGCAAATGACGCGACACCGGGTCTCATCCGCAAGCTGTGGAATACGCTGTTCGGAGGCAATGAACAACACGTTGAAACAAAGGTGGCGCCACCCGCTGCCCGGAAACCCGCTCCCCGCCCCCGGCGCACCACCAGTCCACGCGACACCCACTCCTCCGGACAATCGCGTGGCGGCGCAAATGGGGGCAACCACCGTGGCGCTCAGCAGACCCGGCGCCAGATCAGTAATGGCAGTTCACGTAAAGCGGCAGAGGATCGCGGCAAACAGACGCCGACCACAGCCAGCCCGAACACGACGCCGGACGCCCCTCTCGACAACGCAGCGCAAGGTCCGGGGTCTAACACCGGTAACACGGCAGAAAATAACGCGACGCAGACGGGTGAGCGTACCCGCCAGAGCGCTAACCGACGTGGTCGACGTGGCGGGCGGCGGCGGCGGCGCACTGGCGATGGCGAGGACGGTGCACAAAATGCCAACCACGCCCGCGCTATGAGTGATACGAATACGAGTACAAATACAGACGGTGCCACCACACCCAGCCCGTCGGTGACACCTGGGCAGCCAATACCACCGCAGGTCAACACCGGGCAACAACCCGGTGGTGTTCAACAATCTGCGCCGTCACACGCTTCCACGGGTGCGCCTGACCCGCAGACGACACGTGCCCCTGCTGCACGTCCTGCACAGGTGCGCGATGTGGCCCTGAAAACCGGCAGCGATACCCCTGCTACCGGGCCCGTGACAAAGATCGTGGCACAATCCGCAGCTAGGCTCTCCTCTACACCCATCCCGCCGTCGGCCCCAGCGAGTGAGTCACCGTCACCGGCAACGCCACTACGCAGCAGCGATCGCCCTGCGAGTCCTGCGCCGAGCCCGGCACCCTCGCGTAACCGGCCTACCCGCGTGCGCCCGGAATCGCAGTCGGCATCCTCCGGTCAAGCAGAGAAACCGGCACTGGCGAGCATTACCCCGGTGGCAACCCTCGCGGCAACCACGCTTCCCCCATCGCGGTCTACGGCGCATTCAGCATCTGTCGCACAATCACCAGGGACACCGTCCTCGCCCGCTGATACTACCGCAGGGAAGCACGCTACCTCGGTAACCTCCCATCCGACGCCGCCCTCCCGCTCGACATCGAGGTCAAATGACACTACGGCGTCATCTCACGGCCACCCGGATAGCACACAAAATACACTCCGTGACGCACCACCATCAAGGCCAGTTCCCGCAGCTCAGGTCAGCGACGCCGTGACCAGGCAGACCCCACCTCGATCTGCCCCGACATCTGCACAACCAGCCACCCCGAAACCGGCACCGGTGAGTCCCTCTGTGCACAGCGACGATACGCCGCGGCCACATCTCCCTGGCACACCGCCTGGCGAACCTCACAAGGAATAAGCAACCCGCGCGAACATCCCGGGACACCCCACTCGCGCCGCCTTGACACCGCGGCGCGAACATATTGTCCTAAAGTCTTCCCGCACAAGATACGATACCTTCTGGTGACACCTCATCGCTAATGGAGAAGATCGCATATGAAATTGCGCCACCTGTTCCTGGTTCTGCTCCTCACGTTCACCCTCAGCCCCGCTGTGCTGCAGGCAAAAAACGCTGAATCGACCACCAGTCAATTTGTGGCGCTCACGCCACCGTTCGTGGTGAACATTCAGGATGGACAGCGTACTCGTTTCCTCCAGGTCACCGCCCAGGTTCAGATCACGGGGTCGAGTGTCGCCGCCGCCATTAAACATAATACGGCACCCATACGCGACGCCATGATCATGTTGCTCAGTGCGCAGAAACTTGATGTCATCAAGACCGTCAAGGGCAAGGAGGCATTGCGCCATGAAGCGCTCCTGGCGATCCAAAAGGTTTTGAAGGAAGACACTGGCAAGCCTGGAATCAGCGCGGTGTATTTTACCGGTTTTGTTATCCAGTAAAACCGCTCACCAGGACAGTATTCGATACACCCCGCTGGCCGGCACCCTATGCAGCAGCCGGCTTAAAGTGTCTGCGTACGTCTGATATCAGACAACAGACCCTTCGCTGCCGCCTCGACCATATCAAAGACCCGCTCGAACCCCCTTACTCCCCCATAATAGGGATCCGGGACCTCATCGACGCCCAACTCGGGGGCGAAGTTCAAGAGCAAATGCAGCTTATCCGCACAGTCCGGTGGCGCGATGTCCGCCAGGATACGGTGATTGTCCTGATCCATGGCCAGGACATAGTCGAACTGCAGAAAATCCTCCGCACATATACGCCGTGCGCGTAAATCGCCCAGATCAATACCTCGCCGACGTGCCATGGTCTGCGCACGCATGTCCGGCGCCTCACCCTCATGATAGGCGTGGGTGCCAGCTGAATCCGTTTTGATACGATCAGATAAACCCTGCTCGCTGAGCAACTGCCGGAATACCCCTTCCGCCGTCGGAGAACGACAAATATTACCCATACAAACAAATAAAACTTTAACCATATCAATATCCTAAAAGAAATACATGCGCTTCATCGATATCTGGAGACCACAGGCATCCTTTCCTGCAACACACGGTAAATAGCGCGCGATAATAACAGATATCCACCCACCCCCTCCCCCCTCTGCCTAAACCCCGGCACCACCCGAGGGTCAAAGAGAAAAGGGCGAAAAGGCGGAAACTTGTACTGGGCAACGACATCGCCCAAGATAGCTCACAATGAGTTCACTCAAGCTAGCGGTCTCGTGCATTGCGCACGAACCTGCGTCTGACAAGGCGCTTACAGCAAGAGAGTACGCTCTACACGTCCTGTAAAGGTACATTCAGGGCATTTTTACCGTGCATATGACGTCAGTCGATAATTTCTCGATGGTCCGTTAACATTGACTTCCATGGCAGAAATCAGCATCAGCCTTGAACAACTGCGCCGCATGATCGGCATACAGGTATGCCGGCAGGGTACGAACTGCGTGGTGATCGAGGTACTCGAGGACGATGTCTCACTGGTGCTGCAGGCCATTCGGGGCGAAGCGGCCATCCAGAGCAATCAGTTCGGCGATGCCCGTCGCCGCGTCCCGCCCACATTTACCGTTCCTGTACTCAATGCCGCGCATAACGGACTGCATCCGGATTTTCTCGCCCTCGATCTCATCGACACACATCTGGATACGCACTGAACGCCGGTCCAGTGGTGAGGCCGCTAGTGCGGCATACTCGCTGAGATAATGTGCGATCCGTTCCAGATAAGATGACTTGCCGAGGTCATTACCACAGTGGCGTCGAAGTCCTCTGCGACCTGCGCCGCACCACTCTCGCACACCCGCTCATAGACGTGGCGAATCATCGGTGCACCGGCCATCACTCGCAACGCCTTACCCGGTAGGCGCTGCGAATCGTGGCATGTGGGAATAATGATGGTGAAACGCATCAGGGCAATTCATCACCACCCAGGCTACGCGCCTCTTCCTCCAGCATGACGGGGATATCATCGTGGATGGGGTAGGCCAGTCGATCTGCCTTGCAAATCAGTTCTTCGCTGTCCTTATGATAGATCAGCGGCCCCTTGCAAATCGGGCAGGCCAGGATATCGAGCAATTTCTTATCCATGTTTGAATCTCTCCAGCAGCGTAAGCAATTGTTGACCGAACTCCGGCGGTAGTTCCGCTTCGATGGGTAGATACCAATGACGTGCAGCGGCAAAACGTCGACATTTTACCGCGTCTTTTTCCGTCATGATAACCGGCAGGTCATCGTCGAAGACCAGATCACGTGGCTGATAAGGATGATGGTCGTCGAAATTCGTCTCGATAATCTGCAAGCCATGTCCATTGAGCTGGGCGAAGAAACGCTCCGGATTGCCGATGCCGGCGATAGCGTGAATGCGCTGACCGGAAAACGTCTCCAAGGCGGTGTCTCCCTCACCATCCAGACGACATAGCCGCTGCTCCTGGTACAGCATACGGTATTCACCCTCGGCGGCAAGACCGTGGGTCACGATTAGATTGACCTGGCGCAATCGCGAGACCGGTTCGCGCAACGGACCGGCTGGCAGGCAGTAACCATTACCAAAACGCCGGATGCCATCGATCACCGCGATTTCGATATCCCGCCCCAATGCGTAGTGCTGCAGACCATCGTCGGACAAGATGATATCGCAATCGTGATGGGCCAACAGTGCTTGCGCGACCTCGACACGATGGGGACCAACGGCCATTGGGCAGTGTGTGCGCTGGGCGATAACCACGGCCTCGTCACCGACGATATAGGGGTCGCTGTCAGCCCGCACCTGCTGGGGCCAGTGTTGTGCCTGTCCACCATAGCCCCGGCTGATCACCCCCGGGCGGTAGCCCGCTTCGCGCAAGAACCGGGCGAGCCAGATGATCAGCGGTGTCTTGCCAGTACCGCCCACGGTAATATTACCGACCACCACTACCGGCACCGCTAGGTGGGTCTGGCGCAGGATACCGAGTCGATAGGCCAGCCGCCGTGCGCCTGCCAGCGCACGGAACAACCAGGATACAGGGCGCAGGAACGGGGCCACGCCGGTGTGATTATACCAATGATAGGTCAGACGCTTCACCAGTGGTACACCCTGTGCTGCAACGCTTCGATGACCGTTGCACTGCGCCGGCGCTCCTCCCAGAAACGCCGCCGCCCTCTATCGCCTTGGCGGCGGGCAGCCACCGGGTCGTCGCGGCAGGCGGCCCAGCGTGTAAACACGCCCGCGGACTCACGGTCGCAAGGAAAATCAGCCCCTCCGTCCAGAGCGGGCACCGTCTCAGGCGTGCGGAAACTTACCGGTACACCACCAGCCAAGGCCTGCCAGAGCACCTCGCGCGGCGCGCTGGCCAGATGAATAAAATCGCTCGATACAGCCAGCGCCGGGTACCAGCGTGGTTCATCCACCCAGATCAGGCGCCCCGGTGTCAGGGGTTTACGGTCCCAGGTGCTGAGTCGAGACCAGGAGGCCTTCCCGGAAGGTGGCGCTGGCGTGCCTCCCGTGTCCAGCGACACAAACAGCAACGCATCATCGGCCATGGCCGAACCCCGCCATGCCCGCTCCAGGGCAGCAAGCTCACCGGCATCAGCTAAGTGCACCCAACCCAGGTTGAGCGGGCGTGCACCACTGACCAAGTGGCGAAAGGTCGGTTCTACCTGCGCCTCGACCAGTTGCGACAACGGATCGGCCGGCGTGGCTACTGTCGCACAGTGCCCATTGGCCCGCCAAGCATCCGCCTGACGAGGGTCGCGCGGATAACAGATTTCCACCGCAATATCCTGCACCGGAGGCGCATTGAAGGCAATCACATGGATACCCCGAAGATTTGCCTCGCGTAGCAGGTTGGGCGGTAACTCATCAACACAGAGCAAGGCAAAGGGGTCGAGTCTCTGGAAGCTGCGGCGAATCGCACGCGGTGCATCACAGGGACCAAACCCATAGCCTATCTTCTGCAGACCTTTGAGGCGTTTTTCCAGTGCCTGCGGATAGTCTTGTTCAAAGGTCAGCACCAGGCGGAGGTCGTAGCGGTGCTGGCGAATGGCACCAAGCAATTCCGCACCCAGGCGTACCGACATTTCGCCGGCGCCGGTATGCACCCACAGCACACGCCCCCCCTCTGCCGGTGGGTGCAGATGTCCCCAGCGCGCATTGGCACGCGCGTGGTGGCCCGTCAGGCGATCGCGCAGGCCGTGCCACCACAACATCGTGGTGGCGCGGCCATACCCGCTAGACGGCATGGGCCTCGCCAAACTGCATACGATACAAGTGGGCATAGGCGCCATTGTGACCCAACAGATCCTGATGACACCCCTGTTCCACAATGTGCCCCTGATCCAGCACCACGATCAGATCTGCGCCCTCAATAGTGGAAAGCCGATGTGCAATGACCAGCGTCGTGCGCGTACTCATCAAGGCATCGAGTGCCGCCTGGATATGTCGTTCAGACTGTGTATCCAGTGCCGAGGTCGCCTCATCGAGGATAAGCACCGGGGCATCCTTGAGCAGGGCCCTGGCGATGGCCAAACGCTGGCGCTGACCACCGGAGAGCAGTACGCCATTCTCGCCAACCCGGGTCTCCAGGCCCTCGGGTAAATTACGGATAAATTCCATCGCATGAGCAGCCTGCGCCGCACGAATGATGCCTGCCTCGTTGACCTGACCGAGTGCGCCATACGCGATATTGTGTGCAATGGTATCGTTGAACAAGGTGATATGCTGGCTGACCAAGGCAATTTGCGCCCGCAGACTATCCAGACGCAATGTGCGCACATCAATGCCGTCGAGCAACAACTGTCCCGCAACCAACTCGTAGAAACGCGGCAACAGACTGACCAGAGTGGTCTTGCCGGCACCGGAATTCCCGACGATAGCCACCGTCTGGCCGGACTCGATATGCAGGTCGACCCCCTCCAGTACCCTGCCCTTCTCCTGGGTATAGCTAAACGCCACCCCGCGGTATTCCACCTCGCCGCGGGCACGCGGCGCTATGGTGCGGGTACCGTGATCCAGTTCCGGCGGTTGGTCAAGAAAGTGAAATACGCTCTGTGCCGCGGCAATGCCCTGCTGCAGGCTCGCGTTGATATTGGTCAGACGACGTGTTGGCTGCATAAGCAGGATCATCGCCGTCATGAATGAGACAAAGGTCGCTACACCGATACTATGCTGCGTGGAATGTGCGGTTGCCATGTAGACGATCAGCGCGAAGGCACAAGCCACGATAAACTGAATGAACGGCACACTGAAGGCTTGTGTTGCGGTGAGTTTCATCTGCTGGTGACGATTGTATTCATTGGCCCGTTCGAACTGAGTCATTTCATAGTCCTGCCCACCGAAGATCTTGATTTCACGGTGTGCTTCCAGCGCCTCCTCGGTGGTGTGGGAAACATCACCCATCGAGTTCTGGATCCGCTGGGCCAGGTGGCGAAAACGCCGACTGACATAACCTACGAGTAACGCCAGCGGTGGTGCCACCAGCAAAAAAACCAAAGTCAGTTTCCAACTGATATACGCCATCCAGCTCAGCAGCGCGATAATCGTCAGGGTATCGCGGATCAGCACCGTGATGGCATTGGACGACGCATTGGCGACTTGCTCTACATCATAGAGCAGCTTGGAGAGGAGCACACCGGAGGAGTTGCGGTCATAAAATCCCGCTGGTAAGCACAACAACTGGGAAAACATGGCTGTGCGTAAATCCTTGATAACCCGCCGTGCAATCCAGGTCATGCTGTAAGTGGCAAAAAAGCCGGTCACGATGCGTGCGGCAAAAATACCGATAATCATGTACGGTAGCCAGACGATGAGTCGCGGGTCCCGGTCGATGAAACCGGCACCGGTAATGAGTTTCATCACAGCGGCAAAACCGGCATCCGTTGCCGCCAGCACGATCATGGCCAATACCGCCCCGACGAATACCCGCCAGTATGGCAGAACATAGCCTATCAGGCGTCGGTAGATGACGGCGGGACGGCTGTTCCCGTCGTAGCTATGTGCGGAAGGTGATTGCGGCATCAGGGCTGTTTTTTGTCCACGGCCTGCCGGGTCGCGAAGGTGAGGCGATCAAGCCCCACCTGGCGTGCCGCATCCATGGCGGTAATAACGGCCTGATAAGGTGCCTTCCGATCTGAGCTGATGATCAACTGGGGCTGCTTGCGATCAGCTACCACCTTGCTCAAGGCGCGTTTCAAGGTTTCGATATCGTCGTTGACCAATTGCCGATGGTCGACAAAGTAATGTCCCTGGCGGTCAATACCAATCTCAATCGGCTTGTTTATGGTCTGCAATGGCTTGCCGGTGGCCTCGGGCAGTTCGATATTCATCTCGGTTTCAATACTGAAACTGGTTGACACCATGAAGAAAATCAACAGTAGAAACACCACGTCGATCAGCGGCGTGATATCCAGCAGCGGTTCCTCACGACGATTGGGACGAAAATTCATGCCACCTTGTCTCCCGCGCGTTCAACCTCACGTTCTCCCTGCATGACCTCGACCACCTTCAGCGACTCCTCTTCCATCTTGACCACCAACTCATCGACCTTGCCGCGGAAGTAGCGATAAAACATCATGCTGGGAATAGCCACCGACAGGCCAGCCGCTGTGGTGATCAGCGCCTGCGAAATGCCCCCGGCGAGGTAGGCCGAGTTGCCCACACCGTGGAGGCTGATTGCGGCGAAGACCTTGATCATGCCAAAGACGGTGCCAAGCAGCCCAAGTAGGGGGCTGACGGCGGCAATGGTCCCCAGCGTATTCAAGAAACGCTCCAGTTCCATCACGACGTGACGGCCGGTCTCCTCGATGCTTTCCTTCATGATCATACGCGAGTGGGTACGGTTGGCCAGCCCGGCCGCCAGTACTCTGCCCAGGGGAGAGCTGGTACGCAAGGCCGTGAGATGTGCCTCATCGAGCTGGCCGTTCTTGTACCAATGCCAAATTTGTGCAACGAGATACCTGGGTGCGACGCGCTTGCGTTGTAAAGTCCAGAACCGTTCCCCCACAATCGCCAGTGCAACGACCGAGCACAATATAATGGGGATCATCAGCCAGCCACCGGCCTCGATCATTTCAAACACGTATGGGCCCCTTTCTCAACAGCATGATGACAAGCGGGCTAATGTAGCAAAGACGGCGCTCGGCCGAAAGCATACAACACTCAGGGTGTGTGCCAATACCGGCGCTGAAACACGCGGGTGCGCCGCGGAGTGCTCAGTCCCTTGGGTCCCAGGCGAAACACCAGTGCGCCCGTGCGCGCCGTATCGAGCACCCGGGCATGGATTGCGACATAGCGCGCCACTACGCCAGGATAGGGGAAATGGTAACGATTGCGATACCCGGTAGCAAACAGGGCGTAGTCGGGCGCCACGGCACGGACAAACGCCGTTGTCGAGGAGGTACGACTACCGTGGTGCGGCACCACGAGCAGATCCGCTGCTAGTGGGTCCGTACCGTGCCGCAGCAACCTTGCCTCTGCGGCCGCCTCGATATCGCCGCTGAGCAGCAGGCGTGCCGTACCGGCCTGCACCGCCAGCACACAGGAATCATTGTTACCCCGAGCGTGCAGCGCAACCGGGTGCAACACCCGGAAGATCACCCCGTCCCAGCGCCAGTGCTGACCCCGACGACAGGGCACCGCCCCAGCCCAGGCCAGCTTCCGGGGCACACTGCTCAGGACCTGCTGTGCTGGCAGGAGCGCGAGCAGCGACCTGGCCCCACCACGGTGATCGTTATCGCCATGGCTCACGATCAGAGTATCAATCGCGTGATAACCGCGTCGCGTCAGATAGGGGGCGATCACGGTCCGGCCGGTATCAAAATTCGTGCTAAAGCGCGGGCCGGTATCGTAAACCAGGACGTGGTGGCGCGTCTCCACCACCGCCGCCAGCCCCTGCCCCACATCCAGCAACGTAAACCGTACCTCCCCTACCGGCGGTCTGTCCGCAAGTGGCAACAGGAGCGGCAGTAGCAACACCGCACCAACCCAGCGCGCCGGCAATCCACGTGGCAAAAGCACTACCAGTATCCCGATCACAGCCAGCCCCAATGCCCAACCCCCGGGTGCCGCACCCACCCACTGGGCCAGCGGAAAGGCCGCCATCGCCCCCAACAGCCACCACAACAACCCGATCAGCCAGGTCGCACCGACCAGTATGCCGTGTCCAGCCCAGGGCCAGGGCATCATCAATACGGTGCCCACCAGCGTGAGCGGGACAATCACGAGTCCCACGAATGGCACCGCAAACAGGTTGGCCAACGGTGCGATCAGCGAGGCCCGCTGAAACAGGCCGAGCAGCAGGGGCAGCAGGCCCAACCCTACCCACCCCTGCACCTGTAACCATGCCCGCCAGCCGCGCAGGCGCACCACCCTCCCCTCCATCCCGTAAATGATCAGCGCAACAGCGGCAAACGACAGCCACAATCCCGGTGCCATAACGGCCAGCGGGTCGTACACGAGTACCGCGAGCAGGGCTAGCAGCAGCGTATGGCTCGTAGTGCTACGTCGCTGCCACCACAACGCGGCCACACCTACCCCCAGCATAATCAGCGCACGCTGGGTTGGCAGGGAAAATCCCGCCAATCCGGCGTATAATGTCCCTGCCAGTAGGGCCGCCAATGCTCCTACCTTGGGTGCCGGTAACCACAGCAGGGCAGTGGCCGAACGCGACCAGAGTCCACTACCAAGCCAGAATGCCAGGGCAGCCACCAGCCCGATATGTAGGCCTGAGATGGCCAGCAAGTGATTGGTGCCGGTGCGCATCAATACCGCCCAATGCGTGCTATCGACGGCGTCGCGATCACCGATGGCCAGCGCCAGAATCACCGCACGTTCAGGACTCGCCGGCAAGGTCGACTCCAGCGTGTGTTTTATCCACCCACGCAGGCGCTGCAGGCTATAGCGCCCGTCCGCTTCCCCCAGATAGTGGGCCTCACGAATATGGCGCACATAACCCGTGGCGCGGATCCGGTGTTGAAACAACCAGCCCTCGTAATCAACTCCTCCCGGATTTTGATAACCGCGCGGACGCTTCAAACGCACCACGAATTGCCAGCGCTGTCCCACCTCGGGCCGCTGCTGCAATGGGCCACGACGGCGGTACAGACTCAAACGCACCCGTCCCGGCGAGGCAACGAGGTAACCCTTATGGCGCATCTGCTCGACATCGAATAGAAAGCGCAGTCCATATTTGCGCGACTGCACGAGATCAGCGACCACTCCGGTCACGGTAAGGTTTTGGCCTTCCAGGGCAACTGGCAGCGCCCTGCTCAGCACCATATCAGCGCGCAAGATGGCCCATAAGAGACCGGCCGCACACCAAAGTGTCAGCGCAAAGGCGACGCGCAGGACGTGCGATACCCGCTGTTCTCGCAACGGTGGGGGACGACGAAGACGCAGTACCAGCGCTACTGCCAGGAGTGACACCAACCCCAGAAACAGGAGGGGTACCCAGCTCAGTGCCGGTAGTACGGCCTGCTGCTGGCAATATAGAATACCGATGAGAAACGCGATCGTCCCTGAACGCATGTTTTAGCCATCGCATAAATTGTGGATAATAGCACCGACCCGAACTCAAGCCGATCAGCACCCAGTATATTATGCCGAAGAAATTTATCAAACGTTACATGCCAGATCAGCAGAAGCTTCGGGAGCACAAACACCTCAAGATATTTGGCCGTCTGCTGCAGGATCCCAACCTGTGGCACCTCAATCGTCGTTCGGTCTCCGGCGCCTTTTTTATTGGCCTGTTCATGGCCTTTGTCCCGGTGCCATTCCAGATGCTGCTCGCCGCTGGTGCTGCCATTATCAGTCGCGTCAACCTGCCCATCTCCGTCGGACTGGTCTGGCTCACCAATCCGATCACCATACCGCCCATGTTCTACTTTTGCTACAAGGTGGGCACCTGGATATTGCGGGTACCGATACGCCACTTCCAGTTCCATCTTAGTGGCAATTGGCTGTTAAGCGAGCTCGGAGCGATCTGGCAACCCTTTCTCCTTGGCTGTTTTGTCGTCGGTCTGGTAAGCGCAATCCTCGGTGCACTGAGCATTCGCCTATTATGGCGTCTGTATGTCATCCGCCATCTTCGACGCCGGCAGGAGGCACGTCTAAAACGCGATAAAAAACTTATAAATTAAATTAAATTATAAATAGTTTATAACTTAATGTTACATAAATATTTATATAATTATTCTTCTCTAAGTTGACCATCAACGAGGCGCAACACCCGATCCATCCGCGCCGCAAGATCCAGATCATGTGTTGCCACCACGAAACTCGTATTCAGTTCCTGGTTCAGTTCCAGCATCAGGGCATAGACCTGTTCTGCTGTACGCTCATCAAGGTTCCCCGTTGGTTCATCGGCCAATATACATTGTGGCCGGTTGGCCAGGGCCCGGGCAACGGCCGCCCGCTGGCGCTCGCCGCCCGAGAGTTCACTCGGCTTGTGCGCCACGCGCTCGCCCAATCCCACCAGTTCCAGCAGGTCTGCGGCACGCTGCCGGGCGTTGAGCGGTGTTTCTCCACCCAGCAGCAGGGGCATGGCCACATTCTCCAGGGCGCTGAATTCAGGTAGCAGATGATGAAACTGGTAGATGAATCCCAGGGTCCGGTTGCGCAGACGACCGCGCGCCGCCTCGCCCAGACGTTGTATGGACTGACCGGCCACGCATACCTCGCCCGCACTCGGGACGTCCAGCCCCCCTAGAAGATGCAGCAGGGTACTCTTGCCCGAGCCCGACGTGCCGACGATGGCCACACGCTCACCGACGGCAATGCTCAACTCAATGGATTTCAGCACGTGGACCGGTGACGGGCCCTGTTTATAGGTTTTGACCAACTGATGGCAGCTCAATACCGCCGTGTTGCTCATGCGTCCTGCCTCAAGTGCGATCTATTCATAACGCAAGGCCTCGGCTGGCTGGGTACGTGCCGCGCGCCAGGCCGGGTACAGCGTGGCCAGTACGCTCAGCAAAAAGGCCACCGTCGCAATCACCCCCACATCATGCCAGTGCAAGTCCGATGGCAGTTCGTTGAGGTAATACACGCCCGGATCGATGAAATGGACGCCAAACAGGTGTTCGATAAAAGGCACAATCGTCTCGAGATTGAGCGACAGGCTTACGCCGCCGATGACACCGAGCACGGTACCGAACACACCAATCAGCGTGCCCTGCACCATGAAAATACCGAGAATCGTACCTGGCGAAGCACCAAGGGTGCGCAGTATGGCGATATCGCTTTGTTTGTCGGTGACTGCCATGATCAGGGCGGAAACGATATTAAAGGCCGCCACCGCCACAATCAGCAACAGGAGCAAGAAGATCATCCGCTTTTCGATCTTGACGGCATGAAACCAGTTGGCATGTGAGCTGCCCCAGTCCCGCACCCAGTAACCGCGTAACACCCCCTGCGACAGGGCGACACGTACGGCGGGGGCCTGAAACAGATTATCGAGACTGATACGTACGCCGGTGACCTTGTTGCCCAGCATGAACAGGCGCTGGGCATCATGGATATTGATCAGCGCCAGCGAACTGTCGTATTCATACATGCCGATATAAAAAATGCCCACGACTGTAAAACGCTTCAGGCGCGGCATGATGCCGGCCGGGGTCACATTGGCTGTCGGCGTCACCAGCGTCACCTTGTCGCCCACCTGGACACCGAGCGCGCGGGCCAGATCACGCCCAAGGATGATACCAAAGCGTCCTGCCTTCAGGTCAGCGAGCTTACCGACCTTCATCTTCTTGCCGACACTGGAAACGCCCGACTCAAGCGCGGGATTGATACCGCGGATAAACACCCCGTTGACCTGGCGTCCATTGATGAGCATGCCCTCGCCCTCGACATACGGTGCCGACGCCTTAACCTGCGGGTTCGTGCGTGCGAGTTGTGCCACATGGCGCCAGTTCGTCAGTCCGCCGTCGATACCACTGACGGTGATGTCAGAGACCATGTCCAGGATGCGCGTGCGAACCTCCTTCTCAAAACCGTTCATCACCGACATAACGGTGATCAACGCTGTCACGCCTAGGGCAATGCCCAGCATGGAGGTCAACGAGATAAATGAGATGAAGTGATTCCGCCGCTTGGCGCGGGTATAACGCAGACCGATGAAGATTTCCAGCGGACGAAACATGGGACGGGATTAAACCATAAAGCGACCACACCGCGCCAGTGTATAAACCGCCACTTTTGCAGTTAACTGCAAAAGTGGTATTGCGCTTCACAATTTTATCACCGTACCGGTGAGCGGAGCACCCCTCTGGGCACCACTGGACATGACAAAACGGCCACGCCCGGTCACACATCCGCCAGGATGGCACTACGGTCGCAAGACAGGCAAGGTGGTAAAAGATGTATTCCTAGCCGGTCCCAAGCGCAATACCAGCGAACGGGGTAGGCATTTTTCAACATCCCGCGACTAAATAGCCGCTTCGAGAGGGTGAGCACCCTGGAACGCTTACTTTTAGACCTTGCGCCGGGCCTCATAGACATTGGGCAGTTGATTGATACGGTTGAGTACGCGGCTGAGCTGGCGGACATCGGCAATCTCCAGCGTGAGCTGCATACGTGCGGTATTGTGGTGCTTGTCACTCAACGTCGTGACGGCGATTACATTTATTTTCTCATTGGCGACCACGGCCGAAACATCCCGTAGCAGACCGCCCCGATCGATGGCTTGGATTTCAACCTCGACGTTATAGACGCCATCACTGGCCGTGGACCATTCGACCTCGATGAGTCGAGGCCGCTTCTCGGGCGAGAGATTAAGAATATTGGAACAATCACTGCGATGAATCGTGACACCTCTGCCCAGAGTAATAAAACCGATGATCGGATCGCCCGGAACGGGTTTGCAGCAACGGGCCACATGAGTCAACAGGTTACCAACGCCGTGTATATGCACGTCACTGCCCGTCTCCCCGGTGGCACCCCGGCGCCTGCGGACAGGATGCGTCTCCAGTACAGGCTCATCGCGCGGCATCGCCACGGCCTGGATAGTCGAGGCAAGCTGCGAACTGTTGATTTCACCACGACCGATTTCGGCAAGGAAATCATCGACACCGGGATACTGCAGATACACGGCCAGCTTGTCATGAGAAAAACCGTGCACCCCGAGGCGATGCATTTCCCGCTCCAGCGCAGCCCGACCGGCACTAATGTTGACGCTCACGTCCTGCTGTTTGAACCAGTGCCGCGCCTTGGCCCGGGCCCGCGAGGTCTTGAGGTAACCCAACTGCGGATTGAGCCAATCGCGGCTCGGTGTACCGTGCGCCGTGGTCAAAATCTCGACCTGTTCACCGTTTTTCAATTCATAGGTCAACGGCACAATGCGCCCATTGACCTTGGCGCCGCGGCAACGATGCCCGATCTCGGTGTGAATATGATAGGCATAGTCCAGTGGCGTGGCACCCTGTTGCAGATCGACCACCGCACCCTGTGGCGTCAGCACATAGATGCGGTCCTGAAATACCTCAGACTTGAAGCGATCGATGAAATCCCCCGCATCAGTAGCCTCATCCTTCCACTCCAGCAGTTGGCGCAGCCAGGCGATTTTCTGATCATAGAGCTTATCGCCGTGCGAACCTTCTTTATACCGCCAGTGCGAGGCCACCCCCAGTTCGGCGTGCTCGTGCATTGTCCGGGTGCGTATTTGCACCTCCAGCGTCTTGCCGTAGGGCCCGACCACGGCGGTATGGATGGACTGATAATTGTTGGCCTTAGGCGTGGCGATATAATCATCAAACTCTCTGGGTATGTGGCGCCACAAGGTATGCACAACACCCAATGCACCATAGCAATCAGCCACCTCATCAACAATGATACGCACTGCACGCACGTCGTGTATTTGGTGAAAGCCCAGATCCTTGCGCTGCATTTTCTTCCAAATGCTGTAGATATGTTTTGGTCGACCCGAGATGTCGGCATGGATGCCGACGTGTTCCATTTCCTGGCGCAATCTATCCATGGCCTTCTCGATAAAATGTTCACGATCTACGCGTCGCTCATCAAGAAAATGGGCAATCTCTTTGTAGTTAGCTTGTTCCAGATAACGAAAAGAGAGGTCCTCGAGCTCCCACTTGATCTGCCATATGCCGAGACGGTTGGCCAGTGGCGCATAGATATCAAGTGTCTCACGGGCAATACGCCGTTGTTTGTCGCGCGTGAGGTGATTGAGGGTGCGCATGTTGTGCAGGCGATCGGCGAGCTTGATCAGCACCACGCGAACATCCTCAGCCATGGCGAGCAATAACTTGCGCAGACTCTCAGCCTGAACGTGTTCCTGTCCTTGATCCTCGCGCTCGCCCTGCAAATCAATGATGTGCATTTTCGTCACGCCATCGACAAGACGGGCGACGGCGGCACCAAAGGCGCGCTCGACATCCGCGACACCCACCGCAGTGTCTTCCACTACGTCATGGAGGATGGCAGCGGCCACGGTCTCCGGATCAAGGTTCAGGCCGGCCAGGATATCGGCCACCGCCAAGGTGTGCTGTATATAAGGTTCACCCGACGCACGCCGTTGTTCGCCATGGGCATGGCGAGCAAACTCATAGGCACGTCGAATCAGCTCCTCACCGGCCTCACCACTGCGCACACCGAGTGAACTCAGCCAAGCGTTGACATCGGAGACCGTCACCAGTTCCGAATCCGTCCCGGTCAATTTGTTTTCCACGTAGACCATAGCGTTAATAATAGCGCAAGGGTGCAGATAATGGCGAGACCGCATGTCTCCCCTGTTGACCCGCCCTGTCCTTGTTCAGAAACAGATGCGCACACAGCGAAACTGTGCAGGCCATCCCGATCTCAGTGGATGCACCAGAGTCCAATCCCGGTTACCATTCAGACTTTATACTACCGTCTCTATTCTCCGCCTTGCCCATTTTGCTTGTCGGCTCGGGCCGGGGTATAGTTGCGACAAGACAGTTACACTGAACGGCGCAGACAATGCGCTGGTAGTGGAAGGAATCGAGCCTCATGTGCAACAAACGACACGCGATAGCACTGGGACTGGCAACCAGCCTGGCGCTGGCGGTAGGTGCCGTCATGGCGGGTACTCTGAACATGCCCACCACGGCCACTCTGCCAGCGGGTGCGCCGACAACTCCGGTACCCACCTCTGCGACCATCCCCCATGAATATAGCGTGGAGATGCCGGTGCGCGGCATGACCATGACCGAGGTCACTCAACACTTCGGACACCCACGCGAGAAACGTGTGCCGGTCGGCCAGCCACCCATTACCCGTTGGGTCTATCCCAAGTACACGGTCTATTTCGAATACAAGTACGTCATCGACTCTGTACTCAACACTCAACACTAAATCAACAGGCGTTGATTTACGACGACGCCCCGCGACCGGCATACTGCGGGGCGTTCTCGTTGCAAACCGCCAATCACATGCCCCGTACCCTGCTCGCAGAATGGGCGCCGCAAAGCGGTGTCATGCTGACCTGGCCGCACTCTCACGGTGACTGGCGCCCCTGGCTCGATCAGGTCGAAGCGGTGTTTATCGCCATCGCCGCCGCTGTCAGCGCGCATGAGAGGGTGCTGATCACCGCCTATGATGCCGACCACCAACACCATATCCAGGCGGCACTGGTACAACAGGGTATCAACCCTGAACGCATACGTTTCCACACCCAGCCCAGTAACGACACCTGGGTGCGCGACCACGGCCCCATCACCGTACGGGAGGCCGGCCAACTCCGCCTCCTTGATTACACCTTCAACGGCTGGGGCGGCAAATTCGAGGCCACACTGGACAACCGCCTGACTGCGGGCCAGCATAGCGCCGGACTCTTCGGCTCCCTCTCGTTAGAATCACAGGCGATGGTGCTGGAAGGCGGCAGCATCGACAGCGATGGGCAAGGTACGCTGATGACCACCCGCCGTTGCCTGCAAACGCCCACACGTAATCCGGGCCTGGATCAGCCCGCTCTGGAAGCCCATTTGCGCCGGGTCATGGGGGCACAACGTATTCTATGGCTCGATCACGGTGCACTGGCGGGCGATGACACCGACAGCCACATCGATACTCTGGCCCGGTTCTGTGACCCGGGCACCATCGCCTATGTGCGCTGTGATGATCCGCGTGACACACACTATTGCGAACTGCAACATATGGAGACTGAACTCCAGCGTTTTACCCAGGCAGATGGTCGCCCCTACCGGCTGGTCCCCCTGCCCTGGCCACGTGCACACTGCGACACGCAGGGCCGGCGCCTGCCAGCAACCTATGCAAACTTTCTCATTATCAATGAGGCAGTACTTGTGCCAAGCTATGCCGATCCCGTCGATGCCCGGGCACGTGGGATACTACAGGACTGCTTTCCTGGACGCGTGGTGATCAGCATCGATTGCCAAGCACTCATCCTGCAAAATGGCAGCCTGCATTGCGTGACCATGCAATTACCCGCAGGGGTGCTGAGCGACGCATAGCGCCACGGCAGGGATCACGACTCTGGGCAAATACCATCATCGGGCCGGCTTCCGCTATCATGTGGCGCTCCAGGCTGCTCGTCACACCCACAAGGACATCACGCCTCATGCCCGAATGCGCGCTTACCGTCGGCCTGGTCCAGCAGACCTGTAGCGCCGAGCGCGGAACCAATCTGGCCGTCAGTGAGTCCGGCATTCGCGAGGCTGCCGCGCGCGGCGCGCAGCTGGTCCTGCTTCAGGAACTCCACAGCGGACTGTATTTCTGCCAGACCGAGGCCAGTCACCACTTTGATCTGGCTGAGGCCATACCGGGACCCACCACCGAACGCCTCGGTGCCCTGGCCAGAGAGTTGGGAATCGTTATCGTTGCCTCGCTGTTTGAGCGCCGTGCCCCAGGTCTCTACCACAACACCGCTGCGGTGCTGGAGACCAATGGCCAACTGGCCGGTATCTATCGCAAGATGCACCTCCCCGATGATCCCGGCTATTACGAGAAATTCTATTTCGCCCCCGGTGATCTGGGTTTTGAGCCTATCACCACCTCCGTCGGCCGACTTGGTGTGCTGGTGTGCTGGGATCAATGGTTCCCGGAGGCGGCCCGGTTGATGGCGTTGGCGGGAGCACAGTTGCTGCTCTATCCCACCGCTATCGGCTGGGCACCCGATGATACCCTCGACGAACAGGCCCGTCAGCGCGAGGCATGGGTCACTATTCAGCGCGCTCACGCCATCGCCAACGCCCTGCCAGTGCTGGTCTGTAACCGCACCGGTCATGAACCTGACCCCTCGGCGCAGACCCCCGGTAACCAGTTCTGGGGCAGCAGTTTTGTCGTGGGTCCACAGGGCGAAATGCTGGCGCAGGCCGCGACGGACAATGACGAAGTCCTGGTTGTGAAGGTCGATATGGCACGCAGTGAAACGCTACGGCGCATGTGGCCCTATCTGCGCGATCGTCGCATCGATGCCTACCAGGACCTCCTTCGCCGTTACCGCGACTGAAGACCGCCGCTCCTGCATACAGGCAATTGCCCGGAACCGGCGCGGGTCGATTGCGACACCGACACGCCTCTGGAATAATAGCGTGTTCTCGTTCCCACTCCGGCATCACACCGCACAGGACCCGCAATGATCATTATTTTGCAGCCCGATATGACCCACAATAGTCAGGCATACAAGGACCTGATGAATCACCTCGACAACCTGCCCAACATCCAGGTTCGGGTCCATGAAGAACAGGGGGTGCAGCAGGTCCTGACCGAACTGTATCTGATCGGTGATACCGCCAGTCTCAACCTCGATGTCATGCAACAACTCACGGGCGTGGAACGCGCCGTGCGGGTATCCGCAGAATACCGCATCCTCGGGCGGCGCCGCGATGAGCGCCGACCGACCGCCTTCGAGTATAATGGCGTGCGCTTCGGGCAAGACAATCTGAATGTCTTTGCGGGCCTGTGTGCGGTGGACAACCCGACCCACGTCGAGATGATGCTGAAGGTACTGCAAGAGCACGGGCAGGTCTGCACCCGCATGGGTGCCTACAAACCACGCACAAACCCCTATTCCTTCCAGGGACACGGCAAGAGCTGCCTGCCCTACGTATTCGAACTGGCCGGCAAATACGCCATTCGTGTCATCGCCATGGAGGTCACCCACGAGACCCACGTTCAGGAGATCCACGCAGCCCTGGAGCAAACCGGACATCCGACCGGCGTCATGCTCCAGATCGGCACACGCAACACACAAAACTTTGAGTTGCTCAAACACATCGGGCGCGAGCGCCACTTTCCGGTCCTGCTCAAGCGCGGTTTCGGCATCACCCTGGAAGAGTCGCTCAATGCGGCTGAATACCTGGCCAGCGAGGGCAACACCCGGGTCGTGTTCGGCCTGCGCGGCATGAAGACCAATATGGGCGATCCGCACCGCAACTTCGTTGACTTTGCCCACGTGCCCGTCGTCAAGCGTCTGACCCGTATGCCCGTGTGCATCGACCCCTCCCACTCCGTTGGCACCCGCGACGCCTCCCCGGAGGGCTTGCTCGACGTCATGCACGTGACTGCCCAGGGCGTGATTGCCGGTGCCAACATGGTGCTGGTGGATTTTCATCCCGTCCCCAGCAAGGCCCTGGTCGATGGTCCCCAGGCGCTCACGCCCGATGAACTGCCTGTATTTTTGGAGGACGTGCGCATCGCCCGCGATGCTTACGAAAAACGCGTGGCCAACGTGCGCGTGTTGCGCAAGATAGACTGAGTGACTACCGCCCAGCGGGGTCATTGATCGCCGACCCGAAGCACACCACGCCATGCCACGCGCCGCCGGCCGTATCCTACACCATGCCGTGAGCAAGACCGGCGTTATCTATGTCGTGCAGGAGCGTGACACGCGCACCCTGTATTTTGGGCAGGGTCCACTCCAGAGCCGGATCAGCATCGCGACGCCGCACCAACCGGTGCTCGGCTATGTGCAGGCCATGACCGCTTTCCTACTGTTTCGCACACGGTGCCCGACGGTCCTGCAGCTTGGGCTCGGAGCGGGTTCACTCACCCATTTTCTCTGGCATCATTTCCCCGCAGTACGCATCGAGGTGGTGGAACACGATCCCCTCGTGGCCGAACTCGCTCATCAGTTCTTTTTTCTGCCACGCGATGGGCGCCTGCACATCCATATCAATGATGCTACCGTCTTTGTCACCGATCCGACGGCCGGTCCCGAGCACTACGATCTACTCACGGTCGATGCCTTTGACGCCACCGGTCTAGCTCGCGGTATGGATGCACTTGTGTTCTTCGATGCCTGCCGCACGCGGCTCCTGCACGACGGTATACTGGTCATCAATCTTTGGCGAGATACCACAGGCGACTTTGCACGCATTGCCCAACACATCGACACAGTGTTTGACCAACAGACCCTGCACCTACCCGTTGAAGGCAAAGGCAATGTCATTATCATTGCCTTCAACAGCCCACAACGTCTGCCCGCATTGGCGCCACTGCGTGTCCGGGCCCACGCACTCCAGACCCGTTACACCTTGCCCTTCCCCCGTCTGTTACAGCAATTGTACAAACACAATCGCGACACTCACAAACCCCTGGTCCTGCACCGTTAAATTGCATAGTTTCACGCGTGGCGCCAAGGCCCAAAAACCTGCTGTATTCACCACAGTTTTTCTTAGAGAAAATCATGCAGGAACAAAACGTGGCAAGTTTATACCTAATGGGAGACGGTCGGACTCCGGGGGACATCCAATCCGTGTCAATACGCCAGGGCATCAGGACATCGGGTGCGAAAGGCCCCCCCGTTCCCGGAAAGTTCAAGCGTGCTTTGCCCCATCCTCTCCGAGCGATTAGAATAGCGGGCCTGTCTTCTCACGCCGCCTGCCGCGGCCACACATAACCTGCCACCGACACCATGACAGACCCTGCACCTGCCACCACCTACACCTCGCCACTAACCCCACGTTTGCCACAACCCGGGGAACACCTGCGTTGGGGGCGTCTGTATGGCAGCAGCTACGGCCTGGTCATGGCCGCCGTCGCCCGCCGCCATCCAGGACCACTGGTACTGATCACCGAGAGCACTCCGGTGGCACAACGACTGGAATACGAACTGCGTTTCTACCTCAGCGGCGAACAAGACCTGCCAGTGCTGACCCTGCCGGATTGGGAAACCCTGCCCTATGATGCGTTTTCTCCGCATCAGGACATCATCTCCGAGCGGCTCATGGCACTGCACTGCCTCCCTGGCCTGCAACGCGGCATCCTCATCGTGCCCGTACAGACCGTCATGCAACGGCTGAGTCCGCGCAGCTACCTTGATGCCCACAGCCTGCTCATCGACCAGGGCGATACCCTGAATCTGGAGCAGATGCGCCGGCGCCTGGAAGCCAATGGGTATCAATATGTCTCGACAGTCATGGAGCACGGCGAGTTCTCCGTGCGCGGCAGCCTGCTGGATCTCTATCCAATGGGCAGCCGCACACCCTATCGCATCGAACTGTTCGATGAGGAGATCGAGAGCATTCGCACTTTTGATCCCGAGACCCAGCGCTCCATCGAGCAGATCGAGCAGGTGCGGTTGCTGCCGGCACGGGAGTTTCCCCTCGACAAGGCAGCCATCACCGGATTTCGTCAGACCTGGCGCGCCCGTTTCGAGGGCGATCCCCAGTCCTGCCCAGTGTATCGCGATATCACCAACGGACTCGCATCACCAGGCATCGAGTACTACCTGCCGCTGTTTTTCGACACCACCCACACCTTGTTCGACTACTTGCCGGACACTGGGCTGCTCATGATGACCGCTGCGGTGGCTAGCGCGGCTGAGACCTTCTGGTCCGAGATCTGTGCGCGCCACGAACAACACCGTCACGATCACGAACGCCCGCTGCTGGCGCCGAATGAGATTTTTCTGCAGGCTAACGAGGTTTTCGCGGGCTGCAAGCGCTTCCCGCGCATCGATCTGCAACGCTTCGAACACGACAACGCCCGTGCGTATACCGACGTTTGCAACTACGCCACGGCAACGCCACCCGCGCTGACCCTGGATATCCGCACTACCCACCCCAGTGATCGGCTCAAACACTTTGTCGACACATATACCGGTCGCGTATTGTTTGCCGCTGAGACCACCGGGCGTCGTGAGGGCCTGCTGGAACTGTTACGTGGTTGCGAGATCCAGCCCACCCCGTTTGCCCATTGGCAGGCCTTCCTTGCGGCCAACGAGCGCATCGGCATTACCGTCGCGCCGCTCGACCAAGGCCTGATGCTCGAAGCGCCAGCTATCGCAATCATTGCCGAACCCCAACTCTATGGCCAACAGGTCATGCAGCGCCGTCGGCGTAAGACCTCGCAGCGCGATGCCGATGCCATCGTGCGCAACCTTGCCGAGCTGAGTATCGGCGCCCCCGTCGTCCATGAAAATAATGGTGTCGGGCGTTATCTGGGACTGCAGACACTTGATGTGGGCGGCATGAGCGGTGAATTTCTCACCCTGGAATACGCTGGTGGCGACAAACTCTATGTCCCTGTCTCCTCCCTGCACCTAATCAGCCGCTATACCGGTGCCGCACCTGAGAGCGCACCGCTGCACAGACTCGGCAGCGGCCAATGGGAGCGCGCCAAACGCAAGGCCAGTGAAAAGGTGCGCGACGTCGCTGCGGAACTGCTCGATATCTACGCCCAGCGCGAGGCCCGCAAGGGCTATGCCTATGATGTCGATGAGGAACACTATCGTGCCTTCAGTGCCAGTTTCCCCTTCGAGGAAACCCCGGATCAACAAGCCGCCATCGATGCGGTCATCGCCGACATGCGCGCGGACAAACCCATGGATCGCCTCATCTGCGGCGATGTTGGCTTTGGTAAGACCGAGGTGGCCATGCGCGCGGCCTTCATCGCCACCCAGGCCGGTAAGCAAGTCGCCGTACTAGTGCCAACGACCCTACTCGCCCAGCAACACCTGGAGAATTTTCGCGACCGTTTTGCCGATTGGCCAATACGCATCGAAGCATTATCACGCTTTCGATCGAAAAAGGAACAGGAGACGGTCTTGCGCGGTCTGAGTGAAGGGACAGTCGATATCGTCATCGGGACGCACAAACTGCTACAAGACGACATCAGTCATAAGTACCTCGGCCTGGTCGTCATTGATGAGGAACATCGCTTCGGAGTCCGGCAAAAAGAGCGTTTCAAGGCGCTACGCGCCCAGGTCGATGTGCTGACACTGACCGCCACTCCTATCCCCCGCACACTGAATATGGCTCTGTCCGATCTGCGTGCGCTATCCATCATCGCTACACCGCCGGCTCGGCGACTAGCAGTGAAAACCTTCGTCAGCGAATGGAACACCACATTGATACACGAGGCCTGTCTGCGGGAGATAAAACGTGGTGGGCAGGTCTATTTCCTGCACAACGAGGTGGAGAGCATCTTTGAAAAAGCCGCTGAGCTCGAAGCGCTCATCCCCGAGGCCAGCGTGCGTGTGGCGCACGGCCAGATGCGTGAGCGGGAACTCGAACAGGCCATGTCCGATTTCTACCACCAGCGTTTCAACATCTTGGTGTGTACCACGATCATCGAGACTGGCATCGACGTGCCCAGCGCCAACACCATCATCATCAACCGCGCCGACCGCTTCGGTCTCGCCCAGATCTATCAGTTACGCGGCCGGGTGGGCCGTTCGCATCACCGCGCCTATGCCTATCTGCTGATCCCCTCACGCAAGGCCATCACGGCCGATGCCCTCAAACGGCTGGAGGCCATCGAGTCCATAGAAGCCCTGGGCACCGGTTTTACTCTAGCCACGCATGACCTCGAAATACGCGGTGCCGGTGAATTGCTCGGGGAGGATCAGAGCGGCCAGATGCAGGAGATCGGCTACACGCTCTACACCGAACTGCTCGAACGCGCCGTGCATGCCCTCAGGGCAGGGCGTGACATCGATCTGACCCGCCCGCTCGATCATGGTGCCGAAATTGATCTGCGCGTACCGGCACTGATCCCGGAGGACTATCTACCCGACGTCCACGAACGACTGATCATCTACAAACGCATTGCCAGCGCCACAGCGCCTGAGGAATTACACGAGCTGCAGGTCGAGATGATAGACCGCTTCGGCCTGCTACCCGATCCAATCAAGACCCTGTTCCGTGTCACTGAACTCAAACTCGATGCTGTACGGCTCGGTATTCGAAAAATCGATTTTGGCCCACGGGGTGGGCGCATTATCTTCGGCGACCAACCGAATATCGATCCCCTGCGTATCATCCAGCTGGTGCAGACCCAACCGCAGGCGTACAGGCTTGACGGCAGTGACAAACTGCGCATCAGCGGTGATTTCCAAGATCGTGACCACCGCATCGAGGCACTCAGCCACTTGCTGACCTCGTTGGCCAACAAGGCCGCAGCCTGACACCAACCCTGACACCCGACCATCAGATTCTGCCAAAGTGGCCCCCGGTCCGCCAACTCTGTTCACTCAGGGGCGCAATGGAACCCCTCAGGGAACAGCTCTTCCTCAAAACCGAAGTGGCTGAGATCACGAATGCGTCGGGGATAGAGTATTCCCTCAAGGTGATCGACCTCGTGCTGGACGACACGCGCGTGGAAGCCACTGACATTCCGCTCGAAGCGTCTGCCCTGCGAGTCATGGCCTGCATAGCAAATGGTGCGATAACGCGACACCAGACCCCGCATACCGGGTACACTCAGACAACCTTCCCAGGCCTCTACCTCGCGGGCATCGATAACCGTTATCAAAGGATTGATCAATACCGTCTCGGCAATGGGTTCGACATCGGGGTAGCGCGGATTATCCGCCATGCCGAATACCACCACCCGCAGCGAGACGCCTATCTGGGGTGCTGCCAGCCCCGCGCCGTTCGCAGCAGCCAGGGTATCGAACATGTCACGAAGAAGCGTATCCAGAGTCGGCGTGTTAAACTCGACGACGGGTTCTGCCACCTGCCCAAGTAGCGGGTGGCCCATGCGTACTACAGTTTTGACGGCCATCACGCCCCCTCGCTATGCATTTCTCTTACCCTGCAGGTGGGAAGGATACGGATGATCATAAACACTTGGAAGGTAGATGCCTTGAAAAAACGACATGTTTTGCTGCCGCTGGTCCTGCTGGGCCTGTTTGCCACCCAGGCGTGGGCGGATACCCCGCGACTCTACACCGTCGAACTGGTGATCTTCCAGCAACTTACCCCCTCAGTCATGCAGTCCGAACAGTGGCCTTCCACCACCTCACTCAGTGCCCCGGCACGGTTTATCACCTATACGGCCATTGACTCCGGCGCCACCACCAGCATGCCTGCACCTTACCAGGCATTCACTCTCCTGCCAGCCGCACAGATGCAACTCAACGACGCCGTGCAGACTCTGGAGAAATCATCCCGCTACAAGGTACTGATGCATATCGGCTGGCGTCAACCCGGCCTCAGCATGACCACGACCATACCCGTGTGGATCGAACAGACACAAGGTGACACTGATCGCAGTGGCGCTGCCGCCCTGCAGGGTATGGACAAGGCACCTTCGCCACCTTCCCCCGCGTCGGCTCAAGCCACGGCGAGCGATGCACTGCCTGTGATCAGCCCATCCGCCCTACCCCTGCTCGAAGGCAGCATCATCCTGCACCGCGCACGTTACCTGCACCTGTCATTTAACCTGGACTACATCATCCCGGGCAACAATACTGCGGCCCCGTCCAATACTATGCCACCCACCGCCCGCCCCGTTCCCGCTACGATCAGCGATAGCCCCGCACTGGGGACCCCTGGTGCCAATCCGGTTGATTTGGTGAACACGGCGTCGAGTGTGCCATCTGAAATTGTTTTTGGCCTCAAGGAGCAACATCGGGTGCGCAAAGGCGCACTGACTTATTTTGACAACCCCGCCTTTGGCGTCCTGGCGCTGGTTACCCCGTACACACCGCCACCTAGCCTGCCTGCAGCGACACCCCATCCGGTGCCGGGCACAAGGGTGCCACCGGTGTCAGATCAGGGGGCGATACAACGCTGAAGACCCAGAGGTTGTGAAGACACCAGCGTGGTCCGCGCGTAAAAACCGAGGTGATAGGCTGAAATGGAAAAGATTCAAACGCCGATAATGTATTGGGAAACGCCGTGAGGTGCGATCTGGCAAAACGGTACGTATGCCGGGCCTCTCCTCTGCGCCGTCTTACCGCGCGCTGGAGTCGTTTCCCGAGGTGTGGCTAGAGGCTACTGATGACCTGGGCGAACAGGGTACGCACCTGAGCCATGCCTTGTGTGAGGTGATGTTCGATCGCCGCCATCGTGATCGCGTCTTCACCTCGACCGGCGGCCCAGTTCGCCACCACTGCAGTACAGGCATAGCACAGCCGCAACTCTCGCGCCAGTGCCGCCTCTGGCATACCTGTCATACCGACCAGATCATTGCCGTCACTCTCCAGACGATCGATCTCCGCACGCGTTTCCAAACGCGGCCCCTGCGTAGCCGCATAGGTCCCGTTTTCACTGGCGTCGACAGCGCACTCTCTGGCGGCAGAAATAAGCCGCTGGCGTAGCTCCTCGCAATACGGCTCGGTAAAATCGACATGCACGACCTGGCTCAAACCCTCCTCGAAATAGGTGTTCACCCGCGACCAGGTGTAGTCGATAATCTGATCGGGGAAGACCAGCCTTCCCGGTGCCATGTCGGCACGGATACCCCCGACCGCATTGACCGCGATCACCTTCTCCGCGCCCGCCTCCTTGAGCGCCCAAAGATTGGCACGGTAATTCACTTTGTGCGGCGGTATGGTGTGACCATAGCCGTGACGGGCGAGAAACACGACCTCGTTGCCCGCCATCACCCCATGGGTCAACGGCCCGGACGGCTCGCCATAGGGCGTATGCACCACCTCACGGTGGCGTATATCAAGCGTCTTGATGGAGGTCATGCCCGTGCCGCCAATAATCGCAATATGCGCCATAACCGCCCTCAAGACTCGTTGATTGCATAAATAGCAGGAAGATTGCGCAGGTAACCCTTGTAATCCATGCCGCAACCGAAGACATAGCGGTCCTCGACTTCAAGGCCGATGAAATCAACCTCGGTGAGAGATTTACGCGCGTGCCGTTTGTTGACCAAGACGGCACAATAGACGGCGCGCGCACCCTGCTCGCGACAATACTCCAGGATACCGGCCAGGGTAAGGCCTTCATCAAGGATGTCGTCGATCACCAAAACCACGCGGTCTTTGAGTGAACTGACCGGTTCGACAAGCCAGTGCAACTCACCACCCCGCGTCTCGCCACGGTAGCGGGTGGCATGGATGTAGTCGATCTGGAGAGGAAATTTGATGCGACTCAGCAACTGACCGGCGGGAATCAGAGCACCGGTCATCACACACAGCACGAGGGGATCGCTCCCCTCGAGTTGCGCTGTGATTGCCTTGGCCAGTCGTGCATAGGCCTGATCGACGGCCTCGGCATTATAGAGACAATCCGCGCGCTCCAGTACCGCCTGTGCCTGGGGACCCTCAATCGGCATGTGGTGGCAAACGTGCTCAGTAGGTGAAGGTGACGGTATCGTCGTCCATCGCTTCACTGATGACATAAGCGCCACCCACGGTCTCTTCAATCTCAGGAATCAGGTCATCGCCCCACAGCTCCAGGGTCGGGGTGCAGACCTTGAAGGCGACACCAGCTTCATGGGCATCCTTGATGAATTCATAAACACTCTTGGAGCTGCCTTCCTGAACGAAGAGTTTCTCAGCTACGCCCTTCTTGGCCAGCTCACCGGCACGGCCAGTCAGGATCACCTCCACATCGAACTCCATGGCTGCGGCAACCGTTGCCTGAAAAAACGGGGCGCCCAGCTCGGAGCCGTTGGCGGGATCAGTGTTAACCATAATAATCAGAAGTTTATCAGCCATATCGTCTCATCTCCGGGTTGCAGATACTCAATGCAGGTGTGAAATAAACGCCGGAGTATAGACGCGCATATGACACATTACCAGTAATATTCTAATATGCTATCATGCCAGTTTATCCCTACAAAAATCCTGATAATAGTCCTCGGCACTTCGACCAACAACCGGACAGTGATCACCGTTGTGGGTCTGCCCCACTACCGTGGCGGTGCGCTCCCGCATCAGCAGATGCCGGGGGCGTGCATGCCTGTTCCCTGGTACGGCGCAACTCCAGCCTCCCCGCTATCTGCAAGGTCGAGGTTGGGAAGGCGATCTCGGCCCCGCGTGCCGCGATGATCGCGCTGACGCGCAATAATATATCTTGCTTGATCTTCTTGAATTCAATCCATTGTGTGGTATGGGTAAAAGTATAGACAAAAAAGTCCAGTGACGAAGGCCCGAAACTGTCGAAGTTCACCATCAGGGTCTGTTGCTGATCGATATCGGTGTGGGTGCGCAACATCGCCTCGACATCCTGGAGAATCACCTCCATCTTGTCGATGTCATCATAACGGATACCAATGGTTTCGTAGATCCGTCGATTGCTCATACGCGAAGGATTCTCAACGGCAACACTGGAGAAGATCCCGTTGGGCACATACAACGGTCGCTTGTCGAAGGTGCGAATGCAGGTCAGGCGCCAACCGATCCGCTCCACAGTGCCTTCAATGGTACGGTCAGGTGAACGAATCCAGTCGCCGACCGAAAAGGGTCGATCGAGATAGATCATCAGGCCACCGAAAAAATTGGCTAACATGTCCTTGGCGGCCAAACCCACCGCAAGACCACCAATGCCACCGAAAGCAAGCACACCGGAGATACTGAAACCCAGCGTCTGCAGGGCTACCAGTACCGATGTGATGATCACCGATGCACGCAACAGCTTGCTGATCGCATCGGCCGTGGTGTGATCGACCAGCGCGCCATCGGCCACCTTGACCTGGCAGATGTTGTACTCAATATTGCGGATGAGACGAATCAGAAACCAGGCCAGCGCAACAACGACACCCACGTCACGCACTGGGACAACGGCATGAAAAATACTCGCCTGAGTATGATCACCGAGAATCTGCGCGGCGAAGGTAATGCCGACCAGCCAGATAAGCAGGGTCAGTGGACTGCGCAGGGCCTGGAGCAGAGCATCATCCCACAGCACGTCGTTGCGTACCAGTTTGCCTTGCAAACGCAGCAATACCTTTTTTTGCGCAAAATCCACTAGCAGTGAGATGAACACGACAATAAAAACTTGGGTAATCCACAGACCCTGTGCGTCCATCAGTAGTCGGATCTTTTGCCCTATCAAATCAATCATCACTTACCTCATTGGTGGGTCTGTTCCCTTGAAAGACTGCGGACCCGTCAGTCAAGATCAAGGTCCAGTGACAAGGCGTCATCTGCCTCGGCCAACTGTGACACTGCCTCATGCCAGCGCGGCTCGCGGTGCAGTTGTGCACTCGTCACCGGCAGGCGCCCATGCAGGCGTATCAGGCGCATGTGGGAGACGGGGTCATCATGTTGCCCCAGTTCCTGCACGACCTTGATAGCGCCAGCACGATTATTGCAAATCAGCACCATATCGCATCCTGCCTGCAGCGCGGTACGCGCACGTTCAGCATAGTTACCCCCGACACACCCGGCACCGGCCATATTCAGATCATCACTGAAGATCACGCCCTGAAATTTCAGCCGTCCACGCAATACGTCCTTGAGCCAGAATGGTGAATACCCCGCGGGCTGTGTATCCACCCGTGCGTAGATTACATGCGCCGGCATGATCCCCGCCAACCCATATTGGATCATGCGTTCGAAGGGCAACACGTCCTCGGCAAAGATATCCTCAAAACGACGCGAGTCGCATGGAACATCGGTATGCGAGTCGGCCGCCACACCACCATGTCCGGGAAAATGCTTACCTGTGGCGACCATTCCTGCCTCGCCCATGCCTGACATGAGTGTGTGCGCGAGTTCGGCCACGACTTCCGGATCACAATGGAACGCCCGATCACCTATCACCGCGCTGATACCGCGATCAAGGTCCAGCACCGGGGTGAAACTGAAATCGACATCCACCGCACGCAGTTCCCGCGCCAGCAGCCAGCCTGCGGTACGACACAAGGCCTGTGCCTGGCGCTGGTCACGATCATAGAGTCGGCCGAAACTACGCATCGGCGGCAAATGCGTGAATCCCGAACGAAAACGCTGTACCCGACCACCCTCATGATCAACGGCCACCAGCAGGCGCGGGACGCGCACACCGTGGATGGCGCGGACCAATTCAGCGAGCTGCTCCGGATCGACATAATTGCGCGCGAACAGGATCACTCCACCCACCTGTGGGTGGCACAACAATTCGCGCTCCTCGGGCATCAGCGCCGTACCCTGTACATCCAGCATCACCGGTCCCAGTGACATATCAGTTCCCCTTTCCCCCATCTTGATCATAGCGACGCTGCCGGATCCTGGCACTGCACGTGTCCATCGTCGCGTTGTTATTCATGAATAAAAACCCGCGTCTGCACCGAGACCAGATCACAGAGGCGCATGACATCGGTATTGCGCAGCTTAACGCAGCCATGCGAGCCGGGTACGCCGAGGACATCCTCATCCGGACAACCATGAATGTAGATATAGCGGCGCATGGTATCGCAGCTACCCGACCGGTTGCGACCGACTTCCAGTCCACTGAGCCAGAGTATGCGGGCCAGTATCCAATCGCGTTGGGGGTACGCACGGCACAGGGCGGGAGTATAGAGTTCGCCGCTCGGACGCCGGCCGACGAAGACCGTGTTAGCAGGACATGCGATACCGATACGTGCCCGTATACTGTGCCAGCCTCGCGGTGTACATTCACTGCCTAACTGTTCGCCGGGACCTTTTTTCGCCGTAGACGCAGGGACACACAGCAGGGTTTGCGTCGCATCGCGCAACCATAGCTGCTGTTCACCGAGAGAGACCTCTATCCAGCGCAGCGATGCCGCTATGGGTGGCACCATCACCAGTCCTTGTACGGGTGCGTGACGAGGCTGACATTGTAATAGCGTGGGTCGTGCGAGACCTCCTCGCCAAGCCAGGCAGGTGTCTCAAAGGCCTCGTCCTCGTGCTGTAACTCAATCTCGGCGACCACCAGACCGTCGTTGTCGCCGTGAAAGACATCGACTTCCCACACATGCCCGGCATGGGGGACATGGTAGCGGGTCTTGTCGATGAGCGGTTGCTGACATAGCTGCGCCAATAGTGTCTGCGCCTCGGCGAGTGGAATCGGATATTCGAACTCCAGGCGACGGATACCCAGTGTCACGCTCTTGATATTGAGCATGGCCTGTTCACCCTCACGACGCACCCGCACCGAGGCCCGTTTCGCGCCCACCAGATACCCCTGACAATACGCACTACCCGCATCGGCATGATCGCGCCAGCGCACATCGCACACCAGAAACTTGCGTTCTATCTCGATAGCCATGATCGTTAATTACCCTCTGGGGCGTGACATGCGGTGCAGATACATTATCCTTGGAGGATATCCTCGCGAAGGCCCTTTTTCCCACTTTCACCGTACAGTGTAACGGAGAATGAAAATACCATGAAAGCCATGCTCATGACCGCCGTCGGCGCACCGGAGGTGCTCCAACTCCATACGCTCAACACCCCGCTGGCCAGCGCACCGAATGCGCTTCTGGTACGACTCAAGGCTGCTGGCCTCAATCCCATCGACACCAAATTGCGCGGCAACGGGACCTATTACCCCGATCGGATGCCCACCATCCTGGGGTGTGACGGTGCGGGTATCGTCGAGGCCGTTGGCAGCGCCGTGACCCACTTTCATCCCGGTGATGCCGTCTATTTCTGCCACGGCGGCATCGGTGACCTCCCGGGCACCTATGCCGAATACGCGGTGGTCGACGAGTACTGTATCGCGGCCAAACCACAGCGGCTCAGCTTCGCCGAAGCGGCCGCTGTACCACTCGCACTGATCACGGCCTGGGAGTCGCTCCACGACCGTTGGCAAGCCGTGTCCGGTGCCCGGGTACTCATCCACGCCGGTGCGGGCGGGGTTGGCCACCTCGCCATTCAACTCGCCCGTCTCGCCGGGTGCGAGGTCGCCACCACGGTCAGTTCCGAGGAAAAAGCAACCCTAGTACGCCACCTCGGCGCCAGTCTGGCCATCGACTATAAACACACCGATTTTGTCCAGGCCACGCGCGACTGGAGCGATGACCACGGCGTGGATATGGTGTTCGATACCGTCGGTGGGGCGACTTTCGCGCAAAGCTTCGGCGCCCTGGGTCTGTACGGCGATATAGTCACCCTGATCCAGCCAGACGCCACGGTAGACTGGAAAACGGCCCGTCTGCGCAATCTACGCATCAGCCTCGAGCTGATGCTCTCGCCCCTGTACTACGCCGACGAGGCTGCCCTCGCCCGCCAGGCGAATATCCTAGCCCAGGCCGCACCGCTGTTTGATAATGGACAATTGCACATCGAACTGGCCGGGACCTACCCGCTGGCCGAGGCCGTTGCGGCCCACCGCCACCTGGAGCGAGGCGGATTCGCAGGTAAACTCGCACTGCTTATCGATGACTAATTCCATGTCGTGACAGATCTGCCAGGCCGTTACTGTGCGCCAAATCAAGCCCATAGTCCGCCAACCGGCAGGACAAGGCCAAGTCAGCAGGGTACAAGGGCATGGCGATATCGGGGCCAGTGGACTGCAACGAGAGATGCAAACCCGTCTGCTCCCCAAAGCGGAGCACCGTGGCCCGGTCTACCTCAACCAGCGGTACGAGATGGCGAAACACCAGCGCTGTCGCGCCATCACCCGCTGTGACCATCATGGCTGAGGCTTTCAATATGTGCCATGAAGAGTTCTGCAGGGGATTTTTTATGACGTTTGCTCATAGCGCGGACATACAGGGATAATCAGAGGCAATGGAGACGGCGAGGGGGTGATACGCCGCGTGGTGAACTCAGGCCGGCCAGGCCTCCAGGAACTCACGCAAATGCGCCTTGTCCTCGGCAACCAGGCTCTCGCGCACCAGGGCACATTCACGGTCATATGCCTCGGTGCTCAGCTGGCCGCGAATCAACTCGAAGCGCAGGAACACCAGATAGGTATTGAGTACATCGGTTTCACAATAGTCACGAATGCCACTCAGATCACCCAGGAGATAACTGTCCCAGACCTTGGAACCCGCCATGCCCATCTTTCCTGGGAAGCCCAACAGCGTCGCTATCTCGTCCAGACGGGCCATCGCCCGATTGTTATAGGCGGCCAGTACATCCATCAGGTCCGTATGCCGCGCATGGTAACGGCCGAGATAGTTATTCCATTTGAAGTTGGGATCATCACCACCCGTGTCCCAGTAACGCGGGGCGATCACCCCATGGAGCAGCGCCCGGTAGTGGATGACTGGCAGATCAAAACCGCTGCCGTTCCAGGACACCAGGGTCGGGGTGTAGCGCTCGAGTCCATCGAAAAAACGCTGCAGAAGCTCCTTTTCCGAGGCGGTCTCATCACCCAGAGACCAGACCTTGAACTTCTCGCTGGTACGCAGAACAACCGAGATGGCCACGATACGTTGCATGTGGTGGCGCAGAAAATCCGAACCACCCGTCTCCTGGCGTCGTTTGTGGAACATGACATTGGCCACATCCGCGTCATCCAACCCCTCCAGTCCATGCACACGGCGTCCACCCTCTACGTCGGGGACGGTCTCAATATCGAACACAAACACATTCATGAAATCACTACGTACTCAGTCGATGGGGAAGATATCAGTGGAGAGATAGCGATCACCGCGATCACAAATGATTGACACGATAATGGCATTTTCCACCTGTTCTGAGAGTTTCAGTGCCGCAGCCACCGCTCCCCCCGAAGAAACGCCACAGAAAATCCCTTCACGCGCAGCCAGATCACGTGCCATACACTCGGCCTCGCTCTGCTCGATATCAATAATGCGATCGATCCGCCTGGCATCAAAAATAGTTGGCAGATATTCCTTCGGCCAGCGACGGATGCCCGGTATGCTCGAACCCTGCGTAGGTTGCACACCGACAATTTCAACTGCCGCACTCTGTTCCTTGAGATACCGCGAGGTTCCCATGATGGTCCCTGTCGTGCCCATTGCACTGACAAAATGGGTGATAGTCCCTTGGGTGTCGCGCCAGATTTCTGGTCCCGTGCCCTCATAGTGCGCCCGCGGGTTGTCTGGATTGGAAAACTGATCGAGTACCTTGCCTTCGCCTTCGGCTTCCATCTGCTTGGCCAGATCACGTGCCCCCTCTATACCCTGTGCACGGGTGACGAGTACTGCCTCGGCACCAAAGGCCTTCATCACGGCGCGGCGTTCCAGGCTCATGTTCTCGGGCATGATGAGTCGCATACGGTAGCCCTTGATGGCCGCAGCCATGGCCAATGCAATACCGGTATTGCCGCTGGTCGCCTCAATCAACATATCACCGGGATGGATATCACCGCGGGCCTCGGCATGGGCAATCATACTCAGCGCCGCCCTGTCCTTGACCGAACCCGCCGGATTATTGCCTTCCAGCTTGACCAACAGGATATTACTGCTGTGCACAGGCAGTCGCTGCAGGCGTACCAAGGGAGTATCGCCGACAGCTGACTCAATAGTGAGAAAATTCATGGTGCAAGTCTACCTCTACCACGCACCGCCGTCTAACCCGCACACAGTGGTTGCGCCTGGGGAAATCCAGCATCTGTGTATACTCACAAAACACAGGGTGACTACCACCTCTCACAGTTGCTACTGGAACTGACCCAGGCCAAGGCCGACGGCAGTTACCACAAGCGGCTGGCCAAGGTGCGCTTACTGATCATTGATGACTGGAGACTGGAACCCTTGAAACCAGCACGCCGCAACGACCTGGTCGAAAATGCGGGAAATCATACCGTTCTGCGCGAATGCGGTGTCGCTATGGTGCCAGGCTTCCATCTCTCTGCCCTCGTATGGTGCTATGACACGGTAGAGTATCGCTTACATGGAGAATGCTGATGGACCGTTATGATCCCGCCATATTGGACTGGAAAGAGTCGGTTAAACTGGCCGGAAATAATGAAACTCTTGCACATGATCTGCTGACAATGATGCTCCATGATTTCCCACTCTTGATGACGCAACTTGAGTGCATTTACCAATCAAACGAAACCGATGATTTAACTGAAATAGTGCACAAAATGTACGGTTCAACGGCATACTGCGCGGTTACCGCGTTACGCGAAGCGACACAAGCATTGGAAATCAGTACACGTGCAAACGATATGACCAATATTTACTTACATTTCCAGCATGTTCGCGAGCAATACCAGCGCCTTATCGATACTTATATTCGGGAATGAATACTCGTGGCAGAGACAGGTCCACATGGCGCCGAAAATATGGACGTTCATTTTAACAGATCCGTTTTATGAAATAGTGTCATTTCACCAATATGACGAGCCGCTCCAGTCAGCCTGTCATGATAACAAAGGCCACCGCATATTCTTTTTCATCAGATAAAGTTGAGTGTATTGCCGCGACCTTCATGCCTCTGGATTTCGCTAATGCCTCCCCATATAATTCGATGTCCGGTTTCCCATATTCATTATGGATAACAACAACATCATGGAAATGGATACCCTGACTGAACCCTGTGCCTAGTGCCTTTACAGCCGCCTCTTTCGCTGCAAAGCGCCGGGCGATATAATGCGCCTTTTTAGAACTGGCATTGAATTCGATCATTTCTTTGTCACTCAATATGCGTTTGGCGAATCTATCCCCGAATTTCTCAAGGCAACGACGTATCCTAGCGACTTGAACGATGTCAGTACCCGTTCCCAGGATCACTGGTGACGTGCCTGCAACATTAATCTTTTCATTTCTGCTACGGCGCTCGTTAGACCGACAAAGAGGCTCTGTGCGACTATCGCATGGCCTATATTTAACTCTCTGATTTCCTGAATCGCAGCTATGGCATTTACATTATGATAATGAATTCCATGCCCAGCATTGACTTGAAGACCCAATGAGTCTGCCAAGACAACGGCATCTCTTATTCTATTTAATTCAACGTGATACATATCAGCGGTTTCAGCGTTGCCATAACGTCCCGTGTGAATTTCAACCACCGGCGCACCGCACTCAGAAGCCGCCTCGATGTGCCGTGCATCAGCATCGATAAACAGTGACACACGTATACCTGCGGCACTAAGCCGTTGGCAGGCTTCATGGATACGACTTTTTTGTGCAACAACATCCAGTCCTCCCTCCGTAGTCAACTCCGCACGACGCTCAGGAACAAGACAGCAATCATGAGGTTTAACCTGCTCGGCAATCGAGAGCATTTCTTCAGTGACGGCCATTTCAAGATTCATCTTCGTCTGCAAACAGGCGCGCAGCATCACAACATCCCGGTCCTGAATATGCCTTCGATCCTCACGTAGGTGCAAGGTAACAGAATCAGCGCCCGCTTGTTCGACAAGCAATGCTGCGTGTAATGGCTCAGGATACCGGGTTCCACGTGCTTGCCTTAGCGTCGCCACGTGATCAATATTCACGCCGAGTAAAATATCGTGTTTCATGTACAGTATGCCACTTTAATGATAACTCGTTATTTCATAAAAAAATATTCGCGTGTTTTCAATGCCACACCATTAAGATGGTGCATGAGCACTGCTCGCATAAGTCGTTTGGATTCCTTTCCGGTGCGTTTATCATCGAAGCGACGCACAGAAAGATCAAGCAAAGTGCTGCCATACACACAAACGCCATCATTGGAATCAATTTTTCTCAAAGGCCCCGATTCATAATCATATATATACAAACAATCGGGCCTTATTTTTTCACCACTCACTGCCTCATGGGTCAACACCAAACCATACCCCATGGCCTCAAGAAGACCTATCTCATACTCACGCAGTACATATTCTTCCGGTTCATCAGAGGCGAGGCGCTGCAACGTATAGCCATAAAGATCAAACAGTTCTGGATGTGGATCGTATCTATGTAAAAATCGCATGGTCAGTTCATTAACATAAAGAGCGCTGAATAACCGAACACCACCAATATGCAGGACTCTTCCTGCGATCTCGACATGGCACAGCGTCATGAGTTCTCCGCGTCCTGACCACAACAGCAACAGCGGCAGGAACGGCTGTAGAGAACGACCCATTGCCGATTTGTTACGTCTTGCTCCTTTTGCTACCATGCCGACACGTCCTGCTTCCCTGCTGAAAACCTCTACCAATGCGCTCGTTTCTTTATAGGGACGTACGTGAAGAACAAATCCAGGTTGTAATACCTGATTGCAATCAGCCCTCATCCCGATAACCCAGACTGTTCAATGCCCGCTCATTATCAGACCAACCCGCCTTGACCTTGACCCATAATTGCAGGAACACATGTCGCGAGAATAAATTCTCCATATCTATCCGCGCCTCACGCCCAATCAGTTTGAGCATGTTACCCTGTTTGCCGATCACGATGGCCTTCTGATTATCACGCTCCACCCAGATTAGTCCCGAGATGCGCAACATCTCGCCGTCTATCTTGAATTGTTCTATTTCTACGGTCAATTCGTACGGTAACTCTTCATTGAGTCGACGCATAAGTTTTTCACGAATAATTTCTGCCGCCAAAAAACGTTCACTGCGGTCCGTAATTTGATCTTTCGGGTACAAGGGAAGAGACTCCGGCAAATAAGAACGGATAGTTTTTTCAAGCTCGTCAAGGTTGACGACATTGTATACAGAAATAGGAACAACAGCAGAAAACGGATATTTACCTGTAGTGATCTGCAGAAAAGGCAGCAGTTTTTCCTTATTCTGTATCAGATCTACCTTGCTTACTGCCAATATAGTCAATGCTTTTACTGACAACAGTGCCTCCAGAACCAACGCATCATCATCGCCCCAACGCATCGCTTCCACCAAAAACACAACGACATCGACATCATGCAAAATGCTACTGGCAGCGCGATTCATATAACGATTCATCGCCCGTTTGGCCTTTCCGTGGATACCCGGAGTATCTACATAGACAATCTGAGTGTCCGCACCAGTTTTTATGCCAAGAATTCGATGCCGAGTGGTTTGCGGTTTGTGTGAGGTTATACTCAATTTCTGTCCCAGCAGGGCATTGAGCAGCGTTGATTTCCCAACATTAGGGCGCCCTATCAGAGCGACATGGCCAGACCGGTAATGTGCAGATTTTTCCATGATCAATTAACTCAACTGTTCCAGTGCGCGACGGGCTGCATCCTGTTCGGCCTTGCGTCGGCTGCTGGCCACGCCCACAGTATGGACATCACTACCATTGAGCGTACATACCACCGTAAAGGTCTGCAGGTGCGGTTCACCCTCTATCGACTCGACATGGTACGTCGGTAAGGGGCGCGCCTGTGCTTGGAGAAATTCTTGCAAGCGAGTTTTAGGATCTTTCAGTGTGCCGTCAGGGTCACATTTCTCAAGACGATCTTTGAAGTGATGTAAAATAAATGCTCTTACCGACTCGGCTCCGCCATCAAGATAAATGGCGCCGATCAACGCCTCCAGAGCATCGGCCAAAATCGATGCACGACGAAATCCTCCGCTCTTTAACTCCCCGCCGCCCAGTTTGAGGTAATCACCGAGGGAAAGACTGCGTGCAATCTCGGCGAGTGTGTCACCTTTGACAAGATTGGAACGTAACCGGCTTAGCTGGCCTTCAGGGGCAGTAGGAAATCTGTGATAAATGTCATCGGTAATGATGTAACTCAGGATAGCATCCCCGAGAAATTCTAAACGCTCGTAGTGTTGTGGGCCGGCGCTGCGATGTGTTAACGCCGTGTCCAGTAGTGTTTCCGATTCAAACTCATACCCTATGATGGAAGAAAGAGACATTGTTGCATCATTTAATGTGTTGGTATGTTTGCTCGTTTGTCGAAACTGACGATAAGATCGACATTGCCGAACAACTTTGTACGTACATGATAGGCGACGTCAATGGTCAGCATACCACCCGATTTGGTGATATTAATATCGTCGCGATTTACGTCTGTGACCATATTAATATCCAACCTGCGAAGCAGCAGTTTCTCAATATCGGCCGGTGATTTGTTGGCGACGCCGTATTCAGATTTGAATGAGGACACTGAGCTACCTACTTTAAATCCATCATAATATATTGGTAACAGCGTTATTAAGAAATAGCCCACCATCCCGATAGGGATTAGTATCAGCAACCACCCGATCAAAGTCATACCTTTTTGTTTTTGTCTCATCATCATTTCCAAGTCCTCGCTAACTACTAAATCCACGTCATGAATACATCAGCCATTAATGCAGTGAAGAGCCGATTCTTCCCCAACGCACGGAGTCATCTTGCGCATCCCAACTCATCCAGATCATAAAGGCACGACCGATCAAGTTCTTCTCCGGTACACAACCCCAATAACGACTATCGCGGCTGTTATCGCGATTATCACCCATTGCAAAGTAACACTGTTTCGGTACCGTGACGGTGAAATTCACACTGGGATAGGCAGGATTGATAAGAATGGAGTGTTTCACGCCACTAAGGTCTTCAATACGACGTTCCAACCGTTGTCCATAGGTGCCTATATAGCTCCCGTCCGGCATCTGTGGCATCATTTTACCATTTATATACAAGACCTTATTACGATAGCTCACCAGGTCACCGGGTAGACCGACAACACGTTTAATATAATCAATGGAAGGATCGTCCGGATAACGGAAGACTATCACGTCACCACGTTTTGGTTCGCCGACATTGATAATTCTATTATCAATGACAGGGAGTCTCATTCCATAAGTGAATTTGTTGACAAGAATAAAATCACCAATACGCAACGTTGGCAACATTGAGCCAGAGGGGATACGAAACGGTTCGACCAGAAACGAGCGAAGTAGTAATACAATAAGGATAACAGGGAAAAAAGATCGAGCATATTCGACAAGCAGTGGTTCTTTATACCTTTGCGATGCTTCTCCCCGGGCGTCAGCAGTCGTTGAATCGCTATCTTCACCGCCAGTCGTAGACTGTAATTGCTTGCGCCGGTGGGGAGCAAAAAACAGTGCATCAATCACCCATATCACTCCGGTCGCGCCGGTTCCAATCACGAGCAACAATTCAAAATCCAAGTTCATTTTTCCTTCCCTACATGTAATACAGCGAGAAAGGCCTCCTGGGGAATTTCCACCTTGCCGACTTGTTTCATCCGACGTTTACCAGCCTTTTGTTTTTCTAGCAATTTCCGTTTCCGACTAATATCACCACCATAACATTTGGCGGTCACATTTTTTCTCAACGCCTTTACGTTAGAACGAGCAACTATCTTCGAGCCAATCGCAGCCTGAATGACTACGTCGAACATCTGGCGCGGAATGATTCCTTTCATACTATCAACCAGATCCCGCCCGCGCTGTTGCGCCCGGCCCCTGTGCACAATAATTGATAAGGCGTCGACACGTTCAGTATTGATAAGTATATCAAGTTTTACCAAATCAGCCGCCATGAAACATTTAAAGTCATAATCCAGCGAAGCAAATCCACGGCTGACTGATTTCAAACGATCAAAAAAATCAAGGACCACTTCGTTGAGGGGAAGTTCGTAAATCATGGATACTTGATTTCCCAGATACTGCATCTTTTTCTGAATACCGCGTTTCTCCACGCACAGTGTAATCACATTACCTACATATTCGTGTGGAACCAGGATATTGGCATTGATAATCGGTTCACGAATTTCGTTGATATGATTCGACTCCGGCAGCTTGGACGGATTATCGATATTGAATACTTCGCCCTTGGTCGTTTCGACTTCATAAATTACGGTTGGGGCAGTCGTAATGAGACTGAGATTATACTCACGTTCCAAACGCTCCTGCACGATCTCCATGTGCAACATGCCCAGAAAACCGCATCGAAAGCCAAAACCCAGTGCCTGTGAAGTTTCGGGCTCATAAAACAGGGCGGCATCGTTAAGGCCCAGCTTGGACAATGCGTCACACAGGGCCTCATAGTCTTTCGATTCGATAGGAAATAATCCGGCAAAAACTCGTGGCTGTATCGGTTTGAAACCTGTCAGTGGTTTCTCTGCAGGACGATCGGCATGCGTTATTGTGTCACCTACGGGGGCACCGTTAATGTCCTTTATGCCCGCAATGACGAAACCGACCTCACCCGCTTTGAGACTGCCAATACCTTCTGGTTTAGGCGTAAAAATGCCCACCTTTCCCACCTGATAGGTCCGCCCTGTCGACATAATCAGCATTTTCTGGTGGGCACAGAGTGAACCTTGCATAACCCGCACCAGAGAGACGACACCCAGATAATTATCAAACCAGGAATCGATGATGAGTGCCTGCAGTGGCGCGTCAGGATCCCCTTCGGGAGGCGGGATGCGTTGTACCAGTTGCTCAAGCAGCTTATCGACACCGAGTCCCGACTTCGCACTGACCTTCAATGCATCGTGGGCATCAATACCGATAATTTCCTCAATCTGATTGATGACCTGCTCAGGTTCGGCCGCCGGCAAGTCAATCTTGTTGAGTACAGGCAATACCTCCAACCCCTGCTCAATGGCGGTGTAGCAGTTGGCAACGCTCTGCGCTTCTACACCCTGCGACGCATCCACTACCAGCAGTGCACCTTCACAGGCTGCCAGAGAGCGCGACACTTCGTAAGAAAAATCCACATGTCCGGGGGTATCAATGAAGTTGAGCTGATAGGATTTCCCGTCTCTTGACATGTACTTCAGGGTCACGCTTTGTGCCTTGATGGTAATGCCCCGTTCACGTTCCAGATCCATGGAATCCAGTACCTGTGCAGCCATTTCCCGCTCGCTCAATGCGCCACACATTTGAATAAAGCGGTCCGCCAAGGTCGATTTACCATGATCAATATGGGCTATTATGGAAAAGTTTCTAATGTGTGCCAGTTTGCTCACGTCAAATATCACTTCTTTACATGCAAAATACAAAAAGGGGCGCTTACCGCAGCGCCCCGAATTTCGGGTTAGCCCCCCCTTGCCATACACGTGCGCAAAGGACACGAACACGGGAGGGGGTCAATACCCTTTTCCGTCCTGACATCACCGCCATCCCGGGTACACGATATATGACTGCGACAGCGTGTTGAAGTACCAAGTGCTTATTATATGGATTTTTTTGTCCCTTCGATATAGTCATACAACGTTGGTTTATCAAGAAAATAATGACACAATTCGTGCTCATCAGCCTTCAATACCGGGATCTTCTCACCATACAAGTCCTCGAGTACCTGATTATCCTCAATATCAATAACTGTCAGGCGAAAACCAAGGACTTCACGATGACGTCCAAGCTCCGCCAGCATCTCCTCGCACAAATGACAGTATGTGCGGACATATACCGTCAATTCTATTGCGGACTGCGAATTCATTACTGTTTCACCTCATCGAGTCACAAGAGCGGGGAAAATGGACCGACCCGATTAGTGAATCAATACCTGTAGCCAACGATTCTGAGGCAATTATAGGCTCAAATACCATCGTTGATGCACATCTCCGAGCCAACTGTTCTGCAGCCTGACGATGGCATTGCCGGGCCGTATACCGGTATCAAAGGCGGTGCCATGCATCATCTCCCTGCTCGGTACCTCCGCCAGTGCCTGGACCGATAGTCGGCAAAGTATCGAACAGGCTGGCGTACAGTGCCATCGCCCTTTCGATGCCTCGAAACCGGGCCAGCGCCCACGGAAATCGCTCTGTGGTGCCTAGTATAGCAGGAACGTAAATGATGCAGATGGGGATGGATATCAGGTGGGTCGAGGCACGCTATGTCCGCTCGCAGCCCGTCGCAGGATAACGGGTTGATAGCGTGGGTTCTGGCTGATCTTCATACTGAATCGCCGCACCCAGAGCATGCCCAGAGCCAGTCCTATTCCACCAAAAAAAATACTCGCGAGTTGCGTGGAATCAAATTTTAACTGTGCCGCCAGGAACTGGCCCAAGAGGGCGAATAAAAACAGGCACAATAGCGGTAAAATGTAGACGACTATCGATCCCCGCACCAGGGCGCCTTCATTTAGGCCGACTACGACTTCCTCTCCCGGTTTCGCGTCTATCCGGTTCAGCACGCGCAGGTGCACGGTCTTGCGCCCCAGCACCTTGGACAGCGCTCCGGTACCACAGTCCTTGCGCGCAGCGCAACTGCCACAGGTGGAACTACGCTGGGTCTCCACCCAGGCCTGCGCACCATTGCACTCTACGACAAGAGCGGTTTCCTCGATCATCGCTACTCGCCTTTATAAACCAATGAATTACCAATGAGCCGAACCGTGGCTTGTGGCACCTCGCCAACAACAGTCACATAATGTTCGTCCAAACGACGCCCAAAAGCATTGACTGCACCGATCCATGAGCTACCTACCAGAGGATCGGTGCGTGTTGATAATTTCTCAATAAAGACCGAGGCCATGCCATCCGAAAAGACCATGTGCACTACCATAGGTCGTTCGGGAACGGAGTTGTAGCGGTGGTAGGCATCGAGTTTGAATCCTGAAGGTAGATTCGCTACCATCCAGCGCCGCGGGGTATTCAATGTCGTATCCATATCAGGTTCTTTCGCCGCATACCAGGAGAACGTCTTCCCTGACATCGTAGGTTCCAGCAGTTTATCCGATACCTGTTTCAGGTAGTGAATTTCGGTAAACATGAATTGCTCAATCGGCTTTCCAGAATCTCCCAACAAATCTGTGCGCAATAACAGTTCGGTTTTTTTATCGACCCACAAATTGTAACCATACCGGTAATGATCACGCGGACGAATGATGATTCTCTGCGTTTCATGGCCTGCCATACGTCCAGTCCCGTCAAGCGCAAAACTGTAATGGGCGCTCAGGGAATCGGCATTGATAGGAAAATTCGGTGGGAACTGTTTGGATGGATGCACTTTCTCGACAAGCGCGGAACGATTATCCGACAGGATGCAGGTCAGGCGGTTGTGATCAAGCACCACTTCGCGTCTAGGTCCGTTGAGTGAAATCAATCGCTCACGTTCACCCGTTGTGCCTGCACTGTGGATAATGCGCATGGCATGCAGGTGATTATCAAAACGGTACACGAAGGCGCCGTCATATTTGAGTGTGTGTGCTGCCCGGGCCATTTTGCGCAGCCAGACCTACACTTTATCGAGCGAACCGGAATCTGTTTTCTGCCTGTTCCGTCCAGCGGCAAAGGCCATCTCACCAGCCAACAGGGTAAACAAAAACAGGATCAGGAAAAATCTCTTAACGATTCTCATTGACCATACGGCTAGGCAACGGATAACTCACTATACGCATATAGGGCATCATGCCTTGCACCCCCGAGGCCATCGAATACTCATTGTGGTTGACGAGAAAACGGCTCAGTCTGGTTCGCACATCGCGCGTCTCATTGACCAGCTTCGTCTTGTTAGCCACGCCAGCGGCTACCGGTCCAATGCTGAGCATCGCTGCCGGCCTGGTAGTCACCACCAGATTTTCATTGACTGAAGTGCTCGGCGAGCTTGCGTGCAGGCTCAGAATTGCAACGGTCGCGATCGTGGCTGCGACAGCCATACCAATCGCCTGCTTTGCAAGGGGCTGTGTCCGCCAACCCCGACGACGTGGCGCCAATACAACCGGCTCGTGTTCCAATGCCTGACTGACACGCCCCGCCAGTCCTTGCAGCATCACATTGGGAAGATTGTTACGCAACGCATCGCTGATCAGCTGGTAGCGTTCAAAACGGGTAAGGATGTCGCCGTCGGCATGCATGCTGCTCAACACGCCCCAATGCTCATCACCGTTTAGCTCGCCGTCCAGGAAGGCGGACAACTTCTCGCTGACTGTATCGCTCATAACTGCACTACCTCGAATTGGCAAAATCCAACCGGGACACTCTGAATCAACTCAACAAAGGCGCCAGCTTGGCATCAATCGCCTCTCGTGCCCTGAAAATCCGTGATCGCACGGTTCCAATCGGACAAGACATAGCTTGCGCGATCTCCTCGTAACTCATGCCTTCCAATTCGCGCAGCGTTATCGCCGTTCGCAGATCTTCGGGTAAATCATCGATCGCCTGGAAAACCACGCGTTCGATCTCGTCTTTGAACAACATGCGCTCCGGCGTAGCATTCTCGCGCAAAGCGCCTGCGCCCTCATAATACTCGGCGTCCATCACATCAACATCCGAATCCGGCGGGCGACGCCCTTGTGCCACCAGACAATTCTTTGCCGTGTTGATGGCGATGCGGTACAGCCAGGTGTAAAACGCGCTATCACCGCGAAATGACGGCAACGCCCGGTATGCCTTGATGAAGGTCTCCTGCGCTACATCCTGTGCTTCATACTGATCCTGGACATAGCGCGAAATCAGCTTGACGATCTTGTGCTGATACTTGATAACCAGGACATCAAATGCCTTTTTATCACCTCGCTTAACCTTCTCGACTAACGCCTGATCAACGTTCTCCTCGGCCATGAGGACCCATCCCCTTTCAACTCTGACGGGCCATCCGACTCCTTATCATTACGACACGTACATGTCGAATAAGTTCGCCAGATGGCCATGCTTTTGGGTATAGTGTGTCCCACCCTCGGAGGCGACAATCAACCGTAGCCAGCCTTGGATTCCCACCGGGATTAGCCTTAATGATAACTGCAACAAAAGTACACCGCGCCAGCACTTGCCCCTTGAACTGTGCCTATGCCCCGCCCCGTACAACAACACTCTGACGTACTGGTCATCGGCAGTGGAGCAGCCGGCCTGAGCCTGGCGCTGCGCCTCGCAGATACTCATTCTATCTCATTGATTTCAAAAGGCCCACTATTAGATGGTTGTACCTTGTGGGCACAGGGTGGCATTGCCGCCGTACTCGACCCCGCCGACTCGGTCTGCGCACATATCAAGGATACGCTCGACGCCGGCGCCGGGCTGTGCAATTCTGACGTAGTCAGGCATGTGGTTGAGCAAAGTGCGGCCTGTATCCACTGGCTGATAGCGCGCGGTGTGCCCTTCACATCAGGCCAGTACTCCGACGGGCGCGACGGCTATCACCTCACCCGCGAGGGGGGACACAGCCACCGGCGCATCATCCACGCCGCCGACGCCACTGGCCAGGCCGTGGAAACCACACTCGGCGAACAGGTTCGCCGACACTCGAATATCCGTATTTTTGAACGCCACAATGCGCTTGACCTGATCACCGCGCACGCATCCGATAACGTACCCCATCGCTGTCTGGGGGCCTATGTGCTGGATCGAGACAGCGGCCATGTTGGTGTATTTCGCGCCCGCCAGATCGTACTGGCAACCGGTGGTGCCAGCAAGGTCTATCTGTACACCAGCAATCCCGACAGCGCCAGCGGTGACGGCATCGCCATGGGCTGGCGTGCGGGTTGCCGGGTGGCCGACCTGGAGTTCAACCAGTTCCATCCGACCTGCCTCTATCACCCCAAGGCAAAATCATTTCTCATCACCGAGGCCATTCGCGGCGAAGGCGGGCAACTACGGCTGGCCGATGGTCACCGTTTCATGGACCGATTCGACCCGCGGGGCGAACTCGCGCCGCGCGATATCGTCGCCCGTGCCATCGACCACGAGATGAAACGCACCGGTGCAGACTGTGTCTATCTGGATATCAGCCACAAGCCAATCAGCTTCATCAAGGCGCATTTTCCGACCGTCTACGAACGCTGCCTGGCATTCGGCCATGATCTGAGTCGAGAGTCCATACCCGTCGTACCGGCAGCCCATTATACCTGCGGCGGTCTGGTCACCAATATCCACGGTGGTACTGATGTCGAGGGGCTCTATGCCATCGGCGAGGTCGCCAGTACCGGCCTGCATGGTGCCAACCGCATGGCCAGCAACTCGCTGTTGGAATGCCTCGTCTTCGCCAAATCTGCCAGTGAACATATCCGCGACCAACACCGCCCCCTGCCCGGTCCCCTGCCAGAATGGGATGAAAGCCGAGTGACCGACTCCGATGAAGAGGTGGTAGTCTCACATAACTGGGATGAACTGCGCCGATTCATGTGGGATTACGTGGGTATCGTTCGCACGACAAAACGCCTGCAGCGGGCCAAAAACCGGGTGGATCTGTTACAGCGTGAAATTCAGGAATATTACGGTAATTTCCGCGTCACCAGCGATTTACTGGAACTACGCAATCTCGCCCAGGTCGCCGAACTCATCATCCGCTCTGCCCTGCTGCGGCGTGAAAGCCGTGGTCTGCATTACACCCTCGATTACCCCGAAGCAGATGCCACCAGCGCTGCGCTGCACACCGTGCTGACACCCTGAACGACACCCATCACGGCAACCTCGGTCGCAATCACCGTCTATTCGCTCGCCGATGTGCGGCCCACGCCCTCCAGGCACAGGCGCACCCGGAGGCGACGCAACAGATCCTCAGGCAGGCTGTCCACGGCCAGCACGACTGCCCGGTCGCGCGCACACGGACAGGAAAAACGCAATACGATCAAAACAGGCAGAACAAGACTATCAGCCAGCAAATGGCCCTCCAGCACCTCGCCAGATCGGGTAAACAGACGCCAGCGCCCCTCACCGGACCAATCAAGCCGCACAATCGCCGCCGGATCTCGCAAGCGCACCCGGCGCAGTCCAAGGGACAGGCTCCAGAGCACCAGACCCAATAACCCGATGCGCAGCCCGTACGGCACACTGAGGGGAGACAACAAGGCAGTGATGCCCAGCACATGCACCGCGATTAGTGCGCAGGTCAACTGTCGCGAGGGCTGCAGCTCAAGGCTCAACCGCGTTGCGAATTTGGACGACAACATCAGCGACATCCTTGTCAAAGGGCACGGCACGGCCCATCAGATATTCCAGTAGCAAGGGATCGGAGCACGCCAGCAGGGTTTCCAGTGCCGTGCGCTGTACCGCATCCAGTTCGGCATAACGCCGGTCCATAAAACCCTGCAACAGGGCATCGAGTTCCAGCATACCACGCCGACATTGCCAATAGAGGCGCTGGAAGTCCCGCGTCTGCATTACCGAAGCATCGAGCACCACGCCCCCCCCCGGACCCGTGTCCTTCAAACCATCTCCTGGAGCATCAGATGCTTGATGGCATGGATGGCTCGTGCCGGATTCAGCCCCTTGGGGCAGGCTTCGACACAGTTCATGATGGTGTGACAACGGAACAGGCGATAGGGACCATCGAGTTCCTGCAACCGCTGAGCAGTGGCCTGATCCCGACTGTCGGCCAAAAAACGATAGGCTTGCAACAAAGCGGCCGGACCACGGAACTTGTCCGGGTTCCACCAAAAAGACGGGCACGCAGTGGAACAACAGCCACACAGAATACACTCGTACAGACCATCGAGACGCTCCCGTTCCTCAGGGCTTTGGCGGTATTCCACTTCCGGTTCAGGCTCGTTGACAATGAGGTAGGGCTTGACTGCCCGGTAGTGTTGAAAAAACTGGCTCATGTCGACCACCAGGTCACGCACCACCGGCATACCGGGTAGCGGGCGTACCTCCACCGGCTCACTAAGGTCCGCCAACGCGGTCACACAGGCCAGACCGTTGCGCCCATTGATATTCATGGCATCGGAGCCGCACACGCCTTCACCGCAGGAATGACGAAAGCTCAAACTCTCATCCTGGGCCTTGATGCGCAACAGCGCATCGCGCAACATCATGTCCGCACGAACCTCATCCAGCGCATACGCCTTCATATATGGCTTGGCGTCAGTCTCGGGATTGTAGCGGTAGATCAGAAACTGCATCAGAAAGTCCTCAATCCTCAGTGGTCAGGCAAAAATACGCCGAGGTTCCTCGCCGCCACCACCGTCAACGCCCCCTCACGTCACACCACCCTCTGCTTCTTGCCAACCACGGAGATTAGCTCAGTAAACGCGTGCCTTTGGCGGAAACGAATCGACGCTAAGCGGCTTGATATGCACCGGTTTGTAATCCAGCCGACGCCCCTGTTTGTAAAACAGACTGTGTTTGAGCCAGCTCTTGTCGTCACGTTCCGGATAATCGATCCGGCTATGCGCCCCACGGCTCTCCCGACGGGCCAGGGCAGAGGTTACCGTGGCAACGGCAAGATCGATCAGGTTCTCCAGCTCCATCGCCTCAATTCGGGCAGTATTGAACACCTTACTGTAGTCACGCAGGCGCACATCCACCAACCGGGCCTCCAAAGCCAGTATCTTCTCCAGACCTTCCTGCAGCACTTCCTCGCGGCGAAACACGCCACAATAGTCTTCCATGGTTTCCTGCATCTCACTGCGCAGGGCGTCGACGCTCTCCCCGTCACCGCGCTGGTCCCACCGAGTCAGGCGCGCCATGGCCTGATCCAGGCTGTCCTGCGCCAGCGCGCGGTGATAATGGTTTTCCTGCAGATATTTGATGATGTGATTACCCGCAGCACGACCGAACACCACGATGTCGAGCAATGAATTACCACCGAGACGATTTGCACCATGCACGGAGACACAGGCACACTCTCCCGCGGCATACAGACCCGGGATGACCTCCTGGCCCTGCTCTATCGGCACCACCACCTGACCATGACGATCGGTAGGGATGCCTCCCATCGTGTAGTGCGTGGTGGGAAAAACCGGAATCGGCGCGGTAACCGGGTCGATGTGCAGGAAGGTCCGCACCATGTCCCGGATCCCGGGCAGGCGTTTGGCCACGACCCCTTCGCCGAGATGCTCAAGCTTGAGCAGGACATGGTCTGCCTTAGGACCACACCCTCTACCCTCACGCACCTCGATGGCAATCGCCCGACTGACCACATCGCGACTGGCCAGATCCAACGCGTGGGGGGCATAGCGCGTCATGAAGCGCTCGCCATCTTTGTTGATGAGATAGCCTCCCTCGCCACGCGCACCTTCGGTGATCAGCATGCCCTTGCCAGCGATGCCGGTGGGGTGAAACTGGAAAAACTCCATATCCTGCAACGGAATACCGACACGCAGTGCCATGGCCAGGCCATCGCCCGTATTGATATGTGCATTGGTATTCGTGCGAAATAGCTGACCGGCCCCGCCGCTGGCGATGAGCGTCGTCTTGGCCTCGATCAACAGCGGTTCACCGGTCTCGATCTCCATGACCAGCGCCCCGAGGATGAAACCGTCGACATCCTTGATCAGATCAATACAGAAATATTCGTCGAAAAAATGTGTTTTGGCACGGATATTCTGCTGGTAGAGGGCGTGTAACAGTGCGTGGCCGGTGCGATCCGCTGCGGCACAAGTCCGTACGGCCTGCTCACCACCGAAGTTCTGACTCTGCCCGCCGAAGGCACGCTGATAGATGCGGCCATCGTCCAGTCGTGAGAATGGCACTCCGGCATGTTCGAGCTCAATCACCAGATCCGCTGCCGCCCGACACATGTATTCAATGGCATCCTGATCGCCCAAGTAGTCGCTGCCCTTGATGGTGTCATACATATGCCAATGCCAATTGTCGGGCAGGACATTGCCCAGGGCAGCATTGATCCCGCCTTGGGCGGCCACCGTGTGCGAGCGGGTGGGGAATACCTTGGAGACCACGGCAACGGTAGCCTCCGCCTGCGCGAGCTGCAGGGCCGCCCGCAGACCGGCACCACCCGCACCAATGACTAGAGAATCGAATTTGCGTTTTGGTAGACTCATAGCACCACGACAGACAGAACAATCATCAGGACCCACACCACCATGGCCAGCAGCGCGAGCAGAACCAGGCCGAGCAGGACCAGGCGCAAGGCCAAGGGGTGGACATAATCAATCAGGATATTGCGCAATCCGACCCAGGTATGGATCAGCAAGGCGGCAAAAAACAACGCAACAGCCACACTGACCACCGGCATCGCCAACAGCGCGTGCCATGCCGCAAAGTCCAAGGGGTACATGATGCCCAGCACGGGCAGCGCCGCCAGCACGAACACGACCAGATAGATCGCGCTCAGACGCTGCCACAGCCACGCCCTGAGGCCCTGCACACGCCAGTTCACCACAGGACCCCTGCTGCACCTACCAGCGCCGTGACCACCAGCGCCAGCAGACCAACGGCCCAAGCGCTACGACGTGCGGGACGCAGTGCCGTACCCCAGCCCATATCCAGGTACAGGTGGCGTAATCCGGTGAACAAGTGATGTGACAAGGCCCAAGTGGCCACCAACAGCACCACTCTGACCGGCAAGGCGTCAAACCAGGACCTCACCGCGGCAAAACCCTGGGCATCGTGCAACGAGCGCTGCAGGCCATAAATGAGGACAGGGGTCAGTAAAACCAGCAGAATACCCGAAATCCGGTGTGCGACCGAGATCACGGCAATGATCGGTTGGTGTATCTTGAACAGATTGAGATACTTGGGACGGCGCTTACTCACGGGGTGTGTGCCTGGCAACATGGCGCTCAGTGAGGGGGGGATGACATCGGGGACAGCGCAGACCCTGCGCACCGGCATGCCTGATGCTGAATAAAGAGAATCACTGTCACGCTGAACACACGCATTCATACCCTGCAATGTTGTATCATGCTTGTCTTTGATTCTAACCTAATTTCTGACAGAAAACAGACCAACCTGAAACAGGGCCTGATGATGAATGCAATTTGGCAAAGATACCTGGAACACGAAGGTGCCCACTTAGGCGCTAACCGTAGCGTCATTTTCAGTGATGAGTCAACTGAAATCGAGGCCATCGAGGGCGATGTTATTGCCGACCTCTCACACCTCGGACTCATTCGCGTCCACGGCGCAGATGCCCACGATTTTCTCCAGGGCCAGTTCAGCAATGATCTACGCCAGGTCGACGCGACCCACAGTCAACTCAGTGCCTATTGCAGTCCCAAGGGCCGCATATTGACCGGCTTTCGCCTATTCATGCGTGAGGAGGCCTTCTACCTTGTACTACCCCGTGAGCTGCTCGAGGCCACCCTCAAGCGCCTACGTCTGTTTGTGCTGCGCAGTCAGGTGGTGCTCGAAGAGGCAAGCGATACACTCGTCGCAATGGGCGTAGCCGGTGCCAAGGTGGACACCCACCTGCGCCCCTGGTTCACCGATGTGCCCACCGCACTCAACAGCGGCCGCACGGAGAACGGCATCACTGCCCTTTGTCTGTCGGATCACCACGCCCCCCGGTACATGCTGTTTGCCCCGCCCGAACGGCTTGTTACACTCTGGGCAGCACTCCGGAAAACAACCCAGGCGGTGGGCACTGCAGCTTGGCGCATGCTGGATATCCGCGCGGGTATTCCCTTGATTCAGACCGCTACCGTCGAGGCCTTTGTCCCGCAGATGGTAAACTACCAGCTCATCGGCGGCGTCAGTTTTAAAAAGGGCTGCTATCCGGGTCAGGAGGTGGTCGCCCGTATGCAGTACCTGGGCAAGCTCAAACGCCGCATGTACCGGGCCCGTATTGACCACGACGACGACCTCACCACGCCCAGTGCCGGCGATGATCTCTACGATGCGCATGGCGATGACCAAAGTGCCGGGAAGATAGTCGACGCACAAGCCCTGCCCACAGGGGGTTACGAGTTGCTCGCCGTCATCCGGATCGCCGCGGCCGATGGCGGTGAACTGCGACTGCACAGGCGCAATGGGGTCCCGGTCCATCTGCAGACCCTACCCTATGCGCTCGACCAGGCCAAGTAGTCGGAGACACCACAGCGTGCCTTTCTGGCTCAATGGACCGGGACGAGCACATACGCTGGCTTTTGGCGTGATACCCGACCTCAACTCTTCCCGCAACCGGCCGATAGCCAGTAACAGAAAGGCACACCCTTGACTACGATGGATGGCAGTATGATGGATGATCTGGAACAGCGCTTTATAACCGAACTGCTCGATGAGTTGACCCACGATCGTCTGGTCCTGCCCACCCTGCCCGAAGTCGCCCTCAAGGTGCGCGACGCACTGGAAAACGACGACGTCAATGTGGGGCAGATTGCTCTGGTAGTCGCCCTAGATGCCGCACTCTCGGCACGGCTGATTCAGGTCGTCAACAGCCCCCTGCTGCGTGCCAGCAAACACATCGACAGTCTGGAGGCGGCCATTACCCGCATGGGCCTGAATATGACCCGCAACATGGTCACAAGCATGGTCATGGAGCAGATGTTTCAGGCCACCTCCGATGTCACCGACCAGCGTTTGCGCACCGTCTGGGCCCATAGCACACAGGTCGCCGCCATCAGCTACGCTCTGGCCGGCCAATTCACCCGTCTGCAACCTGATCAGGCCCTACTGGCCGGACTGGTGCATGACATCGGCACCCTGCCCATCCTCAGTCGGGCCGAGGAGTATCCTGAACTGCTTGCCGATGAGACCATGCTCGACCGCATCGTGGCGCGTATGCATGGACACATCGGCGAGGCCATCCTCAAGCACTGGGGTTTCAGCGAGGAACTGGTCATGGTGGCCGCCCAGCACGAGAACCTGCAACGCGACAGTCAGAGCGTAGATTATGTGGATGTCATCACGGTGGCCAACCTGCAGAGCCACCTGGGCACCGATCACCCACTCACTGATGTTGACTGGAACACCGTACCCGCGTTCAGCAAATTGGGACTTGGTGCAGAGGTGAACGTCATCGAGATCGAGGAAGTCAACAATGACGTCGAGGCGGTAAAAACCGTACTGGGTCACTAACGCCCAGCCAGTCGGCAGTGATCGGACTCTGCTCAGACCTCATCAGCGCATACCTTCGTCCGGCTCCGGACGCGTGCGGCATTCAGCCGACAGGGGGGTTCGGCCGCTCACTACTGTACGGCGTCATCGCCTGCCGGGCGCATGTGCGGAAACAACAAGACATCGCGAATTGACGGCGCATCCGTAAACAGCATAACCAGACGATCGATACCGATGCCCTCACCAGCCGTGGGTGGCATGCCATGTTCGAGGGCACGCACATAGTCGGCATCGAAGTGCATGGCCTCTGCATCACCGGCCTCCTTCTCAGCCACCTGCCTGCGAAAACGCTCGGCCTGATCCTCGTAATCGTTAAGCTCCGAGAAGCCATTGGCAATCTCGCGACCACCAACAAAGAATTCGAAACGATCCGTCACAAAGGGGTCCTGATCATTGCACCGCGCCAGCGGCGAAACCTCGGTGGGATAGGCAGTGATAAAAGTGGGGTCCTGCAATTGTCCTTCCACTGTTTTTTCGAATATCTCGATCTGTAGCTTGCCCAGCCCCCAACTTGCCTTGATGGGAATACCAAGGTGGCGCGCCACGCCACGGGCGCGATCCTGATCATCAAGATCGGCCGTCGACAAATCAGGGTTGAAGTGCAGGATAGACCCTTTGACGCTCATGCGTGCAAAGGGTTTGCTGAAATCATAGCACTCACCCTGATAGCTGATCTGCGCCGAGCCGATCACATCTTCGGCAATGCCGCGCAGGAGCGTCTCGGTCAGGTTCATCAAATCCGTGTAAGTTGCATAGGCCTCATAGAACTCCAGCATAGTGAATTCCGGATTGTGCCGGGTGGAGAGACCTTCGTTGCGGAAATTACGGTTGATCTCGTAAACACGCTCAAAACCACCGACGACCAAACGCTTGAGATACAGCTCGGGCGCTATGCGCAGGAACAGGGGCATATCCAGCGCATTGTGATAGGTCGTAAAGGGCCGGGCCGTGGCCCCCCCCGGAATCGCCTGCATCATCGGCGTCTCGACCTCGAGGAAGTCACGTCCATTGAGGAAATTGCGAATATAGTTGACGATGCGTGTGCGTGTGCGAAAAGTCTCGCGCACCGACTCATTCATGATGAGATCGACATAGCGCTGGCGGTAGCGCTGCTCGGTATCCACCATACCCTTGAACTTGTCCGGCAAGGGCCGCATGGCCTTAGTCAGTAGGCGCAGCGTGTCGACCTTGACCGAAAGCTCGCCTTTTTTGGTCTTGATGAGGGTACCCTCAGCACCGATGATATCGCCCAGATCCCAGCTCTTGAACCGTGCATAGTCCCCCTCGGGCAGGATATCGCGTTCCACCCACAGCTGTATGCGCCCGGACATATCCATGAGCTGGGCGAAACTGAGTTTACCCATCACCCGCTTGAGCATCATCCGCCCGGCAATGGCCACACGCACCTGTGCCTGTTTCAAGGCATCGTTGTCCTTTTCGCCGTATTGCGCGCGCAACTCACCGGTCATGACATCGCGATGAAAATCGTTCGGAAACGCCACACCCTGTTCGCGCAGCCGTTGTAACTTCTCACGCCGCTGCGCGATCAGCGCATGCTCATCGTGTTGTCCGGTGCCTGCTGGCCCGGCGTGTCGTTCACTCTCGTTTGAGTCACTCATTGTCTCGCCATGTCAGGGCCCGTCTGCGCTCTACCTCGTTGTGCAGAGGGTCATCATCACCATTATCGTTTGATTTACACCTAGAGTCCGCTCTTCAGACTGGCCTGAATAAACGCATCCAGCTCCCCGTCCAACACCGCCTGGGTATTGCCGGTCTCGACCCCCGTGCGCAGATCCTTGATACGGGACTGGTCAAGCACATAGGAGCGAATCTGGCTGCCCCAGCCGATATCCGACTTGGCATCTTCCTGCGCCTGTTTCTCTTCGTTGCGCTTTTGCAGTTCCATTTCGTAGATCTTGGCCTTGAGCTGATTCATGGCATGCGCCTTGTTCTGGTGCTGGGAACGCTCACTCTGGCATTGCGCCACGATACCCGTCGGGTTATGCGTAATGCGCACTGCCGAATCGGTCCGGTTGACGTGCTGACCACCCGCACCACTGGCACGATAGGTGTCGATACGCAAGTCAACCGGATTAATCTCGATTTCGATGTCCTCATTCACTTCCGGGTAGATAAACACCGAGGCGAAGGAGGTATGGCGACGATTGCCCGAGTCGAACGGCGATTTGCGCACCAGCCGATGCACGCCCGTCTCCGTGCGCAGCCAGCCATAAGCGTAGTCGCCGACAAATCGCACCGTAACACTCTTGAGACCAGCCACCTCTCCCCCCGAGAGTTCGATGATCTCCGTGCTAAAACCACTGCGCTCACCCCAGCGCAGGTACATACGCAACAACATATTGGCCCAATCCTGCGCCTCGGTCCCCCCGGAACCGGCCTGAATATCCAAATAGGCATTCCTGGCATCCATGGCGCCGGAAAACATGCGCCGAAACTCCAAACCGGCCAGTTGCTGGTCGTAGGCCTCAAGCTCGTTGCTCACGGCATTGAAGGTCTCCGCATCATTCTCCTCTGCGGCCATTTCCAGCAATTCCTCAGTCTCCTGCAAGCCGGTGTCGAGTCTACGCAGGGTCTCGACGATCTGTTCCAGACGCGCACGCTCACGGCCCAGTTCCTGGGCGTGTTCTGGGATATTCCAAACGGCGGGATCTTCCAGTTCGCGAATCACCTCTACCAGGCGTTCCTGCTTGGTATCGTAGTCAAAGATACCCCCTCAGGGCATGTGCGCGCCCTCGCATATCCTTGATACGGGTGCGCACCGCATTGCACTCCAACATTTTGTTTCCACCTATTCGACATAAAATCAAAGCCGCTTATGATACAACAGGCGGGCAAGGCAGAGAAAGGCAAGACTGCCTTTCGCAGAGTCAAGGAGGGAACTCGACCGAGAGAGGATACTACATCACCGGCGCCAGACCACACTCAAGTCCCGCTGAGCAGGTGACTGCAACGGCTCATGAGTTCATCGGCCTTTTTCTCATCAATAAAGAGCTGGACCATTTTCTTGCAGTTTGCCGCCACTTCCAGCAGGGCATCGTGCGTGGCCGGTGCCTCCTGCAACTTCTTGACCACCTTGCTGGCGTCGGCGCCCAACACTTCCTGCGCCAGGGCGACGAGCTGCTGTTTTATCAATTCGTAATCGGTCCCACCACCGTTAGCGGGACCAACATAGCCCTCGTTAATCAACTGCCTGAGACTGTCTTCCAGTTGCGGTAGCCCGCCACCTTTTTGCAGCAGATCCGTGATCGAGGAGTGACCGTCAACCAGTATCAAGGCCACGCGCAGACCGCTCGACAGATGCGCGCCACGGGTCGCAATTTCCGTCTCACCCTTCTGGGTCTTTTGCAGGATATCCGCGTTGTGCATGATACTACTCAGACATGATCCGGATGATGCGGTAGATCATCTTGACAGTGATAAGGACATATATCGCACCGAACAGAAAGATCAGAGAGGCAATCATATTCAGACTTGCCACCGGTATCCGCGAGAAAAACGGTGTGGTGAGATAGCCGATAGTAAACAGGCCGACAAGCCACGACATCACGGTCCACTGACGCCCCACGACGCCACCAGGCACCTCGGCCTTAAGACTAAGGACCAGCCAGAGACAATAGACCATCACCAGGATAGCGATAAGACTGATGAGCAGACTGGGGTATTTCATAATGTTTTGGAATAAAAACATGGTGGCCGCTTTCCTCCGAGGTCGCATCACTGTCTGGCGTAACACTATGTTTTATTTTTATTATTTTTCGTACCTTCCTGCTCTATTATCCCCCGTATTACTCGCGATAACATAGTCGGAATGTGCACTGTGGTCAATATTTTACAATATAATCATGCGATACTGCGCGATCGCGTCGGCGCAGACCTTACGCGAAGTATGTCCTGAGTCGAGGCTCGTGGCCCACCGCCCGTACTGTCGACCAATTCAGACCGGCTCCAGATACTCCACCCGTAGCTGTATACGCTTGATGCCTTGATATTCATTGACATCCAGGCGATAGGCCATGCGCAACCGGGTGACCTGCGCCGGCCAATTCGTATCGTCCGCGTTGAAGGCAATGGCATCGAGCACCTGAGCGGTCACAGGATGACACACGCGTAGCTTGAGATGGTGTTGTCCCACGATGCGGTATGATAACAACTGAAACTCGCCGTCGAACAACGGTTCGGCAAAACCCTGTCCCCAGGGACCGGCATAGCGCAGGGTCTCGGCCAAATCCAGACTAAAATCCTCTGCGGCCAGTTCACCGTCACTGAGTACCAATCCGCGCAGATCCTGTACCTGTAGATGACGGCGCGCCTCCGCGTCGAAGGCAGCGGCAAAGTCCTCGAAGTGACCCATCGGCAGACTCAGGCCCGCCGCCATGGCATGACCACCAAATTTGCTGAGCAACCCGGGGTGGCGGGCAGCGACGGCATCGAGGGCATCACGGATATGCAGGCCAGGCACCGAACGGGCCGAGCCCTTTAGCCAACCGTCCTCACCCGACACGGCGAAGGCGATGACCGGCCGGTGCAGGCGCTCTTTGATGCGCGCCGCCAGGATACCAATCACCCCTTCATGCCAACCCGGCTCGAACAGGCATACCCCCACGGGTAATGTAGTCTGCGCCGGCGCGTCCATCATCGCGTCGAGCAGGGACAGGGCCTGAGCCTTCATTTGTGCCTCAATGCTGCGCCGTTCCTGGTTGAGCGCATCGAGCCGGGCCGCCAATGCCCGCGCCTGTGCCAGATCATCTGCCAGCAGACAGGCAATACCCAACGACATATCTTCCAGCCGGCCGGCCGCATTGAGACGTGGTGCGACACCAAAACCCAGGTCGCTGGCGACCAGATGGGTGCGTGGCCGTCTGGCCGTCTCCAACAAAGCCTGGATCCCTGGGCACAGCCGACCTGCACGCATGCGTGCCAGCCCCTGCGCCACCAGGATACGATTGTTCGCGTCCAACACCACCACATCGGCCACGGTGCCCAGTGTCACCAGGTCCAACAGCGCGGCCAGATTGGGGTCGGGAAGGCCGTGTGTGCCAAACCAGTCCCGCTCACGCAGACGCGCACGTAAGGCCAGCATCACGTAGAAGATCACCCCTACGCCGGCCAGGTGCTTGCTGGGGAAAGCATCTTCGGGCTGATTGGGATTCACAATGGCATTCGCCCGGGGCAAGTCGGCACCGGGCAGGTGGTGATCGGTGACCAGGACACGAATGCCAGCGGCCCGGGCGGCCTCGACACCGGCGAGACTCGATATACCGTTATCAACGGTAATGAGCAGATCGGGCTGCCGCCCGACGGCCACTGCGACAATCTCAGGCGTCAGGCCATAGCCGTATTCGAAACGATTGGGTACCAGGTAGTCGACCTCAGTCGCACCCATGGCACGCAGGGCACGCAGCGCCAGAGCGGTGCTGGTGGCCCCGTCAGCATCGAAATCACCGACCACCAGTATACGCCACCCCTCATTGAGGGCACGCTCGAGCAACGCAACAGCGGTCTCGATACCCTTGAGTTCCTGATAGCCGAGCAGTCTGTCCAGCCCTGTGTCCAGTTCATCGGCCCGTACCCGCCGCGCCGCATAGATCCGGGCCAGAATCGGGTGCAGACTCTTCGGCAGGTCGTGCGTGAGCATGGTCTCATCCGCCCGCCGGACAATCACCTGTTCACTCACTGCACACCTCCCGCATTCCTCACGATTTCTCACACACACCAAGTATATCGCGCAGTGGGCGTCGACGGTGCCACCCGTGTCGCCAGGCAGGGCGTTCCAGACACCACTGCCTGCCGGTGTCACTGACCAGTGTGAGACGCCCCAATCGACCCCGGCCCAGCGCCTCCAGCAAGGGCGCCAGCCAGCAGGACTGCACCTCGCCCAGCGCCCCCAGCCAGTTGTCGGCATCCGCGGTCAATACTGCCGCATGCAGACTATCAAGCACTAACAGGGATGTCTCGTGTGCATCACACGCAGCCAGCAAGGCATCCGCATCATCCGGTAGGGCACGTCCTGGCGTATCGGTATGGCAGGCCAATCCCCGTGCCAGGGGATGATCGGCCATAACCGTGTTGAACCGGGCCGGGACCGTGGGTGGCAGCGTGCCGCCTCCCCAGAACCAGAGGCTATTGACAGGCAGACGTCCCGCCTCTTCGCGCACCGTATTGAGCGCACAGGCGTGCAGAATCATCTGCACATCGTTGAGATACCGACGCCAGCAGCGTGCCGCCTTGCCCCGTGGCAAGGCGGTGTGCATGTCCCGGCCCAACACCTCGGTCAATGGGGTGGTCTGCAGTTGCGGCGGCCCACCCGCGTCGCCACCAAGTCTGAGATACCAGCGATGTGGATGCGCCACCTCCAGATGCCAGCCCTGTTCCGCAAAGCCCGCAGCGACAGCATCGGCCAACTGCCGGGCCTCCTCCACACACAAGGCCAATGCGTCATGCGCCAGCACAAGGGCACGGTCGCGATCGATCTGCACGTAGATGGGATCGGCACGCAGCCACCAAGATCCGTCAGGTGTACCCCTATCGTGCAGCCGGGTCAGCGCCGCCACCGGCAAATCTTCCTGGGTCCCGACAGGCAGGCCAAACAGGGCAAACAGCCCGGCTTCGAGTCCCTGCACACCGGTCGTCTGGCCCCGTGCCCGCGTCAGGGCAATCTCCAGCCCGCGTAGCGCTGGCCAATCTGACAACGGCCGTTCAGACAGGCCAGACAGTGGACCACACAGTCCCGGCATATAGACGGTGAGATGAGGAGAGAATCGACTCATGGAGCTATGGCGTAAGTGAAAAGTGGTGGGCCGTCGGCGCTGCAGCTGACTATCGGGTTAATTCAGTGACAGGCTGGCGTATCGTGATGTATCAGCGATGTTGAAAGGCCTTGCCGGGATCAAGGAGGTCATGCACTCAGTCCTTCGACCCGGATCCGTGTCACCGTGCCGGGAACGGCTGACAGTCCTTCGATACGGGAAATGGCCTCATCCATCGCGCCTTCCCGTACCCGGTGGGTCAGCATGATGATCGTCGCCTCGGAGACCGCGTCGTCGAGCCCTTTTTGAATAATGGCCTCGATGCTGATCTGCGAATCGGCCAGCATGCGGGTGATATCGGCCAGCACGCCGGGACGGTCCTGGGCGCGCATACGCAGATAGTATGCCGTCTCGACCTCGGTCATGGGCAATATCGGCAGATCGGACAGCGCATCGGGCTGGAAGGCCAAGTGCGGCACCCGGTTTTCCGGATCCGAGGTCAAGGCGCGCACCACATCGACCAGATCGGCAACCACCGCCGAGGCCGTCGGATCGGCGCCAGCCCCGGCACCATAGTACAGAGTGGGCCCCACGGCGTCCCCCTTGACCAGCACCGCGTTCATCACCCCGTCCACATTGGCGAGCAGGCGCCGTGCCGGGATCAGGGTCGGGTGCACGCGCATCTCGATACCCACTGCGGTTTTTCGTGCCAGGCCCAGGTGCTTAATACGATAACCCAACTCCTCGGCATAGATGATATCCTCGCGGGTGATCCGGCTGATACCCTCGGTGTAGACCTCATCGAACTGCAGGGGCACACCGAAGGCGATGGCGGCAAGGATAGTCAGCTTATGGGCGGCATCGATACCCTCCACGTCAAAGCTCGGATCGGCCTCGGCATAGCCCAGTGCCTGTGCCTCGGCCAGCACATCGGCAAAATCACGACCCTTGTCGCGCATCTCGCTCAGGATAAAATTACCGGTACCATTGATGATGCCGGCCAGCCACTGAATGTCGTTGCCAGCCAATCCCTCACGGATTGCCTTGATGATCGGTATGCCACCGGCCACTGCGGCCTCGAAGGCCACCATCACGCCCTTGTCGCGCGCCGCAGCAAAGATCTCGTTGCCATATCTGGCGATCAACGCCTTGTTGGCGGTCACCACATGCTTGCCTCTGGAGATGGCCCGCAGCACCATCTCCCGCGCCAGGGTGTCACCGCCGATGAGTTCCACCACAATCTCGATGTCCGGATTATCGACGACCTCCGCGGGATGGTTCGTCAAACGGATCCCGCCAGTATCGCAGATACGCGCGCGGCCCAGGTCACGGGCGGCGGCATGGGTGATGGTGATGCCACGGCCTGCGCGCCGAGCAATCTCTGCGGCATTGCGCTTGAGTACATTGACCGTTCCCCCGCCCACAGTACCCAGACCCAGCAGGCCAACCTGAACCGGATTCACGCGCGCTCCTCCTTCGCCAAGCGTTTGTCATTGCGAAACATATCCCGGATGCCACGCACGGCCTGGCGCGTACGATGCTCGTTTTCAATCAGACTGAAGCGCACATGATTATCACCGTATTCACCGAAACCAATGCCCGGTGACACCGCCACCTTTGCCTCTGCCAGCAACTTCTTGGCGAACTCCAGTGAACCCAGATGACGGTACTCTTGTGGGATCGGCGCCCATACAAACATGGTCGCCTTGGGTTTTTCCACCCGCCAGCCCAGGGCATTGAGTCCCTCACACAAAACATCACGGCGGCATTTATACATTGTGCGGATATCCTCGACACACTCCTGTGGGCCTTCCAGGGCGGCGATCGCTGCGACCTGAATCGGGGTGAACATGCCATAGTCCAGATACGATTTCATCCGTGCCAGTGCCGCCACCAGGGTCGAATTGCCACACATGAAACCCACACGCCAGCCTGGCATGTTATAGCTCTTGGACAGGGTAAAGAACTCGACCGCGACGTCCTTGGCACCTGCTACCTGCAGGATGGATGGCGCAGCATAGCCATCGAAGACGATGTCCGCATAGGCCAGATCATGAATGACCCAGATCTCGTTTTCGCGGGCGATTGCCACCACTTTTTCGAAGAATTCACGATCCACGCACTGGGTGGTGGGGTTACCGGGGAAGTTGAGCACGAGCATCTTCGGGCGCGGCCAGGAGTCCTTGATGGCTTTTTCCAGCTCAGCGAAAAAATCCACCCCGGGCACGAGAGGAACATGACGGATATCTGCCCCGGCGATCACAAATCCGTAGGGATGAATGGGATAGGAGGGGTTGGGTACGAGTACGGCATCACCAGGCCCGACTGTCGCCAATGCCAGGTGGGCCAGACCCTCTTTCGAGCCGATGGTGACGATCGCCTCACTCTCGGGGTCCAGCGCCACATCGAAACGCCGGGCGTACCAGCGGGTGATCGCTCGGCGCAAGCGTGGGATACCCTTGGACAGGGAATAGCGATGGGTATCACGGCGCTGTGCCACCTCGACCAGCTTGTCGACGATGTGTGGCGGCGTGGGCTGATCCGGATTGCCCATCCCGAAGTCGATGATATCTTCACCCCCTGCCCGCGCCTCGGCCTTGAGTGCATTGACGATGTTGAAGACATAAGGGGGTAAGCGCTTGATTCTTTGAAAGTCGTCTATCAAGGGGCTCATCCAGAATGTGTGCCGGGACAGCGACAAACCGGGGGTAATGGCCACATTGGCGCAGGACCCGACCGGGAGAGTACCGCAATCCCCGCCAAAGCTGATAACATTAACTGGACCCGGTTGGCGCTGTCAATCGCATCCCGTTGCTACGGACAAGGAATCCCGCCCTGATGAAACTTCACCTGCAAACCAGCGGCGGCATCCACATCCACTCATACGGCCCCGGACAAGTCACCCTCGTGCTCCCCTCGCATCTGTCCGAAGCACGTGATGCGGCGCCCGGCACGGACGGCCAAGCGGCCCTGGAGACGCTCAAGCACAGTTTTTTGCTCACCCCAACACAGCGGGTTCAGGACTGGGCGCCGGAGTGCTTCGAACAGCTCACCCGCACAGATATCGAACCGATCCTGGCGCTGGAACCCGAACTGGTTCTGCTGGGCACCGGCCCCAGTCAGCGCTTTCCGTATCCCACGTTCGGAGTCCCGCTGATGGAACGGGGCATTGGCATGGAGGTGATGGACACCGCGGCCGCCTGCCGAACTTACAACATCCTCATGGCGGAAGGCCGCAAGGTTCTGATCGCGGCGTTGATGATCTAACACCTTAGTCCCTAATCGCACCCTTTAATCCTCCGCCTGTTCTATTCCTTGAGCAGGGCATCTCCCGAGAAACCCTCACTTTCGAGGATCTCGCGCAACCGCTTGAGTGCCTCGATCTGAATCTGGCGCACGCGCTCGCGCGTCACGCCAATGATATTGCCCACCTCTTCCAGCGTGGCCACATCATGGCCGTGCAAACCAAAACGTCGTTCGACCACCTCACGCTGCTTGTCATTGAGCTGGGACAGCCACAAATCGATATTCACCCGGACATCATTGTCTTGTAACAGGGCCGCGGGATCGAGGTTGTTCTCGTCGGGAATAGCATCCAGTAAGGACTTGTCGGCATCTCGACCCAGTGGCACATCAACGGAGGTGACGCGCTCATTGAGTCCTAGCATCCGCTTGACCTCCGCGATGGACTTGTCCAGCAGTTGGGCAATCTCCTCCGGGGTAGGTTCGTGGTCGAGAGTCTGTGCCAAGTACCGGGCGGCACGCAGGTAGATGTTGATTTCCTTAACCACGTGAATAGGCAGGCGGATGGTGCGGGTCTGGTTCATGATCGCCCGCTCGATGGTCTGGCGTATCCACCAGGTGGCATAAGTGGAGAAGCGGAATCCCCGCTCGGGATCGAATTTTTCCACTGCCTTGATCAGACCCAGATTACCTTCCTCGATGAGATCGAGCAGTGCCAAGCCGCGATTGAGATAACGTCGCGCAATCTTGACCACCAGACGCAGGTTGCTCTCGATCATCTTCTTGCGTGCGCTTTCATCACCTTTTTGAATCTTGCGCGCGTAGAACACTTCCTCCTCGGCCGTCAACAACGGCGAGAAACCGATCTCACCGAGATACAACCGCGTAGCATCGATCTGCCCGTCCGGGATATCGCCCGGTTCAAACTTCTTCTCTTCGTCCAGGCCGGCATCCTCCGGTTCGGCGTTCCCCTCTTTCTGCGTGTGCGCGAGGTCGCCATACAGTGTCAGTGTCATCGCGGTTTTGCTCAACACGCTCAGGTCTTGCTTCCTGGTCACATTGATCCGCCATCTTATGGCGCCCAAGTAAGATTAATGTCGCCTGGGCAAATATTTCATTGGATTCACCGGCTTGCCGTTACGGCGTATTTCAAAGTAAAGCATGACGCGATTGGCACCACTGTCACCCATATCAGCTATACGCTGACCACGCCTGACCTGTGCGTTCTCACTGACCAGCAAACGACTATTGTGCGCGTAGGCGCTGAGGTACGTGTTGTTGTGGTTAATGATAATAAGCTTACCGTATCCGCGAAGTCCACTCCCGCTGTAGACCACCCGACCGGATGCCGCTGCGTAAACAGGTTGCCCGAATTTACCGGCGATATCCAGTCCCTTCCTGCCCACCTGAGCGGGCGAGAAACCTGAGATAATGGTTCCCTGCGTGGGCCACTGCCAGCGCAGGGGACCCTGTCGTGCAACGACCACACGCGGCACCGGAGCACGGCGCAAGCGCTTGGGTGCAGGGGCAGAGTGTCGCGCTGGCATGCGGTGCACCAAAACAGGCGCTGTCACGGGTGGCGTAAGGCGGATGTGCTGCCCAGGGTAGATTGTGTAGGGGGGGGGGATCGAGTTCCAGCCAGCGACTGCCCGATAATCAAGGCGATAACGCCAGGCGATGGAATACAGGGTCTCGCCTTGCAGAACCATAGCGTAGCGTGGTCGCTGTGCATGCTGCTGGGGAAGGCTCCCCGCCACGGCATAGTACGGACGGTAGCGGGCATAATTGCCGCAGCCTGACAACAATGACGAGACCAGCAGCAGGCCGATAAAAGGTAGCCACGTAACGCGCATCAAGACCGTAATATCAGGTAGAGCACGAGCGCTGCGAGCACCACCGCCCAGCCGATGCGCTCAATGTAGCGGCGCAGCATCTCATCCATGCGCGTACCGCCCCAGCGCATCAGGCCCGCAACCAGGAAAAATCGCACACCGCGCCCAATAGCCGAGGCCAAGATAAACGGCGCGAGGGCCATCGAGACCACACCCGCCGTGATCGTGAACAATTTGTACGGTATCGGTGAGACCCCGGCCAGAAACACCGCCCAGAAACCCCAGGTATTGAACCAGTGGTGCACCTCCAGGTAGCGTTCCCAGTACCCGACCCGATGCAGCAGGGGTTGCACCAGTTCAAAGGCGAAGTAGCCGATCACATAGCCCAGCAAACCACCCAGCACCGAACCCAGTGTGCTCAGTAGCGCATAACGCCAGGCGTTGTGCGGTTTACCCAGGGTCATGGGGGCCAACATGACATCCGGCGGCAGGGGAAAGAATGAGGCCTCGGCAAAGCTCAGTCCGAACAGGTAATACGTCGCGTGACGGTGTGCAGACCAGCGCATGACACGGGTATAGAGGTGTGAGAACAGGGTCATCTAGATGGTTCCACCCAACAGGGGGACGAAACTGACTCGGTCCAGAGTGTGGCGCTGGAAGGCGTCTCCGCTGCGCACAATGACCTCCAGGGCCTGCCCGGATTCCGCACCGACGGGGATCACCAGTCGCCCCCCGTCAGCGAGTTGTGCCATCAGGTCCGCAGGGATATCCTGCGCCGCCGCGGTGACAATGATACCCTCGTACGGTGCATGTTCTGCCCAGCCCGAACTGCCATCAGTGTGTCTGAGCATGACATTGTGCAGTTGCAACAGACGCAGATGCTTGCGCGCACAAACCTGCAATGCGCCGATGCGTTCCACACTGTAGACCTGATCGACAAGGTGAGCGAGGATTGCGCTTTGATAACCGCAACCCGTCCCGATCTCCAGCACATGCGCCGGTCTACCCTGGCCCAGCAACGCCTCGGTCATGCGGGCCACGACATAGGGTTGGGAGATGGTCTGGCCGTACCCAATGGGCAGGGCCGTGTCCTCATAGGCACGGCTCGACAGGGCCTCATCGACAAAGATATGCCGCGGCACCCGACGCATGACGTCCAGGACCTGCAGGTCCTGTATCCCCTCCTCACGCAGGCGCTGCACCAGCCGGTCGCGGGTACGCTGAGAGGTCATTCCGATACCATGCAGATGCCTACTCATAGTGTACCTGTCTCACTCAGCCAGTCGGCCACCGTCTCTAACGCGGTATAGCGGGTCAGATCGACCTGCAATGGGCTGATCGACACGTGCTGGCGGCGCACTGCATGAAAGTCGGTACCAAGACCGGCGTCCTGCTCGCCACCGGGGGGTCCTATCCAGTAGATATCGCGGCCGCGGGGGTCGCGGGCATGGATGACCGGCTCGGCCTTGTGGCGATGCCCCAGGCGTGTCGCCTCGAAACCCTCCAGCGCCTCCCAGGTACAATCCGGCACGTTGACATTGAGTATGGTGTCCGCTGGCAACGGGGAGTGGTGCAGGCGCGCGATCAACTGCGCAACGACCCGCGCCGCGGTCTCATAGTGGCGCAACTCAGGGCCGATCAGTGAGACCGCAATCGCCGGCAATCCGAGAAAACGCCCCTCCATCGCCGCGGCCACGGTGCCGGAGTACAACACATCGTCACCCAGGTTTGCCCCGGCATTGATGCCGGCAATGACCATGTCGGGTTCCTCGGTCAGCAAACCGGTAATGGCAAGGTGCACACAGTCGGTCGGTGTCCCGTCGACGGCAATGACATCCGCGGCAATATGGCGAGCCCGGATAGGATTGTCCAGCGTCAACGAGTTACTAGCGCCGCTGCGATCGCGATCCGGTGCCACCAGCGTGACCTGGGCCAGCTCGCGCAAGACCCCGGCAAGGCAGACAATGCCCGGGGCCAGATAACCATCATCATTACTCAACAAAATACGCATCTGGGTGCCATCACTCCACATATTTTCATTCCACTCCCCCCCGCCGCGCGGGCACAGCCTGGTGCAGACCGCTCACCCGCACGACTATACGCGAAAGCCCGATAACGGACACCGTCTGCACACGCCCGAACAAGGTCATCTGGAGGTAGCACCGCGCCTGCATCTGACCTCGCTGATCTGTCCGCTCCCAGCCGATACAGGTTAATGTCTATTCTTTGCGTTGAGCGTGCTTTTCGGCGATCATAAACCCTGAACTTCCGCCCAAAATGCCATGAACGATGATCACGACACGCCGCGCCGCCCCGGCGACACCTCGAAATCGCAGCAACCCGACGCGAGTGAAGACGACAATGCCCTGTTCCGTAAGGCCATGGCACAGGTACGCCCATTGCATCACAACAAAGTCAATCTTCTCCTCCCGCCTCCCCCACCCCATACCCGGCAACGAGAACATGAGCGCTCGGAGGCGGTGTCACTCCTGCTCAGCGATCCACCCGACAATGCGGACATGGAGGCCGGCGAAGAAGTGCTGTTCTCCCGCCCGGGATTACAGTACGGCCTGATACGCAAGCTGCGCCGCGGACAACTGAGCATGCATGGCGAACTCGATCTGCACGGAATGAGCGTGCCCGAGGCACGCGAGGCACTCACCGGTTTCCTGCACGATGCACTTGCCCGCGGCCTCCGTGGTGTGCGTATCATCCACGGCAAGGGACATGGTTCGCCAAACCGTCGGCCTGTTCTCAAGACCCACATCAATTACTGGCTGCGCCAACGCGATGAGATCCTCGCCTTCTGCTCGGCCCGTCCCGTCGATGGCGGCACCGGTGCTGTCTACGTCCTGCTCCGACGCGTCTGAACCGAATCCCATCACACGACGGCAAGTCGGCTCACGCACAATGGCCCCATTCAGCCCTCGATCTCCACCCGCTTCTCTATCGCGGGATTGGCCGGATCATCACCGATCAGCTCACGCACCACGGCGGTGGCATAGCTCCCCGCTGGCAGACTAAAACGCAACGTCAATTCACCGGCAACACCCTGCTCCCACGCCAGATCCGTCAGCCCGAGTCGCAAGGCACGCCGTTCCTGTCGCAATCCCACACCGGCCAGTGCGAGACACCACTCATCCAGTCCCACCAGCGCCTCAGCCTCCACGGCGGCGGCCTGGGCGCACACCGGCAAACTGCGCCAGACGCCGGGCCAGCCAGTCAGTGTTCAGGCCACGTTTGCGCAATTGCAACCAGACATGTTCACCATCGACCACCGTACCCGCACTGACCTGCAGATCGGGCACCGGGCCGGGCGTATAGCCGAGGATTTCCTCGACGACGAAATCCTCCGGTCGGGCACGCAGGATGGCGTGTGCAACCGCTGCACCGTGGGCCAGGGCGAGGGGGTGACAAACAGGGTGATCAGACATGGGGTAGAGACTGCAAGCGGGGCCGTGGACAATATCGGCCAATGAATGATTCGATGAGACTGTACACTACGGGGCGGCAATGCCGATATCACGCACTATGCGCAGCCCCGCTGACAGCACGCAATCTGCCATCGTCCGGTACGCAGCGGACCACTCACTTGGCCGTGGCCAGAGTCTTGCGCAATCCGGTCACCACACACCGCGCCAGCTCACCGGGAACAAACTTGGTGAGAATATCATCAGCACCGCATTGGCGGGCCCTTTCCGAGTTGATGGCGCCATTGAGTGAGGTGTGTAACAACACATACATATGTGAAAAACGTGGATCCGCCCGCAGGGCCTCGGTCAAGCCGTAACCGTCGATCTCGGGCATCTCAATATCGGAGATCACCATCGCGACCGGGGCTTCGTCATCGCGGCGCTTACGCAACGCCTCCAACGCCTCGCGTCCATCGCGTGCCAGGATATAACTCACGCCTATCTCATCCAGCATGCGGGTGGTCTGCGCGCGCGCCATGGCCGAGTCATCGACGACCAGTATCGGTTGCCTATGCAAGGCAGGGTCATCCAGCCCGCTAATGTCCTCATCCAGTGCCATCGCTGCAGGTTCGACCACCTCGACCAACACACGTTCGATATCCAGAATCTGCACCAGAGCGTCATCCACGCGGGTTACACCGGAAATATAGGACCGCGCCCCGGAGCCATGCGGTGGTGGCGTCACCTGATTCCAATCGCAAACCACAATCCGTTCAACGCGCTCGACCAGAAAGCCCTGGGTGGCACGGTTGAATTCGGTCACCAGCACAGAGGAACCGTGCGTCTCGATCGCCGCGCGTCCTATCGCCCGACTCAGATCAATGACCGACAACGCGACACCACGCAAGGTGGCAACACCGCAGACCGTGGCATGCGCATGCGGTACGTGGGTCAGCGCTGGACAGGGGATTACTTCCTTGACCTTGAGCACATTGATCCCGAAACGCTGTCGACCGCCCAGGTTGAACAGCAGCAGTTCCAGGCGATTATCGTTGCGATGGGTTGGGTCATTCATGCGCGTAGGCGAATCGTAGGTCACGGTGTCTTGGCTATCGGCCGCGCGGACTATTTCTTGAATCTCGGACACGCCCCGCGCAGCCGCGAGGCGCTGGAGGCGCTGGAGGCGCAGCATGCATCAGGACGTCGCCAGGGTGGTGAGCAAGACCACGGCGTGGGTGGCAATCCCCTCAGACCGTCCGATAAACCCCATGCCCTCAGTGGTCGTGGCCTTGACGTTGATCTGCCCCGGGGCAATACCGAGATCATCGGCAAGCTGCGTGCACATGGTGGAAATATGCGGCCCCAGGCGAGGCAACTGGGCCACGACAGTGACATCCGCGTTGCCTACGACATACCCCTGATCAGCGAGCAATAGCACAACACGACGCAGCAATATCCGGCTGTCGATATCCTTGAAGGCCGCGCTGGCGTCAGAAAAGTGTCGGCCAATGTCCCCCAGTCCGGCCGCCCCAAGCAGGGCATCACACAGGGCATGAATCACGACATCACCATCGGAGTGTGCCGCCAGACCCTGCTCGTGCGCAATGTGCACGCCACCGAGGATCAGACGACGCCCGTCGGTAAAGCGGTGGGCATCATAGCCATGACCTATGCGCATACCCCCTCCTGCTGTCGGCGCAGATACAACTCGGCCAGCGCGAGGTCCTGCGGGTGGGTGATCTTGATGTTGTCCGGGTGTCCGGACACCATTCGTGGATGCAGTCCCTGGGCCTCGATGGCGGCGGCCTCATCGGTGACCACCTCCCCCTGTGCCAGGGCTGCCTCCAACGCGGCACGCAACACGCCGAGACGAAACATCTGCGGTGTCAGCGCCCGCCACAATCCGTCCCGGCTCACCGTCTCCCGCACGCGACCGGCACGGTCACAACGCTTCACTGTATCACTGACTGGCAGACCCAGCAGGCCACCCACCGGATCGCTCGCCAGGGTGGTCAGCAGTATGTCGATATCGGCATGGCGCAAACAGGGTCGAGCGGCATCGTGGACCAGCACCCAGTCGTGCTCGTCGGCATGGCCGGCCAGCAGGACTAGAGCATTGAGAACAGAATGGCACCGCTCCTCACCCCCCGCTGCGGTATACACCGGCACGCTGGTTTCGGGACGGTGCGCAGACCAGTATGGATCATCTGCGGCAACGGCCACCACGATGCCAGCGATGGCCGGGTGGCCGGCGAGTCGCAACAGGGTATGGGCAATCACGGCACGGCCCGCCAGCGGCAAATACTGCTTGGGCAGAGGTTTACCCATACGCAAACCCACTCCCGCCGCCGGGACGACCGCCCAGTATCGCGGAGTAGAACAACGCTCGGGAAACGGTGGGGAGATGACAACATCGGTGGGCATGGCGATGGACCGGATAGCGTGGAAACGCAATGATTCAGCGTTTTTCTTCAACAATCTGATAGTAAGTCTCGCCCGGTTTGATCATGCCCAGTTCGTTGCGGGCACGCGCCTCGATCGCCGCCAACCCGTGTTTGAGATCACGGACCTCGGCCAGCAGCGTCTGATTGCGTTCTGCCAAGTGGGTATTTTCTTGCCGCTGGGTCGACAGCGTGTGCTCTAGGCGCCATACCGGGCGCATGCCGTCGGCACCGATCCAGAGATCGTATTGCAACACAACGAACAGGTACAACAGGATGGCGAAAACAACTTTCATGTGCTGGACTGGCCCCCCCGGCACGCGCCCTGTCAGCATGATAGCAGATTATCGCGGGCAACCGCATTCGTCTTCTCGGCCCTCATCCATCACCAGAGAGGAACTGTCCCTTCTTGATGTTCACCGGCAGTCCTGGCGTGCCACGTTCTGGATAAAGTTGGTCTGCCGACACAAAAAGGCCGGTGTCTGCAACACATCGACCACTGCCGCCACCTCATTGATGGGCGTATCTTCATGCACGTCGGTGAGCACCGCCACACCGAGCTGGCGTTTGACCGACTCCAGGATACGCAGACCTTTCTCCAGCCCTAGTCCGCGGAAACTCCCGCTCGAGGTTCGGTTGGCCTTGTCGAAGGAGGATTTGTAAATGAGCGACATGCCTAGCCGCGCGGTAATGACCTGAATCGCCTCGGCCGTGTCCAGCGCCAGTTGTCTCGATCACACAGGGCCCGGCTATCAGGAACAGGGGCAGCCTTGAAATCGCACAGCGACATCGCGCTCACTGGCTGACTGCCCTGCGCTCGCTTTCCCCAGCCTGCGTACGTGCGGCGCGGACAAACCCGGTAAAGAGCGGATGACCCTCGCGCGGCGTAGAGGTGAATTCAGGATGGAACTGACAGGCCACAAACCAGGGATGATTGGGGATCTCCACCACCTCGACGAGCATCTGGTCGAGGGACCGCCCGGCAACGGCAAGCCCGGCCTGTTGCAGAATATCGAGATAATTGTTGTTGAATTCATAGCGATGGCGATGGCGTTCCACCACCACGTCCTGGTCATAGAGCGCCCGCACTCGGGAGTTTGGCACCAGGCGACAGGGTTGTCCACCGAGGCGCATGGTACCGCCCAGATCGGACTCGGCACTGCGATGTTCGAGGGTCCCCGCGCGGGTCGTCCACTCGGTGATCAAGGCAATCACGGGATCCGGCGTATCGGCACGGAACTCGGAACTGTGTGCCTGCGCCAGACCGGCGACGTGGCGGGCAAATTCGATGACTGCCACCTGCATCCCCAGGCAAATACCAAGGTAGGGCACACCCTGCTCGCGCGCAAACCGCGCGGCCTCGATCTTGCCCTCGACACCACGTTCCCCGAACCCGCCGGGCACCAGGATGGCATCCATCCCGTTGAGGCAGTCTGTGCCGTTGCGTTCGAGCTCCTCGGAGTCGATATAGGTGATGCTGACCTGGGTCCGCGTCTGGATGCCGGCATGGATCAGGGACTCGGACAACGACTTATACGACTCGGTGAGGTTCACATACTTGCCGACCATGGCCACTTTCACCGCCGCCTCAGGATGGGCCAGCGCCTCGGCGACCTGCTGCCACTCACTCAAATCGGCCTCGCGGCAGTCCAGGTGGAGTTTTTCGACCACGATATCATCGAGTTTCTGCTCGTGTAACAGGAGCGGTATCGTGTAGATGCTGGCCACATCCACCGCAGAGATCACCGCACGTTCTTCGACATTGGTGAACAGCGCGATCTTGCGCCGCTCATCTGACGGAATGGGCCGATCGGCCCGGCACATCAGAATATCGGGCTGGATGCCGATGGAGCGCAGCTCGGCCACTGAGTGCTGGGTCGGTTTGGTCTTCAACTCACCGGCGGTTGGAATATAGGGCAACAACGTCAGGTGCATATACAGGACGTGGTCACGCCCCAGCTCCACCCCCATCTGGCGAATCGCCTCCAGGAAGGGCAATGATTCGATATCGCCTACCGTACCGCCAATCTCGATCATGGCCACGTCAACCGCATCGGCGCCCTTGTGGATGTTGCGCTTGATCTCGTCGGTGATGTGCGGGATGACCTGTACCGTACTCCCCAGGTAGTCACCCCGACGCTCCTTGCTGATCACGTCCCAATAGACTCGGCCGGTGGTGAAATTATTAGCCTTGGTCATGCGGGCATGCACAAAACGCTCATAGTGGCCCAGATCCAGGTCCGTCTCGGCGCCGTCTTCGGTAACGAACACCTCGCCGTGCTGGAAGGGACTCATGGTGCCTGGATCCACGTTGATGTAGGGGTCCAGTTTCAGCAATGTGACCTTGAGCCCACGCGCCTCAAGGATCGCGGCCAGCGACGCCGAAGCGATGCCCTTTCCCAGAGAGGACACGACACCACCAGTAATAAAAACAAACTTAGTCATCAAGCCAAAACGCAGGTTACGGTGGAAGAGAGGTATGCGGCGGCACAGTGTAAGAATCGGTGTCTGCCGAACCGGTCGGTGTATTTTCGTTGTTTTCGTCCGGGGTTTCAATCTTTACAAATCGCCGCGAACCTGCCGGGGTCACAAATCGCTGGACGCGCCAACACCCGGTCATCGATCTGCTGACGGCCCGGGCGGTTCAAAACCGAACACACAGCCCAACTCGTCCGACCTGGCGGCATAAGGCTCACACAGACAATACCCTATCACCTGGACCAATTCCCCGTCGACATACACCAGCGGGATCTGTCCGCGCTGCCAGGGCGGCACGCCCCACTCCTGGAAGAGTTTTTTCAGGCTGTGGCGATGATGACCCCGCCCCTGCGGGCGGCACGCCTCTCCGCCGCGGCGAAAACGCAGCTCGACACGGCGACCCGCCAGTCGTGCCTGGCTCAGCCCTTGGCCCGCCACACCTCGCACGACCAGCCGTCCTGTTGGCATAACAACGAGCGTTTGCACCCCATTCGAGGGCCACTGCCCACGAACCTCCTTGTCTAGGTCAATGCGGCCCAACGCGATGGGTGCCAGCGAGGATACCGGGGCAGCCACCGAGCCGGCTCCCAGGTGCGTGTGCGCACCCGGTGCCAAGGCCATTCGCAGGCCATAAAGGGCATCCCGGTAGCGGCGCACCGCGCCACCCGGCCAAGTGACACAGGGTGCGGCATCGTTGCGCGCGGGCAGTATCTCATGCTGAATGCGCGAGAGCACTACCGTCGCCGGTATGGGCACTGCGTTGCCACGCAACCAGCAACGCAAGACATTGCGCTGGCGAGCCGGTGTGAGACGCTGCAAGGCGCCGATCGACAACGTGCTATTACCACTGCCAGGCACGCCGCGACCGGCCACCTGGGGCGCTGCAGGCCTCACAAGGGTACTGTCGGCCACGGGATCCACCATCGCCGCCAGATCGGACTCACCCAGCATATCGAGCAGGGCGGCGGCCTCGGCTTGATGCGCAGCGGCGCGCGACAGGGTGCGCGCACAGGCCGGCCAGCGTGCGCTCAGCCGTGGCATGAGTTGATGGCGTAGATAGTTGCGGTCCAGATTCAGGTCCCGGTTGCTCGGGTCCTCGACCCAGACCAGTCCTTGCACCTCGGCATAGTGGCGTAACGCCGCCCGGGACACCGCCAACAGGGGCCGGCCAAGCCAACCCTGTCCCAACAGGGCCTGTCGCGGCATGGCTGCCAGGCCACGCACCCCAGCGCCACGCAACAGTTGCAACAATAGGGTCTCGGCCTGATCGTCGCGGTGATGGGCCGTCAGCACCGCTTCACCGGTACTGACCACTTTGGCCAAGGCCGCATAGCGGGCCCGCCGGGCCGCGGCCTCTGGGCTCTCACCCGTGCCAGGGCGGGCCACAACCACGCGCACGACGCAAGGAATCCCCAGCGCATGACAGGTCGCCACACAGTGTTCGGCCCAGCCATCGGCCTCGGGCTGCAGGCCATGGTGGATATGCACCGCACCCAGTGCGCCACGCGGCCAGTGCGCACGCACAGCCACCAGGGCATGCAACAAGACATGGGAGTCGACACCACCGCTGTAGGCGACCCAGTAACGCGAAGCACCGGGCAACCCCTGCAGGGTATACAACAGATGGGTGGGGGAAAAGTCCATAGTGACAATAGTATGTGGGACCTGCTAAGACCGCATTGGCAGCGACTCGACCCTGCGCGACAGGGGTGAGATCACCCGCCCCCGGTCAGCCACAGCCACACTGGCAGGGCCTCAGTTCCCCCGGCAAGCCCCACACGTCAGGTACGGGAAGTGGACTCTGGCAGCAAACTCGAGGGCTTGGTCCCACGCCGCCGGGTCACTGCTCTTCCTTGAAATGACCCGACTGCATCAGATGCGTATAGCGTTGTTCGAGCAGCATGTCCATAGGGATGGCGTCCAACTGCGCGAGGGCCGTGTTCAGTCCGGCCTTGAGGCGCTGAGCGGTGACTTCGATGTCACGGTGGGCACCACCGAGCGGTTCCATGATCACCTCATCGATCAGCTCGAGCTGCTTGAGCCGCCCGGAAGTAATCCCCAGCGCCTCAGCCGCATCCGGTGCCTTCTCCGCGCTCTTCCACAGGATAGAGGCACAACCCTCGGGCGAGATCACCGAATAGATGCCGTATTCCAACATCATCACCCGGTCGCCGACACCGATCGCCAGCGCACCACCGGAACCGCCTTCGCCGATAACGGTGCAGACAATCGGCGTTTTGAGCTGTGACATGATGAACAGGCTACGGGCAATGGCCTCGCTCTGCCCCCGCGCCTCGGCATCCACACCAGGGTAGGCGCCGGGGGTGTCAATAAAGGTCAGTATCGGCAGGGAAAAGCGCTCTGCTATTGCCATCAGCCGCTGTGCCTTGCGATAGCCCTCGGGGCGAGGCATAGCAAAATTACGGTAGACCTTTTCCTTGGTATCACGTCCCTTCTGATGACCAATTAACATCACCGGGCGCGCATCGAGTCGCGCCAGGCCACCCACGATCGCCGGATCATCGGCATAGGCACGATCACCGTGGAGTTCCTGAAAATCCGTGAAGATGTGCTCGACATAGTCCAGCGTGTAGGGACGTTGCGGATGACGGGCCAGTTGGGCGATCTGCCAGGCACTGAGGTTGTCAAAGATGGATTCTGTCAGCTCGCGGCTCTTGGCCTGCAGGCGGTCGATCTCCTCACTCAGATTGATCGCCGAGTCGCTGTCAACATAGCGCAGCTCCTCGATCTTCGCCTCAAGCTCGGCGATAGGTTGTTCAAAATCCAGGAAATTCAGATTCATGGCAATAGCGTATTGTTATCTGGGCAAAGGGATCAAACCGAGAGCAAGTATATAGGAGCACACCCCGCCTGCCTACACTATTGCCTGTGCGACGAGGGCTGTTTCACACCGTCCCGGTCAATCGAGCACGAACGCACTGGCAGGGGCCAGGGCGGGAACTCGCCCATTCGGTAGGTTCGTGCGCACCTGTAGGCTCAATAATCGAGATGCACGGCCGCACGACCGGCGAGCGCGATCAGCCGGTGCAACAATTCATCGCTCGGTTGCACCCGCCACGCCTCGCCCAGGCCCAGGCGTGCGCGGGCAGCGCTGTTTTCGTAATCGAGCACCACCGGGCAGTCACCCTCACGGAAGGGTGACAGGGTGCGCTCCAGTGACCCCACGAAACCGGTACCGGTCTGTACCTGATCGAGCTTAATCACCAGGCACCGTGCATAGTGCGCACGGGCATGTTCCAGGTCATAGATAGTGCGCGCACTCATTTTGTAACCACCGCTGTACTCATCCACGCTGATCTCGCCCTCGACGACGATCAAGCGGTCCTTGGCCAACAGATCCCGATAAGACTGAAACACTTCGGCGAACACCGCCAGTTCAATACGCCCGCTGCGATCGTCGATGGTGATGAAGGCCATTCTGCCGCCGCGTCGAGTATTCATGGTGCGCATGGACATCACCAGACCTGCCACCGTCACGCTTTGGTCGCGGGTGGGTTTGAGTTGTGCAATACGCGACGTGGTGAACTTCGCCAGTTCGGGCAAATGCCGGTCAATGGGATGACCTGTGAGATACAAACCCAGCGTCTGTTTCTCTGCCGCCAGACGCTGCTCCTCATCCCAGTCAGGCTGTACGTGGTAGACACCGCCACCGGTATCCCCTTCCCCGCTCGGCTCAAAACCGAACATGTCCTCCACACCCACCTGGTGATTCTGCATGTGCTGCTCGGCGCACTTTAGCGCATCGGGCAGGGTTGCCATGAGCGTGGCGCGGTTGACATCAAAGACATCCAACGCACCGGCAAGAATCAGGGCCTCGAACACACGGCGATTGACACGTCGGTGGTCCACCCGGCAGCACAGGTCAAAGAGATTGACATAAGGCCTGTCGTCACCGCGCGCGGCCACAAGGGCCTCGATCGCCGCCGCACCAACGCCCTTGATCGCCCCCAGACCATAGAGGATGGCACCGTCGCCACGCACAGTGAAGTGGTGGCTGCAGCGGTTCACATCCGGCGGTTCGACGACCAGTTTCATGTCGCGGCACTCGTCGATGAGCGTCACCACCTTGTCGGTGTTGTCCATATCGGCCGAAAGCACGGCGGCCATGAAGGCGGCGGGAAAATGCGCCTTGAGCCAGGCCGTCTGGTAGGACACCAGGGCATAGGCGGCAGAGTGCGACTTGTTGAAACCGTAACCGGAAAAAAATTCCATGAGGTCGAAGATGGTGCTCGCTGCCTTCTCATCGACACCGCGTGCCAGTGCGCCCTGGGTGAATATCTCGCGTTGCCTGGCCATCGCCTCGGCGTTTTTCTTGCCCATGGCGCGACGTAGCAGGTCGGCACCACCGAGTGTGTAGCCGGCCAGGACCTGGGCAATCTGCATCACCTGTTCCTGGTAGAGGATCACGCCATAGGTAGGCTTGAGGATGGGCAATAGGTCCGGATGCGGGTATTCGACCTTGGCGCGACCTTGTTTGCGATTGATGAAGTCATCCACCATCCCTGACCCTAGAGGACCGGGACGAAACAAGGCAACCAGCGCCACGATATCCTCGAAGGTATCGGGTTGCAGACGCTTGATCAGATCCTTCATGCCGCGGGATTCGAGTTGGAACACTGCAGTGGTCTGGCAGGCCTTGAGCAGCTCAAAGGTTAATGTGTCATCCAGCGCAATCGCCGTCATGTCGATCAGCGTCTCGCCCTGCGTGCGCCGCTGTTCATTGATGGTCTTGAGCGCCCAGTCGATGATAGTGAGGGTACGCAGACCCAGAAAGTCGAACTTGACCAGTCCAACGGCCTCGACGTCATCCTTGTCGAACTGGCTCACCAGGTTGGGCGAACCCTGCTCGCAGTACAGCGGCGTAAAGTCGGTCAATTTTGACGGCGCAATGACCACACCGCCAGCGTGCTTTCCGGCATTGCGAACCAGGCCTTCCAGCGACTGCGCCAAGTCGATGAGCATACGCACATCTTCCTCGGACTCGTAGAGCGTGCGCAGTACCTCTTCATCCTCCAGAGCCTTGGCCAGGGTCATTTTAAGTTCAAAGGGGATCAGCTTGGCAATCTTATCGACAAAACCATAAGGGTGACCCAGGACCCGGCCGACATCACGTACTACCGCTTTGGCCGCCATCGAACCATAGGTGATGATCTGGGAAACCTTGTCTCGACCATAGCGATCAGCGACATACTCGATAACCCGGTCACGCCCCTCCATACAAAAGTCGATATCAAAATCGGGCATGGACACACGCTCGGGATTGAGGAAGCGTTCAAACAGCAAATCATAGGCCAGCGGATCGAGGTCGGTGATGGTCAGGGCGTAGGCCACCAGCGAACCGGCACCTGAACCACGCCCCGGACCCACCGGAATGCCGTTTTCCTTCGCCCACCGGATGAAATCGGCCACGATAAGGAAGTAACCGGGAAAACCCATCGCGGTGATCACCTCCAGCTCGACGTCCAGACGCTCGTCATAGGGACGTCGGCGCTCGGTGAAATCCGCAGCGCCAGGATCGAGAAGGCGTTGCAGGCGCCGCTCCAGACCCGCCCGGGCCTCGTGTTCGAAATAGGTCTCCATACTCATCCCCGCGGGGATAGGAAAGTCCGGCAGAAAATTCTTGCCCAGAGTGAGTTCCAGATTGCAGCGTCGGGCAATCTCAACGCTGTTCTCCAGCGCCTCGGGTACATCGGCGAACAGCTCCACCATCTCCTGCGGGCTGCGCAGATACTGCTGATCACTGTAAAGATGCGCCCGACGCGGATCGTCCAGCGTACGTCCCTCATGAATGCACACGCGGGCCTCGTGGGCCGCGAAGTCTTCACTTGAAATGAAGCACACATCGTTGGTCGCCACGATCGGCAGACCGCGTGCCAGTGCCAGGCTCACCGTTTGGTGCAGGCACTCCTCCTCGCCTTCCCGACCCGTGCGTTGCAATTCCAGGTAATAGCGATCAGGGAACAAGCGCTGCCATTCATCCAGGTAACGCGCGGCCTGCTCAGAGTGTCCCGCCAGCAACGCCCGGCCGACATCGCCACTGCGACCACCGGATAAGGCAATCAGCCCGGCATTCTTGCCCTCCAACCATTCCCGACGCGCGATAGGGATGCCACGTTGCTGACCCTCGGTATAGGTGCGCGACACCAGTTCGGTGAGATGGCGGTAACCCTGTTCGTTCTGACAGAGCAACACCAGACGCGAGGGGGCATTGTCATGCCCCTCGTTGTGCAGCCACAGGTCAACACCCACAATGGGCTTGACGCCCACCGCCATGGCGGCGCGGTAGAATTTGACCATGGCAAACAGATTGCTCTGGTCCGTGAGCGCAACGGCCGGCATGCCGGCTTCGACCACGGCCTGGACCAGCGGTGTGATCCGTACCACGCTGTCAACGAGTGAGTACTCGGTGTGCAGGTGCAGGTGAACAAAATTCGGCTGAGAGCGGGGCTCGGACATGCGCAGAACTTAACGCCCGGACCGCGGGCTTTCAAGCATGATTTTTTGCCTGTGCATCGCGTGTCGCCTCAACCCTGTTCCGCCTCCAGCAGGCGCCGGACGGGGGCATAGGAGCGCCGATGTACGGGCGTGACGCCCAGGCTCGCCAGGGCTTCCAGGTGCTGTTTCGAGGGGTAACCCTTGTGTTTCGCCAGACCGTAACCGGGATACCTGGCATCCAGCTCAACCAGTTCCCGGTCGCGTACTACCTTGGCCAGGATCGAGGCGGCGCTGATCGAGGCGACCCGTGCATCGCCCTTGATCACCGCCTCGGCCGGGCACGGCAAGCTGGGGCAACGGTTGCCGTCGATCAAGGCAAACTGTGGCGCCACCGACAGGGCTGCGATGGCGCGCTGCATGGCCAGCAAGCTCGCCTGCAGGATATTGATGCGGTCGATCTCCTCGACCTCGGCACGGCCCACGCCCCAGGCCAGCGCCCGCTGGCGGATTTCCTCAGCCAGACACTCGCGTTTCGCCGCGCTCAGGACCTTGGAATCGGCCAACCCCTCGATGGGGCGCTCAGGGTCGAGAATCACCGCCGCAGCCACCACCGGCCCGGCCAAGGGGCCCCGCCCTACCTCATCCACACCGGCTACATATCGGTAACCCCGAGTGAAATCAAACCCGACTTGTGCTGACACGGTTATCCTCGCGTGACCTGTACCATGTGGGCGTCAAGCTTACCCGGACATCGGACCGCTGTCATGTCCCTGAGGACACATCTGCATCACGCATTTCACCCGGCTCGCTCACAAAGTAAAGGAACCCCTGAGTCAAGACAGAAACACGCCGAGTTTAAGCTGTGCATTCCCCTTCATACGCAGCAGGTCGGCATCGCCCCGGTGGTGGTATAAGTCTCTGATTTTCCATCACTGCCAAATCTGTCCACGATCACCGCCCCGCCACCCTGGCGGCTCGCATACACCCGATCCGGCTGCCTGCATCAATGTCCACCTCCGGGCCAATCACCGTGAACAGCCCGACAGTCACACCGTCGCCTATCCTGGCATCGGGGTCTACAACCGCGCGCGGATCGACACTCATACCGCCTCGCGTTCGGCGCACATCAACTCAGCACTACAAACCACCTTGTCATCAACCAGCGCCTTGCCAACAAATTTCCATACCCCGCGCATGCTCTTCACAACATCGACCTCAAGACGTAACTGGTCGCCTGGTTCGACCGGCTGCTTGAAACGCACATTGTCGATACCCACCAGATAATACAGCGATCCTTCATCCGGTTTCTTACCTACGCTCAGGAAGGCCAGTATTCCAGTTGCCTGGGCCAATGCCTCGACGATAAGTACACCCGGCATCACCGGACGTTGTGGAAAGTGTCCGCAGAAGTAAGGCTCGTTGAACGAAACATTCTTGATGGCCACAAGCGAGCGGCCTGGTTCACACGCCAACACCCGATCCACCAATAAAAAGGGATAACGGTGCGGGAGATATTGAAGTATTTCGTGTATATCCAGTGAGCTCAAGGCGTCACTCCTTTTGTGCTTGAGATTGTAATTGTTTCTCCAACACCTTGAGGCGCCGCGCCATAGCGTCGAGTTGTTTAAAACGTACAAAATTCCTGTGCCATTGGCGGTTGGGTTCCAGTGGCACACCGGACGAGTACACCCCGGGCTCGGAAATGGAATGAGTCACCATCGACATACCGGTGATTTGTACGTTATCGGCTATTTCCAGATGTCCGACTACACCCACACTTCCGGCCAGGACACACGCCCGTCCAATCTTCGCACTACCTGCGATGGCCGTACACGCAGCAACTGCGCTATGTGCACCAATGTGCACATTATGGCCAACCTGGATCAGGTTATCGAGTTTTACACCCTCCTCCAGGATGGTGTCCTCCAACGCTCCACGGTCAATCGTCGTATTGGCACCCACCTCCACATCATCACCGATACGCACTGTGCCAAGCTGTGGCACCTTGACCCAGCGGCCCTGATCATTGGCAAGACCAAAACCTTCTGCACCGATCACCACACCCGGGTGTAACAACACACCCTGGCCGACAATAACATCATGGCACAGCGTGACATTGGCAATCAGCTGTGTGTTGCGGCCGATCTCCACCCCGGCACCCACAACACAGCCCGGGCCGATAAAAACGTCTTCAGCAATATGGGCACCGGATTCTATGACGCTGTTAGGTCCAATCCAGGCACCGTTGGCCACGCGGGCATCTGCAGCGACCACCGCGGTAGCGTGTATGCCCTGTGGGTGCTCCTGCTCACCGAGTAGCAAAGTCGCAATCCGCGCATAAGCAAGATAGGGGTCAACCACGATTAGGGCGGCTGTCGGACAGGCATCAATATCCGGGCGGCGTAAAATCACGGCTGCCGCCTGCGTCTGTGGCAACTGTTTGCGAAATGGCGCACGGGTCAGGAAGGTTATCTGTCCCGCACTGGCAAGGTGCAGAGGGGCAACACCCTCAATAATGAGTTCGGCATCACCGTGAACCTCACCCGCTACATACTCCGCTAGCATGCCGAGGGTATATTTTATCGGCGAGACACCCTGTTGTTGATCTCTTTCCATCATCACTTTTTCGCGGGCGCACCCGGTTTTCCACTACCCGTGGCGCTGTTCTCGCGGCGCAGTACATCCAGTACTTTTTGCGTCACATCAACGCGTTCACTCGCATACAACACGCTGTTGTCCCCAAGGATCATGTCATAGTGCTGTTCTTTGGCCAGGGTGGCTATCGCCAGCAGAACTTGGCGTTGCAGCTTGCTGAGTTCTTCATTTCGACGGATATTGAAATCCTCGCGAAATTCATCCTGGGAACGTTTTATATCACGTTTTTTCGACAAGATGGCACTCTCAAGTTCACCCTGTTTGTTATCACTCATCAGCGCGCCATTACGCGCCAGTTTGTCCTCAAGTTTTGCGAGCTGTTTTTGCGCCTTGACCAACGCCTTATCGCGAGGCGCAAACTCTGTCTGTAATTTATGCCGTGCCACTTCCGCCTGTGGGGCTTCTTCGAGCACCTTAGCCGTGTTGACGAAGCCCAGTTTGACTTCGGCGGCCCACAACGGTGTCGCCAAACACAGCAACAGACTAAACGAGACTGCCATATAGATATTGTATTTTTTCAAAGCTGCCTCCATCGCATCCGGAACAAAGTCCTCACACAGATCATCCTCAGAACGGCGAGCCCATGGTGAACTGGAAGGATTGCTTTTCATCACCTGGCTTGGCATTGAGCGGTGTCGCCAGGCTGAAGCGCAGGGCCCCGACCGGTGTCAGCCAGATGGCTGATATGCCCGCAGAATAACGCAACTCACTCAGTTTGACCTTCTGGATTGATGTATCAAACACATTGCCGGCATCCAGAAAGGTGCTAAATCGTACAGAGTTACTATTTTTCGCAAACGGATTGGGAAAGATCAGCTCCACACTGCCAACGATACTCACATTGCCGCCAATCGGCAGATTGGTCACCGGATCATGCGGTCCCAGGGTATTTGCTTTAAAGCCACGCACCGAATCGGTACCGCCAGCATAGTAATTCTCAAAAGGCGGTAGCTGTGTCGTGTTACCAAAACTTGCACCATAGCCCAACTGCGCCCGCATCGACAGGGTAATCTTTTTGCTCAGCGGAATATAGCCACGTTGCAGATAGCCCAGTTTGTAGAATTTGAGACTGCTACCTGGTGCTGTCACCTCGGCCGTTACTTGGGCCAGCGTACCCCGGTCAGCAAAGATCGCGCGATTACGGGTGTCGTGTGTCCAGCTTGTAGTGAACTTATAAAGATGATAGCTACTACCTTCTTTTCTAATAAAATCAAGTATTTGTTGAGCTGTCTGGGTGCCCGTCAATAAGTCCGTGCTCTCATAGCCGAGCCCGGCACGCACGGTATCATTTTCGCTGAGCGGGATACCATAGTTGACAGAAGCCCCGTAACTGTTGGTCGTGTAATATGTCAGATTGGCCTGGGAGGCGTTGACCTTACGCGAATAAATCTGGAAACCACGGCTGATCCCGTTCAGCGTATAGTATGGATTGGTATAGTTGAAGCTGTAGACCTGGGTCACCTGGCTGTTGTTGATGTTGATGCCCACCCGCTTGCCGGTACCGAGGAAGTTGTTCTGGGTCACACTGAAATTGAGCAACAGTCCCTGACTGCCGGAATAACCGACACCCGCCTGCAAACTCCCGGTCGCCCGTTCGCTGACATGGTAGTTGAGATCGACCTGATCATTGGTACCCGGCACCACCGGTGTATTCACGCTGACATTACTGAAATACCCCAGACGTTGAAGACGAGTGCGTGAACGGGCAACCTTTCTGGTAGACATCATGCCGGCCTCCATTTGTCGCATCTCGCGGCGAATCACCTCATCACGGGTGGTCGTATTACCGGTGATATTGATACGGCGCACATAGACGCGTCGACCTGGATCGACAAAAAATGTCAAGGCAACAGTTTGTTTCTTTTTGCTAACCTCCGGCACGGCATTAACATTGGCGAACGCGTAGCCTTCATCGCCAAGACGATCAGAAATGGCCTTGGTGGTTGCGGTGATTTTCTTGCGCGAGAAGATATCCCCCGGATTGATGCTGATCAGTTTCTCTACCTGCGCCTTTGGCAGGACTAGATTTCCTGCCAAATTTACGGCACTGACCGTGTACTTCTTGCCCTCAGTGACATTAATCGTCACGTAGATATCTTTCATGTCAGGCGTCAACGAAACTTGTGTGGAGTCGATATTGAAGTTGATATAACCCCGATCGAGATAATACGAGCGCAGGGTTTCAAGATCGCCGGCCAGTTGCTGTTTGGAGTATTTACTGTGGCCAGTAAAAAAACTGACTTTGCTGAGCTTGAGAAAACTGCGCAGATCATCCTCACTGTAGGCATGGTTGCCAACAATGTTGACGCGGTGAATCACCGCCGAATCACCTTCGGCGATCTTGACCTTGATATCTACCCGGTTACGCTCCAACGGCGTTACCGCAGTCTTGATCGACACCGCATACTTGCCCAAACTATCGTACTGTCGACGCAACTCCTGCTCGATACGCGCAAGCATGGAGCGATCGAACACGCGGCCCTCCGTCAAACCGATTTGTTTGAGCGCGGAATTGAGTTGTTCAGTGGGGATAGCGCTATTGCCGGTAACAGAAATGCTGGCAATCGCCGGGCGCTCAGCCACGAAGACCACCAATGCATCACCTTCGCGTTGCAAACGCACGTCCTTGAAAAAACCGGTTTTGTAGAGGTCGCTAATGGCCTTGCTGGCTAGCCTGTCATCAAGCCGCTCGCCAACCTTGACGGGAAGGTAATTAAAAACAGTCCCGACCGATATGCGTTGCAGACCTTCGAGACGGATATCCCGGATAGTAAAAGGCTCGAAGGCGTAAGCGGGCAGTACGAACACATAACAAAATAAAAGCACCAGAAAAAATTTTTTCATGAAATACCCGCGTCTATCCTGCTTGTCATATTGACGGTTGACCCCGGGTCTAACCAAACAACCCGGAAAGATCGTTATAAAAAGCCAGGCTCATAAGCATAACCAGGATTACTATACCTACACGTTGCCCCACGGCCTCGGTTTGTTCCGAGACCGGACTACCTTTTACAATCTCGATAAAATAGTACAACAGGTGACCACCATCCAGGATGGGGATCGGCAACAGGTTCAGCACGCCCAGGCTGAGGCTGACAATGGCGATAAAATCAAGATAATGAGTCGGTCCAGCGCTGGCAGACTCGCCGGCATAACGGGCGATATTGATGGGACCGCTGAGATTCTTCACCGAGGCCTCGCCAATGAGGATTTTGCCCAACATATTCAACGTCAGTGTCGACATTGTCCAGGTCTTGTGTACTGCCTCGTTGATGGCGCCCAGCACCGGATAACGATAGATCGCCTTCATGCTTTGCGGCATTGGCGTACGCTGCGCCGGTGTGATGCCTACTTGTGCCACCCGCGCGCCATTTTCCATAACGCGATGCGGTGTTACCGATACCACACGACTGCGACCTTCCCGATCGATGCGAAATACTATCGGTTTACCGGTATTTTTCCGTACCACATCGACCAGAGCCTGCCAGTCATCAAGCGCCTTGCCATTGGCAGCAACAATGTGATCGCCCGGTTCGAGACCGGCTTGCTGCGCCGCCGAACCGGGCAATATCTTGCCGATGATCGTAGCCACCCGGGGCAACCAGGGCACGATACCGAGGTGCTCAAATATCCGCTTGGTGATCTCATGAGCCTTGAGCCTGCGAAAATCGAGTTGCGCGTGCCGCGTATCGCCATTGCGTTCGCGTAGCGTCAACGCCACCTCGCTACGGTCGATCATCGCCGGCAACAAGGCCTGCAGGGCGGCATCCCAAATTGGAGTAATCCGACCATTGACCGCCACGATCTCCTCACCCGCATGCAGACCCGCCACCGCAGCCACCGAGCCGGACCTGACCTCACCAATCACGGGTTTGATGCCGCTCACACCGACGATAAACACCAGCCAGTAGATCACGATGGCGAGCAAAAAATTGAACAACGGGCCGGCCAACACGATTGCGAAGCGTTTGTAGACTGGCTGACGATTGAAAGCGCGATGCAGCTCGTGCGCGGCCACCTCTCCCTCGCGCTCATCAAGCATTTTGACATAGCCACCCACAGGCAAGACGGCAACGACATATTCGGTTTGATCCGCACCGGCCCGGTGACGCCACAGCGGGCGTCCGAAACCGATCGAATAGCGCAACACCTTGACACCGAGAGTCTTTGCCACCCAGAAGTGGCCAAACTCATGGACGGCAACCAGCACCGAGATGGCGACAATAAAGGCAACAAGGGTAAACAAAACACTGCCGAACATGACTCTATCCTGCCAATTTCATGAGTTGCTGGTGAGCGACACGGCGTGCAGATGCGTCGGCTTCCAGAACAGTATCCAGCGAATCGGCAACGTGCACCGGTAGTGCATCGAGTACCCCTTCTATCAGGCAATGAATGCCGGTGAAACGCAGTTGACCGTCAAGGAACGCCTGCACGGCCACCTCGTTGGCGGCATTAAGTACGGTCGATGCCGTACCACCCGCTGCCATGGCCTCGCCCGCGAGACGCAGACAGGGAAAGCGCACCGGATCTGGCACTTCGAAATCCAGGTGAGCGACATCGAACAGATCCAGACTATGCACGCCGGCTGCAATACGCTCCGGCCAGGCCAGGGCATGGGCAATCGGCGTGCGCATGTCGGGATTGCCGAGTTGCGCAAGCACCGTTCCGTCGGCGTATTCTACCATGGAATGGATCACGCTTTGTGGGTGCACGACCACCTGGATCTGCTCAGGCCGGGCATTGAACAGCCAACAGGCCTCGATCACCTCCAACCCCTTGTTCATCATGGTGGCCGAATCCACCGATATCTTGCGCCCCATGCGCCAATTGGGGTGGGCAATGGCCTGCTCCGGTGTGACCTGCTCCAGGGCGTCCATGGGTGTCGTGCGAAATGGTCCACCGGAGGCGGTCAGCAGGATGCGCTGAACCCCTACCTCACCCAGGCCGCGCTGAAAATCGGCGGGCATACACTGAAAGATGGCATTGTGCTCGCTGTCAATCGGCAACAATTGTGCGCCATGCGCCTTGATCTCATCCATGAAAAGTCGACCCGACATGACCAGGGCTTCCTTGTTGGCCAACAGGATGCGCTTGCCGGCACGTGCCGCCGCCAGGGTGGGCTGCAGGCCAGCTGCCCCGACAATGGCCGCCATGACGTAGTCGACCTCATCGAGTGCGGCCACCACCTTCAGCCCGTCCATACCGGAGAGCACACGGGTGCATGCGCCGGCATCGCTGAGCCTCGCCGCCAGTTGCCCGGCCGCATCTTCGTCACCCATCACGGCATAATCCGGCATATGGCGCAGACACTGTGTATAGAGGCGTTCAACCTGCCGGTGTGCCGTCAGGGCAACAACACGGTAACGCCCGGGATGTCGGGCGATGACGTCCAGTGTACTCATGCCGATGGAGCCGGTTGCCCCAAGTATGGTCACGCCCTTCATCGCGACACCCCCATCAAAATCAGCCCCAACATGAACACTGGTGCCGCCGCCGTCAGGCTGTCCAGACGATCGAGGATCCCGCCATGCCCAGGCAATAGCTGGCCGCTATCCTTCACGCCAGCCATACGCTTGAACAGGCTTTCAAACAGATCGCCCAGGATCGAGCACACTACCGTCACCAGGCAAAGCACAACGAACAACCCCAGATAGGCCGCTGACATCCTGAAGACAACATCACCGGCGATCAGTGCGATCAGTACAGTGCCCAGCAGCGCCCCGCCTACCCCTTCCCACGTCTTGCCAGGGCTGACCCGGGGGGCCAGTTTGCACCTGCCCCAGCGTCGACCGGCAAAATAGGCACCACTGTCCGCCACCCACATCAACAGGATGAGAAACAACAGATAAGAACGGCCGCTACCGGGTATCTCACTGAGGGCGACCAGGGCCACCCAGGATGCCACGAGTACCAGGATCCCGGTCAGCAGGCGATGTAAACGCCCCCTGCCCCGTTCGCTGATCGCCGGGTACACCCTGATCAGCCGCCAGGCCAGTAGCCACCACAAGACCGTCAGGGTCAGGATCACCGGTAACACCCAGTTCGCCACCATGGCGATATCGGCCATGACCATCAGGATGAGGATAAAAAGGACATAGAAACCGCGCCCCGGTAGTGAATGAAGACCGGCGAGCGTGCCCCATTCCCAGGCCCCAATCGCCAGAACACCACCCAGCACGATAGCTAACCAGGGGGGTGGTAGTGCAATCACCCCCCAGATCACCAGGGGCACCAGGATGGCGGCGGTGAGTACGCGCAGCCTAAGCATCATGCAGCCGCTCGATCTGCTCACCCGTACGGCCGAAACGACGCTGGCGAAAGGCATAGGCCTTCAGGGCGGCATCCAGCTCCTGCGCTTTGAAATCGGGCCACAGAGTGGGAGTGAAATATAGCTCGGTATAGGCCAGCGGCCATAACAGGAAATTACTGATACGCTGCTCGCCACCCGTGCGGATAAACAGATCCGGCTCCGGGAGATCTGCCATGCATAGCGCTGCCTGTACATGCTCGGGAGTAATATCCGCGCTGCGTATCTTCCCCTGCTCGGCCTGCTCGGCAAGCTGGCGGACCGCCTGCGTGATATCCCAGCGGCCACCGTAGTTGGCTGCAATATTGAGCACCAGACCGCTGTTATTGCGGGTTGTGTCTTCAGCCGCGCAAATCGTGTCCTGCAACTTGGGCGCAAAGACACTGCGATCACCGATAACGCGCATGCGCACATTGTTCCGATGTAGTTTGTCGGCCTCGTGCTCCAATGCACTCAAAAACAGCTCCATCAGCAGGCCCACTTCTTTCTTCGGGCGGCGCCAGTTCTCGCTGCTGAATGCGAACAAGGTGAGAACATCAATATGCCGCTCGGCGCAGCCCTGCACCGTCTGGCGTACTGCCCCGACGCCGGCCCGGTGCCCAGCAAAGCGTGGCAGACTGCGTTGTTTGGCCCACCGACCGTTGCCGTCCATGATGATGGCGACATGCCGAGGCGTCTCGCAGAGGGCTTCTGGGCTCGTATTGGCCGTAATGTCGGACATACCCCGTGTATTTCGATTTAAGTCGGGCCAACAAGGGGCAATCAACCCGCTGACGACTGACAGCCAGATGGTCACCGCGCACCCTATTCCGTGGCGAATGACCCGCACGCGCTTCTGAGTGAAACCATGCGCCGCAGCCATCCCCCGGTCTGCGGCACCACATCAGAAGGCTGTGGGCTAAATGATCAGGAGATCCTTCTCCTTGCTCTCCAGTTGCTTGTCCACCGTAGCCACGTACTTGTCAGTAATCTTCTGCACCTCGTCCTGCGCACGATGTTCCATGTCTTCGCTGATGGCCTTTTCCTTGAGCAGTGTCTTGAGATCACCGAGCACATCACGGCGGATATTGCGAATTGCCACGCGGGTATTCTCGCCCTCATGGCGCACGATCCTAACCATATCCTTTCGCCGCTCCTCGGTCAGGGGCGGGATTGGTACCCGGATTACCGTGCCCGCTGAGGCCGGATTGAGGCCCATACCCGAGGTCATGATGGCCTTTTCGACCGTTTGGACCATGCTCCGTTCCCAAGGTGTCACGGTCAGGGTGCGGGCATCCTCGGTGCCAATATTGGCCACCTGGCTGAGCGGCACCTCGGAACCATAATACGCCACCGTCAAGTGATCGAGCAGGCTGGGATGGGCACGACCGGTGCGCAATTTGGTCAGTTCGATCTTCAGGGACTCGATACTTTTTCCCATGCGCTGTTCGGCGTCTTTTTTCAGTTCCTCGATCATGCGCATTCTCCAGATTTTCCAGCCGCCTCCACCAGAGTGCCCTCATGACCACCTTGCACGATGCGCATCAACGCACCAGACTTGTTCATGTCATAGACTCGAATCGGCATATTATGGTCACGACACAACACGATCGCCGTGGCATCCATCACCATCAGCTTGTTCTCGATGATTTCGTCGTAGTTGAGGCGTTCATAGCGTACCGCATTTGGATCCTTGAACGGATCCGCTGAGTAAATCCCGTCGACCTTGGTCGCCTTGATAACCAGCTCGGCATTGATCTCGATGCCACGCAGGCTGGCCGCCGTGTCGGTGGTGAAAAAAGGATTGCCGGTGCCAGCGGCCAGGACTACCACTCGCCCCTTTTCCAGGTGCCGAATGGCGCGACGATGTATGTAATCCTCACAGACCTGATGAATGGAAATAGCCGACATGACCCGCGCGGGCAAGGTCTCTTGCTCCAGGGCATCCTGCAATGAGAGGGCATTGATGACCGTAGCCAACATGCCCATCTTGTCCGCTGCAGCGCGATCCATACCGACATTAGCCAGACTCACGCCGCGAAAGATATTGCCGCCACCGATAACGACGGCCACCTCGACACCCATCTCGACCAGTTCCCCGATCTCCCGAGCAACCCGTTTGAGTATGTCGGGATCGATGCCGAAGGCGTTGTCACCCATCAGGGCCTCACCGCTGAGCTTGAGCAGCACGCGGCGGTAGCGCAGGCCGCAACCCGTATCGCTGGAATGACCTGTCGGGTGATCCGCCGCGCCCATACTCAACCCCCACGAACCTGGGACATCACCTCATCGACAAAATTGTCAGCCTTCTTCTCAATACCTTCACCCACCTCGAAACGCACAAACCCCTTCACGCGTGCGCCCGCCTGGTCCAGTAATTTCTCTACTGTGGTATCTGAGTCCTTGATGAAGGGCTGACCCAGCAGTGTCACTTCCTTGAGATACTTCTTGATACGACCCTGCACCATCTTCTCGACAATCTCGGCCGGTTTACCACTCTCGGCGGCCTGGGCAGCGTAAATATCCTTCTCTTTCGCCAACGTCCCGGCCGGAACCTCATCCTCGCTCACACACAACGGCCGACTGGCGGCGACGTGCATGGCGATATCCCTGGCCAGCGCATCAGTGCCTCCGTCCATGCTCACCACAACACCAATGCGGATACCGTGCAGGTAGATACCCAGGCGCGGTGCATCTTCAATGAGATGAAACCGGCGCACACTGATGTTCTCACCGATTTTGGCGATGAGGCCCTTGCGCGCCGCCTCCACCGTGGGCGTCTCGCCGTCAGACAGCGCCAACTCCGCCAGGGCATTGACATCACCCGGACGGCTGCTCACCACGCGCTGGGCCACAGCATCGACAAAGCGGGTGAAATTATCATCACTGGCGACAAAATCGGTCTCACAGTTGACCTCGACCATGGCCGCCGTCGTACCCTCCTTGGAAACAACGACCGCTATACGACCCTCGGCAGCGGTACGGTCAGCCTTCTTGTCGGCCTTGGCCTGACCCGATTTGCGCAGGTGCCCGATGGCCTTTTCGATATCACCATCGGTCTCCACCAGGGCCTTCTTACATTCCATCATGCCTGCCCCGGTCCGCTCGCGCAGTTCTTTTACCTGCGCCGCTGTAATTGCCATGTCATCGTCCCCTCACTAATACGTACGCTTCAGTTCCCCCATGCACAGGGAGCTGATTTGAATTTTGAAAAAAGGGGGCGATGCCCCCTTTTTCTGTCTGCCCTGTTTCGTCGACTTACTTTGCCGCCACGTCAGCAGCGGCATCGGCGGGTTTAGCGGTTTCTGCCTTGACCTCGGTATCGACCTTGGTCTCGCTTATCTGCGGTTTCTCGGTCGTCTGCGGTTTCCTGGGGGCTACTTTTTTCTTGCTTGTCGTCTTTTTGGCCGTCTTCTTCGGCCTAGCGTCAACCGCAGGCATACCGGACTCGTCGAGTTCGACAAAATCATCACCCGCACCGCTGGCAATGTGGCCTACCGACTCGCGCCCGACAATGACGGCGTCGGCTGCACCTGTGACGTAGATCTGGATGGCGCGGATGGCATCATCATTGCCCGGGATAATATAATCCACACCCTCGGGACTATTATTGGTATCGACCACGCCAATCACCGGAATGCCCAGCTTGACGGCTTCGCTGATGGCAATCTTCTCATGACCGACATCAACGATAAATAGCGCATCGGGTATCCCCGGCATGTCTTTGATGCCACCCAGACTGCGCTCCAGCTTCTGCATCTCGCGGGTGCGCATCAACGCCTCTTTCTTGGACAAATGTTCGAAGGTACCGTCGGCAGCCATGGCCTCCAACTCCTTCAGGCGCTTGATGGACTGGCGCACGGTCTTGAAGTTGGTCAGCATGCCACCCAGCCAGCGGTGATCGACATAGGGCATGTCGCAGCGCAGCGCCTCTTCGCGGATCACCCCACCCGCCGCACGCTTGGTGCCGACAAACAGCACCCTGCCACGCCGTGCTGCCAGCGAACCGATGAAATTCATCGCATCGTTGTACAACGGCAAGGTCTTTTCCAGATTAATAATGTGGATTTTATTGCGGTCCCCGAAGATATAGGGGGCCATCTTGGGATTCCAGAAACGGGTCTGGTGACCGAAGTGAACACCGGCCTCCAGCATCTGACGCATCGTCACGTCTGCCATGATTAACTCCTGATTGTGTTGGGTTGGTCCTCCATGCACCCCATCTGCCAACCCCCGGTCAAAACCGTTGTCGCTGTGGCCCGTGGTGGGCCAGCGGCAGGGGCACCCAGGCAGGTGTGCCGGTGCATGTGTGGATTTTCCCCTTTACGGGGCCGTAATATACCCGCACCGAACCCGATGCAGACGGAAGCCTGATTTGCTTACCAGGCGCGCGCTTTATACCATAAAAGGGCTTGGAACAACAAATCCGCTCCCCCAGTGTGGCATCGTGCCACGCTGGCCGGAACCTGGCCTTCAGGCCGCTATCCCTTGACAGACGCCCGTCAAGGGATAGCGGGATACGCCTCCATTCAACCCACACAGCGATCTACTATTAATGAGTATCACTATCAAAACCCCGGAAGAGATCGAGAAAATGCGCACGGCCGGACGACTGGCGGCCGAGGTCCTGGAAATGATCGAACCCCACGTCAAGGCCGGCACCACCACCGACGAACTCGACACCCTCTGCCATGACTATATTGTCAACGAACAGCAAGCCATCCCTGCACCATTGAACTATCACGGCTTCCCCAAATCCATCTGTACCTCGGTCAATCATGTGGTGTGTCATGGCATCCCCGGAAACAAGAAACTCAAAAAGGGCGATGTCATCAATATCGATATCACCGTCATCAAAGATGATTACCACGGCGACACCAGCAAGATGTTTTTCATTGCCACCCCTCCCCGCATCGCTGATCGCGTCAGCCGCATCAGCTATGAGTGCTTGCGCCGTGGTATCGAGATGGTCAGGCCGGGAATTCAGCTCGGTGATATCGGTCATGTTATTCAGGAATATGCCGAGACCAACAACTGCTCGGTGGTGCGCGAATACTGCGGTCACGGCATCGGCCGTGAGTTCCACGAGGAACCACAGGTGCTGCACTATGGCGAACCCGGCACCGGGATCATACTGGAGACCGGTATGACCTTTACCATCGAGCCGATGATCAATGCCGGGCGCCGGCATGTGAAGGTTCTTCCCGATGGCTGGACGGTCATCACCAAGGACCGTTCAGTTTCTGCACAATGGGAACACACCCTGCTGGTCACCGAGAACGGTTTCGAGGTGCTCACCCGGCGTCACGAGGAAAACTGGTCGGCATGAACCTGCCTGTATCACTGCTCGATACCGCCTTGGCCGATGCGCAGGCCAGCGTACCCCTGTTCCGCCAGGCCCTGCGCGATGGTGCTGAGGCACTCAAGGCACGCTTCCTCGCCGGCGAGACTGTGGCCTCTCTGGTCGGCGCACGGGCCAGTCTCGTCGACACAGTCCTGCGCCACACCTGGCAGCGTTTTTTCGATGGCAACGAGGCCCTTGCACTGGTGGCGGTCGGTGGCTATGGCCGTGGCGAGCTGCACCCAGGGTCAGATATTGATGTCCAAATCCTGCTATGTGATGACTGCAATCTTGGCGCCCAGCAGGAAAATATTGAAACCTTCCTGAGGTTTTTATGGGATATCGGTCTGGAAATCGGCCACAGCGTGCGCACGGTGACCGAGTGTATTCACGAGGCAGAAAAAGACATCACCGTGGCAACCAACCTGCAGGAGGCCCGTCTTCTCGCCGGCCCAACGCGTCTGTTTGAACAACAGCGCACGGCCTGCTCGTCGGAGCGTATCTGGCCAAGCCGCGCCTTTTTCAGCGCCAAACTCAAGGAACAATTCAAACGTCACCGCAAGTACAACGACACCGCCTATAACCTGGAACCCAATATAAAAGAAAGTCCGGGTGGACTACGTGATATCCAGATGATCGGCTGGGTGGCTAAACGTCATTTCCACGCCACGACCCTGCACGACCTGGTTGCTCACGGCTTCCTCACCGAGCCGGAATATGCCTCACTCATGGAGGGTCAGGACTTACTGTGGAAGATCCGTTTCGGCCTGCACACCCTCGCCGGCCGACGCGAGGATCGCCTGCTGTTTGACCACCAGCGCAGTCTGGCAAAACTGTTCGGCTATCAGAGCGATGACACCCACCTGGCGGTAGAGCACTTCATGAAGCAGTACTACCGCACCGTCATGGAACTCAATCGCCTCAACGAAATGTTGTTGCAGCTATTCCAGGAAAACCTCCTCTACGCCGAAGAGCCCGCTGATCCGGTACAGCTCAATAAACGATTTCAGACACGCAGAGGATTCCTCGAAGTCACCCACGAAGGTATTTTCAAACGCTACCCCTTTGCCTTGCTGGAGGTATTTTTACTGCTCACTCAACACCCCGAAATCATGGGTGTGCGCGCCAACACCGTGCGCCTGATGCGTGAACACCGCTACCTCATCAATGACCATTTTCGCAGTGATCTGCGCGCTCGCACCCTATTCATGGAGATACTGCGCCAGCCACACGGGGTCACCCATGAACTGCGCCGCATGAACCGCTATGGCATTCTCGCCGCCTATTTGCCCGTATTCGCCAACATCGTCGGACAGATGCAACATGATCTGTTCCACATCTATACCGTCGATGAGCACACGCTGTTTGCCATCCGCAACCTGCGCCGGTTCACCGTGCCTGAGTTTCATGACGAGTTCCCCCTGTGCAGCGCGCTCATCTCCCGGGTACCCAAGGAAGAACTACTCATTATCGCCGCCCTATTTCACGACGTCGCCAAGGGACGCGGCGGGGATCACTCGACACTGGGCGCTCACGACGCCGAGCAGTTTTGCCGGCTGCACGGGCTGAGTCATTATGACACCCGCATCGTAGCCTGGCTGATCGAACACCATCTGGTCATGTCCACGACGGCACAGCGCAAGGACATCAGCGACCCGGAACTCATCCACGCCTTTGCCGAACAGGTCGGTGACAAGGACCATCTCGACTACCTCTATCTGCTCACTGTCGCCGACATTCGCGCCACCAGCCCCACTGTATGGAATAGCTGGAAAGATGCCCTGCTCAAGGATTTGTACCACGCCACTGCCCGTGCCCTGCGTCGGGGACTGGAAAATCCACTGGTACAATCCGAACGCGTCGCTGAAGTGCAACTACAGGCCCATACCCGACTCCTCATGGCGGGGGTAAACCCCGAAGCGCTGACCTTGCTGTGGGATGAACTGGGTCATGAATATTTCCTGCGCTACTCGGTCGATGAAGTCATTTGGCACACCCGCTCCATCATCGACTATGCCACCAAGGCACTGCCCCTGGTACTCCTGCGCCAGGAGACACATCGCGGCGGTACGGAAATCTTCGTCTATATGCAGGGCCATGCCGGCGTCTTCGCCCAGATCACGGCCATTCTTGCCCAACTTGGGCTCAATGTCACCGAGGCGCGCATCATCAGCTCCACCGACGGCTTTACCCTGGACAGTTTCATCGTGCTGGAGGAAGACGGGGTCCCCATCAGCGACGCCTACCGAGGCCAGGAACTGCTCGATACCCTGCGTCGGGAACTGGCACGCCCGCAGTGCATACCGACGGTCATTTCGCGGCGTCTACCGCGCCAGATTCATCACTTCAAATTTCCGACCGCTGTGTATTTCAGCGAAGATAACCGTAATCAGCGTACGATCATGGAAGTCGTGGCCTATGACCGACCCGGCCTGCTCTGCCTCATCGGTGCAACCCTGGTGGCCTGTGGGATCGGGCTGCATAACGCCAAGATATCCACCTTCGGTGAACGTGCCGAGGATATTTTTTTCATTACCAATGAACAAGGTGCCCCGATACAGAGTCCGCAGCGCCTCGACACCCTGCGCCGTGCCGTGATTGAACAACTCGACGATGAGACGGCACACTGATAGACCGCAGGGGAGGCCTCCGGGAAGGTCAGACTCACCATACTGTGTCAGCCCTTTCTCAATGCACCCATCGTACGACACCGGACAACCTGTGTCTGCACACGCCACTCATCCCTGCGCCTGTTCCCGACTGGACAGCACAGCGGCGAGCAGGATCAGTCCCCCCCCAATCCAGTCACGCCTCTGGACAACCTCAGCGGTTAACCAGAGCGAGGATGCACTGCCAACGACGATTTCAAATAATAGGATTACCGCAGATCGGTGTACTGGCATGTGTGTCACACCGTAGAGCACAGCAAAGGACATCACGACGATGCCAAGAGCACCAAGCAACAGGGCGCCGAGCCAGACCAGCACTGGTGCCGCATCCGCCCCCGCTCCCAGAATCGCTCCCTGAATCAATCCAGGCGCCACGGTCGTCGCCAGGATCAGTACACCGGCCACGACGATCACCCCCACCCAGGACGTGACGGTCTTGACTTGGACCGAGACATTGCCAAGGTAGCGGGTCGCAACATTGGCCAACGCAAAGGCCATACCCGAAGACAGGGCCAACCAGTCACCCCGCGCCAGTGGCCAGGGCAGGCCCACTGCCGGCGACCAGAGCATAATCACCGCCCCGATCAGCGCCAATAGCAAGGCCAGTAGCGCGAGGGGTCGAGGCCGCTCTCCCAGTACCACGATGGCCAGCAGGGTCGCCCACACCGGCGAGAGGTAAAACAACAACAGTACCCGCACCACCGTGCCATCAAGGATGGCCAGGATGAAGGCCGTATTACACCAGCCACTGGCCAGGGCAAGGACCAACAATGCCACCGGGTAGCGGGCCGGTTCAGACCAACGCCCCCGCATCAGGGGCAGTGCCGCGACCAGCGTGCCGCAATAGATGGTAAAGGTCTGCCACAACCCACCCAGGCCACCGGTCTCCAGCAGACGCAATGGATACCACATCAGTCCCCACAGGCCTGCGGCCAGCAGCAACCCTGCGACCGGTCGATAGCGGGGCGGTTTGGAAGGCCCACGGCCTTGCTCTATACTGGACACCCGATGTGACATCAATGCATCATACGCGAATCGCGTGTCCTGCCTTAACCGAGCGCTGAAAATGTCTCCGGCCCAAACCGGTTAAACCCACACAGGGACCTCGCGCACCCATGATGAATCTCGATCTGGATCGGCTACAACCCTACCCGTTTGAGAAACTCACCGCACTCAAGGCGCGCGTGACACCACCCACGGACCGCCACCCCATCGCCCTGTCCATCGGCGAACCCCGGCATGCGCCGCCCGGCCTGGTCATCGAGGCACTCGTGGCCCACCTGCACGGCCTGTCCCACTACCCCAGCACCCACGGCTCACCCGAGTTGCGCACCGCGATCTGTGACTGGCTTGTGAACCGCTTCGGTGTTCCACCCGGCAGCCTGGACCCAGAATGCAACGTATTGCCGGTCAATGGCACCCGCGAGGCCCTGTTCGCCTTCGCTCAGGCCGTGATCGAGCGCACGGACAGTGCCTGTGGACACACGGTCCGACCGCTGGTGATGATGCCCAACCCCTTCTACCAGATCTACGAAGGTGCGGCCCTGCTCGCAGGCGCTGAAGCAGGCTTCATCAACGCCTTGGAGGATACCGGTTTTCTGCCCGACTTCGAGCGTATCCCCGAGACCGACTGGGCGCGCTGTCAACTGCTCTACCTGTGCTCGCCCGGTAATCCTACCGGTGCGGTCATGGGCTTGGCGGACCTACAGCGTCTTATTCGTCTGGCCGAGGAACACGACTTTATCATCGCCGCCGATGAGTGTTATTCGGAGATCTATTTCGACGAAGCCCATCCCCCCGTCGGTCTGCTGGAGGCCGCAGCACGCATGGGGCATACGGACTATCGGCGCTGCGTGGTGTTTCACAGTCTGTCCAAGCGCTCCAATCTACCGGGGATGCGCTCCGGGTTCGTTGCCGGTGATGCCAACATCCTGGCACGCTTCTTTAAATACCGGACCTACCACGGCAGCGCCATGCCGGCTTATCATCAAAACGCGAGTATCCAGGCCTGGCGCGACGAGACCCATGTGCAGGCCAACCGCGCGTTGTATCGCGAAAAGTTCACGGCAGTCCTCGACATCCTACGCCCGGTCCTCGACGTCCAGGCCCCGGACGCGGCCTTCTACCTGTGGCCCAGAACTCCCATCGATGACGAGACTTTCGCCCGAGACCTCTTCGCCACGCAACATGTCAGCGTCCTGCCCGGTCGTTATCTCTCACGCACCGTAGACGGCGTGAATCCGGGCGATAACCGTGTGCGTCTGGCTCTGGTCGCACCAAGAGATGAATGCATCGAGGCCGCTCAGCGTATTTGCCGCTACATAGAATCACTTTAACCCCGTGCTCCGAGAAGATGCACGCCCTGGAACACCCGCCTCAGGGAGGAGATAACGACCCCATGGGCGCGGAAGGTACAACGCCAGGAACGGCGACATGTCCGGCCACACGAACCGGTCTGGATACGGTAGAATACCCCCTTCGTGCCGCCCGCATTCCTGCGCGCAGCCCGTTTTTTGGAGAACGACAGACCATGAACGACATCCGGCACATCATTGACCAGGCCTTCGAGAACCGCGCCGAGATCACCCCGCGTAATGTCGACACCCTGGTGGCCGAGGCGATCACCGAGGCCATTCGCAGACTCGACACGGGCGAGGCCCGGGTAGCGGAAAAACGCGATGGTCAGTGGGTGGTCAACGAATGGCTGAAGAAGGCCGTGCTACTGTCCTTTCGCATTGAGGACAATGTCTTCATGAAGGGTGGGTTTACCAACTATTTTGACAAGGTGACCCCAAAATACGCCGACTACAACTCACGTGACTTCCGCGCCAGTGGCGTGCGTGTTGTGCCCCCGTCCACCGTGCGCAAAGGCGCCTATCTCGCCTCGGGCGTCGTGTTGATGCCCTCGTATGTGAACATCGGCGCCTATGTCGACAGTGGTACCATGGTCGACAGCTGGGCCACGGTCGGTTCCTGCGCCCAGATCGGCAAGAATGTGCACCTCTCCGGTGGCGTCGGTATCGGTGGTGTACTCGAACCCCTGCAGGCTGCACCCACTATCATCGAAGACAACTGCTTTATCGGTGCGCGCTCGGAAATCGTCGAAGGCGTCATTGTCGAGGAAGGTGCGGTCATCTCCATGGGGGTGTACATCAGTCAAAGCACCCGCATCTATGATCGGGAAAAAGACGAGATCACCTACGGCCACGTCCCGGCCGGTTCCGTCGTCGTCTCCGGCAACCTGCCGGCGAAGAACGGCAAGTACAGCCTGTACTGCGCCGTCATCGTCAAACGCGTCGATGAAAAGACAAAATCCAAGGTCGGCATCAACGCCCTGCTCAGAGAGGTTTAACAAAGTCGTCAATTGGCAGGAAAAAGTAGACGAAAGAGACGCTCAGCGGGGAATGGGTGATTGGTGAAAGGCGCGACGCTGGCTCGATGAAAACGGTATCACGTACCGCTTTCATGACCTGCACACCGACGGGTTTGGCCCCACCCTGATCATAGCGCCCTGTACTCATCGTCAACATCGGTACGGGTACCGGCCTGGTCCATATCGGTTTCAAAGTGGATGACTACCGACGTCTGTTCGGACTGATGAGGGGATGAGAAATAAGACATGAAGGGATTAAAATCCAGAGGTTTGATTTACAACGTGGGCGTAACCAGGCACAGACCCCTTTACGCCTCACGCCTCATGCATCACTCTTAAACTGCCCACTGACTACGATGTCCACGACTCTCGAACTGGCCCGACAACTCATCGCCCGACCCTCGGTCACCCCGGATGATGCCGGTTGCCAGGCGTTACTGGCCGAACGCTTGCGTGCTCTGGATTTCAGAATTGAGAACCTGCGCTTCGGTGAGGTCGATAATCTGTGGGCGCGGCGCGGTGACAGCAGCCCGGTACTGGCCTTCGCCGGACACACCGATGTGGTCCCCACCGGCCCCGAGTCACACTGGGACAGCCCGCCGTTTCACCCGCAACTGCGTGACGGACAACTCTATGGGCGTGGCGCAGCTGATATGAAGGGCTCGCTGGCGGCCATGGTCACTGCCTGTGAACGCTTCATCGCCCACCACGCCGAACACCGGGGTTCCATCGCCTTCCTCATCACCAGTGACGAGGAAGGCACCGCCATCAATGGCACGCTAAAGGTAGTCGAGACCCTGGAGGCACGCGGTGAAAAGATAGACTGGTGCGTGGTCGGCGAACCTTCCAGCACCCGCACCCTTGGTGACGTGATCAAAAATGGACGCCGCGGTTCACTTGGCGCACAGCTGATCGTGCGCGGCCAACAGGGCCATGTCGCCTACCCCCACCTCGCCGACAATCCGATTCACCGCCTCGCACCACTGCTGTCGGCGCTGTGTGCGCAGCGCTGGGATCAGGGCAACGCCCATTTCCCGCCCACGACCTTCCAGATCAGCAACCTCCACGCCGGCACGGGGGTCACCAACGTGATCCCCGGCGAGGTAGAGATGTTATTCAATTTTCGTTTTTCCACCGCAGTCACCGACACACAACTGCGCACGCGTGTCGAGGCCCTGATCGCGGACCATGATCTGCACAATTACACACTGGACTGGAAACTCTCCGGTCAACCCTTTCTGACCCCCGCTGGTGCACTCGTTGATGCCGCACGCCAGGCCATCCAGAACGTGTGCGGATTTCAGAGCGAACTGTCTACCGCTGGTGGCACCTCCGACGGGCGCTTTATTGCACCCACCGGAGCGCAGGTCCTGGAACTGGGTCCATGCAATACCACTATTCATCAAATCAACGAACACGTCGACATCAAAGAACTCGATACCCTGTCCACCCTCTACGAACACATCCTTGGCACATTGCTCGGCTAAGCCCGGGAGATTATCGGGCGCCGGGGCGCACAATAGTGGATTTTCGTTCAATCGTGGTGTGCTAGCTTTGTGAACGGGCGCTATTTTTAAGCGCCATTTAATTGCTACCAGTGCAACCCGATGGGGCCGCATCCTATGCGACCCCATCATTTCAAAAATATCGAAAGGCTATATCAAGAACGAAAAATGCGGGGTTTGGCTGGACCCGTAACCTTGATTTCTGCCAATAATCCCTTACGCATGACACGGCTCAAGGCGTGATCGACCAATTTGATGGTCTCCGGTACAGGAAGGTTCATATGCCCAACGAAGGTGCTCCCAGGTGGGACGGACTGTGTTTGGAGATAGTGCAGTGGTGGATTTGTTAGTGCGCCTTGCGGCCAGGCATCTGTCCACACGTTCCCGATGGGGTGAAAACTACTGGTCAGATTGGGGCCACCATTGACCATGAAGACCCGAATCGTTTCGCCAACCTTGGCTTTCATGGCACCGAAACGAGCTGGAGTAAGTGCGTTTGCAGCCCCGTTAAATAATACGTAAGCGGGGTCTTCCTCGCGCATACTTTTCCAGTTAAATTGAAGGGTGCCCTGCGCGCCGAACTCTTTGTCCGTGTAGACTTCATTCTGACCAAGATAAAATTCGCGATCAACCTTCTGCAATCCATGTTTTGGTTCCACGACGATCATGCCATACATTCCGCTGCTAATATGCATGTCCATATTGGGGACCACTGCACAATGATAGATAAAGGCCCCCGGATACATTGCTGTAAAGAACTCAGTCTTGCTTTCTCCAGGAAGCACCAGTGTTGCGGGAGCGCCACCACCACTTCCATAAATGGCATGCATGTCGACGTTGTGCATCAAGATATTGCCTGTCGGATTTTCCAGGGTAAATGTGACCGTATCGCCTTCGCGAACACGCAGCATCGGACCTGGGACCTGACCATTGAATGTCAAGAAGCGGAAGAAGGCGCCGGGCGCTATTTCCGCATAGTGTTCATCAACCACCAGTTTAATTTTGTGGTGGATACTATGACTGCGATGTATCGGTGAGGGAATCGCGGTTGGTTTCGCGACCACCGGGTTTCCATGTTTCACACGACCCATCGCTATACCAGAGCTAACACCGGTTGCGACTTTGGCAATGCTGGCAGCATTGGCGCTATGTAGAGCAAGACCACTCAGGGCGACGGCTGCGGTGCTGGCACCCAGACGACGGAAAAGGTCACGCCGGGTCATGTCTGCTATGTCGAACTGTTTCATGGTATTCCCTCCTGGGTGAATTGAGGCTCGATCATGCATTGCCGTTAGCCTGATATAGCCCGAAGAATGTGTAAAATTCACTTTATTCATAGATAAGTATATTCACACATTATTAACATATAACCATAAACACTCACGTTCATTGATCCATGTCAATAAAATGAACAAACGGTAACTTACTTTATATTTTAATATAAAAATTACATATTATTCATGTGGTTACAATATTATATTCATTGGATCCACAATTCAAATCGAACATTAATCGTGCTTTATATCAAGATCCTATATCGAACAAAGTATCTTCTGTCCTGACCGGATCCAATGAGTGCACTATCTGGTGACAGATCGCTTTTATTGATTATCCAAGAGATTCATTCTGAATCTGGGAGTCACGGTTCACGTTTTTATCAAGACCTTGAGGTCTGACAACCTCCCGATATCCTGTATCGACGACACACACATCAGGGCCGATGTGGTGGTGTCTCGTCCACCGTATGCACACCGGCCTCGATGGTACGAATCACATCCTGTTCGAGTTCCAGCGCGACCGGCTCGGCCGGGCTACCCACCGCCACGCGACTGGGACGCACAAACAGGATGCGTGTTATCCCCCGCTTGTAGACCAGGGTGAGGTGCAGGGGACACAGTGCCAGAAAATCGGGATCGACATTACTGATGCGATTGGTATACCCGCCGTTACAGAACACGATACTGCGGATACTCTCAAGATGGTTGCGGTTGTAGTCCGCCCCCCAGCGACGAGCGAACGTGGCCAGACTGCGCCCCAGATTGGGTTCTGAAATAACGAAAAATCCATTGTTCTCAAGCGCAGTAAACACACGCGGGTAGGTCATGTCCATGCTCGCGTGTACCACCCGTACATAGAGCATCGGTGACTTGGCCGCCAAAACAGGGGTACAGGTCCACAACAGTATCAGTAACAGCATCCCCCTACGTTCCATGATTCATCTCCTGTCGACAAAAGGAAACAGCATGCCGTCTTCCCCATTAAGACAAACGATTCAGCAAGACATCCGTGTTCGTCTACTGCAGCTTGCATATGATCACCTTTCCATCAGCCGCTAGTCCCGCACTGCTCAGGGCAACGTATCGACTGTCCCGCGAGACGCATCCCCCCCTTTCGTCTTCTTTGTCATTTCTCCCAAAAGATGCGATGTATGCACTATCCATCCAAGGCACCCAGAGTAATACATTTAGCACTGCACACGACTCACTGTGTAGATGCGAAATGTCTCAAGTACTCACGAAAGGCATCCCTGAGTTCCGGGTGCTGAAGCGCATACTCCACCGTCGCCTCCAGATAGCCGAGTTTGCTGCCGCAATCATAGCGTTTACCCTTGAAACGATAGGCATAAACGGTTTCTTCCTTCAACAGGCTGGCAATGGCGTCCGTTAGCTGAATTTCACCACCTGAACCACGCGGTGTCGTCTCCAGCAGATCAAAAATGCGTGGCGTCAGGATATAACGCCCGACTACGCCAAGCGTCGAGGGAGCCTTGTCCGGAGTGGGCTTCTCGACTATCTCACGCACACGCGACAGCGCATCATCGACCGTGTCAGAGCGTACGATACCGTACTTCTCGGTATCCTCACGTGCTACTTCTTCCACACCCAGCAGGCTGCAACCCCGGCGCTCATAGAGCAGCTCCATCTGGGTCAGGCAGGTTTGTTCACCACCATCAATTAAATCATCCGCAAGGATCACAGCAAAAGGTTCATCGCCGACAACGGGGCGAGCGCACAATACGGCATGTCCAAGGCCGAGTGGCTCAGCCTGGCGCACATAAATACAACTGACGTTAGTCGGTAATATCCCCCGCACTATTTCCAGCAGTTCATATTTGCCGCTGGCTTCCAGCTCGGCTTCCAGCTCATAGGCCTTATCAAAGTGGTTGGGAATGGCGTGCTTATTGCGCCCATTGACAAAAATAAGGTGTGTCATCCCTGCCGCTACAGCCTCTTCCACGGCATACTGGATCAACGGTTTATCAACTATGGGCAGCATTTCCTTGGGATTTGCCTTGGTGGCGGGCAAAAACCGCGTACCCATACCGGCCACCGGGAACACAGCCTTTCTGACTCTCTTATGGCTCATGATTCTCCTTTGCAAATTTGTCTCATCACAACCTAGGCGCTAGCTCAGTTGGGAGGTTTTCCTTCGCAAACGCCACCACGCAAAATTCATGGCAAAGAAATACACCGCGAATACGAGCAAGAACACATAAAACATCACCGCCTCACTGATCCCGTATGTAAACCCATACACACCCAGTGCCGCCATCATAACTGAAAACAAAACGATTATGGATAACGTCTGATTCACGCCAATACCGTAAGCCTGAAGCAAATGGTGCAGATGAAAGCGGTCCGCCGAAAACGGGGAATGCCCAGAGAGAATACGACGCAGAAGAATATACACTGCGTCAAAGAGCGGAATAGCTAAAATCCACAATGCGCTCACTGGTGCGATACTACGTGTCTGCGCCTGTGAAAGGTCAATCACATACCAGCAAAGTATGTATCCCAGAAACATGCTGCCGGAATCACCCATGAATGCCCGGGCCTGGCGATGCACACCCAGGCGCAGATTAAATGCCAGAAATGCCACTACAGTTGAGGCCACAATCGACAAAATATAGGCGGGACCTGGATTTCCCGCATGATAGGCCATGACAATCAGTGACACAAAGGCAATAAGAGCCAGGCTACCCGCCAACCCATCCATGCCATCCATCATGTTCAGCGCATTAATCACCCCGACTGCGGAAAAAATTGTGAACGGTATAGTCCACAAACCCAACTCAACTAAACCACCCGAGGGTGAGATCCATCCCAGATTGTGCAAAGACACCTGACCCCATCTCAACATGAACACCGCTGCAGTAATCTGGGCGAGAAATTTGGCGTAACTCGATAAATCACGCATATCATCCAGCACACCAACGACAATCAGTACCAATAGTCCCAGAAATAAACCACGGTATTGCGACAAGGACACGTCCAGCATCAGCACCGCAAAAGCGAAACCGACAAACATCGCCAGCCCACCAATCAGCGGCGTACTGATCTTATGGCGCTTGCGCGTATCCGGTATGTCAACCAGACCTATGCGCCCAGCCAGCGGGTGCAAAAACCAGAGAAGAAAGGCCGTAATGCCAAATCCGGCGACACAACTGACGATGAGATTCATGCGTGTACCGTTGTAGTGCGCCCGGCATGGAATAACCATGAGTTAAACGCTAATACGTTGAATTTAAAAGATAACAGATGGAACTGTTATTTACAACATACGTCTATACAGGGCCAATGTCTGGGCAACAATCCGTTCCAGAGAAAACATCCTGACCACCTTGTCACGACCCCGCTGACCATAGAGTCGCCGCAATGCGGCATCCTCAATCAGGCATCTCAGGGCCATTGCAAGAGGGGAGACGTCGCCTGCCGGTACCAGTAGACCGTTCACACCATCACCCACGACCTCACGACAGCCAGGGACATCACACGTCACGATCGGTCTTGCACAGGCGGCGGCTTCGAGCAACGCCTTCGGTACACCCTCCCGGTAGGATGGCAGACAGGCAATATGGGCGTTCTGCAAGATATTCGGTATATCCGCTCGGTGCCCCAGCCATTCGACGCTACCCTCGGCGCACCAACGGCGTAGTACAGTTTCCGCGATGGCACTACGATTGTCCGCGTCGACCCCACCAACCAGCACGAATCGCGCCTTACAGCCCTGCGACTTTAACAGCGCTGCTGCTGCGACGAATTCAACGACCCCTTTGTCGCGCAGCATCCGCGCGCACAGAACCACAACAGGATCGCCCGCCGGTTCAGGCGCCGGACGGTAAATGCGGGTATCGACACCCGCCCCCTTGATGAGTATCGTGCGCTCGTGGCGGATCATCTTCTGTTCGATAAATAGAGATTGATCATCCGGATTTTGAAAAATGGTGATACAGTTTGGAGCACTTAACGCGACCCGATACGCGACCTCTACCAGGCGCCGTAATAGCCATGCGCGTATACCGTGTGCAAGGAACACGGTTCCCAGTCCCGATATCGCATTGACTATCGCAGGAACGCCGGCCAGGCGCGCAGCCAGAGAACCATATAGCACCGGTTTAATGGTGACGTTGTGCACAAGATCGGGATGGAGTCGATGGATCAACCGGTAGAGCACCAAGAATGTATGCAACTCACCCACGGGACCCAGCGCACTGCGACGAAACATGAGGGGATGAAACACCAGACCGGCCCGTCCGATCTCCTCATAGCCTGGCACAGGTGCTGCTGCCACGTGAACATCGTAGCCTTTATCGCGTGCGGCCAATGCAAGTAAGAGCCGGTGCGACAGAAAGAAGCTGGCATCATTGACAATGTAGAGGATGCGCACGCAATACTCGTCGAGTCATGATAATACACCCTGCGAACGGGTCACTGCTAAATGCTCTGACAACCATCCGACTGGCAGGAAAAAAGGCAACAAAGTAATGTAGTCCGTTGCACGTTATTACACATTCCTAGCCATTACTGCAACATCGTATGACGTCACTCTGGAACATCTCAGGTCCGGGTGAATATGTCATCGGCTAAAACCGATAGCTTCATATTACGGTTAGAAGCTGTATGATTGGCTATTCTACATCTACTTAATGCGTTACTCTCGGCATTTATTCATAAAAAACGGGCGCCGCAGGCACCCGTTTTACTACAAGCAAGATGAACTCGCTACTTTTTCACTGTCGATTCAACGATGCGCAGATCCAGGCGATTAGTTTTTAGCGTTTTTTCTCCGATACCTTTTACCTTTACCAGATCATCAACAGATCTGAACGACCCGTGTAACTTTCTATAAGCCACAATTGCTTCGGCCTTCTGCATTCCGATCCCCTTGATATTCATGGCCAGGGATTTGGCACTCGCCTTGTTAATATTGACCGATCCGGCAAAAACACTGCCCGGGATCGCCGCCAGACATAACACCAAGATAAACGAATGGAGTCGATTCATTTTACGCATCCTTTCTGATTTGTCATTTTCCCTATCAGGAACGGGTCACCATGACCCGCAACGCCACTCTACGTATATTGGCGGCTGGTATCAATCCAGTCGGTATCAGAGATAGCTGATTTTTATGTAAGATATTTCCGACAATAGCCTACACATTCAGTTCGGCAAGAATCGCTGCAAGTGCATCATTAGGTGAATCCGCCGCCGTAATGGGGCGTCCAATCACCAGATAGTCGGAACCTGCTGCCATGGCGGCAGACGGCGTCATAATCCGGCGTTGATCGCCTGCAGCCAACCCGGTAGGGCGAATGCCCGGGGTGACAATTTTGAAATCTATCCCCACGTCGGCACGAATCATCGCCACTTCTTGTGAGGAACACACAACACCATCAAGGCCGCACTCAGTGCTCAAACGTGCCAAGCGACATACATTTTCATCTGCAGTTCCAGAAAAACCGATCTCAGTGAGATCAGTCGTATCGAGACTCGTCAATATAGTGACCGCGATCAACAAGGGGCGAGAGCGCTGCGTCGCTAACACCTCGCGGGCCGCATCCATCATTCTGCGCCCCCCACTGGCGTGTACATTAACCATCCATACACCCAGGTCCAACGCCGCACGACACGCACCCACCACAGTATTGGGGATATCATGGAATTTCAGATCCAGGAACACGTCGAAGCCGCGTTCCACCAGTTTCTCGACGATACCAGGACCGGCACGGGTAAACAGCTCCTTACCCACCTTTACCCGGCAAAGACCCGGATCGAGTTGTCCTGCCATCTCCATCGCCCGAGCGGCATCCGGGTAATCCAGCGCGACAATAACTGGTGATTTTACCAATACTTACTCTCCTTCCGGTCCAGAGATGGGTTTCGTCGTGTTCCAGTGCTTGCAGCTAGGGCATTGCCAGTGCAACGACTTTCCCGAAAAACCACACGTGTGGCATTTATAAATGGCCTTGTTCTCGAGCAACGCTTCCGTCAGCCCCTCAAGCAGTTTCAGGTTCTCCCTTTCCTCGCTGCGACTACTATCGAGTTTCAGCTCAATGAGATGGTGCATTCCCCGCACAGAGGGATGTGTTGTCAAATAACGGGTAATGAACACGACAGCCGCTTCTTCACCACGTCTTTGGCGTTCAAGTTCAGCCAGAGCCAGCATGATCGTCGTACCTCCATGGTGCGCAAGTATACGCTGCAGGTACGCGATCATTTCATCTGAACGACCTAATCGGCCATAACAATCAATCAATGGTTGTACAGTTTCGCTGACAAAATCCGGGTCCTGTTGCTCAACGCGCCGGTATGCCCGAATCGCGAGTTTCGGCTCATTCGCAAGCAGTTGCATATCGCCTTCAATGATGCTGGCGCGGGCACAATTTCTATCTGTCGACAAGGCGCAGCGGATCAACTTCATCGCCGTGGTCCACTCACTTTTACGACGGGCACCTTCAGCCATTTCACAATAATATTGCGCAATAAGCGTCGTGTGGTGTTTCCCGGAGACAGCCTCCAGTCGATGGGCGATTTCGATTGCCTTGTCCCAGTCTTTTTCCTGCTGGTATATTCCTATTAATTGCCAGAGCGCATGCTCAGTATGAGGTTCACTATTAATCAGTTCCTGGAAAATACTCTCGGCACGGTCGAACACACCGGCACGCATATAGTCATGCCCCAACTCGAACAATGCCTGGGCCCGATGTTCTCTGCTTAGGGTGGGACGTGCAATAAGATTCTGGTGAACACGAATAGCGCGGTCGACCTCTCCTCGACGCCGAAACAAACTTCCAAGGGCAAGATGCGTCTCCACGGTATCACGGTCGACCTCCAGCATACGGATAAAAATATCCAGCGCCTTATCCTGCTGTTCATTGAGTAGAAAGTTCAACCCCTTGATATAGTCGGATGGAATCTCATTACAATCACGTTCACGTTTCTGCGGCCTGCCATGCCGACCCAGCCACCACCCGGACAAAGCAGCGATCGGCAAGAGCAGAAACAATAGATCAATGGCCATATTTAGCGTGCATCGCGTATCGGCAACGAACGAAGGTTAGTGACCTCCTTTTCAGCCAGTTTTGCCGCTTTACGTAATTTCTGCATTTCCCGCCTGGAGCGAATTAGCAAGCTGATACTGGCCAGGATTCCGAGTACCGATCCCACGATCAGTGCCAGAATAAAAACAAGTGATAGGGGCATCTCCCGGCTGCCGAAATAATAATTCAACAATACCGGCTGTGCATTAAGCACAGCAAACACCACGCCAACAAACACGACCAGGCACAGTATCAGAAAAGTACCAATTCGTTTCATATCGCCTCCAGTCAAGACCATGCAGTCAATATGTACGGATATCAGCCGCATCATGCCTGCACACCAGAATCTTTATTCTATCCGTCAAACACAATAGTGCACTCGAGCGAGCGTAACGACAAGCGATCCAGATCCACAAAAAAGCGGCATGAGGCCATTACCTCATGCCGCACCGATATCATGGATGCGTAGCCCCCTAATCCGGCGCTAATCGCTAATCTGCACTCTGCACATACTTTCATTGACGCGTTCACGCAATTCTTTGCCTGGTTTGAAGTGCGGAACATACTTTTCTGCCAGGGTCACCGAATCGCCCGTCTTCGGGTTGCGCCCAATACGCGGTGGACGATGGTGCAGAGAAAAACTGCCAAACCCTCTGATCTCGATGCGTTCACCATTCGCCAAGGCCTGCGCCATATGCTCAAGTATCGTCTTGATAGCGAGCTCAACATCCTTGTACGCAAGTTGCACCTGTTTATGTGCGAGGATATCTATGAGTTCGGATTTTGTCATGATATTTCCCATCGCTACCCCGGGGGACAAAGCCCCCCGACAATTGCCCGATTAGTCGTTATTATTTTCCATCTGCTCTTTGAGAAGATCCCCGAGTGTCGTGGTGGTGGGGACGGAGCTATTGGTATAGTCCTGCATTGCCTCGACCTCATCATCGCTATCCTTGGCCTTGATGGACAGGTTGATAGTTCGATTCTTGCGATCGACACCGGTGAACTTCGCTTCCACCGTATCGCCCACATTCAGCACCGTACGCGCATCTTCGACGCGGTCGCGCGACAATTCGGAGGCACGCAAATAACCCTCAATACTATCACCCAACTCAATGACCGCACCCTTGGCATCAACGTCCTTGACCGTGCCAGTGACGATACTGCCCTTAGCGTGTTCGGCCACGAAGTTTGAGAAGGGATCCTTTTCGAGCTGTTTGATGCCAAGAGAGATGCGCTCACGCTCCGGGTCAACCGATAATACGACGGTTTCGATCTCATCGCCTTTCTTGAAATTGCGCACAACCTCTTCGCCTGGAACACTCCATGAAATATCGGATAAATGAACCAAACCGTCGATACCGCCATCAAGGCCGACGAAGATGCCGAAGTCAGTGATTGACTTGATCTTGCCGACGACCTTGTCATTCTTATTGTGAGTGGCCCCAAAGCCTTCCCAGGGATTGACCTGGCACTGTTTCATTCCCAAGGAGATACGGCGACGTTCCTCATCGATGTCAAGAACCATCACCTCGACATCATCACCAATCTGCACAACCTTGGACGGATGAATATTTTTGTTGGTCCAGTCCATTTCGGAGACATGCACCAAGCCTTCGACACCATCTTCGATCTCTACAAAAGAACCGTAATCGGCAATGTTTGTGACCTTGCCGAACAGGCGGGCACCCTCCGGATAGCGGCGTGCAATATCGACCCAGGGGTCTTCGCCCATTTGCTTGAGGCCCAGGGAAACGCGCATGCGTTCCTTGTCGAACTTGAGGACCATGATCCCGATCTCATCGCCAACATTGACGATCTCACTCGGATGCTTGACTCGTTTCCAGGCCATGTCAGTGATGTGCAGCAGACCATCAATACCACCCAGGTCAACGAAGGCACCGTAATCGGTCAGGTTCTTGACGATACCCTGCACGGTCGAACCTTCGGTCATACCCTCGATCAGGGCTTGGCGCTCTTCACTGTTCTCCGCCTCCACCACCGCACGACGCGACACCACAACATTATTGCGGCGACGATCGAGTTTGATAACCTTGAATTCAAGCTCCTTGCCTTCCAGATATGTAGTGTCGCGTACAGGACGCACATCGACCAGTGAACCCGGCAGGAAGGCGCGCACATCGGTAAGGTCGACGGTGAAACCGCCCTTGACCTTATCCACGATCATACCCGTAACGGTCTCGCCAGCCTCATGGGCTTTCTCCAGGCGGGTCCAGGACTCGGCGCGTTTGGCCTTTTCACGCGACAGGCGCGTCTCACCAAAACCATCTTCGACGGCATCCAGTGCGACATCAACCTCATCGCCAATATTGACGTCCAGCTCACCCAGATCGTTCTTGAACTGCTCGGCGGGAATAACCCCCTCAGACTTCAACCCGGCATTGACAATGACCACATCGTCATCGACGTGTACAACAATGCCCTTGATGATGGCACCCGGGCGCATCTGTGTAGTGACAAGGCTCTCTTCAAACAGTTGTGCAAAACTTTCGCCCATTACGCGTTGTCCTTGGTCAGTAAAATGACCGATGGTTATTCGCAGACATGCTGCGTGGTTGGTGACGACTACGGTCGGTTATTGCACCCTACAATAAACCGGCCAACCCTGATAAAGTGTCAGTAATTATACCTCTTCGTCAAGCCGCTCCCGGCATAAAACCCGGATCCCATCCATGACCTGGTCAATGCTCAATGCCGAGGTATCGAGCATCACGGCATCATGTGCCGGCTTCATTGGCGAGGCCGCGCGCTGACTGTCTCGCTCATCACGCTCGGCTATCTCCTCGACGAGGCTCGCCACGGTAACATTCATTCCCTTTCCTTTCAACTGTTTATGGCGTCTTTTCGCCCGTTCTTCCGGGCTGGCTGTCAGAAAAATTTTGACCATCGCATCCGGAAATACCACGCGCCCCATGTCACGTCCGTCGGCAATCAGTCCAGGCGCCAGGCGGAAGGCCCGTTGGCGCCCCAACAACGCCGCTCGCACCGCCGGCAGGGCTGCCATCCGGGAGGCGTCGTTACCACAGCGCTCGCTGCGTATCGTCGTCGTCACCTCCTCGCCTTCGAGCAGGATACGCTGCTCCCGCCCTTCAGACTGAGCCTCGAATTCGACGTCCAAATGGGCCGCCAGGGTTTTCAGGGCACGCTCATTATCAAGGCCGATACCATGGTGCTGGGCCGCCAGCGTGACCAGACGGTACAAGGCGCCGCTGTCAAGGAACCGCCAGCCCAGCTCATGCGCAAGCAATCGGCTTATCGTCCCTTTACCAGATCCACCCGGGCCATCAAGTGTGATGACCGGCCAATTTGTATCCATACCCAACATGTCCCCTCCAAAGTAGAAATATCCAGTGTACCGTTGTCGTCTTACAGGCCTGTGACGGCGGGTGGGTGGATGACTTCAAGTCCCAACCCCGCCACCGTCGCCTGGCGTGCAAAACCGGGAAACGAGGTGTCCACATTGGCGCAATCCATGATCCGCACCACCTCGCGGGCACGCAGTGCGGCCATAGCGAAGGCCATGGCAATACGATGATCACCGCGACTGTCTACCTGGGCGCCATCAAAGTGGTCGCGGCCCTGAATCACCATTCCATCCGCAGTCGGATGTGCCGCAATCCCAAGGCCTTGCAAACCGTCGGCCATAACCTGGATCCGATCACTTTCCTTGACGCGTAATTCCCGTGCCCCGCTCAGCACGGTCTCGCCCTCGGCCATCGCTGCAGCGACAAACAGAGCAGGGAATTCATCAATGGCGAGGGGTACCTGAGTTTCAGGAATGTGGATCCCGTGCAGCGGTGCGTAGCGCACCCGGATGTCGGCCACTGGCTCACCACCCACGACCCGCTCCTGCAAAAACACAATATCTGCACCCATGGCACGCAGAATGTTGATCACACCAATGCGCGTCGGATTGATCCCGACATGCGTGAGCGTGACCTCCGATCCCTCGGAAATGGCTGCCCCCACCATAAAAAAAGTGGCGGAGGATATATCCGCAGGCACGTCAATCGGCATGGCCCGCATGTGACCGCCACCCTCGACACAGATCCGCTTACCCTCGCGCTCAACACGGTAGCCAAAGCCTTGCAACATACGCTCGGTATGATCCCGTGTGGGCGCAGGCTCGCTCACGCAGGTCCGCCCCTGCGCATACAGACCGGCCAGCAACAGACAGGACTTCACCTGGGCACTGGCCACGGGCAACGGGTAATCGACACCCCGCAATACCCGTCCACCCGCGATCCGCAACGGCGGGGTGTTCTGCTCCGCTGTCGTAATGCCAGCCCCCATCAAGCGCAGCGGCACGGCAACCCGACCCATGGGGCGCCGCGACAGGGAGGCATCCCCCGTCAATTCGACATCGAAGGCCTGACCGGCCAGTACGCCCGATAACAGGCGGATCGATGTGCCGGAATTTCCCAGATACAGCGGCACGCGTGGCGCCCGCAGACCCTGCAGACCAACACCGTGGATCACCACCCGCCCCTGCTCGGGACCCTCAATCGCGACCCCCATGGCACGAAAGGCTTCCAGGGTGGCGAGATTGTCTTCGCCGTCAAGAAAACCGCACACCTCGGTCACGCCCTCGGCCAGGGCCCCCAGCATGATGGCGCGGTGTGAGATGGATTTATCTCCAGGCACCCGTAGAGTGCCGACGAGGCGGCCACCCGGCGTGCAATTGAATATCACTTGCCTGCGTTCACCCATCTTGTCTGCACACCTTATTCCGGCGACTCACCGTGTCTGGGTTTGTTACGTGGGGATTCATTACACTGGGATTCGCCCTGCGAGTCGGTATCGCCACAAAAATTGTCGCGCGCCTGTTTAGCACGGGAAAAGCGCCGTCTCAGGTCCACGGCATCACCGTCACGGATCGCCTCCGCCAACCCCTTGAGTTCACCCTGGTAGCGTTCCAGCACGCGCAGCAGAGCCTCCCGGTTGGCCAGACAGATGTCTTGCCACATTTGCGGATCACTGGAGGCAATACGGGTAAAATCGCGGAAACCACCGGCCGCATAGGTAAATATCTCGGCACTGTCGTCCATGCGCGCCAGGGTATCGACTAGGGTATAGGCCAGCAAATGAGGCAGGTGGCTGGTCTCGGCCAGCACGGTGTCATGGTGCGACACCGCCATTTCGCTAACCGTCGCACCACAGGCCAACCACATGTCCCGCACTTGTGCGAGTGCCACCGGATCGGTCTCGCCGTCGATGGGCGTCAGAATGACCCGGCGGGTGTCGAACAAATCGGCAAACGAGGCGGCCACCCCGCTGCGCTCGGCCCCGGCAATCGGGTGACCGGGCACAAACCGGGCAGGCAAGGTGCCGAATACCTGACGTGCGGCTGCAACTACACTGCCCTTGGTACTGCCCACATCGGTGACAATAGTGTGCGCGCCCAGCGCCGGTGCAATACGCGCCAACACATCGTGCATCGCCCCTACCGGTACGGCCAGCACTACGAGATCGGCCCCTTGCACACCCTTCGCAGGATCAAGGCAACTCCGATCGATCACCCCCAATGCCAGCGCCTGTTTCAGATTCGCGGCATCACGCCCGACACCGACCACCTCGTCGACGATACCGGCGCGGTGCAGTGCGCGGGCCAGGGAACCACCGATCAGCCCGACGCCGATAATGCACACGCGACCCATCATGGGCGGGCTCAAAGATCGCGACCGATCACCTGGGCGATACCACGCAGCTCGCCCATGAGAGTTTTCAGTTCCTGCGGACTGATGGCCTGATCGGCATCACACCAGGCCTCGCAGGGAGTGGGATGACTCTCGACCAGCAGGCCATCGGCACCGACGGCGATCGCCGCCCGCGACAGGGCTGGCACCAACCAGGCCTTGCCACCGGCATGGCTGGGGTCAATGATGACCGGCAGATGCGTCTCGCGCTTGAGCACGGGAATGGCGGTCACATCCAGCATGTTGCGATAGGCGTTCTCGAAACCGCGCACACCGCGCTCGCAGAAAATAATGTTGTGGTTTCCCCCCGCAGCGATGTACTCGGCGGACATCAGCCATTCCTTGACGGTCGCCGACAGACCGCGTTTGAGGATGACCGGCTTGTGTACCCGACCGACCTCCTTGAGCAAGTCGAAGTTTTGCATATTGCGTGTGCCGATCTGAATGACATCGACATCGTGTTCCATAAAGGTGTCGAGCATGCGCACATCCATCAGCTCGGTCACGATCGGCAGCTTATAGCGCTCGGCCGCCCGGCGGAACATCGACAACCCTTCGATGCCCACACCCTGAAAGGAGTATGGACTGGTGCGCGGCTTGAAGACCCCACCCCGCATCAGATGACAACCGGCCTCGAACACGCCCTGGGCAGCGGCATCCATCTGGGTCTGGGTCTCTACCGAGCATGGGCCACTGATAACCTGCACCTGCTTGCCACCCAGTTTGACGCCACGGATATCGACGACGGTATTTTCATCATGATAGGAACGGGCGACGATCTTGTAGGGTTTCATGACACGAATGACGTTTTCCACCCCATCGAGCGCCTGGATAGACTCCTTTTCGACCTTACTCTCATCACCGATGGCACCAATGACGGTACGCTCAACCCCCCGTGAGACATGAGGATCGACCCCCATACCTTGCAGCCTTTGCTCCACTGTCTGGATCTGTTCCTCAGTGGCCTGTTGTCGCATGATGATGATCATTGATGCTGTGTCCGTATCCTGTTCAGTTGAAAGTCACGGTAATGCTGCCGGTATTGCCGGCAGCAGGTGTCTCGGCCAGCGCCCCACGCAGGGCAGTAATAAAACGTGCGTTCTCGGCCTGTGTCCCGACCGTGACGCGCAGATGGCGGGGCATCGCATAATTGGCCACCGGGCGCACGATAACGCCCCGGCGCAGCAGCCCCTCATAGACCTCGGCAGCGTACGCGCCGACATCGACACAGATGAAATTACCCACCGAAGGGATATAGGCGAGTCCGTCAGCAACAAAGGCTGCGATGAGTTGCTGCATGCCCTTGGCATTGTCCGTCAGACTCCGCACCAGGTGTGCGGCATCATCCAGTGCGGCCAGGGCCGCCATCTGGGCCAAACTGTTGACATTGAAGGGCTGGCGTACCCGGTTGAGATAGTCGGCGACATCCGCCCGGGAGAGGCTGTAACCGATGCGCAAACCCGCCAGGCCATAGGCCTTGGAAAAGGTCCGGGTCACAACCAGGTTCGGATAATACGCCACCCAGGCCGAGGCGTCCGGGTAATGCGTCGCGCCTAGCCGAGCATCGCTGGCATATTCGAAATACGCCTCATCGACCACCACCAGCACATGGTCCGGCGCATCAGCGATAAAGGCCTCCAGCTCAGCCGTCTCCAGCCAGGTCCCGGTGGGATTGTTGGGATTGGCAATGAACACCAGGCGGGTACGCGACGTTATTGCCGCCCGCATTGCCGCTAGGTCGTGCCCCCAATCCTTTGCGGGGGTTAGTACTGAACGTGCGCCAACCGCCTGAGTGACGAGGGGATAGACCGCAAAGGCATGCTGCGAGAACACGACCTCGTTGTCCGGGGTCACAAAGGCCCGGGCCAGCAGTTCGAGGATGTCATTGGAGCCATTGCCAAGCGTAATCTGTGCCGAAGTAACGTCATGGCGCTTAGCCAGCGTCGCCTTCAGAGCAAACCCGTTGCCATCCGGATAGCGCGCCAACGCATCCAGCCCCGCCCGCAGGGCATCAAGCACCGCAGGGCCTGGGCCCAGTGGATTCTCATTGGAGGCCAGTTTGACGGCATCCCGAACGCCGTATTCACGCGCCAGGTCACCCAGCGGTTTGCCCGGCGAATAAGGCGTGAGCGCACGTACGCCGGGCGCGGCCAGTGTGTTTAAACGATTGTCAGCCATGGTGGTCCAGCGAACGAGCGCGTCAACGCCCCGCTAATAGCGATGCCTGAGTCGGTACAAAAGTGGGCTATTTTCCCATAGCCTCTAACTGATGCACAGACTTTTCTGGACAACGAGCCCGCATTGTCAGCCTTCACAACACCGCCTTGGGGTAGGAGCCCAGCACCTTGAACAAGGTAGCTTGCTCCCGGACTTCGTCCAGGGCCTGGGCGAGTTCCAGGTCTGTCCTGTGCCCATCCACATCGACAAAATAGACATATTCCCAGGCCTCGCGCCGCGAGGGGCGTGACTCCAGGCGGGTCATGGACAACCCATGGCGGGAAAAGGGCTCGATCAGGCGTAGCAGTGAACCGGAGCGGTTCGGGGCAGAGACCACCAGTGAGGTCTTGTCCTGACCGCTGGGGGGGACAGCGCGTTGGCCAATAATGAGAAACCGGGTGGTGTTGTTGGGCTCGTCTTCGATATTGTTGGCCAACATTGACAAACCATAGATCGACGCTGCCGCCTCACCCGCGATGGCCGCAGCACCCACCTCACCTGCCGCACGCCGTGCGGCCTCGGCATTGCTGCTCACATCAATCAATTCCATTCCGGCAAGATTGGCGCTCAACCACTCGCGACACTGAGCCAGAGACTGGCGGTGGGAATAGATGCGCCGCACTTCATCCAGCACCTTCATTTTACTCAGCACATGATGATGAATGCGCAACGCCACTTCACCGCAGATATTGAGTGGTGAGGTGATAAGGCGATCCAAGGTATGGCTGATGACGCCCTCGGTGGAATTCTCCACCGGCACGACCCCATGATGCGCGGCACCCGATTCGACATCGCGGAAGATCTCATCGATCGCCATCAACGGGTGCATCAGGACCGATTGTCCAAAATGCTTGAGCGCCGCCTCCTGAGTAAAGGTACCCTCGGGTCCCAGAAACGCGATAGTCATCGGTGACTCCAGGGCCAGGCAGGCGGATATGATCTCGCGAAACAGGCGTGCTATTTCCTCATCACACAGGGGACCGGTATTGCGCGCCATGACCCGGCGCAAGACCTCGGCCTCGCGCTCAGGCCGATAGAAGACCGGCTCGACCTCATCCCTGAGTTTGGTCTCGGCGACCACCTGCGCACACCGCGCCCGTTCGCTGATCAGGGCCTGGAGTTGCTCATCGAGTGCATCGATACGCGCACGCAGGGTCTTGAGAGTGTCGTTCATGTGTTTGTCAGTCTGGTCTTCCCGTTGCTTATTCTACTCGGCGCTATCACCACCGTGGTTCCCGGACGCGGGGATGGCACGCACGGCCAGCACGCCCTCGATTGCGGCAATCTCCTGGATGACACTCTCGTTCACGGCCTGATCCACGTCGGCCAGGGTATAAGCCAGGTCCCCGCGTGAGCGATTGAGCAAATCGACGATGTTGAGCCCTGCATGGGCCATGGCACTGGAAAACTGACCCACCATGTTCGGCACATTGCTGTTGACGATGCCGATGCGATGGCCATGATTGCTGCGTGGCATAAGCACCTCGGGAAAATTGACCGCATTGCGCACGTTGCCGTTTTCCAGGTAATCACGCACCTGTTCGGCGACCATGATGGCGCAGTTCTCCTCCGCCTCACGCGTGGAGGCACCAAGGTGGGGGAGCGTGATCACCCGGGGATGGTTCTTCAGCAGGTTGCTGGGAAAATCACAGATATAAGCATTGATCTTGCCGGCCTGGATGGCGACAGCCACCGCCTCATCCTCGACGATGCCGTCACGCGCGAAGTTGAGGATCGTCACGCCGTCTTTCATGCTCTTTATGCGATCGGCATTGATCATGTGCCGGGTCTCATCAAGCAAGGGGACATGGAAAGTCACAAAATCGACCTCGGCCAGCAAGGCATCCACACTGGAGGCCTTGCGCACCTCCGCGGACAATTGCCAGGCACCCTCGACGGTGATACCAGGATCATAGCCGATCACCTTCATGCCCAGCGTCAGTGCGACATTGGCCACCTGCCGACCGATGGCCCCGAGTCCAACCACACCCAGGGTGCGCCCCGGCAATTCAAACCCGGCAAACTGCTTCTTGCCCGCCTCCACCTGTTTGTGGATCGTCTCGTCAACCCCCTCCAGGGTACGGGCATAATCCCAGGCCTGGCAAATATTGCGACAGGCCAGCAACATACCGGCCACGACCAGTTCCTTGACGGCATTGGCGTTGGCCCCCGGGGCATTGAACACGGCGATACCGCGTGCACTCATCGCCTCGACGGGGATATTGTTGACCCCGGCGCCAGCGCGCCCCACTGCCTTCAGGGACGGTGCAATGGCCATATCGTGCATCTTGAATGAACGCAACAAAATAGCATCCGGCCGCTGGAACTCCGAGGCCACCTCATAGCACTCACGCGGCAGGCGCTCGATACCGGCCGGGGAGATATTGTTTAACGTCAGAATCTTGTACATTAGCGCTCCTACCTTTCTATACCTGTCAACACGATCACATCGGTCCCTTGGAAACCCGCCCGGACCCGCAAAACGCCGGTCCCTGCCGGCCACGATTAACCGTGGCGCTGCTCGAAATCGGCCATGAAGGCGATGAGTGCATCCACACCCGACTCGGGCATGGCGTTGTAGATACTGGCACGCATGCCCCCCACCGAACGGTGTCCCTTGAGCGTGAGCAGGCCGGCCTGTTTTGCCTCGGCAAGAAACTCACCGTCCAGATTCGTATTGGCCAGAATGAAGGGCACATTCATCCAGGAACGCGAGGAGGTCGGCTCGACCGGGTTACGGTAAAACGCCGAGGCATCGATGGCGCCATAGAGCTTCTCGGCCTTGCGCCGGTTGATCGCACCGATGCCAGCCAGTCCACCCTGTTGCTTGAGCCAGTCGAACACCAACCCGGCCATGTACCAGGCATAGGTTGGCGGGGTGTTGTACATCGAACCACTGTCGGCGTGAATCTGGTAGTCGAACATGCTCGGCATGCCTGCCAAGGGCTGGCCGATCAGATCTTCGCGTACGATGACTACGGTCAATCCCGCCGGGCCGATATTTTTCTGCGCACCAGCATAAATCAACCCAAAACGGCTCACCTCGATCGGTCGGGAAAGGATGGTCGAGGACAGATCCGCCACCAGGGGCACCTCACCTGTATCCGGGATATAGGCAAACTCCACACCACCGATAGTTTCATTGGGCGTGTAGTGGACATAGGCCGCCGCAGGATCGAGTTGTAGTTCATCCTGCGCCGGCGCCCGCGAAAAACCCTCAGACTCGGTGCTGGCCACGAGGTTGACTTCGCAAAAACGCTGGGCCTGCGCAATGGCCTTTTTCGACCAGCTACCGGTATTGATGTAGTCCGCGCGCTGTTTTCCTCGCAGCAAATTGATGGGTGCCATGGCAAACTGACTCGACGCCCCACCCTGGAGAAACAACACTTTGTAGTTATCCGGGATCACCATCAACGTGCGCAGATTGTGCTCGGCCTGTTCAGCGATGGACATGAACTCCTTGCCGCGATGACTCATCTCCATCACCGACATGCCGCAACCGTGCCAGTCGAGCATCTCCTCTCGGGCCCGCTCAATGACAGATTCGGGGAACGCGGCAGGACCGGCACTGAAATTGTACGCACGTGACATCGTCTCTCTCTCCTCAACAAGGATAAGGATACGGCAGGTGGTGACACTGCCGCGGTGGTTATACGATAGTGGTATTCACTAGCGCTTAATCCGCGCTGGTCTCGTCCGGGTCCGTATCGCGCTGCGCATCGGCGTCCGTCCCGACCGCGCCTTCGATGCCCGGCTCATCGTCCTGCAAACTTTCGATACGCTCCAGGCCAGCGAGCTTCTCGCCTTCACCGAGGCTGATCAAACGCACCCCCTGGGTATTGCGCCCCATCACCGACACTTCCTCAACCCGAGTCCGCACCAGGGTACCGGCATTGGTGATGAGCATGATTTCATCCTCGTCACCCACCAGCACTGCGCCGGTGACACAGCCATTGCGCTCGGTGGCCTGAATCGAGATCACACCCTGGCCACCGCGCCCGTGGACCGGATACTCGTCCACCCGGGTCCGCTTGCCATAGCCATTCTCGGTGGCCGTCAACACACACCCCTCATCGGCAATGATGAGCGCAATGACCCGCTGGTCCTTGGCGAGTCTGATGCCTCGAACACCACAGGCCGTGCGTCCCATGGGCCGAACCGCAGACTCGTTAAAGCGTACGGCCTTGCCCTCACTGGTGAACAACATGACATCGCGACTCCCATCGGTAAGCGCAGCCCCAATGAGTTGGTCATCCTCACGCAAGTCCACCGCAATGATGCCCGAGGTGCGCGGGCGCGAGAAATCGAGTAATGGGGTCTTTTTCACCGTGCCACTCGCGGTCGCGAAGAACAAAAATAACCCCTGCGTATACTCCCGAATGGGTAGAATCGCATTGATACGTTCGCCCTCTTGCAGCGGCAGCAGATTGACAATAGGCCGACCACGCGCATTGCGTCCAGCCTGCGGCAACTCATAGACTTTCTTCCAATACACCCGCCCCCGACTGGAAAAACACAGGATGGTGTCATGGGTGCTGGCAACGAACAGTTTGTCGACGAAGTCCTCTTCCTTGACTGAAGTGGCCGACTTGCCGCGCCCACCACGGTGCTGCGCGGCATAGGTGCAAAGCGGTTGGGACTTGGCATAGCCTTCATGTGACAAGGTGACGACCACATCCTGCTCGCTGATCAAGTCTTCCAGAGAGAGGTCCTCATGCGAGAGCAGAAGCTCGGTACGTCGCTCATCGCCATAACGGTCGCGGATATCGATCAGCTCATCGCGGATCACTTGCATCAGACGATCACCGCTGCCGAGAATGCGCAACAACGCATCTATCGCATCCAGGCGTTCCTTGTACTCATTGAGTATCTTGTCCTGCTCCAGCCCGGTGAGGCGATGCAGGCGCATCTCCAGAATGGCCTGAGCCTGGGCATCGGAGAGGTGATAGTACCCGGCAATCAGACCAAACTCGGCGGCCAAGTACTCAGGGCGTGAGGCCTCGGCACCGGCACGTTCCAACATCTGCACGACCACACCGGGCTCCCAGCCGGTCACCATCAAGCGTTCCTTGGCCTCGGCGGGACTGGCGGCCGCCTTGATGAGTGCAATGATCGGGTCGATGTTGACCAGTGCCACGGCCAGACCTTCCAGGAGATGGGCACGGTCACGCGCCTTGCGCAGCTCATAAAGAGTACGGCGGGTGACAATCTCGCGCCGATGGCGCACGAAGGCTTCGATGATCTGTTTGAGATTGAGTAGACGCGGCTGGCCATCGACCAGGGCGACCATATTAATGCCGAAGACATTCTGCAACTGGGTGTGCTGATACAGATTGTTCAACACCACCTCGGCTATCTCGCCGCGACGCAGTTCGATGACCATGCGCATACCGTCCTTGTCGGACTCGTCGCGCAGCTCACTGATGCCTTCGAGTTTCTTTTCCTTGACCAGATCGGCAATCTTTTCGAGCAAACGGGCCTTATTGACCTGATAGGGCAGTTCAGTCACCACGATGCGCTGGCGACCGTTGCTCTCCTCTTCGACCTCGGTACGACCACGCACATAAATACGCCCACGCCCGGTCAGGTAGGCCTCGACGATGCCCCGTGAGCCGTTAATGATACCGGCAGTGGGAAAATCCGGACCCGGAATATGATTCATCAGGGCCTGGATATCGATGGCCGGGTTTTCAATCAGTGCCAGACAAGCATTGACGACTTCGGTCAGATTATGCGGTGGGATATTGGTCGCCATACCCACGGCAATGCCCGCCGAACCGTTGACCAGCAGATTGGGGCTCCGTGTCGGCAGGACCTCGGGTTCCTGCTCCGATTCATCGTAGTTGGGGGCAAAATCGACCGTGTCCTTGTCAATATCAATCAGCAATTCATGGGCAATACGCGACATGCGCACTTCGGTGTAACGCATGGCGGCCGGTGAATCGCCATCGACCGAGCCAAAGTTGCCCTGGCCATCGACCAGCATGTAGCGCATGGAAAATGTCTGCGCCATACGTACGATGGTGTCATAAACGGCGGCATCGCCATGGGGATGATATTTACCGATGACATCACCGACGACACGGGCCGACTTCTTATAGGCCTTGTTCCAATCGTTGCCCAGTTCCTGCATGGCAAACAGGACCCGCCGATGTACCGGCTTAAGACCGTCACGCACATCGGGCAGGGCGCGCCCGACAATCACGCTCATGGCATAGTCCAGGTAGGACCGTTTCATTTCCTCCTCGATATTGACCGGGAGGACTTCCTTTGCGAATTCAACCATACTCGAAGACCAGCTTTCCTCTCAAAGTGGAAGGCGCTGCACAGGCACATGCCCCAACAACCCGCGTTCCGCCCGCAAGTACACAGCGGTGTGGTACGGGCTGTTTAAACGCCTAGTTTACCACACTCACCCTCCCTACTGCATCTGGAGGAACGCGGCTCAGAGACGCTTTACGAAGCGCTGAAGAAAAATAAAGGTGAAAATTTAGCTGGATTTCATCATGGCTAACATCTTTGCACGATCCGGGCTCTCTACCACACCCTGTTCCGTAACAAGGGCATCGATGAGGCCAGCCGGGGTGATGTCAAAGGCGGGGTTGCAGGCCTGCGCACCCGGGGGTGCAACACGCTGTCCGGACAAGCTGAGCACCTCCTCGGCGGGACGCTGTTCGATGGGAATGGCACGACCCGCATCGAGGGCCAGGTCCACCGTGGAGGTGGGTGCCACGACCATGAATTTCACGCCATGGTAGCGGGCGGCCACGGCCAGTGCATAGGTGCCGATTTTATTGGCTACATCGCCGTTTGCCGCGATGCGATCCGCGCCGACAATCACCCACTGCACCTCACCGCACTGCATGAGATGCGCTGCGGCACTGTCGACATTGAGCGTCACCGGAATGTCGTCCTGAGCGAGTTCCCAGGCGGTGAGCCGCGCTCCCTGCAACCAAGGCCGAGTCTCATCGGCATAGACCCGTGCCAGGCGGCCCTGACCATAGGCGCTGCGGATCACACCCAGCGCCGTGCCATACCCGCCGGTCGCCAGTGAGCCGGTATTGCAGTGGGTCAGCACACCGCTACCGGGGGCAATCAGATTTGCCCCCAGCGCACCCATGTGTCGGTTGGCGGCCACGTCCTCGGCATGGATGCGCTGAGCCTCTGCCAGCAAGACCGGCTCGGGATCATCGCCTCCCTCCGGCAGACAGGCACGCATGCAATCCAGCGCCCAGAACAGATTTACCGCCGTGGGCCGCGAGGCAGCCAACACAGCGAAGTCCGCCTCGATCGCCGCACGCCAGAGTTTACCCGATTCGGCATAACGACGCCGTGCGCCAAGCGCGACGCCGTAAGCGGCACTGATACCGATGGCTGGCGCTCCACGTACGACCATATCGTGGATCGCCGCTGCGACACCGGCGCTATCGTCATATTCCAAGTATTCGGTCACGGCGGGCAGGCGGCGCTGATCAAGCAGGCGCAGGCGACCCGGGCGCCACTCGATGGCACGCACCGTATCACGTGTTTGTATCATTGTATTCTGGGAACCATGGTCGGATTGAATATTACGGTCCTGAGCGGATCACGTCGATACCATCACCACTCGCACAGTGACGGCGTGAAACACCGCCCGCCAGTAGCGCCCGGATAGTCAGACCGGTAAAGCCATGTGGAGAACGGGTGCGGCGCGTCGTACGATACACAGCGTGCGCCTTGAGGTCCAGCCTGCACACATCATAGTCCAGGCCCACGCGGTGGCCAGGCACACTAATCCACTCGCACGGACAGACCCGCGCAGGCTTGAGTATACTACGTCGACTTTAGCCACAACGAACCGCTATGCAACGTATCGACACCCTGCTGCACGCCCATTGGGTCATTCCGGTCGAACCGACCGGTGACGTACTCGAACATACCGCCATTGCGCTACACAACGGTCACATCCTCGAACTGCTGCCGAGTTCGGTGGCGCGGGAAAAATATCAGGCTGAGCTCAATACGGAACTCGACCGCCATGTCCTGCTGCCGGGACTGATCAATGCCCACGGCCATGCCGCTATGAGTCTGATGCGGGGTCTGGCCGACGATATGGCGTTGATGGAATGGCTCAACCAGCACATCTGGCCCACCGAACAACGCTGGGTCAGCGCCGAGTTTGTCTTGGAAGGCAGCCGCCTGGCCTGCGCCGAGATGCTGCGCGGCGGCACCACCTGTTTCAATGACATGTACTACTTTCCCGACCAGGCCGCCCGGGCCGCCGCGCAGGCCGGCATGCGCGCCGTGGTCGGCCTCATCGTGATCGATTTCCCCACGGTGTGGGCCCAGGATGTCGAGACGTATCTGCACAAGGGTCTTGCCCTGCACGATGAGCTAAAGAACAACACCCTGATCACCACCGCCTTTGCCCCGCATGCCCCGTACACGGTCTCCGATGCCCCCCTGGAGAGGATCCGTATGTACGCCGAGGAACTGGACATCCCCGTGCACATACACCTCCACGAGACCGCCCATGAGGTGGACGAGGCCGTGCGCCAGGATGGCCAGCGCCCCCTGGCCCGCCTCGACGCCCTCGGCCTGCTCGGCCCGCATCTCGTCGGTGTGCACATGACCCAGATCAGTGAGGCTGAAATCGCCCGCTACGCCGAGGCCGGCGCCCATGTGGTGCACTGCCCGGAGTCCAATCTGAAACTGGCCAGCGGTTTCTGTCCCCTCGCGGCCCTGGAGGAGGCCGGGGTCAATATTGCCATCGGTACCGACGGTGCGGCCAGCAACAACGACTTAGACATGTTCAGCGAGATGCGCACCGCCGCCCTACTCGCCAAGGCCGTCGCCGGTGATCCCCGGGTCATCCCCGCACAGACCGCGCTACGCATGGCCACCCTGGGCGGTGCCCGCGCCCTGGGTCTGGACGGGATCACCGGCTCTCTGCTCCCCGGCAAGGCCGCAGATATCATCGCCGTCGACCTCGGTGATATCGAGACCCAGCCGGTCTATCATCCCCTCTCGCAGCTCGTCTATGCCACGGGCCGCGACAAGGTCACCGATGTCTGGGTTGCCGGGCGCCAGGTATTAAAAGACCGCACTCTGACCACGCTGGATGTCGAGGAACTGCGTGACAGCGCTCACCGCTGGCAGCAGCGCCTGCGGGAAAATCACTCACCGTGATCCCGAGGGGGGACAGACATCCCGACATTGGCTACATAGCGCAAATCCCGCTATCATTCACCCCTATGAACGAGACTCATCACAACGTCGATCACGCCGAGATTGCCAAGTTTGAGGCTCTCGCCTCGCGCTGGTGGGATCCGGACAGTGAATTCAAGCCCCTGCACGATATCAACCCCCTGCGCCTGGACTACATCGACCAACGGGCCAGTCTGGCAGGTAAGCGCGTGTTGGACATCGGCTGTGGTGGCGGCATCCTCAGTGAATCTATGGCCACACGCGGCGCACAGGTCACCGGCATCGACATGGGCGAGGCACCGTTGACCGTCGCCAAGCTCCACCGTCACGAGTCCGGCGTCGATGTCGATTATCGCCGCGTCACCGCCGAGGTACTGGCCGCCGAAGCCCCTGGGCAGTTCGACGTGGTCACCTGCATGGAAATGCTCGAACATGTACCGGCCCCAGCGTCGATCATTGCCGCCTGCGCCCGGCTCGTCAAACCCGGCGGGCCGGTGTTTTTCTCCACCATCAACCGCAATCCCAAGGCCTATCTGCTCGCCATCATCGGTGCCGAATACCTGCTGCGCATGCTGCCCAAGGGCACCCATGACTACGCCCGGTTCCTGCGCCCCTCGGAAATCGAGGCCTGGGCGCGCCACGCTGGACTAGCGATACGGGATCTGACCGGCATGAGCTACAACCCACTGAACCGACGCTACCGTCTTGGGACCGACACCGATGTGAACTATCTGATGCACTGCGTGCGTGACGCCTGAGTCACACGAGCGCTACGGCCCACGATATATGGCATCCCCCCCCCACCGTCCACATCCCACGGCACACAGACCCACGCCGGCACGCGATGTTCTCGGCCAATCATCGATACGCGCCGTGCTCTTTGACCTCGACGGCACCCTGGCCGACACCGCCCCGGACCTGGCATATGCGCTCAATACCGTGTTGCAGGAACAGGGCCGGGCGGCGCTGTCCCTTGAACAGATTCGCCCGGCCGTCTCTCACGGCGCCCAGGCCCTGATCACGCTCGGCTTTGACCTGTCCATCGGGCAGCCCAACTACGCCCACCTGCGCCAACGCTTGCTCGATGTCTATCGGGCCAACCTCGCCTTACACACCCGCCTGTTTCCCGGCATGACCGAAGTCCTCTCGGCCCTGGAGCAGGCCGGACTGACCTGGGGTGTCGTCACCAACAAACCCGCCTGGCTGACCAACCCCCTGCTCAGCGCCTTGGGTCTCATGCAACGCGCTGCCTGCGTGGTCAGCGGCGACACCTTGAGCGAGCGCAAACCACACCCCGCGCCGATGTTCCATGCCTGCCATGAGGTGGGCTGCACGCCGCTCGAATGCGTCTACCTGGGCGATGCCGAACGCGATATTCGGGCCGGACACGCCGCCGGCATGCCCAGTCTGGTCGCACGTTTCGGTTACATCGGTGCACACGAACACCCCGAGCACTGGGGCGCCGATGCCCTGCTCGACCACCCCGACGAACTGCTCGACTGGCTCGCCGCCCGACACGCAGGCTAAGCGCCCCACCGACACCCGACACACACAGCCCCCCCTGGATCGTTAATGCCTTTACCTACCCTACAAGACCTCGACCTCGCCCTGGGACTGACCGCTCTGGTTGCCGGCACACTCGGTTACCTCCTTGCCCATCTGCGCCAGCAGCGCCGACTCGCCACACTGCGTGAGGAACAGGCCGCCCTGCGCGCCACCCTGGAAGGCGAACGTCGCGCCACCGCATCACAGCTCGATGGCCTGCGCCAGGCCCGTGACCAGTTGGCCGAGACCTTCAGCGCCCTGTCCAGTCAGGCATTGAGGCACAACAACGAGGAATTTCTCAAACTTGCCCAGGAAAATCTCAAACAATTCCACGTCCAGGCGCAGGGCGAGCTGGCCCAGCGTGAACAGGCGATAGAGCATCTGGTCAAGCCCATCCGCGAGGCCCTTGGCAAGACCGAGCAACAAATTCACGACATCGAAAAAGACCGCAAGGAGGCCTACGGTGCCCTGCACAAACACCTCGAGTCCATGGCTCGAGCCCAGGAGAACCTGCAGGGCGAGACCCGCAACCTGGTCCAGGCCTTGCGTCGCCCGCAGGTGCGTGGGCGTTGGGGCGAGATGACCCTGCGCCGGCTGGTCGAGCTGGCGGGGCTGGTCGAGCACTGCGACTTTGACGAACAGACCCATGTGCGTACCGATGACGGTGCCGTGCGTCCCGACATGGTGGTACGCATGCCCGACGGTCGCCAGGTCGTCGTGGATGTGAAGACCCCGCTGGACGCCTATCTCGACGCCATGGAGGCCACTGACGAGACACAACGCCAACGAGGACTGGAACGCCATGCCCGCAACCTGCGTGAGCGTGTCAAGGAGCTGGCAGGCAAGGCCTACTGGCGCCAGTTTGATCACACCCCTGACTTCGTCGTGCTGTTCATCCCGGGTGAGCATTTCCTCAGTGCGGCGATGGAACAGGACCGTGACCTGCTCGAGTATGCCCTACGCCAAAAGGTCATCCTGGCCACCCCAACGAGTTTCGTCGCCCTGCTGCGCGCCGTCGCCTACGGCTGGCGCCAGGAACAACTGGCCAAGAATGCCGAGGAGATACGCAAGGACGGTGAGGAACTCTACTCCCGCCTGGCCACCTTCACCGAGCACCTCTCACGTTTAGGTAACAGTCTCGGCAGCAGCATCGATCACTACAACAAGGCTGTGGGTTCCTTCGACACCCGGGTGTTACCCAGTGCCCGGCGCCTCGCTGAACTCGGCATCGAGGCCAAGAAAGACATCAAGGCGTTGGAGCAGGTAGAAAAGGGGGCACGTCGTGTGGAAGGGAGCGGTGACGGTGAATGACGGGCATGGGCGCACGACAACAGAGTGCGCCGCCATCCGCAACCGGTATCGCGAACGACTCAATGTCGTTTTATCGAATTCTGCAAGACCTTGCCGCCCTGCTCCAGGACCTGGCCACTCTTTTCCATGATGCGCTCACCCGTCTGCTTCAGCCGCGCCCGAACCCCGACTTCAGTAAACGGGTTGCTGTAAATCATTCGATTCTTGCCGATATTGACTCCGAACCATAGTCCCAGAAGCAGGCCGATCACCAGACCCACAAACAGGTTTTTTATGCTTTTCATACCATCACTCCATCGCAAAACGCTACGCCCAACCCTAGCACAAAGCACATGAGCGAACAGCGCCTGCGTCGCGCCTATGCCGACTGTCTGGCACTGGCACGTCAGCATTACGAAAATTTTCCCGTCGCCTCGCGCCTGCTACCACGCCGACTGCGCCAGCCGATCACCGTCATCTACACCTTTGCCCGCCGGGCCGATGATATTGCCGATGAGGGTAAGCTGGCGCCAGCGGCGCGCCTGGACCAACTCGATGACTATGCACGCCAACTCGATGCCATAGCCGCTGGCGAGCCCGTCGATGATCCACTCTTCATCGCCCTGGCCGATGTCATCCGCCGTCACACCCTGCCCCTCGCACCGTTTCACGACCTCCTGCACGCCTTTCGCATGGATGTCACCCATCTTCGCTACGCCAACTTCGGCGAGGTCATGGACTACTGCCGCCATTCCGCCAATCCTGTAGGCCACCTGTTGCTGCACCTGTATGGCGCTGCCACACCACGCAACCTCGCACACTCAGACGCCGTGTGCAGCGCCCTGCAACTCATCAATTTTCTGCAAGACATTCGCCAGGACTACACAGAAAACGATCGCATCTACCTGCCACAAGACGAGATGGCCCGCTACGGTGTCAGCGAAGAGGACATTCGCCAGGGCCGTACCACCCCGGCCATGCGCCTATTCATGGACGCCCAGATCGAGCGGGCACGGCGCCTGATGCGCTCCGGCTCCCCGCTGGGCGTGACATTGCACGGGCGTTTCGCCCTGGAACTGCGACTCATCATCATGGGGGGGACACGCGTGTTGCAAAAGCTCCACGGCATCGGTGACGATGCCTTTTCCCGTCCCCGGCTCACGACACGCGATTGGGGGTGGGTGGTCTGGCGTGCGTTTACGGCCGGATTTCGGCGCTAAACGCTACGTGACAGGCACACCAGCCGGGTTTGCGCTATGATGATCTGCTTCGTCACTCGCCCGTAGCGCCAAGCAAGGCCGGGCACAGACACCGCCATGAAAAACTCATTGCCCCAGGCCATGACCCCCGACGACTATTGCCAGGACAAGGCCGCACATAGCGGCTCAAGCTTCTACTACAGTTTCCTGTTCCTGTCCCAGGCGCAGCGTCAGGCCATTACCGCCCTGTATGCCTTTTGTCGTGAGATCGACGACATCGTCGATGATGATGGCACCCATACCAGCGTCGCTCGGGTCAATCTACAGTGGTGGCGCGAGGAGATCACCCGGCTGTTTACCGCGCAACCCCGCCACCCGGTCTCCCGCGCTCTCGCCAGCGCACTGGAGCGGTTCGCCCTTGCCGAGGAACTGTTCCAGGAGATCATCGACGGCATGCAAATGGACCTCGATCAGACCCGTTACGACAGTTTCAAGGAGTTGGCCCTGTACTGCCACCGTGTCGCTGGTGTCGTCGGCCAGCTCTCCGCAACGATCTTCGGCTACGAGGACCAACGCACCCTCCAGTTCGCCCATAAACTGGGCATGGCCTTCCAGCTCACTAACATCTTGCGCGATGTCCGCGAAGACGCCCAGCGCGGGCGCATCTATCTGCCACGAGAGGACCTGGTCCGCTTCAACCTCGATGAACCTGCACTCCTGCACTTCAAGACCGATGCACCTCTGCGCGCACTGTTTGCCTTCCAGGCCGAGCGTGCATTTGAGTACTACCAGCAGGCCGAGACACTGTTGCCCGAACAGGATCGCTATCGCCAGCGTAGCGCCCTGATCATGACTGCCGTCTATCGCACCACCTTGCAGAAAATCGTCAATAACGACTTTCGGGTACTCGAACAACGCATTGCCCTCACACCACTGCGCAAGCTGTGGATTGCCTGGACCACGGCGCGCCGCGAGCGTCGGCGCTACCGACGACGGCAAAAACACACGCAATCAGGATGAATCGCGCGACGCATCGGGTCATCGTGGTCGGCGGTGGCTGGGCCGGGCTCAGTGCTGCCTGCACTCTGGCCCGCCAAGGCTATGCGGTCACCCTGTTCGAGGCCGCGCGCCAGCTCGGTGGGCGCGCCCGGCGTGTCCGCTTCGACCAACAGGCGATCGACAATGGCCAGCACCTGCTCACCGGTGCCTACCACGATACCCTCGCCCTGCTGCACACCCTCGGTGTCAATACCAGCGAGTACCTGTGCCGCGAGGCGCTGAGCCTGCGGTTGCGTGCACGTAACGGTGACGATTTCACCCTGCGTGCCCCACACCTGCCCGCCCCCCTGCACATACTCACCGCCCTGCTGGGCAGCCGCGGCCTCTCGTTGCGTGATCGCATCCGCGCCGCCGGTATGTGCCTGCGCCTGGCCAGGAGCGGATTTCGTCTCGATACCGATATCAGTGTACAAGCACTGCTGGCGCGCCACGGACAGGGCGCGCGGCCCTGTGAGGTGTTGTGGCACCCGCTGTGTCTGGCGATCATGAACATCCCGCCCGCCAGGGCTTCAGCTGAGGTCTTTCTGACGGTATTACACGACAGTTTCGCCCACCGTCGGAGAGATACGGATCTGCTGTTTCCCACGACCGATCTCGGGCACCTGCTGGCCGATCCCGCCCGCAAAACACTGGAACGACTGGGGGCCACCGTGCACCTGGGTCAGCGCGTGAGTGCACTGGAGATCGATGCATCGGGGGTACGCGGCATCATTGCCGACAAACAGCATCATGCCGCCCGTCACGTGGTCCTGGCCCTGCCCCCGCACGCCTGCCTGCCACTGCTCGCGCCCCACCCGGCACTGCATACGATCGCCGAACAACTCACCCACTTTCGCTATGAACCGATTTGCACCATCTATCTCCAGTACCCCACCTCGGTCCGCTTGGCACAGACCATGACTGGGCTGCTGGGCACGACCGTGCACTGGCTCATCGATCGCCGCATCTGCGCCCAGCCCGGACTGATCGCCGCCGTTATCAGCGCAGGAGGGCCGCATATGCGCCTCGACAACAGCGCACTGATTGCACGTGTACACGATGACATCGCGCACCATTTTCCCGACTGGCCCGCTCCACTCAGCACACGGATTATCCGGGAAAAACGCGCTACCTTCGCCTGCGAGGTCGGCATCAATCGCGACCGGCCGCTGGCGACCACCGCCGTACGCGGTTGCTGGCTCGCCGGCGACCATACTCGTACCGGCTACCCCGCAACACTCGAAGGTGCAGTACGAAGTGGGCTACAATGCGCACGCCATATTATGGCCGCAAACTCCGATTGAGCCCGGCGAGCCACCTGTACCGGTCCATCGACGTCACACCTTATGCCGTAAGAGGAACCCTGCGTTATGAAGGATTACCAAGCCACCCCCGATCTGCTCAAGGATCGTGTCATCCTGGTCACTGGTGCCGGTGACGGCATCGGCGCCGCCGCCGCGTGCAGCTTTGCCGCTCACGGCGCCACCGTTGTGCTGCTGGGACGCACCGTACGTAAACTGGAGCACGTCTACGACACCATCGAGGCCGCCGAGGGACCCCAGCCGGGCATCTATCCGATGAACTTGGAAGGCGCCCGGTTCAAGGATTATGCGGATATGGCCCAGACCCTGGAGCGCGAATTCGGTCACCTCGACGGCCTGCTGCACAATGCCGCCCTGGCTGGCACCCGTACTCCCGCACACCTCTATGATCTGGAAATGTGGATCAAGGTCATGCAGGTCAACCTGAACGCCTCCTTCTTGATGACCCGTGCCTGCCTGCCCATACTGAAACAGTCCCCCGATGCCTCTGTCGTCTTCACCACCGCCGAGGTGGGCCGGCATGGCCGAGCCTACTGGGGCGCCTATGGCATATCCAATGCCGCCATTGAAAACATGATGCAAATCTTTGCCGACGAATACGAAAACGAGCCGAATATCCGTTTCAACAGCATCGACCCCGGTGCAGTGCGTACCGCCATGCGCCTGCGCCTGTATCCAGGCGAAGACATGAACATCCACCCCACCCCTGATGCCATCATGGGCACCTATCTCTATCTGATGGGATCAGACAGTCACGGACACACCGGACAGCAACTCAACGCTCAGTAAATGCCCTCGACATATCAACTTCTGTATCCCGGAAACGCGCCGCTGGCGCGCCAGGCACCGAGTACCCAGTGTACGCCCCGGTAGACCCTCATGGCCTGAGCAGATGGTTCAAGATCGGCGAATAGTCATGTCAGGGGAGGACCTTGATACTGCCATGAACCTGGCGGACGGCGGCTCAGGGTTGCAGGGGGAACCCTGATGAGTTTACGTCATTCTGACCATCAAGAAGCTACTGCCATGGCGTTGTCAGAGCCTCGTCCTTTGCCGTTATTTACCGCAAACGGCAAGACATTTATTTGACACTCTTGTCTCTTGATAAATTACTTAAAGTATAACATGTTGTTATTTAACATTATTCATATGTTATCTAACCATGGCATGAAAATCGCATTCAGATATTACATCATACTTTGAACAACAGAAAACGGGATTCGATACATGGTACTTCACGTCCAGACCCCAGCACCCAATGATGTGTCAACACCCATTGGTGACAGTCTCAGCACATTGGTTGGTGAGACATTGCAACGCAGCCTGCGCCTCACTGCGCTACTGCAAACCAGCCTGGACCTGGAAACGGTGTTGGGTGAATTTCACGAATTCGTTCGTGAGTTTATCGACCACGACAGCGCCAGTTATCATTTTGAGCCAATGGGGGTAACGCTGCAGTTTGGTAAAACAGCACGCCACCAATGCCACTATACGCTGACCCTCAGCGGCGAAGCCCTGGGTGAGCTTACCCTGAGCCACCACCACCGGTTTACACCGTGTGAACTTGAGATATTCGAAAATCTGCTGTGCGCACTGCTCTATCCCTTGCGCAATGCCTTATTGTATCGCCAGGCCCGCGAGGCTGCCCTCATCGACCCACTCACCGGGGCCCATAACCGCGCATCTCTGGACACCACCCTGGCCCATGAAATCGAACTGGCGCAGCGCCATGACACCCCTCTGTCCCTAATCGCAGTGGATATCGACTACTTCAAGCAGGTCAATGATCGTTACGGGCATGTCACCGGCGATCAGGCGCTCAAGACCGTAGTCACATGTATCCGCAGCTGTATCCGTAGCTGTGATGCGTTATATCGTTTCGGCGGTGAGGAATTTGCACTGATACTCAATAATACCGATATGGAGGGTGCCAGATTGCTCGCCGAGCGTATTCGTCAAAGCGTAGCGCAACACCCCTTCCGGGCGGGTGATGAGTCCTTTGCGCTGACCATCAGCCTGGGCATAGCCCGGCTACGACGGGGACAAAATGCCATGGCCTTGTTTCAGGAGGCCGATGCCGCCCTCTATCGCGCCAAAGACAGCGGCCGCAACCGGGTAGCCTGCAATCAGAAGAGCAGCCCGGCCGATGACCCGGCAACAGATGCGACACGGACCTTATTGCCACCGGTATCCGCGACCGCTGAACAGGACTCGACCCAGCAGGGTTAACAGGGAGGTATCTCATTGCCCTTGAAGGCATATTCTCGACAATAACAGGCTGTACAGGCATGTTTAGCCTCGATTTATGACCCTGTTCACTGTATTTCCCCCTGCTCCTCTACTAAAATTATCGATACGATGAAGAGGGGCCCCCTGGATGGATTATCTCAGCCAGTTCGATAAGATACTGGATGGCAATTACCGATTGATCTCTCTTGAGAGCTATGACATCGAGCGGCTCATCGATATGTTCACCCGCCTGAGCCGGTTCACCAACAAGGCCATCTACCAATGGCTCCCCGAACAGGGCATGCACCGCATCGGCGCCAGCCACATCGTCATCCCCCGTACCCAGTCGGCCAAGAATGTCCTCGAACATATTGAAGGTACACCGCATTTTGGTGTCTTTGTACTGCGCGGAGTCAATGCCGCGCTACAGCACCAGGATATCGTCGATCACCTGCTGCAACTGGCCTCCGACACAGGGACACGTAAGGTCGTGATCCTCCTCGACGAGTACATCGATCTGCCGGCCGAACTCAAACCCTATACCCTGCGCTCACGCCATCGGTTGCGCCAAGCCAGCTAGGTCTGCCCCCTTTCTGGAACGCCCTCCAGCCCTTTTACATCCCCCCTCACACACGGCGCGCTATAATGCTCCATCCTGCCGTGATGGGCAACGCGTACGCAGACAACAACCCTGGCACAGAGGCCGCCTGCTTCGGCATACGTTCTTGGCATGCACCACGATCAAGGCATGGTATTCATTGAACACCTGTACCCGCTGCGGTCCGCTCGCAAAGGCATCCTCAAATGCGGCGCGCATCGACTCATAGGCCATCGCCGCGTCCAGGAGTACCAGTCGGGCAAACACTCGCCGCGTATAAGCATCAATCACAAACACCGGACGCTCGAAGGCATAGAGGATGATATCATCGGCCGTTTCAGGCCCGATACCGTTGACCGATAACAAGCCCTCACGCAATACCGGGAGCGGCAATGCACCCAACGCCTCGAGTCCACCCTGTGTCAGATACCAGCGGCAGAAATTGCGTAATCGCCCAGCCTTGACGTTGAAATAGCCGGATGGTTTGAGCCAGTTGGCCAACCGTTCGGGGCGAACGGCAAGGATCGCCTCCGGTGACAGGGCATGGTATTTGATCAGATTGGCGATTGCCCGTTCAACATTGCGCCAGGCAGTATTTTGGGTGAGAACGGCCCCGACCATGATCTCGAAAGGCGTATCGCCCGGCCACCAGTCCTGCGGGCCATAGGCCTGATGCAGACGGCGAAATATCGCGCGTATGCCTTGCGCAGTGCTCATTTGCGCGGGGAAGAGTTCCGTCCCGAGCGCCCTTTTTGTGTATGTCCCTGAGCGCCCTTTCCGCGTACGCCATCGCCACGGCTGGACGCCTTGCGGGGCGCGGTTCGGGTCACAGGTTTTGCCGAGCCATTCCCCGTCTTTGTGCCCGTATTATGGCGCCCTGCGGGGCATCGCCCAGGGCGTAATTCATCACGTTCGACCATCCGGGGATAACGCTTTGAGATCGGTTTGTCTGCGAGCGCCGGGGCCCGTGACCTGCTCGCCGCACCCGCTGCCTTGCTGTGTCCCCGCTGTCCGGATCGGGTCACATGCGCTTTTCGGCCCCGCATGCCTTGCGCGGCGACTTCCTTCTCCGGTGTCATGCCCACGCAGTGCAGCAGGGCTTCGGTTTCCTCGGCACCCAGTTCCTCCCAATGCCCCGCACGCAGGCGCCGTGGTAGCGCCACGGTGGCATAACGCACGCGGATCAGGCGACTGACCTCGATACCCCGTGCCTCCCATAAACGACGGACCTCCCGATTGCGGCCCTCGCGCAGGGAAACGTGGTACCAGTGATTACTCCCCACACCCCCTCCATCCAGGATACTGTCGAAATGGGCAAGACCGTCATCCAGTGCAACACCCTTGCGCAGGGCGAGCAGGGTCTCATCCGATGCCTCGCCGCGCACACGCACGGCGTATTCACGTTCGACTTTGTGGGAGGGGTGCATCAGCACATTGGCCAACTCGCCATCATTGGTGATCAGGAGCAGGCCCGAGGTGGTGAGATCGAGTCGACCTACCGTGATCCAGCGGCCATCGCGCAACCGTGGCAGAGCGGCGAAGATGGTCGCCCGTCCCTCGGGATCGTGTCGAGTGCAGACCTCACCGACCGGCTTGTGGTAAATCACTATCCGTCGACGCGGGTTGAAACGCTGGCTGGACACGGGTCGCCCATCGACCGTAATACGCACATCCATACGCACCCGATCACCGATCTGTGCGACCACGCCATTGACACTGACCCGCCCTGCCCGGATCCACTCCTCCAGCATGCGACGTGATCCCAGCCCGACGCGCGCCAGTACTTTTTGCAGTTTCTCATCCATCGCTCAAACGCCGGAAAGATCTTGCAGGGAGGCACCGGGACATATCAGCCCTCGGCAGAGGCGGGATCGGGGTGTGACTCGCACTTCGCATCCTCGGTAGTCGCCTCGACAGAAGATGCCTCAGACTCACAGGCATCCTCCTCTGGCACCGCATCGTAGACAGTGGATTCAATCCTCGCCGCGTCGCCTGGCGACGATGAGGATGGCATGGAGTCTGCGGACGTGTCGTGCACCTCCCCCGTGGGGTCATCCTCCTCATTGTCCGCCCCATTATCAGCTTCACTCTGTGCGCCCGTGTTCGCCGTGTCCGGTGTAATCTCATCGGTCACACCCTGGACAAGCATTTCGTCATCGCTCTGCGCACCACTGGCGCACCGCGACGCGTCATCGGCCTCTGCCGTCGTGTCTGTCGTGTCTGTCGTGTCTGTCGTGTCTGTCGTGTCTGTCGTGTCTGTCGTGTCACCAGACATCGCCGTATCCGGAATCTCCAGCGCCAGGCTCGCATTGATCTCATCAATATCCCGGATCTCGACCAGCGTGGGCAACGCCTCCAGCGTCTTCAGATTGAAGTAGTCGAGGAACTGGCGCGTGGTCGCATACATGCCCGGCTTGCCGGGGACATCACGATGCCCCACCACCCGCACCCACTCGCGCTCCTGCAGGGTTTTCATAATGTGTGTACTGACGGTCACGCCGCGAATGTCCTCGATCTCGGCGCGCGTGATCGGCTGACGGTAGGCGATCAGGGCGAGCGTCTCGAGCAGGGCACGGGAGTAGCGCGGCGGGCGTTCCTCCCACAACTGGGACACCCAGGTGGAGAGCGACTGGCGCACCTGATAGCGAAAACCGCTGGCCACCTCCTTGAGCTCCAGCGCCCGCCCCGTGCAGTCCGTCGCGAGTTGCACCAGGGTATCGCGCACGCGGACCCGTTCCGGGCGTTGTTCCTCAGGAAACAACGCCAGCAACCGATCCAGACTGAGTGGCTCACCGGCCACCAGCAGCACCCCTTCGATGATCTGTTTGAGTGTCTGTTCGTCTATCATATCAATCTGTCAGCCTTGCCCTTCTTCTGTCACCAGCGCATCGGCCTGCACACTCTCCCCGGTGGCCTTCACGTGAATCGCCCCGTAGGGCTCGGTTTGCACCAGTTCGATCAGCGTCTGCTTGAGCAATTCCAGGATAGCCAGCAACGTGACCACCACCCCGCGCCGTCCCTCTTCTGTAGGGAACAGCGTAGTAAATGCGCTAAATCCATCGACAGTGAGCAGGCCGAGTACATGCGACATACGTTCGCGCACCGACAGAGGTTCAAACTGCACTTGATGACGGGCAAACAGCTCGGCGCGGCTCATCACCTCTTTCAATGCATCGAGCAGGTCGCGCAACTCGACCTGAGGCGGCAGTTTCATGACCTTGTGATCCGGTTCCTCGACCTGGACCGGACAGATATCGCGTTCCACGCGCGGCAAGGCATCAATATCCTCGGCCGCCTGCTTGTAACGTTCGTATTCCTGCAACCGGCGGATGAGTTCAGCGCGCGGGTCTTCCTCTTCGATTTCGCTCTCGGCGGGGCGCGGCAGCAACATACGGGATTTGATCTCCGCAAGCATGGCCGCCATCACCAGATATTCCGCTGCCAGTTCCAGATGCAACTCTTTCATCAGCTCGACATACTCGATGTACTGGCGGGTGACCTCGGCAACGGGGATATCGAGAATATTGAGGTTCTGGCGTTTGATCAGATACAGCAGCAGGTCAAGTGGCCCCTCGAAGGCCTCGAGAAAGACCTCCAGTGCATCCGGCGGAATATACAAGTCCAGGGGCAATTCAGTGACGGCCGTCCCCTGCACGATGGCGAACGGCATCTCCCCCTGTGCCGGGCGCAATGTCTCTGGCGCGAGCGGGATCGGTTGGGTTTGATCCGTCTCGGTGTCAGTCATGAGTGTGCCGTATCCGGGATCCGCGTCCGATTATTGAAATCATCTGGCTGCCTCTTGGCACACGGAACCTGTGAACCGGTCACGGAGAAATACTCGATCGATACCCTTTTACCAGCGTCCCGTCAGCACCATCACCGATAAATCAGCCCGATCGCCTGGCGCACTTCCTCGAGTGTCAACCGGGCCACATCACGTGCCGCCTCGGAACCCTCGGTGATGATACGTCGTACCTGCACCGGATCAGCAATGTACTGTTTTGCACGTTCGCGAATGGGACCCAGTTCGTCCTGGATGGCATCGATCAGCGGCTGCTTGCAGTCCAGACAACCGATGCCCGCAGAGCGACACCCTTCCACCACCCAAGCCTTGGTCTTATCGTTCGAGTATACCTGATGCAGGTCCCAGACTGGACACTTTTCCGGCTCACCCGGGTCATTGCGCCGTACCCGGGCGGGGTCTGTCGGCATGGTTCTCAATTTTTGTTCCACCACGCCCGGCTCCTCACGCAAGGCAATGGTGTTACCGTACGATTTGGACATTTTCTGTCCATCCAGGCCGGGCATTTTGGCCTGAGGTGTCAACAGTGCATCGGGCTCTGGCAGGATGGTCTTGCCGGAGCCTTCCAGATAGCCATACAAGCGCTCCTGGTCGCCCAGCGTTATGTTCTGCTGCTGGTCCAGCAGGGCACGAGCCGTAGCCAAGGCCTCGTCGTCACCTTGTTCCTGGTAGCGTTTGCGCAGCTCGCGATAAAGCTTGGCCGACTTCTTGCCCATTTGCCTGAGGGCGGTCTCGATCTTCTCCTCAAAGTCCGGTTCGCGTCCATAAATATGGTTGAAACGACGTGCGATCTCGCGCGTCAGCTCGACGTGGGCCACCTGATCCTCACCGACCGGCACCAGAGCCGCCTTGTAGGCGAGAATGTCGGCACTCTGCAACAAGGGATAGCCCAGAAACCCATAGGTCGCCAGATCACGCCCCTTGAGTTTCTCTTGTTGATCCTTGTAGGTCGGCACGCGCTCCAGCCAGCCCAGCGGGGTGATCATCGACAACAGCAGATGCAGCTCGGCATGCTCCGGCACCTGGGACTGCAGGAACAGGGTTGCCGCCCCCGGGCTGATGCCGACAGCCAGCCAATCGATGACCATATTCCAGACGTTCTGCGACAGGCTGTGTGATTCCTCATAGTGTGTAGTCAGTGCATGCCAGTCAGCGACAAAGAAGAAACACGCGTACTCGTGCTGGAGCTTGATCCAGTTTTTCAGTACCCCGTGATAGTGTCCCAGATGCAGGGCACCCGTCGGGCGCATGCCCGACAGGACGCGTTGTTTCTGGTTGGGAAGGGGACTCACAGCGACTCCTTGGATAAAGACACCCAGGGCCTCAACTCAGGCCGACAAGGCTGAACAGGCCCTGATTGAAGAAGTCCATCACCGGCCCGATGAAGGTCCACAGCACCCCCGTGAACATCAGCAACAGCAGGATCATGATGCCGTAGGGCTCAATCCGGTCCACCAGCAGGGCGATATGCGGCGGCAAGATCGAGGTCAGCACACGGCCACCGTCGAGCGGCGGAATGGGTACCAAGTTCAGGACCATCAGTAAGACGTTGAGCGTCACGCCAGCGATGCCCATGTAGAACAGAGGCAGAGACACCCAGCTCGACTCACCTCCGAGGGCCAGTGCCAGTTTGAGCACCCCCAGCCAGAGGATGGCCATGAGCAGATTGGCACCAGGGCCGGCCAGGGCGACATAGGCCATGTCTCGGCGCGGGTGGTGCAGGTTGCGCGGGTTGATCGGAACGGGTCGGGCCCAGCCGAACAGAAACAGTGGAGTATGGGCAATCACGCTGACGGCCACCAGTGCCAATGGCACCAGCACAGTACCGACCGGATCAATGTGTTTCAGCGGATTGAGGGTAATACGCCCCAACATGCGTGCGGTGCCATCACCCAGACGGTTGGCCATCCAGCCATGTGCCACCTCATGGAGGGTGATCGCGAACAATAGGGGCAAGGCCACCACGGCCACGGTTTGAAGAATGCTCAGATTTTGCATCGTGTGAGTATACCTGCTTTGAGTAGGATGCCGAAAACCGGCGCCTTGCCCGTGACCTCACCTCACCGGCGTGTTCAGTCTGCAAATGGCGCGACATCGCCCTTGCCCGTACGCACAACCTCAGGGATGTCCCCGGTCATGTCAATCACCGTGGTCGGCTCGATATCGCAGCGCCCGCCATCGATGATCAGATCCACCTCATGTTCCAGGGCGTCGCGGATTTCATAGGCGTCCGTCATCGGCAGGCCCTGATCGGGCAGCAACAGCGTCACGCTCATCAGCGGTTCACCCAGTGCCTTGAGCAGGGCCTGCACCACAGTATTGTCCGGCACCCGCAGACCGATGGTCTTGCGTCGGGGATGTTGCAGACGCCGTGGCACCTCGCGTGTCGCGCGCAAGATGAAGGTATAGGGCCCCGGAGTCAATGCTTTGAGCTGGCGATAGTCCGGATTGTTGACTCGGGCATACACCGCCAGTTCGGACAGATCGCGGCACACCAGGGTGAAATTGTGCCGTTCGTCCAGCTGGCGAATCCGCCGGATACGCTCCATGGCACCCTTGTCACCCAGGTGACAGCCCAGGGCATAGGCCGAGTCTGTCGGATAGGCGATCACCCCGCCCTGAAGGACGAGTTCGACCGCCTTACCGATCAGCCGTGGCTGTGGGTTATCGGGATGGATCTGGAAAAACTGGCTCATGACGTGATCAATGTTTGTGGCGTATCCATCTTCACCCGACTGCAGAGGCGCTACAGATATCGCAGATAACAGGCGACACTCACCGGTCAGGCCGACAGCCGTCGCCCCGCTAGCGGGGTCCAAGCGGTCCACACCGCTCGGCATGTCTCGGGCAGCCTGCGCAGGCGGCCGAGTTCGACATAGGGATTCCCTGGTCCGTGAAAATCCGAGCCACACGAGGCCAGCAGACCGGCCTTCTCTGCGACCACGGCCATGTGGCGCACATCGTTCTCGCAATGACTGCCAGAGACGACCTCAATACCTTCACCCCCGTGCTCGCGAAATTCAGCCAACAGACGACGCAGCCGCGTGGCAGTCAGCCGGTAACGGGCCGGGTGGGCAACCACCGCCTGCCCACCGGCCCCGCAAATCCAGCCAACCGCCTCCTCCAGAGTGGCCCAATCACCGCTCACATAGCCCGGTCGACCCTTGACCAGATAGCGTTTAAACACGTCCTTGAATGACTCGGCATAGCCCTGTTCGACCAGAAAACGGGCAAAATGGGCGCGCCCCAGCGTGGCCCGCCCGGCATGCGCACACGCCCCTTCCCAGGCACCGGCCACACCGTGCTTTTCCAACCGCCGCGCCATCTCCTCACCCCGCCAGCAACGAAAGGCCTGGAGGCGTTCCAGTCCCGTCTGCAACAGCAGATCCGCCGCATCGACATGCAAGCCCACCACATGCACCGTTTGTCGCTCCCAGGTGACGGATATCTCCACTCCGGGCACCAGTTGCAGGCCGTGTGTGTATGCGGCCACCTGCGCCTCGGCCAACCCTGCGGTCGTATCATGGTCCGTCAGGGCCAGGGTATGGATATTGCGTTGCGCCGCATAAGCCACCAGTGCCGCTGGGCACAGGGTCCCATCGGAGGCGGTAGAATGGCTGTGCAGATCGTATCCATGGTCAGGCATGGTGCTAGTGTACCGCATCCGCCGCGCAGCTGTCCCCGACAGGCTGCGCATGTGCTAGAGTATCCGCTGCCTGATTTTCACTCACCCCAATGAACATCCCTAACGCCCGCGAGACGCAGCCAAAGACACATGCCACATGCCACGCCCACTATCGACGACCTTGCCAACGCCATCCAGCGTGCGGCGGCACCCGTTATCGCGGCCTACCAGGCGCGGGGGACCCACCCACCCGATGCCGTCAGTCCCGAATTGCTCACCAAGGCCCTGCAACAATTTTGTGATGTGCTGCGCCGCATCGAGACCGATGAACAAAACCGCCCGGACCACGGCGTCGGCGATACGGACATCACCGAACTGGCGGATTATGGCCTGGGACTGCTCCAGGATCTCGACCAGTGGGCGGCACAGCTCCAGCAAAGGGCCTCGCACCTGACCATCGATGCCCAGGTCCTGCCCCTAGCCTTGTGGATAGCCCGCCATGGCGGGACCCTCAACAACCTGGAAACTATCGTCAACACCTTCGCCGCACGCGCCAACCAGACCCTGGACACGGCACAGCTCACCACCCTGTGCACCGAGATGGGAGAGATCATCGCAGCCACCGCACCGGCCATTCGCCAGGATCTTGACAAGACCAATCCCAGTCGCCCCTGGCGCATCCTCCACCTCAATCGGGGCATCGTGGCGACCCGCTCATATGACCCGGCGCTCATGGAACGGGTCTTCAGCGAATTGAGCACATGCCTGCCGGACGATGCTGCAGATTTCTTCCGCGAGGGCATGCGCCAGATGGATGATCTGGACTATCCGGTACCAGTGCGTGAAATCATGCAGAACTATCACCGGCGTTATGCTGTCAAAACCCTTCACTAGCACGATAACGACGCCACTATGAAACTACTGTTCGACTTCTTCCCCCTGTTATTATTCTTCGCCGCCTACAAATTTTACGGCATCTACACCGCCACTGCGGTCGCAATAGCAGCCAGTGTGGCGCAGGTCAGCTATGCGCGGTGGCGACACGGTCGCATCGAAACCATGCACCTCATCAGCCTCGGACTCATCGTCGTGCTGGGCGGGGCCACGCTGGTATTGCATAATGACATTTTCATCAAATGGAAGCCTACCGCTGTCGACTGGTTATTCTCCGCGGCCTTCCTGGGCAGTCAATGGTTCGGCGCCACGACCCTGACCGAGCGTATGCTGGGCAAGGCCATCACCGTACCCGCACCGATTTGGCGTCGGGTCAATCTGAGCTGGGTGGTATTTTTCCTCTTCACTGGCGTCCTCAATCTGTATGTCGCCTTCTTCTACGCCGTGGACCTGGCTCCCAAAATCCGCACAGACATCTGGGTGGATTTCAAAGTTTACGGCATACTGGCACTAACCCTGGTATTCATGTTTGCGCAAACCCTGTATCTGAGCCGCCACATGGCGCAAAACGACGAGGAAGAGACCGGTTAATGCTCTACGCCATCATCAGTGAAGACAATGCCGACAGCCTGGCGCGGCGCAAACAGGCCCGCTCTGCCCATCTTGCGCGCCTGCGTGTCCTGCAGGATGCCGGACGCTTGATTCTGGCCGGACCGCACCCGGCCATCGACACCGAGGAACCCGGCGAGGCCGGTTTCACCGGCAGCCTCATCATTGCCGAGTTCGCCTCTCAGGATGCGGCGCGCACCTGGGCCGATGCCGACCCTTATGTGGACGCGGGCGTCTATGCCCGTGTCACCGTCAAACCCTTCAAACGAGTATTCCCGTCATGACCGACCGTAGCGCACTGATCCGCGAACGCCTGACCGCCGCCTTGGCGCCAGTCAGCCTCGACATCGAGGACGACAGCCAAAAACATGCCGGCCATGCCGGCGCCCGTAACGGCGGGGGTCATTTCAACATCCGCATCGTTGCCACCGCCTTTTCCGGTCAGAACCTGCTCCAGCGCCATCGCCTGGTCTACGACGCCCTGGCCGATGCCATGCACACGGAGATACACGCACTCAGCATCCAGGCTCATACGCCTGAAGAAACCCCTATCAACCCCTGACGGCCGCATCAACTCAAGGCCATTTCACCGCAAGGAAACCACGATGAAACTATCCCGTATCACACGTCTGCTCACCGGCGTCTGCATCCTGCTGGCCTCCGCCAGTGTGTATGCCGCCGACAATACCAACAAGGTCGTTGCCACTGTCAACGGCACACCGCTCACCCAGCGCACCGTTAATGAATATGTACAAATGCGCAAGGTGCGACAACCCAATGTGCAGATATCACACAACCAGGTCGTTGATGAACTGGTCAACAGCGAATTGCTCTACCAACAGGCGTTGAAGGAAAAGCTGGAAAACAAGGCCGATGTACGCCATGAACTCACGTTACAGCGCAAGAATGTCCTCATCACCGCGGCCCTGCGTGAGTACCTGCGCAAATCCCCCATTTCCAACGCCGAACTAAAAAAAGAATATGACAAGCGTGTGGCCAACTCCAGCGTCAAGGAATACAAGGCCCGCCATATCCTGACCAAGACCAAGGCCGAGGCCGAGGCCGTCATCGCTCAGCTCAACAAGGGTGCCAACTTCGCCAAACTCGCCAAGGAAAAATCCATCGGCCCCTCGGCCAAACAGGGAGGCGACCTTGGCTGGTTCACCGTCGACCGTATGGTGCCCGCGTTCTCGGCAGCCGTCGCCAAGCTCAAAAAAGGTGAATACACCAAGAAACCGGTCAAGACTCAGTTCGGTTGGCATGTCATCCAGCTCGAAAACGAGCGCACGATGAAACCGCCAAAATTCGCCCAGGTCAAAGCCCAGCTTGCCAATCTGCTACGCAACCAACAGATCCATAGCTACATCGGGCAACTGCGCAAGCACGCCAAGATCATCATCAAGAAATAGGTTCGCACTACCGCGATGGGGGGGGGACTTCCCCCCCTCCACTCTGCATGCGACCACTCACACCGTGGGTGCCATGCGGCAGTGAGGCCCGGGTTGGGCTAGACTGCGCAAACAGCCTCCATTCCTGCAGGTAGACGCGGCCATGACCGACACCAAGACTGATCCCGATTCCATACTCGATCCCGGAATCGCCCTCGAACACCGCGTGTCCGACACCACACACAATCGATCGAAAGCGCGCCAGGCGGGATTTCTCTATAGCGATCTCGGCCTGGACACACCGTCCATCAAACGCTCCATCACCGATCATCTGATCCATTCCGTGGGCAAGGACCCCTATATCGCCACGGGTCGCGACTGGTACCACGCGCTGGCCTATGCCGTACGCGACCGCCTCATTGAACGCTGGACCAAGACCATGCGTGCCCACCAGAACAAGGACGCGAAACGGGTGTATTACCTCTCAATGGAGTTTCTCATCGGTCGGCTGTTGGGCAACAGCCTTATCAACATGGGCATCAAGGACGAAAGCGAAGCGGCATTGCTTGATCTCGGCCTCAAGCTCGAAGCCCTGCAGGAAGAGGAAAATGATGCCGCCCTTGGCAATGGCGGTCTGGGTCGGCTGGCGGCATGCTATCTCGATACCATGGCTACCTTGCGCCTGCCCGGCTATGGATATGGCATCCGCTATGAATACGGCATGTTCCACCAACGCATCGAGAACGGATACCAGATAGAGCATCCCGACAACTGGCTGCGCTATGGCAACCCCTGGGAATATCCTCGCCCCGAGGTCCTGTACCCGGTCCGTTTCTACGGCAAGGTGATAGAATTTCGCAACGAGCACGGCCGCCTGTGCCACCACTGGGTGGATACCCAACAGGTGATGGCCATGGCCTACGATACCCCGATTCCGGGTTATGCGACGAATACGGTCAACAACCTCCGCCTGTGGTCCGCCAAGGCCACTCGGGATTTCAATCTCGGTTATTTCAATGTCGGCAACTATATCCAGGCCGTGCAGGAGAAGAATGAATCGGAGAATATCTCCCGCGTACTGTATCCCGACGACACCACAGACATGGGGCGGGAACTGCGATTGAAGCAGGAATATTTCTTCGTCAGCGCCTCCATCCAGGATATTATCAATCGTTTTCGCCTCCAGCACGATGACTGGGCACTCTTCCCTGATCGGGCTGCCGTTCAACTCAATGACACGCACCCGAGCATCGCCATTGCCGAATTGCTCAGGCTCCTGCTCGATGAATACCACCTGGACTGGGAGTGCGCCTGGGACATCACCCGGCGAACTTTCTCCTACACCAACCATACACTCATGCCCGAGGCGCTGGAGACCTGGCGGGTTACGTTAATGCAACGGGTCTTGCCCCGGCATCTGCAAATCATCTATGAGATCAACCACCGCCTGCTCAAACACATCGCCCACCGTTTCCCCGGTGATGTCCAGCGCCTGCAACGCATGTCGCTCATCGACGAGACCCAGGGGCGGCGAGTACGCATGGCCCACCTGGCCATCGTCGGTTCACACCGTGTCAACGGCGTGTCCGCAATTCACACCCGCATCATGCGCACCACTCTCATGGCCGACTTCGATGCGCTGGAGCCGGACAAGATCATCAACATCACCAACGGCGTCACACCACGGCGCTGGCTGCTGCAAATCAACCCGGCACTCTCGGAGCTGATCTCCTCACACATAGGCCGGGGTTGGGTCACCGATCTCGAGCAGCTCACGCGACTGGAGAAATTTGTCGCCGACGCCGCATTTCAGACCGCCTTCCATGAGGTCAAACACCGCAACAAGCGCTACCTCGCTGCGCTGATACAAAAGCATATGGGCTATACGGTAGACACCAACGCGTTGTTCGATGTGCAGATCAAACGCATCCATGAGTACAAGCGCCAGTTGCTCAATGCCCTGCATGTGGTCACGCTCTACAATCGCGTATGCGACGGCGAAGACCTGCTCGCATCGCGGGTTGTGATCTTTGCCGGCAAGGCCGCACCCGGTTACTACCTGGCCAAACTCATTATCAAACTCATCAATGACATCGCGGTCGTGGTCAATCACGACCCACGCACACGGGGACGTCTGCATGTCGTCTATATCCCCAATTACGATGTCTCGACCGCAGGTGACATCATCCCCGCCGCCGACCTCTCCGAGCAGATATCCACTGCCGGCACCGAGGCATCGGGCACCGGCAACATGAAACTGGCACTCAACGGGGCGCTGACCATTGGCACCCTCGATGGCGCCAATGTCGAGATCGGCAAACAGGTCGGTGAGGACAATATCTTTATCTTCGGACACACCGCCGAACAGGTCGTGACCCTGCAGGCCGACGGCTACACCCCGCGCGAATACTACGAACGCGATCCTATGCTGCGCCGGGTGCTCGACATGATAGGCAGTGGTTATTTTTCACCGGCGCAACCCAAGCGTTTCCATCCCATCCTCCACCGATTACTCGATGAGGGCGATCCGTATCTGGTGCTGGCCGACTACGCCGCCTACGTGGACTGCCAGCAACGTGCCGCCGCGCTCTACCAAGATACGCCAGACTGGACACGCCGGGCCACACTCAACGTCGCCCGGCTCGGTATGTTCTCCAGTGACCGTGCCATTCGGGAATACGCCGAGCACATCTGGCACACCCAGCCCGTGGCCCTGGACTAAATCTGGAACCGGAATTGTGTGTGGGGGGGGGGTACTTGACATCACCCCTTGTCGGCGCTGGCCAGCAGGGCAAGCAGGGCCGCTTCGTCCAGGATGGAGACACCCAACATCCGTGCCTTGTCGTACTTGGACCCAGGATCGGCCCCGGCGATGACATAATCGGTCTTCTTCGACACACTGCCGGTTATCTTGGCACCCAGCGCCTGCAAGCGTTGTTTTGCCATATCACGCGTCAGCCCCTCCAGGCTGCCGGTGAGGACAAACGTCTTGCCGGCCAGTGGCTGGGCCTCGCGGGGAGGCACAGTCACGCTCGCCCAGTACACGCCGACCTTGCGCAGCTTGTCGATAACACTGAGATTATGCGCTTCATGGAAAAAGGCGCGGATACTGGCCGCCACAGTGGGGCCGACATCGGGCACCGCCAGCAAGGCCTCTTCACCCGCCGCCTCGATGACCTCAAGCTCACCGAAATGGTTTGCCAAGACCTGCGCGGTGGCCTCACCGACCTGGCGTATGCCCAGTGCATAGAGAAAGCGTGCCAGCGTCGTGGCCTTGCTCTTGTCCAGGGCCTGCAACAGATTGTCGGCCGATTTCTCGCCCATGCGTGCCAGGCCCGCCAGCGTGCCACGCTCCAGGTGATAGAGATCGCTCAGGTCCTGAATCAGGCCCCTTTCATCGAGCAGCGCGATGAGCTTGTCACCCAACCCCTCGATATCCATGGCGCGGCGCGAGGCAAAGTGTTTGATCGCCTCACGCCGCTGCGCCGCACAATACAGCCCCCCGGTACAACGCGCCACCACTTCGCCGTCCAGGCGCACCACCGCAGACGCGCACACTGGGCACCGATCCGGCAGACGAAAACGGCGTGTCTTCTTCGCTCGCTTTGCGAGTACCACACCGATCACCTCGGGGATAACGTCACCCGCGCGGCGCACGATCACGGTATCGCCGATGCGCACGTCCTTGCGCTCGATCTCGTCCTGATTGTGCAGTGTGGCGTTGGTCACCGTCACGCCAGCCACATGCACCGGCTTGAGGCGTGCCACGGGGGTCAACGCCCCGGTACGCCCCACCTGCACCTCGATGTCCTCAAGGAGCGTCATTTCCTCCTGGGCGGGAAACTTGTGCGCCAATGCCCAGCGCGGCGCTCGGGCGACAAACCCCAGCTGGTCCTGATAATCGAGACGATTCACCTTGTAGACCACGCCATCGATGTCATAGGCCAGCGCATCGCGGCGTGCGAGTATATCGCGATAATAGTTCAGGCAGCCGGCAATCCCCTGTACTCGCCGAATTTCGGGGTTGACCCGCAACCCCCAGTCTCGCAAACAGGCCAGAATAGCATCGTGGCAGACTGGCAGGTCACCCCCTTCGACCAGGCCGATGCCATAGCAGTGCATATCCAGGGGGCGGGTCGCCGTCACGTGCGGATCGAGCTGGCGCAGGCTGCCGGCTGCCGCATTGCGCGGGTTGGCGAAGGGCTTGGCATTATCCTCGCGCTGGCGCCGATTCAGGGCCGCAAAGCCCGCATGCGGCATGAACACCTCACCGCGCACCTCCAGGCGTCGGGGCCAGCCCTTGCCGTAGAGGCGCAGGGGAATGGCCTGGAGGGTGCGTACATTGTGCGTGACATCCTCTCCGGTGCTACCGTCGCCACGCGTCGCACCACGTACCAGTGTGCCCTCTTCATATAGCAGGCTCACCGCCAGGCCGTCGAGCTTGGGCTCAGCGACGTATTCAATCTCCGCCTGCACCAACCGGAGACGCTCACGGGCACGGCGGTCAAAGTCCGCCACCTCCTCCTCATGAAAGGCATTGGCCAGCGACAACATCGGCAACGCATGGTGCACCGCGTCGAACTGCCTGGACGGTGCCCCCCCGACACGCTGGGTGGGTGAATCGATGGTAATGAGTGCCGGGTATTGCGCCTCCAGCGCCTGGAGTTCGCCCATGAGACGGTCATACTCTGCATCCGGCACCTCCGGGGCATCGAGGACATAGTAACAATAGTTGTGATGACGGATATCATCACGCAGGGCGTCAATGTGCTGCTGGATAGGCGTGGAAATGACCATGATGTTCGTGTTGTCGGTTGCTGCGTGTGGTGATTATTCGCCGCGTTTTCCCAACTCAGCCATCTGCTGTTTGAAGCGAAAGGCCTCGACGCGTTCGCGCAAGTGGTTGACTGTTTGTGGCGTCAACACGCTGCGGGTCTCGTCACACAACTCGGCATTGAGCCCTTCGGCAAGCTGTCGGCCCTTGCTCAGTAAACGCTCGAAGGCGGCACGGCCCTCCAGCGGACCCGGCAGGTGCAGGAACAGGGTTAGGCCGGGCGAGGAAAAACGGTCCATCGTGTCCCGCTCAAAGGTGCCCGGCTCCAGGGCATTGGCCAGACTCAGAACCGGTGCTGGCGAAGCTGTCGCCAAATCTGCTGATGGCGCCACCACGAGGTCATGAAAGATGGCCCTGTCGCCGAGCTGGAAACCGGCCCGCGCCGTGGCAGCCAGAATGTCTGTGCCGTTCAACCGGCCTCCCTCCGCTGCCATGATGTGACACACAATGATCAGCTCTTCGCCAGTGGGCGCACTGGTGCGCGGCGCAGTGGTATCGCTCGCGGTAGATTCCCCCGCTGCCATATCCCGAGCTTCATGCGCGTGTGCGCCCGCTTCATTGCCCCCGCGTGAGGGGCGCTGTTCGGCCACCAGATTGGAGAGACGGGCAAACTCCTCCTGCAGTGGCGCCTCACTGCCATCGGGCAGTACAGCGGCACTGCGATCGAGTTCGGGAATATCGTCCAGGGCCTCGCTCCGGGCCTCGAACAGTTCGCGCATTTCCTGCGTGCGTCGACGCTCCTGGCGGGCCTGGCGGTTGTAGAAGTAGATAACTGCTACCGCGATCACGCCGATGACAAGCAGGATCAAACGCAGTGCGTCCATAGTATGTCCATGCGCATAGCCGTATGTATTCGTGTATTGCAGCCGTGGGGATTACATCGCCGCCAGGGCCGCAGCCTCTTCCACATCCACCGCCACCAGACGCGACACCCCCGGCTCGTGCATGGTCACACCGATGAGATGCTCGGCGATCTCCATCGTCACCTTGTTGTGCGTGATGAGGATGAACTGGGTGCGGTCCGACATCGCCTTGATCAGTCGGCAGACGTGTCCAACATTGGAATCGTCGAGTGGTGCATCGACCTCATCGAGGATACAAAACGGGGCCGGATTCAGTTCAAAGATGGCAAACACCAATGCCACGGCAGTCAATGCCTTCTCGCCACCGGAAAGCAGATGAATGCTGCTGTTGCGCTTGCCGGGGGGGCGAGCCATGACCGTGACGCCGGTTTCGAGCAAATCATCGCCGGTCAGCTCCAGGTAGGCATGACCGCCGCCGAACAGGCGCGGGAACATGGCCTGCATACCGGCGTTGACCCGATCATAGGTCTCCTTAAAGCGGGTGCGTGTCTCGCGGTCGATCTTGCGCATCGCATTTTCCAGCGTCGCCAGGGCATCGGTCAGGTCTGTATACTGGGCATCCAGATACTGCTTGCGCTGGGACTGCTGCTCGTATTCGTCGATAGCGGCCAGATTGATCGGTCCCAACCGCTGGATGCGCCGCTCAAGCGCCTCGACCTGCTCACTCCAGCCCGCCTCCTCAGCCCCTTCCGGCATCGCTTCGAGCAAGGATTCGATCTCGAAACCGGATTCGGCGATCTGTTCCTGCAGGGTCTGGCGACGCACCTTGAGTTCCTGCCCACTCATGCGGACCTGTTCGAGTTCACCGCGAATCCGCAACACCTGCTCTTCGGCCTCAACGCGTTCGCTGTCGAGTTCGCGCAGGCGCTGATCGATATCCTCCAGTCTGCCGCGTGCCGCGGCCAGCTCCACCTCGACCTGCATGCGCCGGGACAGGTGTTCCTCGAGTTCCTGTCCCATGGCCTTAATGGGATCATCACTCTCGGCCAATGCCACGCGCAGCGTCTCGCGTCGTTCGTCGAGCTGATCGAGCTGGTGCTGAGCCCGCTCCAGTCCCTGGCGCGTGGCATTCAACTCCGTGCGCAGGGTACCGGTTTTCAGGGCAAGCGCATGCGCTGCATCCCGCGCTGTGCGGGCCTGCGTGCGCACCGTATCGAGCCGTTCACGCAGGGCGCTGCGCTGCTGGGTCAGGGTCTCGCGTTGCCGGTCCAGACTGGCCATGCGTTCGATGGCCTCGTGCAGGCGCCCGCGCGCCATGATCACTTCTTCGTTATCGGCGCCGATCTGCACCCTGGCCTCTTCCAGTTCGGCCTCCAGCTGAGTGCATCGGGACTGCACCTGCTCCAGACGCATCTGGCGGGTACTGAGGTCCGCACGCAAGCCGACCCGGGCCTGGTTGGCACGATTGCTGGCCGCCTGCGCCTCCTCGCGCTCGGCCTCAAGCGCAGAGAGCGCCTCGCGCCCATGCTCCAACTGCGCTTGCAGCGTGCCGGTCTCTTCGCTCAGGGTCGCAAGCGACTCATCGAGCTGCTTGCGCTCTTGCTCGCGGGCGATAACACCGCTGCGTTCGTCCTGATCACGTACCACCCGCAGCCAGTCCCTGCCCATCCAGATGCCGTCACGGGTAATGATGGAATCACGCCCGGCCAGATGGGTGCGGCGCATCAGGGCCTCGTTGAGGGTCTCAGCGACGGACACGCCGCTCAACAACGAATCCAGCGCCCAAGGGGCCCGCACCTTGTCCAGCAAACCGGCATCGACAGATGCCGCTGCCGGGGAGGCAGTCTTCCCGGTAGTATCGAACAGGGTCAGGCTGCCCGCTGCCAGTTCGCCCAACAACTCGGTGACCGGGTCCATGCCATCAATGCAGACCGCCTCGAGGTTGGCACCGAGCACGCACTCCACGGCACGCTCCCAGCCCTGCTCCACCTCCAGTCCTTCGGCCAGACGCGGATGGGCATCGAGTTGCCGGCGCTCCAACCACTGCTGCACCGCACCATCGCGTTTGCCTAGTGCGGCCTGTTGCAGGGCCTCCAGCGCGGCCTGACGCCCGCGCAGGGCTTGCAATCGACTGCGGGCCTCATCCAGTCTGCTACTGGCACGGTGATTGTGGTCACGCTGCGCCGCAATGCGGGATTGCAATTCATCCAATCGTGTCTGGGCCTCCTCCACGCCGGCTTCGGCCTGCATGGCATGCACGCTAATATCGGCAATCTCCGCCTCAATCTGCACGGTGGACTGGGCACTCAACTCTTCCTGCATGCGCTCCAGACGCTGTTGTAGCTGCAGTATCTGCTGTTCGAGCTGACCAATGCGCGTGCGTTCGACCTCAGCGACACGGGCCGGTTCGCTGGCCTGGGCATTGAACTCATCCCAATGCAGTTGTCCGTCCTGCATCGTCTGTTCCGCATCAGCCTGGGCAGCGGCAGATACACGCTCGGTCTCCTGGGCAACACCCAAGGCCGGTTCGTTGTCCTGCAGTTCAGCCTCCAGCACATCAACACGCCGGTGCTCATTCTCCAGGTGTTCACGTGCCTCGCCACTCGTGCGATCGAGCAGTGTCAGGTCCTGCTGTTGTTGCTGGCAGCGCTCACGGGTGTGCTGGATACTCTGTTCCAGACGGGCAATGTCGGCACCGACGCTGTAAAATCGGCTCTGTGCGGTATTGAAGACCTCGGTGGCCTCCGCGTGCAGGTCACGATGCGTCTCGGTCTCCGCCTCGATAGCACGCTGGCGAGCCACCGCCGCCTCATAACCGGTCTCATGCTCACGGATACGCGTCTCCAGCTCACCGGCATGGCGGTTCAGGGACTGCCAGCGCAAGGCCTGCAACTGGGCGCGTACCAGGCGTTCCTCCTGCTTGAGCGCCTTGAACCGCTCTGCGGTGTGTGCCTGGCGCTGAAGATGCGCCAGTTGTTTGTCGAGTTCCTCGCGCAGATCATTGAGCCGGTCCAGATTTTCCCGCGTGTGACGAATACGGTTCTCAGTCTCGCGACGGCGCTCCTTGTACTTGGAGATACCCGCTGCCTCCTCGAAAAAGATCCGCAACTCCTCGGGCCTGGCCTCGATAATGCGCGAGATGGTGCCCTGCTCGATAATGGAGTAACTGCGCGGCCCCAAGCCGGTACCGAGGAAGATATCGGTGATGTCACGGCGCCGACAACGGGTCCCGTTGAGGTAATAGCTCGACTGGCCGTCGCGCGTCACCAGACGCCTGACAGAGACCTCACCGTACTGGGCATATTGTCCACCCAGGGTAGCGTCGCTGTTGTCGAAGACCAGTTCGATGGAGGCCTGACCGACGGGTTTGCGTGACGTGGAGCCGTTAAAGATGACGTCCGCCATGGATTCACCACGCAAATACTTGGCCGAGGACTCGCCCATGACCCAGCGCACGGCATCGATGATATTGGATTTACCGCAGCCATTGGGCCCGACCACGCCAATCAGGTTGCTGGGCAGGAGGATGGTCGTGGGGTCGGCGAAGGACTTAAATCCCGCGATTTTAATCTTTGTCAGGCGCATAGCCGAGCAAGATACAAGATCAGCGTTCCACTATACAAGATTGACATACACCAATTTCCATGCAGAATCGCCACCTCCCGGTCTCAATGCGGCAGGCTCCAGCCGGGTGGACACACCGCACAACGACCGGTGAGCACCAATGAGACCACCTCTTGTCACCCTGAGCCCGTCCCGGTATCTTCCCGCTCATGAGCACACGACCCAGCAAAGACCTCGCCACCTTCGACAATCCAATGCCGGAACGCGACTATACCATCCGCATCGAGATCCCCGAATTCACCTGCCTGTGCCCCATGACCGGGCAGCCCGACTTTGCCACCCTGCACCTGGAATATGTACCCGATCAGCGCTGCGTGGAACTCAAAACCCTCAAGCTCTATGTCTGGTCCTACCGTGACGAGGGCGCCTTCCACGAGGCCGTCACCAACCGTATCCTTGATGACCTGGTCGCGGCCACCGCACCACGTTTCATGCGCCTGCGCGCCGTGTTCAATGTCCGCGGCGGCCTCTACACCACAGTCGTGGCCGAACATCATCAACCCGACTGGACTCCACCCGCCACTGTCACTCTACCTTGAATTCCGGACTCGGGACCGGAGACTAAGAGCTGAAAAGATCCAGGCCCTCGCGCTTGTCCCCACACCGTGCAGCCGCTATCGTGACATCCATGCACACAGCGTACGCGTCGCACTGGACAATCGACAATGACGCCCGACACAGACTCACGTGACCACCTCAATGCACGCTGAGACACCCCGCGACCTGTTCATCGGCATCGATCTCGGCACCTCCGGGTGCCGTGCCATTGCTATCGACCGCGACGCCCGGGTACTGGCCGAGGCCCGAGCCACGCTTTCGCCTCCCCAACGTCAGGGGTCAGCTGTGGAACAATCTCCCGCCCTGTGGTGGCTGGCCGTGCAGGCGGTATTGCGTTATCTGGTCCATCGGATCGATCCGCAGCGGGTCGTTGCCCTGGCCGTCGATGGCACCTCCGGGACCGTGCTGCACTGCAACGCGCAGGGCCACGTACTGGGACCCGCGTTGATGTACAACGATGCCCGCGCCCTCACCGAGGCCGAGCGCATCCGCTGCATCGCCCCCGCCGAGACCGCTGCCCATGGTCCCAGTGCCACACTGGCCAAGTTATTGTGGCTACAGGCGCATCGTCCCGCCCCACATCCCCACCAGACCCTCCACCAGGCCGACTGGCTGACCGGCTGCCTGAACGGTCGCTATGACACCACCGATACCAATAACGCCCTCAAACTCGGCTACGATCCGCTCAGCGGGGCTTGGCCCGACTGGCTGGATACGCTCGGTGTGGATCGAACCAGCCTGCCCGGTGTCGTTGCACCCGGCACACCGCTCGCACCCCTGCTCACTGAGGTGGCCACGGCACTCGGTCTGCCCCGGGACGTCCTGGTGGTGGCCGGCACCACTGACAGCACCGCCGCCTTTCTCGCCACCGGCGTCTGCCGCACCGGGGACGCCGTGACCTCGCTGGGCTCGACCCTGGTGCTCAAGATCATCGCCGACCAGCCTGTGTTCGCCCCGCAATACGGTGTCTACAGTCAACCATTGCCCGAATGCGACACCGCCAACCGCGTGGAAACCGCCCCGATGACAACCGTGCAGGGAAGCGAACCAGCGCACGTATCAACGGCGGGTAAGCGCATGCGGCCCACTGCCGCCACCCCCTTGATACTGCAGCGCTGGCTGGTCGGTGGCAGCTCCAACACCGGCGGCGCCGTGCTGCGGCGTTTTTTCAACGACGCCGACCTCGTCCAGCTCAGCGCCCGGATGCAACCCGACATCCCCACCGGCCTGGACTACTACCCCTTGCCGGCGCCAGGCGAGCGCTTCCCGACCTGCAACCCGGACCTCGCCCCCCGTCTCACCCCGCGCCCGGACGACGACACCCGGTTTTTACAGGGCATGCTCGAGGGGATGGCACAGATCGAGCAAACGGGTTACGTCCTGCTCGCCCGGCTGGGCGCCTCCTATCCGGGAGCAGTATGCACGGTTGGCGGTGGTGCCACCAATCCGGCCTGGACTCGATTGCGTGCCCGGCAGCTGGACATACCGCTGCTCAGCGCGCGCCATCAGGAGGCCGCCTACGGGGTCGCGCTACTCGCCCGTACCGGTTATACACGTAACCGGTCACCAGGCCCCGGCGCATGAACACGGTATTATCGCAGCGTGGTTTCGGTTTAAAGGGCACGCACCCATCAATATGGGCGCGCCTGCGGCTCACCACCGGGTAGCCTTGTACCGAGAAACACACAAGCACATAAGGACACCCACTATGCGCAACAACCCAATCAGCGGTGCGGCCTATCTACTGCGCGGCCTTGCCCTGCTCAACCACAGCGGCGTGCGCCGCTACGTCATCGTGCCCCTGCTCATCAACATCGTACTGTTTGCCGCCCTGCTCACCTTTGGCGGTCAGTCCTTTGGCAACCTGATTGACCACCTGCTGCCACAACTGCCGCACTGGCTGGCGTGGCTCTCCTGGCTGCTCTGGCTATTGTTCGCCCTCACTGCGGTCATTCTGGTATTTTTCCTGTTCACCTTGATCGCCAATCTGATCGCTGCACCCTTCAACGCCTACCTTGCCGAGGCGGTGGAGTACCACCTCACCGGACACAAGCCCGACAGCGGCCTGTCCCTGCTGGGTGAAATCCGCAGCACCGTCCTGAGTGAAGTGCGCAAATACGCCTACTACTTGCTGTGGGTAGTACCCCTGCTGGTGGCCTTCCTGATCCCGGTACTGAATCTCATCGCCCCGTTTCTCTGGGCCCTGTTCGGTGCTTGGATGCTGGCCGTGCAATACGCAGATTACCCGATGGCCAATCACGGGTTAGGCTTCCATGAACAACGCAAGGTGCTCAGGCAAAAACGCTGGCTAAGTCTTGGCTTTGGCGGTGCAACCCTGCTGGCAACCCTGATCCCGCTGGTGAACTTTCTGGTCATGCCGGCGGCTGTGGCAGGCGCAACGGCCCTGTGGATAGATCATTGGGGGATGGAGCATCTGGAGGTCGAACATGCAGGGGCGAACCGTACGGTTAAGGGGTGTGACGGCCAGCGCACCCCTTAACCGGCACACGCCCTTAGCCGAGAAAGGCGCGCAGACGACGCACGCCTTCCTGGAGTCGTGGTAACGCAGTAGTGTAGGCAAAGCGCAGGTGGCGCTCCGGGGCATTAACGCCGAAATCCAGCCCGGGAGTCACCGCCACCCCCGCCTCTTCCAGCAAACGGGTGGCAAAACCCGCACTGTCGTCGGTGAAGGCCGAACAATCCGCATACAGATAAAATGCCCCCTGAGGGGTCATCGGAATCCCGAAGCCCAGCGCGCGCAGGGCCGGCAACAGAAAGTCACGCCGTGCCTGAAATGCCTGCCGCCGCGCATCGAGGAGGGCCAAGCTATCCGGCGCGAAGGCCGCCAGGGCAGCATACTGGGCCGGTGTGGAGGCGGCCAGGAACAGGTTCTGCGCCAGGCGGTCGATGGCCTCAACCCAGGCATCGGGCGACACCAACCAACCCAGGCGCCAGCCGGTCATACCAAAATACTTCGAAAAACTGTTAATCACGAATACGTTGTCGCCCAATGCCCGGGCATCCCGTGTCGAATCGCTCAAACTCAGCACGGTGCGGTCCTCACCGTCGTAAATCAGCCCATGGTAGATCTCATCGACGATCAGCACGCCGCCGCGTGAGCGGGCGATGGCGGCCATCTCGCGCAGATCGGACTCGGGCACGACCGTACCGGTCGGATTGGCTGGCGAGGCGACCAGCACGGCCACCGTCTCCTTGCCCCAGTGGCGTTCGACCAGCGTCGGCGTCAGCTGAAAACCGGTCTGTTCCGTCACTGCCACGCTACACGCATGCCCCTCCACAAAACGGGCAAAATGTCGGTTGCAGGGATAGCCGGGATCGGCCATCAGCACGGCCTCGCCCGGATTGAGCAACGCCCCCAGAGTCAGCAACAGGGCACCGGATGCCCCAGGGGTGACAACGACACGCCGTGCCGGAACGCTCACCCCGTAGTGCGACTGGTAGAAGCCGGCAATGGCCTCACGCAGCGCCGGTAGTCCCAAGGCCGGGGTGTAATGCACCGCCCCCTCCGCGATGGCCGCCTGTGCGGCGGCCACCACAGGCGCAGGGGTGGGGAAATCCGGTTCGCCGATCTCCATATGCACGATGTCACACCCAGCAGCCTCCAGGGCGCGAGCACGGGCCAGCAGCGCCATGACTCGAAAGGGCCGGATGTCGTGCAAACGCGCAGCCAGGTGGGGAACCAACGGCGGCACGTCCGTGTCAGTCATGCGCATAACGGATACCAGCAGGATGGGCATGTAACATCCGAATCAACGCCACATCGAGGTAGCGAGACGTGCCCGCCTCACCACCGAGCACGGTGAACGCGATATCCGGCTCACCCAAATGGTCCAACACGATCGCCGCATTGCCGAGATCATGCCCGCGGGTATAATCATTGACCGTAACCACGGTGCTCAGCCCGGCAGCGCACGCGGACCGCAACCCATTGCCGGAGTCCTCGAAGGCCAGGCACGCCGTCGAGGTCAGCCCCATAGCCTCCAGGGCATAGGTATAGATATCCGGCGCGGGTTTTTTCGCTGCCACGATGTCACCCGCCGCAATGACCTCGAACCAGTCCTGTGCGCCGGGGGCGAGGGCATGTTCGAGCAGAGCCTCGACGTTGGCGGGTGTCGTGGTAGTGGCAATACCCAGGCGCAGCCCCTCGGCTCGGGCCTCTTCCAGCAGCCGGCGCACGCCGATGCGCAGCGGGATTTCTCCCCTGGCCAGCAAGGCCGTATAGTGGGCAGTCTTGATGTGATGCAGCGAGGCGATAAAATCGTCCAGATCGGTGGGGCGGGTAAAATCGTGACAATAGTGATCGAGATAATGACGAATGCGCTCCTTGCCACCCGTCACGTTCAACAACGCACCGTAGAGCGCGACATCCCAGTGCCAATCCAGACCGGCCTGTGAAAAAGCGAGATTGAAGGCCACGCGATGGCCATCACGTTCGGTATCCGCCAAGGTACCATCCACATCAAACAACAAGGCGTGCAACGACGACATGTATACTCCCGTAGGCAACAACAAATCATATGGAAATCCAAGCACATAGAGTAACCGAGTCCACCGGTGGATGCACCCCGCCGGTAACCACCGGATTTGCGCGAACCCGATTATTCTGGTATAGAAGCGCGTTTCGGTTTCGCGACAACCGTAAACAACGACCCGGCAGGAGAGAGGTAAGGAACTGATGTCTGTAAAGAAGACGACCAGCGCCAAGGCGGCCCCCAAGAAGGCAGCGGCCCCAAAGGCCCCCGCCAAACAGGCCGCGGCAAAGAAACCGGCCACCACCAAGGCTACCCCAGCAAAGAAGGCACCTGCGTCCAAAAAGACCGCCAGCAAACCGACAACGACGGCGAAAAACCAATCCGGGGATAAACCGGGTTCCGCCCTGGCCGGTTTCAAGAAATTCACGCCCTATGAAATGAAGAAGGGCGAGGAATACATGAATGAGCAGCAGACGGCGCATTTTCGCCATATCCTGCTGGCCTGGAAACACGAACTGATGGAAGAGGTCGACCGCACCGTACATCACATGCAGGATGAGGCCGCCAACTTCCCGGACCCAAATGATCGGGCCACTCAGGAATCGGAATTCACGATGGAACTGCGGACCCGGGATCGGGAGCGCAAACTCATCAAGAAGATCGACGAGGCCCTGAAGAATCTTGAATCCAGCGAATATGGGTTCTGTGAAATCTGTGGTGTCGAGATAGGTATCCGTCGACTCGAAGCGCGGCCCACGGCAACGCAGTGCATCGACTGCAAGACCCTGGACGAGATCCGTGAAAAACAAATGAGCTAAAATGACCCGGCCCGGTTCACGGGCCAGGCCCTTGGCGCGTTACCGACGCTACCCGGGACGGGCGTTATCGGTGTTTCACTGATCGGACTCGCTACGGCGTTCGTGTTCGACGTCCTGCTGTTCCGTGCGGCGGTCTTCGATGATCCGAAGTTGATTGGAGCGCGCAAACGTCAGAATGAAATCGAGAGCGGCCGGATTGCGATTGCCGAGGTCACGGTCCACGACCAGACATTTTTTTCCCTCGATGATGCAGGGCTGTACCTCCGGGGCATAATGCAGGCGGTGATCCGAACCGAAATGGGCCAATGTGGCGGAGATACGCTCGATCCAGTCGCTGGGTCGCAACCGACTGCCATCCTCACGCACCCCTTCGATTATCAATCGCTCATTGTCAGACATCACATCTCCTCACGCGGTCCATTTGCCAAAGTATAGCGCTTAATCCACAGCCAGTACGTGGTATCTGGCCCGCCTATCAGGCTTCCCGCCGCCGGTCCTAACCGCTAGGCTAGGCCGTCGGGGCCAATCACGCAACCAAGGTACGCCCTTCTCACAACCTGCAACGGTACACTCCAAAACATACGTGATGTCGATCCTCGTCTCCGAACCGCCCTCACCCTATCGGGGACGCTTTGCGCCTTCCCCCACCGGTCCCCTGCACTTTGGCTCCCTGATCGCCGCAGTCGCCAGTTTTCTTGAAGCGCGCACCCGCAACGGCAACTGGCTGGTGCGTATCGAAGATATTGACCCACCGCGTGAGGTACCCGGTGCCGCTGACGCCATCTTGCGCACCCTGGAGGCCTTCGGTCTACACTGGGATGAAACGGTACACTACCAGCGCCATCACCGGGAGACCTTCACCACAGCGCTCACACGGCTCACCGAACAAGGGTATGTCTATCCCTGTGCATGCAGTCGTAGCGAGATCGCCGCAGCGGTTGGCCGCCACCATCATCCCCAGTATTATCCCGGGACCTGCCGGGAGGGTCTGCCACCAGGACGCACCACCCAGGCCCTGCGGGTCGACAGCCGAGGTGACCCCTTGCATTTCGAGGACCGTGTGCAAGGGCCGCAATACCAGGATCTGGAACAGGATATCGGCGATTTTATCGTGCGCCGGGCCGATGCGTTGATTGCCTATCAACTGGCCGTAGTGGTCGATGATGCCAACCAGGGCATTACCCAGATCGTGCGCGGTAGCGACCTGCTCGACTCCACCCCGCGCCAACTCCACCTCCAGCGCCTGCTCGGCCTGCCAAGGCCGGATTACGCCCATCTGCCCCTCGCTGTCGATGCCGAAGGTATCAAACTCAGCAAGCAAAACGGTGCCCACGCACTCGATACGCAACACCCGGTCATCGCCCTGTGGCACGCCCTCGACTTCCTGAACCAGGCCCCACCCGATGCGTTGCGCCACGCCAGCCTCACCACGCTCTGGGACTGGGCCCGTGCCCATTGGTCGCTGGCGCGGGTAGCACGCACCCTGAGCCGCCCGCAACCCCCGTTCAATTGAAGCCCGGACAGCGGTTGGGCATGATCGCTGATAACAGCCTTCCAGGCGGGATCAATGCGCAACTGACTGTTTAAGAAAAAATTTCCACGACATGACTGATGACATATACAGCACCTACGGCAACCCGGAACATTCACGGGCCGCGAGATGATTTTCCCCCTCACAAACGCCCACCACACACATCACGCAGCGATGAGGTACAATCCAGTGATATCTGCACAGGGCGTGGCACGCTCATCGAAACCACAGTGACCAAGCGACCCGGTATGTCACAGAGATGAACACCCGTATAAAGACACAAGATCGCACAGCGGTACCCACTTCGCCCTTTATGACAGCCTTCCGGGGCAGTTTCATCAACATGTTGCGTTGGGAACAACTCGACACCCTGTGGGCTACACTGCGTGCCCAAACCGATGCCGGCTGGTACATCTATGCCATCGGTGAGCCCCCGCCAAAAACTACTGCCAGCCCGGATGCCATGGACACCTTTCTGACCGGGATCGACCGGCTGCTGCGCCAGGATCATGGCGAGGACTACTGCGGTATCGTCTACGCCGATGATCGCGACACCCCCGCCTTCATCAAGATTTACGACCCCAACAACCTGGGCAGTGTCTGTGGTTCAAGTGGTGCACCTCCACCGCTTCCCGGCTGGATCTTGTCCCGGAAGCCCCCCGAGGATCTGCCTGCCGCCCTGCCCCAACCCGGCAACCGGCGACGCTGGTGGCGTCGACTGTTCGGCACCAATTAAAGCCCCCCTCTGAGGTAACGCGCCGTTTTATGCCCCACTACCATGCCGATACCACACCGGATTTTGCTCTGCCCAAAATTAAACTGGGCAGCAGTGGCGCAGAACGCTATCAGGTCCGCGCAAAGGGCCAGATCGGGCGTCTGTTCAAACAGATGCACAGCGCTGGCGTTTTAGTCACGGCCTACTATGGGCCTGATGAGCGTTATCTGTTGTGCAGCCTGCTCGCGGCCGAGCCGGAGAACAAACGGCTGATACTCTCCAGCACATCCGATGCCGAGACCACCCACCAGCTTGCCCGCGCACAACAACTGATCTGCGTCTCCCGCCATCACGATGTCCGTATCCAGTGGCAGAGCGAGACACTGAAAACCGTGGACTATCAGGGTGAACCGGCACTGCTGACGCCGATGCCCCAGTCCCTGCTGCACCTGCAACGACGGGAATTTCATCGTCTCACCACGCCCGTGACCCATCCTGCCCGTTGTCGTATCAAGCGCGAAACAGGCCCGCATCCCGAGGCCGCCTCGCCAGCAACGCCAAGCCCGGTAACCACACCTCCAGCCTCCCCTCCAGACAACGTCGAGGTCACCCTGGTCGACATCAGTTGCGGTGGCATCGGCATTCTCGACGCCCAACATGAACTCGACCTCCAACCCGGGATGATCTACCGCAATTGCATCCTCATACTCAATGAGCTTGGCGAATTTACCGTCGATATCGAGATTCGCAACACCTACCCCATCACCCTGATCAATGGCAAACCTGCCCAGCGTACCGGCTGTGCCTTCCTGAATCTGCCCTCACATATCGACGCCGCCCTGCAACGCTACCTTCACGCCCTCGACATGAAGCGCCATGGTCACCTGGGTGACAGCGTGCATGGGTGAGTGATGATGCCACCCGCCGTCGGAGAGGGGCCATACCGATCAAAAGAAGCTCAGTCAACAAAAATCGACTTTTTCCCAGATAGATTAAACAGCCCCAGGCAGGGGGGAGGGACTCATCGCCCTACCGTGCAAAGAAACAGCCTCCCCCCCCTTCTTGCACAACACCCGTATTTCTTCAACGTGATCCGCACATTGATTCCCTTCTGCAGGTCGTGCAAAATCTGACCATGGCCATCATCTACCCCGAAGGCTGGCAGGCGCTCAAACTCACCGGCGGCGCACGGCGCGAGCTCGAAACACTGAAAGTGTTGGCCACGGGGCTACCCGACAACTGTCGTGTCTACCACGGTGTCCACTGGACCCGCGTCGACAAGGGCACCTCGTTTTTTGGCGAAATCGACTTTGCCATTGTTAGTCCTGCAGGTCGTCTGCTCCTCATCGAACAGAAATCCGGTTCCCTGCATGAGGGCGTTGATGGTCTGGAGAAACATTACGCTCAGGTAAAAAAAAGCGTCCCGGTGCAGATAGCACGCTCGATCACGGTGGTCCAGAGCCGGCTGCACACGTATGCGCCGCAAACGAAAATTGTTGTCGACTACCTGCTCTACTGCCCCGATTACACCATCAAGACCCCGGGTAGTGCCGGCATCGCCCCGGAGCGCATCGTCGATGCGAGCCGCCGCGAACATCTTTCGAGGGTGATCCTCGCTATAGTGCACCACAGTGAGGCCGAGGATACCGACCGCGTCAACCTGCTCCACCGGTTCCTCACTGACGCACTGAAACTGGTGCCGGATATCGGTGCTCTGATCGGCCAAACCCGCCAACTCTACACCCGCCTTTCAGGTGGACTGGCCTACTGGGCACAGCAGTTCCAGTGCACGCCGCAACGCCTGCGTGTCATCGGTACGGCCGGTTCCGGCAAAACGCAGCTCGCCCTCGCCCTGCTCAGGGAGGCCGCTGGTGCTAACCGGCGCGCGCTGTATGTGTGCTACAACCGTCCGCTCGCCGATCATCTCGCACTCAACGCACCACCCGCAGCCACGGTGGCCACCTTTCATCAGTTGGCCGACCACATCGCCACCAGCCAGGGGGAGTCTCCCGATTTTACCCAGGCCGATGTTTTCAACCGCCTTGAGGACTTCATGGATCGTTTCGTGCCGGGAGACGACTGGCGTTTCGATGAACTCATCGTCGATGAAGGTCAGGACTTCAATGAACTCTGGGGCCATGCGCTGTTGAAACTGCTGAGGCCCGAGGGGCGGGCCTGGTGGCTGGAAGACCCCATGCAAAATCTCTATGGTCGTCCGCCGGTCACACTGCCGGGCTGGTCGACCCTACACGCCGACACCAATTACCGTACCCCGCGCGATGTCCTCGCATCACTCAACCGGTTACTCGGCGAAACGAAGGACTACCGAAGCGGCAGTCCCATCGCGCACTCGAACATGGACATCCTGAGCTACTCAGATACCCGCGACTTGTTCAACAAGACCAAGACGGCCATGACCCGGGCGCTCAGCGCACACTTCACTCGCGAGGCCATCGCCATCATCACCTACCATGGCCGCGAACATTCCCGATTCACGCCACTCACACAGCTGGGCACTTTCACTCTGCGCCGCTTCACTGGTAACTATGATCTGCTCAGCAACCCCCTGTTCGAAGAAGGGGACGTGCTCATCGACTCGGTCTACCGCTTCAAGGGGCAATCCGCCCCGTGCGTCATCTTCACAGAGGTGGATTTCGGAGAACTCGACGACCGTACCGTGCGCAAGCTCTTCGTCGGCATGACACGGGCATCGATGAAACTGATCCTGGTGGTATCTGAGCGCGCCGCCACACAACTGATTGAGCGATTGAACGATTGAACGTTCATCAGCTTGCTTGCGCAACCACTAATTAGAAATTGTCCAGCTCCAGCTCACGATAGACGAAATTAGCATTGGTCCGCTGATTCAGCTCATACAGCCGGGTATTTCTCCAGTCGCTGAAATCGGCATTTTTCACCGCATCAAACAGATCAACATTGTTGGTAATGGCCTCTAACATCTTTTTGCGCAAACGTTTCATATAGGATTGAGTCTTGCGCACCATGGGAAAAGGTTTACTCTGCGCGCTGCCATGTCCGGGCACCATCAGGCTGGCATCAGCGAACCGCGTGAGCAGCCAGTCTTGTACCTCAATGGCTTGTTTGGAATTACCATCTCCCATAAAGGTAGTGCGCTGATTAAAGGCCAGATCAGATATCCACACTACATTATTTTTTTCATCATGTACGACCAGATCACCCGCAGAATGATGTTGACCAACATTATAAATATGGAAAGTCTGGCTACCGATCTTCAGATCATAGGTTGAAAACCGTTTGCCACTGATAGTGATATCAGGCGGTATGCCTTCAAACCCTTGCATGTCAGCGTTGATAAACGAACGCCGAAATGCTACCGACCCGTCCATCTGATCCGAGTTGATATAATCCCGCGTACCCTGATGGGCGATGATGGTGACACCACCCAACTTACGAAAGGCGACGGCACCGTAGGAATGATCGGGATGGTTGTGAGTGATAATGAGATACTTAATGGGTTTCTGCGTCACACCTTTAATGGTGGCGATCATGCGCCGCCCCAGTCTCGGGGTGCCCAGTGAATCAATCACCACAACCCCCTCTGAGGTCACGATAAATCCGGCATTACCATTCCAGCCACGATTGAATTCATCAACCTCGGCAATGTTACCAAAGAACATATAAACATCTTTTTTGAGTTGGAAATACGGTAATGGCTGATCATCTCGGTCCGATTCCTTGAGCACGATATTGGGTATTTCCGTGGTGTCTATCGCTTTTTTCGGGAGATAATAGCGGTCTGGATTTGTACCAAATGCGTGTCTTTCTGGTTTGGTATCGGGCGCGGCGTCGGCCGCGGGCCACCAGATACCCACCAGCGACAGAATCACCAGGATACTCATCTGCTTTATCGTCGATCGTGCGTGATTCATTGGCTTCGCTCCCGACATTGCATCAAGCACTATTTACATGTGGTAGTGCCCTGTTTATCTAAGCCGATTATCCGGCTTATCACCGTACAGTTCTTGGTCGCGGGGCTGTAGTGATTACCGCTGCCAAGCTGAAACTCATTGGCCCGATAACACCTGCATTTTCACCTGGATACTGCCCGGTTTACCCCGCAGCGTCGTCGGTTTGATAACCGTCGCCCATCAACATAATGGCTTTTACGCCTTACATTTTACCTTCATTTTTCAGTATAGACGATGCGAAGAATAAACGCCCTTTTCTCCAGAATCCAGGGTGGGCACACAGGTACTATACAGCCATCCGTCCCACTATCACCACACAATAGATTTGAGATTGATACCGGTCCTTGACCAGGCAACCACTGGCCAAGTTTGGCTTGCAGGTGTTATCGCATATCATGCGTAAATCACACTCGGAGAACTCCTGCGGTTCAAATTTCCTCTCTCAGTCATAGAGGCCCGTCGCAGTAGGGACATCGGTTACCCGGCGTCCCCCGCACAAGGCCCTTCAAACATACTCACTCGCGTAGCAAGACAAATTATCACGCAAGAGCCCCCCCGGTTCGCTGTCCGGCGTAACTGCTGGGTGGCGTCTGAAACGCAAAGCGCTCCAGTACCCGTTTCAGCCTCGGCCACGTCAGACTTCGTCTTTAACTCTGTCGATTCAACCACTTGTACAACAACTTCACCACTTACTTGTAGAACGTCCACAGGCCTCGACTGTTTCCCACGGCTCGGAAGTAGTTGTAATGACCGCGTACTTTCCTTGCCATGGTCTTGAGCAAGACCGGAAGGCCTTTGTGCCGATTGACTTTTAGCCGCTCTTTGCACGTTCGCACGTTGCCGCGTAGTTTCCTCCTTCACCGTCCGTCGCTACACCCTCGGTGCTCCCTTCACGAAGCGCAGCGAAGGGTAAAGCGGTCGGCTTGAGTGGCCCTGTTGGGCGGAGAGCTCCCAAAAGACCACACCGCAAACCAGTTTTTAGGAAATAGGTATACTGTCCTCCTGAATCGCATCAAGTATGGAGCAGCTTTTGTGATGTTACAATGAGAGACCTGACCCCTCCTGTGCTTTTTCGCCTACTATTGGGAAATTGTTTAAGCTGTTTTACGGAATCAAAAATATCATCTACCCATTTTTCA
>CAZLQI010000005.1:0-186521 GCA_964561765.1 uncultured Chromatiales bacterium
TTGGGTGCTTATATACCCATTACTTTATGAAATCAATTACTCTGACCCCATTGATGGACCCCATTGATACCGGATTGACACGGTGAAAAGCAATTTATTCTGGGCGGGCAGTACTCAGTGCGCGGGTTCAAGGAAAACGTGCTGTCTGCCGACAGTGGCTGGTCGGCACGTAACGATCTCATTTTCCCCGTTGGTCGATGGATGCAGCCCTGGCGCAAACTTGCCTGGCTGGCCTCCCTGAACACCCGCCTGTTTGCGGACTATGGGCGGGCCTATGCCTTCAACGGTGGCTACCGGGGTGCGCTGGGGGGATGGGGCGTGGGTATTGACTGGCATTATCGCTGGTTTGGCCTGTCTTATACCTATGCCCAGGCGTTTACCGGCGAGCACCAGTTTGTGCACCTGGAGACTCCCGTCCATTATTTCCGTCTCACTGCACAGGTCGTGTTCTGAACAGGGGGGGGTCACGTACCCTCGCACCGCGCATTGGAACGGGGTGCCTACCGGGGCATCATCCCTGACCCCGGTCCTGATGATCGAGCCAGACGCACAGGCCTTGGGCGTTGAGTTCCACGTCCATGCCGATGAGGGTGTCGATCTGCGCCGCGCTCAGCCGCGTGCCGTGCGCATCGAGCCGCGCGCCCAGCCAGGCACGCAACGCACGGGCAATGGCGCTGTGGCGCGCAGCGCCGGTTTCACCACCATGGCGCCGGGCGATGTCGACATACTTCTCCAGAGCGGTGTGCAGATCGTGCGCTAGGCGCGGCAGTGCCTCGACACGACTGTAGTGGGTGAGATACATGGCCTGCGGCGACTGTGCCATGAGCCGGTCAATGGAGGTATGCGCCGCCTCGAGATCGAAGTGCACCGGCGTGGTGGTGGGAAAGATAAAGGCGCCGCGCGGGCTATCGAGCTCCCGATAGGACAGCCCGAAGGTGTCGCCGCTGAAGACCGCGCCCGCAGTATCGTCAACAAGGCTGTAATGGTGATAGGCGTGGCCGGGGGTATCGAGAAAACGCAGCGTGCGCTGACCGAGCGTGAGTTGGGCCTCGTCCTCGACCGTGTGCACGCGCCCAGGCGCTATCGGCACGGGCTCGCCGTAGAGTTCAGCGGTGCGCGCCTCACCGTAGACCGCGCGGGTGCCGGCCATGAGCTTCGACGGGTCGATCATATGGCGCGCGCCGCGCGGGTGTACGATGAGCGTCGCCTCGGGCAGGGCCTGCATGAGCACCCCCGCGCCCCCAGCGTGGTCGAGGTGGACATGGGTGACGCAGACATAGCGCACCTGTTCAGGACGCAGGCCCTTTTGCGCCAGTGCGCCCAGCAGCAGCGGCAAAGCATGTGCCGTGCCGGTATCAACGAAGGCGGCCTCGCCTCGGTCGACAATGAGGTGACTGGCATCGAGACCGGGGCGGATGTATTCAGTATCGATCGCGCTGACGCCGTGATCGAAGTCGGTGATGTGGGGGCGTGGGAACATGGTATTCAGTTGTGGCTTGGTGATTAAGAGGCGATCCTTGCCCTACTTTACGCAGTTCATGCTTATTATCAATGATGTTAATGGCTTTGGGCTGCATCCGGTTGCACAGCGGAGATTTCGGCCTGCGCCAGCAGTTCGTCGATGAACCGGCGTGCGGCTGTTATCCACGCCGCCTTTTCCATCGCTTCCGCTATTTTCCCATGAAAGGTATCCTTGCGGATGGATTTCAGGAAGTTCAGCCGGTCAAGAAGTTGGCTCATCGCTTGTTCCCTGTCAATTCAGACGGTTGCCGCCGCGCCCGATGCATGCTCGGCAGCGTAAAGAAGCCCACTGCGCCGGGTGTAGTAGAACCAGGTCAGCACTACACAGACCACGTAGAAGCCCATGAACCCCCAGAGCGCGGCGATTGGCCCGCCTGTAGCAGCGATCGAGGTACCGTAAGCCTTGGGGATAAAGAAGGCGCCATAGGCGGCAATGGCCGAGGTGAAGGCGATGATTGCGGCACTTTCGCGCTCCGCCTGTTTGCGACTGCCATCGGCCTTGAGTTCCGGCATCAGGCGCGCTATCTCACGGCCCATGATGGCGGGGATCATCTGGAAGGTCGACGCATTGCCGACCCCCGTCAGGAAGAACAGCGCCATGAAGGCCGAGAAAAAACCGATGAAGCTGCCACCTGTCCCGCCCGAGGGCAGGAAGCTAATCACACCAAACACCGCGGCGATCATGCCCAGGAAGGTCCAGAACGTAACCCGCCCGCCGCCGAACCGATCCGAGACCCAACCCGTACCCGCGCGACTGACCGCGCCCACCAGCGGACCCAGAAATACATATTGCAATGCATTCACGTCCGGAAACATCAGCTTGGACAGCAACGGGAAGCCTGCCGAGTAACCAATGAAGCTACCGAAGGTCCCAGTATAGAGGATCGACATGATCCAGTTGTGCTTACGGGTGAAGATAATCGCCTGTTCGGAAAAACTGGCCTTCGCATCGGCAATGTCATCCATACCAAACCAGGCCGCCACGCTGGACACGATGATGAACGGCACCCAGATGAAGCCCGCATTCTGCATCCATAGCTTGCTGCCATCCGACAATATCTGCGGGTTGTCACTCATTGTGCCGAACACGCTTGCGGTGACGACGATCGGCACGAGGAACTGCATGACCGACACACCCAGATTGCCGAGACCCGCATTCAATGCCAGCGCATGACCCTTTTCCGCTTTTGGATAAAAGAAGGCGATATTGGCCATCGATGAGGCAAAATTGCCGCCGCCAAGGCCGCATAGCAGTGCCAGCACCAGGAAAATAAGGTAAGGCGTGTCGGGGTTCTGCACTGCATAGCCGATACCCATTGCCGGAATCAGCAATGATGCCGTCGAGAGCATGGTCCACAGGCGCCCGCCAAAGATCGGTACCATGAAACTATAGAAGATACGCAGTGTGGCGCCTGACAAGCCCGGTAAGGCCGCCAGCCAGAACCGCTGGCTGACCGAAAAATCAAAACCGATGGAAGGCAGTTTTGCCACTACGACGGACCACACCATCCACACACTGAATGCCAGTAACAGCGAGGGGATCGAAATCCACAAATTGCGGCGCGCAATGCGCCGCCCCTTGCTCTCCCAGAAATCCGGGTCCTCGGGCCGCCACTCATCCAGTACGTACGATTTTGCCGCGATCTCGGGCGTATGGAGCGGCTGCATCTCGGGCAGTTGCGGCAACTGGTCCAGTGCCTCGCCATGTACGCCACGTTCCATCTTTCGCACGCTCATGTGCATCCAGACCAGCGACACACCGACGATCACAAACAACAGTGCGAAACTGCTTGTGTAGATACCCGTCAAATCCAATAGTTTGCCGAAGGCGATGGGCAGGAAGAAGCCGCCCAGACCGCCGATCATACCCACGACACCGCCGACCGCGCCGACATGCTGCGGATAATAGACCGGGATATGTTTATACACCGCCGCCTTGCCAAGGCTCATGAAAAACCCCAGCACGAAGAGCGTAATGATGAACGGCCAGAAATCCAGGCGGGTCGAAAAGGCAATAGGGCCGTACTTGCTCTGAATGATGTAATTCGTTGCCGGGTAGGACAGCATGAACAGCAGAATCAGTGAAAACCCGAAAGTCCAGTACATCACCTTGCGCGCGCTGAACCGGTCTGACAGATGCCCGCCATAGGCACGGAACAGCGAGGCCGACAAACCGAAACTGGCCGCCGCCATGCCCGCCGTGCGCACATCGACGTGATAGACCTCCATCAGATAATTGGGTATCCACAACGCTAGCGCCACAAAGCCGCCAAAGACGAAGAAATAGTAAAGTGAGAAGCGCCACACCTGCAGATTCTTTAGCGGCGCGAATTGTTCGGCCAGCGTTGGGGGCTGTTTGCCCGACCGGCGACGTGCCACCAGTTCCGGGTCGTCCTTGGCCAGGATGAAAAAGGCGATGCCCATCAACGCCAGCCCGATCGACCAGACATGCGCGACACCATGCCAGCCATAGGCGACCATCACGAAGGGGGCGACGAAGGTCGTCACCGCGGCGCCGACATTACCGGCGCCGAAAATGCCCAACGCAGTACCCTGCATATCTGCCCTGAACCAGCGTGACACATAGGCCACACCGATGATGAACGAGCCGCCAGCAAGGCCAATACCTAGTGCGGTCAGCAGATACATCGGGTAGGTAGAGACCCAGGTCAGCATCCACGTTGCGGCGGCCGTCAGTAGCATCTGCGTGGTAAATACGATCCGGCCACCGTATTTTTCAGTCCACACACCCAGAATCAATCGTGACAGCGAACCGGTCAGCACCGGCGTCGCCACCAGAATACCGAACTGGAACTCGCTGAGCCCCAACTGGGACTTGATCTCTACGCCGATGATGGAAAAAATTGTCCAGACCGCGAAGCAGGCGGTAAATGCGATCGTACTGAGTGTTAATGCCCGTGTACGCTCAGCATTTGATGCCTCTGTGCTATCCAACATCTTTTCTTCTCCACTTTACTTTGTACATTGTTGTTCTCATTCAGCTCTTGCCGCACACAGATCCCGTTGACATACTGATAGTTATATCATCCTGTTCGGTACTGTGGTTTTCGAGGTTCCCTCTGCTACTTCATGCTGGCCTAAAATACGTTGAAGCCTATACGGGCATGGGCACATGGCTCGCCCCGATGACCAAGGGGGCGTTCCTGTTTCTCACCTGATGGCCTCACCATACGCGAACACGAACAAACGAAACATTGACATAGATCAAAATAATGTCATCCCGTAACATCTTTGATCGACAGCATCCGTTAACGGGTTCAACTCCCACTGGACCACCTCCTGGCAATACCGGGTGTGTGCGCCACGCGGTGTGGTGCGAAACGTGACCTGCTTAGACGGGATTTATTGAAGCGGCAGATCAGCCGCTGCAGAAAATGTATATGGGGTACGCGTAACGCGTGCCGAGACGGCAGGCATCCGAAGCGGATGAGGTGCAATGCGTGGATTCGACGCGGCATCATGACGCGGGTGCTTTACGCGAAAACGCGGATAATCTCCACCGCAGCCCAGTCCTGTTTAGCCGTTTTCATCATGGCCATGGCACGCCGTCTGCACGCACCTTTTTACAGCGCAGACCCTGTTCCAATTTTCGACTCTGTCGGGCCATTGCCTGTTGCATCACAGGATCATGGAGAGACGTTCACACGCTTGAAACGGTCCTCTTTTCACCCGGTGGTTCATTGCGCGTTTTCGCGCCTCTCCTCACCGTTGCTGATGGCTTGTCGCTCAGCGATCCTCGTCATCATACGGCTGTCTACCGGCCCAGATATCACCCCGCGACGTGTGGTACCACACGGCCTCTTCGAGGTGGAAAAAACTGCTCAGCGCCGCCAGATCCTCGCGTGATAAATGATTGATCCGCCCACGGCCACCACCATCGAGTTCCATATACGCGGTACCTGTGTGCTCACCCGCCGCCCAATACAGGGCGTGATCAGTGATTAATTTCCACATTGGTGTTACTCCTCATTGCGCTTCATGCGTATTCGCGTGTCACCCCGCGACCAGCGTTGTTGCGCAGTCGCGACACCGACATCATACCTGCAATCGTCTCCCCCGACCCGGTCGTCCCTCATGCCAGATGCGTTCCTGTACGCGCGATCAGGCAGCGCGGATCGTCCTCGGTAAGGCGCCCGTCCTGCGCCTGGCACTCGCCGCCCTGCTCGCCCACGGCCATCTGCTTATCGAGGACTTGCCCGGCGTCGGCAAGACCACCCTGGCCCATGTGCTGGCCATCACCCTCGGCCTGCAGTTTAGCCGTATCCAGTTTACCAGCGATCTGTTACCTGCCGATATTCTGGGTGTGTCGGTCTTTGATCGTGAGCATGCCAGCTTTTGTTTTCATCCTGGGCCCATCTTCGCCCAGCTTATCCTCGCAGACGAGATCAATCGAGCGACACCCAAGGCCCAGAGTGCCCTGCTGGAGGCGATGGAGGAACGCCAGGTGACGGTGGAGGGCGAGACCCGTCCCTTGTCCATGCCCTTTTTTGTCATTGCCACGCAGAACCCGTCCTTCCAGATTGGTACCTTCCCCCTGCCCGAGTCACAACTCGACCGCTTTCTGATGCGCATCCGGCTCGGCTACCCCGACGCCCGCGCTGAACGTGCGCTGCTTGCCGGGCGTGATCGGCGCGACCTGCTTGTCGCTCAACTGGCCGCGGTGCCGATTCCCTGAGCGCATGATCACGCCCGCACCTCCTCCCCTGGGCACCCACCCATGATGGCGGCCCCGATGACGCTGCGGCGATTTCTCTGTGGCAATGGCCCGGTCGATGCTCCCCTGTGCCTGGATCGGCGACGGATCTACATCCTGCCCTCCCGCGCCGGACTGGGCTTCGCCCTGTTGCTGCTGGTCATGTTGATTGGCGCCATCAACTACGACAACAGCCTCGCCTATCTGCTCACCTTCCTGCTCGCCGGTATTTCGGTGGTGACCCTCCTGCATACCTACCGTGGTCTGCCCGGTCTGTGCCTGCGCCTCGGCCAGCCCGCAGCGGTATTTTCCGGGGAACCTGCACGCGTGCCCCTGTGGGTGGATAACACGGCCAGCCCTACGCGCTGCGGGCTGGTGTGCGCGCCCCAGGAGGGTGCCCTGGACTGCGCCCGGTGGGTCGCCCGGCAACGACCGGACCTCGCCGAATCGGTACTCGCCATCGCCCACCTCTACAATCGGCTGCGCTATGCCCCGCCAACCCGTACATCGATGCTGGGACAATTGCGTCGGCGGGTGCGCCGGTTGCGCGTCTGAGTCTCCCTCGCCCTGCTGGCCTTCATCCCACGGTGACACATTTTTACGTCGTTGCCCGTTATTTACCGATACAGAAACGGGAAAAGATGCGCCCGAGCAGATCATCGGCGGTGACCTCGCCGGTGATTTCGCCGAGACAGGTCTGGGCCTGGCGCAGGTCCTCGGCGAGCAGTTCACCCGCCCCCTCGGCCAAGCGACCGGCACCGGTATCGAGATACGCGGCGACTCGCTGTAGCACCTCCACATGGCGGCGTCGTGCCATGAAACCCCCTTCCCCCACACCACTGTACCCAACGCAGGCCTTGAGATGCTGGCGCAGGGCATCGATACCGGCGCCGGTGTGCGCCGAGACCGCCAGGGCGGGTTCCGCACCGACCGGCACCGCCACCAGCCCGGCGTCGCGCCCACTGAGATCGATCTTGTTATAGACCCGGGTGACCGGCAGCGCCACGGGCAGGCGCAGGTGCAATACTTGCTCTACGTGGCCCTGTTCCTTCCTGCCCTCGTTCACCTGATCATCGATCACCAGCAGGAGCCGATCGGCGCGCCCGATCTCCTGCCAGGCGCGGCGGATACCCTCTTCCTCGACCGTATCACGAGCCTCACGCAGGCCCGCGGTGTCGATGATGTGCAGCGCCAGACCATCGAGGTCGATGCGCTCGCGCAGCACATCGCGTGTCGTGCCTGGTATGTCGGTGACGATAGCCGCATCGACCCCAGCGAGGCGATTGAGCAGGCTGGATTTGCCGACATTGGGCCGGCCCGCGATCACGATGTTCAGACCTTCGCGCAACAGGCGTCCCTGCCCAGCCTCGGTCCTCAGTGTCGACAGGTCGGCACGCAGGGCTTCAAGCCGGGTACGGATGGTCGCATCGGCGAGAAAGTCGACCTCCTCTTCGGGAAAATCGATGGCACCCTCGACATGCATGCGTAATGCCGTCAAGCCGTCGACCAGTGTGCCGATCCGTCGTGAAAACACGCCTTGGAGCGAACGCAACGAAGCACGCGCCGCGGCCACCGAGTCGGCTTCGATCAGATCAGCGATGGCCTCGGCCTGGGTCAGGTCAATCTTGTCATTGAGAAAAGCGCGCTCGGAGAATTCACCGGGCCGCGCTGGGCGCGCACCCAAGGCGCAGACGCGCGCGATGAGCAGATCCATGACCACGGGACTACCATGGCCGTGCAATTCCAGCACATCTTCGCCGGTAAAGGACCGCGGAGCAAGGAAGAACAGGGCAAGGCCGAGATCGAGGGTGTCGCCGTCGGCATCGAGGAAACGGCCATAGTGTGCCCACCGTGGCACGGGAGTTTGTCCCATCAAGGCCTGGGCAATCGCCGCACAGGCCGGACCAGAAACGCGCACAATGCCCACCCCACCGCGACCGGGCGGGGTCGCCTGCGCCACGATGGTATCGGTCTCATTGATCATGCCATGCGGGCCGGATACTCCGGTCAGGTCTTGAGTATTATCCGCGTGATGTACCACTGTTGCAGGATCGACAACGAATTGTTCACCACCCAGTACAACACCAGACCGGCGGGGAAGAAGGCGAAGAACACCGAGAAGGCCACGGGCAACACCATCATCACCTTGGCCTGGATGGGGTCCAGCGGCGCGGGGTTGAGTTTTTGCTGAATCACCATGGTCACACCCATGATGACCGGCAGAATAAAATAGGGATCGCGCGTGGAGAGATCCTGTATCCACAGTATCCACGGTGCCTGGCGCAACGCCACGCTCTCCAGCAACACCCAGTACAAAGCGATGAACACCGGAATCTGGATGGCGATAGGCAAACAGCCTCCGAGCGGATTGATCTTCTCTTTTTTGTAGAGTTCCATCAGCGCCTGGTTCTGGCGCTGGCGATCATCGCCATAGCGTTCCTTGATGCTCTTCATGCGCGGTTGCATCCGGCGCATGTTGGCCATAGATTTATAACTGGTCTCTGAGAGCTTGTAGAAGGCCAACTTGATCAGGATGGTCAGGATAATGATCGACCAACCCCAGTTGCCCAGCAGTCTATCGAGCTGTTTCAACAGCCAATACAATGGCTTGGAGATAAAGGTCAGGTAACCGTAGTCAACCGTGAGGTCCAGACCCGGGGCAATCGTGGCCAGCGTATTCTGCAACTTCGGTCCCACAAAAATGCCGGTCTGATCCACCGTTTTGGTCTCGCCGGGCGCAACGCTGATCGGCGCAGAATACATCCCCAGCACATAGCGTGAGGCGGCGCCACTCTTGGGCCCGAGGTGCTGACTGTAGTAGTGGAAGGCGACCTTAGGATTCGGCACCCAGGCGCCGAGGAAATAGTGCTGGATCATCGCCGCCCAACCCCCGGTGATCTCCTTGGACAGCGCGTGTTTCTTCATATCGCTGAAGGAAACCTTCTGGTATTTGTCCTTCTTGTCCCAGATGGCCCCTCCGGTATAGGCGTGCTCAAAACGCGACTTACTGGTCGGCTCCGTGCGCTGGAACTGTTCATAGGCCACGGCCTGCCAGGGCTTGGCGCTGCCATTGTCGATGATATAGGCCATCTTGATGAGAAAACTGCCGCGCGTGAAGGTATAGCGCTTGGTGATCTTCACCCCGTTAGGGCCCTGCCAGTGCAGGTCAACCACCAGATGTTTCTTCCCGGGCGCCAGTGTATAGCTGCTCTGTTCAGTCTGATAGCGTGAATAGTGATTGGGCACCACCTCGGTATTCTTCCCTCTGTGATGGGTAAAACCGGACTGGGCCACAAACAGGTGATTGCGGGTATTGTCCATCAACGCGTAGGGCACATTCGGTTCCTTGATGGAGACCGAATACGTCGGCAGCAATACCTGGCGAATATCGCCACCGATCGTGTTGAGGGTGACATTGAGTACATCGGTCCTGATCCGGATGCGCTGGCCGGTCTTGAACACATCCTGGATCGCCGGCACGGCGCTCGGCGCAGTCTTGCTGGTCGCGCCCGGCGAGGTCGTCACCGCCACGGCCGGGACATCGTTGGCCTGTGCGCCCGGTGTCACAGGTACGCCCTGCCGCGGGCTTACGCTCTGGCTCGGTACTGTAGCGACAACGGGGGGATGACCATACTCTTTTTCCCAGGCCTGCCAGATCAGCAATAGTACGAGGGACAGGGCGACAACGAGCAATAATCTCTGGAAATCCATCAGTGTACTTTCTTATTGAGGGGCTTTTCGGGGACCGGATCGAGGCCGCCTTCATGCCAAGGGTGACAGTGGGACAGTCGTCGTAGTGACAACCACGAGCCGCGCAGTATACCGTGCCGGATAAGGGCTGTCTGAGCATATTCGGAACAACTGGGGTAAAAACGGCAATTCTGGCCAAGCCAGGGACTGAGGAGGTAACGGTAGGCACCGATCAGCCAGACGAAGAGGTAGCGCATGTTGCCTTCAGCATCTTTTGCCAGTGAGTTCGCAGGGAGGCGCACAATGCTGTCTTACTGGCATGTCGTGCATCGGGGCGGGCAAGGACGATGATATCCATACTGCCAAATCCCTGTTGATGATTACGAAAACTTTCACGCGTTTGCCGTTTGATGCGATTGCGCGCCACCGCTCGCGGGACATGGCGCTTGGCGATGGCCAGACCGAGCCGGGCATGATTCAGGCCATTGTCACGCCACAATACCGTCAACAGGCGATCGCTGCTACGTCCGGCGACACGAGGCGGTTGCCCACCCACCTGCGCCGGTTTTCTCGCGGCAAAGATCCGCTGGAATTCAACTGCACGCAGCAGGCGTTGGGCGCGGGTAAAGCGCCGTGTGGACACGCTGTCGCGCTGACTGATCGTGTAGATTCGTGCCTCCGGAGAGCGCTTACCCACCCTTCGACAGTGGCCTTGGCTGTCCTCGTCGGGGCACACAGACGACGCGTTCTCTGCCCCCTGTCTCAGACTGCCAGGCGCGTCCGGCCTTTGGCGCGACGCGCATTGATCACCATGCGCCCGCCGCGGGTCTTCATGCGGGCACGAAAACCGTGGGTACGCTTGCGTTTGATGACGCTGGGCTGAAAGGTTCTCTTCATGATGGCGTGTTCCGTAATTTCTGTGACAGGGTATCCTGCGACCGGACGGCGCGCAGCGACGCCGCATCACCCACCGATGGCGGAAAAGTCCAGCAAGATACTGGTTTTTAGCCTCTTCTGTCAACCGCTTCGTGCTTCCACCTGCCCAAACCCGGCCGTAGACGCCACCGGACGGTGGTGGCGCCAGATACGCGGGATGAGGTGTGGATAACTCAGCCAGCGCGGTATAGACTTCCCTTCTCTTTACGCTATACACCACCACTTCCAGACAGGCGCGTGACTCACTCACTCTGGCAAAAATGTCTCGACCGCCTGGAGGGCGAACTCTCCCCCCAGCAGTTCAATACCTGGATACGGCCACTGCACGCCGTCGTCGAGGACCACACCTTGCGTCTGCTGGCACCCAACCGCTTTGTGCTGGACTGGGTCAACAGTCGCCTGCTCGAACAGATTGACACCATCCTTACCCAGCTCGATCTTGATACTCCGCCACAGATCAGCCTGGAGATCGGCAGCCTCAACCCGGCGCAGAGGATGGACCCACCCCGCCAGCTGGCATCGGCAGAGAATGCCACTGAACACACCGATGGCGTGGGCACTGCGGTGTTTCCCGTCAATCGGAGTTCTAACAGCAGCCTGAATCCGAATTTCACCTTTGAGTGTTTTGTTGGTGGAAAGTCCAATCAACTGGCCCGCGCCGCCTCAATGCAAATCGCGCAAAATCCGGGCACGGCTTACAATCCACTGCTGATCTACGGGGGTGTCGGACTGGGCAAAACCCACCTCATGCATGCCGTAGGTAATTTAATGCACCAGCACTGCCCGAACACCCGGGTGGTCTATCTGCACTCGGAACGCTTTGTCGGCGATATGGTCAAGGCCCTGCAACACAACACCATCAATGACTTTAAACGCCACTATCGCTCGGTCGGCGCTCTGCTTATCGATGATATCCAGTTTTTTGCTGGAAAAGAGCGCTCACAAGAAGAATTCTTCCATACTTTTAATGCCTTGCTGGAAGGTCAGCAGCAGATCATCATGACCTGTGACCGCTATCCGAAGGAAGTCAACGGCTTGGAAGAGCGCCTTAAATCCCGCTTTGGCTGGGGTCTGACAGTGGCCATCGAACCGCCGGAGCTAGAGACCCGTGTCGCGATTTTGATGAGCAAGGCACAGCAATCGGGCGTGCCCCTGCCCAACGAAGTGGCCTTCTTTATCGCCAAGCACATTCGCTCCAATGTCCGCGAATTGGAAGGGGCATTGCGCCGGGTCATTGCCAATGCCCACTTCACCGGTCGATCCATCACCATGGACTTTGCTAAAGAGGCCTTGCGCGACCTGTTGTCCGTGCATGATCGCCAGATCACTATCGACAATATCCAGAAGACGGTGGCTGAATACTACAAGATACGTGTCGCCGACCTGTTATCCAAACGCCGTACCCGTTCCGTTACCCGGCCACGTCAAACTGCCATGGCGCTGTGCAAGGAACTGACCAATCACAGCCTGCCTGAGATCGGCGATGCCTTCGGTGGTCGCGACCACACCACGGTCTTGCATGCGTGTCGAAAAATACTCGAATTGAAGGAAGGCGATCACCGTATTGCCGAAGATTATGCAAACCTGTTAAGAACCTTGAGTACATAATGTGGATAGTCTGTGTATAAAAAGGGGATCCTGTGTTGATGCGTCTTTATACACAGACTGTCCACTGGGCAGTAACACGTTTCAAGCGGCCTTATTGACAAGAATATTTATCTATAACAAATTGATTTTTAATACAAATTAGACTTATCCACAGTATAGGGCCCGAGTAATAATAGATTTAATTATTTTCTTAAAAGACTAAAAGATTTAATAATGACTGGTGAGTAAACCCTACAGGAACACCTGCCCATGAAGCTGACAATTCAACGTGAAGCCTTGCTCAAACCCCTGCAAATTGTCAGTGGGGTCGTGGGGCGACGACAGGCATTACCCATTTTGTCCAATGTGCTGCTCAGCAGCGGCAAGGGGAAAGTATCACTGACCGCGACCGACCTGGAAGTAGAGATGATCGCACATATAACCTTGCCCGATGTAGAGGACGGAGAGATCACCCTGCCTGCGCGTAAATTCCTGGATATCTGTCGTACGCTTCCGGAAGAGGCTAATATCGCTATCACGGTGGACAAGGGACGGGCGTTACTGCGCTCTGGAAAGAGCCGTTTTACCCTTTCGACGTTACCCGCCAGTGAATTCCCTGCCATTGACCCGGTCGCAGATGCCTTTGAGTTCTCGGTTGATCAGCGCCAACTCCGGTTATTATTCGATCAAACCCAGTTTTGCATGGCGCATCAGGATGTACGTTATTACCTCAATGGGCTGATGCTGGAACTGTCCGACACTTTGTTGCGCGCGGTGGCGACCGATGGACATCGGCTTGCTTTTTGTGAGGTCGCTGCGGACATTACGATCGCTGAACCACGCCAGATCATCCTGCCGCGTAAATGCGTCCTCGAGCTCTCTCGTCTGCTCCAGGACAGTGAGGCCCCGGCGCGAATCAGTCTGGGCAGCAACCATATCCAGATTACCCTGGATGAGGTGACCTTTACCTCCCAGCTCATAGATGGGCGCTTTCCCGATTATCAGCGGGTTGTGCCCTCGGGAGGGGACAAGGCGATCCACGCTGATCGTGAGCGCCTACGCCAGGCCTTCATCCGCACCGCAGTGCTCTCCAATGAGAAATTTCGCGGGGTGCGCTTGCATCTGAGTGAAAATTTGTTGCAGGCCACGGTGCACAATCCCGATCAGGAAGAGGCTGAGGAAGAGGTGGAGGTGGGTTATACCGGTGAGGAGTTCGAAATCGGTTTTAATATCAATTATTTTCTGGATGCCCTGGCAGTACTGAATTCGGAGAATGTCACGGTCACGTTAAGCGATGCCAACAGCAGTTGCCTGATCCAGGGCGACGTGGAACCTCATTGCAAATACGTCATTATGCCCATGCGTCTGTGATACATCGGCAATGAGTCTGTTACGTCTGGAGATCCACCATCTCCGGAATATCAGTGCGGCCACACTGGATCTCTCAGCGCACTGCAATCTGATTACCGGCGCCAACGCCAGTGGCAAGACCAGTATCCTGGAGGCCCTGCATATGCTGGCATTGGCGCGTTCTTTTCGTACTCCTCATATTCGCCAGGTTATTCAACATGGCGAATCCGCCTTACAGGTCTTCGGTCGCCGCGTGCATATCGATGGACGGACGATTCCGCTTGGCATAGAGCGGAGCAACCAGGCGCTGCGCATGCGTATCGCCGGTGAAACAGTTCATCACGTTGCTGAACTCGCGGCACTACTACCCGTTCAGCTGCTTAATCCAGAAAGTCACCAAATGCTTGAACAAGGCCCCCGGTTCCGACGTCGGTTCGTGGATTGGGGAGTGTTTCACGTGGAACACAGTTTTTTGGCGCAGTGGCGACAGTTTCAACGCACCTTGCGTCAACGTAACGCGGCCTTGCGTGCTCCAGGACACACCGAAATGGAACTCTGGAACACGGCATTGGCGGAATATGGTGTCCGGATTCATGCGGCTCGAGTTCGCTTTCTCGATCGCCTGCGCCCCTTGCTGGATGACTACGTGCAACATCTCTTGGGTTTGTCTCTGGATTTTCAACTCAGCGCGGGCTGGCCGGAGGGCCGCGATTATCTGTCGATTCTGTCCCAGGGCGTCGCCCAGGATCGTGAGGCGGGTTTTACGCGCCAGGGGCCTCACCGTGCTGACGTACTGATCCGTCACAATGGCATTGCCGTACAGTCGGTTTTTTCTCGAGGACAGCAGAAGCTGTTGATTGCGGCCATGTGCCTTGCTCAGGTGAGTTTCCTTAATCAAATCCAGTCCGAACCCTGCCTGTTGTTGGTGGATGATCTCCCGGCTGAGCTTGATGCCCATCATCGCGCTGTCTTACTTGAATTGTTGCGTGAATCCGGAGCGCAATTGTGTGTGACCAGTACGGAACCGGCGCTGATCGCGGGTCAGCTCGGTGACGATGAGAAGATGTTCCACGTGGAACACGGCCGGGTGCGGGAGGTGGTATAATGGCACAGATTCGGAATGTAGCGCCGCACGACACCAATGCGAAGCGCATGGCTACACTTCATGGGAGCGTCTGATGAGCGAAAATAGCTACGATTCCACCAATATCAAGGTTCTGAAGGGACTTGATGCGGTGCGCAAGCGTCCCGGCATGTATATCGGTGACACCGACGACGGAACCGGGCTGCACCACATGGTCTTCGAAGTGGTGGATAATGCCGTTGACGAGGCCTTGGCGGGTTACTGCAGCGAGATTGAAGTCGTTTTGCACAGCGATGGCGCGGTCACCGTTCGTGACAATGGACGCGGTATCCCGGTTGATCTCCATAAGGGAGAGGGATGCTCTGCCGCCGAGGTGATCATGACGGTATTGCATGCCGGTGCTAAATTTGATGCCAATGCCTACAAGGTTTCGGGTGGCCTGCATGGCGTGGGTGTCTCCGTAGTCAACGCCCTGTCAGAATCGCTCAGACTGACGATCCGACGTGATGGCAAGGTGTATCAGCAGGAATATGCGTTGGGCGTACCCCAGTATTCGCTCAAACCGGTAGGTGAGACCGAATCGACTGGCACCGATGTGTGTTTCAAGCCGAGCACCTCCGTCTTCAGTGACATCGAATTTCATTATGAAATATTGTCAAAACGCTTGCGTGAGCTGTCTTTCCTCAATTCCGGTGTGCGTATCGTGCTGATGGAAGAGGCCAACCAGAGACAGGATGTCTTTGAATACGAGGGCGGCATCAAGGCGTTTGTTGGCCACCTCAACCGGAACAAGACGCCCCTGCACCCCACCATCATCTATATCAACACGGAAAGGGACGGGATCGTGATCGAGGCGGCCTTGCAGTGGAATGACTCCTACCAGGAAAATATCTTCTGCTTTACCAACAATATCCCGCAGCGCGATGGGGGCACACATCTAGCCGGTTTTCGCAGTGCCCTGACCCGTACACTCAATCAGTATATTGAACGTGAAGGTATTTCCAAAAAGGCCAAAGTCAGCCCTACCGGAGACGACGCCCGCGAGGGTCTGACGGCAGTGTTGTCGATCAAGGTGCCCGATCCGAAATTCTCTTCACAGACCAAGGAAAAACTGGTCTCATCCGAGGTCAAGGGCGTGGTCGAATCCCTTATAGCTGAAAAGTGCCAGGAGTATCTGTTGGAGAGTCCCACTGAGGCCAAGGTGATCGCTGGCAAGGTGGTCGATGCCGCCCGTGCCCGTGAAGCTGCCCGTAAGGCGCGTGAGATGACGCGGCGCAAGGGCGTGCTGGACGTGGCCGGATTGCCAGGCAAACTGGCAGACTGCCAGGAAAAGGACCCGGCCCAATCCGAACTGTTTCTGGTCGAGGGTGATTCCGCCGGTGGTTCAGCCAAACAGGGTCGGGATCGACGCTACCAGGCCATCCTGCCGCTCAAAGGCAAGATCCTCAATGTGGAAAAGGCACGTTTCGACAAGATGTTGTCTTCGGTCGAAGTCGGCACCCTGATCACCGCACTGGGTTGTGGTATCGGACGTGAAGAATTCAATCCGGACAAGTTACGCTACCATCGTATCATCATCATGACCGATGCCGATGTGGATGGCTCGCACATCCGCACGCTGTTGTTGACCTTCTTCTATCGGCAGATGCCGGAAATTGTAGAACGTGGCCATGTCTATATCGCCCAACCACCACTCTACAAGGTCAAGAAAGGCAAGCAGGAACGCTATGTCAAGGATGATACGGATCTGAATGAATATTTGCTGCAAACTGCACTCGACAATGCGACCCTGCATGTCAGCGCCGAAGCGCCTCCGTTGAGCGGTGCGGCGCTGGAGGACCTGGCGCGCCACTACATGATGATCATGGGCAGCATCCAGCGCCTAGCGCGGCGCTATCACGCCACAGTGATGGAGAAGATGATTACCCTGCCCGTGCTGAGCGTTACAGAGCGGGAGAGTATAGCGGCGGTTCGCCTCTGGTTTGAGACACTGATGGCGCGGCTGAATGACGACGTACCGGGTACGCCTGCGGCCTATTCCTGCAAGTGGCTCAGTGATGAGGACGACGATGAATGGCGGGTCATTGTCAGTGTGTTGCGATACGGTATCAGTACAGAGTATATCTACGGTCCGGAGTTCTTTGACTCCGGTGAGTACCGCAACCTGTGTGCGCTGACGGCAAAACTCGATGGTCTACTGGATCAGGGCGCCTGGATACAACGTGGCGAGCGGCGCCAGGTGGTGAACAGCTTCCGCCAGGCCCTGGACTGGTTGATGGAAGAGGCCAAGCGTGGTCAGAACATCCAGCGCTACAAAGGGTTGGGTGAAATGAATCCCGAGCAATTATGGGAGACGACACTCAATATGGAGTCACGGCGTTTGCTTCGGGTTCAGATTGAGGATGTCATTGCGGCCGATGATGTCTTCACGACTCTGATGGGTGATCAGGTTGAGCCGCGACGTGATTTTATTGAAAAAAATGCATTGGCCGTGGCTAATCTGGATATCTAAATGTAAGTGAATACTTACTTTTGGTGATAGCCATATAAATAAAGGATTATTCCAGATTTTTTTGCTGGACCAAGGTGTCTTCAATGTTGCTCGTCATTGCCGCCGGGGAGGACGTCGGTCCGCGAGACCCTGTCCGGCTCCAGTTGTGAGACGGTGGACTCAATCCAGTCTTCGGCCTCAGCGAGGATCTCGGCGGCGCTGCGTTTCTGGGCGTGGATGCGTGGGCCGATGACCACATCAATGGTCCCCGGGCGTTTGAAAAAAGTGCCCTTGGGCCAGAATGCGCCGGCATTGTGGGCAACGGGCACAATGGGCGCACCACTGTGGCGGGCCAGCAGGGCACCACCCTGCTTGTAGCGGGCACGTTGTCCATAGGGTACACGGGTTCCTTCCGGAAAGATGACGACCCACTGACCGTCCTTGAGCCGGGCACAACCCTGGTCGACAACCTGGGTGATTGCACGTCGTCCGGCGCCGCGATTGATGGCAATGGGGCGCATGGCCGCCAGCCCCCAACCGAAAAAGGGAAGCCACAGCAGTTCGCGTTTCAACACCCAGACCAAGGGGGGGAAGAGACGTTGCAAGACCAGGGTCTCCCAGATGGACTGATGCTTGCAGAAGATGATCGCCGGACCGGCAGAGAGGTGTTCACGACCACAGACGCGATAACGCAGACCGCACACCACCTTCAGCATCCACAGGTTGAACCGTGCAAACTGGCCGACGTAGGCGTAGCGGTAGCGAAAGGGCAAGACGATGGTGAACATGGTCGTGGCACCGAAGAAAACCGTGGATACAAGCCAGCCGACACTGAAGATAAGGCTGCGCAGAAACATCATAATGGGACATGACCTGCGTCACGACTGAGCAGGGTCTCCACCACTGCGGCCAAATCAGCAAAGACCTCGATGCCGACCAGACCCTCAGCGTGAGCCAGGGTGTGTTCCCCCTTGCCGGTGCGCACCAGCAGGGGGCGTGCGCCGACCGCCTGTGCAGCCTGGAGATCACGCAATGAATCGCCGACCATAGGGATGGCGTTGAGTGACACCTGCAGGCGTTCGCCGATGTCGAGCAGCAAACCGGGTCGGGGCTTGCGACAGGTGCAACCCGCATCCGGGGCGTGGGGACAGAAGAAGATGGCTTCGATCTCACCGCCCACCGCTTCGAGTAGACGGTGGAGTTTGTCGTGGATGCGATGCAGGGTGTCCAGGGTGAATAAGCCACGGGCAATGCCGGACTGGTTGCTGGCCACGACCACCCGGTAGCCCGCCTGATTCAGGCGGGCGATGGCCTCCAGGCTGCCGGGCAGGGGGATCCATTCCTCGGGGGATTTGATGTAGGTGTCAGAGTCGGCGTTGATGACGCCATCGCGGTCGAGAATGATCAGCTTCATGGCGGGGTCGGCACGCGCCGTGCGTGCGTATCGGCGGGAATCCGGGAGTGCGAAACAGGCGCAAAAGGTGTCTGTGCCATGGCCGGCTCAGTCACGAAATTCCGAGACACGGATGCGCCCATCCACCATACGCGACTCGCGTTGCATGATCTTGGCCAGCTTGTCCCAGAAGGCCTGCTTAAGATCGAAGTCGGCGGCGATGGCGGTGCCGATGAGCAGGATGAACAGATCAGCGGTTTCCTCCGCCAGCGCCTCACGCGACTTGCCCTTGGAGATGCAGGCGGCGATCTCGCCCAGTTCCTCGGCCATCAGGGTGATACGGTAGGTCAGTTCCTCCCCGCCCAGACGCTTGAAGTCGTGTTTGTCGTGAAAGGCCTGTACAGCGGCCTGCATGGCGGCATAGGAATCGTGCTCGGTACTGTGCATGGCGGTGTCCTCCTCGAGGGTAAGATGAATACGGCCTCATGCCTGCAAATACGATAGGTCCGCGACTTCCAGGAACAGCGTGCGTAACTGCTGGAGCAGGGCGAGCCGATTATCGCGCAGCGCCACCTCCTCGACCATGACCATGACCGCATCGAAGAAGGCATCCACGGCCGGGCGTAGCGTGGCCAGGCGTCTGAGCGTTTCAGTATAGTCGCGCGCGGCCAACAGGGGGACAAGCTCGTCGCTCAGCCGTTCGACCTGGCGGGCCAGGGTGTGTTCGGCCGCCTCGCGGAGCAGGTTCGCGTCGACCTGTGACGGTATCTGCGTCTGCGCCTGGCGCAGGATATTGGCGATACGTTTGTTGGCTGCCGCCAGGCTCTCGGCCTCGGGCAGGGTACGGAATTGACTCACGGCATCCAGGCGCTCGAAGAAGTCGCGCGGGCGTGTCGGGCGTTGGGCCAGCACGGCCTCGAAGGCATCGTGGGCATGACCGGCCTCGAGACAGTACCCGCGCAAGCGCTCCATCATGAAGGTAAACACCGGCGCAATCCCGTCCTGATCCGGTAGCACGGTGGCGTAGTGGTGGCGCGCATTTTCCAGCAGTGTGAGGAGATCGAGGTCGAGCCTGCCTTCGATGAGGATGCGCAGCACGCCCAGCGCGGCACGGCGCAGCGCAAAGGGATCCTTGTCGCCCGTCGGCGCCTGGCCGATGCCGAAGATACCGACGAGGGTGTCGAGCCGATCGGCAATGGCCAGGGCCTGTGCGAGGGTCCCGCTGGGCAGGGCATCGCCGGCGAAGCGTGGCAGATATTGCTGTTCGAGGGCCAGGGCCAGGGCCTCGGGCTCGCCATCGTGGCGGGCATAGTAGCGGCCCATGATGCCCTGCAACTCGGGAAATTCACCGACCATCTCGGTCACCAGATCGCATTTGCTCAATTCGCCGGCATGCCGTGCCAGACGGGTGAGATCGGTGTCGTTGCCAGGGTGCTCGCCATCGGGCGCGGTATCGATCGTGTGAGCCGAGCCGGTGGCCAGTGCCTGGGTGATGGTGGCGGTGAGTTGCGCCACCCGGGTGGATTTGTCGTACAGCGTGCCGAGTTGTTGTTGAAACACCACCTGGCGGAGGTCCTCGCGCCGGGCGTGTAGCGAACGTGCGCGATCCTGTTGCCAGAAAAACGCCGCATCGGCCAGGCGTGGGCGGACCACGCGCTCGTTGCCGGCACGGACCTGTTCCGGGTCGCGGCTGTCGATATTGCTGATGGTAATGAAGTGTGGTAGCAGTTGGCCACGGGCATCGACCAGATGGAAGTACTTCTGGTGGGTCTTCATGGTGGAGATGAGCGCCTCGGGCGGGACTTCGAGAAAGCGTGCCTCAAAGTGACCGAGGATGGCCACCGGCCATTCGACCATGGCCGTGACCTCATCGAGCAGGGCTTCATCGACAACGGCCGTGGCGCCATGGCCAAGGGTGGTGGCCAAGGCATTGATCTGGTCGCGAATGGTGTCGCGACGGACGTGAAAATCGGCCAGGACATGGCCCTCTGCCGCCAGTCGTGGCGCATAGTCACGGGGTACGGCCAAGTGAATAGGCGCCGGGTGGTGAAAGCGGTGGCCTCGGGTCGAGCGCGCGCTGGTTACACCCAGCAGCTCACACGGGATGAGCGCATCACCGAACAGCACCACCAGCCAGTGCACCGGGCGCACGAACTGGACATCGAGCGTCCCCCAGCGCATGCGTTTGGGGGTGGGCAGGGTGTCGAGCGCACGCTGTACGATGCCGGGGATGAGGGTGGCCGTATCCTGGCCCGGTTGGCGGAAGCGGTGCATCAGCCAGGCGCCTTTATCGGTATCGAGGCGTTCGAGTGTGGCCACATCATCGACTCCGCAGGAGCGGGCAAAACCCAGTGCCGCCGGGCTCGGGCAGCCGTCCTCGCCAAAGGCGGCCGTTAGCGCGGGGCCGCGTCGCTCGACTTGTCGGTCAGGCTGGCGAGTCGCCAGATCGTGCACCAGAACGCCCAACCGGCGTGGCGTGGCATAGCTGCTGAGGATGCCGTGGTCGAGTTCGACCTTGTCCAGACCCGCCTGTATCCCCGCGGTGAAGGCCTCGGAGAGAGACTTGAGCGCCTTCGGCGGCAGTTCCTCGGTGCCCAGCTCGATGAGCAGATCGCGTGGTGCGCTCATGCCTTGCCCGCCTTGGGTGTCCGGGGTGTGGCCGGTGCAGCGTCGCCCAGTAGGGGAAAGCCCAATACCTCGCGGGCCTGATAGTATGCTGCGGCCACGGCGCGGGCGAGTGCGCGCACTCGCAGGATAAAACGCTGGCGTTCCGTGACCGAAATGGCATGGCGGGCGTCGAGCAGATTAAATGTGTGCGAGGCTTTGAGCACTTGTTCATAGGCCGGCAGGGGCAGGCCGGCCGCAATCAATGCCTGGCTTTGCTGCTCGCAGGTGTCAAACCAGGCAAACAGGCTGTCGACATCGGCGTGTTCAAAGTTGTAGGCGGACATCTCGACCTCGTTCTGGTGAAATATGTCGCGGTAGCTCACCGGGCCCCGGGGGCCTTGGGTCCAGACCAGATCAAAGACGCTCTCCACGCCTTGCAGGTACATGGCAATACGCTCCAGGCCGTAGGTCAGTTCCCCGGTCACCGGACGGCAGTCGAGCCCGCCAATCTGTTGGAAATAGGTGAACTGGGAGACCTCCATACCGTTGAGCCAGACCTCCCAGCCCAGTCCCCAGGCCCCCAGGGTGGGCGATTCCCAGTTGTCTTCGACGAAGCGGATATCGTGTACCAGCGGATCGATACCGAGCATGGCGAGGGACCCGAGGTAGCGGTCCTGAATGTCCAGCGGCGAGGGCTTGAGCACGACCTGAAACTGGTAATAGTGTTGCAGGCGATTGGGATTGTCGCCGTAGCGCCCATCGGTGGGGCGGCGCGAGGGTTGCACGTAGGCGGCGTTCCAGGGTTCCGGGCCGATGGCGCGCAGGAAGGTGGCCGGGTGGAAGGTGCCGGCACCGACTTCCATGTCGTAGGGTTGGAGCACGGCGCAGCCATGTGCGGCCCAATAGTGCTGCAGGGCGAAGATCATGCCCTGGAAGGTACGTGTCGCCTCTGCGACCGGGGTCGGTGAGGGGGCGTCATGGTGGGGTGAATGCGCGGTCAAAACCAGTCCTTCTCATCAGCAATGTGTCGCGGGTGCCCATTATAGCGGGCCAGGACGCACAGCGTCAGGGGGGCAGGGTGATTGCGTCGATACGTACATGGACACGGTGTGAGGTGCGCGCGCAACGGGGGTTCTGCTATGCTTACGCGCCCAGGCACCCGCATGGCGCGCGACAGAGCCCACTTCAATGACCCGGACCCCCATGACCGACAAGCACACCAAAGCCATTGCCCTCATTTCCGGTGGACTCGATTCCCTGCTTGCCGCCAGAGTGGTGCTGGAGCAGGGGGTGCACGTCGAGGGGATCAATTTTTTCACCGGCTTTTGTGTCGAGGGACACACCCATGCGATCCGCAAGAAGGAGCGTGCCCGTCCCAAGCGCAACAACGCCCTGTGGGTGGCCGAGCAACTGGGCATTCGTCTGCACATCGTCGATGTCTCACAGGACTACAAGCAGGTCGTTATCAATCCTCGCCACGGCTATGGCGCGAACCTGAATCCCTGCCTCGACTGCAAGGGCTTCATGGTGGGTAAGGCGCTGGCGTGGCTTGAGGCGAATGACTTTGACTTTATCATCACCGGTGAGGTAGTGGGTCAACGTCCGATGTCCCAACGCCGCGATACCATGCCCGTGGTACAACGTGACTCCGGTGCCGGCGATCGGCTGTTGCGCCCGTTGTGTGCCCAGCTGTTGCCCGAAACCCTGCCCGAGCGCGAAGGTTGGGTAGATCGCGAGCGACTGTATGCCTTTAACGGGCGTTCACGCAAGCCACAGATGGCACTGGCCAGGCATTTTGGCATTGAGGACTATGCCCAGCCGGCCGGGGGTTGCTGTTTTCTCACCGACCAGACCTATGCCGTCAAGCTGGCCGATTTGTGGCGTGCACGCGGTACGCGTGACTATGAACTCGACGACATCATGTTGCTCAAGGTCGGTCGCCACCTGCGCCCGCGTGCACATTTCAAACTCATCATCGGGCGCGAGGAAGGCGAAAACAATTTTCTCGAAGGTTACCGCAAGCAGTACGTGCATCTGCGCACCCTCAGCCACATTGGCCCACTGGTGTTGGTCGACGGCCAGCCGAACGATGACGATGTGGTGCTGGCGGCGCGGTTGACGGCTCGCTACAGTCAGGGCCGCGACGCCGAACAGGTGGGTGTCGAGGTCCGCTACCCTGACGGGCGGGCACAGACCCTGACGGTGGTGCCTCTGCCTGCCGCGGACATCCCGCAGGAGTGGATGCTATGAGCCGGGAACACCTCGATGCACGTCGACTGCTGTGCCCGTTGCCGGTGATTCGCGTCCAGGACCATATTCGCACCTTGGCCACGGGTGATATTCTTGAGGTCGTGTGCACCGATCCGGGGGTGGTCAACGATATTCCCGCCTGGTGTCGACTCAACGGGCATAGCGTGTGCGCCATTGTGCACGACGGCAATGACATCGTGATCACGATTGAGGTAGGCCAGCTTGGGTGAAGCCGAACAGCACCGGCAGTACTATCGCGCGGCGGTAACGGACAGCCTGGACGAGCGCGCCCGCTACCGGGAGATCCGCAAGGTCACGCTGGTCGGTGCGTTGTGCAACGTGTTGCTCGCTGCTGCCAAGATCGTCTTCGGCATCATCGGCCAATCCCAGTCACTGATCGTCGATGGCGTGCATTCCCTGTCCGATCTGGCCAGCGATATGCTCGTCGTGCTGGCGGCCAAACAGGGCAGTCAGGTGGCCGACGACGAGCATCCCTATGGCCATGCCCGTATTGAAACCGCGTTTACGGTGGGTCTGGGCGTCTTGTTGATCGTGGTCGGTGTGGGTATCCTGCTCGACGCCGTCCATCGTCTGTTCGATCCGAACATGTTGCTGCACCCCGGCTGGCTGGCGCTGGGGGTGGCCGCAGCCTCGGTGATCATCAAGGAGGCCCTGTACTGGTATACGCGGCATGTGGCCAAAGAGGTGCGCTCCAATCTGCTCCATGCCAACGCCTGGCATCATCGCAGCGATGCGATTTCCTCTGTTATCGTCATCGTCGGTATCGCTGGCAGCATGGCCGGGCTGCATTATCTGGATGCCATTGCGGCGGCAGGCGTGTCCCTGATGATTGCCAAGATCGGCTGGGATCTGAGCTGGCACAGCATCAAGGAGCTGGTTGACACCGGATTGGATGTGGACCGGGTCGAGGCGATACGCAACTGTATCCTGAGCGTCAACGGCGTGCGCACCCTGCATCTGTTGCGCACCCGGCGCATGGGCCAGGATGCCCTGGTCGATGTGCATATCATGGTGCCGCCGAGAGTGAGCGTCTCCGAGGGGCATTACATCAGTGAATCGGTGCGCAGTCGGGTCGTTCGCGAGATCAACGAGGTTGCCGATGTCATGGTGCACATTGACCCGGAAGATGACGAAACCCGCCCACCGAGTATGATGCTGCCCCTGCGCGATGAATTGATACGCACGCTGGAGCAGGAGTGGATGGAGATTCCTGCCGCCAGGCAGATCGAAAGGGTCACCCTGCATTACCTGGACGGCAAAATTGCGGTGGATGTCCTGATGCCCCTGGATGTGCTCAAGGCGGTGGCCCCGACGCAGTTGGCCATGGACTTCGACGCGGTGGCAGGGCGTGTCGCGGTGGTCGGTGGTATCCATCCACTCTATCATTGATGCACAAATACAGTGCGCATTCTGAGGCGTACGCACCGTGTTTGTGCAATGGTGTCGAGCCTGAACCCCAATGTCGGCGATATCTTCTTGATTATGGAGAGGGTATTGAGTGGCATGGTTCATGCACAAATGGTGAGTAAATAGTGGTCCGGCTGCCTGGGCAGAACCGGCATTACAGTGTGATTGCTGGAGGAACAAATGTCTGACAATGCGTTGAAAATGATGAAAGATAATGGCGTAAAGTTCGTCGATTTCCGTTTCACTGATACCCGCGGCAAGGAGCAACACGTCTCCGTGCCGGCACACGCGGTGGATGAGGATACGTTCAAAGAGGGCAAGATGTTCGATGGCTCCAGCATTGCCGGCTGGAAGGGTATCGAGGACTCCGATATGATCCTGATGCCCGAGTCCGAGAGCGCTGTCATGGATCCGTTTTCTGACGAACCGACCCTGCTCCTGCGCTGCGACGTCATCGAACCGGCCACCGGTCAGGGCTATGAGCGCGACCCGCGCAGTATCGCCAAGCGGGCTGAGGCCTACATGCAGTCCACCGGCATCGCCGATACCGCATTTTTCGGTCCCGAGCCCGAGTTCTTTGTCCTCGACGATGTGCGTTGGGGCGCGCAGATGAGCGGTGCCTTTTATAAGGTGGACTCGGAAGAAGCCGGTTGGAACTCCGAGCGGGTATTCGAGGATGGCAATATTGGTCACCGGCCCGGCATCAAGGGGGGCTATTTCCCGGTTCCACCAGTCGATTCCCTACAGGATATCCGCTCGGCCATGTGCCTGGCGATGGAAGAGATGGGGGTCATGACCGAGGTGCACCACCACGAGGTGGCGACCGCCGGTCAGTGCGAGATAGGCACCCGGTTCGATGCCCTGGTCAAGCGTGCCGATCAGAATCAGATCATGAAGTACGTGGTGCAGAACGTCGCCCATGCCTATGGCAAGACGGCGACCTTCATGCCCAAGCCGCTGGTAGGCGACAATGGCAACGGTATGCACTGCCACCAGTCCCTGTCCAAGGGGGGTAAAAACCTGTTCGCCGGTGATCTGTACGGCGGCTTGTCCGAGCTTGCCCTGTTCTACATCGGGGGTATCATCAAGCATGCCCGGGCCCTGAACGCCATCGCCAATGCCTCGACCAACAGCTACAAGCGCCTGGTGCCCGGTTTCGAGGCCCCGATCCTGTTGGCCTATTCGGCCTGTAACCGTTCCGCCTCGATCCGTATCCCCTACACGAACAGCCCCAAGGGACGCCGTATCGAGGTGCGTTTCCCTGATCCCACCGCCAACCCCTACTTTGTCTTCACGGCGATGATGATGGCGGGCCTGGACGGTATCCAGAACAAGACCCACCCCGGTGAGGCGATGGACAAGAACCTCTACGACCTGCCACCCGAGGAGCTCAAGGACATTCCCACGGTCTGCCATAGTCTGGATCAGGCACTGGAAGAACTGGACAAGGACCGCAGCTTCCTCACGGCCGGGGGGGTGTTCAGTGAAGCAACCCTCGATGCCTACATTGAGCTGAAGATGGAGGAGGTCACGCGTCTGCGCATGACCACACACCCCATCGAGTTCGACATGTACTACAGCCTGTAACCCGCCGGACCCGGACGCGTGTCTAAACGCCCCCCTGGCGGGGGCGTTTTTCATGGATTTCCCCAAAACGGTGTTCAGCGGGTGGTGCGTCGATGGACGTGAGTGTTTTAGTGTGACCGGATAGTCATTGTCGGGGATGGCAGTCTTGGCTATGCTAGGAGGATGAAAATTCTACTTGTCGTGATGTTGCTGTTAGTGGTGGCCAGCGCCCAGGCAGATGAAAAGGTCTACAAGTCCATCGGGTCTGATGGGGTCGTTACCTTCTCGGATACCCCTTCGCGCGGTGCCACGCAGATCGAGATCAAACCCGCACCCAGCTATCGGTCGGTGCCCCTGCCCCCGCTGGCCCCCTTGCCTGCCCTCGCCCCCGCTCCTGCCTCCGCCCACGCGGCGCAACCGACCTACCAGAGCCTGCGCATCACCCGGCCGCGGGCCAATCAAACCATCGTCAATACGGCGGGAAATTTCACTGTCAGCGCCACATTGTCTTCGCCGCTGATGGGTCGTGACAAGGTCCAGTTCCTGATCGACGGCAAGCCGATCCATACGGGTACCGCCCTCACAGTGGTGTTGCACAACATCAACCGTGGTGCGCATACCCTACGGGTTCAGGTGCTGGGTCCGAAGGGCAATATCGTGTTGCAATCCGGGCCCGTTGTCGTCTTCCTGCACCGACCCTCCGTGTATCTGCCGGGTCATCGGGCCGGACACCCCGCCCCCTGATCGACCCCCCTTCCTCCCCCTCCGGTGTACCCCGTCAGCTGTGGGGTCAGCGGGTACATGCCCCGGCGTGACAGTGAGTGCAAACGCACCCTAATGGGGCGTATCGCCTCCCCGCGTCCGATCCTCAGGCCTTAGCCCGCGATCCACGGTGGGGACGCGCTGTCATCAGCGCCAGAAACAATAATATAACTTTTTGATAAAAAAGGAATTTATAATAGTGCTGAAAAAAAACATGGCGATACTCGAAAATAGACATGATCTGGTTCAGATATTGCTTTATCCACGGATATGGTTGTGGCTGTGAAACAAGTTCGTGCACTGCACCGGCGTATTCTCGATAACCTCAGTACCACGGTGCTGCTGTTTGACGGGGACCTGCGGCTGCATTATGTCAATCCTGCGGGGGAAATGCAGTTTGCGATCAGCGCCCGGCACCTGCTTGGGCGGTCGGCGGACGCACTGCTGCCGCACAGCGAACTCAACCGTGCATTGTGTGCGGCATTGCGCAGCGGACATCCGTTTACCGAACGCGAGGTGCAGATCGCACTCGATGGCGCTCACCCGGTCACCATGGATGTGACGGTGATGGTCTTTGCGGAGCACGACACGACGCGCGAACTGCTGGTCGAACTGGTACAGGTGGACCGACAGTTGCGCATCAGCCGTGATGAGCAGCTCGTTGCGCAACAGCAGGCAACCCGTGAACTGCTGCGCGGACTCTCGCATGAGGTCAAAAATCCACTGGGCGGGTTACGTGGCGCGGCACAATTGCTGGAGCGTGAACTGCACGATGAACAGCTCAGGGAATACACTCAGGTCATCATTAGCGAAGCGGATCGCCTGCGGGCACTGGTGGATCGTATGCTGGGTCCCAACACCTTGCCCCGTCGGCGCAGGATCAACATCCACGAAGTCCTCGAGCGCGTGCGCAACCTGGTAAAGGCCGAGGTGGCGCAAGGCCTGCACGTGTACCGTGACTATGATCCCAGCATTCCTGAGCTGGAAGTGGCCGCCGATCAGCTGGTCCAGGTCGTCCTCAATATCGTGCGCAATGCCGTGCAGGCGATCAACGGGTGCGGCACCATCACCTTGCGCACACGCGTCCTGCGCCAGCACACCATCGGTCAGCAGCAACACCGACTGGTGTTGCGCGTCGAGGTGATCGACGACGGTCCAGGCATCCCCGCCGACATCAAGGAAAGGATCTTTTACCCGTTGGTGACCGGGCGTGCGCAGGGTAGCGGTCTGGGGCTGTCCATTGCCCAGTCATTGATTCAGCAACATGGCGGGATTGTGGAGTGCGCCAGCCAACCAGGGCGTACTGTATTTTCAATCCTGCTTCCACTCCTGGGCAAAACGGTCTCACGAGGCGCGACATGAGCAGTAGAGGCACGATCTGGGTCATCGATGATGACCGCTCCATACGTTGGGTGCTCGAAAAGGCGCTGCGACAGGCAGGCATGGAAATCACCCTGTTCGAGACGGCGACGGGGGCGTTGCGCGCACTCGACGGAGCACAGCCGGATGCCATCATCACGGATATTCGTATGCCCGGGATGAGCGGACTGGAGTTTCTCGATGGCGTGCACCTGCGCTACCCGGCGCTGCCGATCATCGTCATGACTGCACACTCCGATCTGGACAGTGCCGTGTCCGCCTATCAGGGCGGTGCCTTCGAGTATTTACCCAAACCCTTCGATATCGATGAGGCCGTGGTATTGGCGCAACGCGCGGTGACACACCATCGCAAACAGGTGCCGACAGCCACGAGCACCAGCGCGCAGGAGACGCCCGAGATTCTGGGCAAGGCCGCCTCTATGCAGGAGGTGTTTCGTGCCATTGGCCGACTGTCGCACTCCAATATCACGGTATTGATCAACGGCGAGTCAGGGACCGGCAAGGAGCTGGTGGCCCATGCCTTGCACCGGCACAGTCCGCGGGCAGACAAGGCGTTCATTGCGCTGAACATGGCCGCCATACCCCGCGATCTGCTCGAGTCCGAACTCTTCGGCCATGAGCGTGGCGCGTTTACCGGTGCGCAGGCGATGCGCCACGGACGCTTTGAACAGGCCGATGGGGGTGTGCTGTTTCTCGATGAGATCGGTGACATGCCGGCGGAGCTGCAGACAAGGTTGTTGCGCGTGCTGGCCGATGGCGAATTTTACCGCGTCGGCGGTCATGACCCGGTCAAGGTGGACGTGCGTATCATTGCGGCCACGCACCAGAATCTGGAGACGCGCGTCGAACAGGGCCTGTTCCGTGAGGATCTGTTCCATCGGTTGAATGTGATACGCATCTCTATTCCGCCGCTGCGCGAGCGCCATGAAGACGTGCATCTCCTGGCGCAGCATTTTCTCATGAGCGCGGCGAAAGAGTTGAACGTCGAGGCCAAGACGCTGGACCAGGAGGCCGGGCGCTACCTGGAGCGCCTGGACTGGCCCGGCAATGTGCGCCAGCTGGAGAATACCTGTCGCTGGCTCACGGTGATGTCACCGGGTGAGATCATCCGGCTCGACGATCTGCCGGCGGAACTGCACGGCGCACAAAACAGCAAGGGCAGTGGCGAGGATTGGCAAGGCGCCCTGCGTCGCTGGGCCGAGCGCCAGCTCGGGCAAGGCGACATCGGTCTGCTCGATACGGCCACACCGCAGTTCGAGCGCATCATGATCGAGGCCGCGCTATGCCACTCGGGGGGCCGGCGCCAGGATGCCGCCCGGTTACTGGGTTGGGGGCGCAACACCCTCACGCGCAAGATCAAGGAACTGGAGATTTGAGCAGAGAACAGTCGTCAGTGGGCCACCCTTCGTATGCAGTAAAAGACCCGGCTTCACTCTTGGCCACGACACCTTATGAATCGGGGTTTGCTTTGAGTGCCAACGGCCAACTGTCCTCACTGGTTATTCTCGCGCCAGTAAATGATGCGGTCATCGCCACGATACTGGCCGAAACTGGCGGTGCCGGGCTGTAACAGCAGATAGGGAGGGCCGACAAGGGGGACCTGATAATTGCCACCAGCGCCACCACCGGTATACCACAGTCGCCAACCGGCGGCGTGTTGCTGAGTGTCGGGCAGGTAGATATCCGCCTTGGCGGTGCCCGTGTAGTCGAAGGCGTCGGGTTTGGTGGCGGGATTGGGGCGCAAATAATAGCCTGCGCCGTCGCCGGGTGCCGCGTTACCCAGTGCCGTACCGGGGGGGGGCGCAACCGCGTAGAGGCTGTGGCTGTCGGCGTCGTTGTTCACCCAGGCCGTACATACCCCAGCGCTGGCGCTGGCGCAGTACTGGGTGCGGGCCCACATGGCCAGTGGCAGCAGTTGCGAGCCATAGGCATTGTCCGCAAACAAACGACCGAAATAGAGCGTGGTGTGGCCCACATCGGCGTACTTGTTGGCGCCGATAGTCAGATTGAGTGCGCCGGGTAACAGCGCCACGCCATCGGTATCTACCGGATTGATACCCAGATGCACTGCCAACAGGGGAGCCTCCGGTGTGTAGCCGGGTGCGCTGCCCAGGCGTGACACCTTGAGGCGGCAACTCAGGCTGATACTGCCATTGCTGAACAGGCCGTTGACGGGGATGCAGTTATTGGCGTCATGGTGTAGTCGACCGCTCAGGTCCAGCGGCGTAGCGGTGGCATTGACGGCGGCGTAGTTCCACTTGCCTGGCTCATTCGCCACGGTGTACTTCTCGCTGAAGGGGGAGCTGAACTTCGACCACACGCCAGCGTAGTTACGCGTTACGCTAGCGCTCGAGCTGCATAGCGCGCCCAGAGGCTGGGCGGTGAGGACGACGCTGGAGGTGAAGAATTCACCCAGATAGGTGAAACCGGCCGCACTGCCCGGGCGGGTGTTGGGGTCGGTGCGATTGCTCAGCAGGGGTGAGGATGCACAGAAGTGAGCGGGGTAGAAGCGTCCGACATTGGCGCTGGTGCCAGCGGGGTAGCCGGGGTAGGCGGCGGTGCCGATGAAGGCGCTCAGGTAGGTCTTATCGGTCGCCGTGATCGTAAACACGCCCACTTCGAAGATCGACTGGTTGGTGAGCGTATGGGTACCCTGATCAGCGGGGCCGATCGCCATGGTGGTCACCCCCAGAGTGCCCGGACTCCCCCCTGCGGGCGCGATCAACGATGTACTGAGCGCAATCGCAGTGTCCTGAAAATTGGGCGTCACCGCATTGTTGGCATTGAGCGCCCTGACCGTGAGCGGGAAGGCCTGCCCGGCCTTGGCGAACTTCGAGCAGCTCGGACTGGCGGGGTTGCAGGGTGCATTGGCGGCCGGGCTGAAGACATCGAGTCGGGCCGGTACGCTCGCCCAGGTGGCCGAACCGGTCATGGTCAGGCCCGCTTCCTGACCGCTGCCGGTAAACAGGCTGTTGAGCGTCAGCTGTCCGGCATCCGGATAGTTGAGCGTAATCTTCGATTGGCCCTGGGCATCGAAGGTGATCGGCACCGACGTGCCGGGGCCCGTGGTCGTCAGGGTGTAGTTACCCGTCCCGTTGTTCAGCGTGAGTGGCAGGGTGCCGGTGACCGGGGAGACATAGGCACTCCAGAAGTCGATATTGGCCGTGCGGTTGGCGAAGGCCGGCACGCATTGTTGTGCGGTGTTGCCCTTGCGCACAGCGGAGACCGTGATCGCGGGGGTGGTGATCGCGGCGACCTGCGGGGACGGGATAGTGTAGACAAACCCGGAATCATGAAAGGTGATGGCGCAGCTGGTGCTGCCGGTGGTGGTATCGAGGCATTGCAGTGGTTTCGATGCGCCGGGTGTGGATTTCAACACGCCCAGGGTAAGGGTGGCCGGTGTCGTCTGGTGCAGGGACAGGGTCGTTTGCCCGCCGGTGAAGGTATGGGGATTTCCCCCGCCCCAGTGGGTCGATGGGCCTGTCGGTGAGAGCGTGACGGTGACCTGGCCCGCATGGCGATTGGTGCAGGCAGGATTGGTGTCCGCACAGGCGAGCAGCGTGAGGGTGGCCGGTGTACAGCTCAGCCCACTGTCGCTGTGAATGATCTTGAAGTGGTTGATAAACAGTGCGCCACAGGGGTGGGTGGCGTTCATGTCGTTCGTGATCTGGGCTTGAGAGATCACGCCCTTGTAGAGGCGTACCTCATCGAGGGTGCCATCGGCGGATTCCAGCGGCAGACCATAATAAGGCGCCGCCCCACGGGTGCTGTTGTCGCCGAGGTAAAGGGGGCCCGTGTTGCTCAGCGGCCCGGAGAAGTTCAGTGGGGCACTGCCCGCCAGTGACCCATTGATATACAGTTGCATCCGATTGTTCGGTACATCCCAGGTAGCCGCAATATACACCCAGGTATTCCGTTGCACGGAATACCTGGGTGTAAGGATCGTGGCATAGTTGCCGTTATTATCCTGTATCCGGAAGCCGAGCGATCCGTAATAGAGGTCCATGAAGAAAGAATTGTAGTTATTCCCGTTAGCGGTACTGGCATCGAACAGGATCATGTCCTTTCCGGATTGTTTCTTCGCCCTGGATTTGTACCAGAAATCAATACTGCCCTGTGATCCGATGCTGGTCTTGACATTGATGCCGGTGTTGATGGTATTGGTCTTGCTGGTCTTTGTGTGTTTCGGGATCTTGGCCCCGTAACACCTCTTGCCGTTGGGGGTGGTTTGGGCCTTGCCCAGGGCCACCCCGTTGTGGCCATTACCCGAGCCGTCGATGACCTCACCGGGCGTACCGTTCCACCTGGTCGCATCCATGGCGTAATAGGCCAGTGGTGCCGTAGGGGTGGCGGTATAAAAACGGATCGCGTGGTGCGTGAGCGCACCGATCGAGCTGAAACTGACCAGACCATAGTCGGAGGGGGTCAACTCCCAGCCGATTTGGGCCTTGCCCCCGGACGGATTGTTGGATGGACCGAACTGGTAAACGAAGTCACCGTTTTCATAGAGAATGATTTGCAGATTAAAATAACTCCCCTTGGCATTATTCGTACCACTCCATTCCGGCACCCGGGTGAAGGTGACGACAAAGCGATGCTGAGTGCCACTGCCCAGGGTGGCGTAGCGGACAGAGCCCCCCGTCTTGGGGTCCAGTTTGGGGTCCAGATCATTGCCGTAGACCCGCAGGGTGCGCATCAAATTCGTGTTGGCATAGGGGTAGGGATAGGTCCGCTGGGGTGGTCCTATCCGCTGGGTGCCGTAGCCGCAAAAGGTATTATTGAACTGGAGGCGGCCATTGGACATGATCCGCGCGCTGGTGTAGACGGTACCACCAAAATTGAAGCTGAAACCCAATGGAATGGGGGCAGTAATATCATCATCTATCGCGGCACTCCCCCCCTTGCATTGCGTTTTACCGGTCCCGGCCCCGGTCCAGATGGCAGCAGTGGATCCCGTGGTCGGGATCCAGCTGAACGTGGTGGGCGCGTGCACATAATAGGCGGCCTGCGCCAGGCTGCTCAGACCGACTAACAGCAGGCCCGTCCATAGAACAACACGAAATAGATGGCGCATAGTAGATTCAGCCCGGGCAGTGTGGGTTCTTCAAATGATACACGTCGACGTGTATCCAGAGTGTATCGGCCGGTTCAGAGTAAAACTTCAATGTCTGCGCCCCCGGGGCCGTGGTGGCAGGGTACGGGGTGACGAACGTCGCTCCAGAGGGTATTTCAGCCCCAGCAGCGCGCTGTTGGCCGCCACCCAGGCCTCGGCACTGTGATCGTGCAGGTCGGCGGCGAGGGTGTCGGTGGCGGCGTAGTAGTCGGCCGTCATCGCCGTGGGGGGGTACCAGTCGCCCAGTCCTGCCTTGAGTGTGGCCAGTGCCTGTGGTGCGTCACCCCTGCGGGCATACAACCGGGCAAGCGCAAGGCGCGCGGGCAGGTAGCGGGGGTCCAGTTGCAGCGCCTTGCGATATTGTACCCCGGCCCGTGCCCAGGCCGTGGGACCGGTCAGATCGGCGTTGCGGGCATAGAGGTCGCCACGCACGGTGTATATCTGGGGTCGCAGCGGATTGTCCGCCTGGGCGTGGGCGAGTTTTTTCAGCGCCAGGGCGTACAGGATACGGCGTTGTGCATCCTGTTTGCCCCGTGGGAGTTGCCCCAGGACGCGCGTCAGCATCTCGCCGTGCAGGTACCAAGTGGTGTCCAGGCCGGGGGCGAGGGTCTCGGCCAGGTCGAAGCGGGCGTTGGCCACTCGCAGGTGACCCTGTGCCATTGCCGCGCGGGCGCGCTGGGCGGTATTCAGGGCCAGCGCCAGGCTGGCAAACTGCATCAGGGGCAGAATAAACACCAGCACCACCAACAGGTGGAAGCCGCGCGCGCTCATGTGGTGTCGGGGCCGTAGTGCCAGGACCGGACCACCCAGGGCGTCTTCCCGGGTAGCGAGCGTGTGCAGGCGTCCCAGCAACAGACCGGCCAGCAACAGGATGGGCTGAGTATAAAGGTTGAAGGTAAAGAAGCTGTGCAGGGCCATCGCGCCCAGGCCACCCAGCAGCCCGGCGGCGAGGATCGTGCGTTGTCGGTGGCGGGGCGTGGTCGCGGGTGTCGCACCGGTGGCGAGCAGGCGTAGAAACAGCCAGACGGTGCTGGCCAGCACCGAGAGCCACAGGAGCAGGCCCGGCAGACCGGTCTCGATCCACAGTTGCAGATAATCATTGTGCACATAAAAACCGGCGCTGGCGTCCATGGGCAGGCGGTACGGGGGCCACACCAGCCAGTAGGTCCCCAGACCGCTGCCCAGCCAGGGGTGATGCCAGAGCAGGTGCCAGGAGGGTCCCCAGATCAGAAAACGATCCGCTCCCGCCTGTGCCGGATCATGCAGCGAGGCCAGCCGGGTGAAGACCTGGCCGTCGCGTAACTGGTTGGCGATGAGCAGACCGATAAACAGCACTGCCGCCAATACGATCAGCCGCGGCCATAGCGGTGGTGTGCCGGTGACGGGTCGGCGCGCGTGGGTCAGGGCGGCACCGAGCACGATGGCGCTGCCGAGAAACAGGCCCAACAGGGCACCACGGCTGCGGCTTAAAGCGATGACTGTGACCAGCAACAGCAGCAGCACGGGCATCAGAATGGGCGCCGTGGCGCGTCGCACCCGCCCACCGTGGTGCACCGGCGTGCCCGGTGCCAGGCACAGATAGACGGTGGCCAGCGGCAGGGCCAGCAGATTCAGAAACGCGGCCAGGGAGTTGCGATCGAGAAAGGTAGCCTTCGGGTCGACATGCAGAATGGAGAATTGCACCAGGGCATAGATGGCCAGGGCCGCGCCGAGCACCACCAGGGCGCTGAACAGCCAGCGCCAGAGTCTGTCGGGCTCGGGGGCAAGCCGGTACAGCCAGAAGGCAAACGGCAGGCTGCCCACCCACCAGACATTGATCAGACTCAGATAGGGTGTGGGCGACCATGCGACACTGAGCCCGAGCCAGGCCCAGAACAGCACCAGCAGTACAGGCAGGGCATCGCAGGGCAGGCGCAGGCCGGTCTCGTAGGCCTGGAACACGCGCACCCCGAGCGCCAGGAACAGGGCAGACAGGGCGAGGGCATACCAGGACAGCGCTGCGCCATTGAAGCGCAGTGCGGCCCCCACCGCGATCAGCAGCCCGAGGCCGGTGGTGTAGTGACTGATACGCAAGCGCGTCGTCTTCAAAGGCGTGTCCTATGCCAGTCCTGAGTGAGCGATGAGGTGAATGCCTGGTTTTCGCTGCACCGCATCCGGGCGCTCTGTTGCTAGGTTCTCCGGTACCTGCTCACCGCCCTCCCGGTCACGGCGAACGTGCACCTATCTGGACCTGGCGCACGGCCCGGTCCTCTCCGCTGGCGCACTGGCCGGTGCTGGTCAGTCGGTAGAAGTTGTGGCCGTTGAGCAAGGTCGGACCGGTGCAGGTGAGCACGGCACGGCAGTCAGTGAGGCCGGGCGGCGTAAAGTTGAGCGTCAAACCGGGGCGACAGGCGGGGGCACCCCCCTTTAGCGGAAACAGTTTTCCCAGGGCGTATTGGCCGCCGGACTCGGCGGCGTAAAACGCCCGTGTGGAGAGGACGATGTTGGCGACCGAACGGTGGCTGAAGGACACCATGCTGAGCATGGCCGCACCGAGCAGGCTGAGCAGCACGATGGCGAGGATCGCCACCGGCAGGCTGAAGCCGCGTTGGCGGAGGTACGGTGAGTGGCCGTGCGCGCGTGTAGCGGATGCCGTGCGGGTGGGATCAGGGGACATTGCGAATCTGTACCTCCTGGCGAAGCCGTGCCCACTCGGCGCTGCCCGAGATCGGGCGCATGAAGCGCAGATCGAGGGCGATCACCGCCGTGCGTTGCAGGGTGCCCGGGGTGTAGGTGAAGGGCTGCACCACTGCGCCCCTGTCGCTGAGCTGGATATCATTGGCCACCCGCTGGGCGAGTGCGCTCATGCCGGGGCTGGTGGGTGTGGGCTGAGTGGGGCGCAGGCCGTAGCCGGTATAGCGGTTGAGGTGTGTGCCGGTCACACAGAAGCTGACCGGTTCGCCGACAAGGTACATCCGGCGAAAGGGGGCCGGGCGCGCATACCGGCGTACGCCGGTGAGGCGCAGGCGGGTGATGCCGGGGGGCAGACCGGCGGTGCTCTGGCTGGCGTAAGCAAACAAGGTACCCGGATCGCTGCCGCTGTAGGGGCTGGCAGTGCCGCCCCCGGTGGTGAGGGGATAGACGGCGATGTAGTAGTGTGTGCCGGGCTGCGGGGCGAAAGACAGCCCGAGCGCATCGAAGCGGGCCGCGGGGGGCGCCCCACCGACGACGGGCAGGGGGCGCGAGGCGGTACCGGTCGCATAGATCAGGCGACGGTCCTGGTAGTTGGCCGCGGCGATGATGGGCAGGAATTCGATACAATCCCCCCCGAGTGTAGTGCGTACGCTGTTGGGCAGGGCGTTGCGCAGCTCACGGCTGAGGCGCTCGACCGCAATGCGCCCCACGCTGGCGAGTTTGGCGCGCCCGGCGCTGGAGACATAGGCGCGCGTGCTCTGGATGAGAAAATGTGCCGTGCCGGCGGCGAGCACGCCAGTGAGCACGATGACCACGACCAGCTCGATCAGGGTAAAACCGCGGTGGGCCAGTGCGCGCGGATGCAGGCCGGCCATCTCAGTAGTTCACCCGGTAGGCGCTAAAGACCAGGTGGGTGCCGAGCGGGCTGGTGATGGTGACGGTGATCCGCTTGGCATCCTGATTGCTGGCCAGGCCCAGTCCGGTGCCGGCGTAGACGACACTGATCTGGACCCGGTAGCCGGCATAGCCGGGGAGGACCGCGCCCTGCGCCCCTCGTGGCGGGGACTCATCGAGGCCATTATAGTCATCGACATCGTCGTAGGTGGCCCGCGTCTCACCGGGCTCGGGGCCCAGCGTGGTCGAGCAGGGTGTAGCGCCCGGGTCGGTCGAGTTGCAGCGCGGTATTCCGCCCTCGCCGGCGTGCGCGTCATAGCGCTTGGTGAGGATCTCATCCAGGTAGGCCTGGCCCAGCTCGGCGGCGCGGGTGTCGATGACCGGCTCGGGGGTCTGTTTCACCGTAGCAAAAAAAACCACTGCGATGCCGGTCAGGACGATGGCCATGATCACCATCGTGACGATGAGTTCGATCAGGGACGCCCCGGCCTGGCGGGCCAGGGACGGTGGACGGGGCCGTGTCGTATAGCGCCTAGCAGGCATAGGCGAAACCGGTCGCGCTGATGCACACCCGCCGGGTCATAGCGCGCCCGGTGAGGGTGATCGTCGTCGCGGTGGTATTGCCCAGCGAGGTGTAGGCCAGGTTGGCGTTGGTGGTGCGAACGTCGGTGAGGGTCTTGTGGGTCGCGTCGGTCCCGGGCAGGGTGAGGGGCACCCCGGCGAGCTCGATCTGGTAGGTGGCCTGGTTGAGCACGAAGTGTACCTGTGCGCCCGGACCCTTGATCATGGCGACCTGCTGGGCATAGCGTGCGGCGCTGATCAGCTGGTCCTGGGCGGCGCGCGCGGCATAGGTGCCACGACCCATGAAGCGTGGCAGCACGACGGCGGCGAGGATGCCGACGAGGACCAGCGTGACCACGAGTTCGATGAGAGTGAAGCCGGGTGGCGGCGGGTATGGGGCTGGTCGCGGGCGTCGGGCGGCCGCGCGCTGGCCGGGGATGGCGACAGAATGCGACAGGGGACGGGCTACAATCCACTCCCTGTCGCGTGGCAGGGTCGATTCAGGCGTCATACAGCGCCCGGGATCGCGGTCTTATCAACAGCCGCTCGAGGTCAATGTGGCGGTGGCTGGGGTGTTTGCGTTAGCGGCCACTGTGTACGTCACCTTACAAGCTGTCGGTGTGCTGGCCTTCTTGTATTCAATCGTGCCCGCAGTGCTGGTGATGAAGTCGCTGGCCGGTTGAAGATTCAGCTGAGCGTTTATGTCTGTAGCTGTGGGATAGCCATATACAATGGCAACATTAGTTCCTCTGACGCTCACATTAGTACTGGCGGCGGATTCCACGCCTTTAAGTAAGGCCTGGGAAAAGACCATGGTTGCTGCGCCGCGCATGGAGGACGCTACCCCCTTCATGACAGAGATACGTGCATCTTTTTGTATATTGATAAACTTCGGCAGCGCCACGGCGGCGAGGATGCCGATGAGGGTGATCACGACCACCAGTTCGATGAGTGTAAAACCGCGTTGTTGCCTGTTCATCTGTGTGCTCCTCTTTTTCAGGTTTCAGTCTGGGTTCACGTGCGGTGTCCGGGCACCCGGCTCGGCGTTCAATGGTCAGGGTCTGTCGTGCTACTCGTGCTCGTGGTAGCGCCAGGTGTAGCGGTCCAGCGCGACCAGGTCCAGGCCCTGGAGGGTGTCGATCCCGGGGTCATAGACGCCGTTGTGGTTCTTATCGACATACTGCAGCCGGATCTTGAAGCGTATGCGTGGCGGTCCGCGCAGGGTGGTGTGGAAATGCCCGGCATATTCCACCCGGTAGACCAGAGCCTGGTCGCGTTCATCGAAATACCAGGTATGGCCGCCAATCCTGGCCGGGTCCGGTGCGCCCAGCGCACCCAGGTAATTACCGGGTACCTGGGACAGCAGGTCCATGGGGTTGCTGCCGGCCAGGGCCAGCAGGCCCTTTCGGTCCTGTTTGACGATCATTTCAGCAATTTGCATGCCAAGTGAGCTGCGCAGGTTGCCGATCACCTGAGTCACGGCGGCCCGTTCCGCCTGTTCGCGTATTTTCAACAACTTACCGAGTGCGATGACCACCAGCAAGCCGATGATGATGATCACGACCACCAGCTCCAGCAAGGTGAATCCGCCCTGGTGTGCGCGGTCCCGGCGCTGGAAATTTGACGCAGACGGTCGACTCATATTTAACATACAGTGTAGTATAAGGCAATAAGCATCTGAAACATTAAGAATATCCTGCAGCATAGTGTTTACAATGCGTTTATTGCAACAGAGCCAAAAAAATGGCGAAGGGTATGCTGTCCCCGCCTGTTAGCCTCCCGACACCGCGGCCATGTCCCACAGGGGCAGGAACACGCCCAGCATCAGCACCAGCACGATACCGCCGATGACGACGATGAGGATCGGCTCGATGGCGCTGGACAGGCGAGCGAGGTCGTAGTCGACCTCGCGCTCATAGAAGTCCGCTACCTGTTCGAGCATGTCATCGACGTTGCCGGTCTCCTCGCCCACCGCGAACATCTGCAACACCAGGGGGGTGAACAGGCCGGTGGCCGCGGCCGTGCGGGTCAGGTTGTCGCCGCGCTCGACGCCGTTGCGCATCGACAGCAGGCGATCACCGACATAGGCGTTGTTGACCGCGCGGGAGACGACCGACAGGGTCTGCACGATGGGCACTCCGGCCCGGGCGGCCATGGTGAAGGCGCGTGCGAAGCGTGCGAGGGTGGCGCGCAACAGGATGCTGCCAATGAGGGGCAGGCGCAGCTTGGCCTTGTCCCAGTGGTAGCGCCCGCCCTCGGTGCGCAGGTAGAAGCTCGTGGCGGCGATCAGGGCCGCGACGGCGCTGAGAATGAGATACCAGTACTGGGTGGTGAACCGCGAGGTCATCATCAGGATGCGCGTGGGCAATGGCAGCGTGGCGTGGAAGCTGCTGAACATGTTGGCGAACTGGGGGATGACATAGACGTTGATGATGCCCACGGCGATGGTGATGGCGATGATGACCGTCAGCGGATAGCGCAGGGCCGCCTTGACCTGATCGCGCAGGTGTTTTTCCTGGCCCTGGTAGTGGGCCAGTTGCAGAAAGGCCTCATCGAGGCGCCCCGTGGTCTCACCAATGTGGATGATGCTGATGAACAGGTTGTTGAAGGTGTCGGGGTGGCGGCCCAGGGCGCTGCTCAGGTCACGCCCGGACTCCAGGCTGGCGATGACATCGCGCAGGACGGTGACAAACAGGGGATTGTGAATGTTATCGGCCAGGCCGTTCAGGGCGCGGATAATGGGTATCCCGGCGCGCATCAGGCCGTACATCTGGCGCGAGAACAGGATTAGATCATCGAGTGTGGGTTTGTGGCTGGCCAGGCGCCGGCGCAACGTGGCCAGCAACTCGGCCTGCACCGGGGCCTCGGCAATGTCGATGGGGGTAATCCCGCTGTTGATCAACTGGTTGGCGACGGCATCGGCATTGGGCGCCTCGAGTCGGCCCTGGACGGCGTCCCCGCGCGGGCTGCGGGCCTTGTAGCGGAACACCGGCATCAGTGTTCAGTCCCCGGCGCACTGTCCGGCAACGTTGGCAGTGCCACCTCTTCAATTGCGCCCGCAACCCGCAGCACCTCATCGAGGCTGGTGATGCCCCGCAGGGCGTGGTCCAGGGCGTGGCGGTAGAAGGGCATGAAGTCCTTGTCGCGGCGTGCGCCTTGGGCAAAGGCGGCGACGTCCTCGCGGCGCAGTGCATCGGCCAGGGTGTCGGTGAGTTCGAGCAGTTCGAAGACGCCGATACGTCCGTGATAGCCGGTGTCGTTACAGTGGGGGCAGCCGAGGCCGCGGTGGAAATGTGCCCCCTCCGCGGCCTCGCCCAGGACGTTGTACAGCCAGGCCATCTCGTGGATGTCCGGGGTGTGCGCTTGCTTGCAGGACTCGCAGAGCCGGCGCACCAGGCGTTGTGCCAGCACGGCCTGCAGGGCAGTGGCGACGAGATAGCCGGCCGCACCCATGTCGATCAGGCGGTTGGCCGTGGAGACGGCATCGTTGGTGTGCAGGGTGGAGAGCACGAGGTGGCCGGTCATGGCGGCCCGCAGACCGATCTCGGCGGTCTCGCTGTCGCGTATCTCACCGACCAGCACGATGTCCGGGTCCTGGCGCAGCGCAGCGCGCAACACATTGGCGAAGGTCAGGTCGATCTTCGTGTTGACCTGCACCTGATTGATACGCGGCAGGCGGTATTCCACCGGATCCTCGACGGTGATGATCTTCTCGCTGGGGGTATTGAGTTCGCTCAGTGCCGAGTACAGCGTGGTGGTCTTGCCGCTGCCAGTCGGCCCGGTGACCAGCACCAGGCCGTGGGGGCGGTGAATGATGCGGCGAAACCGCGACAGCAGCGCGGGTGGCATGCCCAGGTGTTCGAGGTCGAGGAGGTCTTCGGACTGATTGAGCAGGCGCATGACCACGGACTCGCCATGCTGAATGGGCATGGTGGACAGGCGCACGTCGATGCTCTGGTTGCGCACACGGATGTTGAAGCGCCCGTCCTGCGGTATACGACGCTCGGAGATGTTCAGACCGGCCATCAGCTTGAGGCGTGAGACCAGGGCGTTGGCGATGCGCTTCTCCTTCATCACCTGCTCGTGGAGCGCACCGTCGATGCGCTGGCGGATGCGCAGCACGTTCTCGTCGGGTTCGATATGGATATCGGAGGCGCCGATCTGCACGGCATCCTCAAACAGGCTCTGCAGCAGTTTCACCACCGGGGCGTCGGTGAGATCAACGCTGGCGATGAGCCGGTTGAGGTCATAGTCGGCCTCACCCACCTCCTCGCCCAGCTCCTCGGCCAGGGTGGTGATCTCGTCAGTGCGCCGGTAGACCAGGTCGATGGTGGCCAGCAGGTCGGCCTCGCGCACCACCGCCTGCTGGATGGGGCGCTTGAGCAGGCGGGCGAGTTCATCGTAGCCAAAGATATCGGTGGGATCGGCCATGCCCACCAGCAGGCCGTCCGTGTCATCGCGCAACACGATCGCCCGGTAGCGCCGTGCAAAGGTCTCGGGGATGAGGCGCACCGTGTCGGGCCTGAACTTGAAATGCTTCAGATCGATGAGGGGTAGCTTCAACTGGCGCGAGAGGAAGTCGAGCAGCTGGTCCTCGGTGATGTAGCCGTTTTCAATCAGCACATGGCCAAGCTTGCGGCCGGTCTTTTTTTGATCCGACAGTGCGGTGCCGAGCTGCTGCTCGGAGATGACCTTGTGTTCGACGAGCAGGTCACCGATACGGATCTTCTTGCGCGGGTTCATGTCTCCCCCCCCCCATGGATGTCTGCCGGTGGCTCGCCGAGGCGGTGATGGGGTTATCGGCAGGCGGCGCCACAGCTTGAGGATGACAATAAAACCATCGGCTTATGGCGTATTTGCAGATAGTGTATGAAGTATCGCCGACAAATGCCAGCCTTGCCGGGCTGCTCAGCAGGTCGTGGTGTCATTGGGGATGAGGGTGCCGGTCAGCTGGGCCACACTGGCCAGACGGTGGCGCCGGAGGTATTCGACGATGCCGGCATTGATCTTCGGGCAGACCAGCGGGTCGTAGAACAGCGCGGTGCCAACGCCGACCGCGGTGGCGCCGGCGATGAGGAATTCGATGGCATCCTCAGCGGTGCGTATCCCGCCCTGACCGATGATGGGAATGGCGTGGGGACGGCAGACCTGATGGACTTGATGCACCTTGAGCAGGGCGATGGGCTTGATGGCTGGCCCGGACAGGCCCCCCTGATTGTTGCCCAGAAGCGGCGTGCGCGATTCGATATCGATGGCCATACCCGTCAGGGTGTTGATGACGGCGAAGCCATCAGTGCCCGCCTCGATACAGCGCCGGGCGTTCTCGGCAATGTCGGTCTGGTTAGGTGAGAGCTTGGTGATGAGCGGTTTGTCGGTCACCGCACGGCAGGCGGCGACCACCCGGGCGGACATGTCCGGGTCGTTGCCGAAGGCGGCCCCGCCCTCCTTGACGTTCGGGCAGGAGATGTTGATCTCCATGGCATCGATGGGCGAGTCGTTGAACAGCCGTGCGACCTCGGCGTATTCCTCTATCGTCGAGCCTGAGAGGTTGGCGATGAAGCGGGTCTCGTCGAAGTCCAGTGCCGGCAGGATGGTGTCAATGACATGGTGGGCGCCGGGGTTTTGCAGGCCGATGGCGTTGAGCATGCCCATCGGGGTTTCATAGACCCGGTGCGGGCGATTGCCCTGGCGCGGTTCGAGGGTGGTGCCCTTGAGGCATATGGCGCCGGCATCACGGTTGGTGAAACCCGCCACCCGGGTATATTCCTCACCGAAACCGACACAGCCGGAGAGCAGCACCAGGGGTGTGGCGAGGTGCAGGCCACAGAAGTCCGTGGCCAGTAGGGCCTGATCGTCGGGGGAAAGGGCGCGGGTCATGGGTATCGGATCACCGTAGTGGTCGGGAAACGGCCTTCAAGATAGCAAATTATGCCGTAGTAGGGTGAGAGGCAGTGAGGGGTGAATAGCCACCCGCTCAGCTATTCCCCTGGGGCGCCATCCCCGCTATTGTGGCGCTCCATGTTGCACGTCGTCCTCTATCAGCCCGAGATCCCGCCCAATACCGGTAATGTGATTCGCCTGTGCGCCAACACGGGCACCACCCTGCATCTCATCCACCCACTCGGTTTTGAACTCGATGATCGTCGCTTGCGTCGGGCGGGGCTGGATTACCACGAGTATGTCCACGTGCAGTCGCACGCGGATTTGGCCGCCTTTACCGAGTCTGTTGCGCCCTCGCGCCTGTTTGCCTGTAGCACGCGGGGGCGCCAGGACTACAGCGCGGCGTGCTATGCGCCGGGCGACGCCCTTTTATTCGGTGCTGAGACCCGCGGTCTGCCGGATGCGGTGCTGGGCGCAGTGGGTGAGGCGCGGTGCCTGCGCCTGCCCATGGTGGCGCACAGCCGCAGCCTCAATCTGTCGAATACAGTGGCGGTGGTGGTCTATGAGGCTTGGCGGCAGTTGGGATTTCCGGGGAGGGCTTAGGGCTCAGGACTACCGCGCCTTAGCCCTGTGCCAGCAGGTTGCGCAGGTCGATGATGGCCGCGTTCGCCGGTGAGATGTAACTCACCATGGTCTTGGAATAATTGGCCATCCAGCCCATCGGTGCGCCGTTGAGCACGATGGGCGAAGACGGTTTGACCTGGGATTGTTGCAGCAGCAGGATCACCTGGCGCAGACTGGCCACGGCGTTTTTCTTCTGCAGCACGCCGTGGAAGTCGATATTGACCGCCCGCAATACCTCCAGCAGGGCCCAGACGTAGCCGCGCGACTCGTAGAAGACGTTGTCGATCTGCATCCAGGGGGTCCTGGCGATGAGACTGCTCGGGGTGGCGGTCGCCTGGCGGGCCGCGCTGTCGCCGGCCAGGGCGGTGTTGATGCGCAACTCGCCGACACTGGCATTGAGGCGTTGTGACAGGCTGCCGAGGCGTTTGCCCACGACCGCGAGCAGGTCGTTGAGGTTGTCGGCACGGGTGTAGAACTGCGCGCCCGGGTCGTTCGGGTTGGAGAGCCGGTGCAGATAGCGTTGCAGATAGACGATGCCCTTGCGGTATTCACTCTCGGTGGAGGGAAACAGCCAGGAGTTGTTGTCGAAGCTGAAGCGTGGCTCGGCCCTGGCCAGATCCGGGTCTTCCAGTGACTGTGACTGGGACCGGCTGAAGTCGTTGCGCAGCACGCGCGAGGTGTCGCGCACCATGATCAGCGCACCGAATTCCCAGCTCGGCATGTTGTCGAGCATCTGATAGGTGCCGAACAACGAGGTCGGTGGCATGACGTCGTTGCTGAGATAGCCACCGGGTTTGTCGAGCAGGGTTTGGGCCACGCGGATCAGGGCGGCGGTGGTCGTATAGCCCGGTACCACCCGGGCCTGGTTGCCATCGGCCATGGCCAGGGCATTGGCGCGTACATTGAAGGGGATGGGCGCACGGCTCCAGTACACGCCGAGGCCGTACAGTGCGACGATGAGTGTGAGTAGCAACAGACCGGATGACCACAGCCAGCCGCGGCTGCGCAGGGTGTGCGGGCGATAGAGCATGAGCAGGTGTTTGAGCCCCTTGCCCGCCCGCTGCGGCAGGTGTTTCAGTGTATGTTTGAGTGCGTGCAGCATGGGAGTGAATTCCTCTGCCAGGTCCCGCGGACGGCCTGGGCGAAAAAAGGCGACATGGCCCGGAGCGCTATTCTGCCACAGATGTCCCGCGGCTGCCGGATGTGGCACAGTTCACAGTTTGAACCATGAGATGCCCGGCGGCATTCAGCTTGGCACCGACATGACGACATAATGCGAGGGGCGGGGCCGGGTCGACCCCGATCTCCGATTAACGCACTCACACCCTATGGCGTCACAGAGCGCAGTTATGAGCCAGGATGCCGAGATTGTCCTCACCCAGAAACACCGCACGGGCGGTGAACGTACCCTGACGCTGTTCAAACAGCGTTACCTGCGGGTTGTTCGCCGCCGCCGGGCTCCACCCGTGCGGTTTACGCTGGATCTGCTGGCGCTGGCCATGGACAGCGAGCGGTACCGGTGTCTGCGCTGGGGCTGGCTGGTCGGTGCCGCATTCGCTCTGCTGTGGGTCATCATCGGGGCCGTGCTGGTGTTCTGGCCCCCGGGCCGGGACACGCGCCTGGCCGGGGCGGCGCTCGTGGCCGGTGGCGCACTGGCAGTCTTGCTGTGTGTGGTGCGCTTTGTCGTCAGTATAGAATATCGCCAGGTCTACGCCACGCGCTATGCTGGCGTGCCGCTGATAGAGCTGTGGGTGAACCGGCCGGATTCAGGCTTCTACCAAGCCTTCGTGCAGGAACTCGAACGCGCCATCGTAAACGCGCACGAACAGGCCGATGATATCGGTCTGAATGCGCGCAAGGCCGGCGAGTTGCGCCTGTTACGCCGGTTTGCCCGCAAGGGGGTTATCGGGGAGGCGGTGTACGAGGAGGCCAAGGCCCTGATCCTGGCGCAGGACTGAGGCACACCCATGTGCCCCGCCCGGCACCCTCCCCCGTTGCCGCCATGACCTGCGCCCCATCTGGACCCCTGCCCTTAACAGCCTGTCGACGCTGGCGTACAATAGGGTTGTAGCCCCGCCTGAGGATGCCGCCTGTTTCATCCGCCGTATTTGCCGCTGGAACACAGGAACCGCTGCCTGTCTGATTAACCGTCGCCGAGCGGATAGCGGGCGGCGTGTCCTCAGCCCTGCTACCTACACTGACTTCGACACACAGGACATCACATTGGCCAGACCTAACTATCAATACGAAAAGCGTCAAAAAGAACTCGCCAAGAAAAAGAAAAAAGAGGACAAACTGAAGGCAAAGGCACGGAAAAATGAAACACCAGGGCAGGAACCACCTGCCGACGGTGGTGAGGAAAGTTTGCCCTAAGCGCGCTCATCGCCTCATGTGAGTCCACTGCGGGGACCGTGGTGTGGCCACGGTGCAAGATGCGGGCACCTGTAAGGTTTTGTCCTTTACAGCGACTAATGGAAAAGCGTCATTCACCCATTGGCTGTGTAAAGGAGTGGTTCCATGAGCACACTGCAAGCGGGCGGGCAGGCCCCGGATTTTACCCTGTCGGACATACTGGACAGGGAGGTGCGGTTGTCGGAGTACCGGGGCCGAAAGGTACTACTGAGCTTTTTTCGCTATGCTAGCTGCCCTTTTTGTACCGTGCGTTTCGTGCGCCTCACGCAAGAGGCGCAACGCTATGCCGATGCGGGGGTGGAGATCATCGCCGTATTTGAATCGAGCCGGGCGTATATCAAGGAGTATCTGGGTCGCCGCGGTTTGCCTTTTCCCGTGATTCCGGACCCGGAGGGCGGGCTTTATGCCCTGTATGGGGTCAAGAAATCCATGCCGGGTCTGTTGTTTGGCATGTTGCGCATGCCGACGCTCTTGCGTGCCCTGTTCGACCCTGATTACCGCCTGGCTAAACCCGATGCCAGCGTGACCCGCATCCCCGCCGATTTTCTGATTCGCCCGGATATGACGCTCGCCGAGAGCTACTACGGCAAGGATATCGGTGACCACATTTCATTCAAGCACATCGACGCCTTTGCGGCCCGTGGCCGGGATGCGGCGCGCACCCCGACCCCGCGGGGTCCGGTGTCGGGTTGAATGGCACCGGACGGTGCGATCATGGCGGGGGTCATCAGTGGCGCAGCAGGCGCAGGTGGCGCCTGATATACCAGACCAGGCCGATGAGCAGCAACACCGCGATGAGGGCGTCGAAGCGGTGGAACCAGTCGCCCAGGCTGTGCCAGTGTTCGCCGAGCTTGAGACCCAGCCAGGCGAGTACCCAGCACCAGATAAAGGAACCGATGAAGGTGTAGAGGTTGAAGCGCCATAACGGCATGCGGGCAACCCCGGCCGGAAAGGCGATAAAGGTGCGCACTACCGGCAGCATGCGGCCAATGAGTATGGTGATGTCGCCGTGGCGGGAAAACCAGCGTTCGGCGAGGTCGAGGTCGTGAGGTGAAATGAGCAAATACTTGCCGTAGCGTGCGACGAAGGGGCGTCCGCCCCAGGCACCAGCGGCATAGGCGAGTAGCGAGCCGAGTACCGAACCCGTCGCGCCGGCCAGGGCGACGAGCCAGAGGTCCAGCCTGCCGGTAGACACCAGATAGCCTGAAAAGGGCATGATGATCTCCGAGGGCAGCGGGATGCAGGCACTTTCGATGGCCATAAGCAACACCACGCCACCATAGCCGAGGTGGGTGATGGCGGCGGTGATGACGCCAGCGAGGTATGCGAGCATAGTGGACTCCGCCATGGAGCAGCTGATCCGGTGTGGGTAGGGTGTCCCACGATAAGGGTATCTTTGTCGCCAAAAAAGCGGTGATTGTCTGTGCCATTTTCTCTCCTCACTGTAACACGACATACCATGCAGAGCGGGCCGTGAGGTTGTCCCGTGCCCACCCGATATCATTATCGCACTACTAACGAAAAAATGAGTATTTAGTCATCCATCTGAAACAAAGATACGGGATAGTGAGCGGCGTTTGCTTTTGTTGGAGTACGGCCTGGCAGTGATTGGACCGGCCGTTGTCCCCCACGCATATGCTTGCTGAGAAGGAGTAAGTCATGGGTATTGTTTCAAAAGGTGTTTCTTTGACCTTGTGTGCCGGCCTGCTGGCCGTGACCGCTGGCCTGTCTGCCCCCGCCGGGGCGGCGACGCTGTCGGGTGCTGGCGGTACGGCCATCTACCCGGTGTTGTCTGACTGGGCCCGCGCCTACCAGAAAAAGACCGGTGTTGAGATCAACTACCAGGCCATCGGTTCCGGTGGCGGTATCCGCCAGATCGAGGCCCGGACGGTGCCTTTCGCGGACAGCGATATGCCGCTCACGCCCGCAAAGCTGCGTGCTAACGGTCTGATCCAGTTCCCCGCCGTGATCATCGGTATTACCCCGGTGGTCAACCTGCCCCATGTCAAACCGGGGCAACTGGTGTTCGATGGCAAGCTGCTGGCTGACATCTACCTCGGTAAGGTCACCGAGTGGGATGCCCCCGAGATCCATGCGTTGAACCCGCACCTGCACCTGCCGCACATGAGGATCACTACCGTACACCGTGCGGATGGCTCTGGGACCACCTTTAATTTCACCAACTACCTGTCCAAGGTCAGCCCGGAGTGGAAACGTACGGTCGGTGCCAATACCGCCGTGGCCTGGCCCAGCGGTGTGAGTGGTAAGGGCAATGCCGGTGTGGCCAATTATGTGCAGCGCATCCGTGGTGCGATCGGCTATGTGGAATATGCCTATACCATCCAGACCCACATGACCTATGGGCGGATGAAAAATGCAGATGGCCACATCGTGTCGCCCAATATGAAGAGCTTCCAGGCCGCCGCTGCCAATGCCGATTTTACCAAGACCAAGGATTTCTACCTGATCCTGACCGATCAACCGGGCAAGGCCAGCTGGCCGATCACCGCAGCGACCTATTTCCTGATGCGCAAGGACACGTCGAAGGCCGTGAATAGGCAGATCGTGGACTTCAGCACCTGGTTTCTGGAACATGGTCAACGCTTTGCGGAAAAGCTCGACTATGTCCCCCTGCCGGGGCGCACCGTGTCCCTGATCAAGGCCTACTGGCAAAGAGAGCTGGGTATCTAGCCTCTGAGCGGACTGTGCGGGCCGTTTTTAGGTCTGCGCTACCGGTTGTGTAGGTCAGGCGGGCGGCGAGTGCCGCCCGTCTTTTTTTGAGTAACATATTACGCCCCCCTGCATTCGAGCCCGGCTCTCGCGTGAACACCACCGGGTCTCTCCTCGCCGGCGCCACAGCACACGGAGTTCGGAGCCGTCAGTATGGGTCAGTGACCGTAACACCAGTATTGTCGATAGTTGATGCCTATCAAATAAATAATAACAACCAATTTCACAAATAATCATCCTTGACCTATTCTGACATGGACATCCGGAACAATATCGTCGGCCGTCTCGGGAGGTATCCGGGAACGGTGGTGGCGGCACCTCTAAGAGCGGCTGAATAAAATCAGCCTGTTATGTTGAATGATGGAAAAGGAGACAGACCATGTACGAGAACAAAGAGGGTCAACGGGTACCGCATGTGGTGTTCAAGACCCGCCAGAACAATGAGTGGGTCGATGTGAGTACCGATACGATCTTCACCGGTAGGACTGTGGCGGTCTTTTCGCTGCCAGGCGCGTTTACGCCGACGTGTTCCTCGGCCCATGTGCCGCGCTACAACGAACTGGCACAGGCCTTCCGGGAAAACGGCGTGGATGACGTCGTGTGTATCTCGGTCAATGATGCCTTTGTGATGAATGCATGGCAGCAGGACCAGACGGCGGAGAACATCACCTTCATCCCGGATGGCAATGGCGCGTTTACTGCCGGTATGGGGATGCTGGTGGACAAGGATGACCTGGGTTTCGGCAAGCGGTCCTGGCGTTATTCGATGCTGGTGCGCGATGCGGTGATCGAAAAGATGTTTATCGAACCCGATGTCCCCGGCGATCCTTACGGCGTCTCGGATGCCGATACGCTGCTCGACTATCTAAACCCGAAGGCGATCAAACCGCTGGATGTGACGGTGTTCACCCGCGTGGGTTGCCCCCATTGTGCGCGCATCAAGGGCATGTTGCGTGAGGCGAACATGGATTACGAGGAGATCGTCATCGGCCGCGATGCCAGTCTGCGGGCTCTGCGCGCAGTGAGCGGCGCGCAGAGCGTACCGCAACTCTATGTCAATGGTGCGCACATCGGCGACTCGGAGGCAGCCGCCACCTGGCTGGCGACGCGCGAGAGGGACTGAGGCGGATGAATCATTCTGCCAGTCACCAAATACCAGACCGTGCAGGTTGCTAAGTGGTGGCGCGTGCGTACACTATCCACTTCCCGCGCGAGGGCGCGCGGAGGGTGAGGACATGTTTTTTCAGGAACGCTTCGATGTCATTGTGGTAGGGGGCGGGCACGCCGGCACGGAGGCGGCGCTGGCCGCCGCGCGCCTGGGCGTGCGCACCTTGCTGCTCACGCACAACATCGAGACTCTCGGTCAGATGAGTTGCAATCCGGCCATCGGCGGCATCGGCAAGGGCCATCTGGTCAAGGAGATCGATGCCCTGGGGGGGCTGATGGCGCAGGCCACGGACCGGGCCGGCATCCAGTTCCGTACCCTCAACAGTCGCAAGGGCCCGGCGGTACGTGCCACCCGCGCTCAGGCCGACCGTGTCCTGTATCGCCAGGTGGTGCGCGGTATAGTGGAGAACACGCCCCACCTGAGCCTGTTCCAGCAGGCGGTGGATGATCTGCTGGTGGAGAATGGGCGGGTCATCGGGGTCGTGACCCAGATGGGACTGAAATTTCAGGCGCCTGCGGTCGTGCTCACGGTCGGTACCTTCCTCGGTGGGCGCATTCACATTGGTCAGTCCAGCTTCGAGGGTGGACGCGCGGGTGATCCACCCGCCAACGCCCTGGCGCAGCGCCTGCGTGCGCTGTCATTGCGGGTTGAACGCCTCAAGACCGGGACGCCGCCGCGCATCGACGCCAGGACCATCGACTACAGTCGGCTGGCCACCCAGCCCGGCGATACGCCGGTGCCGGTGTTCTCCTTTCTGGGTGACGCGGCCGAACACCCCGAGCAGGTTGTCTGTCATATTACCCATACCAGCGCGCAGACTCATGACATCATCCGCGCCGGGCTGGATCGCTCGCCGCTGTACAGCGGTGTCATCGAGGGTGTGGGCCCGCGGTATTGCCCTTCTATAGAAGACAAGGTCGTGCGTTTTGCCGACAGGGATTCGCACCAGATTTTCGTCGAACCCGAAGGCCTGAGCACCCGCGAGGTCTACCCCAACGGCATCTCCACCAGCCTGCCCTTCGATGTGCAGTGGGCCCTGGTGCGCTCTATCCGTGGTTTTGAGCAGGCTCATATCACCCGGCCCGGTTATGCTATCGAATACGATTTTTTCGACCCGCGTGACCTCAAGACGAGTCTGGAGACCCGGCATTTATCGGGTCTGTATTTCGCCGGACAGATCAACGGCACCACTGGCTACGAGGAAGCTGCGGCCCAGGGCCTGTTGGCAGGTCTGAATGCCGCGCGCCAGGTGCAGGCACGCGAGCCCTGGTGTCCGCGCCGCGACGAGGCCTATCTCGGGGTGCTGGTCGATGATCTGATTACGCGCGGTACCAGCGAACCCTATCGCATGTTCACCTCGCGCGCCGAATACCGCCTGCTGTTGCGCGAGGACAATGCCGATCTGCGGCTAACGCCGAGTGGGCGTGCGCTTGGGTTGGTCGACGAGGCGCGCTGGCGGGTCTTCGCGCACAAGCGTGAGGCCATCGAATGTGAGACCCGACGTCTGCACGAAACTTGGTTGCGTCCCGACGCGCTGCCCGATGAAGCGGCGCAGCGGGTGTTGGGCCGGCCGCTGGTGCGCGAGGCGCGTCTGCTCGATCTGCTGCGCCGTCCCGGGGTGGACTACGCACCGCTGTTGAGTCTGCCGGGGGCAGGCAGGCCGGTCGCCGAGCCGCAGGTGGCTGAGCAGATCAGCATCCAGGCCAAGTATGCGGGCTATATCGAGCGCCAGCATGACGAGATTGCCCGCCTGCGCCGCCACGAGGCCACCCGTCTGCCGGTGGATTTGGACTATGCTCAGGTCAGGGGATTATCGGTCGAGGTGTGTGAGGCGCTCACGCAACGGTGTCCGGAAACGCTTGGTCAGGCGGCGCGCCTGCCCGGCGTGACACCAGCCGCCATTTCCCTGCTGCTGGTGCATCTGAAGAAAAAGGGCGCTACGCGGGTGCGTCGGCGTGCATGAATCGTTTGTTAGCGTGATTGCGTACTGTTACAGGAAGTCTATCAAGCCGCCTCCAGTCCGGAGTGGCTTTTCACAGGAGAGGAAAGTATGAAGCGTCTCGTTATTGTACTGTTTTCGATGTTGTTGGTGCTGCCTGCCATGGCCAGTGCCGATGGCGCGCCAACCCAGGTCACTGGCCTGATCACCCTGCCCAGTCACTACAGCGTCAAGGTGACACTGGATCGCCTGGAAAAGGTACTCAAGGAGAAGGGGATGACCATTTTTGCCCGAGTGGACCACAGTGCCGGTGCGAAAAGGGTTGGCCTGGTATTGCGCCCGACACAGTTGCTTATCTTCGGTAATCCCAAGCTGGGGACCCTGCTGATGCAGAGCAACCAGACCGTGGGTATCGACTTACCGCTTAAGGCGCTGGCCTGGCAGGATGCCAAGGGCAGGGTCTGGCTTAGTTACAACAATCCCGCCTACATTGCCAAACGCCACCATGTCACGGATCGCGGTGCCATCATCAAAAAGATGCAGGGCGCATTGAGGATGTTTACCCATGTTGCGACGGCGCCCTGATCGCAAGGGCAATGCTGCCCGCCCCGTGATGCCCCCCGCCGATCTGGCCAGTCTGTTGGCCGAGGGGGCGGTGGCTATGGGGCGGGTCCTTTCTGCGCAGGCGAGTGAGCGATTGCTCGCCTATCTGGACCTGCTGGTGAAGTGGAACGGCACCTATAATCTCACTGCCGTGCGCAAGCCCGAGCAGATGATCACCCGCCACTTGCTCGACAGCCTGACAGTGTTGCCCTATGTGCAGAGTGGGCGAATACTGGATGTGGGGACGGGTGCTGGCCTGCCCGGGCTGCCACTGGCAGTGGTCCTGACCGACAGTGAGGTGGTCCTGCTCGACAGCAACCGCAAGAAGACCCGTTTTGTCGTCCAGGCGATCAGTGAACTGGGCCTGGACAACATCCGTGTGGTGACCGAGCGGGTCGAGGATTATCGCACCGGGGATGCGTTCGATACGGTGATTTCCCGGGCCTTTTCGACCGTAGGAGACATGTTGCAGAGTGCGGGGCATCTGTGTCGGGCGGAGGGCGTATTTCTGGCCATGAAGGGGGTGTATCCCCTGGCCGAGCTGGAGACTCTGCCGCAGGGCTACCGGGTGGAGACGGTACAGGCGTTGCGGGTGCCGGGGTTGGATGCAGAACGCCATCTGGTGGTGTGCCGGCACGTTCAAATTGAGCACGCCACGCCAGTATAGCGAGTGGCTGAACGGCTTGAATGACCGGAATTCAATGCGTCGACGTGCCATTTTACACCGCTGTATAATACCGCCCGGGGATGTCTGTCGGCGTTAGTGACTCACTTCATATCCCTTGCGGTGCCCGACAGGCACCGGTCCACGTGATATATTCCACATGCAGGCCTGCTGGCCCCGCCTCTGCGGTGGGCGCGGGCGGGTCATGGCGTGTGCCTTTCAGGCAACGGCAGGGGCGTGCGCCCGGTAGCCGAAGTGAGCGAACGAGGGTGAGACTTATGGGCAGGATCATCGCCATTGCGAACCAGAAGGGCGGGGTGGGAAAGACGACCACCTGTATCAATCTGGCCGCCTCACTGGCTGCGACCAGACGCCGGGTCCTGCTGGTGGACATGGATCCGCAGGGCAATGCCACCATGGGGAGCGGCTTGGACAAGCACGCCCTGGCGTACACCACCTATGATGCGTTGATGGGGGAGTGTAGTGCGGCTGGCGCGATTGTCGGGCAGGGCACGTCGGGTTACGACGTGTTGCCCACCAACGGTGATCTTACCGCAGCGGAAGTGGCCCTGCTCGATCATCGAGAACGTGAACGGCGACTGCGCACGACACTCGCACCGGTGCGTGAGCGCTATGAATATATCCTGGTCGATTGTCCGCCCGCACTGAACATGCTCACGCTCAACGCGTTAGTGGCGGCGGATTCGGTACTGATACCGATGCAGTGTGAGTACTATGCTCTGGAGGGCCTGTCCGCGCTACTTGAGACCATTGAGCAGATTCGCGCTACGGTCAATCCACAGCTCAGGCTCGAAGGTCTGTTGCGGACCATGTTCGACCCCCGTAACAATCTCTCAACGGATGTCTCCAGTCAGCTCATCACCCATTTTGACGACAGGGTGTATCGCACGATCATCCCGCGCAATGTGCGTCTCGCCGAAGCGCCCAGTCACGGGGTGCCGGTGATCAGCTATGATAGCGCCTCGCGCGGTGCCTTGGCATACCTGGCGCTGGCGGGTGAGATCCTGCGCCGCGACGACAAGCCGCCGATGGCACCGGCGGGGGATCCCCGCGACCAGAGCGCAACGGCCTGAGCCGCACGACAATACAACAGACAGCTTTGAAGGTGTGAACATGGCGGTGAAAAAACCGGGCCTGGGCCGTGGACTGGATGCCCTGCTGGGAGGCACAAAATCACAGATTGGCACCACGGCAGGTGGCGCCACGACGGACGGCGAGTTGCGTACTCTGCCGGTGGAGGTGATCCAGCGCGGTAAATATCAGCCCCGTAGGGACATGCACACGGAGAGCCTGGAGGACTTGGCTGATTCGATCCGCGCCCAGGGTATCGTGCAGCCGATCGTCGTGCGTGCCATCGCCCCCGGAAAGTACGAGATCATTGCGGGTGAGCGGCGCTGGCGCGCGGCCCAGATGGCTGGCCTGCATACGATTCCGGCGGTGGTGCGCCAGGTAACGGATCAGGCGGCGATCGCCATGTCGTTGATCGAAAATATCCAGCGCGAGGAGCTCAATCCTGTCGAGGAAGCCACCGCCTTGCAGCGCCTGATCGATGAGTTCGCGTTGACCCATCAGCAGGCGGCCGAGGCCGTGGGGCGTTCGCGCGCCGCGGTCAGTAACCTGTTGCGCCTGCTCAGCCTGGCGGTTGAGGTCAGGACCCTGCTGGAGGAGGGGGCACTGGAAATGGGACATGCGCGGGCGCTGCTGGCGCTGGAGGGTGTGGCCCAGGTTCAGGCCGCCAGACAGGTGTGCCAGCGAGGCTTGTCGGTGCGCGAAACCGAACAATGGGTGCGACGCATGCAACAACCGTCTGCATCCAAACCGGCCACCCGCGAGGATCCGGACGTGCAACGGCTACAGGAGGATCTGGCCGGGAAACTGGGTGCGAAGGTGCAGTTCCAGCACGGCGCGAAGGGCAAGGGGCGAATGGTAATCCACTACAACACGCTGGATGAGCTCGATGGCATTCTTGCCCACATCAAGTAACGCCGTCTCGACGTGTGCCCTTATACAGACGTTGATCGGCGAGGGTGGTAGCGCGGGGTAGCGTGATCATGCCTGACGCCTGGCGTTGCGCGCCATGATGATGGCCTGTAGCAATGGCGTCGGGAATATGACGGTTATGTGAAGATTTCAAAAATATAACTGTTTTTTATTGGCCTATTATTGACCCGGACTTAATGAATCCTTATACTTTCGCGGCTTTGTATGGCACGCCAGGATCGGTTGCCGAGCAAGGCGAAAAACGGCGAAAAATGCCGTTCGAGGTGTTTTCGATGACCCGGCCACAGCCGGAGTGTTGCCGGTCGCAGCCCACCTGCTGGAGCGCGAGGCTGGACCCCCACAGCGGACGAGTTTAGCGGACACCAATGAGTTACGCAGCCCAGGTATTGCGCAAGACGCTACGGCGGCTCATGACTCTCCAAGCGCTTCTGATTCTGGCCAGCGCCGGGATCTATCTGGGTGTAGAGGGCGGCCTTGCAGCGCTCGCGGCCCTGTACGGTGGCGGCATCGCCCTAGCCAGCACATGGGTGAGTGCCTGGCGTTTGCTTCGGGCCACTGATGCCGCAGGCGATGCGATGCGCAGCGCCATGGCAGAACTCTATATCGGTGCTGCCATCCGGCTGGTTCTGGTCGTGGGACTGATGGCCGTGGGCATGGCGGTGCTGAGGCTCAACCCCCTGGCCGTGATCGTCGGGTTTGGTGCCGCGCAGATCGGGTATATCTTCAACCAGGCGCCCACGGATGCGCGATGAAACGAATTCATTTTGATTTTGGGAGTATTTCAACGTGACTGCGGGAAGACCGAGCTCGGACGAATACATTCAGCATCACCTGCACAATCTGCAAATCGGCCATGGCTTCTGGACCTGGAAACTCGATACCCTGGGCATCAGTATTTTGTTGGGCGCACTGCTGGTCTTTATCGGCTGGCGCATCGGTCGCAAGCTGCAGGCCGATGTTCCGTCCGGCGCGCAGAACTGGATCGAGGCGATCGTGGAGTTCGTCGACACCCAGATCAAGGATATCTTTCCCAGTCGTAGCGTGCTCATCGGTCCGCTGGCGTTGACCATCTTCGCCTGGGTGTTTCTGATGAATGCCATGGACTTGATCCCGGTCGATCTGCTGCCGTGGTTGGCCCACGAGACCGGCGCCTCGGCGCTGCGCGTGGTGCCTACCGCCGAACTGGACACCACGTTTGCCCTGGCGTTAAGCGTTTTTGCGCTGATCATCGCCTATAACATCAAGATCAAGGGGCCGCTCGGTTATCTCAAGATGTTTCTGTTCCACCCCTTCGGCAAGTTTCTCATCCCGGTTAATATCCTGATGACGGCGCTGGAAGAGGTGGCCAAACCACTCAGTTTGGCATTGCGGCTGTTCGGCAACATGTTCGCTGGTGAGCTTATCTTCATGCTCATCGCGTTGTTGAGTCTGAGTGGCTTCGGGTTGGCCTGGTTTCCACAACTGGCCCTGGGCATGTTGTGGGCCATTTTCGAAATCCTGGTCATTAGCCTGCAGGCATTCATCTTTATGGTGCTGACCATCGTCTATCTGGGTATGGCCAGTACCGAAGTGGAAGAACATTAAAAGATCGGTAAAACTTTTACCTTTAAGGAGAACACCATGAGTCCCGAACTGCTTGCAACCGTCTACGCCTCCACCGCCATTGGCGTGGGCATCATCCTGGCCGCGGCCGCTCTGGGTTCCGCCCTGGGCTGGGGGCTGATCTGTTCCAAGTACCTGGAGGGCATCGCCCGCCAACCGGAGATGCGCCCGCAGCTTATGGTACAGATGCTGTTCACCGGTGGCCTGATGGAGGCGTTCCCGATGATCGTGCTGGGTCTGGCCATGTGGTTCATATTCGCCAACCCGTTTGTCGCTGCACTGCACGGCTAGGCGGGATAGTTGTCGCGCCCGCCGCTATGCCGATAAACCCTCTGCTTTAAGAGGAGTTAACACCGTGAACATTACCGTCACGCTCTTTGGCCAGATCGTTGTCTTCGTGCTCCTGATCTGGTTCGTAAATCGGTTCCTGTGGGCCCCGTTGACCCTGGTCATGGAGCAGCGTAAAAAGCGCATTGCCGATGGTCTGGCCGCGGCAGAGCGCGGCAGGCATGAACAGACGCTTGCCGAACAACGTGCCGCAGAGACCCTGAAAGAGTCAAAAGAGAAGGCCGCGGGGATCATTGCTCAGGCACAAAAACGTGCCGGTGAGATTATCGCCGACTCGCAGGACACCGCGCGTGTCGAAGGTGAGCGCCTGATCGCGGCCGCAAACGCTGAAATCGAACGTGAGGTTCATCGTGCCCGCGAGGCATTGCGCGGCAAGGTCGTCGCTCTCGCCGTGGCTGGTGCCGGCAAGGTCCTGAAGCGGGAGGTCGATGCCGGGGTGCATGATGCACTGCTCAAGGATCTGGCCGGACAACTCTAAAAAGGCGTCGATATGGCCGAGAAAAGTACCGTTGCACGTCCCTATGCCCAGGCCATCTTCGAGCTTGCCCGGGAGGGTAATACGCTGGAGGGCTGGTCCGCCATGCTCGCTCTTGTCGTGGTGGTTGCGCGAGACGACGGTATGCAGTCGCTGATCGGCAATCCCAATCTCGAGAAGGAACGAGTGATACAGTTGTTTTTCGATGTCTGCGGGGAGTCACTCGACACCCAGGGCCGGAATTTTATCCGCGTGCTGGGTGAGAATGGCCGATTAGCGTTGCTCCCCGAGATTGCCGTGTTGTATGCAGGCCTGCGTGCTGAAGCACAAGGTGTCATCGACGCGCAGGTCAGCAGTGCGTATCCACTCAACGAGACACAATGCCAGCAATTGGTCGAGGGGCTGAAAAAACGCTTTGGCAAGGACGTGACGCTGAGCGTCAAGATCGATGCGTCGCTCATTGGCGGCGTTGTAATCCGTGCCGGCGACCTGGTGATTGACGGCTCCGCGGCGGGACAACTGACGCGGCTGGCCAATGTGCTGGTGCACTGAGCGGGCGCGAACAGAGGATAAATGAGAGATGCAACTGAATCCATCGGAAATCAGCGAACTGATTAAAAAACGCATTGCGGGCTTCGAGTCCGTCAATGAAGCGCGTAACGAGGGCACCGTAGTCAGCCTGAGTGACGGGATCGTGCGTATTCACGGCCTGGCAGACGTGATGCAGGGCGAGATGGTCGAGTTCCCCGGTAACACCTTTGGCATGGCGCTTAACCTGGAACGCGACTCGGTTGGCACCGTGGTGCTGGGCAACTACGAACACATTACGGAAGGCGACAGGGTCAAGTGCACCGGGCGTATTCTGGAAGTGCCTGTCGGTGAGGCCCTGTTGGGCCGCGTGGTCGACTCTCTGGGCAGGCCCATCGATGGTAAGGGACCGGTCGATGTGAAGGCCGTCTCTCCCATTGAAAAGATCGCCCCCGGGGTGATCGAGCGCAAATCAGTCGACCAGCCGGTGCAGACGGGTCTGAAGGCGATTGATGCGATGGTGCCCATTGGTCGTGGTCAGCGCGAGCTGATCATCGGCGATCGCCAAACGGGCAAGACCGCCGTGGCTATCGACGCCATCATCAACCAGAAGGGCACGGGTGTGAAGTGCATCTACGTGGGGGTCGGGCAGAAGGCGTCCTCCATCGCCAACGTGGTGCGCAAGCTCGAAGAACACGGGGCGATGGAACACACTATTGTGGTGGCCGCCACGGCCGCAGACTCCGCCGCCATGCAGTACATAGCGCCGTATGCCGGATGCACCATGGGTGAGTATTTTCGCGACCGCGGTGAAGATGCTCTCATCATCTATGATGACCTGACCAAGCAGGCCTGGGCTTATCGCCAGGTGTCCCTGCTGCTGCGTCGCCCACCGGGCCGTGAGGCCTACCCGGGTGATGTCTTTTATCTGCACTCGCGTCTGCTGGAGCGCGCCGCGCGCGTCAATGCCGATTATGTGGAAAAGGTGACCCACGGCGAGGTCAAGGGCAAGACCGGTTCGCTGACCGCCCTGCCAATCATCGAAACCCAGGCCGGTGACGTGTCCGCTTTCGTGCCGACCAATGTCATCTCCATCACCGACGGGCAGATCTTTCTGGAGACCGACCTGTTCAATGCGGGCATTCGCCCCGCCATCAACGCCGGACTGTCGGTCTCGCGTGTGGGTGGCGCCGCCCAGACCAAGATCATCAAGAGACTGGGTGGCAGCGTGCGCCTGGCACTGGCTCAGTACCGCGAGCTGGCGGCGTTCGCCCAGTTTGCCTCCGATCTCGACGAACTGACACGCAAACAGCTAGAGCGTGGTCAGCGGGTGACCGAGTTGATGAAGCAGAAGCAATACAGTCCGTTGTCGGTGGCCGAGATGGCGTTGTCGTTGTTTGCGGCGAATGAAGGCTACCTGGACGATGTGGAGGTCAAGAAGATTGTCGACTTCGAGGCGGCATTGCATGGTTATGCACACTCCTCACAGGCGGACTTACTGGCACGGATCGATGCGACGGGTGACTACAATGTCGAGATCGAACAGGGTTTGCGCAAGGCGTTAGATGACTTCAAAGCCAACCATGCATGGTAAACGGGGGTAGAGCATGGCCGGTGCCAAGGAAATTCGCTCGCAGATAAAGAGCATCAAGAACACCCAGAAGATCACCAAAGCCATGGAGATGGTGGCGGCGAGCAAGATGCGCAAGGCGCAGGATCGCATGCGGGCATCGCGCCCTTATGCCGATAAGATTCACGACGTAATCAACCACCTGGCCATGGCACACCCGGAGTATCGTCACGCCTACCTTGAAGACCGCGAAGTAAAGCGGATCGGCATTATCGTCATCTCTACCGACCGGGGGCTGTGCGGCGGTCTCAATATCAACCTGTTCCGCAAGGCCATTGCGGCGATGAAGGACTGGGATCAGCGAGGCGTTGAAATGGATTTGTGCCTCATTGGTAGCAAGGCGATGGGGTTTTTCAAACGCCTGGGTGGCAGGATCGTCAGTCAGACGGCACACCTTGGTGACGCGCCGCGGGTGACCGATCTCATCGGCGCCGTAAAGGTGTTGCTCGATGCCTATGACAACGCTGGGATAGATCGCCTGTACTTGGCGCATAACGTATTCATCAACAGTATGACCCAAAGTCCCGAGGTGAGCCAGTTGCTGCCGGTGCTGGCCGCCCGCGATGCCCAGCTCAAACACTACTGGGATTATCTCTACGAGCCCGATGCGAAAGAGGTGCTGGACAATCTGTTGACCCGATTCATCGAGTCCCAGGTCTACCAGGGCGTGGTCGACAATGTGGCTTGCGAGATGGCGGCCCGTATGGTGGCCATGAAGAGTGCATCGGACAATGCGGGTGAGCTGATAAAGGGGCTGAATCTAGCGTACAACAAGGCACGCCAGGCGGCGATTACCCAGGAGCTGTCCGAAATTGTCAGTGGCGCGGCGGCGGTTTGATACATGCGGCGACGCGTCTCTAGTTAGTTACTCTCTTTATGAGGAACCGAAATGAGTTCTGGAAAAATCGTACAAATCATCGGCGCCGTGGTTGACGTGGAGTTCCCGCGTGACGCGGTGCCGAAAATCTACGATGCACTGAAGTTGACTGGCGCTGGCGGCCTGACGCTTGAAGTCCAGCAGCAGTTGGGCGACGGCGTGGTGCGCACCATTGCGCTTGGCACTACCGATGGCATAAGGCGTGGCCTGGTGGTCGATAATACTCATGCGCCCATCACGGTGCCGGTTGGCAAGGGGACGCTGGGGCGCATCATGAATGTGCTCGGCGATCCGGTGGATGATGCCGGTGTCGTGCAGACCGAGACCCAGTGGCCGATTCACCGCAATGCGCCAAGTTACGAAGAGCAGGCGGGTAGCACCGAGCTGCTGGAGACCGGCATCAAGGTTATCGACCTGTTGTGTCCTTTCGCCAAGGGTGGCAAGGTCGGCCTGTTCGGTGGCGCCGGCGTGGGCAAGACCGTCAACATGATGGAGCTCATCCGCAACATCGCCATCGAACACAGCGGGTATTCGGTGTTTGCCGGTGTTGGTGAACGCACCCGTGAAGGCAATGACTTCTATCACGAGATGAAGGACTCAAACGTACTGGACAAGGTGTCTCTGGTCTACGGTCAGATGAACGAGCCACCGGGCAACCGCCTGCGCGTCGCGCTGACCGGCCTGACCATGGCCGAGTATTTTCGCGATGAGGGCCGTGACGTGCTGATGTTTATCGATAACATCTATCGTTACACCTTGGCGGGTACCGAGGTATCTGCACTGCTTGGGCGTATGCCCTCTGCGGTGGGTTACCAGCCGACCCTGGCCGAAGAAATGGGTATGCTCCAGGAGCGTATCACGTCGACCAAGACCGGATCGATCACCTCTATTCAGGCCGTGTACGTGCCCGCAGATGACTTGACCGACCCGTCACCGGCGACAACCTTTGCGCACCTGGACGCCACCGTGGTGCTCTCGCGCCAGATCGCTGAACTGGGTATCTATCCGGCCGTGGATCCGCTGGATTCCACCAGTCGCCAGCTCGACCCGCTGGTGATTGGCCAGGAACACTATGACACTGCCCGTGCCGTACAAAACGTGCTACAGCGCTACAAGGAGCTGAAGGACATCATCGCGATTCTGGGTATGGATGAACTGTCTGAGGAAGACAAACGTGCCGTACAGCGTGCGCGCAAGATTCAACGTTTCCTGTCACAACCGTTCTTCGTCGCCGAGATATTCACCGGTTCGCCCGGCAAGTACGTCTCGCTAAAGGATACCATTAGCGCTTTTCAGGGCATCGTCAACGGCGAATACGACCACCTGCCCGAGCAGGCCTTTTACATGGTTGGTACCATCGATGAGGTGGTGGAGAAGGCCAAGACCCTTTAATCGACTGGCGGCAAATGTGAGTGTGTGTCGTAACCGAAAGAGCGATATAGTATGGCCATGACATTTCATGTAGACATCGTCAGTGCTGAAGCCGAGATCTTCACCGGCACCTGCGAGAGGGTGTATGCGCCAGCCGTGATGGGTGAAGTCGGCATCCTGCCACGCCACACTCCGTTGCTGACCCGGCTCAAGCCAGGTGAGGTGCGCATTATCCGCGAGGGTGGTGCGGAGGAGTTTTACTACGTCTCCGGCGGTATGCTTGAAGTGCAACCGCATCTGGTGAGCGTGCTTGCCGACACGGCCGTGCGTGCCAAAGACCTCGACGAGGCGGCCGCTATCGAGGCCAAACAGCGCGCCGAGCAGGCCCTCAAGGGCCACAAGAGCGATATCGATTACGCCAGGGCGCAGGCCGAGCTGGCCGAGGCCGTTGCCCAATTACAGACAATCCAGCGCATACGCAAGAAGTTGGGACGGTGAGCGGTAGCTGATTAAATGACAAGGGGCCAGTAGTAATGGCCCCTTGCGTTCGGCGGGCTGTACACCGATACGATCAATTACGCACATAAACACCCGTGCCCGGTTGCCCGCGGCACGACTATAAACGGAGGGGTCCGATGACGGATCAATGTGTCGAAGACCACAAGGTTGTCTCATTTACCTATGTCATCATTGATGACAAAGGGGTGGTCGTGGAGCAGTCCGATGTGCCCCTGAGTTACGTACATGGACTCGACCACGCCTTGTTTCCAAAGCTGATGACAGCCATGGCGGGTTGTCACGTTGGTGACGCAGTGGAAGTGCGGCTCAGCCCGGAAGAGGGTTTTGGTGAACCGGATCCGACGTTGATAGTGACAGAGGCGCGCGAGTATGTGCCGGCGCAGTTCCAGAGTATCGGGGCCGAGGCCATGTTTGAAAATGCCCAGGGCGAGTCGAAGACCATGGTCGTGATTCAGGTGGATGACGCGACGGTGACGCTCGATGGTAACCATCCCTTTGCGGGGAAAACAGTGCGCTACAAGCTCAAGGTGACCGAAATTCGCAACGCAACCCTGGACGAAATCGGCAATGGAATGGCACAGGGTGGCATGGGTGGTCTGCTGCACTGAGACCCCGCAGGGGTGTGGCGGGCTCAGTAGGTGGTGTGCACGCGCAAGCGATATGTATAACGCTGTGCAGAGCGCCGACAGAAGATCAGGATGTGTAATATGGATAAACAGGCACCGTTGAGTATCGTGGTGCTGGCCGCCGGTCAGGGGACACGCATGCGATCCCGCCTGCCCAAGGTGCTGCACCCGATTGGCGGGAAACCCATGCTTGCCCATGTGCTTGAGACCGCTTTGGCCCTGGAACCGGCTGCCATCTATATAGTCCATGGTCATAGTGGCGAGCGCGTACGCGAGGCACTGGCCAATCCGGGCGCGGGTGCGGTGAACTGGATCGAGCAGGCCGAACAGCTGGGGACCGGGCACGCCGTTGATCAGGCCATGGCTGGCGTGCCGGATACGCATACTGTGCTGGTACTGTATGGCGACGTGCCGCTGATTAGTGTCTCTACCCTGCAGCACCTGGTGGCGGCAAGCCGTGGGGCGCTGGGGTTGTTGGTCGCGCACCTTGAAAACCCGGCAGGCTATGGGCGGATAGTGCGTAACGAGAACGGCGCGGTGTTGCACATTGTCGAGGACCAGGATGCGAGCGCGTTGGAGCGCCGTATCAAGGAAGGCAATACGGGCATGCTGGCGGTGAATGCGGCACAGCTGCGCCGTTGGTTGGCAGCGCTGGGCAACGATAATGCCCAGGGCGAGTATTACCTCACCGACATTATCGCCATGGCGGTCGCGCAGGGTGTGCCCGTCAATACCGTGTATCCTGATGGACTGGATGAGATCCTTGGTGTCAACAACAAGCGGCAACTCGCACAGGTGGAGCGGGACTACCAGCGCCGGCAGGCGTTGGTGCTGCTCGCAGCGGGTGTGAGCCTGTGCGATCCGCAGCGTATCGATGTGCGTGGCCAATTGCAGACCGGTCTTGATGTCAGTATCGACGTGAACGTGGTCTTCGAGGGACGGGTCGTGCTCGGCGATGATGTGCGTATTGGCGCCCATTGCGTCATTCGTGACGCCGAGATCGGCGATGGCTGCGAGATCCTGCCAATGTGCGTAATTGAGGGTGCGGTTATCGCGGCCGGCAGCCGCATTGGTCCGTTTGCGCGCCTGCGGCCCGGGACGCGCTTGGCGCCCCACACCCACGTGGGTAACTTCGTTGAGATAAAAAATACGAACGTGGGGGAAGGTAGCAAGATCAACCACCTCAGTTATGTCGGCGATGCCGATGTGGGCCGCGAGGTCAATATCGGTGCCGGTAGTATCACCTGCAATTATGATGGTGCCAACAAACACCGCACCGTCATCGGCGATCGCGCCTTTATTGGTTCCGATACCCAGCTCATCGCACCGGTGAGTGTCGGCGACGATGCCACCATTGGCGCGGGCTCGACCATCACCCGCGACACCCCGGCAGGTGCGCTGACGCTGAGCCGTGCGAAGCAGGAAACGCGTGAAGGTTGGAAAAGACCAAGAAAAAATAAGTGAAGTTATCAGTGGGCGGTAGGTATCGTCAGCCATAAAGTCTCTGGTTTCTACTGATGACCGATCACGGCCAACCGAAAACCTCATTTAATAAGGAAACTATATGTGTGGCATCGTCGGTGGCATAGCGCGGCGTGACGTCGTACCGATCCTGATCGAGGGCCTGCGCAGGCTGGAGTACCGCGGTTACGACTCTGCCGGCATTGCCATTCGCGATGATAACGCGAATCTGCAACGTATCCGTTCCGTGGGCAAGGTGGCGGAACTGGAGGCGCGACTGGCACAGACGCCTATTGTCGGTAGTCTCGGTATCGCCCATACACGCTGGGCAACTCACGGCATGCCAGCCGAGCGCAATGCCCATCCGCATATGAGCGGCGAGACCGTTGCCGTCGTGCATAACGGCATCATCGAGAATCACGCCGAGTTGCGCAACGATCTTGCCACACACGGTTACGTTTTCAGCTCCGAAACCGATACCGAGGTGATTGCCCACTTGTTGGCGCGCCACCTCGCCGTCGAGCGCAACTTGCTCAAGGCGGTGCAGGCCGCCACGGGCGAATTGATCGGCGCTTACGGTCTCGCTGCGCTCGACCCTGAAGAACCCGATTGTCTCGTGGTCAGCCGTTCCGGCAGTCCGCTGGTTATCGGCATTGGTGTGGGTGAGCACTTCATTGCCTCAGATGCGTTCGCCTTGCTGCCGGTCACCCGGCGTCTTGTGTTTCTTGAAGAGGGTGATGTGGCGCAGGTTCGCCGCGACAGCATCAGCATCTACGATGCACGTGGCGAATGCGTTGACCGCCCGGTACGTGAATCCAGCGCCAGCGCACGCACTGTGGACAAGGGTCCGTATCGTCACTACATGCTCAAGGAAATCTTCGAGCAACCCGCGGTGATTGCCGAGACGCTGGAGGGACGTATTCACAACGGACGTCTGCTGGAAGAGAGTTTCGGGCATGAGGCCAGGGCGTTGCTGCAACGCGCAGCCGGCGTACATATCATCGCTTGCGGCACCAGCTACCATGCCGGACTGGTGGCGCGCTACTGGATCGAGGAGATCGGGCTACCCTGCTCAGTGGAGATTGCCAGCGAATACCGCTATCGCCGCGTCGTAGTCCTGCCCGGCACCCTGTTCATCACCCTCTCCCAGTCCGGTGAGACGGCCGACACCCTCGCTGCATTGCGTGCCGCAAAGAAAATGGGTTATGTGGGCAGTCTGTGCATCTGTAATGTGGCGGAAAGCTCACTGGTGCGGGAATCCGACGTTACACTGATGACGCGTGCCGGTCCCGAAATCGGAGTAGCTTCCACCAAGGCGTTTACGACACAACTCGTTGCGTTACGATTGTTGAGCCTGGCCCTGGCAAAGCAACGGGGACTGAGTCGCGAGCAAGAGATGGTCCATGTCGATGAGCTGGAGTCACTGCCGCGCCAGGTCGAGGTGGTCTTGCAGCTCAATGAGGCCATCCAGGCTATGGCACAGGCCTTTGGTGAGAAGCAGCATGCATTGTACCTGGGGCGTGGTGCGTTCTACCCGATCGCACTCGAAGGCGCGCTCAAACTTAAGGAAATCTCCTATATTCATGCCGAGGCCTATCCCGCCGGTGAACTCAAGCACGGCCCGTTGGCGCTGGTTGATGCCGACATGCCGGTAATTTGTGCCCTGCCCAAGGGTCCGTTGCTGGAAAAGGTGTTGTCAAATCTCCAGGAAGTGCGCGCGCGTGGTGGCCAACTATTTCTGTTCAGCGACCGTGACGTACACATCGATCTGGATCACTTTGAAAATCTCACTCTCGACGACATTTGTCCCGGCACCGCACCCATCGTCTACAGCATTCCGCTGCAACTGCTTGCGTACCATGTAGCCATGCTCAAGGGGACGGATGTAGATCAGCCGCGTAATCTGGCCAAGTCGGTGACGGTGGAATAGGGTGGTTATGTCGAGCATCTCCGTGTCTCGCATCACGCTATAAGCCGGGCATGAAAAGCGGCTTACCCAGGTGTTATCAATCTACCGGATGGTGTTTTTCCAACCGTTTGCGAAATACGACCATTTCCTTGGCTGCCTGAATATCCCCCCGGGACTGTGCGACCTCGATGCCACAAGTGTAGCTGGCGATGGCACCGATGATGTCACCAGCCTGTGCCTGCGCCTTGCCCAGTAGCTTCCAGGCCGCAGAATAGTTGGCATCGTGCTCAACGGCGCGGGTGAGGTGCGGGACGGCCTTGTCGGGCTCATGCGCATTCAGATAGGCCTGGCCGAGGCCATAGCGCAGCAGGACATTATCCTGCCCGGCCGCGAGCATCTTTTCGAAATTATCAATAACAGACATGGCGAGTGGACCCGACTCCAGGGACGATGAGTGGTGCTGCACAGGTAAAGTGTAACCAGTATAGTCGGATCTGCAAGGTGTGTAGGCGAAGCATAACGTGTAGGGTACGTGATAGGTCGTGAGCCATAATGGGGGTAACTGGTTTTAATCGTCGTGCCAGATAATACGATTCCTGCCTGAGGGCTTGGCCTCATAAGGCCCCTTGTCTGCCCTCTCCAGTAAACGTTCTAGCGCAATGCCGGACTTACGCTTGCATGGTAAATTATGATAACGAAATAGGGCGTTCCCATGAACAGGTAGTAATGCAGCCATCACTCTTGTGGTGTTTATCCTCGCTCAGGGTTTGTGTTTCTGTCCTACGGCCCAAACCGCAGCTTCAACCCTGGAGTGGAAATTCAGTTTCTTGAGCATATGCTTCACATGTACCTTCACCGTGCCTTCGGTGATGTCGAGTTCGCGGGCAATGTGCTTATTACTCTTCCCTGTGGCTATCAGTCGCAGGATACGTTGTTCCTGTTCAGTAAGACCTGCTTCATCGATTGTTTTTGGTCGAGAGTCTTTTCTTAACGCATGGGCGAGTAGCGTTGTTATATTTTCGCTAACGGCAAGTTGCCCGCATGCTGCGGATTCGAGGCTGGTGACGAGATCCTCGGGTTCCATATCCTTGAGTAAATAACCGTCGGCACCGGCGCGAATTGCAGCCACGACATCCTCCGCATGGTTAGAAACCGTGAGCATGATGATGCGGGTGTCGATATCCATGGCCTTCATGGCGCGTAGCGCATCAATGCCGCTCATTTCATTCATGTTGAGATCCAGGAGGACCATATCGGGTTGTAGTCGTCTGACAAGGTCTACTCCCTCTATGCCGGATGAGGCCTCGGCAATAATGGTGAAACTTTTAGACGTTGATATCAATTGTACCACCCCCTTTCGAAACAGTGGGTGATCGTCGACTATCAGAATAGTCAATGGGTCGATGTCATTCATGGGTCAGAGCTGTACCATCCGGTTGGTGGTCGACGGCTTTTTAGATCCTGAACGAAATTGCAATTCAACACGTGTACCGCCGCGCTGCAGACCAACAATGCTGAGTTTTCCGCCAAGACTGCGTGCGCGTTCTTTCATGATAGAAATGCCATAATGGTGTGCTGCATTCGGTTTGTTGGTGATGCCAATGCCATTATCATCCAAGGTCACAATGATGCGTTCATCTGCGCCACATTCTATATTTATATCGGCGTGTGTTGCCTGTGCATGATGCAGGACATTGGCAAGGGCCTCGCGGATAATTTGCAGCACATGAATTTCCTCGTGTGCACTCAAAGAACAACCTGTAAGGTGTACCTGAAGATTAATATCGACCTCCCCCCGGTCGTGGAATTCACGCACGGTTGTATCTAGTGCAGCAACAAGGCCGCCGCCCGATATCTTGAGGCGAAAAGTGGTAAGTAACTCACGTAGTTGGCGATATGCAAGGTTCAGTCCTTCTCGTAGTTCCCCCAGTATCTGGAGTGGTTCCGGAGCAGAATCACTACCTAGAAGCGTTTGCAAACGGCTTACCTGAATTTTCATGTATGACAGGGATTGGGCGAGGGAGTCATGTAGCTCGCGCGCGATCAATGCGCGTTCCTCCAGCAGCGAAAGTTGCCTGGATTCCTCACTGCGCCGTGCAGTACCTATGGCGATACCGATGTGTCTGCACAAGGCTTCGAGCAATTGTATCTGCCAGTCATCAAGGTGTTTTCCGTTCGGAAGTTCAAGCTGCAAAATACCGTATTGTCGCTCCATATCACGCAACGGTAGCGCCAGGATAGGGTGTTCTCCCTGTTCGCCTAAGCGACGTACGCGGGTATTGGTACTTTCCAGACACTGGATGCAATTGGACAGAGTGCATGGGGCGATATCGCCATCAAGATCATGCAGGGTGGAGGCTAGTATATGCGCCTGCCGACCTTCACTGTCAACAAGGCATACCGTGCCGCGACCGGTACCGATAGTATTTTCAATGTCGCGTAGCAATGCAGCATAGGTTCCGGTGGCCACCGGGCCGTTGTGCAGCCGTGAAATGGAGTGGTACAGGAGTTCCAGTGAGCGATTGCTGCGTGCCAGATCAGCAGTTTTTTCTTTGACGCGCACTTCCATGTCCCGATAAAGCCGAGAGAGGTCATCAGTCATTGTGTTGAATGCCTGCCCAAGTCTGCCCAGTTCATCTTCACCGGTATAATGGGTGCGCGCATCAAAATTATTACGCCCGATGCTGGATGCACAGATAAGAAGTTCACGCAGGGGGATCAACACGGCTGTATGCATCAGGTACATGGTGATGAATACGACTATCAATGTCAGCAATAGAGCGATGCCCAGTATAGTACGCAGTAGTGTGATCTTTTGTCCGGTATTGTTGGCAAGACGATTGACCATAATGTTAATAGTGGAGACGAAGATATCTATATGGTTAATCAAAATCCCGTCATTCACATTATTACCAATGAGGCCGGCCTTTATAATCTGTTCTAACTCAGGCTTAAGCTGTAGATACCAGTCACGGTTGACATTCAGGTAAGCTAAATTCATCGCCGAATGTGGATTGCGTGTAAGTGAGTTAGTCAAGCGTGTATCACTGAGCTGGCGCTCGAAATGGGTCATCGCCGTGGTCACGGCCTTCCAGGCCTTGGGTGTCCGTTCCTGTCTGGCAACAAGTACCAAACTGGCAATACGGAAGCTTTGCATGCGTAGCAATCCAGCGTGATCAATGGCTGTACCTCGGCCTTGTACGGTATCGGCAATAATTACTGAACTGACCATTGCCGTTACCGCGAAGAGAGTAATGGCCGCCATGGCTGCACCGATACGCAGCAGTAATGAGCGTTTAAAGAATTTCTGCACTATCCACATACCGATACAACATCAAGGTCGCCTCCTGGCCAGGGAATAAAGGAATACCACTAATGAATCGTAATACGCAGGCATTCAATTCCGTATTAATAAAAACATGTAATATCATCATATTACAAATACATTTAATGCCACTTTGGTGGTATTTATGCATTATTTCTCGCTTGTCGGCCCCCTGGCCAAAACGGCCACGCTTTGTTAGTACTACAACTGGACTCTGCACCATGCATTCACGCGCCAACAGGATACAAGATGGTTGTCCATTTGCCATTCTGGTCCAAACAAAGAGTTATTCTGTTCGCGCGTTTATGCAATGAATAGCGTAAAAATAATTGGAAGCATAAGTTTCCTGCCATACGCTTGATAAAGTACAACTATGTCAAAGTCTTTGGAAGAGATGAGATACCAGCTGAAAGTTTGACCAAAGAGACGGTCCGATTGCAAGGGCTTTGTATGAAACGGGAGCACTGATGTGAGCTACTTGTTTGATCGTATGACATTTTTTACCCGTACCCGCGAATCCTTCTCTTCCGGACATGGGGAGAAGATCGTTGAAGATCGTCAATGGGAACAGACATACCGTAATCGGTGGCGTCACGATAAGATCATCCGTTCCACTCATGGGGTGAACTGTACCGGTAGCTGTAGTTGGAATATTCACGTCAAGGAAGGCTTGGTCGCCTTCGAGATGCAGGCGACCGATTATCCGCGTACGCGCCCCGATATGCCCAATCACGAACCCCGCGGTTGCCAGAGGGGTGCGAGTTTTAGCTGGTATCTCTATAGTCCCCATCGAATTAAATACCCCATGATACGGGGACGGCTCGTCAAGCTCTATCGCGAAGAACGCGCGGGGGGTAAGGACCCTGTTGAAGCATGGGCGGCGATCCAGGCCGATCCAGAAAAGCGTCTTCGCTATACGGCGGTACGTGGCCTGGGCGGATTCGTTCGGTCCAGTTGGTCAGAGGTCACCGAGATCATTGCTGCTGCTAATATTCACACGATTAAGACATATGGACCTGATCGGGTGGTGGGCTTTAGTCCCATTCCCGCTATGTCTATGGTGAGCTTTGCAGCAGGAACCCGATACCTGTCGCTGATTGGTGGAACGACGCTGAGCTTCTACGATTGGTATTGCGATTTGCCGCCGTCCTCACCGCAAACGTGGGGTGAGCAAACCGATGTGCCGGAGGCGGCGGATTGGTGGAACTCAAGCTACATTATCGTTGCTGGCACCAATATCCCAATGACCCGCACTCCTGATGCGCACTTTTACTCAGAGGCGCGCTACAACGGCACCAAGGTAGTGGCCGTTTCGCCCGATTATTCGGAGTACGTAAAATTTGCCGATCTATGGATGCCAGCACGTGTCGGTACCGATGCTGCATTGTTTCTCGCCATGGGTCATGTGATCTTGAAGGAGTTTTTTATTGATCATCAGGAGCCGTATTTTATCGACTATGTACAACGTTTCACTGATTTGCCCATGCTGGTTACGTTGCGCCAAATGGAAGGCGGGAGCTATGCGGAAGACCGTTTTATGCGTGCCTCCGATTTCCCAGAATTTTTGGGAGAGGAGGAGAACCCGGAATGGAAAACGGTAGCCTGGGATGAGATCTCCGGTGATATTGTCTGCCCGGTAGGCTCGATTGGCTACCGCTGGCAGGAGCGGCAGGGACACTGGAATCTGAAGCCGGAGACGGGGAACGGCCGGAAGGTGCGCCTTGCACTATCGACACCAGATGGCAAGGATGAGGTGGTTACTGTCGCCTTTCCTTTCTTCGCCAAGGGCGAGGGGCAGGTTATTGAGCGTCGTGTGGCAGCCCATCGGGTGCGCCTTTCTGATGGCAGTGATGCCCTGGTAGCGACCGCATTTGACCTGCTGATTGCACACTATGGGGTGGAACGCGGCCTTGATGATAAGCAGACCGCACGCAGCTATGACGATGTAGATCATGCGTACACGCCTGCCTGGCAGGAATCCATCACCAGCGTCAAACGTGCAGATGTTATTCGTACAGCACGGGAATTCGCGACCAATGCGGCCAAGACTCAGGGTCGTTCGATGATCATCGTGGGTGCGGGTACCAATCACTGGTACCACAATGACATGAATTATCGATCGATCATGAATCTCGTGCATCTGTGTGGTTGCGTGGGGAAGTCGGGTGGCGGGTGGGCCCACTATGTGGGCCAGGAAAAACTGCGGCCGCAGGCGGGCTGGCAGCCTGTGGCATTCGCACTGGATTGGTGTCGTCCGCCTCGGCAAATGGCCGGCACCAGTTTTTTTTATATGCACACGGATCAGTGGCGGTATGAGAAATTGGATGCTGACAGCCTGCTTTCACCCACGGCGCGCGCGGCATACCGGGGTTACAGTATGGCGGATTATCAGGTTGTGTCAGAGCGCATGGGGTGGCTACCCTCAGCACCACACTTTGACCGCAATCCGTTGGACCTTTATGAGCAGGCACATGCAGCGGGTTGTGACGATTCTGATACGGTAGGTCGCTATATAGCCGAGGAATTACGCGAAGGTCGTCTGCACACAGCTGTGGAAGACGTCGATGCGCCAGAGAACTGGCCGCGTAACCTTTTCGTCTGGCGTGCCAATCTAATTGGTACCAGCGCCAAGGGCCACGAGTACTTCCTCAAGCATCTGCTTGGGGCACAAAATGCCGTATTGGGTCGTGGAGAGGACGGTAAGGCGAGCCAGGAGGTCCGTTGGCGTGAAGAGGCACCCACCGGCAAGCTCGACCTGATGGTGGATATCAACTTCCGACTCAACAGCACGGGTGCGAATGCGGATATCATTCTGCCTACCGCCACGTGGTATGAGAAGTACGACCTCAATACCACGGATATGCATCCCTTCATCCACCCGCTGACACGCGCGGTTGATCCATGTTGGGAGAGTCGCAGTGATTGGCAGATCTTTGGTTCAATCGCTAAGGCGTTTTCTCCACTGGCAGCAAAGCATCTTGGAAAACGCATGGATGTCGTCGCCACACCGTTGTTGCACGATACGCCATCCGAGCTTGGACAGGCTATCGGTGTCAGAGACTGGCGGCGCGGCGAGTGTGATCCGGTACCAGGAAAAACCATGCCGAAGATCACCCTGGTTGAGCGCGACTATGCGCATATCCATGAGCAATACACATCCATCGGACCGTTGCTGCGCAAGCTGGGTAATGGCACCAAGGGTATTTCCTGGGAGACGGGTCAGGAGCTGGACCAGTTGAAAGCGTTGAATCGGACCAATGGTGATTCAGGTCCTGCGGCCGGTTTGCCATCCCTTGCTGATGACATAGGTGTGTGTGAGGCTATTTTAATGCTTGCTCCGGAGACCAATGGCGAGGTTGCACATCGCGCCTGGCGGGCACTGGAGAAAAAGACCGGCCTGTCGCTCACCCACCTTGCCGACGCCCGGCGGGGGGAGAAGCTTCGTTTTCACGACTTGATCCGTCAGCCGCGCAAAATCATTACTTCCCCTACCTGGAGCGGTATCGAGTCTGAAGAAGTGAGTTATGCCGCCGGTTACACCAACATTCACGAGGGGATTCCATTTCGCACATTGACGGGGCGCGCTTCGTTCTACCTTGATCACGAGTGGATGCTGGATTTCGGCGAAGGCTTCTGCCTGTATCGGCCGCCACTGGATCTGCGAGAATTGGAGGGTGCGCCAAGCAGTTTCACAGAACGCCCCCATCTGGTACTGCGCTGGATCACGCCGCACAGCAAATGGGGTATCCACAGTACCTACAATGACAATCTGCGTATGCTCACCCTCTTTCGCGGCGGACCTTACGTCTGGATTTCCGAGGTGGACGCCGCTCAGGTAGGCATTCGGGACAACGACTGGGTTGAGGCCCTCAATACACATGGAGCCACCATGGCGCGGGCAGTGCTCAGCCAGCGCATTCCCCGCGGAGTGGCCATGATGTATCACGCCCAAGAGAAAACCATCAATGTGCCGGGATCACCTACAACCGCGCAAAGGGGGGGCGTACTGAACAGCGTCACCCGAGTGGTGGTCAAACCGACGCACATGATTGGCGGCTACGCGCAGCTCTCCTGGCTCATGAACTACTATGGACCTGTCGGTAGTCAACGTGACACCACGGTAATCGTGCGCAAGGTGCCGGATGATGCCATCGATTGGCTTGAGAAGTCACTTTCGTCAGAACGAGAAGGTATGCCCGATGCCCCTGAAACGGTGCGGTTTTCCAAATAGCGCCACGCAAGGAAACAGTTATGAAAGTACGTGCACAATTTGCTCTGGTATTCAATCTGGACAAGTGTATCGGTTGTCATACATGTACGGTTACGTGTAAAAATTTCTGGACTAACCGCAAGGGTCAGGAGTACGCCTACTGGAACAACGTAGAGTCGAAGCCAGGAATCGGATATCCCAAAAATTGGGAGGACCAGAGTCAGTGGCAAGGTGGCTGGGTAAGGAAGAAGAACGGATCGTTGGTATTGCGACAGGGTGGACGGGCGAAGGAGCTATTGAATATATTTGCCAATCCCAACATGCCGGAAATAGACGATTACTACGAACCCTATACCTTTGACTATGCGCATCTTGTCAAGGCGCCGTTGTCGGAGGCAACCCCTACCGCTCGGCCGGTGTCCCAGCTCGACGGGAAGAAAATGGACAAGATTACCTGGGGTCCCAACTGGGAGGACGATCTGGCGGGCGAGTTTGAGGCGCGCGCGCAGGATAGCAACTTCAAGAATGTAGAAAAGCGTATTTACGCCGAATTCGAGCGCACCTTTCATTTCTATCTGCCACGCATGTGCAATCACTGCCTTAATCCATCGTGCCTCGCGTCTTGTCCATCGGGGGCAATCTACAAGCGTGAAGAAGATGGGTTGGTGCTCATCGACCAGAACCGGTGTCGGGGATGGCGTATGTGTGTTAGCGCCTGTCCCTATAAAAAAGTTTACTTCAACTGGGATTCCGGAAAATCGGAAAAATGCATCGGCTGTTATCCACGAATCGAGTCTGGACTGCCTACGGCCTGCTCCGAGACCTGCGTGGGGCGTATTCGCTACAATGGAATACTGCTCTATGATGCTGACGCCATCCTGGATGCTGCCTCGAAAGAGGATGAAAAGGATCTCTATCAGAGCCAGATGAAGTTGTTTCTTGACCCCAATGATCCGCAAGTCATTGCCCAGGCGCAGCGCGATGGTATTCCTGAGAACTGGATCGACGCCGCGCAACGCTCCCCGATCTACAAATTGGCGATAGACTGGAAACTGGCCTTTCCGCTACATCCGGAGTTTCGTACCCTACCCATGGTGTGGTACGTGCCACCGTTGTCCCCTGTACAAAGTGAAAGCGAGAAAGGCAACCTACCGAATGAGCAGGATGGAATATTACCGGACGTCTCTACCTTGCGCATACCGGTGCAATATCTGGCTAATTTACTGACGGCCGGGGATGAACAACCGGTGATTTCTGCGCTTAGAAAATTACTTGCTGTACGCCTGTATATGCGTTCTCTGCAAGTGGAAGGAGAAGGCGATTCGACGCCGCTTATCGCTGCTGGACTCACCGTGGATCAGGCGGTGGAAATACACCGCTACCTCGCGATCGCTAATTATGAGGACCGTTTCGTCATCCCCACCAGTCACCAGGAGTCTGCACTGGAAGATGCCTATGCCTATCAGGGGCAGGTAGGTTTCAGTTTTGGCAACAGTGCGGGGCAGGGGGTGAGTGAGGTTAGTCTGTTTCCACACCGGCACACGGGTTCGGTCGAAAGGGGTACAGGTTCGGATGTAGAATTCATAAAAGAAAATATACGGATCCGTAAGTCGGAGAAAACATCATGAGTCATTCGCTATTTAAAAGTCCGATTTACCGTGTGCTGTCAGTGTTATTAGATTATCCGGATGAACATTTTCCAGAGATTCTTGATCAGGCAAAGGCGTTTCTCGAGTCCTCAGAGGGGAGCAGTATGGAAGATGCACAGCGGATACTTGATGTAATTGAGTGGATGAATCAGCAGCCGTTGCTTGAGATGCAGCAAACTTACGGCGAAACCTTCGACTTCATGCCAGATCATTCTCTGCATATAACCTACCATTTGTTGGAAGAACAGGACCGGCGGCGCGGTCCGGCGTTGATTAAACTTGCACAGCACTATCGATCCGAAGGGCTGCGCATGGAGCGCCGTGAACTCCCTGACTATCTGCCCGCTATTCTAGAGTATGCCTCCACCATGGAGGCCACTTCAGCGGCAGATTTTCTGTACGAGGCAGACGAAGCATTGGCTGTGCTGGAAAGTAATCTATGCAGTACGGATACGCCCTATTCAGCGCTGGTGAGTGCCATCCGGGACCAATCACGAGCGAATACGACTGAGGCATTGAAAGTGACAGGAGAGGCGTAACCATGAATCTCTTCTTTTTTGGCGTCTACCCTTACGTGGCAGGAACGATTTTCTTGCTGGGTTCGATTCTGCGGTATGAGCGAGACCAGGATGGTTGGGGTAGCTATTCGAGTCAATTACTTGCCTCGAAACGGTACATGCTATGGTCGAGCAACCTGTGGCACATAGGAATAGTGCTATTGTTTCTGGGCCATTTTGTTGGCCTGTTGACACCGGCCTGGCGATGGCTTGGGGTCGGTGTCTTGATGCACGAATGGATAGCCATGGCTGCGGGTGTCATCTTCGGGATCATGGCGATGATCGGTGGAATTCTGCTTCTTCTACGCCGTTACCTGAATTCGCGGGTGCGGGCGAATACCCGTTGGAACGACCTGGTCGTGCTTATTTGGATATTGATCACCCTGATTCTGGGATTGAGTACAGAGTTCATTACGATACCGGCGCTCCTTCATGGCAACACGGCCATCATGTCTGGCCTGGAGGCGTATGTACAAAGTATCGCAACCTTCCGCCCTGATCCGGCACAACTAAATGCGGTTCCCGTGATCTTCAAGATACATATGTTGTTCGGCATGACGGTCTTCCTGATATTTCCGTTTACTCGTTTGGTGCATATCTGGACGGTGCCACTGAACTATTTGCTGCGTCGTCCCCAAATTGTCAGGGCGAGACGCACGGGTTGAACGATCGTAATGCGTTTTATATTTGTCTACGGCGAGTCACACAATAGTTTCTAATAATGATGGGTACATTACTGCGGAAAATAGATCATGAGTCGACCCGACTCCTGCCGGCGTATTTTGCTATGGTTATGGCGACAGGCATAGTATCCATCGCCGTCTATATCCATGGTTTTCATGCCTTTGCGCGGAGTCTGTTCTATCTTAACATAGTGACCTACATCGGACTGTGGATAATGACAGTCATAAGGTTGCTGCGACATATGAGAAATTACATTTCAGACCTCGGTGATCATGTCAGAGGTCCTGGATTTTTTACCGTTATCGTCGGCACCAACACGCTGGGGTCACAGTTTTTCGTGTTGCGGCATGCCTATACGATAGCTCTTGCGTTTTGGGTGTTTGGCGTAGTCCTTTGGCTATTCTATCAGTATTCTATTTTTAGTCTTTTGATGATATCCAAACATAAGCCGTCGCTTGAAAAAGGGATTAATGGGACGTGGTTGATAGCAATCGTTTCCACGGAATCCGTCGCCGTACTCGGCGCGCAGTTGAGTGGCGTATACCCAGATATGCTCCTCATCTCCATGATAATGTATTTCATCGGATGGATGACATACATAGTCATCATCTCAATGATCGATTACCGTCTGTTATTTTTTAATCTGGAACCGGAGGGGATGACAGGGCCGTACTGGATCAATATGGGGGCAACCGCCATTACAACCCTCGCGGGTGCCCTCATATTGATGAGCATACATAGTGTCCATCCATACCCTGTAGATAATGTCTTCAAGCAAATCGGCATTTTTATTCAAGGCGCCACACTGCTTATATGGTCGTATGGTAGTTGGTGGGTACCCTGGTTGTTTATTATGGGTTTTTGGCGTCACTACAATGGAAAGGTAAGGCTTATAAAATATGATCCGGCCTTTTGGGGCGCGGTGTTCCCGATGGGAATGTACACTGTGTGCACATTTATGCTTGTAAAAGCGACCGGATTGACCGAGCTGTCGTTTATTCCAACCTACTTCATATACATCGCAATTGCGGGCTGGCTCTATCAGTTCGCAGGGTTTGCCTTTGTGTTTGTACGTGGCGTTATTTCCTCTGCTGGTGCTGTTTCGGCATAGAATCAGGGTAAAACTCCAGGTTTGGCCTGACACATTATGTGGCCGTTTTTGCTGGTGTTTAATCCTACCAACATGGCGTCTCCGCGCTGCCCCGTTGCTGCGTCTCCCGGTGTGCCATCTTCGCGGTAGAATACGATCTGCAAGTCTGAAAATAATGCTAGAAGTTCATTGGGCGCCAGCAAATAATCGGTGTTGCGTGGTCCCTGCGGGCCGATGTGTTCACGCGTGAAGGTCTGGTAGTACAGGAGACCGCAGGGGCGCAGAGCGGCGCGGATGGCAGGGCACAGGGTGCGCTCCAGAAAGTGGCTGACGACAATGACATCAAACTGGTTTGGCGGTAGATGTTCAGGTTTGAGGTCGTGGACCTCGGTCCGCACGCGCAGGCCGAGCTTATTGGAAAACCCGTTCAGCAGAGCGATAGCAACTGGTGAGAGATCCCACGCACTGACCTCAAGACCGTGATCTGCGAGAAGCAGCGCATTGGCACCGAGACCACAGGCGAGATCAAGGGCCCGCCCTTTGTGGGGCAGCAAGTGCGCGTACTCGGCAAGCACCCGGACAGGGCGCCCCGGTGCTGTGGCGCCCTCGTAGCGGCGATCCCATTTAAGCTGATCGGGCGATGAGGGCGTGGTGTTATCGGTCTGCATATTGCATGCTCAGTTGCGCCAGAATGAGGGTGAGAACAGGACGATGAGGGTAAATATCTCCAGTCGGCCAAGAAGCATGGCGAGTGAGAGCATCCATTTCGCCAACGCGCTGATCGACTGGAAATTATTGGCGACATTACCGAGACCGGGACCCATATTATTCATGCACGTGGCCACGGCCGAGAAGGCCGTGACCTGATCCATACCGTCGGCCATGAGGATGAGCATGATCACGATGTAGACGCCGATATACATGACAAAAAATCCCCACACGCCCTCGATAACCCGATCGGGCATGACGCGTCCATTGATCTTGAGCGGTCGTCTGGCATTGGGATGGACCAGGTGTAACAGTTCCAGCCCCCACTGCTTGAACATCACCAGGAAACGGATCACCTTGATACCACCGGCGGTGGAACCGGCACAGCCACCGATGAAACTGCTGATGAGCAGCAGTACGGGGACAAAGGCGGGCCAGTGTGAGAAGTTCTCGGTAGTAAATCCGGTACTGGTGATCACGGAAATCGTCTGAAAGGCACTGTAGCGCAGGGCGTCCAGGAAGTGCGCGTGGCGGTGTTCCAGTACAAGGACCAGCGTGATGATGGCGATTAGCGTGGCGACAATGATGAGGAATGCACGAATCTCACTGTCGCGCCAGTAGGCCAGCAGACTGCCGTTGCGCAGTGCCATGTAGTGAATGCTGAAGTTCATGGCGCCAAGGAGCATGAAGATATCGGCCACCAGTTCGATCGAGGGACTGTTGAAGTAACCGATACTGGCATCGTGTGTGGAAAAACCACCGGTGGACAGGGTGGCAAAACTGTGGCCGATGGCATCGAACGGTGTCATGCCTGCAATCCAGTAGCCCAGGGCGCACAGCGCGGTCATACCGGCATAGATCGCCCAGAAGCTGCGCGCACCGTGTGTCAGGCGGGGGGTGATCTTGTCGTCCTTGACCGGCCCCGGTGTCTCGGCACGGTAGAGTTGCATGCCGCCGACACCGAGCATCGGCAAAATGGCGACGGCCAGCACGATGATACCCATACCGCCGAACCACTGCAGTTGCTGGCGGTAATACAATATCGAGCGGGGCAGGTGGTCGAGGCCGGTGATGACGGTTGCGCCAGTGGTGGTGAAGGCTGACACTGCTTCGAAAACGGCGTCGGTGTAGTCCAGGTGCGGGCCGAACAGGAAGGGCAGGGCACCGAGCAGACTGAGTACGACCCAGAACATGCCAACGATGAGAAAGCCCTCGCGGGCGCGCAACTCGCGGTGGAAATTGCGTACCGGCAGCCACAATATCAGACCGCTGGCGAGGGTTAGTGCCATGCTCAATATAAAATGCATGTGTTCGCCGTCGTGATACCAGAAGGATACGGCGATAGGCGGCAGCAGCGTGACACTGAAGAGGATGAGAAACAGACCAAGGATACGTTGTATCAACGCCAGCTGCATGAGAGGTGATCCATCTATACCATCTGTATCGGGAGAGGTGGTCGCTCAACGCTTCCAGAACGTCGGGGTCAGCAGTACCAGTAGCGTAAATATCTCAAGTCGTCCCATCAGCATGGCCAGGTTCAATATCCATTTTGCTGCGGTGCTGATGTCGGCGTAATTAACACCGACACCACCCAGTCCGGGACCGAGGTTGTTGAGACAGGCCGCGACGGCAGAAAAGGCCGTGATCTGATCCATGCCGGTAAACATCAGCATCAGCAGCATGATAATGAAAATGGCGACGTAGGCGGCAAAGAACCCCCAGACTGAATCGATGACGCTGCTCGATAGGACCTTCTGGCCCACCTTGATGGGGATGATGGCGTTGGGGTGAATCACGCGCATGACTTCGCGCTTGCCCTGTTTGAGCAGGAGCAGGAAGCGTATTACCTTCATACCACCGCCAGTGGAACCGGCGCAACCACCGATGAAACTGGAAAACAGCAGCATGACCGGGAGAAAACTGGGCCAGGTATGGTACTGGTGAGTGGTGAACCCGGTGGTCGTGCCGATGGACACGGCCTGGAACACACCGTGTAGCAGGGTTTCGCCCGGTTCGCTGAAGACACCTTCATAGTAGAGATAAAACGAGGTAATGGCGGCGACCAGAGTGATGACAGTCAGATAGGTCCTGACCTCGGCGTCGGCAAAGTAATGGCGCAGGCTGAAGTCGCGCCAGGCGATATAGTGCAGGGCAAAGTTGATTCCCGATAGCAGCATGAAGATGATGGCGACGATCTCGACCATGGGCTGGTGGATAAAATAGCCCATGTTGGCGTCGTGCGTGGAAAATCCACCGATGGAAACGGTCGAGAAGCTGTGAGCGATGGCGTCAAAGACACTCATGCCGGCCAGCCAGTAGGACACCGCACAGGCAATGGTCAGGGCCAGATAGATATACCACAGGGCCTTGGCGGTCTCGGTGATTCGGGGTGTGAGTTTGCTGTCCTTCATCGGGCCGGGCGTTTCTGCGCGGTAGAGCTGCATACCGCCGATGCCGAGCATGGGCATGATGGCCACGGCCAGCACGATGATGCCCATGCCACCCAACCATTGCAGTTGCTGGCGGTAGTAGAGTATCGAATGGGGCAATGCCGCGATGTGGGTAATCACCGTGGCGCCGGTCGTGGTCAGACCGGAGACGGACTCGAACATGGCATCGGTGAGCGACATGTGTGGGTTACTGGCGAGCATGAAGGGCAGGGCGCCAAAGGCGCTCAGCACAGCCCAAAACAGCACCACCACGATGAAGCCGTCACGCAGGCGCAACTCCTTGCGTTGGCGGTGCACGGGCAACCACAACACCAGACCGGTGGTCAGTGTGAGGGCGAAGGCCAGCAGAAACGGGTGCAGAGCACCATCGCCATACCACACAGAGACCAGCATGGGTGGCAGCATGCTGGTGCTGAACACCATGAGCAGCATGCCAAGGATGCGTTGGATGGCGCTCAGTTGCACGTCAGCGCCTGGGATAAGCGCGAGGTGGAACGTGGTACCGGGCCGGGTGCGCCCGGGAACAGGGTGCCACGCGGGTCGGGTATACGTATGAGGTGGTGGGCAGGATCATCGGACTCGTCGCGCAGGCGCGTTATTCATGTTAAATGAAGGTAAAGCCGACCTGGAACAGGCGTTCAACCTCGTGGATCCGGTCCTTATCGACGAGGAACAGGATGACATGATCTTCGGCCTCGATGCGCGTGTCATGATGAGCGATGATCACCTCATTGCCGCGCACGATGGCGCCGATCGTGGTCCCGGACGGCAGCTTGATGGCCGCAATGGCACGGCCGACCACCCTGGAGGAGCTGGCATCGCCGTGTGCCACGGCCTCGATGGCCTCGGCTGCACCGCGGCGCAAGGAATGCACCCGCACCACATCACCACGGCGGATGTGAGCGAGCAGGCTGCCAATGGTGGCTTGCTGGGGGGAGATGGCCACATCGATGTCACCCGCCTCGACCAGATCCACATAGGCGGTACGGTTGATCAATGCCATCACCTTGCGTGCTCCCAGGCGCTTGGCCAGCATGGCGGAGAGGATATTGGCCTCGTCGTCGTTGGTCAGCGCGCAGAACACATCGGTGTTTTCGATGTTCTCTTCCAGCAGCAGTTCTTCGTCGGCGGCGTTGCCGAGCAAGACGATGGTCTTGTCCAGCTCCTCGGAGATCCGCGCCGTTCGCGTGGCATTGTGGTCGATGATCTTGACCTGATAGTGGTGTTCCAGGCTCCGCGCCAGGCGACGGCCGATATTGCCGCCACCGGCGAGGATGATGCGCTTGTTCGCTTTGTCGGCCTTGCGCAATTCGCTCATCATGGCGCGTATGTTCTTGCGCGCGGCGATGAAGAAGACCTCATCGTCGGCTTCGATGATCGTGTCGCCCGTGGGCACGATGGCGCTGCCGCGTCGATAGATGGCGGCCACCCGGGTCTGGATACCGGGCATGTGCTCGCGTAGGGCGCGCAGTGCGTGGCCGACCAGCGAGCCGCCGTAGTAGGCCTTGATGCCGACCAGTTGCACCCGACCCTCAGCGAAGTCGAGGACCTGCAGGGCGCCGGGGTGCTGGATAAGGCGCTCGATATGGTCGGTCACCAGTTGTTCGGGGCTGATGATGACATCGACGGGCAGGGCATCCTGGGCAAACAGTGAGGTGTGGGTAGTGTATTCCTGGGCGCGCACGCGGGCGATCTTGGTCGGAGTGTGAAAGAGGGTATAGGCCACCTGACAGGCGATCATGTTGATCTCGTCACTATTAGTGACGGCGATGAGCATATCCGCGTCCTCTGCGCCACCGCGGCGCAGCACATCGGGATAGGAGGCCTCGCCACAACAGGTGCGGATGTCCAGACGGTCCTGCAGGGCGCGCAGGCGTTGTTCCTCGCTGTCGATGATGGTGATATCGTTGGCTTCGTTGGACAGATGCTCCGCCAGAGAGGAACCGACCTGACCGGCGCCAAGGATGATGATTTTCATGGGTGAGCTGACTTCATGGTATGCACAGAGCGGCGCGGGCGTGGTGGGACGATAATAGCAAAAAGTGCCGGGCAGACGTATGCGGTATGGTGGGCGTGCCGTGGGCAGGGAGCGTACAAATGTACATCCTCAATCTGGGTCCAGGCATTTGGGATCGATACCCAGGGCGCGTAGCTTGCGGTAGAGATGGGTGCGCTCGAGTCCAGCCGCCTGGGCCGCCTTGACGACACTGCCGTCGTGCTGGCGCAGTTGGTATGCCAGGTAGTCTTTTTCAAACAGTTCGCGGGCCTCGCGCAGGGGCAGGTCATAATTGCGTGTCGCGGCGATGCCTTGGTCCGGTTGTTCGAAGGTGCCGAGCGCCGCTTCCACCTCCTCAAGGCCAATTTCCGTGCCGGCACCGATGATGAGCAGGCGCTGGACGAGATTCTTGAGTTCGCGCACATTGCCGGGCCAGGTGTAGTTGCGCAGCCGGTTCTGTGCCGCCACGGTGAAGCTGCGATAGGGCAGGGCGTCCACCTCGACGCAGAGATTGACGTAGTGATTGAGCAGGTCAGGGACATCCTCGCGATGTTCAGCCAGGGGAGGGACCCGCACGGGCACGACGTTGAGCTGGTAGTACAGGTCTTTGCGGAATCGGCCTTGTTCGACGCAGTGCACAAGGTTGCTGTGGGTGGCGGCGATGAGGCGCACGGTGATGTGCACTGCGTTGTGGCCGCCAAGACGCTCGAAGGTGGTGCGCTCCAGTGCACTCACCAGTCGTGTCTGGATGTCCGGGCTCATATCGGCAACATCGTAGAGCAACAGGGTCCCGCCACCGGCCTGTTCGAGCAGACCGGCGTGTATCTGTTCACCCTGTTCGGTACCGAACAGGGTGGCGGCGGCGTTGTTGCCGGACAGGGTGCTGACATTGGTCTCGATGTAGGGGCCGTTGTGCCGCGTGCTGCACTGATGCAGGTAGCGGGCCAGGACACGCACGCCCGCGCCGGGCTCGCCCTGAATCAGGACGCAGGAGTCATGGGGTGCAACGCGCTTGATCTGTTCCTTGAGGTGCTGGAATGTCGCGCTGCGACCGACAGGTTCGTTAAGGGGGTAGGACTGACGGCGCAGGCCGAGGTTTTCGCGGGCCAGCTTGTCGGCCTCCAGTGCCCGTGCCACCGTAATCAGCAGCTTGGCTAGTGACAGCGGTTTTTCGATGAAGTCATAGGCGCCGAGGCGAGTGGCCTCCACCGCAGTCTCGACGGTGCCGTGGCCGGACATCATGATCACCGGCATGGCGGGGTCGTTTTCGGCGGACCATTCCTTGAGCAGGGTGATACCGTCCACATCGGGCATCCAGATATCGAGCAGGACCAGGTCCGGGCGCTGGGTGTGGTAGGCCTGCCGGGCCGTGGCGCCATCGAGTGCCACCCGCACCTCATAGCCCTCGTCCTCGAGGATTTCCTGCAACAGTCGACCGATGTCGGGTTCGTCATCGACGACCAGGATGTAGGGTGTGGCGAGTGGCGTGTGGACAAGACCGCTGGTCGTGTTGGCGGTGCGTTTGGAATCAGGCGGCGGCATCATCATCTCCCTTGGGATTGGCCCGGGCCGGTTTCGGCGCCGATGCGCCCGCCCCGGGTACGACACTGAGCACGGGCAGGCGAATTACAATGCAGGCACCGCCGCTGTGGGTGTTCTCCGCCCACAGCATCCCACCGTGTTCCTCGACGATCTTCTTGACGATGGCCAGGCCCAGGCCGGTGCCTTTGGGTTTGGTGGTGACATAGGGCTCGAAGAGTTGGCCGAGCATGCGCTGCGGGATACCGGGCCCGTTGTCCATGACGCGGATATCCACGAAATGGCATGCGCTATCTTCCATACATTGGGTGCAGATCGTCAAGCGCGCACGGTGTTGCGGGTTCATGGCCTCCAGGGCATTTTTGATCAGATTATGCAGTAGCTGGCGCAGGCGCCCGGCATCGGCCTCGACAAAGGGTACTGTGGCGTCGAGCTTGACCAGGAACCGCACCCCCGCGTCCTCGCTGCGGTAGAGATCGAGCACCGCATTGATGGCCTCGTTGAGATTGATGGGCATCAGTTCCAGTTTGGGCATGCGCGCATAGTCGGAAAAGGCCTTGACCATCTCTTTCATCGACTCGACCTGTTGCACGATGGTACGGGTGGAGCGGTCGAGCACCTCGGCATCTTTCGTGTCCATGCGCTCGAGGTACTTGTGGCGCAGCCGTTCGGCTGCGAGCTGGATAGGTGTGAGCGGGTTTTTAATCTCGTGGGCGAGACGGCGGGCGACCTCACCCCAGGCGGCGTCGCGCTGGGCCTGAATCAGTGTGGTGATGTCATCGAAGACAATGATGTGGCCGCTGCCCGCTTCGGCGAGTTCGGGTAGACGGGTGCCGCGACACATCAGCACCTGGCGCCCGCCAGCGCCGAACAGGATGATCTCATCGCGCCATTCCTGCTCGTCGCTGCTCAGGTGCAGGCGCAGGGCATCAATGAAGTGGCGGGTGTGGGGGTGAGCGGTCACGACCCGCTCGAGCTGGGCGCCGAGGTAGGGGGTGAGGTCGAGTCCCAGTATCTGATGGGCGGCGGCATTACTGGTGTGCAGGACCAGATCGCGGTCCAGGGTTAGCACCCCGGAGGACAGGCGCACCAGTACCGCCTCCAGATAGGTACGTTGGGTCTCGGCCTGTTGTTGACTGCGGCGGGCCTCGTTGCGGGCCAGTGCGAGTTTGTGGGTCATCTCGTTGAAGGAGCGCACCAGAAAACCCAACTCATCCTTGCCCGGCAGGGGCAGGCGAGTGTCGTAATCGCCCTCCGCCACCGCACGCGTGCCTTCAACCAGGTCGGTAATGGGTGAAACCAGTCGGCGCGCAGCAAAGAAGGCCGCCACCACAGAGGTGAGGATACTCAGCAGCAGGACCAGGGACAGGGTCAGTGTGAAGCTGTACTTAAGTGGTTTGCGCAGATAGGACAGTTCTTTGTAGCGCGCGAAGGCCGTCTGCACGCTGTTGGCGAGAGTGTTCATGCGATCGGCGATGGGATAGAGCGCCTGGAGGAAACGCACCTCGCCGAGCGGCGTGCCGGGTACGCGGACGACAACGCGCACGTGCAGACCAGAGTCGGGGATCGGATCCAGACCGACATAGTTATTGCCCTGGCGCAATTGCAGCAAGATGGCGTCATCCGGGTGTGAGGGCACGATGCGACCGGTATAGGCACTGCTCGAGGCGATGATGTGACCGTTGGCACTGAACAAGGTCAGCTCATTGGCATCCGACGCCGTGCGTATGTCATTGAGTGCCACCGCCGCGGAGCTGCCGGACAGGTCGACCATGCGTGGTGTCATCTGGCGAGTCTGGCGCAGCAATTCACGCATGCGCACATCCAGTGCGGTCTGGCTCAGCTCCAGAGAGTCATTCAGCGCCTTTTCCACCCGCACATCAAACCAGCTATCGATACCGCGCTGGAGAAAATCGAGGGAGAAGTAATACACTACGCTCACCGGCGTGACTGCCAGGATGATGAACATGATGACCAGGCGGGTGGTCAGGCGCGAGCCGGCAACATGCTGGCGATACTGGATAATCAGGCGGACCAGGTGCTTGGCGATCAGTGCGACCAGCAGAATGATGGCGAGGATGTTAGTCACCAGCAATACCGAGTAGAGCTGGCCGAACAGGGTCGAGTTGTGCGTCGCCTCGGACATCAGATAGAGCGAGGCCAGCAGCAGGACCAGCAGCAGCAGGATCGGTGTGCTGCCGGAGAAGAGGCGTTTTAAGGTTGCAAGGGCCATGTGTACCACGTGCTGGCGAGGCGCCATTGGGAGGAAAGATAGGCCAGCGGGCGTAGCGGTGCGGGCAGTGCCTCAATATCGAGTTCAACGCGCAGTGCACCCCGGTAGGTCGTGCCGTGCTTGAGAAATTTACGATCCAGGATCGGCAGCATGTCGATCTGGCCCAGATCCAGCAACGCCCCACTCAGGGTGGTATAGCTGTGTTGCCCATCGCTATTGAGATTGCGCACGAGGTATTTCTTGGTCAAGGCGTGGTACAGGAGCTGGTAGCGCTGCTCCAGACTGGCGATGGTCTGGTTAAACCACCACCAGCGGTGGCGGGTGACCACGATTTCCATGTTGAGTGTCAGCGGGACGCCATTGTGCAGGGCCTCGAGGACCGCATTCGAGAACCGGTAGTTGATCTCGGCGTTGAGGTGATAGACATTATTTTCGAGCACGGTATCGACATGTTCGATGCGAAATCCCGCTGTTTCGGCCGCTGCGGCCAGTGGCAGCAGACACAGAGCCAGCAGCGCCAGCCAGCGCAGGCATCTGCCCGGCACGCAGGGTGCTTCAGGTCTTGTACAGGCAAGCGTAAAAAAAGCCATCCATTTCATCCTCACCTGGCAGAATCTGGCGCCCCGTTCCTGTCGCCCTGCCCCATGCTCCGGTGATCGGTTGCAGTGAGGCGTTCCCGTACTCGGCGAGAAAGCGGCGGATTTGTACGTGATTTTCCGCCGGCAGGATAGAGCAGGTTGCATAGAGAAGGATACCGCCCGGCTTGAGCAAGGGCCAGAGCGCGGTCAGCATTGCGTGCTGGCGTGTGACCAGGGTCGGAATATCCTCTGCCCGGCGCAGGACCTTGATATCGGGATGACGGCGAATGACACCGATGGCACTACAGGGTGCATCGAGCAGGATACGTTCGAAGGGCCGACCATCCCACCAGGTTTCCGGTCGCGCTGCATCGCCCGTGATGCAGTGCGCCGTCAGGCCCAGGCGAGTCAGATTCTGCGCCACTTGTGCCAGGCGTCGGGCATTGATATCGAGTGCGACCAGTTCGCTCAGCCCGGATTGGCTCTCGAGCAGGTGTGCGCTCTTGCCGCCGGGCGCGGCGCAGGCATCGAGGACACGTTCGCCGGTGCGTGGGGCGAGCAGACCGGCGGCGAGTTGGGCGGCGGCGTCCTGGACCGAGACGGCACCGGTAGTGAATCCTGGCAAGGCATCGACCGCGCAGGGGGTGTCGAGGATGAGGGCATCGGGGGCATGCCGGGCGGGCCGGGCCGGGAGCCCTGCCTGCGTGAGGCGTTGCAGATAGTCCGCACGCGTGCCCTGGCGACGGTTGACGCGCAGCGTCATCGGTGGCGCTTGGTTGGCGGCGCTTGCCACGGCGTGCCAGTCGTCCGGCCAGGCGCTGCGCAGACTATCGAGCAGCCAGGCGGGATGCGCCAGACGGGCGGCATCATTGCTCACGTCCGGCTGATCGAGCTGAGCCTCGCGGGTCTCGCGGCGGCGCAGGAACTGGCGCAGGACCGCGTTGATGAGGCCGCGCGCCCAGGGTTTACCGATCTGTCCGGCTAGCGTCACGCTCTCGGAGACGGCGGCATGATCGGGGATGCGCTGGTGCAGTATCTGGTAGAGGCCGAGCAGGAGTACGGCGCGGACGTCCGTATCACGGGCCTTGAGTCCGCGACTGAGCAGGGGGGCCAGGAGCGCATCGAGCCGTGGATACCAGCGCAGCACCCCGAAGCACAAGTCCTGGAGCAGAGCGCGATCACGCGGTGCGTGCAGTGTGGCCTGCGTGCCCGGTAGGCAGGTGCTCAACGAGCGCCCGTAACGCAGTACTTGTTCCAGAACCTGGACCGCAGCGAAGCGGGGTGAGGGAGCGCTCACGGGCTGTTTGTCGCTCAAACCAGTTGCCTGCCGGGTAGGACAAGGGCGGCATGGCCATTCATAAAGTGATCGACAGGCTGTGCCCGCCCGCCCGAGGTCTGCAGTTCCAGCAGGCGCAGCAGACCGTCGCGGGTGGCGACATCGATCCCCTCGCGTCCGGCGTGTACGATGGTACCCGGTGTGGTGCGGGCGTGTGTCGCGGGAGCCGCGATGGCCTGTGCCCGCCACACGCGTAGCGCCTGCTCGTCGCTGCGCGTGTGGCTCACCGGCCAGGGGTTGAAGGCGCGCACGGCGCGGGCCAGTTCGGTGGCGGTGCGGGTCCAGTCGAGGCGTGCCCCGGCCTTGTCCAGTTTGGCGGCATAGGTGGTCTGGGTCGCGTCCTGCGGTGTCGCCACGGCGGTGCCGGTCGCGACGGTGGCAAGGGTATCGAGCAGGGTTTGGGCACCGAGGTCGGCGAGGGTGTCATGCAGACTGCCGCCAGTGTCGTGCGCGGTGATGGGGCAGTGGACCTGGTGCAGTATCGGTCCAGTATCCAGCCCGGCTTTCATCTGCATGATGCTGATACCGGTCTCGCTATCGCCGGCGAGGATGGCGTGCTGGATGGGTGCGGCCCCGCGCCAGCGTGGCAGCAGGGAGGCATGGATATTCAGGCAACCGAGGCGGGGCAGATCGAGCACGGTGCGCGGCAGGATCAGGCCGTAGGCGACGACCACCATGACATCGGCCTGCCAGTCGGCCAGTGCGGCCTGAACCGCCGGATCGCGCAGTGCCGTGGGCTGGCGCACGGGCAGGCCATGGCGTTGGGCGAGTTGTTTGACCGGGGGGGCGGTGAGCCTACGTCCCCGACCAGCACGGCGATCGGGTTGAGTGTAAACAGCGCAGATCGGGTAGGGACTGTCGAGCAGGGCCGCCAGCGTGGTGGCGGCGAAGTCCGGCGTGCCGGCGAAGAGGATGCGCAGAGGATGGGTCATGGCGATGTGGATGCCTTTAAACGGGCGGGTGAGGCAGGCGCCGGAAACGGCGCAGTGAGAGCGGCGCCTATAGGGTCACGCGCTGCTGGTGTTTGTGCAGCTTCTTGCGGATACGCTGGCGTTTGAGTGATGAGATATAATCGACAAACAGTTTGCCTTCCAGGTGGTCCATTTCATGCTGAATGCACACCGCCAGCAGGCCGTCGGCCTCCAGTTCGAAGGGCTCGCCGTGGCGGTCCAGTGCACGCACCCGAACCTGATCGGCACGCTGTACCTTTTCGTAGAAGCCCGGTATCGACAGGCAGCCCTCCTCCGTTTCCTCGATCCCGTCCTGACTCAGGAGCGCCGGATTGATGAAGACATGGGGCTGGTCCTTGTCCTCGGAGATATCGATTATGATGATACGCTGATGGACATTGACCTGAGTGGCAGCCAGCCCGATGCCTGGCGCATCGTACATGGTCTCGAACATGTCGTCGACCAGCTGGCGCAGGGCCTCGTCTACTTGCTCGACCGGTACGGCATGGGTACGCAGGCGTTCATCGGGATAATGCAATATTTCCAGCTTAGCCATGTGATGTCCGTCAATAATTGTAGTAAAAAAGTAGAAACAGCTGCTAAAGTAATGATATTACTCGTTGCAAAAGTCCGATGACCACTTTGGGCGGTGTGGCGAGGATGGGTTAAACTCAACCAAACTGGCCTTCATTTATAGGGAAGCACATGTTTAAGAATAAACCCTGGATTGCGCACCTCATCCTGTCGCTATCGCTAGGACTCTGGCTGACGGGGTGCGCCAGTCCCGCACCGGCGCCTGAGCCAACGCCCGCACCAGCGCCCGCGGTCGAGCCGACCGTGCCGGCCGTGCCGGAGCCGGTCGCCGTCGTCAAACCCGATTATCCCCAACGCTACGTTGTTGTCAAAGGGGACACGCTGTGGGACATCGCGGCGCGTTTTCTCAAGGATCCCTGGTTGTGGCCGGCAATCTGGCAAATCAATCCCGCGATACACAATCCGCATCTGATCTACCCGGGTGACGTCATCACGTTGCATTTCGTCAATGGTAAACCGGTGTTACAGGTGGAGCGTGGTGCGGTGCTTGTCCCGCGTGGACTCAAGACCGAGATTCTGGCACCCAAGGTGCAGGTCGAGCCCTTATCCAGGGCGATCAACACGATTCCCATGAGTATTATCGGTCCCTACCTGGTACACCCGCATGTGATAACCCGCCAGGAACTGGAGGCGGCACCCTATGTGGTGTCCAGCTATGGGGAACACCTGATCGCCAGTACCGGTAACCGTATCTATGTCCGCGGTATCAAGGACACGGCGGTCGGCGCCTACGACATTGTGCGCCCGGGCCCGGCCTATAAGGATGCCAAGACCGGGGAGGTGCTGGGCTATCAGGCGTTACAGGTGGCCAATGCGCGTGTTATTCACGAGGGGGATCCCGCGACGCTGCAGATTACCCGTGCCCGGCAGGAGGTGCTCATTGGTGACCGCCTGCTACCGGCGGTCCAGGTGCCAACGACCTTCAGCTATTTACCCCGGGCGCCCAAGGCGCACGTCAACGGGCAGATCATTGCGGTGCTCAATGGGGTGTCACAGATAGGCCAGTACGCCATTGTGGTCCTGGACCGAGGTGAACGCGTTGGCCTCAGGGCGGGTAGTGTCCTGGCCATCTACCAGGCCGGTCCGACCGTGCGTGACCCTGTCAGGGGTGGCGAGGTGAAACTACCCGATACCCGTGCCGGCGAGCTCATGGTCTTTCGCAGCTTCAAGCGCCTCAGTTTTGCACTGGTCATGCGCACGACCCGTGCCCTGCACATCGATGATCGGGTCACCAATCCCTGACCCGTTCAGACCCGTGTCCGTGATAACGGTGCCTCCGGGCGCCGTTATCACATCTGGACCGCGTGGCGTTTCGATCTGGCGCGGAGGCAGGATCGGGGATAGGCAAGCGTGGTCTGCTCCCCGTATACTGGGCGTATTACCTAGACCAAACGGATTTGGTGAGAAGCCCCCTCCATGAGCCACGCGATTGACCCCAAACAGGCCCGTTGGTGGCTGGCACTAGTGCGTACGCCGGGTCTCGGCGCTGCCGGTTTGCGTGCATTGCTCGAGCGGATGCCCGAGCCGGAGGCTATTTTTCGCGCCTCGCGCAGCGAATGGCAGGCCGCCGGCCTTGATGCCCGGGCCTGCGAGGCGCTGGCGGCACCGGACTGGGAGGCGCTGGACCCGCGCCTGGAGCAGGATCAGGCCTGGCTCGCGCAGCCCGACGCCCACCTGCTTACCCTCACCGATCCCCGTTACCCGGCGTTGCTCGCCGAGATCCCCGACCCACCGCCGGTGCTGTTCGTGCGTGGCGACCCCGCTGCCCTGAACCATCCGCAGCTGGCGGTGGTGGGTAGTCGCAATCCCACGCCCTCGGGGCACGAGACGGCACGTGACTTTGCCCGCTATCTGGCTGCGGTGGGACTGGGCATCACCAGTGGCCTGGCACTGGGCATCGATGCAATGAGTCACGAGGGTGCCCTGGCCGGCGGCGGGGTCACGGTGGCGGTGGTGGGGACCGGGCTGGATCGAGTGTACCCAGCCCGGCACCGGGATCTGGCCCATCGCATTACCGTTCACGGTGCGCTGGTATCGGAATTCCCGCTCGGGATGCCCCCCCTGCCGGGGAACTTTCCGCGGCGCAATCGCATCATCAGCGGATTGTCTCTGGGTACTCTGGTGGTGGAGGCCGCCCTGCAGAGTGGGTCGTTGATCACTGCTCGCCTGGCAGCGGAACAGGGGCGCGAGGTGTTTGCCATCCCCGGCTCCATCCACAATCCGCTGTCACGGGGTTGCCACGCCCTGATACGCCAGGGTGCCAAACTGGTGGAGACCGGCGGAGATATCATCGAGGAGCTGGGTGCCTTGTACGATTTTGCCGCCACGGCAGTGCCCGGGGACGCGGTGGGTACGCAGATGACCGGCGAGGTAACGGCGGGCCCGGACCTGCTCCCCGGGTTGGATGCGGACTACCAGCGTGTGCTGGCCGGTGTGGATCGTGGCCCAACGCCGGTAGACGTGGTGGTCCAGCGCAGTGGATTGACGCCAGATGCCGTTTGCTCCATGCTGTTGGTACTGGAATTGCATGGCCTGATCGTGTCGACTACGGGTGGATACTACGCGCAGGTCAGTTAAGAGGACCGGTAATGAAAGAGAACATGCTCGACGTGCTGCTTTACCTGTTTGAGCACTATATGAATGATGAAATAGAATTCAGCACGGATGAGGAATCGTTGCGTGAGGAGTTACTGGAGGCCGGTTTTCACCAATCCGAGATCGTCAAGGCCTTCGGTTGGCTTGAAGGACTGGCCAAGATGCAAAATGATCCGCGTCTGCCGTTGCACCTGACCTCCTCGTCGCTGCGTCTCTACACGGGCGAGGAGTGTGAGAAGCTTGACCTTGAGTGTCGTGGTTTTATCCTGTTTCTGGAACAGGCCAATGTGATCGATCATCATGCGCGTGAATTGGTGATCGACCGTGTCATGGCACTGGACAATGACGAGATCGACATCGAACAACTCAAGTGGGTGATCCTTATGGTATTGTTCAACCAGCCAGGCCAGGAAGCGGCCTATGCCTGGATGGAGGATCTGGTATTTGACGAGGCGACGGGTGTGCTGCACTGATTACACCGGTCATGGCTCACACGATGCCCGCCGATCGCGGGCATTGTTTTTAAGACGATAGCAATGGGAAAGAGTCTGGTCATTGTGGAATCGCCGGCCAAGGCGAAGACCATCAAGCGCTACCTGGGCAAGGGCTTCGATGTGCTTGCCTCCTATGGTCACGTGCGCGATTTGCGCCCCAAGGAGGGAGCGGTCGACACCGAGCATGGGTTTCGCATGAAATACGCGCTCATCGAGCGCAATGAAAAACACGTCGATGCCATCGTCAAGGCGCTGAAAAAGGCCGATACCCTCTACCTGGCGACTGATCCGGATCGCGAGGGTGAGGCGATTTCCTGGCACCTGTTCGATATCCTTCGGGAACGCGGCCTGCTCAAGGGTAAGGTGGTGGGCCGGGTCGTGTTCCACGAGGTCACCAAGCGCGCTATCAACGATGCCGTGCAGCACCCGCGCGAATTGTCCCAGGACCTGATCAATGCCCAGCAGGCGCGACGGGCACTGGACTATCTGGTGGGCTTCAATCTCTCGCCCCTGTTGTGGAAGAAGATCCGCCGCGGATTGTCGGCTGGTCGGGTGCAGAGTCCGGCGCTGCGCATGATTGTGGAACGCGAGCAGGAGATAGAGCGCTTCGAGGCGCGTGAATACTGGAGTATCGAGGCGGATCTGAGTCACCAGGGGCAGAAATTCACCGCCAGGCTGACCCAGCTCAAGGGCAAGAAACTCAATCAGTTCTCGGTCACCGGCACTGCGCAGGCGCACGAGATCGAGGCACGCATTCTCAAGGTGGCCGCCGGAAAACTCGGCATCGTCAAGGTTGAGAAGAAAAAGCGCAAGCGTAATCCGGCCGCTCCGTTCACTACCTCGACCCTGCAACAGGAGGCCTCACGCAAACTCGGGTTCACCGCCCGGCGCACCATGCGCACCGCGCAGCAGCTCTATGAGGGCATCGACATCGGTGGTGAGACCGTCGGCCTTATCACTTACATGCGTACCGATTCGGTCAACCTCGCCGCGGAGGCCATCGAGGAGATTCGCGGTTTCATTGCCGAGCGTTTCGGCAAGGACCAGGTGCCGGCGCAGCCGTGCCACTACAAGACCAAGGCCAAAAATGCCCAGGAGGCACACGAGGCGGTGCGCCCGACCTCGGTATTGCGCGAGCCGGAGGCGCTCAAGGCACGCCTGAGTCGCGATCAGTTGCGCCTCTATGGTCTCGTGTGGAAGCGCACGCTTTCCTGCCAGATGATCCATGCTACCCTCGACACGGTGGCGGTCGATCTTTCACCGGGTAATGATGACCTCTTTCGCGCCACCGGCTCCACACTGGTCGACCCCGGTTTTATGGCGGTCTACCAGGAAAGCGTGGATGATGCCAAGGTTGAGGAGGACGATAACCGCATGTTGCCGCCCATGAAGGAGGATGAGCAGGTGGCGCTGAACACGATCCGGCCCGAACAGCACTTCACCGAACCGCCACCGCGCTACACCGAGGCGAGTCTGGTCAAGACGCTGGAAGAGCACGGCATCGGTCGGCCCTCGACCTATGCCAGCATCATTTCCACGCTACAGGATCGCGAGTACGTCGAGCTTGAAAAGCGCCGGTTTACACCCACCGATGTGGGGCGCATCGTCAACAAGTTCCTCACCGAGCATTTCACTCGCTATGTGGACTACGACTTCACCGCACGCCTGGAGGACGAACTCGACGAGATATCCCGCGGCGAGAAGGACTGGGTGCCGGTCATGCGCGCATTCTGGGACCCGTTCAAGACTCTAGTCGATGATAAGGAGAAAAATGTCGACCGCAAGGATGTTACCCACGAGGCCATCGACGAGACCTGTCCGAAATGCGCCGGCCCGTTGTCCATTCGCCTGGGGCGACGTGGGCGGTTCATCGGCTGTAACAACTATCCCGAGTGCGATTACACCCGCAATCTTGGCGAGGACAGTGCTGCCGAGCCCGAGGTGGTCGAGGGTCGCAACTGTCCCGAGTGCGACTCACCACTCATCATTCGTCACGGGCGCTATGGAAAATTTATTGGTTGCAGCGGCTATCCTGATTGCAAATACATAGAACCGCTGGAAAAGCCCGAAGACACCGGCGTTATGTGCCCGGAGTGTGGCAAGGGCGCCATGCTCAAGCGCAAGTCACGTTACGGCAAGATCTTCTACTCGTGCGCCACTTACCCGACGTGCCGCTATGCGGTGTGGAACCCGCCGATCGACGAGTCTTGCCCGTCCTGCGGCTGGCCAATGCTGATGTTGAAGACCACCAAGCGCCGGGGTATGGAAAAGGTCTGCCCGCAAAAGGAATGCAAATTCGCCGAAGCCGTCGAGACGGAAGACGACGTGGAGGGCGATGACGCCTGAGCCGCCCCGGTGGCGTGTCAGCGTTGCCGGTTTGAGTAGACCTGAACGCGTGCCCAACCTGACAGGATAGGTATATGCAGAAAACCATCATCGTCAATGATCGCCTCGTGTGGGTTGAGATCAGCGCCGCGGCCGCGCGAGCGGTGGCCGCGCGCGTGGCCCGCGAAGGGAAGACATTGAGCGTCGAGATGGAATTGTTGTTCAGTTGTCTGATCCGCAAGCAGGTGCGTTTCCTCGAGCAGGCGCCGGCGGGTGATGTGCAGATCGTGCCGGGGCTGTCGGCGCATTTTCGCCCGGTGATGACACGGGCGTGCAGCGTGAGCGAAGGTGGCACGGCGCCGCCGCTGACGGATTTTCCCATCACAAAAGTCCGGGCCTATGTCCCGCACTGGTTGAATATCGACTATCGGCGCGGTGCCTGGCACGGGGAGTTTGGTTATCGGTGAACACACCCGGTTCACCCTGCGGCCCGTTGGTGGTGCACCGTGGCGGCGTGGTGGCGGCGGTGCGCAGTCTGCGCGCCGGTGGGGTCATCGCTTATCCTACCGAGGCGGTGTACGGTCTGGGCTGTGATCCGGATCAACCCGTGGCGCTGGCGCGTTTGTTGTCTATCAAACAGCGTTCGGCAGACAAGGGGTTTATCCTGATTGCCGCCGATGAGGGTCAGCTTGCCCGCTACGTGGATTTGAGTGATGCTCCCATGGCTGCGCGGGTGCGAGCGACCTGGCCCGGACCGGTGACCTGGCTGTTGCCCGCCCGCCCGGGGGTATCCACGCTGCTGCGCGGTGCGCACACACGCCTAGCCGTGCGGATCACGGCCCACCCATTGGCCGCAAGGTTGTGCCGCGCCTTCGGTGGTGCGCTGGTTTCCACCAGCGCCAACATCCAGGGCCAGTCGGCCCTGCACGATGGCGATGCAGTGGTGGCTGCTTTTGGTGAGGCCGTGGACTTTACCGTCGAGGGGGCGGTGGGTGGGCAGGCGCGGCCCAGTGCGATCCGCGATGCTGTTACCGGCGCACTCGTGCGCCCGGGTTGAGACCACGGCCATCTTGATCCCCCGGCGCAGGACCTGAACGTATGCAAGGATCGGAACAACCCCCGCATGCACCGGTGGATCTGCCGGCGGTGAAGGCCTATCTGCTGGGCCTGCAGGAGCGCATCTGCGATGCACTGGCGAGCGAGGACGGCGGTGCGGCTTTTCAGGAAGAGAGCTGGACGCGCGAGCAGGGTGGTGGCGGGCGCTCCCGCGTGCTGGTCGAGGGGCGGGTGTTCGAGCAGGCCGGCATCAATTTCTCCCATGTGTATGGACCGGGTCTGCCGGCCTCGGCCACGGCGCATCGCCCCGACCTGACCGGGCGCAGCTTCCAGGCTCTGGGTGTCTCCTTGGTCATCCATCCACGCAATCCCTACGTGCCGACCTCGCATGCCAACGTCCGGTTTTTCATCGCCGAGAAACCGGGCAGTGATCCGGTCTGGTGGTTTGGCGGTGGGTTCGACCTCACCCCGTACTATGGCGAGGAAGACGATGTCGTGCATTGGCACCGCACGGCACGGGCGGCGTGTGCGCCCTTCGGCGAGGCGCTCTATGCACGCTACAAACAAGGGTGCGACGAGTATTTTTTCATCACGCACCGCAATGAACCGCGTGGTGTTGGCGGATTGTTTTTCGATGATCTCAACGCGGGTGGCTTTGCCCGTAACTTCGCCTTCATGCAAAGCATCGGTGATCACTACCTGCCGGCCTACCTGCCTATCGTTCAGCGCCGCCGTGAGACACCCTACGGGGAGCGTGAGCGTGATTTTCAGCTCTACCGGCGGGGGCGCTACGTTGAATTCAATCTCGTCTACGACCGTGGCACGCTGTTCGGACTGCAATCCGGCGGGCGTACCGAGTCCGTCCTCATGTCACTGCCACCGCTGGTGAAGTGGCGCTACAACTGGTCACCTGCGCCTGGCACGCCCGAGGCGCGGCTCTACGATGTCTTTCTCAAACCACGTGACTGGCTGGGTGCCTGAGCACCTGCCAGTTCGCACCTCAATGTATCCGGCGTGGTGTGCATGAGCGCTCAGGCGATGGGTGCTGGCAGAGGGGGTAAGGGCGTCGGGTTCGACGTCTGGTGCGCAGGGCAGGCGTTCCGGCGACTGATGCATACGCTTGATCCAGGTGACACGAAAGTCGAAACAGGTCGCTCCGGCTGCATCCCAGTCGTTGGAGGAATGAAACAGGATGCGCTCGACGGTGGTGTGGACATCGAGCCGGGTGTCGCTGGCCTCAAGATCGGTGAAGAGGGGAGGTAGTCATGGTAGAGACGGAGGCCTCAACGTGGGGAATGGGGTGGGGCGGGCTGTCGTGGCCCGCCCGCACGAATGGCGCCAGCGCACAGGTCGCCCTCGATACCGCCGCGTAACCACAAGCGTAGACGGGCGATGCGCGCACGCATGAGTGCGAGATTGAGTCGGGCGGTGCAGGTCGGGGCGTAGGCGGTAGTAGCGTAGTCCGTCTCGCCCGCGTGCGGATAGACGGCGGCGAACTCGGCATCACGATAGCGTGTCCATGCGCGCTGAGCGGCACGCAGACGGGCCTGTTGGTGCGGATCATCACGGTATTTTGCCAGTACGGCCTGAAAGAGGGCCTGGAGTTTGCTGCGGGTGCTGCGGGCGGAATCCTGACTACAGGTGTTGATGTCGTACTGGGTCTGGGACCGGGCGTAGCAGGCCTGCATGCGGGCGGTGGTGGCCGCAGCGGCGGGCAGGAACAGGAGACCGGACAGGCACAGCAGTAATCGGAGGGAGAAGGAGCATGGCGTGGTGTGTGGGGCAGTCATTGAAAGTGTGTCATCGCGTCCAGTGGATGGTGAGGATACGTCCAGAAATCCTTAACCGCATATAAGCCTATCCTGACTATAGCGACGTGGACAGTATACCCATTGCCATGACACCGTGTTACCGACGGTACGAGCCAATATGATGACCCCCTCCTTTGCCGATCATTTCTCGGGCCATGCGGCAGACTATGCACGGTTTCGTCCGGCGTATCCCGAGACCCTGGCGCGTTACCTGAGCGATCTGGCACCCTCGCGAACGAGGGCGTGGGAGTGCGGCTGTGGCAACGGCCAGCTCTCAGGCCAGCTGGCCGCGTATTTCACCGAAATCATGGCCACCGATGCCAGCACCGCGCAGATGGACGCCTATCACACGTTTCAGCGGGTGTTGAGCACGGCATGGGGCCCCGGCACCTGCCGTCGGCGCATCCAGTGGCCGTTGTCCTTACGACTTGGACGCGTGATGGCGACGAACCCCTGAGTGCCACAGTCGCCGGGGAAGTATCACACTGAAAAATACGCCATGTCTTTTTACCCCGTCAGGCCTGTTCTGTTCGCTGGCCTCGGAGTACGGTGTATTCATGTTTCCGGCTGCCAGCACGCACGACGATGTTAGCTGGCATTGATGTATGTCATGGTCGCGTGACGGCTGTCCGGTACGCTATTCTACATAGCATTTGAGATCGGCGGAGGAGGATTGATGATGCGAGTATACCTGTTTTTGTGTGGACTGGCCCTGTGGAGTCTGGCGCTGCTTGCGGTAGCCGCCCCGGATGGGCGACAACTCTACCAGCGCAACTGCGCAGCCTGTCATGGGGTGAACGGCAAGGGTGGCGTGGGTGTACCGCTGGCTCTGCCGGATTTTCAGTACCAGATACCGGACAGCTACCTGACCAAAACCATCCGCCTGGGGCGCCCGGGGCGGGTGATGCCGGCGTTTACCCGTCTCAGTGATGCCGAAGTGGCGGCCATTGTCAGATTCATTCGCACCTGGGCGCCGGGACGGGCGTACGGCCTCAGTGCGGCGCCCATCCCGGGCAATCGGGTCCGTGGCAAACGGCTCTACGCACAATACTGTGCCTCCTGTCATGGTGCCAACGGTGAGGGTGGCAAGGGCACGGGGGTGACCTTTTCGCGGCCACGCAACCTGCCCATCATGCCCCCGGCGCTGAACAACGCCGGTTTCCTCGCTGCGGCGACCGATCAGATGATCAAGGCGACGCTGATGAACGGGCGCGAGGGGACACCGATGGTGTCTTTTCTTAAAAAAGGCCTGAGCGAACACGATATCGACGATATCGTTAGTTACGTGCGCTCCTTCAAGCCGCGTCCCCGCGCCACGATGGCGCAGGACCACGCGCCGGCGACCTTGATCTATGACTCGCCCTACGACATGAAGACCACGATTGCCAACATCAAGAATGCGATTATCGGTGCCAATTTCCGCCTCATCCGCATCCAGTATCTTGATCAGGGGCTGGTACCCAAGGGTCAGGAAAACAAGCATGAGGTGATCGTGTATTTCTGTAACTTCAATTTTCTCGATAAGGCATTGGCCATCGACCCGAGGGTGGGTCTGTTCCTGCCGTGTCGGCTAACGGTGGTGGAGCGCAAGGGGAAGGTGCAGGTGTTGTCCATTAACCCCCTGCGCCTGAGTGCCTTGTTTAACAATGAAGAGCTCGACAAACTCTGCCAGCACATGCACGATGTCTACCAGTCCATCCTTGAGGGGGCTACGCTATGAAACGCTATCTTCTTGCTGGATTGGCAGGTTGCCTGCTCGTACTGACAGCGTTGCCCATCAGTGCCGCACAATTGTTGATGGTACGCTCCACCCAGGCGTTTCCCGAGGCCATGCTGAGCCTGCAGACGAGTCTGGACCAACACGGTTATACGGTCTCGCGGGTGCAACGGGTAGATGTCGGTTTGTCCAAGGCTGGTTACAAGACGGGCAAATACCGGGTGGTGTTCTTTGGCAAACCGAAGGAGATCGAGCGCCTTGCCGCACACTACCCCGACCTGATCCCCTATCTGCCATTGAAGATCGCCATCTTTGCCGAGGGGAATAACACCTTGCTGGTGGCGAGCAACCCGCTCATGTTGCAGCATTTCTTTCATTACCCGGCACTGGCGCCCACGTTTCATCGCTGGGCGCGTGATATACGCTCCGTGCTCGATGAGGTGCGCAGCGCCCAATAAGGCGTCACGGGTGAGGCTGGGGGGCAGGTCTGCGTGTCAGCGGGCACGCAGTAGCTCGGTATTGAGTTCGTCCTCGACGGTCTTTTTGTAATTGAGAAAATAGATGGTCTGCGCCTCCCGCCCATCCTCGCCAAACACACTGCGCGGCAGATCCACATCGGTAAGATAGATGGGGTAGTTCAGATGACTGCTGCGCCGGGCAAGGACGTATTGCGCCACGGCACGGTATTGTGCCTCGCCATATTCCAGGTAGGAAAATTCCGCATCATCGCAATACAGCGTCAGGCGGGTCTCGTTGCCGATGGCCTGTAGTTCGAAATAGTCCGTGCCGGGAACATAGGGATTGCATTCCTGCCGGCGAAAGCGCCAGTCGCCGCCCTGGCGCAGGATGCGGTGATATTCCACGATGTAGTCGGTGTCGGGCAGGCCGCACTCGCGAGCGAGCAGGTTGAGCCGGTTGCGCACGGCCTCGAAGAAGCGCTCGAACTGGGTGAGCAGGGTAGAGGCATCATGAAACGGCTGGTGCTGGTGATACAGCGAACCGCGCTCATCGAGCACGAAGATCTCGGCCTCATCGTTCACGACCTGATAGTAGAACTGCACCTTGCCCGTGCGATTGCGCGCATACAGGTGTGGCAGCACACTGTCTTCGAGAGTCTGGGCGTCAAATAGCATCGGGCTGAAACGGGGCTGGGGCGTAGAGAGGTACAGCAACAGACTGCTATAGGAGGGGATACGCTGGTAGCCCAGGGTGTCATTGTGCAGGCGCAGGATATAGTATTCACGCTCTACGCCGACAAGGTAACGCGTATCCGGTAAGCGGTTGGCATCGTAGTAACAGTCGAGCACATCCTCGAACAGAGAGGCTACGCGCCGCGCTATGGTGCCACCGCGACCGCTGGAAAAGCTGTTTGCGACGATGGGGGGCGGGCGGTGCCCACTTGAGGGTGGCGACCAGCGCAGGTAGTCGCTGATACAGTCCATCAGACCCTCGACGCCGGTGTAGCGGAAGGTGAGTACCTCCTGCCAACTGGTGACAATGAGTTGATCGAGGGTCAGGGCCAGATTCTCGAACAGGCCGCCATACTTGAGTGCGTCGGTGCGTGCGCTGGTCAGGTGGTGACCGCGGCGTGTATAGGCCGCGAACGGATCGGTGCCGACATTGATATAGGTGGCGATGGCGGCAATTCGCGCCGGGCAGGCCAGGTCGGTCATGTCCGTGAGTTCGAGCACCTCAGTGGGGAAGGTGTGCTGCATGTGGTCGACCAGCGCGCGCGCCTCGCGCAGGGTGATATCGCTGTCCGGGGTGAACAGGGCAATGACCGTACTGGCCTCGACGATGCGGTTAAAAAAACACCAGGCCAGCAGTTCGAGCAGACCATGCGCCCGTTTGAGTGGCGCATTGACGCCGAGTTCTTCCGGTGGCACGACGCCGCTGAACACCATCCAGGCGCAGAGGCCATCACTGTCGGTGTGCTGATGGATGCTCAGGTGAGTTTCGTGCAGGCTGCGGGTGATGCCGCGGATAATAATCTCGATCTTGCCGGTCTTGCGCTCGAAGGCAGCGTAGAGTTTGCGCCCGAGCATATTGAGATCGGACGGTCTGAGAAACGCTGGCGCATCAGCATGTTGGCGCACGAACCGAGACAGGTAACGGTAGCTGCGGGTGAACTCCGTCACCAGCTCGCGCCGTGCCTCACTGACCCGGCGCACCTTCCAGGCTGGGCGTGCGTCGAGCATCATCAGCCGGGAATGGCTCCAGCCCCAGCCGCGCACCAGGGTGCCCAGCGCCTCGCGGCGCCAGTCACTGCTGCGAGGATTGTCCGGTGCGCCCAGTGGCGCGTTGACCTTGAAGTACAGGCAGCGGCGAGCCAGGTCCAGGCGCTCTTTTTCATGGCGTCCCTGGAGGTATTCCTCGACCTTGCGCATCATTGCCAGGTACGGATCGAGCGCTGTCAGCGCAGTTTCGCCCTGATAGATGGCGTGCTTGAAGCGCAGGCTCAACAAGTCGATCTGTGGATGTTCGCTGGCATAGACCTCCATGAGCTGGATCTTCAACACGGCCTTGTACGGTGAGTCGATGCCCTTGTAGAGCAGCCACAGGGAGGCGGCGTAGAATTCCCCGCGGGTAATGCCTGCTGGACTACCGAAATCGATATGCTCCCGGGCATGGACGAAGCGCCGGCGCTTAATCTCGGCGGCATAGTCGTCATAGTGGTTCTCCTGTTCGGGTGGTACCAGCCACCACAGCGGATAACGACCGGCCAGCAACAGGCTGGTGCGATAGAACTCATCGAGCAGCAGGTGGTGTTGCATGCTGCCGCTGCTTTCGTGGGTCAGGGTGCCGTGTTCACCACGCCGGAATTGTGCGGCATCGACCAGGAAGATGTGCAGGTCCAGCGCTTGCTCCCGGGCCCAGGACTCGATGCGATCGGCCTTCGTACGCAATATATCCTGGCGTTGTACGCTCAGGCCGCCGTCGTAGCAGGCCCACACGTCCAGGTCGCTGCCCTCGGCATAGGCGATGGTGCCGGTGCTACCCATCAGATACAGTGCCTGGATATCGAAGACCCGGTAGCTGCGCTTTTTATAGGCGAAGCTCTTCGACAGAGTCTTGGCCGCGCGCAGGGCGGCCTGGCTGGGCGAATAGTCGGGAATACCGGCCGGCGCCTGCTTGGAGACAAACCCCGGCAACAGCGGGTGATTGGTATGGAACAGCAGGGGCAACAGGTCGAGGACATCGCGATGGTGCCAGTGCAACGCCTCCAGGGTGCGTTGCAACCGCGCGCGGTTGACACCCAAGAAGCGCTGTTTGATGGCCTTGAAGTCGGGTTCGTCGGCCCGGGTCGATCTGGACAGCGGATTGGTCATATTGCCAGCATATCGGCCGCTGGCGGGAAAACTTCATTTTTCCCTGCCCTGTAGGCAGAGCGGCGAATCCATGTAAAATGACCGCAACAGACTGACCGGAGAGCCCGTGCCCGCCATGATAAAACCTGCCATGCCCACCACCGATATGTTTGCCGCGATGCTGGACGACGCCCCCGTGGGTGCATTGGTATATGCCGCAGACGGGACAATCACCTGGGCCAATGCGACGCTTGCCGCGATGCTGGACAGCCCGTTTGAGGACTGGTGCGCTCAGCCGCGGGAGGCATTGGCGCATCCTTGGTTGCGGGGCCTGTTTGATCGTGCCGAGTTCATCCATGTGCCAGCGACAGAAGCGCGCGAGGCGCGCTGGTTCCATGGCCGCTACCATGTGCTGGAGGGCGGTGGCTGGATTGGCCATATACTGGATTTCACCGAGATCAAGGCCCTGGTCGAGGAGCGCGACAGTTACAAACAAAAATTCGAGGCCGTCAATACCATCGATACGGTGACCAGTTTGCTCAATCACCGGGGCGTGTTTCAGGCGCTGGAACCGCAGGTCTCGCGCAGTCGCCGCTATGGCAATGCACTGGCAGTGGTCATTTTGCGCCTGGGCATGGCGGAGGCGTTCGAGCACCGCTTCGATCCGGGCGTGCGCACCGCGATCCTGATCGCCTTCACCCAGTTGCTCAATGATCAGACGCGCTGGGCCGATTTCACCGGTCGCCTGGAGGGGGCCGAGTTCATGCTCGTTTTGCCCGAAACGGGGGAAGGCGATGCCCATGCTCTGGTGAGCAAGATCCGTGAGCGTATGTGTGGCCTTTCCCTGCCCGCAGAGGTGGGAATCGACACATTGCCAGCGCTGTGTGTGGGGGTTGCGGAATGGAAAAAAGGCGATGATTCCGGCATGCTTATCCGTCGTGCCCGCGAGAATCTGGAGTGCCAGGCCTGAATGGGCTGGCGTCGACAGCGTAACCCGGGTGGGGGGAATGCGGTGGCATCTCGGTGAGCAACCATTCGCAATGTGGGCATAGTCGATGAGCGCCCGACAAGCCCCTGATAGGGAGGGTACAGGCATGTCGTCAGCGTCTTCGACACCGTGCTGGTGGCATGGCTTCCCGGCGCTTCGAGACGTCGAAGATCCGCAGTGGCGCGCAGTGATGAGTCAGGCGCATGTGCTTAGCATCCCGGCGGGGACATTTGTGTTTCGCGCAGGCGACGCCTGCCATAATTATCTGTTCATGCTCGACGGCTCGCTGCGCGTTGAGAAGATCGGCGAGAACGGGCGCGAGATCGTACTCTACCGCGTTGGGCCCGGTGAGACCTGTTTGCTCACGACCAGTTGCCTCATCGCCAAGACACCCTATCCGGCGGAGGGCGTCACCGAAACCGATGCGCGTGCGGCGGCGCTCACGGGGAGTCAGTTTCAGGAGGCCCTCGCCATCAACGCCGCCTTTCGCACATTCGTGTTCGCCTCCTTCGGTGCGCGTTTGATTGAACTGATGTTGCTGGTGGATGCAATCGCCTTCGGACACGGTGACGTGCGCCTGGCACGTCGGCTGCTCGAATGGGGTGGCGCCTCGGGGGAGGTTGCCGTGACGCATCAGCAACTGGCCGCCGAACTCGGCACTGCGCGCGAGGTGATTTCCCGGTTGCTCAAGGATTTCGAGCATCGGGGCTACCTGCGCCTGGGACGCGGGCGCATCGTGATCACCGACTACGAAGGGCTGCAAGCGCGCGCGAAGGCTCTGTGACTTCCTCACAGACAGGCGCGTGTCATCATGATGTACTGCCACCTTGTTTTAAATCGATGGAGAGAGTGTCATGAGTAAAAATGTTGGTGTCGTGGATCGCGCGGTGCGTATCATCGTGGGGCTGGGTATCCTGAGCCTTGTCTTCATCGGGCCGCACACCCCCTGGGGATATCTTGGCCTGTTGCCGATCGCCACCGGTTTGATCGGCTGGTGTCCGGCCTACCTGCCGTTTGGCATCAAGACCTGCCGGGTAAAGTAAATCCTTGCCGGTAGAGCCTGTTCGCGCCCGCCGGGCGGGGCGAAGAGGATGGGCCTTTTTCAGCACTACCCGTTGTGTCCTGTGCGCAAGGTGACCTCCCGGTGTGGGTCGCCTTGTGTCAGCAACCACGATAGCGCGGTGCACTTATGGCAGGTGCGGGTCGCGTTCAGTGCGTCTCTGCGACCAGCCAGTCATAACTGAAACACCCGTCCCGTTTTGCCAGTTGGTGTGCCAATGCCGGCCCGGTCTGTTTGAGGATGGCGTCGAGCTGCCAGGGCGGATTGATCACCACCATACCGCTGCCATACATCCCCTCGCCCCGGGCAGGGCGCAGATGCAACTCGCAGCGCAGTACCGGGACGTTGCATGCAGCCTGGAGGTCGGCCAGCAAGGCGCGATGGCGCGCGGCGGGTAGCAGGGGGTACCAGAGGGCGTAGGTGGCGTGACGGGCGCGTTGTACGGCGCGCAGCAATTGTGTGGGGGCCTGGTGGTACTCGTCCTTGTCCTCGTAACTGGGGTCGATCAGCACCAGCAGGCGGGGTGTGCGGGCCGGTACGAAGGCACCTAGGGCTTCATAAGCGTCGCGGCGATGGACGGCCACGCGCAGGTCAGTGGCAACACACTGTTTGAGCGCGCGGTGCTCGCCCGGATGGGCCTCGATGAGGATGAGGCGGTCCTGGGGGCGCAGCAGGTGTTGTGCGATGAGGGGCGAGCCGGGGTAGCGGCGCAGTGTGGTCGCTGGATTGAAGGCGTGGACGATGTCGAGATAGGGGTCGAGTGCGTCGCGAGTGCGTTTGTCGGCGCTGTCCTGTGCAGCGTTAACGGTATTGTGGTTCGGGCCTTCCCGTTTTACGGGCATCGGGCCGGTGTCGCTCGGCGTCCACAGTCGGGCAATGCCGGAGGTGTATTCACCGGTCCTGGTCGCTGCGGCACTGCCCAGATCATAGTCACCCCGCCCGGCATGGGTGTCGAGATAGGACAGCGCGGTTGTCTTCTTTGTCGCGTGTAGAAGCAGCAGGGACAGAATCCAGTGTTTGTGCACATCGGCAAAATTTCCGGCATGAAAGCTGTGCAGGTAGCTCAACATGGCAGGGACAAGGGTGCTCGGGTGTGTGCGGTGTGAGGCCGGAAATACACGTCGGATCAGGCTCAGGCAGGAGATTGGCGTTTCAGGATGCGGACATCGCGGGCACCGGTATTGCCCAGCCGATAGGCGTGGCGAGTGGCCTCGTCGGCACAACAGTGCAACAGAATGAGCGTGTCGCCATCGAGGATGTATTGATGCAGTGCCTCGATGTCTTCGTGCGGCAGCCCGGCATGGTGCAGGGCCTGAGCAAGCTGGGTGAGTGCCGCGGCACCGGCCATGACACCGCCCGTCAGAGTGGCGCCTGCGATTGCACCGGTCAGGGCCTCGATGATGGGGCCAGCAGCCACCAGGGGGCCTATACCCGGCAATACGAACAGGCCGGCAGCACCGGCGAGAAGCCCCCACACGGCACCCCAGAAGGCACCGTGCTCGCCCCACACCTTCATTCGCTCGCCACGCGTGTTATAGACGACGCCGATGGGATCATCGCCCATCCCGCTGGCGCGGCGCAGCAGGGAAATCTGGTCCATGGGGAAGCCCTGGGCGATGAGTTGCTCCACGCAACGCACAGCGGCATCGTCGTGCTCGAACACGGCAGCGACGAAACTGTCGTGGGTCGTGGTGAAAGAAGGGGTCGGTGTCATAGCGGCTCTCGTTGTCTCAGGGGTTTCCAACAATAGGTGGACAAATAGTGCGTCAGTCCGGCTCGTATTCCGTCGCCCGACGTGCGTCACCCCGTACCCGCTCCACCGGGTAGCGCTGTTCGTTGATGGCGATCTTGTCGCGGGTGGCCTGGAGCAGGTCGATGTCGAGGCGGTCGGCGCAGCGCACGGTGTAGATGAGGATGTCGGCGAGTTCCAGCGCGACCTCGCGCTGCTTACCGGCATCGAGTTGCATGCTCTGCGCCTGGGTAAGCCACTGAAAGTGTTCGACCAGTTCGGCCGCCTCGGCAATCAGGGCCATGGACAGGTTCTTGGGTGAGTGAAACTGCTCCCAGTCCCGCACGGCGGCGAATTCACGCAGGCGTCGGGTCAGTGTCTCCAGGCCGTCCGGCATGTCTCCCCCGTATCTGCTGGCGCCGTATCAAACGTTATGACCATGTTCGTTACTGTGTCTCTGCCAATCGGGCCTGTGCCCGTTGCACGGCGGCGCGTACCTGTTCGGGGGCGGTGCCGCCAACGTGGTTACGCGCAGCGACCGAGCCCTCCAGGCTGAGTACGTCGAAGACGTCAGGGCCGATCGTGGCGGAGAATCCCTGCAGGGTATCGAGTGACATCTCGGCGAGGTCCTGGCCGGTATCGATGCCATGGCGCACGGCCTTGCCGACGACTTCATGGGCATCGCGAAAGGCCACGCCCTGGCGCACCAGATAGTCGGCCAGATCGGTGGCGGTGGAAAAACCGCGACGGGCGGCCTCACGCATGGCCTCGGGTCGGACTTCGATCTGTGCCATCATGTCGGCGTAGACCTTGAGACTGCCACGCAGGGTGTCGACGGTATCGAACAACGGTTCCTTGTCCTCCTGGTTGTCCTTGTTGTAGGCCAGTGGCTGGCCCTTCATGAGGGTGAGCAGACCCATGAGGTGGCCGAACACGCGGGCGCTCTTGCCGCGTACGAGTTCGGGTACGTCGGGGTTTTTTTTCTGCGGCATGATGGATGAGCCGGTGCAGAAGTTGTCACCGAGGTCGATGAAGTCGAACTGTGCCGAGGCCCACAGGATCAGTTCCTCGGAGAAGCGCGAGAGGTGCATCATGAGGATGGCGGCGGTGGCGGCGAATTCGATGGCAAAATCGCGATCGGAGACGGCGTCGAGTGAGTTCTCGCACAGTGCGTCGAAACCCAGTTCGCGGCGGGTGAAGTCACGGTCGATGGGATAACTGGTACCGGCCAGTGCGGCGGCCCCGAGGGGGATGACGTTGATGCGCTTGCGACAGTCGGCCAGCCGGTCGCGGTCGCGGTCGAGCATCTCGAACCAGGCGAGCATGTGGTGGCCGAAGGTCACCGGCTGCGCGGTTTGCAGGTGAGTGAATCCGGGCATGATGGTCTGCGCCTCGCGCTCGGCCAGTTCGACCAGTGCGGTTTGCAGGCGCCGGAGTTCAGCGGCGATGGCGTCGACTTCATCGCGCAGGTAGAGACGGATATCGGTGGCAACCTGGTCGTTGCGTGAGCGCCCGGTGTGCAGCTTCTTGCCGGTGATACCGATGCGCTCAGTGAGCTGCGCCTCGATGTTCATGTGCACGTCTTCGAGCGCGATGGACCAGGCAAAATCACCGCGCTCAATGTCCAGGCGGATGCACTCCAGACCCTCGACGATGGTCCGGGTCTCGGCCTCGGTGAGGACGCCGGCGTGGGCCAGCATGTGGGCATGGGCGATGGAGCCGGCGATGTCCTGGCGGTACATGCGCTGGTCGAAGCTGACCGAAGCGGTGAAGGCCTCGACAAAGGCGTCGGTGGCGGCGGTGAAGCGTCCGGCCCAGAGCTTGTCGGGGGGGTGACGGGGTGTGTCCTGGCTCATGAAAGGCCCTGTGCATGTCGGTGGGGTAGACGCTGCAGTATAGACGATCTGGGGAGTGGGCCGAGAGTCTGCGTCGTGTCCAGGATACACCGGGTTCGGGATGGGTTGAATGCGCTGTGACGCAGGCCTCTCGTCCTGGTACGGTAGATAGGCTATGGTGAGGGACCGTCTGCAACCTTCGGCCTTGGTGTGGCGCAAAACACGCATTCAGATCGTGAACTCCTGCGCCGGGATACAGGTGATGGTTTTTTCCTGCCCGATTTCTGCGGCATACGGATGGTCTTCGCGGTGGTCATCATCGCGGAGTTGTTGTCTTTCGCGCTGGCGCTGGCGCCCCTGCAGGTCCCGGCCGGTGAGCGCTGGCGTGAACTGGGGCTGATCTCGTTATTTGTGCAGTGGGCGGCACTGAGCAGCAGTGCCACGTTGTGCCTGATGCGGCCCCTTTTGCGCCGGCGCACCGCCGTTGTTGCCGCCCTGCTCAGTTACCTGCTCATGTTGCTCGTGCTGGGTGCCGTGACCGAGGGGGCATTCTGGCTTCTGCAAGGCGCCGGGGCGGGGCATACGGCGCACTGGCATGGTCAGTTCATGATCCGCAACCTGGCCATGGGGGCGATCATCGATGCCCTGGTCCTGCGCTATTTTTATGTCCAGCACCAGTGGCGGCGCAATGTGCGTGCCGAATCGCAGGCGCGCCTCCAGGCCCTGCAATCACGTATCCGGCCGCATTTTTTATTCAACAGCATGAACACGATTGCCAGCCTTACCCGCTCGCAGCCCAAGGAGGCGGAGGAGGCGGTGGAGAATCTGGCCGATCTGTTTCGTATGAGCCTGGGCGATGCACACCAGTGCATCACCCTGGGAGAGGAGCTGGCGCTGTGCCGGGGTTATCTCCATATCGAGGCCCTGCGGCTTGGTGAACGACTGGCCGTGCGCTGGGACCTCGAGGCGCTGCCGGAGACGGCATTGATACCGCCGCTGACCCTGCAACCCCTGCTGGAAAACGCCATCTACCATGGTATCGAACCGCGTACCGAGGGCGGGACGGTGAGCATCATCGGCCGTTATGCACATGAGCGGCTGACGTTCACTATCGATAATCCTTTGCCCGATATCGGTGCGGTCCCGCGTAATGGCAATCGCATGGCGTTGGCCAATATCCGCGAACGGCTGATGGCGCACTATGGGCGCCAGGCCGGTGTCGAGATGGGTGAACATGGCGCGCAGGAGGCGCGGTATTTCCGTGTCCGCCTGCACCTGCCTTGTGTCACGGAGGCGCGCGATGCGCATTCTGATCGCGGATGATGAGGCCCTAGCACGTCGTCGTCTGCGTGCCCTGGTCGATGAGTTGCAGGCCGGTGACGTGGTGGGCGAGGCGGCCAATGGCCACGAGGCCCTGGCGCAGGCCGAACGACTCGGCCCGGATGTGTTGTTGCTCGACATCCGTATGCCCGGCATGGATGGCCTGGAGGCAGCGGGCCACTTGGCTAAACTGGTGCAGCCGCCAGCGGTGATCTTTACCACCGCCTACGGGGACTATGCCCTGGCGGCCTTTGAAGCCCGTGCCGTGGATTATCTGCTCAAGCCCATCCGCAAGGAACGCCTGGCGCAAGCGCTGGGCAATGCCCGGCGCCTGACGCGACCCCAGCTCACAGCCTTGGAGCAGGAAGACGTCGGTGCGCATGCACGCACTCATCTCAGCGCACGCGTGAAGGGCACCATCCGGCTTATCCCTGTGGAGACGGTGTGGTATTTCCAAGCTGAACAGAAATACGTCACTGTGTGCCATCGTGATGGTGAGGTCTTGATCGAGGAATCGCTCAGGGCGCTGGAGGAGGAGTTTGGTGCACGTTTCGTGCGCGTTCATCGCAACGCCTTGGTCGCACGCGCGGCCCTGGAGGCCCTGGAGCGCGACGGGCTAGGTCGCCTGCGGATAAAATTGCGTGGACGGGAACAGCGCCTGGAGGTCAGCCGCCGCCATGCGGCCGTGTTGCGACGTATCATGAAAGGTTGAGCCTGGACTCAGCCTGCTGCGGCCAAGGAGGGGCGGTCGCGGGGGGGGCCAGGATAACCAGGGGCTCAGAGTTGTGCGGGGGGCATGCCAGTGCGCAGGTGTACCAAGGATTCGTCGATGGCGTGATCGAGATCGCCACCATAGAAATCCGCATTGGTGATGCCCACCAGCCGGTGTGCCAGGGGGCGGCCCTGCGCATCGACGAAAATCACGGTCGGGGTGACGAAGACGTTGTAGCGGCGAACGAGGGCACCGATCGGGATGGATGTGCCATTGAAGTCACGCACGGTGCCGTCGGTATCGATCATCACATGACGGATGAGCACCTTGTGGGTGTAATCACCGCTGATCAGCATGGGCTTGATGAAGTCTTCATCGAGTAGACGACAATAGGTGCACGCCGATGCACTGAATACCAGCATCAGTGGCAGATGCCGGGCCTGTGACAGCCGTGCGGTGGTCTGCAGATTGGTGGTGGCCTTGATGTGGACCCGTGTAACTTCGCCGGCGCGGGTCGGTGTGATCGACAGCGCTGACATCAGGATGAGCAGAGTCAAAAATCGTGTGTACATTAAGTACTTCCCCGGCATGGCCGCTACGCTTCTTGATGGTATTATACGGTCCTTACGCCCGGGACATAAGTCCTAATTGAATTTTCTGATAGATACTGTTGTCTGAATTTATGGCGTGATGGCGCCCGACAGGTTAAGCGCCCTTGCCCCGCGACCCGAGACCCGCATCCTCCATGCCTGAAAACACCCTGCACATTGCGACCCGTAAGAGCCCGCTCGCCCTATGGCAAGCCGAGTATGTCCGTGAGCACCTGCGGGCATTGCACCCCGGTCTGGCGGTGGAACTGGTGGCCCTGACTACCCAGGGTGACAAGACCCTCGATACGCCTCTGGCCAAGGTCGGCGGTAAGGGGCTGTTTGTCAAAGAGCTGGAACAGGGGTTGCTCGCAGGCACGGCCGACATCGCCGTGCACTCGATGAAGGATGTACCGGTGGCATTGCCCGAGGGCCTGCACCTGGAGGTGATCTGTCCGCGTGAAGACCCACGTGATGCTTTTGTCTCACACCACTTCGACAATCTGGAGGCGTTGGCACCGGGTGCGCGGATCGGCACCTCCAGCCTGCGCCGGCAGTGTCAGGTACGCGCCCTGCGCCCGGATCTGGAGGTGCTCGACCTGCGGGGGAATGTCGGCACCCGCCTGGAGAAGTTGGACCGGGGCGGGTATGACGTGATCCTCCTGGCCGCCGCAGGGCTCAAGCGCCTGGGGCTGGAGGCGCGTATTCGCCAGCCCTTGTCGCCGGACATCTGTCTGCCGGCTATTGGTCAGGGTGCGGTGGGTATCGAGTGCCGGGTCGACGATGCCTGGGTCAATGCCCTGATCGCCCCTCTCAACGACGCCGTGACCGGGCAGCGCATCGCGGCCGAGCGGGCGCTGAATGCGCGCCTGCAAGGTGGCTGCCAGGTGCCGATCGCCGGTTATGCGGAGATTGACCACGGCGTCATTCTGCTCAAGGGCTTGGTGGGGCGGGTAGATGGCAGTGAAATCGTGCGCGGTGTCATCAGTGGCCGCCCGGAGGATGCCGAGGAGCTGGGTGTGGTCTTGGCCGAGGATCTGCTCGCGCGCGGTGCCGGTGATATCCTGGACGCCTTCTACAGTGAAATGCCAACGCCATGAGCGAGACACCCGTGAGCGCTGCATCCGGGCATGGTGCCCCCGCCCGTGACCCGGGTGGACTGGATGGGCTCAGTGTGATGGTGACCCGCCCGGTGCACCAGGCCGAGCCGCTGTGTCGGCTCATCACGGCGGCCGGTGGCACCCCGGTCCGGTTTCCGGTGCTGGAGATACTCGATCCCACAGACAGCATCGCGCTGTGTGCCACGATCGATCGCCTGGCGCAGTTCGACATGGTCATTTTTATCAGTCCCAATGCCGTCAACAAGGCCATGAACCTTATTGGTGCTCGCCTCGGCGGCCTGCCCGCCGGGTTGACGGTGGCCGCGGTTGGCAAGAGCAGTGCCAAGGAACTGCGCAACATTATCGGGCGTGAGCCGGATATCTATCCGCAAAAGAGATTCAACAGTGAGGCGCTGCTGGCCATGGACGAGATGCACGCGGTCAGTGGCAAGCGTATTGTCATCGTTCGCGGTGATGGTGGGCGGGAATACCTGGGTGACACCCTCATCGCACGCGGTGCTACGGTGGACTACGCTAACGCCTATCGGCGCGGCCGACCCAAGGCCGATGTCGGCAAGCTGCAGCGTGTCTGGGCTCGCGGTGGCATCGATGTGATTACCGTGACCAGCGCTGAAGGGCTGCGTAATCTCTTCGACATGGTGGGTAAACTGGCCCGGCACTGGTTACGCAAGACCCCACTGGTGGTGGTCAATGCACGGTTGGTGGCGTTGGCGCATGAGCTGGGTTTCAAGCTGGACCCCATAGTGGCCGATGAGGCCAGTGATGAGGCCATGGTCGCTGCCATCAGGCGTTGGTATCGATTCCAGAGCACAACATGACCTGAGGAGACGGCGTGAGCGAGAAGTCCCAAGACGACAGGCACGAACCGGGCGCATCCCCGGTCCGGGGGTCGGCCGACGCTCAGTCTGGCCGCAAGTCCGCTGGAGGCCGTGAGGCCGCCAAGGGTGGTGTGGCATCGAGGCTGGCCACGGGGAACAAGCAAGGCACAGGTGTTCCGCGCCGTCGCTCGCTCATCCTGGCGCTGATCGTGGTGTTGCTGGTCGTGGCTGGTGCCGCCGGAGGGGGGGCATGGTGGCTCTGGCAGCGTTTGCAGCTTAGCGAGCAGGCAGCGCGTTCGCAGCACCAGCAGTTGGAGGGTGCGCTGATCGCGTTGGGTCGTCGCCAGCAGGCTGATCAGCAGCAACAGGCTGTACAGCTCCAGGCCCTGCGCACCCGGGAGGAGGCCGACCGGGTCGCGTTGCAGGCCCTGCGAGCGCAGCAGGGCCGTGGTCGGAGGGCCTGGCAGGTGGCCGAGGCCGAATATCTGGTCCGTATCGCCAGCAACCGCCTGCAACTCGAGCGCGATGTTGGCACCGCATTGAGTGCATTGGGGTCGGCTGACGTGCTGCTGCACGCAACGGGCGATCCCGCCCTGCTCGGCGCCCGCAAGGCCCTGGCCGGGGATATCCAGGCCCTGCGCTCCACGCCCCGCCCGGATGTGCCTGGGATGTCGATGGCCATCAGCGGCGTGGTCGGGGTGATCGACACCCTGCCGCTGACCGGCGTAACCTCCTTCCCAGGGACGAATGGGCAGAGCCGAGGCGCGCAGTCTGCCGTGTTGACCCACGGCACCGGTTGGCGCGGGATGGCGCAAAGGGTGTGGGATACGCTCAAGACGCTGGTGGTGATCCGTCGCCATACCCGGGCGGTGCGCCCGCTCCTCCCGCCCGAACAGCGCTATTTTCTCACCGGCAACCTGCATCTGATCCTGGAGCAGGCGCGCCTGGCCCTGCTCAATGAGGATAATGTCGATTTTCACCGGCGCCTGGTAGTCGCCAGGACATGGATCGGGACGTATTTCGATACCGAGGCCCCAGCCACCCGCGGGGTACTGGAAACGCTCGCAGATCTGCAAAAACACGATATCCGCCCGGCACTGCCAAGTGTCGCCAATGCCCTCAAGGCGATTGAGCGCTACCGTGCTGCCCACCGTGCTGGGGCCGGTGGGCGCACACCGGGTTCCTCGCAGTCTGATCGCAGCACAGACAGGTCGCAGGGGACGCGCCCATCATGAAGCTGCTCATCTATGCCTTTATCGTCCTGTTTGTCGCCGTCAGCCTGGCGCTGCTTGCCCAGCAGGACCCCGGTTATGTGCTGATCGCCCGCGGCCAGACGACGGTCGAGACTAGTCTGTCGCTGTTTCTGATCTTGTTGGTGGGCGGTTTTGTGCTGATGTACTTCGCCCTGCGCATCGTGGTCCGCGCCTGGGGTTTGCCCCGGCGCCTGCAACGCTGGCGCCAAGTGCGACGCTGGCGCCGGGCACGTCAGTTGACCAACCAGGGGCTCATCGAGCTGGCAGAGGGTGATTGGGCCGAGGCGGAAAAGCGCCTCAGCCGCAGTGCCCCCAATAGCGAAATGCCACTCATCAATTACCTGTCTGCTGCCCGGGCCGCCCAGAAGCTCAGCGCCCCCGAGCGCCGCGATCACTATCTCTCGCTGGCCCACCGCAGCATGGCTGGAACCGATACGGCGGTAGCGCTGACCCAGGCCGAATTGCAACTCACGCATGGTCAGCTGGAGCAGGCGTTGGCCACCCTGATGCACCTGCGTGCCAGCGTGCCAGCGCATCCCTACGTACTGTACCTGCTGATGCGGCTCTACGAGCGCTTGAAGAGCTGGGGCGATCTGGTGGACTTGTTGCCGGCCCTGCGCAAACATCAGGCGGTTGATGGGGCAACGCTGGATCAGCTCACGCGTACCGTACATCGCGAAACACTGACACTGGCCGCACGCAGCGGTAATGCCGCACGTTTAGATGAGGTTTGGGAGACGTTGTCACGCGAGCTGCGCCGTGATCCGCTCCTGGTCGAGGACTACGCTCGGGATCTACTCCGCGTGGGCCAGCCGGCGCGCGCCGAAGCCGTGCTGCGCGAGACCCTCAAGCGCCAGTGGTGCGAACCACTCGTGTATCTGTATGGCCTGAGCGAGAGTGCGGATACCGGCAAGCAACTGAGCCAGGCCGAGCAGTGGTTGAAGGAGCATGGACGCAGTGCCGAACTACTGCTGACACTCGGACGGCTGTGTGTACGCCACAAACTGTGGGGTAAGGCGCGAACCTATTTCGAGGCCAGTCTGGGCGTCGAACCGCGCCCGGAGACCTACCGCGAGCTGGGTACTTTGCTGGATCGGCTGGGCGAGGAGGCTGCCGCCGTGGAGTATTGCCGTAAGGGTCTGGCCCTGGCGGTACAGGAGTGCCTGTGCGATGCGTTGTTACCCGTGCACGATGAGGGCCTGGTCGACCCGGAGTCTAGTGCGCAGGGGACTCAGTCGTTGGCATACTCGAAGGCGTCGGAGAAGTAGCCACCGGGATCAAGGCCGCGGGCGAGAAAGGCAGTGCGGGCGGCCTGCACCATGGCTGGCGGTCCGCTGGCATAGACCTCGAAGGCACTCAGATCGGCATAGTCGTCGAGGACCGCCTCATGCACATACCCCGTACGGCCCGTCCAGTCATCGTCGGGTGCGATCTGAGACAACACCGGGGTGTAGCGAATATGCGTATGTTGCTGCGCCCAGCCGTGGGCGAGGGCGTCGAGATAGAGATCACCCGGACCGCGTGTCCCCCAGTACAGGTGCATGGGACGCTGTATGCCGTCGGCGATGGCATGTTCGATCATGGCCTTGATGGGTGCGAAACCGGTGCCGCCTGCGATGAAGAGGATCGGTCGCTCCGAGTCCTCGCGCAAAAAGAAGGTGCCCAGTGGACCTTCGAGGCGCAGGATGGCCTTTTCCTTCATGGTAGTGAACACATCGCCGGTGAACCGTCCGCCCTCGATATGGCGGATGTGCAATTCCAGGAGGGCATCGTCGTGCGGTGCGTTGGCCAGCGAAAAGCTGCGTCGTCGACCGTCGCGCAGCAGGAAGTCGATATACTGTCCGGCCAGAAATTGTAGGCGTTCGGTGGCTGGCAGTTTGAGGGACAGGCGCATCACGTCGTGATTAAGACGCGCCATTGCGGCCACCCGACAGGGCAGGATCTTGACCGGGATATCTTTCGCTGCGCCGATCTCGCGCACCTCGATGGTGATATCCGAGCGCGGAATGGCCGAACAGAACAGGGCTTGACCGCGCTTGATGTCGTCCTCACTGAGTGCACAGGGGCGCTTCGCTCCATAATCGACCTCACCCTCTAGCAGGGTGCCCATACAGTTGCCGCAGGCACCGTTACGGCAGCCATAGGGCAAGGCAAAACCCTGGCGCAATGCGGCATCGAGCACGCTTTCGTCGGGCTCAACGTCAAACTGATGCCCACTGGGCTGGATATGTACAGTGAAACTCATGATGAGCCTTTATCTACCGGCAGAAGGCCGGGAATTATCGCGTAATCACCGCAGGAGATAAACCCGTGCATCATGTGGTCATCATTGGATGTGGCGATATCGGCCAGCGTGTGGCGCGCCAGTGGCTGCAACGCGGGGTACAGGTATCGGCACTGGTGCGTTCGACCCGTCAGGCACAGGTGCTCTCGGCACAGGGTATCACGCCGGTCACGGGCGATCTCGATCGTCCGCAGGCGTTGCCTGCCCTCGATCTCGCCGGGACGCTGCTGTACTACTTTGCGCCGCCGCCATCGCACGGTCGGCGCGATGAGCGGGTGCGGGGTTTCGTCAGCAGTCGCCGTGTGCGGCACGCGCCGGCCCGGGTCGTGTGTATCAGCACCTCCGGGGTATACGGTGATCACCAGGGTGCGCGGGTCACCGAACAGACCCCCCCCGCACCGCATACCGAACGCGCCCAGCGTCGCCTCGACGCCGAACAGACCTTGGGAGAATGGTGTCAGGCGCAGGGGGTGTCGTTCAGCGTGTTGCGTGTCGGTGGCATCTATGGACCGGGGCGGTTGCCGGTGGCGCGTCTGCGCCGGGGCGCACCGGTGTTGCGTGCCGATCAGGCGCTGCCGACCAACCGCATCCACGCTGAGGACCTGGCAAATGTGTGTGTGGCTGCGGGGGAAGCAGGGCGTGCGGCCGGGGTCTACAACGTGTGTGATGGCCAACCCAGCACCATGACCGAGTATTTTTTTGGTGTCGCCGATGCCCTGGGCCTGCCCCGGCCGCCGGAAATCGACCGGGAACAGGCACGGGAGATAATGAGCATGGACATGCTGTCCTACCTTGATGAGTCACGCCGCATGGACAATCGGCGCATGTGTGAAGAACTGGGTATCACCCTGCGCTATCCTGATCTCGCCAGCGGGCTTGCGGCCTGTCTGGATGAACATCCTTCAGTCCATTCAGACTGAAGGATGTATCGGCAGTTGTCAGCAAAATCTCAAAAAATCGGTCAATTAACATGGCCAGGTGAGAGTTGATACTTTATTGATTACTGGTTTTTGTCAGGTGGGCGTATACAGATCGCAATAACCCATCGGGCTGATCCGCCCCTGCACGAGCTGGCAGCGTCCCCCCGCCATCATGCCAGTTCTACCCATCATTCCCATCATCCCGCGACCTGCGGTGCCGCCATGGGGTATGAAGTATTTACACATACCACACATCTTCATGCCTTTGGGGTGGTCCTGGTAGTGAACGGAGGCCTGGGTTGTTTTTTTCTGTGTTTCCGCGCTGGCTGTGGACAGGCTCAACAATGGCGCTACTACCAATGCTGTGCTCAGTAGCGTCGCTTTTTTAAGCCACACACGCCGTGAAATCGGTTGCGTTTTATCCATGATGATCATCCTCATACAACTATGCCGTGACACCAATCCCATCAGGTCTGGCACGCGTATACGCCCGCGTTGCGCGTCTTGCGCAGGATATACACTGAACCTCGCTTCAGAGTCAAGGGGAATTCAGATGTCCATGTCGTACCGCAACGATAGGTAGACGCCGATCGTCATTCGTTAAAACGTACCTCAGTAATCAGTGGGCAGTATAAACCGAAACCAACGTTGTTGGTTGACGGTCAGTGACAAATCCACCAGAGTGACGGCCTTGTCCCGATTGGCGTAGTAACTTGCCAGGGTACTCTTGCCGCAGCCACACGTGGCATTGAGTGTCATGATCGTGCGCATCATCAGGCTCTCTTGTTATTATCGTTCGAACGGTTGCCCCAGCCTGGAGAGTTCCACGCCAAACGGATTACACTGGTTCGTACCTTACAGTAACTACCAGACTCATCCCGTCGTGTCCAATGCCGTCCGGAACCTCGCCTGGCTGTCTGTGGTCGAAAATACGGGGTGTCATGTTGTGTGGCGTAGCGGCTCCTGTGGTGCGATATTCACTGCCCACAGGTGTCCTGACATCAGGGAGGTGTACCAAGATGATTATCCGGATAAAACGCATCTACGACCCGCCAGCAGCCAGCGATGGCAAGCGCATCCTGGTCGATCGCCTCTGGCCGCGCGGGCTTTCAAAAGCCGCTGCGCATATCGACCTCTGGGCGAAGGACGTCGCCCCATCCAGTGAACTGCGTCGCTGGTATGGTCACACACCGGAAAAATGGGATGAGTTCAAGTCGCGTTATTTTGCCGAACTGCACAGCCAGCACGATGCGCTTGGTGCATTACGTGACTACATCGGCAAAGATAGCGCCACCCTTCTGTTCGGCGCAAAAGAAACGAAGCTGAATAATGCCGCTGCGCTCAAGGTGTATATGGGACGCTGTGCCAAGCGGGGCGGATAAACGGGTGTCCGGCTCTGATACCAAGGTGTTACTGCAACGGGGGGAAAATGCAGGGCCAGGCCTTGCGTTTCACATTGGGTGTATGAACCCATGTTAGGCGCAATGCCTGACCCTGCGGGTCATGGTGAGAAGTCCTGCCTTATGCGGACATGACCTTTTTGCCTGCCACCTCATTTAACAGTGCAGCAAAGGCGGTATAACCTGCACATAAGGCGGCAATGATGCCGCAAATTCCGCCGATCAACATGAACGTGTGGTTGGGAGCGGTCGTTGCCATCCAATGGGCTATCGCTACAAAGATCAACATCAAGGTGGTGAAACCAAGGGCAAAATGTAACATCACCCATTTTTTGGCCGTGATGGAACCCAGGAAGGTCAATAGTGCGAAAAACGCCCAAAACAGAAAGTACCAGCCGAGAAAAGGCAGTGCGGGACCCGCCGCCCAGGGTGAACCCTTGGCGATGGGGGCGATGCCAACGACGTAGGTAAAGGCCCAGAAAAAGATCCCCCACCCCACAAACGCAACACCGCCAAAGGTTTGGCCGCGCAGGAAATCAATGATTCCGGCAATACCTATCCCCACCGCGCCAACGATGATAATCCCCATGATCATATCGCTTGGAGGAAAGATGTGCGCCACAATAAAACTCAAGGAAATAAGTGCGATTGCATATGAAATTAACCCCAACGCAGTGGGGTCGCCTAAAACCAGTACTATTTTTCCAGGGGTGTTCGTATCGTCAGACATTACATATTCCTCCTTAGATGGCAGATTTAATTATATTTTCGTCATGTTATTACTGTCGCTGTCTATCAGTAATCATAAAGGCAACGTTTACATTAATAGTAAGGCGGTGATGGGGTGTCAATAGACATTAACTTTAAACTAACGATTTATCCTGAATCCCGGCAAAATAAATAGACAGCGGCACCGTTATGTTGCGTATCGATAGTGATTGCTATTGGGAGACGGATGTTATTAGTGCTTGCTTATATGTTTGAAAAGACACTGCATGCACAGTAGCAGAGGGCGCTTGCGGGTTTGCCTGACAACCGTATAGGGGTCCCTATCTTTAGTGGGTGTGTCGTTATAATCCCAGTTCATCCCAGATCGCATCGATGCGTTGTTTGACCTCAGTGCTCATGTTGATGGGGCGGCCCCATTGACGAGTGGTCTCACCGGGCCATTTGTGGGTGGCATCGAAGCCGATCTTGCCACCGAGGCCGGCCACGGGTGAGGCGAAGTCGAGGTAGTCAATGGGGGTGTGTTCCACCAAGGTGGTGTCGCGCACTGGGTCCATGCGCGTGGTCATTGCCCAGATGACATCGTTCCAGTCGCGCACGTTGATGTCCTCGTCAGTGATGATCACAAACTTGGTGTACATGAACTGGCGCAGGAAGGACCATACACCGAACATCACGCGCTTGGCGTGCCCGGGGTATTGTTTCTTCATACTCACCACCGCCATGCGGTAGGAACACCCCTCGGGTGGCAGGTAGAAATCGACGATCTCCGGGAATTGCTTGCGCAAGATGGGCACAAAGACCTCGTTGAGTGCCATGCCCAGGATGGATGGTTCGTCCGGTGGTCGCCCGGTATAGGTGCTGTGGTAGATGGGATGGGTGCGGTGGGTGATGCGTTCGATGGTGAACACCGGGAAGCGTTCGACCTCGTTATAGTACCCGGTGTGATCACCGAACGGGCCTTCATCGGCCTCCTCGCCGGGGTGGATGACGCCTTCGAGGACGAATTCGGCGCTGGCGGGCACCTGCAAATCTGAGCCGAGGCATGAGGTTACCTCGGTCCTGGCGCCGCGCAGCAGACCGGCAAAACCGTATTCTGACAGGGCATCCGGCACCGGGGTGACCGCGCCGAGGAGGGTCGCCGGATCGGCGCCCAGGGCGACGGCCACGTGGAAGTCCTCACCGGGGTGAGTCTGTTGCCAGTCGCGGAAGTCCAGCGCGCCGCCGCGGTGGGCGAGCCAGCGCATGATGACCTTGTTGCGGCCGATGACCTGTTGGCGGTAGATCCCGAGGTTTTGGCGTTCCTTGTGTGGTCCCCGGGTTACCACCAGCGCCCAGGTAATGAGCGGGCCGGCGTCACCCGGCCAGCAGGTCTGGATGGGCAGGCTGGCGAGGTTCACCGCATCACCTTCCAGCCTGTGCGCCTGGCAGGGAGCAGACTTTACAACCTTCGGCGCCATATTCAGCACTTGTTTGAAGAGCGGTAGTTTTTCCCAGGCGTCCCTCACCCCCTTGGGCGGGTCCGGCTCCTTGAGATAGGCCAGCAGCTTGCCGACCTCGCGCAGGGCCTCGACCGAATCCTCACCCATGCCCAGCGCCACGCGTCGCGGGGTGCCAAACAGATTGCCGAGCACGGGAATGTGGTGCCCCTTGGGGTGTTCGAACAGAATAGCCGGACCGCCTGCGCGCAGGGTGCGATCGCAGATCTCGGTCATTTCAAGACAGGGGTCTACCTCGGTGGTTACGCGCTTGAGTTCACCTTCCTGTTCCAGTTTGTCGATGAAGTCGCGCAGATCATGGTATTTCATGCTCGTATGGGGGCCTTGTTGCAGCGCCGGTCTCCTGAGCCTGTCGGGGAAGGACAGCGCCAGGTTGGCGTCCGGGGTGTCAGAATAGCAGAGCCGGCGCCGGGTACACAGTGCCAGTCAGGCCGTCATGTCTGCCTCCGTGAAAGCAGGGCCTCCAGTTTTGGTTTTTGCTCCGCGAAAGTACCGTAGAAGAACGTCTCACCGATGACGGTGACGGGCGCGATGCGCACGCCGTAACGTGCCTTGGCCTCATCGGCCACACTGGGTTGGCTCAGGTCCCTTTCGGTATAGATGAATGCCCCTTGTTCAAGCCAGTGTTTGAGGGCGATACAGTCGGGGCAGCCGGGCGACGTATAGAGAAGGATGGGGGGTGGGGACATATATTCACTGACCAGTTACCGGGCATAAAGGCGCAGACAGTCTGTCTGCGCCTTTACGGTACGGCATTTATTGCAGTTGTGCCTCGTAGTTTTCTGCCTTGATGGCAGCAAGCATGGCCTGGGTGTCGGCGTTACCGGTGACCACGGCCTGGCCGGGGTCGAGGCTGACCTCGGCCCGCTCGACGCCGGGAATGCTTTGCAGGGCTTTGGTCACAGCGGCGGTGCAGTGGCCGCAGGTCATACCGGTGATCGTGATCGTGGTTTGCATGGTGAATACTCCTTGCTGGGGTTGATGAAGTGGATCAGTGGGGCTCAGTGAGCCGGTTGGGTCTGTGTGCCTGCCACCGGTGGCGTGGCCGCGGTCTGGGCGACGGGGCCCAGCGTGACAGCGCGCAGGCGTCGCAGTCGCAGGCTGTTGGTGACAACAAACACACTGGAGAAACCCATGGCCAGTCCGGCGACCATCGGGTTGAGGTGCCAGCCGAAGTACGGGTAGAACATGCCCGTGGCCAGGGGGATGAGGCTGATATTGTAGAAAAACGCCCAGAACAAATTGCCGCGGATGGTACTCATGGTGTGCTTGGCGGCATTGAGGGCGGTGACCACGCCGGCGAGGTCATCGCGGGTCAGCGTCACGTCCGCCGCCTCGATGGCGATATCGGTGCCCGAACCCACGGCAATACCCACTTCGGCCTGGGCCAGGGCCGGGGCATCGTTGATACCGTCACCGACAAAGGCGACCTTGCGGCCCTGCTTCTGCAAGGCGATCACCGCGGCGGCCTTGCCGTCGGGCAGGATCTCGGCCTGCATCTCGTCTAGCCCTGCGCGTCGTGCAATGGCCTCGGCAGTGCGGCGGTTGTCGCCGGTGATCATGGCGACACGCATCCCCTTCTTTTTGAGCGCGGCGATCACGGCGGCGGACTCGGCTTTGAGCGGATCGGCGATGGCGAGCACGGCGAGTACCTGGTCGTCTTGCGCCAGGTAGATGGGTGTCTTGCCCTCTTGGGACAGTTCGATGGCGCGTCTTTGCAGCGCGGTGATGTCGATGTCCTCGCGCTGCATGAAGCGGTCGGCCCCGAGCAGCACCCGGTGTCCCTCGATCTCGGCCTGTACTCCGTAGCCGGGGATGGCCTGAAACGCCGAGGCTGGCGGGATGTCCAGCCCATTGGTATTGGCCTGCTGGATGATGGCGGCGGCCAGGGGGTGTTCGCTGCCAGCTTCGACGGCGGCGGCCAGACGCAGGGCCTGGGTATAGGCCTCACTGCCCGGTCCCGTGCCCTGCGTTGGTTCGAGGTCGGTCAGGCTCGGATGGCCTTCCGTCAACGTGCCGGTCTTGTCGAAGACAATGGTATCGACGTGTGACAAGGCCTCCAGTGCCTCACCCTTGCGATAGAGCACGCCCAGCTCGGCGGCGCGCCCGCTGCCGACCATGATAGCGGCGGGCGTGGCCAGGCCCATGGCGCAGGGGCAGGCGACGACCAGCACGGCCACGGCGCTGACCAATGCCAGGGTGATGGCCGGGGGCGGTCCAAAGGCCAACCAGGCGAGGAAGCTGATCAGGGCGATGCCCAGGACGACGGGGGTAAACACCCTCACGACGCGATCGGCTAGCCCCTGAATCGGCAACTTGGAGCCCTGGGCGCGTTCGACTAGGCGGATGATCTGGGCCAACACCGTCTGCTTGCCCACCTCGGTGGCAGCGACCTTGAGCACGCCATGTTGGTTGACAGTGCCACCGACGACCTTGTCACCAGGACGCTTCGCCGCCGGGGACGGTTCACCGGTCAACATGGACTCGTCGACATAACTCTCGCCTTCACGCACCTCGCCATCGACGGGCAGGCGTTCACCGGGGCGTACGATGATGATGTCGCCCGGCTTGACACGGCTGACAGGAATTTCCTCCTCGCGGCCTTCACGCAGTACGCGAGCGGTCTTGGCCTGCAGGCCAATGAGCTTTTTGATCGCTGCCGAGGTGCGGCCTTTGGCAATCTCCTCCAGAAGTTTGCCGTAGAGGATCACGGTGATGATGACGGCTGCGGAATCGAAGTACAGGTTGCGGGCATCGACGGGAAACAGGGCGGGAAACAGCAACACGGTGAAGCTGAACAGCCAGGCGGCACCGGTACCGGTCATGACCAGGCTGTTCATGTCCGGCGCCAGGTGACGATAGGCAATCCAGCCCGGGCGGAAGAAGCGCCGACCTGGTCCGAAGAGTACGATGGTGGTGAGAATGGCCTCGGTCCAGTCCCACGCGGGTGCGGGTGCCAGGCTGGTCAGAACGTGTTCGATCGAGGTGAAAAAGGTCGCACCCATCGACAATGCCAGCACCGGCAGGGTCAGCAGACTCGCGACCCAGACATCACGGCGCATGGCCTTGAAGCGGGCACGCCGTGCAGCGGCTTCGCGATCGTCCTGAGCGCCGCTTTCGGTATCATCGTCACTGTCCAGGGAACGAGGCTCATAGCCGGCATCTTCGATAGCACGGGCGATGTCATCGGGGCTCAGGCTGGCAGGTGTGTAGCGTACCGTGGCGCGCTCGGTGGCGAGATTGACCCCCGCTTCAATGACCCCCGGCAGTGCGTTCAGGGTTCGCTCAACACGTGAGGAGCATGAGGCGCAGGTCATGCCGCCAATACCGATCTCATAGTCAGCGCTCACTGCGGTATAGCCCACGTCGGTGATGGCGGCGAGGAGAGCATCGGGTGTGATAGCCTGTTCGTCATATTCGATGCTGGCGCGTTCGGTGGCCAGATTGACCGTGGCCTGATGCACGCCGGGCAGTTTTACCAGAGTGCGTTCGACGCGTGAGGAGCACGAGGCGCAGGTCATGCCCTGGATGCCGATTTCGATCTGTTTCATGGTCTGACTCCTTTCGCCGGGGTGGGTCGACGGATACCTTTTGCTCGGGTACGGTGTACCTCAGTCACTCTCGTGATTGAGTGCCTGCAGGATGGGGCAATCGGCCGTCGAACCATGCCCTGGACAGCGTCCTTCCAGGGCGGCGAGTCCTTGCTTCATGCGCTCCAGGTCCTGGATGCGACTATCGATATCGTCGATCTTGGCGCGGGTCAATTGTTTGACCTCGGCCGCACTCTTGGACGGATTGTCGCTGAGCGACAGCAGTTCGGCGATGTCATCGAGGGTAAATCCCAGTACTTGTGCGCGGCGGATAAAACGCAGGCGGTGGCTCGTATCGGGTTGATAGAGACGGTAGCCTGCATGGGTACGCTGGCAGGGCGTGACGAGGCCACGGCGCTCATAGTAGCGTAAGGTTTCGACGGCTACACCGGATTGCCGGGCCAGTTTACCGATGGTCAGTATCTGCATGACGAACTCCTGATGCGTGAGGGTTTCGGGGTGCTTGCCCGGGCAGCGCATCCTCTTATCGAAGATGTCGATACGGACTCTAAACCCTGTAGTAAGGTTCAGGGTCAAGAGAAAAATACGATAAAGAAACACTATTTCTTGATGCGACTGGATGAGGGATGTCGTGGACGCGTCTGCAACAAGAAATAGGGCGAGGAATCGGGTACAAATGGGAAATATCTATTATATCTACAGCTTGCGAAATAGAGGCTTCTCTATTCAAAGGCCTACAGTATACTGATCGGCATGGACTGCGTGCGCCTTTTCAAGGCGCTGTCGGATACCTCGTGACTGAAGAGACGGGAATGGTCCGAGGCACCGGAGCGCCATTTCCCGCCACGCTGGACATGTGCGCCCGGGCGTAATGAAGCGATCCGTCACAGTCCACCGTCTCCGGCGTCCTCAGTCTGATGCGGTGCGTTGGCCTGGTTGCGGCCTACCGTGGCGGGACATGGACCTACTCCCATCACAATGGGACTATTTTGAAAACACTGAGCACATTTTTTCTTGCCGATCTTGAAGGCATCTGCAGGAAAACGATCAACCCGCAAGGAGACATGTAATGAGCGAACAAGCCCTGTTGCAGCCGGTCAAACTTGGCCGGTATACTCTGTCGCATCGCGTCGTCATGGCACCGCTGACGCGTGATCGCGCGAACAATCCGGAACTGGCCCCGAGCGATATGCACGTGACGTATTATACGCAACGCGCCTCGGCGGCCTTGATCATCTCTGAGGCCAGCCCGATCTCCCCCCAGGGTGCGGGCTATCCCAATACCCCCGGTATCTACTCCGAGGCCCAGGTGGCCGGGTGGAAGCCAGTTGTTGAGGCCGTGCATGCCCAGGGTGGGCACATGTTTTGCCAGCTCTGGCACGTGGGGCGCATCTCACTGCCGGACTTTCATGCCGGTCAGCCACCGGTGGCCCCCTCGGCCCTTAACCCCGAGGTCGAGCTCTATGCGCCCGACTTCAGCAAGAAGCCGACCGTAGCCCCGCGTGCCCTGGAGACCGGGGAGATCAAGGCCATCGTGCAGGACTACATCAAGGCGGCAAAGAATGCCCTCGATGCCGGTTTTGACGGCGTAGAGGTGCACGCCGCTAACGGTTACCTGATTAACCAGTTCCTGCTCGACACCACCAACCTGCGCACCGATGAATACGGTGGCAGTATCGAAAACCGGGCCCGCATTCTGTTCGAGGTGCTCGACGGTGTAACCGAGGTGTGGGGCGCAGACCGCGTTGGTGTGCGTCTGTCGCCCAGCGGCATGTTCAACATCGGTGCGGGCAGTGATAATCGTGCGCAGTTCGACTACGTCATCAACAAGCTCAATGAGTACACGTTGGCCTACCTGCACCTGATGGAGCCGTTCGCTCCCGTCGACGATATTGTGAACATGATCCCCAGGGTGGCCGAGCATTTTCGCCCGCTGTATCAGGGCGTACTCATGATCAACAATGGCTTTGATCGCGACAGTGGCAATCGTGTGATCGCCGCGGGTCACGCTGATCTGGTGGCCTACGGCAGACTGTTTATCAGCAACCCGGACCTGCCGCAGCGTTTCGCAGTGAATGCCCCGCTCACCGAGCCGGACATGGACACCTTCTACGTCGGCGGTGAGAAGGGCTATATCGATTATCCGGCCTATACCGGGTCGGCGACGCACTGAACACAGACAGTCCAAAAGGCAAACGGCGAAATAAAGGAAATAAAGGGGACGCGCCCCTTTAATGTGGGAAGATGCGCTGATATGCTATGGCATATGCCCAGACAAGCCAGAATTGTCATACCCAATATACCCTACCATATTACCCAGAGAGGCAATCGACGGGAGGACGTATTTTATACTGATGCGGACAGGCGTTGCTATTTGTCCTGGTTGAAGGAGTATAGCGACAAACATGGTGTAGCCATACTGGCCTACTGTCTAATGACAAACCATATCCACCTTGTTGCCGTTCCCGGCACCGAAGAAGGACTACAACGTGTATTAAGGCCGCTCCATACACGCTATGCCCAACGTATTAATCGTCACGAAGGTTGGAAAGGGCATCTCTGGCAAGGCCGGTATTTTGCCTCGGCATTGGATGAAAGCTATATGTGGGCGAGCATTCGTTATGTTGAGCGGAATCCGGTACGAGCGAAAATAGTAAGAAAAGCAGAACGCTATCAATGGTCCAGCGCTGCTGGCCATTGTGGACTCAGAGAAGACGAGGTATTGACGACAAGGCGTAAATGGCAGAAACAACAAGATCAGATGGACGACTGGTCAGTATGGCTTAGGGAAGGGAATGACAAGGGCGAGCTGGAGATCATAAGGAGCCGTGTTGAGCGAGGGTTGCCTTGTGGATCTGCCCGATTTATAAACAAACTGGAACGCAAGGTGGGGCACGCTTTGACATTTCGACCACAAGGGCGGCCAAGGAAAGAGGTATAAAAGGGCGCGTCCCCTTTCATTTAAAAGAAGCATCCTTTGATATTAAGTCTATCAGAAATCGTAAATTATAGAGTAACAAAAGAATAACGGGGACACGACCCAGTGAAGTGAGATGATGTTCTGATATGCAGGGCGTATGCCTAGGCAATCCAGCATTGCCATACCCGACATACCCTACTATGTCGTTTCCAGGCACGTGTCGCCAGCCTTGGCGTGGAAGCCCGGTTCACAGTAGGTCAAAAGACAGGAGGAACACCGCCATGATGCGCAGCGTGTTTTACGTGATTGCCTTGTTTGGCCTGTTGATGGTGGCGGCGGGACTGCTGTGGCAGGTGGGCGTTCTCTGGTTGCTGGCGTTTTGGGTGCCTTATACTGTGGTGGGACTCTACGACATCCATGTCTCACGACACAATGTGCTGAAAAACTATCCGGTCATCGGACACTTGCGCTACATGCTTGAATTTATCAGCCCGGAGATCCACCAGTATTTTATTGAAGGCCCACATGACGGGCGTCCCTATCACCGTGAGCAGCGCGAGATTGTGTATACCCGCGCCGCCGGAATCGATGGCACCATGCCGTTTGGCACGCAGTACGATCTGCTCGAAGGTGGCAGCGTGTTTGCACACCATTCGTTGGCGCCACGCAAGGTCGATGAGGCCAGTATGTGTCTAAGCGTGGGTGGGGATGCCTGCACGAAGCCTTACACGGCCTCACGTCTGAACATCTCGGCCTTGAGTTTCGGTGCGTTGTCGGCCAATGCCATTCTTGCCCTCAATCGCGGGGCACATCTGGGCGGTTTTTTTCATAACACCGGTGAGGGGGGGCTTAGTCCCTATCATCTGCGTGAGGGTGGCGACCTTTGCTGGCAGATCGGTACGGGCTACTTCAGTTGTCGCACGCAAGAGGGTTGTTTCGATCCCGAGGGCTTTCGGGAGAAAGTCGCCTACGAGCAGATTAGACTGATCGAGATCAAGCTCTCGCAGGGGGCTAAGCCTTCTCACGGTGGCATTCTTCCGGGGGCCAAGGTCAGCGCGGAGATCGCGCGAATCCGTGGGGTAGCGGTCGCGCAGGATTGTATCTCTCCACCCGCGCACTCGGAATTTTCTTCACCGCTCGGTCTACTCGAATTTGTCGCCCGCCTGCGGGCGCTCTCTGGAAGCAAACCGGTGGGTTTCAAATTGTGTATAGGGCGTCGCGAGGAATTCCTCGGTATCGTCAAGGCCATGAACGAGACGGGGTTGCGGCCGGATTTTATCACCATAGATGGTGCGGAGGGCGGGACGGGGGCGGCGCCCTTCGAGTTCAGTGACAGTTTGGGATTGCCACTGAACGAGGGGCTGAACTTCGTGCACAATGCCCTGGTCGGTGCCGGGTTGCGTGGAGATATTCGCCTTATCGCCAGTGGCAAGGTGATCACCGGTTTCGATATGATCCTGAAGATGGCGCTGGGGGCGGACATGATCAACATGGCGCGCCCGATGATGTTTGCGCTGGGATGCATCCAGGCTCGGCGTTGTAATACCAACACGTGTCCCTCGGGTGTCGCGACGCAGGACCCACGCCGCGGTCGTGCGGTGGAAGTGGAGTACCGTGCCAAGCATGTGCGAAACCTTCATGACGTCACCCTGCACAGTTGTTGTGAATTGCTTGGGGCGATGGGATATGAGCGCCCCGAGGAGCTTGGAGCCGAGGTGATATTCCGGCGCCTGAACGATACCCGCGCTCTCAACTATGCCGCGCTCCTTCCGCAGTTGCAACCGGGCGAGTTGCTTGCGCCGCCCACGAACAATGCGGATTGGGAGGCGCAGTGGGGACAGTACTGGCGTCGCGCAGATGCGCAACGGTTTTGAGTTTTTTTCTCCCCCACCAGGGAGCCTGTCTGACTTGAGTGATTACTGCGTGCCAGGAGGTGGTGGCGAGGAGAGGTCACCAATCACCGATTGTATGAGGCTACAAGCAGCATGAGGGGTGAGAGTGTGCCATGATGCAAGCAGGAAATACAGTTAAGGAGTGCGCAGTGCAATGACGGTCAAGTCGAATAAGAACATGGCGGTGTTTTGCGATTTCGAGAATGTCGCGCTCGGCGTGCGCGACATGAAGTATGCAAAATTTGACATGCAGAAGGTGCTGGAGCGCCTGTTGCTCAAGGGAAATATTGTCGTCAAGAAGGCCTATTGCGACTGGGACCGCTACAAGGAATTCAAGGCCGGCATGCACGAGGCCTCGTTTGAGCTCATCGAGATCCCTCATGTGCGCCAGTCGGGCAAGAATTCAGCCGATATCCGCATGGTCGTCGATGCCCTCGACCTGTGTTATACCAAGGCCCATGTCGATACCTTCGTCATCGTCAGTGGCGATTCAGACTTCTCGCCTCTGGTCAGCAAGCTGCGTGAGAATAACAAAATGGTTATCGGTGTCGGGGTGAAACAGTCGACCTCCGATTTGCTCACTGCCAATTGCGACGAGTTCATCTACTACGATGACCTCGTGCGCGATGAACAAAAGCCCCGACGCGCGCGGCGCAAGAGCACCACCAAGGTAAAGTCCCGGGAGGACACGGACAAGAAGGCCGAAGCGGTAGAGGCCAGCGTCGAGGACAAGAGGCAGGTGGCCTTAGACTTGGTGCTGGAGACGGTCGAAGACTTGTTCGAGGAACGTGGTGAGGAAGACAAGGTGTGGGGTTCGATGGTCAAGCAGACCCTCAAGCGTCGCAAGCCCGGTTTCAGCGAGACTTATCATGGCTTTCGCTCCTTCAGTCAGTTGCTGGAAGAGGCGAGTGAACAGGGCCTGCTGCAACTCGAACGCGATCAGAAATCCGGTGGGTACATCATCCGGGGGTATACTCATGAGGACTGAGGATGAAACCGTCGTACGTCGAACATGGGAAGTGCAAGATCATCGACAAGATGACCCATGAAATAGATAAACGGCAAGGCGTGGGATCACGCATGTCCTGGCGGTGGCCAAACAGTAACGGCTCTATTTCCGAAGTGTTGCCGCAGGAGGCTCAAGGTAATGCGTAGCCAGATGGCGCATCACCCATCCCGGATTTCACCGTGTCGCATTCGGGCTATACAGGTAAAGATGAAAAAGGCCGCTTGTCATGAGTGGCCTTTTTGTTTGGCGCGCCCGGCGCGATTCGAACGCGCGACCCCCGCCTTCGGAGGGCGGTACTCTATCCAGCTGAGCTACGGGCGCAAGGGGGCAGAGCATACCGGCGTGCCGAGGTAATGTCTACGGGTGAGGAGTATATCATTGGGGTGTCGGTGTGTGGTGGGCATGATGGGGGGGCAGGGATCAAGGGGCAGGACGTGAGGGATCAGGACTAAGGGGCCAAGAGAAAGGGACCGATGATCGGGATTGATCTCAGTGGCCGCCTGGCTGGAGCAGGTTGCGCAGTCCGTCGAGTGTGGCGCGACCTTCTTCACGGTTCTTTTCCGGATCGCTGCGGCCCTCGCCTTCCCATTCCAGATCGTCTTGCGGCAGTTCGGCGAGAAATCGGCTGGGTTCGCAGTCGATGGTTTCGCCATAGCGCCGACGCCGTGCCGAGAAGGTGAAGGTCAGGGTCTTTTGGGCGCGGGTGATACCTACATAGGCCAGACGCCGCTCTTCCTCAAGGCTGTCTTGCTCGATACTGGTCCGGTGGGGGAGCAGTTCCTCTTCCATGCCGACCAGAAACACGTGGGGAAATTCCAGCCCCTTGGCAGCATGCAGGGTCAGTAGGTTCACGGCGTCGTTGTCGGGTTTATCCTCTTCCTTGCGTTCCAGGATATCCATGAGCGTGAGTCGGGCAACGAGATTTTCCAACGTCGGTTCTCCGTCCTCGTGGTGTTCGTGCATGCGTTCCAGCCAGGTGATGAGATCAAGGACATTGTCCATGCGTCGTTGTGCGGATTTTTCATCACTCGCGTTGTCCAGAAGCCAAGTCTCGTAGCCGATCTCCCTGACCAGGTCGCGCACTGCGGCGATGATATCGCCGCGTTTGGCGCGATCAGCGATGTCGTTGACCCAATGGGTGAAGTGGCGCAGGCGATCCAGCGGTCGGCCGTTGAGCGGCTGTTCCAGACCGAGTTCAAAACTGGCCTCGAACAGGCTGACACCGCGCGTGGTGGCGTAGGCGGCGAGTTTTTCCACCGTGGCGGGGCCGATCTCGCGCCGTGGCGTGTTGACGATGCGTAAAAAAGCATTGTCATCGTCCGGGTTCACCAGCAGACGCAGGTAGGCCATGATGTCCTTGACCTCGCCATAGGCGAAAAAGGAAGTACCGCCGCTGAGGTGATAGGGGATGCTGTGTTCGCGCAGCACGCGCTCAAACAGCCGCGATTGATGATTGCCTCGGTAGAGAATAGCGTAGTCAGAGAGGTTCGTGCGATGAATGAAACGGTGGTGTTGCAAACGGTTGACCACCTTGTCGGCCTCGTCCTCGTCGTTGGCGGCGCGGACTACTTTGAGCGGATCGCCGTAACCTCGTTCACTCCACAGTGTCTTTTCAAACACATGCGGGTTGTTGGCGATAAGGGTGTTGGCGGCCTTGAGGATGCGGCCCATGGAGCGGTAATTTTGTTCCAGCTTGATGACTGTGAGTGCGGGGAAGTCGTCCTTGAGCAGGGCAAGATTCTCCGGTTGTGCGCCGCGCCATGCGTAGATGGATTGATCATCGTCGCCAACGACGGTGAGTGCACCCCGGGCGCCGACCAGCAGGCGTACCAGTTGATACTGGGTGGCGTTGGTGTCCTGGTATTCGTCGACGAGCAGATAGCGGATGCGGTTTTGCCAGCGTTGCAGCACCACGGGGTGGTCACGGAACAGCAGCACGGGCAGCATGATCAGGTCGTCGAAGTCCACCGCGTTGCAGGTCTTGAGATGACGGTTGTATTCACCGTAGAGGCGTGCGGCGGTCACGGTCTGCACGTCGCCGGCCTGGGGGCCGGTCGTGGCCTCGACCTCGGCCTGTCCGGGGTCGACAAAGGCATTTTTCCACTGCGAGATGCGCCGCAACATCGCCTCGGCCTGATTGCCGTCATCGCCGAAGGCCTTGTGCATGAGCTCACGGATGAGCGCGGCGCTATCCTGGTTGTCGTAGATGGAGAAACCGACCTTGTATTCCAGCGTCTTGCGCTCCTGACGGATGATGTCCAGTCCCAGAGTATGGAAGGTGCAGATGCGCAGACCACGGCCCTCCTTGCCCGTGAGCAGTCGGGTGACACGTCCTTTCATCTCGCGCGCGGCCTTGTTGGTAAAGGTCACTGCGGCAATGTGGCGTGGATCGTAGCCACAGGTCTGGATCAGGTAGGCTATCTTCTGGGTGATCACCCGCGTCTTGCCACTGCCGGCGCCGGCTAGCACCAGCAAGGGGCCGTCGATATTGCGTACTGCGGCACGCTGGCGGGGATTCAGATCAGACACGGGGAGGCACACTTCCACTGATGGCGAGGACTTGCGGCTATTGTACCCGGCGCCGATCGGGGCGGCCAGCGATTCGCGGGCCGCTCCGGCTGAGCGAGGTGTGAGCAGGTGCAATTCTGGCGGTGGCTGGGTTGTCAGGGTCTGGGGTGCGCTTGACGGCGTCGCCAGTCGGGTCGAGTATGTGGGTAGCGGCAGGAAACTTCCTGGCGTTTTGTGCTCTAACTTACAGTGGTAAGCTGGTTCGCGTCAGATCCCATTGCATCATCCCGCGAAAGATCACCGGGTTTTCGCTTCGCACAATAACAACGCACAAGAAAGGGGTAGCCTATGAAACTCGCACTCTTTGGTCTCGGCAAGATGGGGCTCAATATGGCCCGACGTCTGTGTCGGGGCGCCATAGCGGTTGTCGGATACAACCGTTTGCAGACTATAGAGCAGAGCATCGCCGTGCCAGTGATGACCTACGTGCTGTTTGTGCGTTTCACCAGCCAGGATCAGAAGGGTTATGGCAATGGCCTGCTGGCGATGATGCGCAACGTCTTCGGTGGCCATGCCATTATCCACAACGATAACGCAGCGAATGATGCGCAAGGAGGCGGAAATGCTTGAGCCTTGCACCTTTGTGATTTTTGGCTCCACCGGCAGTCTGTCCAAGCTCAAACTGTTGCCTGCACTCTACCACCTGGAGGCGGCGGGCAAGCTGCTGGACGGGACGCATATCATCGGTTTCGGGCGCCGTGACTGGGATGATGCCACCTGGTGTTCGGAGGTGGCGGAGATCCTGGCGCCGAAGGTACGTGGCGGTATGCAGGAGTCCGTTTTCGCCCGCCTGCGCACACGCCTGCACTTTCTGAAAGGCGATCTGGATACCCCGGAGTCCTATGAAAAGCTGCGCGACTATATAGAGGGCGACAAGCAGTTTTCACACAACATTGTCTTCTACATGGCCATACGCCCAGGCGAATACAGTGTGGTCAATACTAATCTGGCCGCAGCGGGTCTGCACCGCGAGGACGGCGGGTGGCGTCGCCTCGTGGTGGAAAAACCTTTTGGTTATGATCTGGAAAGTGCGTACATGCTCCAGCAACAGTTGCAGCGTTATCTGCGTGAGGATCAGGTCTATCGTATCGACCACTACCTGGGCAAGGAGACGGTGCAGAATGTGTTGGTGTTCCGTTTCGCCAATGTGCTCATGGAGCCGTTGTGGAACCGCAACTACATCGACCATGTGCAGATCACTCACTCCGAAACGGCAGGCATTGCCGGGCGGGCGGATTACTTCGATCACGCCGGCGCACTGCGCGACATGATCCAGAGCCATCTACTGCAGTTGTTGACCCTGGTGGCGATGGAGCCACCCGCCTCTATGGATGCCGAGTCATTGCGCGACGAGAAGGTCAAGGTGTTGCGCTCCATACGCCCCATTCCGCAAAGTGCGGTACATGCCCATGCCTTCCGGGCACAGTATGCCAGCGGCCAGATCAATGGCGAGAAGGTGCCGGGGTATCGAAGTGAGGAGGGCGTGCCCCCAAACAGTACGACCGAGAGCTATGCGGCTATCAAGTTCTATATCGACAACTGGCGCTGGCGTGGTGTGCCGTTTTATCTGCGCACTGGCAAGCGCATGGCCGAGGCGAAATCGGGTATTGCTATTCGCTTCAAGCGCCCGCCCCAGCACCTGTTCCGGGATACCTCGGTGGAACGCATGAAACCAGACTGGCTGTTGTTGGGTATCCAACCCGACGAGTGTCTGCGCATAGAGATGCAGGTCAAGGAGCCCGGACTGGAAATGCGCACCCGCACCATCAGCCTCGATGCCGGTTTTAAACAAGAGGGCGATGTGTCGGTCGAGGCTTACGAGGGATTGTTGCTCGATGTCATCGAAGGTGATCACAGCCTGTTCCTGCGCTATGACGAGGTGGAATGGGCTTGGCGGGTGGTCGATCCGGTTTTGCGGGTCTGGGCCATGGAGCGGGACTACATCCACACCTATGCGGCAGGTACATGGGGACCGCAGGAGACCCACCGTCTGTTTGATGCTGAGGACCAGTTCTGGCGCCACTCTCTGGAGCCGGACGAGGACTAGAGGATCGTCGGCGCGGGGTTGGTTCGTGACCCCTGGCTGTGCGAAGGGGTCACCTCAGCCATGCGCGTTGCGTAGCGCCACCGCCGCTGCGCCTAGCAGACCAACCCGTTCGTTGCATATCACCTGCACAGGCATTTGCTGTGCCAGCGTGGTCATTTTGCCCTTGTGGTTGAAGGCACGGATAAAGGCACCGTCCCGGAGCCGCTCGACGATCTTCGGCGCAATTCCTCCCGCGATATACACTCCCCCGTAGGCGAGTGTGCTCAGCGCCAGATTGCCGGCAATGGCGCCGTAGAGAGCGCAGAACAGATCCAGGGCCTGTACTGCCACCGGATCACTGCCCGCGAGCGCGGCGGCACTGATAGACGCAGCCCGATCACCCCGGTCCAGTGCCTGCGCCAGTGCCGTGCCGGGTGCGGCATGTTCATAGCTGCACAGAAAGTTGAAGATGTTGACCAGACCGTGACCGGACAGGACATGCTCCAGACAGGGTGGGTCCTCGCGCTGCATGAGCCAGCGCAGGAGTTCGAGCTGCAGGGCATCGGCCGGCGCAAAACCGGTATGGCCCGCCTCGCTGGGTAATACCCGGTAGTGATCATCCTCCCAGACCAGCATCGCCACGCCCAGGCCGGTGCCGGCGCCGAGTACGGCACGCATCGCCTGCGCACGGGGCTGACCGGGCTGGAGGGTGAGTAGATCGTCCTGTGCCAGCATGTCGATGCCGTAGCCCACGGCCTCGAAGTCGTTGAGCAGGCTCACTTGGTCGAGTTTGAGCTCCCGTGCCAGTATATCGGCATCGATTTTCCAGGGTAGGTTGGTGGTGTGTGCATGACGGCCGTCGACCGGACCCGCGATGCCGAAGCAGGCGGCAGCGAGGCTGCGCCCGTCAATGCCGGTGCTGGCGAGGAAGTCATCGACCAGGGGCATGAACTGCGCATACTCCGCACTGACGTAACGCAGTTCGGCCAGGGTTTTCAAGCCGCTACCATCGGCCTCGATCACGCGCAGCAGGGTCTTGGTCCCGCCGATATCGCCCGCCAGCACTTTCATCCGTGTACCTTCATGACATTATTAGTGGTCTTTTCCCGTTGCTATCGTCTGTAAGCTAGCGGCGGCTGCCGTGTCGAGATACCAGCGTACGCCATTGCCTGGTTTCACGCGCTGGATGGGCAGGAGCGGGTGCGGCGGCGGTGTCTCCAGAATTTGGTGGAGGATTGCGCATTTTCCGGCACCGGCGGCAAGCACGATCACGGCGCGGGCATGATTGAGTACCGGCAGGGTCAGACTCACACGCCAGACGTCGAGGCGGGGCACATGCACGGACGCGACCGGTGTGTCGGCAACATCCAGGATAGGTGTGCCGGGGAACAGCGAGGCGGTGTGACCGTCGTCACCGATGCCTAGCAGCATCAGGTCGAAGCACGGCCAGTCATCAGCGCTCATGGGTACCTGGGCGGTGAGGACATCGGCATAGCGCGCCGCGGCCTGCGCCGAGGGCAACTCGCCTTCGATGCGGTGGATCTGTGTGGGTGGCAGCGGGACTTGTGAGAGCAGGGCTGCGTGTGCCATGCGGTAATTGCTGTCGGGATGATCCGGTGCGACGCAGCGTTCGTCACCGAAATAGATTCGGGTGTGCGCCCAGTTGATGCCCCGGGCGAACGGCGCACGGGCGAGGACTTCGTAAAGGTGGCGCGGGGTGTTGCCCCCGGACAGGGCAACATGAAAGGTGCCGCGTGCGGCGATGGCCTGGGTGGACAGATGTTGCCAGCATGTGGCCACGGCCTGGCTCAGCGCATCGGCATCGGCAAGCACTTTGATGTCAGGTTCCATGTCGAAAGCATAATCCCTGCGTGCGGTAGATGAAAGCACTGCGGCGATCGGGCCCGCTCACGTCATTGCCCCCGCAGGTGAGCGCCGTGCTGGAGCCCTTGTCATCCGTGATCGAAGACGCCGACGACGTCGTGGAGAGGGTGCCGGGTCTCGGGTATCGCATTGCATTGCACCAAGGGGGTGCATCGCCCGATGCAAGGGTGGCAAATCAGGTGCATTTATGGTGCATAACTGTTGGGTTATCAGATTAACACATTGATATTTAATGTTTTAATGTATTGGCACGCCTCCTGCTTACATACACCGTCAGATTCACCACACACTGTTGTAAACGGGAGATCTCTACATGTTTAAAAAGACACTTGTCCTGAGCGGGTTGTTGATCGCGGGCGGTTTTGTCAGTCAGAGTGCATTGGCTGATCTGAGCGCCAACGTCGGTGTGACCTCGAATTACGTCTGGCGCGGGCAGACTCAGACCAACGATGGGTCTGCCATCCAGGGTGGCCTGGATTATTCCAATGCGTCGGGTTTGTCGGTCGGTACCTGGGTGTCGAACACTGCCTTTGGTTCTCAGGAGCTCGATCTCTACGGCGCTTATGATGGCACGGTTGGTGATTTCGGCTACACTTTCAGTGTCATCCAGTACCGCTACCCTCAGGTGAGTACTAGTAACTGGAACGAAGTCGCGTTGGGTGGCAGCTATAAGAACTTCAGCCTCAAGTACAACCATACCTCCAGCTACGCCAACTCTGGTTCCAAGGCAGACTACATCGAGGCCGCTGCCAGCTTTGACGTCGCTAAAGACCTCATCCTGGGCCTGCACATCGGCCACCAGAAGATCAATAAACCAACGTTGGCCGCCCTACCCAGCTATACGGATTACAGCGCCAGCCTGAGTAAGGATGATTTCAGCTTCACCATCAGCAAGACCGATTTGCCGTCTACTAATACTGATAGCAAGGTGAAGGTGTACGTCGGTTGGACTAAGTCGTTCACGTTGTGATGGCAGAATAAAGGGCGTTTGAGAACCGATGGCCCGTCCACAGGCGGGCCATCTTCAAACAGGGATTCGTGCCCCTGTGAAACTAAAGAGTCGCTAGAATGCAGTTCCATACTCATCAGCACGTTTCTCTGATGGGTTCATAGGCATTGGCCTGCGCATCACATCTCTAGAGCAGGTAAATCAATTGTGATCGGAAGCCTCAAGGGGATGCCAGTGGCACCTTGACGATATGCGGTGTCGCACTACCTCCCGGCATCCCGCTTGCGGGGATGGTGCGGAACCGGACACATGAGGGTTCGTCTCACAGGCACCAGATCAAGATGATGTGTTGTGACAGGGCAGCGCATGGATATCACTCCATGACCGGAATACATGGCCTCAACAACGGTCTTGCCGCAGTCATCAAGGTGACACAATAGTCCACTAGAATCGGTGTCCTGATTTGACCTGATACCGACTTTTCAAGGAGGTGAGTGTCATGGACACGTCGTGGTTACAGGTAAGGGGCGACCCTTCGATACGTTGTTTCGTCTTTCAGCAGGAGCGTTGTGACAGTCTCTTCGATAGTCGTTGCGACACGTTGATGCCCATCGTCGAAGAACTCGTCTGCCTGCGTGGGGTCTTTCACATCAAGATCCACTTCTCTTCCAATCAGTTGACCTGCTGGCCCTACGACGATCCTTTCCGCTACCAGGTCTACGTGGGTGATGAGGTCTTTGACCCCGCGTTTGTCACCCGCTTCAGGTTTGCCGCGTCGATAGAACGCCCCGTCATCCCGGCAGTGGATGTGGCTAATATTCTGGCGGTGTTTAAACGGCTGCGGTTTCAGGACAAGTCACTGTATTTGCGCAACGCATCCATAAACCGGATAAATGGCCTCATCGGGATGAGCTTTTCCTGTGATGGCTCCCACTATATCGAATATGCCGAGTTTTACCGCACGGTTGAACTGTTGTGGGCAACCGCGGGTGCAGAGTAAAAGTATCGTTCTGTCCGGGTATCTCCGCAGGGCGAACGGCAATGGGCGCTTGATGTGTTCCGGGCGCGTACTTGGTGGGAATACAAAAGGGGCACCCTTCGGTGCCCCTTTTTCTTCGCTCATGAACAAGCGAATGCCTAGCATTGCTTAGTCGTAGATCTGTTCGCCGTGCTGGGTAATATCCAGACCCTCTGCTTCTTGTTCGTCGGTGACACGCAGGCCCATAATCATATCCAGTACCTTGAGAATGATAAAGGTCATGATGGCATCATAGACGATGGTGAACGCCACCCCCTTCACCTGGATGAGGAATTGACTCAGGATGCTGCCGTGTGCCATATCATTCAGGCCAGCACCGCCGAATATGACCGCCGAGAAGATACCTGTGAGCAGGGCACCGACGATACCGCCGATGGCATGCACGCCAAAGGCATCCAGCGCGTCATCATAGCCCATCAGTTTCTTCATATAGACCGATGTCCAGAAGCAGATGACGCCAGCGGAGATGCCGATGACAAAGGCCCCCGTCGGACCGACGAAACCGGATGCTGGCGTAATGGCGACCAGACCGGCCACGGCACCGGAACTCATGCCCAGCAGGGTGGGTTTGCCGCGCGCAGCCCATTCGGCAAACATCCAGGCCATTGCCGCCACGCCAGTGGCAATCTGGGTTACGGCCATGGCCATGCCCGCCGTGCCGTCCGCTGCCAGCGCAGAACCAGCGTTGAAACCAAACCAGCCCACCCACAGCAGGGCAGCACCGGCCATGGTGTAGACCAGGTTTACTGGTGGCATGGGCGCATTCGGGTAGCCCTTGCGTTTGCCCAGCATCAGGGCAGCGACCAGGCCGGCCACACCGGCATTGATGTGCACCACGGTACCGCCAGCGAAATCCTGCACGCCGTCTCCGCCCAGCCAACCGCCGCCCCAGACCATATGGGCCATCGGTGAATAGACCAGCAACGACCACAGTCCCAGGAACCACAGCATGGTCGAGAATTTCATGCGCTCGACGATAGAGCCGATGATCAGCGCCGGGGTGATAATGGCGAAGGTCATCTGGAAGGTCATGAAGACCGTCTCCGGGATGGTGCCAGTCATCGAGTTGTACCCCATGCCCTTGAGGAACACCGCGCTGAGGTTACCGATATAGGCGCCGTTGCCCTTGAAGGCCAGAGAATAACCGGCCACGGCCCAGAGGACCGTAATCAGCCCGGTGACAGCGAAGGTGGCCGCCGCTGTGGCCAGCAGATTCTTGCGCCGGACCATGCCGCCGTAAAACAATGCGACCCCAGGCACCGTCATCAGCAGCACCAGGGCCGTGGAGGTCAGCATCCATGCCGTGTCACCGGCGTTTACCTTGGCCACCGTGTCGGCCCAGGCGCTGGGCATCAGCCCGAACAGTCCAATGAGAAATACGGAAAGTTTACTGAGTTTCATTGTTTGTTGTCCTTCTTCAGAGTGCTTCGATGCCGGTTTCGCCAGTGCGAATGCGGATAGCCTGCTCGATGTTGGTGACAAATATCTTGCCGTCACCGATTTTCCCCGTGTTTGCAGATTTGGAGATGGCCTCGATCATCTGATCGACCAGATTGTCATCCACCGCCGCCTCCAGCTTCACCTTGGGTAGAAAATCCACCACATATTCCGCGCCACGGTATAATTCCGTGTGCCCCTTCTGCCGGCCGAAACCCTTTACCTCGGTGACCGTGATGCCTTGCACGCCGATCTCCGAAAGGGCCTCGCGCACGTCATCCAGCTTGAAGGGCTTGATGATCGCCATTACGAGTTTCATACCACTGCCTCCTCCATAATGAGCGCCTGCCTGCGGCAGGCTTCGTTGTCACCGATTTTACACATAGTGACGGTTAACGCACCCGTTTGCACATCCTGTGCCAATGAAAATAAGTGATATTTATCAATCAAATACTGTTGAAAAATGACATAATGACGTGCCTGGCACGCACCATAATGGACGCCTGTCGAGAGTGATTGCACCAAATGCGTGCGTTCACTCTCGACAGAGGCACGATACAATGCTTGCCGGCGGGTCACGATTTGATACTCTATATAAAGTTCCAGACACACGGTTTGCCTACCATGACCCATTCCAAATTCGGTGCCGGTTTTACCCCCCAGGCCCTGGATGAACTCGCCCAACGTCTGGGGGCGGCCCTGCCCTCGGGGCTGTCCGATCTCAAACAGGATGTCGACAAGAATCTGCAGGCGACGCTCAAGGCCGGATTGGCGAAGCTCGATCTCGTCACCCGTGAAGAATTTGAGATCCAGCGTGGCGTACTGTTGCGCACCCGCGAGAAACTCGAGGCCCTCGAGGATCGGGTCACCAAACTGGAGGCCGGGCGTTCCGGCTCCCGGGTGGCCAAAGAGGCCAAATCAGCGCGGAAAAACTAACCCGTAGCTTGTGCGCCTGTGCATGGCCGCACGGGGGGGGGAAGAAGGAAGGGAAGCCTTATGTCACTCGCGCTCGTTCACAGTCGTGCCCAGGTCGGTATCGACGCGCCTCTGGTTAGCGTGGAGGTCCACTTGGCCAACGGTCTGCCCAGCCTCTCCATCGTGGGCCTGCCCGAGGCCACCGTAAAGGAAAGCAAGGATCGGGTCCGCGCTGCCCTACTCAATGCCCACTTTGAATTTCCCTCCCGGCGCATCACCATCAACCTCGCTCCGGCCGATTTGCCAAAGGAGGGGGGACGCTTTGATCTGCCGATCGCACTCGGCATCCTTATCGCCTCCGATCAACTTCCCGCTGCGGCGGCGACCCACTGTGAGTTCCTGGGTGAACTAGGTCTGGGGGGGGATCTGCGTCCTGTGCGCGGCGTGTTGTCTGCCGCGATCCAGGCGCGGCGGGCCGGACGTGCGCTGGTGCTGCCACGGGCCAATCTGGCCGAGGCCGGCCTAGTCAGCGGGCTCGTGCTGTATCCTGCCGAACATCTGCTGGAGGTCTGCGGACGCCTGTCCGGTACCGCGTCACCCTCCCCACCGTCCCCCGTCGTGCACCGACCGGCCCCCGTGCAGGCTGCTGGCGTGTACGACGACGATCTGATCGAGGTGAAGGGTCAGCGCCATGCCAAGCGTGCCCTGGAGATCGCCGCTGCGGGGGGGCACAGCTTGCTGATGATCGGCCCACCGGGCACCGGCAAGACCATGTTGGCCAGTCGCCTGCCCGGCATTCTGCCGGTCATGGAGGAAGACGAGGCCCTGGAGACTGCCGCCCTGCAATCAATCAGCGATCAGGGCTTTCATCCCGCCAACTGGCGTCGGCGCCCCTTTCGAACCCCGCACCACACCGCATCGGGTGTTGCCCTGGTGGGTGGTGGCAGTCAGCCCAGACCGGGTGAGATCTCGCTCGCCCACAATGGTGTGTTGTTCCTCGATGAATTGCCGGAGTTTGATCGCCGAGTGCTGGAGGTATTGCGCGAGCCACTGGAGTCTGGGCGCATCGTGATCTCGCGGGCCGCACGTCAGGCCGAGTTCCCGGCCCGCTTCCAACTCGTGGCTGCCATGAATCCCTGCCCGTGCGGTTATCTGGGCCATGTTTCTGGGCGTTGCCACTGCACGTCTGAGCAGATCCAGCGCTACCGTGCCCGGGTGTCTGGCCCCCTGCTCGATCGCATCGACCTGCACATCGAGGTCTCCAGCCTCGCCGGCAGCCTGCTCCAGGCCGCGGCCGATGGTGACGACAGTCGTACAGTGCGAGAGCGCGTCACCGGGGCGCGCGAACGTCAACTGGCGCGTTGCGGGTTTCCCAACCATCGTCTTGGAAACCGTGACGTCGACCGGCATTGCCGGCTGCGATCCGCTGATGCTCAACTTCTCGAACAGGCCATCGACCGTCTCGGTCTCTCCGCCCGTGCCTATCATCGGGTGCTCAAGGTCGCCCGCACCATCGCTGATCTGGCCGACACAGTGGCCATTAACGAGGCCCATCTGACCGAGGCACTGAGCTATCGTCGACTCGATCGACGTATCCCGTAAGCGGGCGTCTGGATAAGACGTGCGGCGTTAGGGCCAATATTGGGTTTTAATGCCTTCACCGAGATCTGCCTCGATCAGCCGTTGTCTGACCTCCAGCAGCCGCCCAATCAGTGCCGGTTCTGCCTGCTCGTAGGCCGCAGTGTCAGGGACGCGCTTGACCACTACACCGAGCAGTTCGGTGATGGCATTGCCGATAGAATTCTGGCTGATGGTGACGATTAGCTTACCGTTATCGTTGCGGTAGATCAGTTGTTTGAAGGCCGGCTGCCAGCGGATCGCATTGGCGTATTTGGCATCTACGATACAGTGGTCACGCACCATCTTTGCCGTTATGAGGAAGTCATTGTTGAACAGCAACCTGTCTTCGATCAGCTCCGGAAAATAGGCATCCTTGGGCATCGGCGCGTTGCGCGTAGAGACCTGGGAGAAAAAGGTACGGTAGAAGTCGATGAAGCCCTTGACGACGATGTCGTATTCTTGCCAGAAATGTACCGTTTTGAGTGCCTCTGCCCCACCGGTGACCTCCCATGCGGGCAGTCCCTGTGGATAGCCGGTTATCGCGAGGCGGCAGCTACCGTCGTTACATGGTTGCAAAATATGTAAATGAAGCCCGTCGAAAAAGGCGCGGTAGACGTCACGCATGTGGGCCTGGAACAGGTTGTTCTGACCCCCGTCGGTAAGGTTCGGGTTGTTGGGATCGGCAAGTGGGGCATCGTGCAACTTTGTCTTGTCGAACACCATGAAGTGGTTGTGCAGCATGCGAATGCTGGGTACACCAGGCGAGGTCAGTGGCCAGGTGGCATCCAGACTTGCCTCACCGGTCAGCACCAGCCACTGTTCGGGGTCGGGGTAGATCTCCAGCATGTACTCGATGATGATCTGATTCATGCGGTCCCAGACATGCTTCACTGCATAGGGTATCTGCGTGCGTCGCACCGGACGGCCGAGGGGATCAAGAATGCTGTGCGACGTGTTGTAGATAATCGAGGTATCGAACTCGTTGCTGTGGCCCAGTGCCTTGCGGTACATCAGCAGGTGTTCGGGGTTGATCAGCAAGCCGTTGTTGTTGCTGAGATCGTTTAGATTTTCCACACTGTTGAAAAACTCGTTCATTGCCATACCCTCCGGGACATCCAGTGGGATGGGTCGGAAGGGCGTCACAATTTGTCGCGGACCGCACTGCATCGTGTGATACCTCCATGCTTGTTTTTTATGGCCTTATAAGCCGAAAAATATAAATATCGCCCAGTGAGAGCGCGGGGCATTATCATAGAACGACCTAAGATATAAGCAACCAGTGTGTCACTGATGTCGATGGCATTGCGTATGCCCAGTGGGCGTCTACGAGTGGGGTACGCTGGGTGCAGGCCGTGGGTATCGGGACATCATCAGGTGTTTGCACTGCTCCCCGCATCACTCTCAGTGCGATACGATCTGATACACTTCGCGCCATGGATGTCTCCCGCCTGATTGATCCCCTCAATTCTGCCCAACGCGCGGCCGTCTGCGCACCCGCCGGTGATGTACTGGTGCTGGCCGGGGCTGGCAGCGGTAAGACCCGGGTGCTGGTCCACCGCATTGCCTGGTTGATTCAGGTCGAAGGGATCTCGCCCTATGGCATTCTGGCAGTGACGTTTACCAACAAGGCCGCCGGCGAGATGCGCGGGCGCATCGAACAACTGCTGGGTATCCCCTCTCACAGCATGTGGGTGGGCACCTTTCACGGTATCGCCCACCGTTTGCTGCGCGCACATTGTCGCGAGGCAGGGTTGCCCGAGGGTTTCCAGATCCTCGACAGCGATGATCAGTACCGCGCTGTGCGCCGCGTGATGCGCGAAATTGGTCTGGATGAGTCGCAATGGCCGCCCAGGCAGGTGCAGTGGTACATCAATGCCCGCAAGGATGAGGGACTGCGCCCCGAACACCTCGAAGACAAGGGTGATATTCATCTCAAACACATGATTGAGGTCTACCGGCGGTACGATGCCTTGTGCCGGCGCAGCGGTCTGGTGGACTTTGCCGAGCTGTTGTTGCGTGCCCATGAGTTGTGGTTGCAGCGCTCCGATGTACTGGCGCATTACCGTCAGCGTTTCCAGCACATCCTGGTGGATGAATTCCAGGACACCAATGGTATCCAGTATGCGTGGCTGCGTCTGCTGGCCGGTCAGGGTACGGTGGAAAAAACCACACTGGAAGACGGCCCCGCACGTCGCCAGCACTTGTTCGTAGTCGGTGACGATGATCAGTCCATCTATGGCTGGCGTGGTGCCCGGGTGGAAAACATCCAGCAGTTCCCTCGCGATTTCCCCGGTACCCTTACGCTGCGCCTGGAGCAGAATTACCGCTCCACTGGCAATATTCTGGCTGCGGCCAACGCGCTGATCGCCCATAACAGCGAGCGTCTGGGCAAGCAGTTGTGGACCGAGGGCGGTGATGGTGAGCCCATTCACCTCTATGCCGCCTTCAATGAACTCGATGAGGCCCATTTTGTCACCGATCAGATCCGCCTCTGGGTCGAACAGGGCGGCCAGCGCCGTGAGTGTGCGATTCTGTATCGATCCAATGCCCAGTCCCGGGTGTTTGAAGATGCGCTGATCCATGCCGGTATGCCCTATCGGGTGTATGGTGGTCTGCGCTTCTTCGAGCGGGCCGAGATCAAGGATGCGCTCGCCTACCTGCGCCTGCTGGCAAACCGTCACGATGATGCCGCCTTTGAGCGTGTCGTGAATACGCCCACGCGAGGCGTGGGTGAACGTACCCTGGCGGCGGTACGCGAGTATGCGCGCCACCACGACGTGGCGTTGTGGCAGGCGGCGGATGCGGTCATCGAGGAGAAGTCTCTGGCCGCGCGTGCCATCAATGCGCTGCACGGGTTTACGGCTCTGATCGAGACGATGGACGCTGATTCACGGGGGCTGACACTGTTTGATCGGGTTGAACATACGGTTCAGGTCAGTGGCCTGATCGCACATTTTGGCAAGGATCGCAGCGAGAAGGGCAGAACACGACTGGAAAACCTGGAGGAACTGACCAATGCCGCGCGCCAGTTTGTCCACGACTTCGAGGCTGCGACCACTCTGGATTCCGGTCCTGACGTGGACGGTACGGCGTCCACGTCGCTCGATCCTCTGTCCGAGTTTCTTGCACATGCGGCACTGGAGGCCGGTGAGACCCAGGGTGGCGCCTGGGAGGATTGCGTGCAATTGATGACGCTGCACTCGGCCAAGGGGTTGGAGTTTCGCCAGGTCTTCATATGCGGAGTGGAGGAGGGACTGTTCCCGCATCGGCGATCTGCCGAGGAGCCGGGGCGCTTGGAGGAAGAGCGCCGGTTGTGCTACGTGGGCATGACCCGGGCGATGGAGAAGCTTACCCTGGCCTACGCGGAGGTACGCCGACTGCATGGCGAGGAGAACTACACTCAGCCTTCGCGGTTTATCAGTGAACTGCCCAGTGAGCATATCGAGGAGGTGCGTTTGCGCGGGAGCGTGGCGCAACCGATGTCATCTGCATACCCGGGGCGTACCCGCACGACCGGAGCGTGTGGCGAGACGGCACCGGACGGTTTGCAGTTGGGCCAGCGTGTGGCGCATGAGAAGTTCGGCGAGGGTGTAGTGCTCGGCTATGAGGGTCAAGGACGCCATGCCCGGGTGCATGTCAATTTTGAAGACGCGGGCAGCAAGTGGCTGGTGGTGGAATATGCCCGGTTGACACCGCTCTGAAACTGTCTCAGGTGGTACGCTATACGGTGTCAACGTGCGCTCCGGTGGCGCCGCATTAAGATGCCTCGGAGTTGGCTTACGGTGTGCCGATCACCGTTTTATCCTCGTCGTCCTCAATGCTGTGCAGCACAACCTGGTTCAGACTCGCGCGTGGTTTGCCCAGGAAATAGCCTTGGGCGTAATCCACGCCGTAGGCCTTCAGGATATCCAGTGTCGCCTCGTCTTCCACAAATTCGGCAATGGTCTGCTTGCCCAGGGCGTGAGCCACCTGATTCATGGACTCGACCGACGTTGTGGATGAGTCCGAAGCGCTCGGCATCCCGCGTGCGGCTGTCGATTGGGCACAGGCCGATAGAGCAGGTGAGGTTGAAGGCCTTCGCACCTTCGAAAAATTTGTTGGACTCGAAGGTGTGGCGCAAATTCTCCGCCACATGGCTGGCCTGGGTGGCGTCAAGGTTGTAGAGCAGCAGAGTGAATTCATCACCACCAAATCGAGCCAGCAGATCGCCGTCGCGGGTGTGATTGCGCAGTAGCCCGGTGACGTTGAGCAGCAGCCGATCCCCGGCGGCGTGGCCGAGGGTATCGTTGATGTACTTGAACTGGCCCAGATCGAGATAGAGCAGGACGCAGTCGGTGGCGCTGCGCGCGATCTGGCGTTCCAGTTCGGACCGGAAGTGGTGGCGATTGTACAGTCCGGTCAGGGCATCGTGCTGGGCTTGGTAGGTCAGTTCCCTCTCGAAGGCCTTTTGTTCGGTAGCGGTGCACCGGACATGCTCTCCGGGGGGGCGTCGACCACGGCCAGCCGTCAGTGAGATGCAGGATGTGGCGAAAGTGCAGGTAGGCTGCACGGATCAGCACCAGGTAGAGGCTGATGAGGATAAAGCCGACGTGGGATTGACTGAACAGGCGCGCCAGCGTGACCATGTTGAAGTGGATGGCCAGGCTCGCCGTGGCCAGCAGGACGATGCGGTGCTTGATGTGTCGCGGTTCCGAGTCCATACAGGGCGCCAGGCGCATTCCCGTTAGCTGTGATCGAGACTGCCGGGACAGTCTGTCGCGCGCTTGTTACCCCGACATCCCGGTGCGTGAACCGTAGCGCTCATCATGACAGAATCGGTGTGGGCTTTCCACGCGCAGGGGGGTGGACGTGCGCAAAGGCGAGTGCGGTGTAGATGCTGATACGTGGGCGCCCGTGTTCGTGGTGTTCGATAATGAATGACGCACTATCGCCGCGGATGTACAAGAATAGAATCAGTGGCGAGGAGATGCCCTTCAATGCGCGGCATACTCTCATCATGATGTGGGGCGGACAGAAACCCGTCCGGTTTATAGACAAGGAGTGGTGGTGATGTTGATTGGTGTACCGAAGGAGATAAAAAATCACGAGTACCGCGTTGGCATGACGCCGGGCAGCGTGCGTGAGGTGGTGGCACACGGGCATGAGGTGCTGGTTGAGCGGGGTGCGGGCGCGGGCATCGGTGCCGATGATGCGACCTACTGTGCGGCGGGCGCCCGGATTGCCGACACGGCACAAAGTGTCTTCGAGCGCGCCGCGATGATCGTCAAGGTGAAGGAGCCGCAGGCCGTAGAGCGTGCCATGCTACATGAGGGCCAGGTGTTGTTTACCTATCTGCACCTGGCGCCCGACCCGGAGCAGGCGACAGACTTGCAGCGCTCCGGCGCGACCTGCATCGCTTATGAAACCATCACCTCAGCCACGGGCGGCCTGCCCTTGTTGGCACCTATGTCCAAGGTTGCCGGGCGCATGGCGGTGCAGGCTGGTGCGAGTGCGCTGGAAAAGGCGCATGGTGGTCGGGGCCTGCTGCTCGGGGGGGTGCCGGGTGTCGAGCCGGCCAGGGTAGTGATTATCGGTGGCGGTGTGGTCGGTCGGCATGCCGCAGAGATGGCGGTGGGGCTGCGTGCCGACGTGGCGATCCTGGACCGATCCGCAGCGGTGCTCGACGACCTGGATGCGATGTTCCAGGGTGCGGCCAGAACGGTGTATTCCACGCACGATACCCTGGAGCGCTATGTGTTGCAGGCCGATCTAGTGATTGGCGCGGTGTTGGTGCCGGGGGCGGCGGCGCCGAAGCTGGTTACCCGGCAGATGGTGACGGCGATGCAGGCCGGTGCGGTCATCGTGGACGTGGCTATCGACCAGGGGGGGTGCTGTGAGACGGCCCGACCCACCACGCATACTGAACCGACCTACGTGGTCGATGAAGTGGTGCACTATTGCGTGGCGAATATGCCCGGTGGTGTGCCATTGACCTCCACCCATGCACTGAATAATGCCACCCTGCCCTATGTCCTGATCCTCGCCGACAAGGGCTGGACACAGGCGCTGAGTGACGATGTGCACCTGCGCAACGGGCTCAATATCCATGCTGGCCAGATCACTTGCCCGGAGGTGGCCACGGCACTGGAACAACCGTATGTCGATCCGACCCGGTTTCTCTAACTTTCTCTAAGGCACAGGGACAGCGGGCGGTAACAAAAAGACAGGGCAAAACGTCACCGTTTCGCCCTGTCTGGTTTGGTTCAGACCTCCCGGTCTGCGCGGCTATGTCCGTGCTCAGGGCTTGACGAAGTTGTAACCATTTTGTTCGAGCTGCATGATACGCACGATACCACCGGGCACGACAACCGCCGAGGAGACCAGCTTGGGCAGATGGCCAGTTTTGCGCTTGAAGCCCAGCATGGTGTTGTGACAGGCATCGAACTCCACGCCTTCCTCAGACTGACTGTTAATGCGTTCCGCGACGGGGCTGTTGGCAAACAGCATTTTCAGTCCCGGGCCGTAGGCGACGACGACAACCTGGACCTTGCCCTGGCCAAAGAATTTCCTGACGTTGGCGGCGTTGTTCAGCACAACATTCCAGCGCCGTGGTTCGGCCTGGGTGACCTGCAGGACCAGGTGTTGTTTCGCGAAGGGTTGGGGACTGATGAGTTGGAGCTTGTTGTAGGTATAGTGTTTGTAGATAGACCAGTTTTCCGCCAGTGCCGGTTGCAAGGCGAGCATGCCGAGCAGCAGGGTCAGGCCGACCAGTGTACGGTGCCATGTCTTCATCGGGTATTCCTCCAGTGGGTGGGTGTTGCCAAATAAATCTGCGACGCCTTGGTGTCAATGTTGTTATTGAATAACCGCCACACTGTTAACCAAAGAGGGTGCAACTGTGTCACGGGTCCGCCTCGTATAGTAGACAACAGGAATCGGGGAAGATTCTGCGACACTGCGATAGTGCCTGATGCGACGGCGCGCGATGTGAAGAAAGTGTAATGAAGAAAGCGTGTCATGTCCACCGGTAGCGGAAAACCGCATATAATATGTAAAAGAGGTTTTGGTTGATGCACTGGGGCCGTACTGGAGTGCGTTTTTATAGGACCCCTGCTCTGCCACCTCGTGCCCTACGGGTTGGTGTGTGTCGGTGGGGTTTGCGTATCACACCGCGGTGCCCGGCGCAGGGTGCAATCTCGATATGCAGGGAGGACAGGACAATGCGAGGACCGGGTTATCTATTGTCGATGATGGCCACCGGGTTGCTGATGTTGGCGTTCGTGCCGGTGTCGGCAGTGGGTGAGGGTTCGGTTGGACACGGGGGTGAATTCACCTCCGTGTCCGGCGTGCACCTGCGTGTGCGGGCCGATTTTCGTGTCGTGGACGATGACGCCCAGCAGTGGCGGAGTGAATGGCGTGATGACGGCGATGAAGATTGGGGCGGGGGTGTCTGGCTGGGCCCCGCTTGGGCGCCCTACTGGAGCAGGCCGCCTGTCTATGTGTATGCGCCGCCGGTGCGTGTCTATCAGTCCCCGCCGGTGACCTATATTGAACGGGGTGCCACGCACGCAAAGCCGTATTATTGGTATCACTGCGCGACCCCAAAAGGCTACTATCCCTATGTCAAACGCTGCCCGTCCGGCTGGACCAGGGTCATACCCCATCCGCCGCGTGATGCGCGGTAACACACGATAATAACCGGACAGTAAAAGAGGAATATGTCGATGAAACACACCGTAGGTATCATGCTGATGGTAGCGGTTGCTCTGGTGTTGGGAGGGTGCGTCACCCTGCCTACCGGGCCACGCATCATGGTCTTGCCGGGGCATGGCAAGAGCTTTGCACAGTTCCAGGAAGACAATGCCTATTGTCGGCAGTATGCCCGTGCGCAAGTGGGTGGGCAGTCTGCGCAGCAGAGCGCCAATGTGACCACGCTCAAGAGCGCCGGTGTCGGCGCCCTGCTTGGCGGCGCGCTGGGTGCGGCAACGGGTGACAGTCAGGGCGCGGGGGCGGGTGCCGCGACCGGTGCCTTGATGGGTACGATGGTCGGTTCATCGAATGCTGCCTACGGTGTGCAAAGCCTCCAGCGTCAGTACGATAATGCCTATGCCCAGTGCATGTACGCCAAGGGCAATGCCATTCCTTCTATCGGGCGGATGCGCCAACGCCGGCGCCCGCCGGCTTATTACTCACCGCCGCCCCCACCGGATGAATAACCGTCTACAGGTCATCGGGCCATCCGCAGGACCGCTTGCGGTGCAGGGTATCAGGTGACCCGCGGTTGTGTGCCCCATTTCTGGCCTGAAGCATGGTACAGTCCCTCTGCCAGAAGTCTGTCGGACTGGCGCGGCGTAGTGGGAGGGTAGGGGATGAATTTGGGTCATCCCCTACCCCTCCCGCACAACAGCATCATCCCGCATCCGACAGTCTCCCGGGAGGCGAGTGGAGGACCGGTCCGGTTTATCGGAACCGCACCGGGGCGTGCGTTCTCCTCTTGCGATTGTCAGCGTCTCCTGCAATGCACCACTGCATACGCGCGGAGCCCGGCCTTGTCCACAAGGCTTGACGGGGGGGATCTGTTTTTTTATTGTGCGGCGCAGTGTAACGGTGGCCCCGCCACGGTGCCGATGTTGTCAATCCGGTACGATGCATTTTTGATAAAATCACGACCTGAGCGGAGCACTGGGTGATGCACGATGTATACAGGCCGTCGAGAAAGGACATGACATGCGAAACAAGATGATGCACGCGAGCACGCGTGCCGGCTTTGTGTTGAGCGGGTTGCTGTGGCTGATCGCCGGGATTGGGCTGGGCGTCGTGCTTGACCAGCAGGGGGGAGTGGATGCCGCCGCTTCAGGCAGACCTGATTACCGTCTCATGCAGAATGCCTGGGACCTGATTGAGGCGCACTATGTGGACCGCAGCGCCATTATCCCGAAGCGGGCAACCTATGCCGCCATCAGCGGTATGGTCGATTCGCTGGGCGACACCGGCCACAGTGTGTTCCTGTCACCGAAACGAGTGAAGGAAAGTCATCAGGCGATCGCAGGGCATTTCCCCGGTATCGGGGCTGAGGTGCGCATGAAGGACGGGGTGGTCGTCATCGTTGCGCCGCTGGATGGCTCACCGGCGGAGAAGGCGGGATTGCGGGCGGGCGATCTGATCCTCAAGGTCGATAACAAGATAGTGCTGGGCGAGACGCTCGAGCAGGTCGTGCGGCGCATACGTGGACCCGCGGGTACGACGGTAAGTCTGTCCATTCGTGAGCCGCATTCGAACACGATTCGGGTGGTGAGCGTCACCCGGGCTGAGATCCACGTGCGCAGTGTGAGCTGGCGCATGCTCCCGGGCACGCACATTGCTGATGTACGTATCGCTGCTTTTGACAGCGGTGTAGCGGTAGAACTGCACAAGGCGATACTGGCCCTGACGGCCCAGGGCGCACGGGCCGTGGTGCTTGACCTGCGTAACAATCCCGGTGGTCTGTTGACCGAGGCCGTGGCGGTTGCCAGCCAGTTCCTGCACACCGGCGATGTCCTGTTGGAGAAAAATGTGAAGGGCCAGATCAGGCCGGTGCCAGTGGAAAGGCGTGGTACGGTATTATCGTTGCCGATGGTCGTGTTGACAAACTTCGGTACGGCCAGCGCAGCGGAGATCGTCACCGGCGCCTTGCAGGACGCGAAACGGGCCAAGGTGGTGGGTGAACCCACCTTTGGTACCGGCACCGTGCTCGAGGAGTTTGATCTGCCCGGCGGGTCGGCCCTGCTGCTGGCCGTGCAGGAGTGGTTGACGCCGGACGGTCACACCATCTGGCACAAGGGTCTGACACCGGGGGTGAAGGTGGCCCTGGCCAGTAATGCCCTGTTCGTCACTCCCACAGTACTCAAGACGATGAACCGAGTGCAGTTGCGCGCTAGCAAGGATGCTCAGTTGCTCAAGGCCATGGCCTTACTGGAACAGGGCAGGGTATCCACGCACAGCAAGGCCCGGGTGTCACGGCCGGGGCCGCGCTAGATATCCAGTCTACCGGATTGCCCGCGTGAGGCGTTACTCGTCGTTGGCGTTCATTTCGGGGTTGAAGAAGCGGAAATGATTGTGGCCGATCGCCTTCGCCTGATACATGGCCGCGTCACTGTGCTTGAGCAGGGTATCGGTGTCGCGCCCGTCATCGGGGTAGAGGGCAATACCCAGGCTGGCGGCGGTATGCAGTTCATGTCCCGCGATGAGATGAGTTGTGCTCAGGGTGGCCAGGAGTTTTCGTGCGACAGTGGCTGCCATGGCCGATTTGTCCAGTCGGCGCAGCACGATGATGAACTCATCGCCTCCCCGGCGTGCCACGGTGTCCTCACCGCGCAGGCAACCTTGCAGACGCTGTGCGACGGACTGGAGCAGTTTGTCGCCGATATCATGGCCGAGCGAGTCATTGATGACCTTGAAGTCATCCAGATCGATGAAGATGATGGCAAAGCCCTCATCGCCGCGTTGACTGGCGGCAATGGCCTGCTCGATCCGGTCCTGGAGCAGGGTGCGGTTGGGCAGGTCGGTCAGGGCATCATGTGTGGCGATGTGCCTGATTTCGTTTTCGCTGGCCTTGCGTCGGGAGATATTCTGTAGCATGGCAATGAATAACTGCTGTCCCTGCAGGCGCATCTCGCGCACGCGCAGATCGGCGGGGAAGGTAACACCGTTGTGGCGCAACGCATCCAGTTCGATTGCCAGCGGGGCCGGTGTGGGCGCGCTGGTGCCAGTGCATTGCTGGCGGTACGCATCGAGCAGGGCGTGGCGGCTGGCGGGGAACAGGGTGCTGAAGGGTTGTCCCAACAGCGTGGCTGATGAGTGGCGTAACATGCGCAGGGCCGCCGGGTTTGCAGATTCGATTAGCCCATCGGGCGAGACGATGATGATGCCTTCTTCGATATTTTCCAAAATGGTACGGGTGCGGGTTTCGCTGTCATGCAGGTGTGCATTGGCCTCACGGGCGTGGTGTTCGGAGACGATGAGTTGGCGAACCAGAGGGCTGACCAGCCATTTCAGCAGCAAGGCACCGAGGGTCAGAAACACGATAAGCAGGGGACCGATGAATCTGATTTGTCGCCAGATCGGTGCGTATAACTCGGCAGTGTCGATTTTGAGCACCGCGCCCAGGCCGGTCGTGCCGACCGGGGCATAGGCTGCAACGACCTGGTGGCCACGGTAGTCGTGGGTGGTTGCTGCACCACTCTTGTCCTCCAGGGCATGGGCCATGGGCAGGGGGTGGCCCTGGAAGGCGCGGGCAATGCGCGGAAAAACCCCGGGATGGAGTGACGTCGGAAAGCACCGCATGTCGTGGCCGAGCGGTGCGCAAAGGGCCAGGATGCCGGTCTTGCCGAGTGTACCCGTGGCGCGCAGCATGTGCGTGAGTCGGGGCAGGGGTGCCTCGCTCAGTATATAGCCGAGTGTGGTGTGATGGCGCACGAAGGGGATACGGGTGCGCAGGACGAACCCCTGCGCCCAGAGCAAACGGGTGGCGGGATGGGTGTCCAGCGTTACCGCCAGCGCCGGGTTGGCCACCATGGCGCCCGCGCTCGATATGACCTTGCCGTGTGTGGACACGATTTGGATAGCGGAGAAGCCGGTCTTCAGAAAGGAGCGGGTGGCACGGTTCAATATATGTTGTGCGCGTTGGTTCGCGGGTGCAGTAAGGTGTATCTGCATCTGGTCCATAATAACCGGGCGGGTGGCGATGGTATGGGTCGCCGCAATACGTTGTTCGATGCCAGAGGTGAATAATTGGATGCGTCCCTCCAGGGACAGTTGCAGGCTTTTGCTCAGGGTGTCCTTGCTAAAGCGTTGCATCAGCCAGAATACGGACAGGCTGGTGACCAGGGTCACAACGATCAGGACCAACCCGGCGATCAGGGCGATGTAACGCGCGTTGGTTTTCTGTGGGTGTGTCATTATGACGGTTGGCCCTGATGTCGCGATGTATTTCTATTTTTGTGGCGAGCGCACACGATGGCCCGGCGCAGAGACCATGTCAGAAGGTCTGGGAGTGGGACTGCCACGCTGGTGGGAGGGCGGCTCGATGGCCCGGTTTTCCGTGCGCCAATCCGCTATCACCCCTTCACGATCGGAACAGTGGACTCTCTGCCCTTCTTCCCTGGACGCGGTAAAATCCTGAACCCGGTCACCTCCTGGCGTCGTGTTTTACGGACTACTTTGAGTATCCTTCCATATTGTCGGAGTGATCTCAAGCAGATGGGTTGCATCTCCCAACCAGATTTGCCCGTCCTGAAGGGTGCATTGCAGTTGCATGGTGCGTTGTACCAGTTGGGTTAGTGCCCGGCTTTGCACCGGGTCTATTTGCACCACGTGCAGGTTGTTGAGGCGCTGGAGTTGCGTACGCACCCGATCCCACCATAGCGCTGCGCCGTGGCCCCCATAGCCATAGACATAAACCGTATCGGCGCGGCCACAGGCACGGCGCAGGCGCTTTTCATCCGGTTGTCCCAGATCAATCCACAGGGTGATGTCCTCGCTGAGTGATTTGCGCCACAGTGCGGGTTCATCCTCGCTGCTCAGTCCCCGGGTAAAGCGTAAGGTCTCGTCGGCATGCAGTGCGAAGGCAAGCAACCGTACCATCATGCGTTCATCCGTCTCTGATGGGTGGCGGGCGAGTGTCAGGGTGTGAGTGGCATAGTAGTGCCGGTCGAGGTCGGTGACCTGAAGTTCGACCCGGAATACGGTGGCCTTGAGCGCCATGGGCGGGGTGCCTGGGAGTCCGACAGACTCCGGTTTAGTCAGTGACCTTGCGGCGCAAGTTTTTTTGCTGGCCACGTCGGGTCTTGCGGTCAAGGCGCCTTTTTTGTGCGCCGTGCGTTGGTTTCGTGGCCTTGCGTGTCTTGGGGATTACGGCCACATGTTTAATCAATTCACTCAGGCGTGCAAGCGCCTCTGCGCGGTTCTTCTCCTGGCTGCGATAGCGCTGCGCCTTGATGACAATCACCCCCTCCTTGCTGATGCGCTGGTCGGAGAGTTTCAGCAGGCGTTGTTTGTAAAATGCGGGCAGTGACGAGGCGTGGATATCAAAGCGCAGATGGATGGCGGTGGCCACCTTGTTGACGTTCTGACCACCGGCACCCTGGGCGCGGATCGCGCTCAGTTCGATGTCCTCATCGGGGAGCGTGACCTGGCGTGAGATGACTAACATGCGTATGGGTTGGTGGTGCGTGCGCTGTAAGGTGTGGGGCGCCAGTGTACACCCGGAGCGGCAGCGGTGTCCGTATTGGCGGCTTGCCCGATAAGACGGGCATATCCTTACCCCGGCCGGGGCTGGTATACTGTGGGCTGCGACGCACTCCGGTCTGCGTCATGCCCTGAGTGGCGAGTCTCGCGGTTATCCCTTCTCCGGCCAGTGCCCAACCGGGCGGGCCTCCAGTGAAACGGGCCCCCGAAGCACATTTGAATAATCATTCCCGCCTAAGACCGGTCTGGGGCAGATGCTCCGGTTAGGCCAACGTATAAGGCAAGCAATTACCCATGTCATTCGATACCCTCGGCCTGTCGGCCGAATTACTCCGTGCTGTCGCCGAACAGGGCTACAGCGAACCGACCCCCGTGCAGTGCCAGGCCATCCCCGTCGTCCTTGAGGGGCGCGACCTTATGGCCGGTGCGCAGACCGGCACCGGCAAGACCGCCGGTTTTGCCCTGCCCCTGTTGCAGCGCCTCATGCAGCGTCGCACACATACGGGTCGTGCCACCGTGCGGGCGCTGATCCTCACGCCCACGCGCGAACTGGCGGCACAGGTGGGCGAGAGTGTGGCCCTCTACGGTCGGCATTTACCATTGAAATCTGCCGTTATCTTCGGGGGTGTAAAGATCAATCCCCAGATCGATGTGCTGCGCCGCGGTGTGGATATCCTGGTGGCGACACCGGGTCGTCTGCTCGACCATGTCTCGCAGCGTACGCTGGATCTGGGACAAGTCGAGATCCTGGTGCTGGACGAGGCTGATCGCATGCTGGATATGGGCTTTATCCGTGATATCCGCAAGATCATGGCCCTGTTGCCCGCTGGCGGCGTGCAGGGGCGGCAGACTTTGCTGTTTTCGGCGACCTTTTCCGGTGAGATCAAGCGGTTGGCCGATCGTCTGCTGCACGCGCCGGTCCTGATCGAGGTCGCGCGACGCAATCTCACCGCCGAGGGGGTGGCGCAGGTGACCCATCCGGTCGATCGCGAACGCAAGCGCGAGCTGCTGTCCTACCTGATTGGCTCACAGAACTGGCAACAGGTGCTGGTCTTTACCCGTACCAAGCACGGCGCGAACCGTCTGTCCCAGCAGCTTGAGCGCGACGGCATCAGCGCCGCGGCGATCCATGGCAACAAGAGTCAGGGTGCGCGCACCCGGGCGCTGGCCGACTTCAAGCGCGGCGCGGTGCGCGCACTGGTGGCAACGGATATCGCCGCACGTGGATTGGATATCGAGCAATTGCCGCACGTGGTGAACTTCGAGCTGCCCAATGTGCCGGAGGACTATGTGCACCGCATCGGGCGCACGGGTCGTGCTGGCCACGCTGGCGAGGCGATCTCGCTGGTCTGTGTGGACGAGCATAAGCTGTTGCGTGACATTGAACGTTTGATCAAGTGCGATCTGCCCAAGACGGTCATCCCCGGATATGAGCCGGACCCCAGTATCCAGGCTGAGGTGATTCCCAACGGGCGCAATGGCCGCCGGGGGGGCAATGAGGTGAGTCGTGGGCACCAGGGTCCGCGTCAGCATAAGGCCGCGACGAGCGCGCAGCAGCAGGGACGTCGAGTCACCGGCGAGAGCCGGGCCGCAGCGGATGCCCGCTCCGGGAGGCAGAGTGGCACCGGTCAGGGCCTTGGTCAGGGCACAGCGCGGGCATCGGTTTCGGATCAGCGGATGCAGACGGGCAGGAGTGAACGGTGCGCACACACTGGCGCGCAATCTGTACCCACCGGACAGCGTTCAACTCATCAGGCGTCGGGCCGAGGTGCACCTTTACCCCGGCGTGGCCGGGACAAGCGCGAAGTGCCGGCCCTGCTGGGCGGGGGTAAACCGCGCGACTAGGTAGTCGTCGGGGTCGGGAAATTAGCGGCGGCGGCGCCCCGATCCCTTGTTGCGTGGTTCTTCATAGCGCACCCGCAGCGGTTTCTCACCAAAGGTTCGCCCATTCAGCGCTGCCATGGCAGCGCGTGCCTCATGTCCTTCCATGCCGACAAAGCCAAAACCACGGCATTTTCCACTGAAAACATCGGTCGCCAGCTGAATGCTACGGACCGTGCCGAATTCCGAGAACAGGGCGCGCACACTCTCTTCCGTGGCATCGGGGGACAGGTTGCCTACAAACATTTTTTTCAACTAAAGACATCCTCATGTGAGGGGGCGGGCGCATCGGATGACGGTGGGACGCAAGCGACCCTTTCCCGCAACAGAGTGTCTGCTGCGGGGACAACGGGGCGATAGCGATGAACGGTAACGCGCAGTTGGTGATGGTGCGTTTAGTCCTGGGCCGTTACTTGAACCGCCTGGAGCCCCTTGGGACCCTGTTCGACCTCGAAGCTTACACTTTGTCCCTCGGGCAGGGTCTTGAAGCCGCTACCCTGGATAGCGGAGAAATGTACGAAGACATCCGGGCTGCCATCGGAGGGGGAGATAAAGCCGTAGCCCTTGGATTCGTTAAACCACTTTACAGTACCAGTCGCCATATGAATTCACTTCTTGTCAGTTAATGATACACGTCAGGTGTGCATGACTACATTCGCAGGCCGACGACGTGGACGTGGTGCCACGATGGAAGCCGGAGTGGAATATGCACATTCGCGTCAACAGTGTAGCTGACTGCGCCGGGAAAAACGAATCGCGTGTCTGGTGCGCATGGCGGCACGGCCGCTTTGGGCAAGGCCGACACTGGTATTGGCACCCCGGTGCGTGTATAGTCGCCCCTCCCCCCGTCATGGGGGCGAGACGTTTCTGACCTCCCGCGAGTTGTTTCATCTCTGGTAATCCGGTTGGCGACGTGTGGCGATCCTCACTGTCGGCGCAGGCTGGCATGGGTGCGCCTCTGGGTGAACCAGGCGAGATGACGTTGCGCCACGCTTGACGTCCTTCCTTACGGTATTCCGCCGACGTTCTCTATTTCACTGTATCTATGACTGTCTGCCGCTCCATGAGGCGGACGGGGAGCGATTGTGTCCTTTAACGATTTGAAGCTTGATTCCCAACTGATGCGGGCGATTGAAGCCTGTGGTTTCGACGCCCCGACTGATATCCAGCGCGAGGCTATACCGATGGTGCTGGCGGGCCGTGATCTGATGGCCTCGGCCCAGACCGGCACCGGCAAGACAGCGGCCTTCGTGCTGCCTGCCCTGCACCGGTTGCTGAATTCGACCCCCGGCCATGGCCGCGGGCCGCGTGTACTGGTGCTGACCCCGACCCGCGAATTGGCCATGCAGGTCAACGACAATGTGCGCCAACTCGGGCGCTTTTGTCGACTGACGACCGGCAGCGTGGTCGGTGGCATGCCGTACCCACCGCAGATCCGTTTGTTCAAGCAGTCGGTAGATTTCGTGGTGGCCACGCCTGGCCGGCTGATGGACCACATGGAGCAGGGCTATGTCGACTTCTCACGCCTGGAGATGCTGGTACTCGATGAGGCCGATCGCATGCTGGACATGGGTTTCGTGCAGGCGGTCAAGGCCATTGCTGCGGCTACCCCCGCTAACCGCCAGACCCTGTTGTTTTCCGCGACATTGGAAGGCAAGGTGTTGGCCATTGCCCGGGCCCTGCTCAAGGACCCGGTCCGGGTGCAGCTGGCGGCCAACCACGATCGCCATGCCGCGATTCGCCAGCGCATTCACCAGGCGGATGACCTCTCGCACAAGCATCGCCTGTTGTCACACCTGGTCACCGACGCGGATGTGCGCCAGGCGGTGATCTTCACCGCGACCAAACGTGGTGCCGACCGTTTGGCCTTGCGCTTGGTCGAACAGGGCCATTCCAGCGCCGCCCTGCATGGTGACATGGGCCAGGGACAGCGCAAGCGCACGGTCGATCGTATGCACCGTGGGCAGCTCAAGTTGCTGGTGGCCACCGACGTCGCCGCACGCGGGCTGGACATCAAGGGGATCAGCCATGTGATCAACTTCGATCTGCCCATGGTGGCGGAAGACTATATCCACCGTATCGGTCGTACCGGCCGTGCCGGTGCGAGCGGCACGGCGATCTCGCTGGTCGGTCCGGAAGACTGGCACAAGCTCTCGGGGATCGAACGCCTGACCGGTGGCAAGCTGGAGCGTGAGGCCATCCCCGGGCTTGAACCACGGCTGCCGGAGCCGCGTGCCGGCCAGGCCCGCAAGCCTGGTGGCAAACGTCCGTACCGTGGTGGCCCTTCGAAGGGAGGACGCTACAGTGCCAAGCCCAGTGGCGGGCGTGGCGCACGCTCGGCCCAGGCGCGCAGCGGGCATCCTCGCCGCCACAGCGGGATCTAGGCGGCGGCTGGACCCACAGGCGGAGGCTATTGCGTGCGCTCACCGGCGCAGTAGCCCCATCTCAAGTTCGTCAATCCCCCCTGGACCGGTGATGGGCATGGCCGCGTTCTGACGGCCGTGCCGGGGTTCATACAGCGGCGAGTGCTGGCGCCAGGTACCTTGGCGCGGCGGGTCTACCCTGCGCGAGCAGGCAACGCTCGCTGGTCGTGTCCCCAATAGCGGGCCCGGGCAGACACTCTCCCACCCCCTTCGCCACTCTCGCGCATCGCCCCCCCCCTCGATGAGTTGCTCCGGTGCGGCATGGAGGGCGACTCCGGCGGTGTGTTATCCGCGTTGTGCCAGATCAGCTCATGGGGTCTGTCCGAGCGGGCGCAGCGGTCTGCGCACATCACGAATATGAAGGGGCGATGCAGTGTTCAGGCGACTCCAGCAGGGTGTAATACGGCATATACCCGTTGGGTGGCGGCGGGGCTATGCGAAGGTATACCGTGCGATGGGCATGGCGGTGTGGTTTCCCCATGTGCCGTTGGCGCTGGCCGTCGGACTGGCCGGGGTACTGGAAATGCTGCCATCGCTGGCGCATGTGCGGATCAGTCATGGCCTGGATGAGATGCTGCGGCCTTTGGTCGGTGGTGTTGCGTACATCGATTTTCGTGGCCTGCCACACCTCGCACTTGGTTTTGTACAACTCGTCATCGGCGTCGGTTTGCTGTGGCGTTCGCGGTTGGCCTGGTTTGGTGCGCTGGTCATGATCCTGTCGGGGCTTGCACTGGCCCTGTTTTACCCCCGCCCGGTAGCCGATCACGCGCAGGAAATCTATCTGTTCGTAGTATTGGTAGGGTTGCTGTTTGGCCAGCGTCATTTCAGAAAAAGCAGCCTGGCCGTCGGCACCCTGTTTGCCGCGGCGAGCATCGCGCTGGCCCTGGGTTACGGGGTGGTTGGCAGTTACGTACTTGGCAACCAGTTCAAGCCGGTGATTGGCAGTTTTACCGATGCCCTGTATTTTACCGTGGTCAGCATGTCGACGGTGGGATATGGGGACATATTACCGGTCACCACCGAGGCGAGATTTTTTGTGATGTCGCTCATCGCGCTGGGTTTGACCGTGTTTGCCACGTCATTGAGCGCGGTGCTGGTGCCGCTTATCAATGGACGCATGCGGGCATTGCTTGATCCGGGGAGGCAACAGATGAAGCGGGACAATCATTATATTCTGGTGGGAGATACGCCATTGGCACGCAATACATACCGTGAATTGCATGCCCGTAACGAGCACGTCACACTGATTATACCCGTGGGTGTGAATGAGGCCGCCTTCGAGGGAGCGGATATCGTCATTGGTGATCCCAGCGACATCGAGGTCCTGCGCACGGCAGGCGCAGAGCATGCCAAGGCCATCATCGCATTGACCGAAGACGACTCGGAGAACGCCTTCGTGGTGCTGGCCGCAAAGGAGGTGAGCAAAACGGCGAAAACGGTCGCCGCCGTAAGCAATGCGCGCAATCTGACGCGAGTGCGCCGGGTACACCCTGACATGGTGTTGGCCCCGCAGGTGCTGGGTGGCGAATTGCTGGCCATGGTGCTGACCGGTGAGCCTATCGAAAGTGAGCAGGTGCTCAACAAACTGTTCAATTCCACGCCGACGCACGAACACTAACCACGTACCCGCATGCCCGTGGGCGCTGGAGCACCGTGTCGGCAGCGCCAGGGGTAGACTGTGCCGGACCGCACCCGCAGGATAGTGTGCCTGCGATCTCGGCGAGTATCCTGCGCCCTGGAAGTCGGGTAGATACCCGCGTTGAGGCAGTCTAGACATGGACCTGGTATGAAACTGTTGTGTCCTTCCCGGCGGAACACCACGGTGCCGGCCATCTGGGTGTTGGTGTTGATGGTCTCGGTCGGTCCGTTCGGTGATACCGAGTACACCCCCTCGCTACCACGCATTGCGCATGAGCTGGGTGTCAGTTACAGCGCGGTGCAACAGAGCATGACGGTCTATCTGCTGGCCTATGCCCTGGTGCAACTGTTCTACGGCCCCTGGTCGGACCGGATAGGACGCAAACCGGTCGCGCTCTGGGGCGCGCTGCTGTTCATCGCCGGTTCTTATGTCTGTTGGATTAGCAGCAGCCTTGATCTGCTGTTGGCGGGACGGTTTTTGCAGGGACTCGGGGCCTGTGCCGGTGCGGTAATCTGTTCGGCTGCGGTACGTGACAGCTATCCGAAGGATCAGATCGGTACCATCTATGCTCGCATCAATGCGGCCTTTGCCCTGGCACCGGCACTCGGACCGATCGTGGGTTCGATAGTCGATGATCGGTTCGGCTGGCACGCAAACATGTTTATTCTCCTGGCCCTGGGTTGCGTGCTGCTGGGGGTGGTGTTCCTGTTCCTGCCAGAGACGCATCACCCAGACCCGTCGCAGAGACTGTTACCACGCCGTCTGTGGCATGCGTATGGCCGTCTTTTCCGGCATCAGAGCTTCTTGCCGGCGATCCTGATTAACGGGTTAGCCATTGGCGTGGTGTATACCTCCCTGACCGAAGCCCCGGCGCTGGTCACCGACGTGTTGGGATTGCCCGCACGGTGGATCGCCGTGGTGGCGGGTGGTGTGCTACTGGCCTTTGTGGGTGGATCAATGCTGGGGGTCCGGTTGCTGAGGCGCATGTCATCAATGCGGATTCTGCGCATCGGCCTTGTGCTGATCGTGGCGGGCGCCCTGTTGCAAGCCGGCATGGGTTACCTGGACCGGGTCAATCTGGCGAGCATGCTTTTGCCGATCATGGTGAGTTTTTCCGGCATCGCGCTGATCGTCCCCAATGCCACAGGCATTGCGATGCGCCCCTTCGACCGGGCGGCCGGCGCGGCCGCAGCCATGCTGGGGTTCAGTCAGATGGGCATTGCCGCACTGGCCAATGTCGGCGTCAGCCTGTTGCCGCTGAGCCCGGTGTACGCGCTGCCGATAATTTTCACGATTCTGGCTGGTCTGGGCCTGATGGTGCACGGGCTGGCGTTGCATCGGGGTGCGAGGAGAAAGCAGCGGCCGAAAAGAGGGACCTGAAGAATCATCCCCGGTGAGTGTGCAGGTGATACTGGCCGCCAGAGGCAGGGGGGTGCGCCTGTTCGATGAGTGTCCGGCAGACGTCCTGGAGCGGTTCGGGGCGGTGGATGTGAAAGCCCTGTACATAGTCTATGCCCATGTCGCAGAGCATGGCGTGGGTGCGGTGGTTCTCGACGAATTCGGCGACGGTCTTCAGGTCCATGATATGGCCAATTTCGTTGATGGCGTTGACCATGGCACGGTGGATGGGGTTGCTTGTCATGTCGTGCACGAAGGCGCCGTCGATCTTGATGTAGTCGACGGGCAGGTTATTGAGATAGGCGAAGGTAGAGAGGCCGCTGCCGAAGTCATCGAGGGCAAATTCACAACCCAGCTGTTTCATGTCCCGCATGAACGCGGCGGTGGTTGCGAGGCTGGCGATGGCGGCGGTTTCAGTGATCTCGAAACAGATCGCACCCGCTGGCAAGGGGTGTTGCTGGCACAGCGCATGGATGTGGTGGATGTATTTGGCGTCGCTCAGTGTTGTTCCCGAGAGGTTGATGTTAAGCGTAAGCGGCAATCCCGTGTGCAGGCAATCATGCATGGTTTTATTTGTAAGGAGTCGTTCCAGAACCCAGATATCGATTTTTGGCATCAACCCATAGCGCTCCGCAGCAGGAATGAACATACCGGGCGCATGGATATGCCCGGCCGCATCGCGCATGCGTATCAACACTTCATACTGAGCGTGATGGTAATGTGCCCGCAGGGGTTCGAGGCGCTGGACGTAGAGCAGGAAACCATCGTGCTCCAGTGCAGCATGGATGCGTGAGACCCACTGCATTTCGCCGTGGCGCCGTGCCAGCTCAGCATCGCCCTCGGTGTAGACATGCACGCGATTGCGTCCCCGGTCCTTGGCGGCATAGCAGGCGATATCACCGGCACGCATCAGCTCATTTTGTGTATCGCGCTGGTTGGAATTGAACACCACACCGATGCTCGTGCCTATCTTGAAGGTCTTGTCCTCCCAGCCGAAGACGAAGTCCTCTATTGAGGCACGGATATTCTCGGCAATACCCAGAGACTGGTCGCGCCTGCAATCGCTGAGTAGCAGCGCGAATTCGTCACCACCGAGCCGGGCCACGATATCGGACGTGCGCACATTGTGCAGGAGCAGCAGTGCCACCTGTTTGAGCAGAGCATCACCGGCGATGTGGCCGACGGTATCATTGACTACCTTGAACTGATCCAGGTCGAGGAAGAGCAGTGTGTGGCGGGCCTGATCCTGCTCGAACCGGCTCAGTTGGCGTTTGAATTCGGCACGGTTCATGAGTCCGATGAGGGCATCGTGGGTGGCCTGGTGGTGTAATCGGCGGGCCATCGCGCGTGCCTCGGCTACATTGTGAAAGACCACCACTGCGCCGTTGATGTGACCGTGCTCATCGCGCATCGGCGCGGTGGAACTCTGTATGGCTAGTGTCTTGCCACTGCGGGTGAGCAGGACGATGTGGTCTTTGTCAAAGCGCACGATGTTGCGCACCAGACAGGGATCGATGTCCTCGTGCACCGTTTGCTGGGTGGCTTCATCGAACAGGATGTAAACCTCGCCAAGTGGTCGACCGATGGCCTCATCCTGGGGCCAGCCCGTGAGCTGTTCCGCCACCGGATTCATATAGCGAATAGCGCAGTGCGGGTCGGTGGTGATTACCCCGTCGGCGATCGACTCCAGGGTAATGTGCAGCCGGGTCTTTTCCGCGTGTAACTGCCGCCGGACCTGGTATTCGCGCACCAGCAGGGCGTTGAAATCGGTGAACAGGACGCGGATCTCGCGGCTGCCGGTCGCGGGTGCGGGGAGTCTGTCAGCGCCGCTGTGAGTGACACTCGCCACCGCCCGGGCGAGTATGTGGATGGGGCGGGTGATAAAACGCTGAAAATAGGCGGCAAGCAGAAACACGAACAGCAGCAGTGCGGGGAGCAGGGCGGTGAGTTGCTGGAAGTAGGTTTGTAACGTGCGTTTCATGGCGGTTTTTACCCGGTTTTACCTCTCAGAACGGGTGACACAAGGGACTCAGCGCACGCGCCGGCGCTTGAGCGCCTTGTCGATGGCACGTGCAGCGGCAAAGAGACCAAAGCTGGCGGTGATGAAGCTGGCCGAGCCGTAGCCGAAGCGGCAGTCGAGGTGGACGCCGTGGATGCCGGGTTTCTTGTGACTGACGCTGCCGTCCGCCTTGGGGTAGAGCTTGTGTTGGGTGGAGAAGACACACTCCACGCCGAAGCGTCGCTTAGGATTTTTGGTCCAGCCATAGTTGTCACGCAGGCGCCCACGCACGCGCGCAGCCAGGGCATCGTTGTAGGTACGACTCAGGTCAGCCACCGTGATCTGGGTCGGGTCGGTGCAACCGCCGGCGCCGCCGGTGGTGATGACGGGGATCTTGTTGCGCTTGCAGTAATAGATGATGGCGGCCTTGACGGTGATGGCGTCGATGGCGTCGATGACGCCGTCATGACAGTGGTCCTGGTGGAGGTGGGTGGCGAGGTTATCGACAGTGATGAAGTCGTCCACGCAGCGACAGTCGCAGAGCGGGTTGATAGCTGCAATGCGTCGGGCGAGCACGGCGTATTTTTTCTCGCCGACGGTGTCACTGAGTGCGGGCAGTTGTCGATTGATGTTGCTCAGACTGATGGTGTCATAGTCGATGAGCGTGAGGCGGCCGATGCCCGTGCGTGCCAGCGCCTCGGCCGCCCAGGCGCCGACCCCGCCGAGGCCGATCACGCACAGGTGCAGGGTCTTGAGCTGGGCATAGGCAACGGTGCCGTACAGGCGTTGCAGTCCGGCGAAGCGCTGGTCATAGTCAGATGTGCTCATGGCGTGTCGGCGTGTTTGGTGCGGTTCAGTGCAACCCCAGCACGGCCCTGGCATTGGCCGTGGTCTGTGCCGCGAGGGTCTCGGGTGTTTCATCGCGTACCTCAGCCAGGGCCGCCAGGCACTCGGGCAGATAGGCCGGACTGTTGCGCTCGCCGCGATGGCTGGCCACGGTCATGTCCGGTGCGTCGGTTTCGAGCACCAGGGCGGCGGCAGGCAGGGTGCGGGCCAGGGCGCGCAGCTTGCGCGCGCGGGCATAGGTCAGCATGCCGCCAAAGCCCAGCCTGAAGCCCAGGTCGATATACTGTTGTGCCTGTTGCAGGGTGCCGTTGAAGGCGTGCGCGATCCCGCCGGGTACGCGCACACGGCGCAGACTGGCGAGCACCTGTGCGTGGGCCTTGCGCACATGCAACAGCACCGGTAGACCGGCGTCACGTGCAATCCCCAGTTGTGCCTCGAACAGCTGCTGCTGGCGTGCCCGGTGCGGGTCATCGATGTAGAAATCCAGCCCGATCTCCCCCACGGCCAGGGGGCGTTCATCCGCCACATATCGTGCCAGGGCTGCGATATCCTGATCGTGATGGTGCGTAACATAGATCGGATGCAGGCCCAGAGCGGGGTACAACCGGGGGGAGGGCGAGGCGGTAGCGGTCCGGCATAGCTGCACCAGGGCGTCCCAGCCTATAGCCCGCACGGCGGGTACCACGATGTGTTGCACGCCCTGGCGCAGACATGCGGCCAGCACCGCATCCCGATCGCGCTCGAAGGCCGCCAGATCAAGGTGACAATGGGTGTCGATCAGCTCCATACCGGAATAGTAACGCGGATTGACCCGGTTGTGCGTGATGGTGCGGTGTGTCGAAGGTGCAGGGGTGGGTGGCCGATAGTGACCCGCGATCAGGCGCTGAGGCTTGACGTGGACAGGCACCGGTTGCACAGTGAGCGAATATGAAAGCCACCTGTTATATCATATCGTTAGAGTTTAATTTTCATGTCATATATGCAGATGTGGGCCTGCTGCCCATCCTCTCCCATGCCAGTGAGTGACGCCACCCTGATGAAAACCCGCCAGCCCCTGATCTCGCCATGGCGAGTGGTCGTGAGTACGCCCGGTAGGGTCTGTCTGCTGCTGATGGCACTGGCGGTCTTCGCTACACCGGGTGTGGCGCGCGCCAGTATGGCGGACAAGCCCGCGCATGGGCCGGTGGAGCGGGGTATCGTGGCAGCACAGGCCGCCGCGCGGTTCCAGGTCTGGGTGCAGGGTGTGCGCCGCGAAGCGGCTGCCCAGGGTATCTCGTCTGCGACCCTTCGGCGTGCACTCGGCTCGGTGCGACGGATCAACCGGGTGGTGCAGCTCGATCGCCGTCAGCCCGAGTTTACCCAGACCTTCTGGCATTACCTGGACCAACGGGTAACGCTGGTGCGGATTGCGCGCGGTCGGCAACTGTTACACCAACACCACGTGTTACTGGCGGCGGTGCAACGCCGCTACGGCGTGCCGGCGCGCTACCTGGTCGCCTTCTGGGCACTGGAGACGAATTTCGGTGACCATGTCGGCACCTTCCCGGTCATCGATGCTCTGGCTACGCTGGCCTATGATCAGCGCCGCAGTCAGTTCTTCCGCACTCAGCTTATCGATGCGTTGCATATCATCAATGCCGGTCACATCACGGCGCGGGCGATGAAAGGGTCCTGGGCGGGTGCCATGGGGCAGTTGCAGTTCATCCCCTCGACCTTTCTGCACTATGCGGTGGATGGTGACGGTGATGGTCGGCGGGACCTGTGGGGAGATCTGGCGGATGTGTTCGCCTCCGGGGCGAATTACCTGCGCCATGAGGGATGGCAGCGCGGGCAACGTTGGGGGCGGGCGGTGCGTTTGCCCAGGACCTTCGACTGGAACCTCGCCCAACTCGATATCCGTCAACCCCTGAAGACCTGGGCCGCGCTGGGGGTGCGTCGGACCGATGGTGGTCCTCTGCCGCAGGACAACATGAAGGCCTCGCTGGTCTTACCGCAGGGTCACGCGGGTCCCGCCTTTCTGGTCTATCACAACTTTCGGGTCATCCTGCACTGGAACCGCTCGCTGAACTATGCGCTGGCGGTGGGCATTCTGGCCGATCGCCTGGTCGGTGTGCCTGCCCTGGAACTCGGGCGCAAGGCGGACAGCCGTGTCTTGTCGCGGACACAGTCCCTGGAATTGCAGCGTCTTCTGGTCACCATGGGGTATGCCGCCGGCCGACCGGATGGCATCCTGGGTGCCAAGACTCGGGCCGCGGTGCGCACTTATCAGGTCGCCGCCGGTCTGCCGGCCGATGGTTATCCCTCGCCTGGCGTGTTGGCACACTTGCGCCGTGCCGAGGCGGCGAGGCACCGCTGAGTGCCGCGCAGTCCTGTGTCCCTTGTGGTCAGTGGCCGGTAGCATCATCGTGGCATTGCTCTGGCACAAGACGGTGAAGGGGGTGCTCTACGAGGTGCGCAGCGCCGGTCGTGCCCGGCGTCTGTACACCGACGGTGTCTTTCACAGTCAGTACAATCCGGCCCGCCCGGTGACCAGTGGCGTCTGGGACCTGCTTCTGCTGCCCGCCTTTCTTCATCCGCCAGAGCGGGTGCGCCGGGTGCTGGTGCTCGGTGTGGGCGGTGGCACGGTCATTCGTCAGCTGCGCCATTTCCTGGCCCCGGAGGCGATCGTGGGTGTGGAACTCAATCCCGTGCACCTGTCGGTGGCGCGGCGTTTCTTCGGCGTGCGTTCCCAGCATGCCGCGTTGCACCTGGCTGACGCGCGGCGCTGGGTAGCCGACTATGATGGCATGCCTTTCGATTACATCATTGACGATCTCTACGGTGAGGATGAGGGCGAACCGGTGCGGGCAGTGGAGGCGAACAGGCACTGGGCGCAGGCACTGCTGCGTTGCCTCGCGCCACAGGGGACGCTGGTGTCCAATTTTGTTGCCGCGCACGAGCTGCGGGCGTCGGCCTACCGTGCCAGTGCGCGGGTGCGGCGGCATTTCGACACGGCGTTTCGCCTGTCCACACCGCAAAACGAAAACGCCGTCGGTGCCTTCGTGCGTGCCCCCGGGGCGAGCAGTGCGGTGTTGCGCGCGCGGCTCACCGCCGTCCCGGCGCTCAATCCGGGGCGGCGGACCTGTCGATTGCGCTATCGTATCCAACGCCTGGTGCCTTAACCCGGCACTCTCCCGATATCGTGTTTCAATGCGCGGTGCAACAGGCACTAAAATACAAAGTTTGGTGCATTTTTATCGTGCGAGCGTAATGCCAAGAAAGAGCAGATAAAAAGCACCGTTGACCAGCAAGCCCCATATCGGTAGCCCGTTTGTTGTCTGTGCATGCAGTCGGATCCAGGTGACGCCACCCAGGGTGATCAGCACACCGGCCAGCACTGCCCGGTGTGGTTGCCAGGGTGTGAACATGATCCCGATGGCGGGCAGGAGTGTGCCCTGAAAGACCAGAGCGCCGGTAATATTGCCAACCGCCAGCGTGTCCTTGTTGCGCCGAATCCAGAGGATACTGTTGATCTTCTCCGGTAATTCGGTGGCGATCGGGATGATGAGCAGTGACAGTAACAAGGCCGAGATGCCCAGTATGTGTGCGGTCCCCTCGATAGCGCGAATGAACCCCTCGGCACTGAAGATCAGCAACACCAGTCCGGCACCGAGTTGTACCAGAATGCTCGTCAGGTTGACCGGCAGGCCACCGCGCGCGAAGTACATCGGCGCGTCGGCTGCGGTGCCGTAACCGTCTTCGACCAGGCGTTGTGAGGCGCGCAGGGTCAGCAGGGTATACATGCAATACGTGAACACCAGCGCGATGCTGATGGTCGCGCGCAGGTAGCGTGCCGCCGGTGGGACATACATCGCGGCGATGGCGAGGGCGAAGGCGAACAGGAAAAAGTTCAGGTCCCGCCGCAAGCCCCGGCGTTCCGGTTTTATCCGTCCCCTGATGCCGCGTCGATGGAGGACGGCGAGTGCCATGAGGCATGTTGACAGTGTGGATAGCATCAATGGCGCACCGAGAATCGCGCCCATGCCCACCTCTGCGTTGAGGGTGACATTGCCGGTGCCCGCGAACAGCGCCAGCAGTGGCACCAGAGTCTCGGGCAGGGCGGTGGCGATGGCGGCGAACAGCGAGGCTGTTATCCCCTCGGAGATCTTTAATCTCGCACCAAGGTGTTCCAGTGCATTGGTAAACAGCAGAGACGCAAGCAGGATGAGGCAGAGCATCACGACCAATTCAGCGATGAGATAGGTCATGAGGTCAGCCTTGAGGGCGTGCGGACAGGCCGCTGTCGGCGCCGGTGAACGTGCGACTACAGGCGCGAGTGCCAGGGGACAGAGAGCAGAGAGCGGATTTCAAGGATAGCCACCAGCGTGCAGACGAAAACGCACCATGATACGCCACACCGCGTTGCGGGCAATGCGCCACCGGCCTTGCCGTTTCACCCCCTGGGTTTGCAGCCTTCCCCGTCCGACAGGCCTTTAGCCGTCGTTAAATTCCGCCACGACGGGGGCATGGTCAGAGGGGCGTTCCCAGTGCCGGGGGGCCTTGTCGATATAGCTGGCGGTGCAGCATGGGCTCAGGGCGGGACTGGCGAGGATGTGGTCGATGCGCGCGCCGAGGTTGCGACGAAAGGCGGCGGCGCGGTAGTCCCACCAGCTAAACGTGGCCTCTTCCTGGTCGAACAGACGGAAAGTGTCACTCAGTCCGAGCGCGCGCAAGCGCTCGAAGGCGGCGTGTTCGGGCGCGGAGAACAGGACCCGGTCTGCCCATTTTTCTGGCGCGTAGATGTCGCGCTCATCGGGGGCGATGTTGAAATCACCGATGACGATTAGTTTGGCGTGTCCGGTGAGTTGGGCCTCGAGGTAGGTGGCAAGGTGGTCGAGCCAGTCGAGTTTGTAGGCGTATTTGTCACTGCCAACCTCGGCGCCATTGGGGACGTAGAGGTTGATGAGGCGCAGCGTGTCGTAGCGCGCGGCGAGCACGCGACGCTGGGGGTCGTTGAGACCCGGCAGGTCGGTGGCAATGTCACACGCGGCTTCGGGCAGGCGGCTGAGGATGGCCACGCCGTTGTAAGTCTTTTGCCCGTTGAAGATGACCTGGTAGCCGGCGGCCTCGAGTTCCTGGTGGGGGAATTGTGCATCGACGCACTTGGTCTCCTGGATGCCGAGCAGATCGGGTTGAGCGGTGGCGAGCCAGTCGAGCACCTGGGGCAGGCGCACGCGCAGTGAGTTGACGTTCCAGCTGGCGATTTTCAAGACCCACGATCCCGCATAGCCCGCCAAACCACCTAGATGCGGAAGCCACCGTGGCGCCGGCGATAGCGCAGATCCAGCCAGAGCATGCCACCGACAAAACCGAACAGCAGGACGGCGGCCAACAGCCCGAGATACCAGACGGGCAGGCCCGGGTCGAGGCTGGCAAGCTGTTCGACGCTGGGGACCTTCTCACCGTTGAGGTTGGCGACGGCCAGGCGGATGCGGGCGTTGAGCGCGAGGTTTTTATCCCGCAGACCCTGCAGACTGACGCCATTGGTGGGCAGGAGCACCGGATTAGCGGCGACCTTGGTGGCCTGGCGCTTGAGGGCGCTGACCTGCGTGCGCAGATGTTTCAGTTCGGTTTGCGCCTTGGCCAGAACCTTCATATCGGTGGCGGGGAGATGGGTCAGTTGTCGCTTTGTGCGGGCAAGTCTGCGCTTGGCGGTGTTCAGGTCCCGTATTCTGAGTTGGAGCTGGTCGCTGAGGGAGGTGATGATCCTGCGGTTTTTTTCTTGCTGATCTGTCAAGTCCTGGAGCAGGACGTGTGCAGGCTTGTCCGCCATGAGATAGGTGCTGTTGACCCAGCCCACGGTACCGTCGATGCTGCGTATCTGGGTGAAGCCGTCGCGCTGTGTGAGGACCTTAACGGCGTCGCCGGAGGGCAGGCTCTTGATAATAGGGCTGTCGCTGGCCGGGCCCTGGTGCAGGCCGAGCAGGATATGGTCGGTTACATAAAGCATGCTGGCCAGTGCCGTTCCGGGGGCGCTCAGTCCCAGTCCCAGGCCCAGTATCAGATTCAATCCTACGCCCAGCAGCCAACCCGTCCTTTGCCGTTTCATCGTCTGTGCTCCTGTCATGGTTGTCGGGGTTTTCATGCGGCGATGCCACTGTGGCGCAATAGAGCGTCGATGCTGGGTTCGCGCCCGCGAAAGGCGACGAACAGTGCCATCGGCTCGCTGGCGCCGCCCTGTTCGAGGATGTGATGCAAAAAGGCCCGTCCGGTGTCGCGATCGAAGATGCCCTTTTCCTCGAACTCGCCGAAGGCATCGGCCGAGAGCACCTCTGCCCACTTGTAGCTGTAATACCCGGCGGCATAGCCACCGGCAAAAATGTGCGAAAAGCTGTGCTGGAAGCGGTTCCAGGTCGGTGGTACGACCACGGCGATGTCCTGGCGCACGGTGTTAAGGATCTCCTGGATGCGCGCGCCGCGGTCGGGATCGTAATCCAGGTGCAGGTGGAAGTCGAACAGTGAGAGTTCCATCTGGCGCAGCATCTGCATACCGGACTGGAAATTGCGTGCGGCGATCATCTTGTCGTACAGCGCTTTGGGCAGAGTCGTGCCGGTCTGATGGTGTGCCGCGATGAGGTCCAGCGCCTCGCGCTCCCAGCACCAGTTTTCCATGAACTGGCTGGGCAGCTCCACGGCATCCCAGGGCACACCGCTGATGCCCGATACGCCGAGGTGATCGATGCGGGTGAGCATGTGATGCAGGCCGTGGCCAAATTCATGGAACAAGGTGGTGACCTCGTCGTGGGTGAGCAGGGCGGGCTGCTCACCCACCGGCGGGGTGAAGTTACAGGTCAGATAGGCGACGGGGCGTTGCAGGCTGGCATCGGCATGGCGCAGGCGGCTGATGCACTCGTCCATCCAGGCACCACCGCGTTTTTTCGCACGGGCGTAGAGGTCGAGGTAAAAGCGCCCACGCAGCGCACCCTCGCTGTCACGGATGGCGTAGAAGCGCACGTCCGGGTGCCAGGTGTCGGTGCCCTCGACCTCCTGGATATCCAGGCCATAGAGCCGGCGTACGACCTCGAACATGCCGTGGATGACCTGTGGGGCCGGGAAGTAGGGTTTGAGGGTCTCCTGGCTGATATCGAACAGGTGGCAGCGCAGTTTCTCGCTATAATAGGCGATGTCCCAGGCCTGCAGATCGCCATGGGCGTGGTGTTCGCAGGCGAAGGCGCGCAGTTCGGCCAGTTCCCGTTCGGCCATCGGGCGTGAGCGTCGGGCGAGGTCGTTGAGAAAGTCGAGTACCTGCTGCGGATCGTGGGCCATCTTGGTGGCCAGGGAGCGCTCGGCGAAGTTGGCAAAGCCGAGTAACTGCGCGGCCTCGTGACGCAGGGCCAGGAGCTGCGCCATGATGTCGGTGTTGTCCCACTCGCAATGCCCGCCCTGATCGGATGCGCGGGTGGTATAGGCACGGTAGAGCATCTCGCGCAAGGCGCGGTCCTCGGCATGGGTCAGCACCGCATAATAGGCGGGGAAATCCAGGGTCAACACCCAGCCGTCGAGTTCGCGCTCCTCGGCGGCCTGGCGGGCCATGGCACGTGCGGAGTCGGGCAGGCCGTCGAGTTCGGCCTCGCGGGTGATGTGCCGGGTCCAGGCGTGGGTGGCGTCGAGCAGGTTTTCCTCAAATTTGCTGGTCAGCGTCGAGAGTGTCTGCTGGATGGTTTTGAAGCGGGCCTTTTTGTCTTTGGGCAGGTCGACGCCACCGAGGTGAAAGTCGCGCAGATCATTGTCGATGATCTTGCGTTGGGCCGGATCGAGGTGTGCGTACTCCGGGCCGTCGGCGATGGCGCGAATGGCCTGGTAGAGGCGGGTGTTGTGACTCAGCTCGGTGGCGTAATCGCTGAGCTTGGGCAGGCAGGCGTTGTAGGCGGCGCGCAGATCTTTAGAATTGACCACCGCATTCATGTGGCTGATGGGTGACCAGATGCGGTTGAGCCGGTTGTCCATCTCCTCCAGCGGTTGCATGAGCGAGTCCCAGGTGCCGGGTTCGTTGGCGGCGAGCAGGGTCTCGAGGCGAGTGCGGTTGTCGTCGAGCACGGCGTCGATAGCCGGCTCCATGTGCTCGGGGCGCAGTGCGCAGAAGGGAGGGAGGTCCTGCATGTCGAGCAGAGGATTGTGCATGGTCATCAATACCTTGGACACTTTTGCTTGAGGAAATGAAGCGGCGAAAGTGCGATAATCTAGCACGGCTGCCGGGCTGGCCACAAAACGGAGTCCGCAAAACACCGGTGAGCGTATTGTTTTGCGCCCTCTTTTGCGACGTGAAAGAGGGGCCCACCGAATGCACGGGCACAGTAAACAACAATGGGCCACGATGACCGATACGCAAGCTACCCACCCCTATGCCCAGCTGACGCCAGATGTGGTACTCGACGCCGTCGAACAGTTTGGGCTGCTCCCCTCGGGCACTCTGCTGGCACTGAACAGCTATGAAAACCGGGTCTATCAGATTGGCTTGGAGGCGGGTGGTTTCGTGGTGGCCAAGTTCTACCGCCCGCAGCGCTGGCCGGACGCCGCCATCCTGGAAGAGCATGCCTTTAGCCTGATGCTCGCCGGGGAGGAACTGCCGGTGGTTGCGCCACTGGCCGCGTCTTTACCCCTCTCGGGCGGCGCGGTGCAGGCGCGTACCTTGTTCGAGCAGGCCGGTTTCCGCTACGCGGTGTATCCACGTCGCGGTGGCCGGGCCCCGGAACTGGATGACCCTGAACACCTGCGCTGGCTGGGACGCTTGCTTGGCCGGATGCATGCGCTGGGTGCGGTGCGACCCTTCGTTCACCGCCCGCAGCTGGATGTGGCCGGCTATGGCGAGGCCTCCTACCGTTTCTTGCGCGAACATGATTTTATCCCCGACGAGCTGGCGCACAATTACTGCCAGGCGGCCGAGGAGGTGCTGGCCCTAACCGGTGAGGCCTTCGAGGCCTTTGGTCCTCTACGCCGTCTGCGCCTGCACGGTGACTGTCACCCGGGCAATATCCTGTGGGCGCCCGAGGGTCCGCATTTCGTCGATCTCGACGATGCCTGCATGGGGCCGGCGATGCAGGACCTGTGGATGCTGCTCTCAGGTACGCCGGCGGAGATGACCCGCCAGCTCGCCCTGGTGCTGGCGGGCTACCGCGAGTTCAACGACTTCGACCCGCTGGAGACGATGCTCATCGAGCCCTTGCGCGCGCTACGCATCATTCACTATTCAGGCTGGCTGGCGCGGCGTTGGGACGATCCGGCCTTCCCGCACCACTTCCCCTGGTTCAACACCCCGCGTTATTGGGAAGAACAGCTCTACACGCTGCGTGATCAAGCCGAACGCCTGCGCGATCCGACCTATCGACTTGAGACGTGAGGGATGCACCCCCTCACATCCCCCCTTTTTGTGCACGCCAGATGCCCGTGGCGGGGTTGTCCGGGTTGGCCTCGATACGCCCTGCCGGTGTTGCCGGGGCGGCCTCGACCGGTGGCTGGGTGCGCTCATCGAGCACGTGCCGGGCCAGTGCATGGAGTTGATCGAGGTAGTCTTCCTTCTCGTTGGATGAGCCGGGAAACTCGGAGCACATGTAGCCAATAAGGGCGGCGAGGTATTGCGCGGTGACGCTGGCATTGTCCTGGGCGGCGGGTTCGTGTTCCTCGATGACGCCGGTGATGCGGGCGAGCAGGTCGTCGGAGAGCTGAATGCTTTTCATGGTCTGTCCTTGCCTCGTTGTAGTGGGCTCGTTTAAGGTGTCTATAGTAATACGCCCGGGCGCGCTATGCTTCCTCCTTTAGCGTCACGCCTCTCCCACAACCCCATTTGTCGGACTATTTCCCATGAGTAAACACTACGACATGATTGCCATCGGTGCGGGCAGCGGCGGACTCTCCGTCGTGGAACGCGCAGCCGAGTACGGAGCGCACTGCGCCGTCATCGAGCACGGCCCGCTCGGGGGCACCTGTGTCAACGTCGGCTGCGTACCGAAGAAGGTGATGTGGCATGCCGCTGGCATTGCCCACACACTGAAGGATGCCGCCGGTTACGGCTTTGGTGTGCGCCGCGAGGGCTTTGACTGGGCGCGTTTGGTGGCGGCGCGTGAAAAGTACATTATGGGGATCAACGACTGGTACAGCAGTTATCTTGAGGACGCCCACATCGATCTGATCAGTGGTACGGCGCGCTTCATCGACGCTCACACCCTGGAGGTCGATGGCGAGCAGTACCGCGCTGAGCACATTGCCGTTGCCCCGGGTGGGCGGCCCACCGTGCCAACGGTGCCGGGGGCCGAGCACGGCATCACCTCCGACGGATTTTTCGCCCTGACCGAACAGCCCAAACGCGTGGCCGTGGTGGGGGCGGGCTATATTGCGGTGGAGCTGGCCGGTCTGCTCCGGGCCCTGGGTAGTGAGGTGTGCATGCTGCTGCGCCGCGATCACTTCCTCAGCCATTTCGATGCCATGCTGCGCGAGACATTGATGGAGGATATGCTTGAGGATGGAGTGACCATCATCCCGCGGGCCAGTGTCGAGCGCGTCGAGCGCCAGGGCGATGGTCGGTTGACGGTGCATTGTCAGGGTGGTCTCACGTTAGAGGACCACGACAGTCTCATCTGGGCGATTGGCCGGACACCGAATACCGCAGGGCTCAATCTGCACGCCACCGGAGTGGCGTGTGACGACGGCGGCTACATCCCCACCGACGCCTACCAGAACACCAACGTGGCCGGCGTGTATGCGCTGGGCGATGTCACCGGGCGCGCCCAGCTCACGCCAGTGGCCATTGCCGCCGGGCGGCGGCTCTCCGATCGGCTGTTCGGCAACAAGCCGGAGCGCCATCTGCCCTATGATCTCATCCCCACCGTCATGTTCAGTCACCCACCCATCGGCACAGTAGGCCTGAGCGAGGGCCAGGCTCGCACGCAGTATGGCGACAAGGTCAAGGTCTATCAGACACGTTTCAGCGCCATGTACAGCGTCATTGCCGGCAATCCGCAGCGCACGGCCATGAAACTGGTAACGGTGGGGCCGGAGGAGCGCATCGTCGGCTGTCACCTCATCGGTCACGGTGTGGACGAGATGCTGCAGGGCTTTGCCGTGGCAATCCGCATGGGGGCGTGCAAACACGACTTCGACGATACCGTGGCCATCCACCCGACCAGCGCCGAGGAGCTGGTGACCCTGCGTTAAGAGCCATGTGCCTACGGGGTATTGCCGTCTGCTCGCAGGTTAGGGTGATTTCCACACAGCTCGATGATCTCCTGGAGGGAGTGGCCCTTGCCGCCTCGCAGGGAGAGACCGGTTCCTGAGAGAAGACGAGGTATTGGCCACAAGGTGCCGATGGCAGAAACATCAAGGATTAAACTTTTTGAGATCCTCGGTAATTTCTGAAGCTGGCGCACCACCGCTTTAGACTGATCTGGCCCCGATACCTGCGTTTTCCCAAGATTGTGTTTTTTCAACCAATTTCACACCCATTCATCTGGACTCAAGTGGGGTGAATAGGGCGGCAGAATAAGGAGTCTCAGCTTTCCATCTGTCGTCGCTACAAATTCTTTAACCTTCCTCGATTTGTGTGCCGGGTCCATCCAAGATGACCGTATCACGTTGCAATTCAGTCGATATGCTACAATGTAGTACATTGTAATCATCTGAGGCTCAACCTACTATGGCCGTCACAAGCATTCGTCTTCAACCAGACATTGAAAAGCCTTTGGAAGAGGCCATAAAACGCTCGCAAAGAAGCAAGAACTGGCTTATAAATCAAGCGATCAGAGAGTTTCTTGAGCGCGAAATGCGGGATCGACAGCGCTGGCAAGAGACATTGGAAGCATTGGATTCCGCAAACCAGGGAAAGGTGATCGATGGGGATACCGTACATCAGTGGTTGCAAAGCTGGGGAACTGACGACGAATTGCCACCGCCCAAGCCATGAGGCTTGAGTACACCGACAAGGTGGTCGGTGATCTCGTTCGACTTCGTCAGTTCATCGAGGAACACGACCCACAGGCGGCCAACCGGATGGCAGCACGGCTGGTGGAAGGAATCGCCCTGCTTCGGGATCAGCCTCAACTCGGTCACCCGGTTATTCTGGCGCCGGAACCGGAAAGTATTCGTGATCTCGTACTACGAAATTACATTGTTCGTTATGCAATGACCCGCAACCGTATTTTTATCTTGCGCGTCTGGCATCACCGGGAGGACTGGCAACAGCCGTGACGGAATGAAAAGCGAAACCGAACCGCTCATGATCTCCGCGTTACAGCACTACAGCTATTGCCCGCGTCAATGTGCCCTGATCCACCAGGAACAGGTTTTTGACGACAACGGATTCACCATGCGTGGCAACCGCGCGCACCGTCGGGGCGATGCGGGTGAGTCCACGGTTGAAGACGGAATTCGTGTAGTTCGATCATTACCGCTGTACAGCGACAAGCACCATCTCGTGGGTAAGGCCGATGTCGTTGAATTTGATGATAGCGGCATTCCTTTTCCGGTTGAGTATAAACACGGCAGCCAGCAGAAAAAAGAACATGATGAAATCCAGTTGGCCGCCCAGATGCCGTGTCTGGAAGAGATGACAGGCAGACCCGTTCTGAAATGTGCCATCTACCACCACAAATCCCGTCGACGCCGTGAAGTTGAGATAATCTCGCAGCTCAAGGACCGGGTTGTCGGGGCAGTCAAGGCCATACAGCTAATGTTGTCTTCGGGTAAATTGCCTCCCCCGGTAGACGATCGGTCTGGATTCACAGCTTAGTTTTTTGCATGCCGTGCGGCCGGGAAGACATGCGTTGGCGCTCGATATACTGGAAGAATTTCGTGCCGTGCTGGGTGATCGTTTGGCAATTACGCTGATAAATCGCAGTCAGATAAAGGTCGGAGATTTTGATGAGAATGAAGGCGGAAGCGTTCTGCTGAATGACAAGGGGAGGAAGAAAATATGGAAGGTTGATCTCAAGTATTGCACTGATACATCAACGTGATCCACCCATAAAATGGATGAACATCTTTAATGCAAGATGGCATTCTGCCAATGCTGAGGTAGCATCAATGAAAGCCAGAGATATAAATACGCGCGCCCCCTTTATCGCCCTTTATCGCGCAAAGGGGTACGTTTCAACGACCTTCAAAAGGTTTGCTCACATTATTTCAGTAACCCACGTCAGAGCGGTAGCAGTCATTGCATCTACAAAACGCCCTGGCCTGGCGATCCACGTGTAAATATTCAAAACCATAAAGGTAAAGCTAAGCCCTATCAGGTCAGGCAGGTGTTGCTTGCCATTGAAAAAATCGAGGTGCATCATGGTGCTTGAAAGTGATAAATATACATACCGCGTATTGTGGTCTGATGAAGATGAAGAGTTTGTAGGCTTGTGCGCCGAATTCTCAAGTCTTAGTTGGCTCGCGCCAACCTCTGAAAAAGCATTAAAAGGCATTCGTTCCGCTGTTAAAGATTGTGTTTCAGACATGAACAAAAGCAACGAAGAAATACCTTCGCCCCTTACAGCGCGTAAATACAGTGGCAAGTTCATGGTTCGCGTACCACCTGAGGTTCATCGTCATCTTGCTATAGAAGCTGCGGAGTCTGGTGTCAGTTTAAATCGTATCGCTAGTGCAAAGCTTGCGCATTAAACACACAACAAGTTCATCCAACGGACAGTCAAAAGCGTCACGCCTTTTGCAAAAAAACGCAAAAGTCGCCCCCCTTCCGCCTGCCGCATCTGGTCGAGCGAAAGTCCAGTCCGTCATGGAAAGGGTTAACCATCCACCATTACCGAGTGTTGCGCCTCTGGCGGAACGGTGCCTTGGTTATGAAGACTGAGGCATACGTGAACATTGGTGAGCCTGTGGAGAACCGGCGGAGTTCTCAAGCTACGCCATGTAACAAGAGATGCGTCATGAACGCGGGAGATCCCTATGGCTCCAAGGGAAGGGTAAAGCACTGAGAACCGCTACAAACGGGGACGGAGCTTGAAGGCCATTGGGAAGTCGGATCACTTCATATTACTCGGAGACGGTAGGGCCGATCAGATGGGGAAGGGAGTGGCAGACATACGCGGTTCGCAAAGGCAACTCGCGCCGGACACAGTCGGGCCGGATTACGCAGAGCCAACCTTCTTGCGGGCACTATCCACCAAGGCGAGCACTGCGAAAGCTCACCGATTTCAAAACCTCTACGGTTGTTTGGACGAAGCGCTGCTACACACCGCGTGGCGAAAGCTCAACAAGCAGGGTGCGGCAGGCGTGGACAAGGAAACGGTGGCCCGGTATGGGAAACATCTGGACACCAACATCAGGCAATTGGTAGAGCGTCTAAAACGGGGTGAATACCGAAGTCGACTAGTTCGGCGAAAGTACATCCCCCAAGGGAAACGGCAAAGAACGCCCACTGGGCATTCCCGTTGTCGAAGATCGGCTACTGCAAGGTGCCGTACGATTGTTGCTTGAAGCGATCTTTGATGCAGACTTCCAACCCACCAGCTATGCCTACCGGCAAAAGATGGGGGCGAAAGATGCCGTCAAAGACCTCACCTACGAGCTGCAGTTTGGTTGTCACGGCTACGTCGTCGAAGCCGACATCAAAGGTTTCTTCGACACGATAGGCCATGGCCGGCTGTTACGGATGCTACGCGAGCGGATCGACGACAAACCGTTTCTCGGACTCATCGACACCTGGCTTAAAGCCGGGATACTGGAAACGGATGGCACGATTTTCCACCCCCATACAGGCACACCGCAAGGAGGTGTGATATCGCCGATATTGGCGAATATCTACCTGCACTACGTGCTGGATCTGTGGTTTACAAAGGTGGTCAAGCCACACTGTCAGGGACAGGCACACATTATCCGCTACGCGGATGACTTTGTCTGCACCTTCCAGTATCGGCGCGAAGCGCAAGCTTTCTACAGAGTTTTGCCCAATCGATTGAAGAAATTCGCATTGGCAGTGGCCCCTGAGAAGACCTGCATTCATCGCTTCAGTCGGTTTCATCCGGGCCGTGATCGTCGGTTCACCTTTCTGGGTTTCGAGTTTTATTGGGAAGCCGACAGCAAGGGAACGCCGAGAGTATGGCGACGGACGGCGAAGAAGAAACTACGCGGCAGCGTGCGAGCGTGCAAGGAGTGGCTCAAAGTCAATCGGCACAAACGCCTGCCGGTTTTACTCAAGACCCTGATGCGGAAAGTACGCGGACATTACAACTACTTCCGTGTAGTGGGCAACAGCCGAGGCCTGTGGACGTTCTACAAGGAAGTGGTGAAGTTGCTGTACAAGTGGTTAAATCGACGGAGTCAAAGACGAAGTTTGACGTGGCCGAAGCTGAAACGGGTACTGGAGCGCGTTGTGTTTCCGACACCTGCCCAGCCGCCCCGCCAGACAGCGAATCGGGGGCTTGTGTGAGAGCTGGTCTTACTACGCGAGTGAGTATGTTTGAAGAGCCCGGTGCGGGAAAATCGCACGCCGGGATCTGTGCAGGGGACGCTGGGTAACCGGCGTTCCTACTGCGACGGTGTAACAAATTAACAACATGAGGATAACGATTGAGCAACAAGAAAAAATAGAAATAGCCTAAATAGCCAAAAATTGACGCTGACCGATGGAAAGGAGCATGATATGCCCGCCAACAATACTGGTTTTACCGCAGTTGGGGCCAAGCCTGATGCCCCCGACCCCCTCGGCCCTCTGAGAAGACCGTTAGCCATAGTGTTGCGGGCCGCATTGACGCGGATCATTCGCACCGGAACGCTGGAGCTTTGCCTGCCCGACCGGCGTGTGCTGCGCTTTGGTGCTAGCGGGCCGACCGTCGCCATTGCCATCCATGATTGGCAAACCGTGCGCCGGATCGCCATCAATCCCGATCTGGCATTGGGCGAGGCCTATATGGATGGCCGGCTCAGCGTGACGCGCGGCGATATATACGCATTCCTTGACCTCTGTCTCTCGAATATCGGTCTTGGCAGCGGCCATTGGGTCCGCCGGTTACAGCAGCGCCTGCGCCGGCTGGGGCGACGCTTCATGATGCATAACCCGGTGGGACGGGCGCAACGCAACGTCGCCCATCACTATGACCTGTCCGATGATCTCTATGATCTCTTCCTTGACCCCGAGCGGCAGTATTCCTGCGCCTATTTTGAGGCCCCGGAGGACAGTCTGGAAACCGCGCAGCTACGAAAGCTGGACCATATCGCGACCAAACTGCATCTTGCGCCCGGCCAAAAGGTACTTGATATCGGCAGTGGCTGGGGAGGGCTAGCCCTATCGCTGGCCCGGCGCGCGGATGTGGAGGTCACCGGGGTAACCCTGTCGGTCAAGCAGCAACACTATGCCGAGGTACGCGCCCTACGCGAAGGTCGGTCGGACAAGGTGCATTTCGCGCTACGCGATTACCGCCATCAACGCGGGCAATTCGACCGGATCGTGTCGGTGGGCATGTTCGAGCATGTCGGGGCCGCGTATTACCCTGAATATTTTTCCAGAATTGCCGAGTTACTGAGCGGGGACGGGGTCGCGCTGGTTCATACCATCGGCAGCGTGATCGAACCAGCCGCGCCGCATCCCTGGATCCGCAAATACATCTTTCCGGGCGGCTATACTCCCTCGCTGTCGGAAATCATGCCGGCAATCGAAAGAAGCGGCCTGATCATTGCCGATATCGAAGTTCTGCACCTCCATTATGCTGAAACACTCAGGGCGTGGCGGCTGCGATTTCTGACCAATCGCGACCATGTGGTCGCACTTTATGATGCGCGTTTCTGTCGAATGTGGGAATTCTATCTTGCCGCCTGCGAAGCCAGTTTCCGCTACGGCGGGCTGGTCGTTTTCCAGATCCAGCTAACCCGCAAGGTCGGGGTGCTGCCGATGATCCGAAACGATATTTCGGATGCCAGATGCGGGGGCTGGGACAACGGCGCGGCTGAAGGTGGCAATACCCGAGAGCTGCAATGCCGATGAGCCGAGTGTCGCCTTGCCTGACAGGTTCCCTCTGAATGGGCGTATTCGAAATTTCCAGGATCGTTCTGGTCATGCTGCTCTGGGCGCTCTGCTATCCCCTGATCCTAGCGGGCTTTGCCTATGCGCCGTTGATGACATTCGCGGCGTTGCGTGCGTTCCTGTCCGGCGCGGTGCTAGTGGGGGCGGGGGTGGCGCTGAAACGCCCCTGGCCGCGCGGGGTGCGGGTCTGGATCACGCTGGCCGCCATCGGGCTGGGGGCCACGAGCCTTGCCTATCTCGGCATGTTTCACGCGGCCGAGTTCGTATCGCCGGGCATCGCCACGGTCATCACCAACACCCAGCCCCTGCTGGCCGCGGTGCTAGCCAGCCTATTTCTGGGCGAGCATATGGGCAGACGGGGCAAGCTGGGGCTTGCGCTAGGGTTTGCCGGGATCGTATTCATCGCGCTGCCACAGCTGCTGACCGCCCGAGCCGAAACCTACCTGATCGGGTTTGGCTATATCTTGCTGGCCGCCCTTGGCGTCACCATCAGCAATGTTCTGATCCGCTACCTCGCGCCAAAGGTTGACGCGATGATGGGGATGGGTTGTCAGATGCTGATCGGCGGTGTGCCGCTGCTGGTGGCGGCCTTTGCGTTGGAGCAGCCCTTTACTATTGTCTGGGCGCCGCAATTTCTGCTGGCTCTGGCCGGGATCAGCCTGTTCGGATCGGCGCTGGCCTATTGGCTCTGGAACCTAATCCTGCAAGAAACCGCACTGAACGTTGCCAATACTTTCAGTTTTCTGATGCCGGTGTTCGGGTTGTCGATGGGGGCGCTATTTTTCAGCGAGAGGTTGGGTTGGTTCGAGGCCATCGGCGTCGCTCTGACCCTTGCGGGGATCGCGCTGGCCAGCCGGGACAGAGCCACGGCAAAACCGCGCGAGGAATACGCGTAGGCCTACGTCCTGACAAGTCAATCAAACACTGGCTGTTGGGCTATATCCAACTTCTCCTACAGCCCCCGATCCATGGGTTTTCACGCCCGAAGACCGGGGGGTATTTTATGCGGTGATGGCCGCGCTTTAGTGATACGCGTGTTCGTCCTTGTGGCCGCCGCAGCATCCATCGCCCGAGGCGTGGTTGGCGTGTTGGTGCTCGTGCCCGCCGCAGCATCCGCTGCTGGCCTCGTCGCTGGCTTCGTGCTTAGGCTCGTTGTCATCGGCGTCGGCGTCGGCGTCGGTTTTCGCAACGAGAAACATGCCGCATTTGGGGCACTTTCCCGGCTCGGTGCTTTGCACTTCGGGGTGCATCGGGCAGGTGTAGATGGTTTCGCCCGAGGCCTCGGACGCCTTACGTTTGTTTCCGAATATCATGTCAATGTCTCCTATCGACTTCATTGGGTTCGGGGTTGATGTGGTGTGATGCGATTGCCCGCGGTTACGGCTCAGGTAGTTCTCCTGGCAAAAAAGTTAAACAGTGGCGCAAAGATCACCGCCACGAACCAGCCGTAGAGAAAGGTCTCGACCAGTCCCAGCAGGAAACTGGAA